>JBMDZZ010000001.1:0-813786 GCA_048816425.1 Oligoflexus sp. FD111
GAAAACAAAGGATCGAAGCCGCCACGTTTTAGCTCTCCTTGGCCCACAACACAGCCCGCAGGCGTCACAGGTAAAGCTGACGCCTGATTCACACAGCATTTTGTCGCCTTTTTCATCGCCTCCTTCCGTTTGATCAAAGCCCGAGCATTTAAAGATAATTTGCCTCCAGAGCGGTTTTTATGCTAATTCAGGCAAAACTCATACCAGATGGAGGCTTTTTCACGGATGTTTACACATGATGCTTTGGCAGGGAAACATGCCTTAATCTGTGGTGCGTCTCAAGGTATCGGTCAAGCATGTGCCCAAGAGCTGGCACGAGCAGGTGCACGTGTCACACTGCTGGCGAGGAATACCGAAAAACTGGCCACAGTTCTGAAAGGTCTGCCGCAACAAAACTCGAACTTGCAGCACCAAGCCGAAGTCTGTGATCTCAGTGATCCCATGGCAGTTCGTGAGCTTACCAGCCGACTTCCTAACGACGTCGATATTCTTGTATGCAATAGTGGCGGACCAGCGCCTGGCCCATTGGCAGAGGCAACAACAGAAGAGCTAAGTGCAGCCTTTCAACAGCACGTATTGGCGAACACGCTATTGGTCCAGGCATGCTTGCCACATATGAAAGAACGGCATTTTGGTCGTATCATCAATATCATCTCAACTTCTGTCAAAGCTCCTTTGCCTGGGCTTGGCGTCTCCAATACCATTCGTGGCGCAGTTGCGAATTGGGCGAAGACCTTAGCCAATGAGCTCGGTTCATCTGGCATTACTGTCAACAATGTTTTGCCAGGCTTTACCAAAACCGAGCGCCTGGAACAGATTGTACAGGGCAAAATGCGCAAGTCAGGGAAAAGTCGCGAACAAGTCGAAGCAGAAATGATGCAAGAGGTTCCTTTACAGCGATTTGCGAGTGCCAGTGAAGTGGCCTATGCCTGCACCTTCCTGGCGAGTGATCTTGCAGCATATATCAGTGGTATCAACATACCAGTCGATGGTGGTAGGACGGTGTGCTTATGAAATTTGATATCTTTCTTTCGATCTGCCAAACCGATGTCGATGGCTACATGCCTGATGAACGAACGATGTTTCACAATTTCTTTGACCAATTACGTCTAGCTGATGAATTGGGATTTGGTGTGGCGTGGATTGCCGAATCACACCTTTCCTGTGAAATTCAAAAGCAAAATCCTAATCCCGTTATTCCCCACTTTAAAGGTGAAATCGGCCTCAATACAGACATCCTGCAATTGGCCCATAAAGCCTTTCATATGACAGATCGTATTGAAATCGGTTCCGCCATCCGCAATATCCTTTGCAATGGCGGTCCACTGGCACATGCTGAAGCGGTGAAAACCTTTTTAAGCTTGCACGGCTTAGATCCCAACGAAACTCGAAAGCTTTATTTAGGATATGCTGCCGGTCGTTTTCCTTTCTCCAATCATCCCTATGGAATTAAAGCTAGAAACGCACTCGAAGAACTCGCCTGGCCCGTGCTGAAGGGCTTAATCTTTCGCCAGGCCATTGAGATTTTTAACCGTGCCTTACGCAATGAAACCATTTCGAGCGACATGATCAGTCCCATGTATCTGCAAGCCTCGCAGTTTAAGGGGGAGGAACTTTGGCACAAAATCCGCACACAAAATCAAGAAACCGGATATGCTGAGCGCGATGGCAAAATTGAAGTCCCAAGCTATTGGAGTTTCGAGAAAGTAGGCGTGATTCCCTTTGAAGGACGCATGGATTTATTGCAACTTGTGCTTGGCTCGCACGACCCGATCGCGCAAGAACTAGCCAATAAGTATCTCCCTCACTGGGTTTTTAACTTATCGATTACCCCCTCTACGGTCATTGAAGAAACTCATGAGCGGCTGTCCCAATGCTTTCATCCAGCCGGTGGCAACTGGCAACGCTCCAATATGCCGCGCACTGTCCTCATTTTTGTTAATGGCGAGGAAAATCTCTCACCAAGTGAGCAACGCCAGGCGGCTCAGCAGGCGGCAGAAAAAGCCGTTTCCAACTACTGGCGGGCGGTAGAAGGCACTCTGGACCCGCGGAAAGTTGCAGAAGCCGTGGAAAATGCTGTTTCCGGTAATCCTCAAGACGTAGCCGAACAACTGATGAATAAATATGATCCCAATGATCGCTTGATGCTGTGGTTTGATTTTAACAATCACAATAACGATGAAGTCAAAGCCAGCATGAAAAGCTTTTGGCAGCAAGTCCGTCCGCTCTTGTCGTCGGACAAAGGGTGGCAGCATGCATGATAACAGCTGGGTGCCGCTAGTCGATTATCGGCGGCACAACATTCCCGAAGTTACCGTGCACGGGGCGATTGCCTGGTTTCATGGCAAGGAACTGCTGCATTCCTATGGCGGCAATGTGCTTTGTTACGGCCGCTCGATGATGAAGCCGGTGCAGATTAAAGTCATTGCGCACGAACTCGACCCCCAGCTTAGCTGGGAATCCAAAGCTGTTTCTATCGCTTCTCATAATGCGGAAACCATCCATATTGAAGCGGTCAAAGATATTTTGAAACCATCCGAATACGGGCTCTTGCAAACACCACACGCCCTGCCGCTTGCCCAGTTCGGCAAGCAACTTCGCCGCCCAAGACGTTGGTATCACAGTTGTTCTGGAAAACACGCGGCGATCATTCGCGCCTGTGAATTAAATAATTGGTCGAGGATCGGCTATACTTTGCCACAGCATCCTTTTCATCAGGTTTACATGAACAAGGTCAGAGAAATCCTGGGCAGCGAATTGCAATCTCAAATTGTCGCCAAAGATGGCTGTGGACTGCCGACGATAGCCATGACAGTTAACGAGCTGGCTCGACTTTTTGCTGACCTCGCCGTGCGCAAAGACGAAGACTGGATTTGGGAGGCTATGATTCGCCACCCCGATCACATCGGTGGCTTCAATCGCCTCGATTCAACTATTCTGAAATCCTGCCGGGGCGAAGTCATCGCCAAAGAAGGCGCTGATGGCTTACTGGGGCTTAGTATTATTCATCCCGATTTTAAGGATGGTCTGGGTGTGGTGATCAAAGTGTCTCATGGCTGGGACCCAAGGGCGACGTGGTATGTCGCACGCTGGGTGCTGGGCGTCCTGGGCTTTGACTTACGCAACCCCTATCCATTGGAACGGCAGAAAGCCCATATCGTCAACGAAGTGATTCCACCGAGTTTGCGGGCAAACATGCAAGAGGTCCAGGCCTGGGATGATTGGGACCCCGACCAGGATCGATGGTATTTTGACCCTGAACCTTATGTCAAAGGCTGGCAGCATGACGATCATTCAAAACTACATTGATCAACGGTTTTGCGAGCCCCAATCGGGCTCCTATTTGGATAATATCAATCCTCGCACAGGTCAGGTCTATTCCCGTCTGCCTGATTCCAACGCCCAGGATGTGGACCTCGCAGTGCAAGCCGCAAAACGGGCATTTCCTGACTGGTCCCGCAGCTCACGCCAGGAGCGCTCCGACTTACTTAACGCCTTGGCCGATGCCATTGCGGCCCGCCTTGATGATTTTGCCTGGGCGGAAAGCGAAGATCAGGGTAAGCCGGTAAAGCTTGCAAAAAATGTCGATATTCCACGAGCCATTGCCAATTTTCGTTTTTTTGCTGGAGCTATCCTGCATCAGGAAGAAAGCGCCTATCAAAGCAGCCCTGATGTTTTGAACTTGACGCAAAGGGCTCCGCTCGGAGTCGCCGGATTGATTTCCCCCTGGAATTTGCCGCTCTATCTTTTGACCTGGAAACTAGCACCGGCGTTAGCCACTGGAAATACCGTCGTGGCAAAGCCATCCGAGCTGACGCCGATGACAGCATACTTATTAGCGCAATTGATCGATGAGATCGGCTTTCCCCCAGGAGTCTGCAACATCGTCTATGGTAAAGGCGCAACGGCTGGCGATGCTCTGGTCGGACACCCGGATGTGCCACTTATTTCTTTTACCGGCGGTACCCAAACGGCAACCATGATCAGCAAGCGGGCTGCACCGTTTCAGAAAAAATTAAGCTTTGAATTAGGTGGTAAAAACCCGGCTCTTATATTTTCTGATTGCGATTTTCAAGCATGCCTGGATACAAGTATCCGTTCGAGTTTTACCAATCAAGGGGAAATCTGCCTTTGCACCTCACGTTTGTTCGTGCATGAAAATATCGTTGATCGCTTCTGCGATGAATTTCTCGCAGCAACGCGGCAGCTGAAAGTCGGCGATCCCAGACAGGATGAAACCTTTATGGGGCCTTTAGTCAGTGCCGACCATTGGCAAAAAGTAGATGGAATGGTGCAGCGGGCGGTAGCAGCCGGTGCCCATCTTTTATGTGGTGGCCGAGGCATGGACATGCCTGATGAGCTGACAAAAGGCTATTATTACCAGCCAACCATACTCAGAACTCAGGACACATCTCTAGAAATCATGCAGGAAGAAGTCTTTGGCCCTGTCGTCACCATCACCTCGTTTCGTGACTATGACGAAGCCTTAGCGATGGCGAACGGCGTGAAATATGGTTTGGCGGCAACGGTTTGGACGAAGGATCTCAGCACGGCACAACGGGCCGCCTTGGATTTGGAAGCGGGTCTTGTCTGGGTCAATACCTGGATGAACCGCGATTTGCGTGTGCCCTTTGGCGGCAGCAAGGCTTCCGGCGTCGGCCGCGAAGGAGGGCGGTACTCGCTAGAATTTTATACCGAAGAAAAAAATATTTGCTTTCAAATTTGAGACTCGATTTGAATAAGGAAGATAGAGAATGGCTCACGGAGAGATCGTAGCCGGGGTGCTTGCCCCTCATCCACCGCACCTCGTTTATGCGGAAAACCCACCTCAAAATGAACCGCGTGCCGAGTGTGGTTGGGAAGTCCTACGCTGGGCTTATGAGCGCTGCCGAAAAAATATCAAAGAACTAAAACCTGATGTCTTGCTTGTTCATTCTCCGCACTGGCCCACATATATTGGCCACCATTTTCTTGGTTTGTCGCAGTTTAAGGGGCTGTCGGTTGACCCGATCTTTCCTCACCTTTTTCGCTACAACTACGATGTTAAGGTTGATGTCGATCTATCGAAGGCGATCAAGGCAGAATGCGATGATGCCGGTATGCTGACAAGCTTAGTGACCAATCCGGATTTCCGTCTGGATTATGGCAGCATCATCTGCTTACACCTCATTAATCCCGAGTGGGACATTCCCGTCGTCTTAATTTCCGCTAATCAAGCGGCTTTCTATTATTCAAATGAAATCGGCTCCGAGCAGGCGATTGCTCTGGGGCAGGCGACGCGAAAAGCGATTGAAGCTTCGGGCAAGCGCTGTGTGTTACTTGCATCCTGCTCTCTGTCTCATCGGCATTTTGTGCATGAGCCAGACATACCGGAAGATATGAGTTACGAGCGGATTCATCATCATGGCCAATACTTATGGGACATGAAAGTACTTTCAATGATGCGCCAAGGCCAATGCCGCGAGCTATTGGCTATCATGCCTGAGTTTAATGAGATGGCAACTGCTGAAACCAAAGTCGGCTCTTTGTCCTGGCTGCTATCAGCCATGAATGTTCCGGATTATCCAGCCGAGGTACACGGCTATGGAACTGTGATCGGTACCGGCAATGCCGTTGTCGAGTGGAATCCAAGTCGGCAAGGAGGACGCGCATGAGCAAGTCATCTTTAATCAGCAAGGCTTACATCGTTTCCGGCATGCCGCACATTCTTCTCGCTCATGAGCAAAATGAATCTTGGCAGCGACTCTACGACTCCTATGGGCGCATTCGCCAGGATATCGCCGAACAGGATGCCGACCTCATTCTCTACTTCTCTACCCAATGGTTATCGATTTTGGGTTATATGTTTCAAGCCGATCCGCAACCTGAATGGTTGCACGTCGATCAAAACTGGCACATGCTGGGCTCGATCCCTTATCAATTCCGCTGCGACACCGACTTTGCCCAGGCATATGCCGATGAAGTGAAGCAATTAGGAATGAAAACCCGGCTGATTAACTACCGCGGCTTTCCCATAGACACCGGAACTATCGTCGCCCAAAAGTTATTGAACCCGGATAATCGCCTGCCGGCTTCCGTCGTTTCCTGCAACATGTATAGTGAAAAACAGGAAACGACTCGCATTGGTCAAGCTGCAAGTCGTGCACTGGCTGCCAGCGGTAAAAAAGCCATTGCCGTCTTGGTCAGCAACTTATCCAATCGCTATCTGGTCGAGGCCTTCGATCCCGGGAAGAATCGGATTTCCTCGCGCAAAGATGATGAGTGGAATCAGAAGATTTTGGACTTGCTGGGCAAAGGAGCTGTTGAAGATGTCGCCCAGTGTGCCCGCGATTTTGCCAGACAAGCCAATGGCGATATGGGCTTTAAGGGCATCTGGTGGCTAAATGGATTGCTGGGGCAAAGTAATCACTTTACTGGCGAAGTTTTCGCCTACGAACCCGTCTGGGGAACTGGCGCTGCCCTTGTTGGTTTACATCCCAACCAGCCCGTACAAGCTGTCGACTTGGATACCATGCTCGCTTCTGAAGAAGGTAGTCAGGCTGATCTTGTTGAAAGCCTGACGGATTTTGAACGCGCCACTCGTCCGATACCCTTGAAACAGAGCCCCGCCCAGGAGCTGGCGCCTCGTCCTTCCCACCCACTGTCATCTACCAAGCAAATAGCTGACTATGAAATTGTCAGCAAGGTCAGCGCGGAACCTGTCGGTAACTATCCGCACGCTAGACGCTACGGTGATCTCTTGCTGTTGTCAGGAATCGGCCCGAGGCAGGTCGGTTCCAAGACGATTCCTGGGGTAAGTCTAAACGAGAAGGGCGAGATCGTTGATTATGATATCAAGGTTCAAACCCAGGCTGTCATTGAGAATGTTCGCAAAATATTGGCGGACGCCGGATCTTGCTTGGAAAAAGTCTTGGATATCCAGGTGTTTTTGACGAATATGAAGCAGGATTTCGCCAGTTTCAATCAGGTTTATAATGAAGCTTTTCAAGGTATCCGCCCCACGCGAACGACAGTTGAAGTGGGCGCATTACCGACACCAATCGCCGTTGAATTTAAGGTTTTAGCCAGACCATGAAGCCCCTTATACGGGGCTTCCCATTGTTTTCCAAAAGATGAGGCCATGGTATGAAAATATATGATATTTCACCATTGATTGACCAAAATAGCCCGGTATTTCCCGGCGATGAAGCGTTTCATCGAGAGGAAACCCTATCGTTTACCAAAGGTCATCATCTCGCCCTATCCTGGATCAAATCCACAGTTCACATTGGTGCACATACCGATGCCCCTAGCCACTACCATAAAGATGGCCAGACCATCGACCAACGCAGCTTGGAATACTACCTGGGGCCTTGCCAGGTGATCGACGTGACCCATGTCGGTCCCCGGCGTTTACAGATAACTGATATCGACATCAGGCAAATCAAGGCCCCGCGCGTTCTCTTTAAAACCAAAAGCTTTGCTCATCGTCAGGCTTTTCAGAAAGAATTTACTTCCCTAGCTCCGGAATTGATCAGCGCCTTGGCACAAGAAAATGTGTGTCTCATTGGGCTGGACACTCCCTCAGTCGATCCGGAAGATTCCAAAGATTTGGAATCGCATCAGACAGTCTATCAGCACAAGCTTGCGATATTAGAGGGTGTTGATCTTGATGAGGTAGACGAAGGCAGCTATCATCTCATCGCTTTGCCTTTAAAAATTGCCGGAGGTGATGCTTCACCAGTCAGGGCGGTGTTGATTGAGGGTCAAACCTTTCATCCGTTTTCTTACCCTGGCAAAATTCACACATAAATTTATTGCTTACCCATTACATTTATAGGGCTTGTTGCGTATTGCGATCACACAAGCAGCCATTTATAAGGGCTCTAACGATGTTCATATAAAAATGCAACTCGCCCAAAAACGGCAGGTTTGCATAGGGTTTTGTCAAAATCGAATTGAGGGAATTCGAAAAACCATCACGCCGACTTTCACATCAAGGAGATTCACTATGAAAAGGCTGCTTGCCCTAGCTTTGCCTCTCTGCGCGCTCTCGGCTTGTAACCAGGACGCGTCCCTTTTTAGTAGTAATGATTCCAGGAGACCCCATCCCGCTGCTTCGACAATAGAAGAACCGCCGGTTGGTGATACAAGTTATGCACCAGTCGCGATTTCGGAAAGTTTCGCTGACCTACGTGAACGACTGATTGCAGAAAAGCCGGAGTTCGAGGCAAGACAGCAAAAACTATTGGAAGCACGCTATGATCTTTCCAATCAAAAAAGCGACGTTGTAAGCATGACACGAGGCAAAGCAGTTCAAGAGGGCGTTCGTGTTCTTTTACCTGCTGGTCAAACATGGGAATCGCTAGGCCAACTGAGCCCCGTAGAAATCAAAAAACAAGGGCTTTTTCCTGAAGGCTTTTTACCTCTACCTCATCCGAAGCATGAAGAAGGCGGACAAGTGCTGCCTCAGTTTCATATCGACGAGATCTTTTTTCAGGAAAATCGCGATCTGAAAAGATTTGATGTTGATCTGGACCTTCCTGATCATTTTCTTCCAGAATTTCCGCCGGCACTTTTCTTAACCACACGCCCTGACTTGGGGGATGTTTCGCAAGGCGAACTCATCACCAATCAAAATTTTTTTGAACTCTTCGATGGTATCCTGACTCCAAGACAACTGGACGGCCTTCGTCTGTTGGTCACACCTTTTGCGCAACAGCAATTTAATTTGACTGTGGATCGTCGCACAGATAGGCCACAAACCGGCATCACCTGCTTTGACTGCCATGCCAACGGTCACACCAATGCCGCGACCCATCTCGATCCGACCACAAGACCTCAAGAATCACGACGGCGCTTAGATACTCCGACCCTGCGGGGAGTCAATATTCAAAGGCTTTTTGGAAGTCAAAGAGCCTTGAAGACTGTTGAGGATTTTACAGAATTTGAACAACTTGGTGCGTATTTTGATGGTGATCACGTCATCGCTGCCAAGAAAGGATTTAATAAACTGGATCGCGCTATTCAAGTGGCTCACATGGCAGAGTTTCAATCCATCATCGATTTTCCGCCAGCCCCCAAGTTGGATCGTGAAGGCTATCTGATTGAAAGTCTGGCAACCGAAGCGGAGTTACGCGGACAAGAGCTTTTCATGGGTAAGGCTCGCTGTGCGAGTTGTCACATGCCGCCTTATTATACTGATAACCTGATGCATAATCTTCAGGCTGAACGCTTCTTTGAACCACGTATGGTCAATGGTCGCTATGCAAACCAGGACGGCCCCATCAAAACTTTCCCCTTGCGCGGCATTCGCCATTCACCACCATACTTACATGATGGACGTTTATTGACATTAGACGATACGGTTGAGTTCTTTAATCTAGTCCTAGAGCTTGGACTGAGCGAACAAGAAAAGCGAGATATCGTCGCATTTATGTATACACTTTAAAATTTCACGTAACTTATCCGAACTTGCTGACTGCTTGCAGCTATCATTCCTGCAAGCAGTCTTGCCGTTTTTTATTTAACTCCATGCAAGCCACTCCTCATTCCAATCGTTTTCTCCAGTGGAAAATAAGTACACCCACTTCAATGTCATCAGCCGGCTTGATGAAGACGGGGTCATCCGCTATCAACAAATGGGCGTTCGCCAAGAATCGACGGGAATAATTCAAGCACTACGCCAAATTATTGGAGAATAATCGTCTGATTTATCCCAATAAAAATGAATAATTTCAAAGACATCCTCCAGCTTAACGACAGTCTGGCAGAGGGTGTATTTTTTTCTTTAAATTGCCCTTATACTATCCGAACTTATTCCTAACAGATCCGTATGAGGGTAAATTATGAAGCGTAAGCTTTCCATTTTCACAAGCATCACCTGCTGCATGGTATTTGCCTATGGTGCATGGATTTGGTGGAAAAGCCCAAGCTTCGCCCTGCTGCAGATTGCTCATGCCATCCATACGAAAGATCAAGTCAAGTTTCATAAATACGTTGACCTTGATCGAGTTGCCGGCAAAGCTGTCGAGGCAATCGTCAGCAAAGAAAGCACTTCTCAATTTTTTGACTTCAGCCAATTCAACTTGATCGAGCGATTTGAGCTAAGACAGGCTTTTAAGGCTGAGATCGATACTTATTTTGATGTCAGCAAACCGTCTTATCGAGGCCAAAAGAATTATCACGCCTTCAGCAAAATCATTGTGGACTCACTCGAAGCAATCGAGCTTTTGCAAGCATTGGCTTACTTTGAAAAAACAGCTCGCACTGCACATATTGGGCTCAATTTCTCGAACCAAGCGCTAGGTATAGATTTTCGAGCTGATTTAAAGCTTGAAAAGAATAAAAACTGGCAGCTAGTGGAAATCACGAATGCAGAGGAAATTTTTTCTACCATCACCTATGCTATGCAAGAAAAAATTCAACTCGCCAATCAACCCATATTGGAAATCTTAAACGACTGGGTTTATGTCAGCGACCATCAAACATCAAGCAATGGAAAACTATGGCAGTTGAGCAGAACGTTCCAATACAGTGGCAAATTCCATAATTTTGGCAAGCAGGATATTCGCTCTTTTTCTGCAGTGGTGAATTTTTACACGGAAGATGACGAGTTCATTGATAGCTTAGCAATAGCAGGAAAAGACCTAACCCAAGGTGCCAGCCGAACTTACCAGGAGACAAAAAGCATCAACTTGCTATTTGCTAAGGATCGGCGTTTATTTCGTCTTCCATCCCGGAACCTGAGATATCAGATCCTATTTCAAGAACTTGTCCTGGCAGATGGCCAACGCATTAAACCCATTGAAGCGTATGACGAATTTATGGCTCATTAAGCCAGCTGAGTGACGAAGCTCTCAACCGACACGATGAACCTCCGAGTTCTTCAAAACTGGCAAATCGTTCTCTTTAGCATCTTCCCACCACCAAGTTCCATCAGCTACGCTTTCCCCCTCGTGTAAGGGACGATTACAAGGAGAACAGCCAACACTGGCGAAACCTTGGTCATACAAGCGATTATAGGGAATCTGATGCTGCCGAACATACTCCCACACGGCTGCTGAATCCCAATAATAGATGGGGTTGATCTGCAAGATACCACCATGCAGGCTGTCGATTGCCACAACACCGGTGGCATTTGTCACATATTCCTGACGTTGTCCACTCACCCAGGCATCTGCCCCATCCAAGGCTCTTGCCATGGGTTCCATTTTCCTGACAAAGCAACATTCCTGCCTTGCCTGGCGGTTGCGATAGAAAGGATTGACCCCGTTTTTACTTAAGATTCCTGCTAATCCCTGAGTATCAGGGGTATAGACATTGATATCAAAATGGAATTGCTCGCGGTAGGTTTCTACGAGATCATAGGTTTCCTGATGCAAGCGACCGGTATCAAGAAAGAAGACTTCAGCCTGAACTCCAAGTCGATGCATGAGGTGCAATAGAACCACATCTTCCATACTGAATTGACAAGAAAACTTTAGCTTCGGCGAAAAGTTCTCTTCGGCCCAAAGGAGAATGTCTTCCGGCCGATCGTGGCACATCAAATCGTTGAGATTTTCAATCTGTGGAACAGTCCATCGTTCCTCATATAATTCACTTTGCTTGGCTTTTGGCCGCGCATCGTAACGGGCCATGGACTTTGTCATTGAACTCATAAAAATTCCCCTAACTCTGAACTCGGTTCGCTTTTTTACTTGAGAAGATTTCACGATCAATTCTGTGGGGAGCAAGAACGGCAAGAATCAATGAAATCAGTAGGCACTGCAAGCGATGATCCTTGGCGCAATCTCCCTGTAGAATGGAATCGATGTTCGCATCTCAATTTCTCCGGCTATTGACGCAAGCGGATCGTCATATTTCCAATCTAAAGAAAAGCCTCCGACTGTCAAGCAAGCAAAAGCTCCTGCTCAGCCCCTTCCCCTGCAAAAGGGACTATTTTGTAGGCCAGGAGTTTCCCTTTAGAGCAAAAAACTTCCGAACGGTAAGAGTTTGAAGTCGCTGGGCTTCTTCAGCAGCTAGTCCGTATGATAGGGGTAAACTTGCAGAAAAATATGAAAAGAACTAATTACCTGCTCCGCACCTGGAAAAAACTACGGTTATCATCGCGATATAGCGAAACATGCCACACCACACTCATAATTAGCCAGTATGATTCCGATAAATCGCATGAATATCAAGAAAATCAAAAACCACAAAATAGAGCAAAACGAGGACTTCCACGATGCACGCTGGACCTAATAAAACTGTTGCCGTAGCGCCCCAAGGCAACAAGAAAGAATCTAATCAGCAAAGTTTCACAACGCGAGCCAAGCGTCATGTGCCTTTAAGCAGGGAAAGCCTCAGCCAAGTTTTTACTTTGGTTGGCAAAGGCCAACGCTTGCAAAGTTGTGATCTTATCCGTCAGTCGCTGAATGTGAATGACTTTATCGCTGAGTGGTGTATTCGTCACATTGAAGATCAAATCGTGAGCGCACCAGAATTTATCGAGCAAGCGATGCAACTTTATGATCGCATGATCGATTGTGAAACGGCCGATTATCGAGCATTTTTGAATCAAGTTTTGGGCATCCATGGTCATGCAGCAAGTGGGCTGCTGGCCAAACTCCATCGCTAGGGGTTTTTTCGCTACCAAAGTATAATACATAATTAATTCAAGTTATTAGCAACCCAATCAAGCTGACGAACTCTAAACTGACCGTCTACTGAAATGTCGTTCAAAGGCGCTATAACCTTGCCTCACAGGAAAAAAAGGGCTATTTTCGCCCGGCAAAACAATAGTGAGGGGTTGGTTAATGATAATCAGAAAACAGTTTGGGCTCATCGTGCTCGCCTTGTGCATGAGTTTCACATCGTTCCTACTAGCAGTTGACAAAAGCAAAGACTTTCGCAATCGCCCGATCGAAGATGATGTTTTCTATTTCATCATGGTTGATCGTTTTGCTAATGGTGACCCAAAAAATGATAAAGGCTTTGATCAACGGCGATTTGATCAAAAGGATTCCCATCGCGATATTATGCGTCACGGATATTGGCCGGAGAACGAGGGCTTCTATCATGGCGGCGACTTCAAAGGCATCACACAAAATCTTGACTACTTGGATGACTTGGGGATTACAGCCCTTTGGCTTTCACCGATCATGAAGAATCAACCGGTACAGGGCATGGGGCAATTGGAGCAACATAGCTCCGGCTATCATGGCTACTGGATTACGGACTTTACGACCGTCGATCCCCACTTCGGCACCGAAGAGGAATTCAAAGAACTGGTCGACGAAGCGCATAAGCGTGGAATAAAAGTCTTCATGGACGTCATCACCAATCATACCGCCGATATCAACAGCTATCGCGAATGTGATGACTGTCCTTATCGCAGCCGTGAAGACTACCCCTATTCCCGTGAACGCAAAGGCAAGCAACTCAACCCCGGTTTTCAGGATGGTGACTTTTCCGAAGAAAACTTTGCGAAATTAGCCGATCCCAATTACGCCTACACACCTTATGTCAGAAGTAATCCGGGCGCCATAAAAAAGCCAGAATGGCTTAATGAACTCATCTACTACCATAATCGTGGCAACACCACATTTTCCGGTGAAAGCTCGGAAAAAGGCGATTTTTTCGGCCTTGACGATCTTTTCACCGAGCATCCCCGCGTTGTCAGCGGCATGATTGAAATTTATCAGGATTGGATCAGAAAGTATAAGATTGATGGTTTCCGGGTCGATACCGTCAAACATGTGAATATTGAGTTCTGGCAGGAATTTGTGCCGGCTATCCGGGATTTCGCCAAAACCCAAGGCATCCCCAATTTTTTCATCTTTGGCGAAGTCTTTACGGGCGATCCGGAGCAACTGAGCTACTATACCCGCGAAGGTCAAATGGATTCCGTGCTTGACTTTGCATTTCATGGCGCTGCAAAAACCGCCTTTGCTGATGGCGGTGCAGCTCAGGCCTTTTCTAATACGTTTGCCAGCGATGATATTTATCGCTCATCGACATCACCACAGAAAATGATGACCTTCATCTCGAACCATGACATCGGTAGAATTGGTCATTTCATCGAACTCGCCCATCCTCAAGCCAGTGAAGAGGAAAAACTTCAGCGTAGCATCCTAGCTCATGCAAAAATGACTTTTGCCCGAGGGGTTCCGGTCATATATTATGGTGACGAGCAGGGCTTTACCGGTCATGGCGGCGACAAACTTGCCCGGCAGAATATGTTTCCAAGCCGTGTTGCCAAATACAACGACAACAATCTTCTTGGAACTGATAAAACAACTGCCGATGATAATTTTGATAAAAAACATCCCTTGTATCTTGCCCTGCAGCAATTCCACAAGATCTATGCCGATCATGAACTTTTGCGCCGCGGTGAGCAATACCCTTGTATGGACTTGCAGGCCGAGCATGCCTACGCCTTTTTAAGAACCATGCCCAATGCAAAGGAAGATTTCCTCGTTGCCTTTAACTGGGGAAATAAAGCGGTAAGTATTCCCTGGCAAAGATCCAATGCCGAGGTGATTTATCCGGAAAAAGGCAGCATAAAGAAAAATCCATTTGAACTAGCACCATTTAGCTTTGCCATCCTAAAAGGTCAGAAAAATAAAGTCTCCCTTGCCACCCGGCAGGCGACGAGCATAGTCAGCCCAGCCGAAGGCGAACGTGTAGGCGATTTGTTCATCTTTGAAGTTGATGCCCCAAGTGCCAATTATCCCGTCGTCGATTTTGCTTATCAAATCAAAGGCGACAAAGCTATTTACCCACTACCTCGCGACTATAACCCACCTTATCGCGCCTATATCGATGGCGATCTAATCCCTCAGGGGAAAGAATTAACATTGATTGCGGAAATTACCACTCCAGGACAAAAAACTCCGGTCAGGCTTGAGCGCGATGTTTTCGTTGATAGCCGTGAGCCACTGGTCCGCGTGCATTATGAAAATGGCAATCAACGCGATCATGCCTTGCATCTGACGAGTCATGGAGAAACTTCCATTTTTCAGCAGCTTGGTAAAGATGGTATTTATGAATTTAACTGGGGTAAAGCTGTACGCCAGGTTTTTTTGGTTTATGGTAATGGCAGCAGCGATAAAGCGAATCTTGGAGCATTCGATAAGCCCTTTGTCATCGACTATGACTCGCTGTTGAGTGCCATGCAAAACAAGGATGGCCAGTTGCTTGCCGATCTCTATGTCAATAACCAGCACAAGCTTAGCACCCAACCACAGCCGAAGTCCTCGACAAAACCGTTAACACTGGCTTCAGCTGCCAAAGAGGGAAAAGCTGCTGCAGCCCAGGTGAAAACTCTGTATCTTCGGGGTGGCATGAACACCTGGCAAACGAGCGATGCCTTGCAGCCGAAAGCGCCATTTACTTATTCAACCACCGTGAAATTGGACGCGGGTAAAGTTGAGTTTAAGGTCGCCGATGAAAATTGGAGCGCCAACTCCAATTTTGGCGCACCAATTGTGCCAAGTGGACTGACTTCTTCACCACAAAGCGGCAACCTGAGCCTTTCCATCCCATATGGCAAGGATGGAAAATACCGCTTCGATTTTATTTACATCCCTAAGGAAGCTTTAAACTCGCAGCAAGCGCTCTCATTCCTCAAGATTGAAGCTATGTAACTGAGACGATTTAAGCGCCACAGATTCGGGATCTGCTCCAACAGAGCAGATCCCACAAGTCACGGCAATCAGATAGCAGATGTCAATTCAACATATTTTTACCCTGAATCAGCTAAGCTCATGCCCAGAATTCTTGAACTCCTTTCAAATATCCTTTAAGGTTTTCTAAGCATCCTGCATCGCAAATTTTCGCCAAAAAATACTAACTGGTTCGGCATACCAGTCATCGATTTATTTGGTTTTTTCTTATCAAGGAGTTAGAAAAGGTCATGAAATCAAATCGCAACACGTTACCATGGGCTCTTTCATCTTTGATCGGACTAAGCTTGTTGACCCAGTCCAGTCCATCACTTGCCATCGATAAGCTTCCTACTGATGGCACACTGCAAGCCATTAGGGCGGAAAAGTTGGAGGAGCCATATCAAACAGACGAGTATTACGCTTATAGTAAAAGCCCCTCGTTTTCTCGCTGGGTCTACAGCCCCTGGACCAGCCCGAACCTAGACGAAGACAAAGGTTTGGTTGTCAGCGATATTCAGAGCAAGGACAAACGCGCCGTCCTGATTTCTGAATTCAACATTGGAACCTCGCACCTGGAGCCTGGCAAGCAATACCAGGTGTTCTTGGAAAAAGATTACACCTGTGGTCCTAGCGAAAGCGTTGAAGACAAGCCCTGTACCTTGCAATTTGTGGTCCGCTGCTATGGTAAAACAAAAGATTCCGACTGGGGCATCACTTTTGAAAAAACAACGCAAAGACGGGTAAATGTAGGAGAAGGTCAATTTAAAAATGAACCAACCATCTTTCCTGCCGATCAATGCCAGCAAGGCCTCTACGTGTCTTCGGAGGCAACCATTTCACCAGAGAGCGATCTATACACGTTTAAAGAATTGCGCGTGGGTTTGAAAGACAATTCCATGACCACTGCCAAGAAGTAGAAATATCATCTTGTTTTTCGCTTTGGGCCGCTTTCTGCGGCCCGTTTTTATTTCTCAGGACGAGAGAGAGCACTCGGCTAAAAATTGCTCCGAGATTTTCTGTATCTGTGGCCAGTCTTTCGCCTCGATCAATTTTTGCGGTGTCAGCCATGATCCCCCAACACTGACAACATTGCTCAACTTATAATATTCAGCAAAATTATCCTGGTTAATACCTCCTGTCGGACAAAACTTGACCTGGCTGAAAGGACCAGCGAGCGATTTTAGGGTCGCCACACCGCCAGATGCGACTGCAGGGAAAAATTTAAAGCACTCGTAGCCCTCACTCATTCCCAGCATCAACTCAGAAACGCTGGTAATACCTGGAAGATAAGGCATACCGATAGCCTTGGCGCGGCGCAGCAAATCGACAGTCAAGCCAGGGCTGACAGCGAAGCTGGCACCAATCGCATGCAAAGTTTCCAGCTGTTGCACGGAAGTTACCGTGCCACCGCCAACGCAAATGCCCGGGATCTCATGCAGTATGGCTTTTATGGCAGAAATAGCGCAGTCGGTGCGCAAAGTGACTTCGATAATTCTAAGCCCAGCACTGACCAGAGCCTTTGCCACCGGTACGGCATCGCTCAATTCCGGTATCGTCATAACAGGCAAGACAGGACTCTTCGCGAGAAGCCGCTCCATCTCCTGCGAATTGCTGGCAATGACTGGACTGATCACATCTTGCTCCTTCATAAGGGAACTTCCTTCGCGCCTTTAATTTTGCAGTGCCGCGGCGGCACCAATCAAACCCGGCTGTCCTGCAGTAATCAAAACGCTTGGAATCTCATGGACGTAGTCATAAAATCGCCCTTTCGCTTCAAATTTTTCCCGAAACCGGCTGCCCATGAAAAACTCACGAAAGCGTGGGATGATTCCTCCAGCAATAAAAATCCCGCCCCTGGCACCAGTTTGCAAGGCAAAATCTCCAGCCGTAGCTCCCAGAATTGCGCAGAAATAATCCAAAACCTTGATATATTGCGAGTTCGCTTCGCCTATGGCAAGACGGGTGATCTCTTCCGCCCGCACCACTCCTTCATCTACCCAGCCATCAACGCAACGAACTGCATTTGCAAGATTTACCAGCCCTTGCCCAGAAAGTAGATCTTCGCGAGAGACGATCTCACGCCCTTGGCGCAAGACTTTCCATAACTCCATTTCATATTCATCACTCGGACACCAGGCAGCATGTCCGCCTTCAGTCGGCATGGGAATTTTCCGGCCTTCCACATCAAGCAGCAGGGCCATACCGAGTCCCGTTCCCGGACCAAGGACACCTAGTGTTAACGACGGATCAAGCGCACCCGTACCCATAGCGAGCAAATGATCGGCAGACAGATGCGGTAGACTCATCGCCACAGCAACGAAGTCATTGATGACCTTTAAATCCCTAAATGGCAGATTACGGGCCAGTTCGCTAATAGAAAATGACCAGGGATTATTTGTAAAATGGACCATGTCTCCCGTGATCGGCGATGCCACGGCAAAACAGGCATGTTCAGGAATGAGCTCACCAGCCGGCAGTTCGGCGAGGTAGGTCTCAATCACTTGGCGGAAACTGGGAAAGTCCTGACTACCGAAGGTTTTTGCACAACGAATGGCCAAGGTATTACGACATGCCAAGGCTAGTCGGGCATTTGTACCGCCAATATCACCAATCAAAAAATCTGCCATGACGCCACCTATTTTCAAATTTCGCGATCTGGAGCTCCTGAATAAACAGTGGCTCCCTGATCAGCTTGACTAACGGATTGTCTCATCCAATAAAACCATTCCCGCCCACTTCCCACAGGTGCTTTTTGATTCGCTCGCGACTTTTCACGACTCATCCAGTCATCAGCCTGTACTGCTAATAAACCGTTTTCCGCGTCGATACTCACCATATCGCCGGTACGCAGCCGACCAATGCCGCCGCCACGGAAGGCTTCCGGACTAAGATGTACGGCAGCCAAAACTTTAGCTGATGCACCCGATAAACGTCCATCCGTGAGTAATGCGACACGATAACCTCTATCTTGAACGATGCCAAGTAGGGAAGAGATCTTGTGAAGCTCGGGCATACCGTTTGCGCAGGGTCCCTGAAACGGTAAAACAATCACGGCATCGCGGTCCAAGGCCCCCTGATTGAAGGCCGCTTCCACCTCTTGCCAGTCGTGATAAACCAGGGCCGGCGCGGTGATGCGTCGTTGCTCTGGCTTTAAGGCCGATACTTTGACAATGGCCCGTCCCAGTTGATCGCCCTCAACCAGCCGCAAGCCCCCATCTGCTACAAATGGGGAATGCGACGGACGCAAAACATCGAGATTCGCCGATTGATTTGGCGCCTCCTGCCATCGCAGCTGATCTCCCTCCAGATCGGGACACTGCGTATAGGAGGCGAGCCCTTGACCCCAGATCGTCTGCACCTTTTCCGTTAAAAGCCCCAGACTGAGAAGCTCGCGCAATAAAAATCCACTGCCACCGGCTGCATGAAAATCATTCACATCAGCCTGACCATTCGGATAAATCCGCACGAGTTGCGGCGTCATGCGCGAAATTTCATCAAAATCCTGCCAATCAAGCTGGATTCCCGCACATTTCGCCATCGCCGGAAGGTGCAGGGTATGGTTGGTTGAGCCGCCACTTGCCATTAAGGCGACGATCGCATTGACAAAGGATTCTTCCGTCAGAATTCGCATCAAGGCCTTGTCAGGATCGGCAGCTTTCACAACCCGCCCCAAATGTTGGGCGCCAAAGATTGTCAAGG
Organism: Oligoflexus sp. FD111; assembly: GCA_048816425.1. GTDB lineage: Bacteria > Bdellovibrionota_B > Oligoflexia > Oligoflexales > Oligoflexaceae > JBMDZZ01. The sequence goes on from JBMDZZ010000001.1 coordinate 19,329, forward strand.
GATCACGTATGGCTGCATTTGCCTGAAAAAGAGTACTGCCCGGCAAATGCAATCCTAAAAATTCCATCAGCAACTGATTGGTATTGGCTGTTCCATAAAAAGTACAGGTCCCAGGCGCATGATATGTCTGCATTTCACCAGCAAGTAATTCACTGCGGCTGGCTTGACCAACGGCAAAACGCTCGCGCAAATTTTGCTTTTCTCTGTGCCCCAAACCTGATGGCATAGGCCCAGCAGGCAGAAAAATAACCGGCATGTAAGCAAAACTCAGCAGTCCCATAATCAGACCAGGGACGATCTTATCGCAGGTGCCAAGAGCGATGACGCCTTGAAACACATCGTGACTTAAAGCAACGGCCGTGCTCATGGCGATGGTATCGCGACTAAACAGACTAAGCTCCATCCCATTGCGCCCCTGGGTAATCCCATCACACATGGCCGGAACGCCACCAGCAAACTGACAAGCGAGGCCTTCCTGTGCCAGAGCTTTTTTGATGATCATGGGAAAACGATGGAAGGGTTGATGCGCGGATAATAAATCGTTATAGGAGCTGACAATTCCGATACGTGCCAGCGGTTGCTGCAGAAACTTCTGCTTGTCGTGCTCATCAAGGCTGGCCAGGCTGTGGGCCAGGTTGCTGCAGGGAATCTCTGCAGGCACACTAGCCGCTTTCCCTGCTTGTTCCATGGATTGCAAATAATTTTTGCGGCTTAGCGCACTCCGGCGCTTGATGCGATCGATGACCGTTTGTAATTTGCGGTTAGTTTCCACTCAAGACCTCACGGGCTCCAGATCAAGGTCACAGGCCTTGATTGCAAAAGTTTGATAACCGGCCGGCTTTGATCATCTTGATCCAACCATAGTTGCAGGCGATCCATCTTTTCTTGCCCCAACAAGATCAGCCACAGATTTTCAGCACAAAGAAGCGGCTGCCAGCCTAGTGAAAGGCGAAAAAAATCTTCCCCTCGCCGCTGCACCCAAAGGCAGTCTCCCGCCAAATCACCACTGCGAGCTGCCGTTTCCCGCAAGGGAAAAATCGATGCAATATGGCCATCCGTTCCCATACCTAAAATCGCCAGTGACAGGGGATCAGGGGATTGGCTTAATTTTTTTTGCAAGCTGCGCAGCATCTTCTGAGGCGAGGTTGGCCGCTCAACAAAAGAGGTTAGCCGCACCTGCATGTGAGCTTGAAGCGCCTGACCCAACATCGCATCATTACGTCGTGGATCGTTTAAAGCGACAGCCCTTTCGTCAGTAGGTAAAATTTCGATATCGAGTTTCGGCAAAGAATGCTTGCCAAGTTCAGCAAGAAACTGTTTCGGCGTACTGCCTCCAGGTAAAGCAAGCTTTGGGCGGCGGCCTTTCTGCTGGCAGTCTTCGAGATGTTCAACTAACATCTCGGCAATACTTTGTGACCAGGATTTGCGTTCGGTAAAGGCGTGTATGCTTAAGGCTTTGTCACTACCATAAGGCATTGTATCCTGAACTAGCACCTTTGACCTCCACGACAGCTGGCACTTAACAAGGGACAGTTAGTCATTCCAAGTCCTCCCGTCCCGTTGGATCAAATCATACGCTGTCTCAGGGCCCCAGGTTCCTGCAGAATAGCCGACCGGAGCATCTTCAGCTAAAAGCCAGCCGGTTTGAATACTATCAATCCATTGCCAGGCTGCCTCCACTTCATCACGGCGCATGAATAGGGTCTGATTTTCACGCAATACATCAAGCAGCAAACGCTCATGCGCAAAGGGCGTGCGAGGATTATGAAAAGCTTCGCTGAGACTGAGGTTAAGCGCCACCGGGCATAAACGCATCACTTCATCCAAACCTGGCACCTTGTTCATCATCACAAGTTGAATGCTTTCTTCTGGTTGCAAGCGAATGATCAAAGAATTGGGTACCATCGTATTAACAGGTTGTGGCCCGGAATTAAATATCGAATGCGGCACCTGTTTGAATTGGATCACGATTTCCGAGTAGCGCACGGGTAGGCGCTTGCCGGTGCGCAGATAAAAAGGCACCCCTGACCAACGCCACGAATCGATATCAGCCCGCAAGGCGACAAAGGTTTCTGTTTGTGAAGCACTGCCATCTCCTTCATCAAGATAACGCGGTACATGCTGGCCATCGACCATACCTTCCGTATATTGGCCACGAACAGTTTTTTCCACGACGTCCTGTGGAGTCATTGGCTTTAAAGATCGGATAACTTTTATTTTTTCATCACGGACGGCGTCCGCATCAAGACTGATGGGTGGCTCCATGGCCACCAGGCAGAGCAATTGCAAAAGATGGTTTTGAACCATATCACGCAAAGCCCCAGCTCGGTTGTAATAAGACCAGCGACCTTCGACACCCACAGACTCGGCCACCGTGATCTGCACATGATCGATCGTCGAGCTATTCCACAAAGGTTCAAACAAGGCATTAGCAAAACGCACGGCCAGTAAATTTTGAACCGTTTCTTTTCCCAGATAGTGGTCGATCCGATAGGTACGTCGTTCCGTAAAGACTTCCGCCACTTGATCGTTGATCTTTTGTGAAGAGACCAGGTCCTCACCGATCGGCTTTTCCAAGACGACTCTGGTGGCATCGTTAACGATACCAGCCATCTTGAGATTTTGTGAAATCACACCAAACAACCAGGGGTCCGTGGCCAGATAAACGACAAGCGGGGCGACTGTGGCCTGGTCGATCACCTGTTTAACTGTTTCGAAGCTGGTAGGCGAAGTTACATCGACTGCCAAATAACACAACTTCTGGCGGAATCTTTGCCACGACTCATCATCCAATTCATCCGCCTGCAAATACCGCCGTAGATTCGTGTAGACTGTTTCCAAAAAAACTGACCCACTGACATCGTGACGAGAAATTCCAATAATCAGACCGACAGCATCCGGCCGATCATGGAATAAACGAAAAAGTGCTGGATAGAGCTTACGCATGGCGAGATCGCCATTGGCTCCGAATATTAGGAGATGACTAGACATCGACGGATTTTCGCTCATATTGGCTGCCCCACGAGACTTTCCATGGCTTGCTGATAGCCAATTTCGGCCTGCCGGTCAAATGAAATCAAAAGACAAATGTCGTGAAAAAACTACATAAATCCCGGTTTTTCATGACGAATTTCATTTCTCTACGCCATTTTTGTAGCGAATTTCTCACCCCGGATTCTCTGCAAAGTCGAATGAAACCAAGTAGGTCAAGCGACATCCAGGATTTCACGACAAAATATTAACTTGTAAGAATGTTTCATTCCTGGGTATAAATCGGCCAAAAGTATGTTTAGCTCAGGGGAGGCATGTCATTAACATCCTACAAAAAATCAGCAAAGTTAGACCATCGCTGAGCAAATCCGAATTAAAGGTCGCCGATGTGGTATTAGCTGACCCTAATACTACCATCCGCTCCAGCATCGCCAGCCTTGCTCGGGCAGCCGATGTGAGTGAACCAACCGTTAACCGTTTTTGCCGCAGCCTCGACTGCAGTGGCTTTCCGGACTTCAAACTGAAGGTGGCGCAAAGCCTTGCAAACGGCACTCCTTATGTCAACTCCAATGTAGAGCCAAACGATAGTGTCGAGGAGTATTCGAACAAAATTTTTGAAATGACGATGGCAAGTCTCGATGATGCAAAAAACAATCTCGATATCCGAGCCGTCGAACGTGCTGTCGATGCCCTGGCTCAAGCGAGACGCATCGAATTCTACGGTCTGGGAGCATCAGCTTCGGTCGCCAGCGATGCCCAGCATAAGTTTTTTCGACTCAATGTACCGGTGATTGCCTATACCGACATCATGATGATGCGCATGTCGGCAAGCTCGGCCAGTCGAGGAGATGTCGTAGTGGTTATCTCTTATACTGGTCGCACCATAGCTACTGTGGAAGCTGCGCAATTAGCACGTGAAGCTGGTGCGACGGTCATTGGCCTAACGATGCCTGGCTCGCCGCTTGCCGAATACTGCAGTATCGTATTGGGAGTCGAAACCATCGAGGATACCGATGTCTATACCCCGACTGTGTCACGTATCGTTCACTTAACCTTGATCGATGTCCTAGCCACTGGTGTCACGCTCCGTCGCGGACCAGACTTTTTAGATCACTTGAAGCGCGTGAAAAACTCACTGAAGCAAACTCGTTTTCAAAAAGAAATATCTCCAGACTCAGGTAGTTGAGCTAGCAATTTTTGCCAGGACAAGGGGAAGTGGAATGGTTCGTACACAGTTAAAAATTGAAGCAGTAAAAAAAGTCTATGACAATAAAGTGAGCGTTCTCAAAGATATCAATCTGGAAATTGCGGAAAAAGAATTTCTCGTTCTTGTCGGTCCTTCAGGTTGCGGAAAGTCCACTTTATTGCGCATCATAGCTGGCCTTGAACCAGTTACGGAAGGTCGTATTTATATTGCTGGCCGCGATGTCACAGAACTTCCACCCGCAGCCCGGGATATTGCCATGGTTTTCCAAGACTATGCGCTTTACCCTCACATGACGGTGCGGGAAAATCTTGCCTTCGGTTTAAAAATGCGTGGTACAAATAAGGAAACGATCGAACAGGAAGTCGATCGTGCTTCGAAAATCCTCGACATCAATCACCTACTCGATCGAAAGCCATCACAGCTTTCCGGTGGTCAGAGGCAACGGGTAGCGATTGGTCGAGCGATTGTTCGCCGCGCTGCTTTATTTTTATTTGACGAACCTCTTTCCAACCTGGATGCCAAACTTCGATCGCAAACGCGTATTGAATTGGCCGATCTCCATCAAAAAATCGGTGCCACCTCTGTATACGTCACTCATGATCAGGTGGAAGCCATGACTCTGGCTGACCGTATCGTTGTCTTACACCAAGGCGACATTCAACAAATCGGTAGCCCTATGGAACTCTACGACGCACCAGCTAATAAGTTTGTCGCGTCTTTTATTGGCAGCCCGAATATGAACTTTTTTGACGGCGAACTCAAGATTGATGGCTCCCGAAAAACCTTTCACATCGGTTCAAAAAAAATCGAGTTTTCTCATGACGAAGTGCCGCTAAAAAGTGGCCCCTATACGCTCGGCCTGCGTCCGGAAGCCATTAAAATTTTGGCTGACACAGGTCGAGAAGCGCAAGGTGTTCCTGATATGCAGGTGGAAGTCATCTTTCGCGAACCGCATGGCCACGAATCCCACATGGTCGCAAAACTGGATGAGCAGCAACTGATCATCCGCAGTGCCAATCCACATCGGTTGAAAAAAATGAATGCAGCCAAACGCGGCGATAAGCTTTTAGCCACTGTCGATCGCCACGCATTGCATTGGTTTGAGCCAGTAGAGCATGGTGAACGTGTAGCAACTAAGGCGGAAAAAGCGACTGCGGCTGGTTAAAGCTTAAGTCCTGACCAGAATTATTTGACCGTGTAAGTCGTGAATGCTTTCATTCCCAGCGGTTTCGCAGAAACCGCGTCGGGAATCTGGGTGAATCACCACTTGGTCCGGATGGAACTTCGGTCCTGGGCTAGACACCTCCACAAGCCTAAAAAATTTCGGATACCGGGGTCATGAACTAAGAACTAGTTAGGGTCCGTCCGGGAATGCCTTAGGCAAGGCGCGAGCTGAAAATAAACCGCAGTGTATTCGAATACATGAGGATTTATTTTCAGCGATATAACGCAGAATAAGGTATTTCCGGATGGAACCTAGCTAGGTGCAAGTTTTCCGGCATATTTGGCTTCGCCACTGACTCTTGTTTTTTTACGACGAAATTGGTTCATCTCAAGTCGTAAGCTGCTACAAATCCGGCTTTTCACTTGACACTAGTACCTTTCAAACCGATAGTTGTGGCCAGTAAGTCGCTAAACGCAGCCGTTCACGCATTGTTTTATTTTTTTTGTATTTTTACAAGGTCTTATCAATTAGGAGCTTGAGCTTATGCTCCAGGTAGTTATGGCAAGAGATCACCTCTTATGTGGTTTCGACAACGGTGTCGATCCTAGTGACGATCAAACTGTCGTAAGAGAGATTCACTTTGGCAGTCGTCCCAACGTCTTTTTCGGCCCCCGCCGCGATGCTCTCAGTCTTATTACAAGACGGGTCCACAGCGCTTTAATTCTAAAGCCAAAACAACTGAAAGACTTGGCAACCAATTTACTGGTCTTGCACTTGCCGGGCGGAGATAGCGCAACGTATGAGCACTGGCAAAAACATTGTCAGCAATTAAACACGAAGCGCCATCCGGTGTTTTCCAGCACGCTTTTACAAAGTGAATCTGAACTGGAAGCGGATGCTGATATCTTTCATCAGGTTTTCCGCATCGATCCTCAGGCATCTTTGCCCGAACTTCGCTTGGAGTCTTTCCAAATCCGGATCAGCTACCTGATCGAACATAATACTCTGCGTGAGCATTGGTCTTTAGAAGGCATTGATGCCCAAGTTTACGATCACTGGCTGGTCCATTGGCACCAACCGGAAATTGATGCCTCGGAAATTTTACAAAGCACCGCCTTTCATGAGGAAGAGTCCTGGCTTTGCTCGTGGCGAGGCCAAGTCTTTTTCCGGGTGCAAGCCGTGGAAAACCAAGTCCCTGCCGCAGTTGCTTTTGCCGAATGTGGTTGGATTCAAAGTCAAAGAGCGGCAGCCGATCGTTTTCACGATGTTCTGGAAGCGATGCTCGTGCCAGATCGCACGATTGGTTACAATTACGTAAGCCACAAGCCAAACAATCCGTGGCTTGGTTTAGAGAGTCGCTCGCCGAATGCCATCGGTAGAACAGATGGCATGATCGTCTGGCAACTTAAGAGTCAAAACTGGGAAGTCCGCTATGGCCTGGGGCAGTCTTTGGACAAATTTCCGAAAGGTCCTTGGCGCCGCTTTGATGAAAGCTTAGAAGCTATCAGACAGGTAGACCGTACTTGGTTAGCCAAGCAAAAAGCTGCACCAAAGTATGTTCCTCCGCAAATTCAAGACCTCTATAAACGCACCTTGCTCACTTTGCGGCAAATGCAAGATCCGGAAGGTGGCATCATCGCTGCCCCAGAATTTCACTTTGATTTTTCCCACTGTGGCGGCTATGGCTTTTGCTGGGGACGTGACGCTGGCTTCATCACCTTAGCCATGGATATCTGTGGTATGCATGAAGAGTCGGCGCGCTTTTATCGCTACATGGCTCGTTGCCAAAGTGAAGACGGTAGTTTTCTCCACCGACATGATATGGAGGGCCATCTGGCATCAAGTTGGGGCTTTTTGCAACCTGATGAAACCGGTAGCGTTCTGTTCGGTTTATGGAAGCATTTAGAACTTTGCGATAACCGTTCCTTAATGAACGAACTGCAAGATATGATCAGCAAGGCTGCCGACTGGTTAGCAGCAGCCAAACATCCGTGGGACGAGGAATTACCCATTGATGGTTTTGATCTTTGGGAAGAGCGAGAAGGTGTGCACTACTACGCCGTAGCAGCGATGGCTGCTGGCCTAAAAGCAGCCATCGATATTTATCAACGTATGGGTTGGCAGGCTAATGCTAGCTGGCAAGAGCAGTATGAAGTGCTCTATCGTTTAACCAATTCCGATCGTTTTATCCAGAAGTCAAGCGACAAAACCCATTTTGCACGTACATTGAATCGCAAGATTGAAGGTAATACGAAACAAAAATTGGAAGCTCGCGGACAAGCAACCAAGACCTTGTCTCGGCCCAGTGGTCGTGCTGAGCACTTTATCGCAGCCGATTACGTCGTCGATATCTCACAGATCGGCACTGCCTACCCTTACGAAATACTCGATTTGAAACGTTATCAGGATGTCTGGAAAGATTATGTCCACTTAATCTATGATCGCCTGTGGCGTTCGGGAGTTGGTGGCATCGGGCGATATGAAGCCGACGATTATCGTGCGGGAAATCCATGGATACTGACAACACTTTGGCTTGCACTGGGCGCTTCCCAGATCAAGCAAAACGACCTTGCCAGGACTTGCTGGCAATGGGTGATTCAGCATGTTACTCCGGAGGGCTTGTTCGCCGAACAAATCGATCCGGAATCCGGCCTGCCGGCGTGGGTTATGCCACTGACGTGGTCGCATGCCATGTTTGTATTAGCCGTTCACCAATTACCTGAAGAGGTTTTATCATGAAACATGTCATTACAATTTTATTGTCATCGGTCATGTTTTTTGCTGGCCCTATGGGTCTGGCCCAGGACAAAAAGCAAATCCGCATCGACTTATGGGAGCAGGATTCACCTGAGGTCGGTGACGAGATGGACAAGTGGATCGCCGTTTTTCAGCGTAGTCACCCGAACATCCGGATCGTCAGACAGCATTATGAAAACGAAGAAATGCGCACCAAGTACTTGCGCTCGTCAGTCACGGGTGATGGTGCTGATATCGTCTATGGCCCCAATGATATCGCCGGTGTATTTGTCACAGCAGGTGTGATTCAAGCAGTCGATGATCTGATTCCAGCTGGCAAATTTGATCAAACTGCAGTCGACGTCACCAAGCTTGACGGGAAAATTTGGGGGGTACCACTTAGTGTTGGGAACCATCTGCTCCTCTATTATAATAAGAAGCTTGCCGCAAAAGCGCCTGAAACTTTTGAAGACTTGATCAAAGTCGGCAAAGAATCCATGAAAGGCAAGAGCAATCACTACGGCTTGGCGATGTATCAGTCTGAGCCCTTTTGGTTTCTCCCTTTTCTTGGTGCATTTGGCGGTTGGCCATTGAAGAAAGAAGGCGATCGCGTTGAAGTCACCCTTGATACCCCTGAATCGCGCAGTGCCCTGGAATATCTGATCAGCTTGAAAGATGAGCACAAGATTATGCCGCAAGACTGCGACTATGAATGTGCTAAAACCATGTTTCTTTCCGGCCGCGCTCCCTTTCACATCAATGGCGACTGGGAAATCACCACTTACAAAGAAAAATTTGGCGATCAGCTCGGTATTGCGCCACTGCCTAAGATTGCCAGTCAAGACCGCTATGTGACACCAATTGTTGGTGGTCGCTATCTCTTTATCAATGCCAATGCGAAAGACGAACGCCTTGAAGCAATCAATACCTTTGTCAAGTTCCTGAGTGAGCCGGCTATTCAGGTGCGATTGGCGACACGTCTCAATCGCATTCCTTCCACTTTGGAAGCCCGCAACCATCCACAGGTCAAGTCACTCGAAACTTTGGACGAGCTCACAAAAACAGTCGAGCACGCGAAACCTTCACCCAGCGAAGTGGAAATGCGAGCAGCTTGGGATGGATTGCGCATTATGGTTCAACGGGGAATGGCTGGCCGGGAAAAAGTAGCCGAGGCAACTAAGACGGGGCAAAAAGCCGCAAATGAAGCTCTGCAAGCACTGCGTACGGAAGATAAAAAAAACAAGACGGTGACAAAGCCAGCCACTAACTAAAACCAGTTAGGACCATTCATAAGAATGGTCTTTGAAATGCACCGTTCATCTTCCATTGCGCCTGCCCAGGGATAACGAGTCATCGCGGTTTGTCACAATTGCAGGCCTGATACGCACTTTTTTTTGCTTCCGCATCAGGATTGGTCTAGGGGATTAGGATGGAATTGTCAGTCACACCTGCCTTGTTTGAGCTCATCAAATTATTGATGTTGGTTATTTTTGTAGTAGCAGTCGGGATCGGCTTTATCTGGGTCAACTTTCGGATCTGGCGCTATCCCCTTTACCTGCCGATCATGGCGCTGGCCGGTTTAAGTTTAGGTGGCAGTCTTTACAGTCTGGGCGCATCGACTCTTACTGCCTGTTTTTTCGGCTCAGTTCCTTTCTTATTTGCCCTCTATTTCAAATTCTCTTTAAAAGGCAACTACCATTCTCCCAGTTATTTTTTAGCCCCCGCTGTTTTGGGGATAGTCTTTCTTTTCATGTATCCTTTGGTATACGAGTTTTTTCTTTCTTTTCGTGATTTGAGTCTCCGCACCTTTCCACAGTGGATTGAAACGGGGAAGGTACCGCTAGTTGGCAACTTCGGCTTACAAAACTATATCGAAGTCTTTAAAGATCGCGCCACAGGTCAGTCTTTTTTCATCGTCTTATGGCGGACGATTGTTTGGACCTTCGTCAACTTGTTTTTCCACTTAACTCTCGGTTTGGGCTTAGCCTTGCTCTTGAATCGAAAAAATATCGGCGGTGTCGGCATCTACCGCACCATTCTCACCCTGCCATGGGTCATCCCTCAGGTCATTGCTGTTTTAGTTTGGCGGGCTGATTTTAATGAGAGTGTTGGCTTTGTGAACCAGTTTATTCACGTCATCAATCAGCTGGTATCGTTCGAACTTGGCGGCAACGTGATCGAGCCGCTCACCTGGATTGGTTTTGAAGCCAAGGCCTGGTTCTTGGATGCCAACGCTTTGTTTATAGCAGCTTGCATCGTCAACATCTGGCTTGGCGTTCCGTTTATGATGATAAATTCATTGGGTGCACTGCAGTCGATTCCTGGCAGCGTGTATGAGGCAGCCTCGATAGATGGTGCCAGTAGCTTTCAACAATTCCGACGTATCACTCTGCCTTTATTAAAACCGGTTATGCTGCCTGCTGCCATGCTGGGCGCCATATGGACTTTCAATAATTTAAACGTCATCTACCTGATGACCGACAGTGGTCGTTATGAGGGAGCAGACATTCTCGTCACCGACTTATACAAGCAAAGCTTTACCTATTATCGCTATGGTTTTGCAGCAGCTTATTCCTTTGTGATTTTTGCCATCCTCTGTGTTTTGACATATATGCAGGCAAAAATTGGTAAAGGCAGCCAGGCAACGAGCTAGGGTTCCTCCGGGGAAGTCGGATAAACCCCAGCTAACGACCACATTTTCAACATAACGAGTGAGTAGCAATGGCAAAATTTGGCAAACCTTCTCCAGTAAAACTCGCTATGATTCACATCGCTCTGTGGATCGCCTGTATTATTGCAACTTTCCCCGTTTTCCGCGTCGCGGCTATTTCCTTTCGTGATACGGGCACGGTTTCTAGCGCCACGCAAACGAGTTTTCCTCCACGAGGGGAAGCCACTTTTATGGACTATGTCACTTTTTTTGCAGACGCCATCGTCCCCTATGAAATATTTGAAGCTCTATTTTCCGGTGATGAGAAAGGCAGTAAGGCACCAACAGACGAAGAAGAGTTGGTAACCGAGGAAGAAAGCGATCCAAATCAGGGATTTGCCGACGACGATATGTGGGCTCAGTTTTCCGAATTGGATGCAGCTGATGCTACACAAGGTGAAAGAACGTGGTATTCCAATTATGTTGATCTTTTCACCCAGCATCTATTTTTGCAGTGGATCTTTAACAGCTTGATCATATCCTTATCCGCGTCGCTAATTGGTGTCTTTCTTGCCGCCACTGCTGCCTATGCCTTCGCCCGATTTCATTTTCCGGGTAAGCAGACGGCGATTGGTTTTCTGTTTACTACCCAGATGATACCAGCACCGATGATGATCATTCCCGTTTATCTTGTGATCAAAAGCTTAAATTTAGGTAATACCTATGCAGGCCTTGTCCTTGCTATGAGCGTGACAACACTTCCTTTCTCTATCATGGTACTAAAAGGATATTTTGAAACGGTTCCCAAAAGCTTAGAAGATGCTGCGCGCGTCGATGGCTGTAGTCCTGTTTCCGCCTTTTTTCGCATCCTGCTGCCGCTTTCTACCCCGGCACTGGCAATCGCCTTCTTATTCTCTTTTACCACTGCCTGGTCGGAGTTCCTTCTTGCTTCGACCTTAATTGACGATGTCGAGCTTCGTCCTTGGTCTCTGGGTCTTATGGCATTTAGTGGTAACTTCGATGCACGCTGGGGCTTGTTTGCTGCCGGTAGCGTGGTCATTGCCATACCCAGCATGATTCTCTTCCTCTATTCTTCCAAATATGTGATTTCCGGATTAACACTGGGAAGTGTCAAAGGATAGACTCTGAGCCCCCCGGTCGGTTGCGAAACCTGGGGGCCCACTTTGCTCTGCCGCTAAAAACGAAGAATAATTTATTTTTGGCTAATGAAGGTCGAACACCGTGTCGAATACGAAGCGAGGACTTAAGGCAGGTAGCGGACTGCAAAGCGGATGATTTGGAGCTAATTGCATAATCATATAAGCTCCCAAACCATACCTAATGAGTCTGATTTCCCTTTGTTTGAAGAGTTTGATGAGCAGTCAAAACTCTTTTTACAAAAACAAATATGCATTTCTAGTTACTAGTTTGCCGATGAGAGCTTTTTTGTCAACTCGCCGTCATAAATTAAGTGTTCACCGTGAAAAGACATTTTTCACGGTGAAAAATAGCCCTAAAAAACATCCGCCTATGGAAGATTTCACTAGTACTTTTACCAGGTCAAGACTTACTAGTTTAGCGGCTAATTGTTAGCTTTTAACGACAGTATTTTCCTAAAATGTGGGCAAACTTGGGTCGAAGGCAAAGGGTAAAGGCATACCTGAACTGAAGATCGCCTGATAGAGCAAGCACGCCTCATCGTCTCGACACTGAGCCGCATGCTGACGCAACTCTTCGAGTGGTAATTCGGTGAGGGGGTTTGGCCGAATGATCTGTGAGGCATAGACCATCGCCTCACCCACTGGCTCTAATTCGATCACAGTCTTATGGCAGTAGGTTCCACAGCGCTTGCCACCATTACTCATGGCTCCTACCGTAAGAAAGGGAGCATCCAACCCAATCTCGGCTGTTAGCGGAAACTTAAGTTCAGCTTTGATGCTTAAGCTTTCTTGATAAATTTCTCCCAACTCCAGCTCCGGTTCGCCAGGTACCACCGAAAGTATCAGGCCTTCATGAAGAAAAAATATACGCGGTCTATCCCTTCCTTGAGCTGGTTGCACACTCATGCGGCTGTCAGTTGCTATCAGCTTTAAGGGTTTGGCCAAGGCATTCACAAGACAGGGAAGAGTTAATGGCTTGGGCAAGCCGTTTACCATGTCGACAAACTCGAAAATGGTTTTTGGCTTTAGTCCCGTTTCCCCAGAGCAAGCAAGATTCAAAATCGGCAACTGGTCAGCAGCAGATTTTTCTGCTAAATCGTCTGCCTCTTGCACAATATCAGCTGCCTCATTTTGGGAATTAGATGATTTTTCATGACAAGCAGCCAGCAAGAAGGTGACGAGCATTATTCTGATCAATAGATATCGTCGCATGATTTTACACACCTATACCATTTCGATATACCCAAATGATAAGCAAAATTGGCGCCAATGTTTCAAAAAAATTAATCAAATATTTTCAGAGAATTAGGGTTTGGTATCCCGGTAAGATGTGTATGAAATACACCTTTTTGACGCATTTACTAACAAAGTCTCTCAGCTTGGAAGCTGACGCCGCGTAAGACTATAAATGCACAGCGCCCGACTATCCTTTGTCTTTTTTACGACCTCGACTATAATAGGCCTGATATCAGCAAAAGTTTAACGATCAAATATCGGCGATAGCCACATGGCTATTGGTTTATATGTCCATGGACACAGAGTCATATGGCATTGCCATCTGCCGTGAGCAACATAAATGCGGCCTCAAAACCATATTTTTAAGCCAAATTGACAGTTATTCTTTGCTGCCTGTATCCTTAGAACGACAGGTATTTGCGGTCGGAATTGGCAATAGAGCATGAAAATTTCAATGAAATTTGGTGACAAATCCCCATTGTGTTGTTTAAATGGTCATAAATCTCGATAAGGGAGCCCCCGTTATGGCAACGAAAGCCCTCCTCGCGGAGCTGCAAACGGCTATTGCGGAATATTTGGAGACTCATAGCAATTTGAGTATCCAATCGGTATCGAATAAGGCGCAAGTCAGTTATTCGACCGTGCGACGTATTTTGCAAAATGAAGCGAACGATGTCCGTGACGAAACGATTCTTTCTTTAATTCAAGTCATCATGTCACGACCTCGACGCATCGATTTTTTAAATAAATTCTATCCGGCTCTAGGTGCGCTGATCCACCAAGATGAAGTCGAAGATTCCGAACTAGATCAAGAAAAGTTACGCTTATTTCGCTATAAAGACCCACATAATTACGTGCTAAAGATGGCATTAACCGCACATGGTACCAATAGAACGACGATCCGTCGAATTTTAGGTGAACGTGGCGTCAACGCACTGGAAGAAATGGTGGAAGAAGGCTTTCTGACCGAAGAGAGCAGCGGCATGGTTTACCACTCGTCGCGCGGTTCCGTCATCATGAATGCTGACGATATTCTCTATCAAGTTAAAAAAGACGCGGACTACTTCGACAAGGACTTAGTGGGCTCGCCATTTGCAAGGCTTGCCCATTTATCCGCCTCTTTAAACCAAGAAGCTTATCTACAGTTGATGGAACTCGTGAGCGAATTCATCAAGAAAAGCGAGCGACTCAAAGAAGATCCAAAGAGCCGGGGCAGAACACCGATCTTTATCGATCTAATGATCAATACTTACGACAAAGATTCCTTAGAAGGAGTAAGCTAGATGAGTCTCATTCTCACTTTTCTTTTGGCGACAACCACATTGTTTGTTCACGCCAAAAACGGTGAAACAGGGGTGCTAATCGGAGTTCAAAACTATCGATTGATGAGTTACGAAAGCGAGCAGTTCACTGAAACCCTGCAACTCTGCGATGAATTGATTGAAGTCATTTACTTACTTCAAGACGCTGGCTATACCACTCACCTCAACATCAAAGAGCTCGGCCAATTTACTGTTAACTCTACAGAAAATGGTGAACTCAATTTGGAAGGCTACGCCACGAAAGTCGATCGCATGTCGTGCCTGGATCATGCCCCAAGCGACAATGCTTTCGCAGAATAATGAAGGCTGCCTGTTGATAAAAGCAGCCTCGTTATTCATCAAGACCTTGGGCAGATAAAATTTTCTCAAAAATCATATTGAAAACTGAACAACCAGCGGGAAGCAAAAGGATCATAGCTCACCGCTGGACGTGCTGCAGGCTCATGTTTCTCGCCAATCACTAATTTACAATTGCGAGTTCCAACCTCATAGAGGCCGAAACCTAATCCCAAAGCACCACCGGCGAGTGCACCTGTTGCGATATTTTGCTCAACTTTGTCTTTTTTATCGGCAGCGACAACCCACAACCCGGACACCAAGGACCCCAGCCCCACTCCATAAAGAGTGTCGATAAAAATCAAACCTCCAGCCAAATGAGCGCATGAAGGATCGCGAGCAAACGCTTGTTTTCCAGGAAGTAGACAGGTCAGGATTCCAGCGAGCAGAATAATTTTTCGATTAAACATGAAACATCCAAGCTCCACAAAAGGTTAGCAAGACCTATGCTTTACCATAATTCCTACGGTGGGAAAACCTTTTGCAAAATTCGACAGCTTATCAAGTCGTGCTAATCGATGACTTCTTCACTATCGCTTTTCAAGCGATGGATCACGTTCATACAAATGATGGTCCGCGCCAGGTCAAAAGGATGATACTCAACCACTACTTTTTGATTGCGATCGTGGATCTTGAGCAGTTCAACTTCTTCCGCCTGGCGTAAGGCTTCGGGGAGTAACTTGAGCTTCGTATGCTCGGTAAACCTCGCCTCCAAGTCTTCCATATCGACTTTAATGACTTTGTTCAGAGTTAAACCTTCTTTCTGCGCAAAATCTCTCAGCCCAAACAGAATACGTCGGCATTTAAATGGAATCTGTGCTTCCATTTGCTTACGCGCCTTGCCGGAGCGAGCCGCCTGCGCATACTGGGTAAACCATTTTAAACGGTTCACGCCTTTGAGTGCTGTCACTTCCATTCCTTGGTCTGGCTCCAACTCAATTTTGAGAAGTCCGTAGTTTTTGAACACACTGATCGTCTGCTCGATTTCCTGCAATTTGTAGCCGAGCATCTCTTGCAAAGCAGGGGTCAAAGTTTTCAACAAAATCATTTCCCGGCCATCGTCCATTTTCTTCATATAATGTTGGCCAATGACGACCATGGAATCAGCAACCTGACACGCGATAAAAAGTGGATCGATCAAGCGGGAAGCGATTTCAGACTGCCGCTTGTAAACGCTGGCATACAAATTATTGGCTTGCGTGAGACGAAAGGAATATTCCTTTAAAACAATGCCGACCCAACTGGGTAATTTCATATCTTGCAATGCCGCTGATTTTTTTACCAACTGCCCCACAACCGGCACGCGAGCACGAGCTGAAGCATGACGCTGACCTTCATTAAAAAAGGTCAAGAGTCCAACCAGTTCCCCAGCATTTAAGACCGCAAGTGGCACCAGCCCCTTTTTGCTCTCTCGATAAATTTCGACCGAGCCAGACTTGATCAAAATGAAAAAACCACCCGGATCGCCTTCGCGAAAGATGACTTCGCCTGCCTGATATTCAACTATATCGCCTTCCGTATTCCCTGCCACTGGCTGACCTACTTTCCGAAGTTCCTGATTTTTCAATATTATAACAAAATTGCATAGTTGATGGCAGACCCTGCCGACCTGCAGTTTATAGAGTAAGGCAAAGGCTCAGGGGACAAGCAAGGCCCATAAGCGGCAATTGCTGTCACCTGTAGTAAGTGCGTCGGGAAAACGCGCAGAATGTTTGGGGGCGAACTAGTTAAGCTGTTGAATTGACTGCACACCTAAATTGGCGCACAAAATGCATGCTTCGAAGTTTTGACAGCAAAATTCAACCTGGGAGCACCTGCGATTATGGGCAAAAAAGCCTTCTTTATCTGGTTATCCGCTTTCTTGCTTTGGATCATGTCCTGGGCCTGCAACGAGGAGAAGGAGCAAGGCCTAGCTACGCCGGTAAGCAATAGCCAGGCCGAAGCACAAGAAAACACAGAAAACAGCGCTGCTGAGCAAACAAAAGAAGAAGGCGATATCTTCCAAGGCCCTAGCTGCCAGGAACTCGAAATTCCCTCGTGGGAGCGGCGGATTCGCCGACTCTCTGATGATCTCTGCGTGCGTTGTCACAATGCTAGCTTTGCTTGGAATGGCGCACGACTTGATAGCTATGACGAATTTGTCCGTAACAGTGCGAATGCTATTGAACGCATCCGCACCCGTGATTTGACGATTACGATCAATGTTTTAGAAGCCGCTGCATTTATGGATTGGTATGAAGCAGGAATGCCGGAAACCGAAGAAAGCTGCGCAACATCCACTAGCCAAAATCCTTAGATATTTTCACTTAAAAGAATGACTCCTCCCTAATTAATTAAGGCAAAAGTTCCTGCTAATCTTGACAAACGCCAAAGGAGCCTCATCTTTGTGATAGACAAGAGGAGGAATGCGCCGTGGATATGAATCGACTCACTGAAAAAACACAAAATGCCATACAAGATGCGCAAAAAGAAGCTATTGCTTTTGGTCATCAACAGGTTGATGCCGAACACGTTTTGTATACTTTACTGAAGCAGGAAAATGGGATCATCCCTAAACTCATGCAGAAACTGGATACGCCCGTAGAGCGACTGATTCAGCTGACCGAGCAGGAACTGCAAAAGAAACCGCGTGTTTCTGGTCCTGGTATCGATCCAGGAAAAATCTATATTTCCCAACAGCTTTCGCAAATCCTCGTCAAAGCGGAAGCAACAGCGAAGACGATGCGCGACGAGTATATCTCAGTTGAGCACGTCTTTTTAGAGATGATTCGCCAAGGACAAAAAGATGCCGTTGGCCGCGTTCTCAAAGAATTCAATATCACGGAAGAACGGTTTCTGACTGCACTGAATCAGGTTCGAGGACACCAAACCGTGCGCAGTGCAAATCCGGAAGCTACCTATGAAGCCTTACAGCAATACGGGCTTGACCTCGTCGATGCCGTTAAAAAAGGCAAGCTCGATCCGGTAATCGGTCGCGACCAAGAGATTGCGCGTGTTATTCGCATTCTAAGCCGCAAGACCAAAAACAACCCGGTTCTGATTGGTGAGCCAGGTGTCGGTAAGACTGCTATTGCCGAAGGCCTTGCCCATCGGATCGTCAACGGCGATGTTCCGGAAGGTTTGCGTGATAAGACCATTTTCGCTCTGGATATGGGAGCTTTAATTGCCGGCGCGAAGTTTCGCGGTGAGTTCGAAGAGCGCTTAAAAGCTGTTCTCAATGAAGTTAAAGGTAGTGAGGGCCGCATCATCTTATTTATCGATGAGCTGCATACTATCGTCGGAGCTGGTAAAACTGAAGGTGCCCTGGATGCTGGCAATATGCTCAAACCCATGCTCGCTCGTGGTGAACTACATTGTATCGGCGCTACAACTTTGGACGAATATCGCAAATACATTGAAAGCGACAAGGCATTGGAACGTCGTTTCCAAACAGTATTAGTTCAGGAGCCAACGGTAGAAGACACGATCTCTATCCTGCGCGGTTTAAAAGAGCGCTTTGAAATTTTTCATGGCATTCGCATCAAGGACAACGCCTTAGTCGCCGCAGCCACCTTATCAGACCGTTATATCAACGACCGCTTTTTGCCCGACAAGGCCATCGACTTGATCGATGAATGTAGCGCGACGATTCGCACTGAGATCGACTCTGTGCCTGAAGAGCTGGATAAACAGCGTCGTGCTCTTATGCGTATTGAAATTGAAGAAGCAGCCCTGAAAAAGGAAAAAGACGAAGCCAGCAGCAAACGCCTGGAAAGCCTGCAAAAAGAACTCCAGGATTTGCGCACCGAAGTGCGGGCTTTGGAACAACAATACGACGAGGAAAAGCATCTGATTCGTGCTGTGCAGGATGTGCGCCGCGAAATTGAGGAGATCAACCGTAACATTCAGCAGGCGGAGCGCAACTACGATTTGGAAACAGCCGCTCGCTTGCGTCACGGCGCTCTTCCGGAAGCAGAAAGCCGCCTGAAAGATGCGGAAAAAAATCTGCAACGGGATGCACATCAATCCAAGCTGCTGCGTGAAGAAGTGACAGAGGCAGAAGTTGCCCAAGTCATTGGTCGTTGGACTGGTATTCCGGTAGAAAAACTGGTGGAAAGCGATCGAGCCAAACTCCTACATCTCGAGGATAATCTTCATCAGCGGGTCATTGGCCAGGATGAAGCCGTCAATGCTGTTGCCGATGCCATCATCCGCGCCAGAGCGCAGATCAAAGATCCCAAGCGCCCGATTGGTTCTTTCATTTTCCTTGGACCGACAGGTGTCGGTAAAACGGAATTAGCCAAAACTTTGAGCGAGTCACTATTCGATACAGAAGAAAACATGATCCGTATCGATATGTCCGAATACATGGAAAAGCATACGGTCTCTCGTTTGATCGGTGCTCCTCCCGGCTATGTTGGCTATGATCAGGGAGGACAGTTAACGGAAGCAGTACGACGTCGCCCTTATTCAGTTGTCTTGTTTGATGAGATTGAAAAAGCTCATCCTGAAGTTTTTAATATCCTGTTGCAGATTCTCGATGACGGTCATGTAACTGACAATCAGGGACGACGGGTTAACTTCAAGAATACCGTTATCATCATGACAAGCAACATTGGTGCCGACATGCTGATCCAGGGTATTACCAGTGACGGCCAGATTCCGGAAACGGTCAGCAAGAGCGTGCAAGCCGCTTTGCGATCACACTTCAGACCTGAGTTTTTAAACCGTATCGATGATATCGTTCTATTTAAGCCATTACAGCTTGGTCAGATCAAAGATATCGTGCGGCTCATCGTTGCTCAATTGGAGAAGCGCTTACAAGAACAAGAGATCAATCTCACCATAGACGATGCAGCATTGACACATATTGCCAACGCTGCTTATGACCCCATATATGGTGCTCGCCCCTTAAAGCGTTATATCCAAAAAGAAGTGGAGACGACAATTGCCCGACGCATCGTTGCCGGCGAGTTTGGACCTGGAGATCTGATCGGCGTCACAGCGATTGATGGAAGGCTGCATATCATCAACGAAGCCCAATAATTCGGGCTTCAGGCAAGTGCGACCTTAGAGCCCTGACCATCCTCAAACTGAGAAAGCGGACCAAGATCGGCCGCTTTCTCCTCGTCATTTGCAAGCCACTAAAATGACTCATATTGCCAGTCGACACTAGCCTTTCGCTCACGAGTAGGAGAAAATTTCTAGACAACTGAGTATTCTCTTGGCATTGGATGAAAGTCGCATGGACTGTCATCCTCAAGGCTTACCAATGGCACTTGGCTTGCAAGAAATCACAGCGAATGCTTGCAATGAAGTCGCCGATAAAGGTATCTGATATGAAGTTTCCCCTGCTGAGCAG
Organism: Oligoflexus sp. FD111; assembly: GCA_048816425.1. Taxonomy (GTDB): domain Bacteria; phylum Bdellovibrionota_B; class Oligoflexia; order Oligoflexales; family Oligoflexaceae; genus JBMDZZ01. Next base: position 39,473 of record JBMDZZ010000001.1, read on the forward strand.
TTTACTGAGCTTAATCACTTGTTTACCTAGTCTCGGATGGTCCCAAGTTTCGGGAGAGAGCGTTCTTCAGTCACGAGAAGAGCGGCTGCCTGAGGTGTACCAAGAAGCCATCTTACCAATGATCTCTGCCTCAGCTAAAGGACAGTTTGCTGGCCTCCCGCACGGAGAGCGTAAAATCTTCTTGCATTATAAAGCCCTCATATCAGACCAAGCCAAGGCAGGCATTGTCATCGTTCATGGCTTTGGCGAACGCACAGAAAAATATTTTGAACTAGCGTATGATTTTTATCAGCAGGGATATAACGTTTTCTTATACGACCAACGTGGACATGGGGCGTCGACCCGTCTTTTGACGGAAAATCAGGCGGTTCACGTGGAAGACTTTACAGATTACGTCGAAGACCTGCGTATTTTCGTGAGTGAAGTGATACCGTCCCACCAGGGTGATAAGGAGCTATTTGTTTTTGCCCATTCCATGGGAGGTGCTGTCACATCGAGGTTTCTCGTCGAGTATCCGGGCTACTTTCAAGCAGCCGTACTCTCAGCACCGATGCATCAGATCTATCTTAAGGGCTATCCTCCCTGGATAGCAAAAACGCTGGCAGCTACTGCCGACAATCTTGGGCTTGGCAAAAGCTATGCTTTAGGGCAAAGCAAGCCTTCGCCTTGGCCATTTGAAAAATCCGCCGCCCGCAGTCGTGTGCGCTGGGATCATTACAAGCAATTAAGCGAAAAACTCATTCCTGAAGACCAGCAAACAGGAGGCGCTTCCTACCGTTGGATTCGCCAGGCTTTTATCGCAACAGATGAACTCTTAGCACATGAAAAGCTCGCTCAACTGGCAACGCCCATTTTGTTATTTCAAGCAGGGGTTGATACATGGGTAGAAGAGCAGGGCCAAAATGAATTCTGTGAGCGTGTCGTGGCTTGTCAGCTTGTCCGTTACGACGAAGCCAAGCATGAGTTATACCGTGAGCCTGATGAAAGTCGTGCCACTTACCTGCAGAGTATTTTCGACTTTTATAAGAAGTATCAATCACCCCTTTTATCCACCAAAAATTAATGGTCCATTTCACTGCAAAAAGCCGCGACTCAACCGAGAATGCGCCCCTTACTACCACTTGACGGAAAGGCTAGTCACCGCTAGCCTAAAAGTCATTATTGTTGAAGAAAGGGCAGCTTGTGAGATCAAAATCAGACCGGGTTTTTCATTTAGGACTCAATGCAGAAATGGTCGAAGGAGTAGAATTGGTACTGCTCCCGGGCGATCCGCAACGGGTGCCAAAAATCGCGAAATATCTGCAAAACCCGCAAGTTTTGGCTAACCAGCGGGAATTCCATTCGATGCTTGGTGAGCACAATGGCCAAAAGGTACTGGTTACCTCAACCGGAATTGGTGGACCTTCAACGGCCATTGCCGTGGAAGAACTGGCAATGTTGGGTCTGAAAAGTTTTTTACGAATTGGAACAACTGGCGCAATTCAAGAAGACATCGAACCAGGTGATCTTATTGTATCGACAGCAGCAGTCCGAATGGACGGAGCTTCGCGACACATTGCACCGATCGAATATCCCGCCGTCGCAAATTACCAGATGGTGCATGCTCTGATGCAGGCTGGCAAAGAGTTAAAAGTGAAAATTCACAATGGCATCACCGCTTCCAGTGATACCTTCTATCAAGGTCAGAATCGCCACGACTCCTTTCAAAAGGGCTTTGTCATCCGGGAAATGCGCGACAAGATCAGCGAGCTGAAAGCTCTTGGCGTCCTCTCTTATGAGATGGAAGCTGCAACGATCTTCACCCAAGCAGCTTGTTTTGGCTTGCGTGCGGGCTGCGTACTCGGCGTCTTAGTCAATCGGAATCGCAACGAATTTCCCAGTGAGGAAACCGTGCGGCAGACCGAAGAAAACGTCATTCAGATGGCGATTGAAGCGCTGAAATATCTCGCCTAGCGGCGCTGATGCCGTTAGGGTGAATGCTAACGCTCAATCATGTCATTACGGCCGAAATTTCCAGACTTTCATTGACGACTGGCTGCGGACAACGCATAACAAAGCCCTTGTTTGGCCGTCATGTGAGAGGAAAACGCCGATATGACAAAAATTTCTCCCCTCTTTGATGAAAGTGCCTGGAATGAGGTTCCGGGTTTTGACTTTACTGACATCACCTACCACCGCGCCAAAGATCAAGGCACGGTACGCATTGCGTTCAACCGCCCAGAAGTGCGTAACGCCTTTCGACCGCACACGGTTGACGAACTTTATCGTGCCCTGGAACATGCCCGCGTCAGCTCTGATGTCGGCTGCGTTTTAATAACAGGTAACGGCCCCTCCCCGAAAGACGGCGGCTGGGCCTTTTGTGCTGGCGGTGATCAGCGCATCCGCGGCAAAGATGGCTACCAATATCAAGATGATCAAGGCAGCGTTGACCCAGCAAAACTAGGTCGTTTACATATCCTCGAAGTGCAGCGTCTGATTCGTTTTATGCCCAAAATCGTCATCGCAGTTGTTCCTGGCTGGGCTGTCGGCGGTGGTCATAGCCTGCATGTAGTCTGTGACATGACTCTGGCAAGCCACGAGCATGCTATTTTTAAACAGACAGACCCTGATGTTGCCAGCTTTGACGGGGGCTTCGGTTCAGCTTACCTTGCACGCCAAGTTGGCCAAAAACGAGCACGTGAAATCTTTTTCCTTGGCTTCAATTACTCTGCCGAAGAAGCTTTTGAGATGGGGATGGTGAATAAAGTGGTTCCCCATGCTGAGCTAGAACAAACAGCTCTGCAATGGGCCAAGGAAATTAACTCAAAAAGCCCAACCGCCATGCGCATGCTGAAGTATGCTTTCAACATGATTGACGATGGCTTAGTGGGCCAACAACTCTTTGCCGGTGAAGCTACTCGCCTTGCCTACGGCACGGAAGAAGCCGCCGAAGGCCGCGATGCGTTTGTCGAAAAGCGAGAAAAGAACTTCCACAAATTCCCTTGGCATTATTAAGCATGATTCGACGCAGCTCCTGGTTTAAACTATTTCATAGAAACCAGGAGTTGAAGCAATATGAAGCATGTTTACCACCGCCCAACAATTCTCATCGCGTTGTGGCTTGCTAGTCTTATCATGAAGCATAATCCCAGCTTCGCTATGCAGGACGAAAGCCTGAAGCGCTTGACCAACAAAGGTTATTCCCGTGATCGCTATCATCCGCGGCTTGCTCCTGGCCTATATGTCCCTTCCATTCAATTCGGCTCCGGTAGTGACTATGATTACGAAACCTTCAATCAAATTCGCCTTGATTACTATCACAGCCAACGCGGCAAATATTTTTTGGCACTTCCCAATTTTGAAGCCGGGCAAACGACACTGGGAGGCGAGTACTTCTTTCAAAATCGAGGTAAACAACGACTGTGGTTTGGCTTTCAACTGCGGCCTCAAGGATTGCAGCTAGGACCATACGCACGTGGTATTTATTTCTTAAGCCGAAAGAGCAAGCTGCACTATATGGCAGAAATCATGGTTGGTGATGCAAGGATGTTGACTGTGATTACAGCAGGCTTTCATAGTTATCCATTTGCCAGCTCAAAGCATAGTTTTATCGATATCAAAGCCAGGTATGTTCGTGAACACACCGAAGTAAGTGATGAAAGGCTAAAACGCAGTATCAATGCCTATTCACTGTCGTTTGATATTGGTCATGGATGGGCACGATTTGCTGATATTAAAGGACTAGAGCTTTATGGCGCGATTGGCGTCGGTCACAGCAGTCTCCGGCATTCAACCAGTGATTGCATTGGTCAAAGCTGTGAGTTCAACGATCGCGACACTGAGGTGCGCTTACTTATTGGCGCCCTATTTCAGTATCTTCCCCGTTAACCGATCACCACGCTTGTTCCGCATCTAGGACCGGAGTACAGTCATTACTGTGAAGCAAATAGCAGATGGATTAGCATCAGAGAGGGATTTGGCATGCAAGCTTCAAGTTATCAGGCCATTATTGAGCAGTTAAAATTGAGTCCTCACCCGGAAGGTGGCTATTATCGGGAAACTTACCGCTCTCGAGGTTCCATCGGTGAGTCGTCATTACCGGAAAATATGTTGGGCCATCGCCATTATTCAACAGCGATTTACTTTCTTCTACCTAAGGATGAAACGTCGAAGTTTCATCGACTAAAATCGGATGAGTTATGGCATTTCCATTTAGGAAGTCCTGTCGAGCTGATTTTGCTTAAAGATAACAAGCGTTGTGAGCATGTAGTTTTAGGAGCTGATCTCCAGCAAGGACAAGCTCTGCAATACACGATTCCGGCTGGCACCTGGTTTGCTGCTCGCTGCCTATATGAGCCAAAGCTAGGGGACTACTCGTTTGTCAGCTGTACGGTTTCGCCGGGGTTTGATTTTATGGATTTTGAATTGGCTGGAGAAGGCCTGTTGGAAGATTTGCCGGACGACGAGCTATACCGCTCACTCATCTCAGTCACAGATACAGCATCCGCATCTCAGCTTTGAAGAAATAGAAAACCTCCCCATAAAGGGGAGGTTTTTGAGTCTTAAGATGTAAAAAAAGATCTTATTGGATACCAATCATAGATCGTAGGATTCTCTCTTGAGCCTCGTACTGCTCCTTGTTTTCCAAAACTTCCTGAGCTGCAACTAGGCGTTCAGAGAAGATACGAGAGATGGAATCAATAAGCACTGTATTCAAATCCATCTCTTCACCGTTTAACACTGCATTTTGGTACTTGGTTCGCACTTCCCGATAAGAATCGAGTGCAACTGCCCGGAACAAACCGTTGGTTTGGAAGTTCTGGCTAATGAAACCAACAATATCATCTTCCGTGTAAACGTCCGGTTTACCGTTAAAGTCAGGGTAGGACACCTGAACATAGCTCAAAACACTCGCTCCCAGACCCGCCAAACTACTCGCTGGCCATCCCTGCAGACCGATCACTTCCGCACTGCCGAGAACAAAGCGTTTTGATTCTTGAGTTAAAGGCAAGCTATCAAGCACCTTGGGCAGATCAACGATCATCTCCGGCGCACAACGCGGTTGCTCTTCAGGCGTCTCACTTAAGCCATCAACCGCCAGACCACAGTAGTCAGCTAATTTATCAGCAGGCACCAAGCCGTAATACTCTTGAAGGATGGCTAATGCCGAGATGTAGTTGGTATAAACCATATTAGTTGGACCAATGGTTTCCTGCCCATCAACCGTCACACCAGTGAAAACCACTTGCGCAATGCTTTGGATACCTTGCGTCCGACCTTCTTCCGTGAGATAGAGACCCAAATCAGTTGTGTTTGCTGATAAGAGATCGTCATTCAACTCGGAGTAAATTTCCATGATTGACTTCACAAATGGAAGATTTTTACCTGCCCAATAAATGTTGCCACGCACGTCGTTTAACAAGATTGCATCTTCTGGAATTCGGCCAAGGAAAGATCCTGGCGGTAAAACGTTCGGCAGATATGGACGCGCACGAGCTGCCGTTTCTGCTCCTGGTACGTCGACCAAACCAATAATAAAAAATGACCAAGCTGTTGAATATAGGTCTCGCTCTTCAAAATAACGGGTAATTGGCTTTAATCCATTGGCTGCCTCGCCAAGTAAGCTTTTCGGATCAACACCAGAGACCAGGCGCTTTTGGAATTCTTTCGCAACAATGTCACGATAGATGGGGTTATCCAGATAGTTTGGCAAGAAATTGTTTTGTGCTGAAATCAGCAAGCCTGGGCTACGATCGGCAAGAACTGATGCCGCAACCAATCGCGCAAACTCCATACCAACACTTAGCGGATTTTTGACCTGCAAAGCCTGGGTGTCAGGAGTGTGAAGGACGTCATCAATTCGGTTACCAACCGTTTCAATCGATGCGATTTCACCAATCGTGCCGTACTCCTCAAAGAGAGCAACTTCGGCTTCATTACAGCTATCAACTTTCACACGCTTCTTATAGTAATAATCACTACGGAACTGCTCAAAGGGCACAAAGCGTGGAGCAATACTTGCGTCAGTGAAGTTTACGACGCAATATTGAATATCACTGAACAACAGCTCTTTCATAAATTTGAAGGAGATATCAGCGGCAAGTTTATACCGTTGAATTTCAGTCAAATCCGTCATAATCACTTTTTCAAGCGCCATGGAACGTTCACGGGGATCTTCCAATCCATCCATAACCGAGAAAAGATTAACTTTATTTTGCTTCTCCATTTCCGCCGCATATTCAGCAGAAATAGGAACATAATATTTCAGGTTTGCTTCATCAATAACCTTAGCCATTTCTTGACGGAAACTACCTTCGTTATCGAAGTAGTAAGGGTCTTCACGGAAGACACTGCCAGGTTGATTACGAACCATGGCACGGAATGAGTCATAATAAGCTTTCATTGGCATCAACTGGCCCTCTAGAAGATTTCCAGCAACTCCACCTTGAGTTATGAGGCCAATATTATCAAAGCGATGACCAGAGGTGACCATGAAGGTATTAAATTGGTCGATCTTCGACAAAACTGCCTGAATTGGGTTGGAACCTTGATCCCAACGACGGCAGTCAGGCTCAACCTGCGGCATTTCGCCTTCTTCAATATTATAATCCCAGCAGTACTTATAATGACGTCGAGCGTTTGGATCGAAGCCTTTATCTCTCAACACCGCTGAAACATCTCGGATGTCATTGAAGGGGCGAGAAATATCAACGACTTCATATGAACCATCACCACCATCAACTTCAACTGCTTGGTAGTAAGCATAGCGAATTGCGGCGACATCGTAGGTTCCAAGCTCGATACCTCGATCTGAATCACGATCAGCATAATCCATAACAGAGGTGGAGCGCACCAATGGAACCCCATTTTCATCACGACGGAAATTATCGTAATCTGCAGAGCCTCTGAAATTATGAGTTAAACCGAAATTGTGACCAAATTCGTGAACAAGGGTGGAGATCAAGGTTGGCTTCATCAAACGCTGAGCACACTCATAGAAAACCTCAATTTCATCTTCCAGACGGAAAATTTCGTAGCCAGCTTCCCTTTGGGATACGAGGTTTTCAACATAACTCTTAAAACGGCTACCATCTCGCATACAATAGTCTTCGATCTCATCGAAGGTGTTGCGGAGGCCTGCTTGGTAGTATTCACAAGTATAGTTATTAGGATCAGTACCAGCCAGCGCGTTCACAAGACTTTTGCTCATATCTTTGTGCTTATGGTTATGCACATCAATCGCATTCTGAGCATTTTTTCGCGGATCAAGTATACTCGGTAATCGTGTTGCTTGGCCGTGTACCAATTGCTGATGATATTCTGAAAGAGCTTCACGAATTTGATGCTTATCAAGTTCAGCTGCGGTTTGTGCAGAGCGGAAGAAGTATTTGCGCTCTGTACTTCCAGGAATCATAGCGAAGAAGCCAACATCAGCTCCCGGATAAAGATCATCGAAACTTGGTGCACCGGCAACGGCTAAGACCTGATTAGGGAACTCAATACCGTCAACGAACTTGTCGTCATATAAGCCTATGCGGCTACGAACATAAGTTACTAAGTTGCGGAGAATGCCCTCGCGGTAGTTACGAAGATAAATATGATTTGTCGAAGAATAAATCTGTCCGTTTCGATTATCACTAACAGAGGGACCATAACCTAATAGACGGCTATAGATATCGTAACCGTAGAAAGATACCTTGTGATAACGAGCATCGCCGTTTTTGACACGTTTTTCTTGGTTAAAACGCACACGAATGGGGTTATTTTCATATGGAGTGCCGACCGCAGCTTCAGCAAAAGCTTTATCCCATGCATCAACCGCTCGTTGAACGGCATCCACATATAGGTCATCGTCCGGAGAGTTGTCTGTCAGGTGGAAAACAATTTCATTGTTATCATCGTACATGCGATTTACGAAGAGGCGTTGTTGAATTGATTCTTCGCTAGCTGTCAGTGCACCGCCATAGACTTGCTTTTGACTGCGGAAAAATCCAAATCGATTCATATCCTCGATAGGGTATTGAATTCCAGCAACTTTAAAATCTGAATATGAGAATGAATAACGGAAAGTCAAACCGGAATTCGAGTCAAAGACTGTAAATGAAAGATAATCATCATCGACATCAAGTCGTTGCAGCTTGATGTTGTTTAGGTTTGCCGTACCCAAAGCATTCACACCGCGGAAATCCAACAAACCAAATTTACGATTTTTCCAGTCCAAAGAACCAGCTTCACGCTCTTTCAGAGTCTCTTCTTTTAAATAGGCATCATTTCCTGATGTTACTAGGCGGAAGTCAACCCAATTTGTGGGAATTTCGACAACCTTTCGTAGCTTTACACCATCAAGAGTCAAGGCTTCATCAGGAATGTTGACATCAACGCCAATAATGGAGTTATTTGTACGAAAAAACTTGATGCGACCTGAGCCGTACTGCATCCCTAATTCATACTGGAAACCAAGGAACTCGGTGCCATCATCCATGGGACGATCAACCAAAGTGATTTCATAAAACCACTCACGATCGCTAGTGAAAAACTCAACAGGAAACAGATCAACTTTGTTATCTGCCTCAAAGTATTTCACACCAGTTTCAGTAATGCTAAAGTGCGTCGACTCACGCAAAAAATCTTTTTGAAAAGATTTTTTGCGATCAGTAGCTTTGCCGCGAGAATCTTCAACCCGCTCAATCGCATACTTTCCTAAAGGGAAGCCCATCATCGGCACTGCAAACAGATCACCACCTCTAGGCTGCGCATAAGTCAGCTCAAAGCTTGGAAGATCCGATTCTGAAGCAATTTTATAGACGATAAGATGGTCTTCCGTAAAGCCAAACTCCACCTTATATTCATGGTTTGGCCGACCATAGAAGTCAAAGTTATTAAGTATTTCATTGGAAATTTTTAAAATATCAGATTCTGCTTCGAAAGAAACAGCTGGAAAATTGCGGATAATCCGATTGTCTTCAGCGACGACTAACTCATCAGCATTCGACGAAATCCCAGGCGCTATAGGTTCACCCGTTCGCAAACTAAATTGCTTTCCATCATAGGCACTGATTTCATATAAATATTCGCCATCTCCCTGAGTGAATTTAGTATCTCGACGCTTTTCACATGCTGTCAAAGCTGACAACATGAGCATCGCGCTCCAAACTAGTCGCAAATACTGGTTATTGACCTTCATAAACCATCCCCTAACGATGCAACATACAAAACTATAAAAAAAACCTGAAACTAACTTGGCTTTTCTCTGAACTTCCTGCGAAGCAGCTAAATCAAAGTCATTCCTCATTCATATACTATATGCTACTGAACCAAAAACTTTGGACGTGTAGCGATCATAGAAACGGATATCATAGTCGGCTCCACCATAGTTAAAGGTGTAACCGCCTGTCGTATGTCCAACAGCAAACGAAAGAAGTTCAGACCAATTGTAAGTAATCGTTTGTGTCGATGAATACTCTGAACGAAACGGCTCGCCATCAAAGTCCCAGGCTTGTGTGTTGGCAAATTGCACACCTAAACCCCACTTCGTTGCGAATGTGTAAGTCGCACCAATACTTGTGGTAAAAGACTCTTTAACTAAGGGGTAGCCGCCCTGATTAGACGTGTATCGATAGAAGCGGCGCATTACATTCATACTTGCCAGAACGCTCAGGCCACGAAGCTGCCCCTCTCCCCAGCTGTAGTTGATCGCTGGAGTAACTGCGACAGCACCACGATAAGTATCGTAGCGCAGCTCGGTTTTCTCCACGGGCAGATAGTAATAAAGACCAAGGTTGCTATCTAGTCCTTGATCATTTTTATAAAGCCGTCTGTTAAGGAGAAAATAAGCGGAACTAAGGCGGTTTACCTGTTCGTTATTGAGATCCTTGTTTGCCCGTAAGCCGGCTCCCGTCGTCCAGCCATCAAATAACATCGCGGAGAAATCGGCACTAAACAGTGCCTGCGAAACATACTCTGCTTCGTCTGGATTCATCGTTGAACTCAGTATTCCCACAGATGCATTTCCAGACCATTTACTTCCTTGGGTTTCCTGTAAAGACAAGGCCAGTCCCTGGTTAGGTGCAGCCAATAGCAACTCTGTGCCAAAAAGCGCTAGGCAAGGGATTAAGCGCAGTTTGCGCCAATTCCAATGCTTTAATGTGTCGATTGTCCTTCCCCTGCTCTTCCCCATGCGCTTGCTCCCCACGGCCTTGCCGAACTCTTCATTGGGAACTGACTGTTTGGCCAGTTCTTAAGTCACTGAAAACACCTGATTTTTTTCTGAAAGCGAATTCAAAAATGAATTACGGCGTTTATACATATATAAGATGAAAATTCCTTAGAATTCAACTATATTTTCTTTTTCTTCAATATTTGATGATCAGGGTGATAATTTATTTTAAGCGTGATGAAAAAAAATTTTTAATGAGATGACATGATACGATTAGACAATATAAAAAATAATGCACTGTCGGCACTCGCAAACGATCAAGAGATAAAACTGGGTGATCGGCTCTGTCAAGAACAATTCATACAAATGGGTAGTCTGACGCTCCACTTACTCAGCTTTACGGAATTTGATGAAGAAGTATTGGAATCTATTGATAAAAACGAACGACATTGCCCTTTATACGGCCAAGTATGGCCAGCCTCTCTCGCACTTTGCCAATATTTACTGGAGCTTAATCAAAACGGGACGCTCGCCAATTCAAGAGCTATCGAGCTTGGCTGCGGTTTAGCTTTACCCAGCCTGCTCGCGGCAAAAATGGGCGCCCTCGTCACAGCCACAGATAATCACCCGGAAGTCGGAGGCTTTGTCAATCTTCACCGTGACTTAAATAATATTTCCGCGGAAAAGCTGCAATTTTTCCCGCTTGATTTTGGCCAGCAGCACATAACAGTTGAAAAGAGCACAGACCAACTAAAGAATGATTGGGATTTCATCTTCTGCAGCGACATACTCTACGAGCCAGCTTTATATCCCGACCTCATTAAACAGTTGATTCAACTTTCGGGCCCGCAGACCCAAATCGTCCTATCAGACCCTGGTCGAGTCGGCCTAGGTGATTTCCTCTCAATGATCAAAGACTATGGTTTTATGCTAAGGCATCAAAATTGCAAACTGAATGATTGTCAGGTTTTGGTGTTTCGCAAACAGCAGCGAGCTAGTGCATCCTGGTAGCAAGTTTAAGCTAAAAAACGCCTACAAATTGCCTAGGAGATCTTTTTTTCGGTGGTAAAATCTGATAGTTCTAATCCAGACTTTAATTAAACTTGCCATTCAAACAAGGGAGCCAAATTATGATTCTCGCGGAATTACTCAAGGACCGTCAAAGAAAGTTGATATCAGTAGGTAGGGATGCACATATATCGTTCATCTACGAGGTGATGAAATCAAATCGTATCCATCATCTTGCTGTCATTAATGATCACACCTTCCTGGGTTTGGTAGACCAAGAAGCGATTCTCGATGCCATCATGATATCTCCGCTAAACTTCAACTCATTAGAAGCCCAGGATATCATGCGCCGTCACATACCTGCAGTGCTTCCAGAACATTCCATTGAAGATGTCGTCAAACTAATGAAGGAAAAAAACCTTCCTGCACTTCCCTATATGGTAAATGGCAAATGTGAAACCCTTATCACGCGAACTGATATTCTTAAGTTGGTCTATGAACATGCGCTGAATGTTAGTGATGAAGGCGGTGACTTACTCGATAAGGCCATTCAGAGAAGTGATCTCGCCATGACCAATCCAGTCGTTCATCGAGTGACCAAACTGCTTGCAGATATAGGAATTTAAGCTTTGATCAACTGTTTTTTGTATTGCTTAGTCCCCCCCTTTTATAAATCTAATAAAAGGGGGTTGGCCGCCACCTTTCTGCTGTTCATCGAACCTAAACCTACCATGAATCAATTAATCAGAAATTTTTCCCCATTTTTCCAAGAACTTAAGCTCACATAATAAAAAACAGCCTTGAATCCATTCAAAACTCAATAACTTAGCCGATATACCAAGGGAATAGGAGAACTTGGAGACAAATGCCGGTATGGTACGAGTTTGCTCGACATTTATTCTAATAGTTTTGCTCTGGCTAACAGAAGCTATTTTTGCGCAAACACCACTAGTCATTTCTGAAAATCCACACAAGGCAATTGAATTGGGCACCTCACTCGAATACCTGATTGATGTGGACAACAAGTATCAAATCGAGGAAATTCACACCAATAAACTTGGTTTTGACTGGCAAATCAGTGAAAAATCAGTGCCAAGCTTTGGCTACCGTCAAGGAGCTGTTTGGGCGAGGATTCTGTTGAAAGATGAACGTAAGAATTCTCAAAACCTTATTATGGAGTTAGCCTACCCTCCCTTGGATGAGATCACAGTCTATATACCGACTCCGAACGGCTGGCTTCTGCAAAAAGCTGGTGATCATGTTCCTCGTTCGGATTGGTCTTTAGACTTCCGCAACCCTAGCTTTTTGATCCCCCTTGGTAGTTCTGAGGAGACTTTACTCATATATATTAAGCTGCAAGGCAGTTCATCTCTTAGCCTACCGTTAAAACTTATTTCCGAAAAATCTTTTCAAAAAAATGCAATCTTAGAAGAAAGTATCCAAGGTCTGTATTTTGGGGCGCTGATCATTCTAGGCATTTATAATTTACTAGTATTTTTTTCCAGCCGTCTAAAGTTTTATGCCGCTTATGTCGTATTTCTTGTTGGTTATGGCACATTTCAAGCAGCATTTGGCGGTCAGTGGCACTACTACCTGCCGAATCTACCAACGAAGGTTCATGACTATATCTTGGTTCATGGTATGAATCTGATTTCGGTTGGCCTAACAACATTTGTACTGACTGTATTTGAGCTAAAATACACTCCCAAAATAAGACGCATATGGTTGATCACTGGATATAGCATATTAGGTATTTCAGTTTTTAACATCTTTCTAGTTTTTGTTGCGCCTTATTCAATTGCTCTAAAAACAATTTTTATGCTGGGTTTTACTGGAACTGTTTTCTCGCTGACATCTGTAACTTTAGGCTTTATTAACAAAGAGCGAATGGCAAGATGGTTTTTACTTGCATGGAGTTTTTTCCTATTTGGTAGTATCGTCAATATACTTCGCAGCCTTGGTGTTTTAAGTTCAAACGTTTGGACGATTTATTCACAGCAAATCGGATCTGCTTTGGAGTTTACTCTACTTTCCTTTGCTATGGCAGATCGGATCAAAATGATGCAAGAGCGCATCAATAGAGAAAGAGAAACAGCCTTTAAAGCCGAGCAGGCAGCACGTGAAGCCGATCAAAGAGCACTGGAAGCTAGTGAAGCAGCCTTGGCAGAACAAAAACGCCTCGCAGCTTTAAAGGATCAATTTCTTGCCAATACCTCCCATGAGCTACGGACTCCATTAAACGGCATGGTCGGCATGTCAGAAGCCTTACTTGATGGTAAGCGCCTTGGGCAGGACGAAGAGGCTGCTGTTGAGGAAATATTGAGTGCCTCACGAAAGCTTTCTAAATTAGTCAATGAAGTTCTTGACTTCAGTGCCAGTGAACAGGGAACAATAAAAATCAATTTGGAAACAGTTGATTTAAAAGATGTACTACAAGAGAGTCTTTTCCACCAAGCGTCTTTGTATGCTGATAAACCTATCAGCATACAAGATCTAAGCACGCAAGAGTCTCTATTTATCCAAGCTGATTCCGATCGTTGCCTGCAAGTCATCAATGCAATTCTATCGAATGCGTATAAGTTCACTGAAAAAGGACGTATCACGATAAGAAATAAAATTGAAGAAGACTATATTGAAGTCATGATCAGAGATACTGGTATTGGAATTAGCCCTGATCGCCTGGCAAATCTTAGCGAGGCATTTGAACAAGTTGATGGACATTCCGCACGAAAACAAGGCGGAACCGGGTTGGGCCTTGCACTAGCTCAACGATTGACCACTGCCCAAGGAGGCTCTCTTTCTATCCAGTCGACAGTCGGGCTCGGCACAACGGTGATCTTGCGTTTCCAACGTAGCCATGATCTTCAGGTTAGTAAAAAATTAGCGGCCTCAGATCATGTTTGGACTCCATCATTTCAAAATATGCCAGTGGAAAAATCAAATACTAACATTCAACAAGCGCTGCAAATTGTTCCCAAATTGGATGTAACCAAGGTGCATCAAATCACAGGTCATATCCGAATTTTAGTTGTCGATGACGACAAGCTTAACCGTCGCGTCATCCGCGAACATTTGAACGATAGAGAATTCGAGATCACAGAAGCCGCATCAGGCTCTGATGCTTTAAGGATCATTGAAACAGAAGCTCCATTTGATGCAATATTACTTGACGTAATGATGCCAGGCATGACAGGTTTTGAAGTCTCACAAATTATCAGACGCAAGTTTAGCTCAACTGATTTGCCCATACTTATGCTCACTGCAAAACAGCAGGTTCAAGATATGGTAGAGGGTTTTCAATCTGGTGCCAACGACTATGTCCATAAGCCCTTTGTCAAAGATGAACTCCTTACCCGCTTAGATGCACATTTAAATATTTCACAGACTGCTCGCGCCATGCGTCGCTTCGTCCCTCACGATTTCATACAAATTCTGGGTCACAAACACTTAACGGAGTTAAAACTCGGGGAAGCTGTTTCACGCAATATGAGCATTCTCTTTGCAGATATTTATGGCTTCACGAAAAAGCTCGAATCACTACAAGCAAGCGAAGTTTTCACCTGGCTTAACCTCTGCTATGAAATTATGGGACCAAAAATCCGAAGTTCCGGAGGCTTCATTGACAAGTACATAGGCGATGCCGTGATGGCTTTATTCCCTCAGTCACCAGATGATGCCGTAGCAGCCGCAATAGAAATGCACCAGGGTCTCAAGGGCTTTCATGACTTTAAAATTGGCACCGGTATTCATTGGGGGCAAACGATGCTAGGTACTCTAGGTGAATCAGAACGATTTGAAACAACAGTCTTGTCGGATACCGTGAATATCGCATCACGAGTGGAAGGAGCAAGTAAAATTCTCGGTTGTCAAATTGTAGTATCGGCTGCGCTGATTCAAGCTATGAATGATTCAAAGCGCTATCATTGGCGCAATTTGGGACTCATCAAACTGAAAGGCAGAGACGGATCAATAGAATTATTTGAATTGCTTGATGCTGATGATGACTTCCATGAAAAATACACCAATCAGGAAGAGTTCGCCTCGGGAGTTAAAGCTTTCAAAAATGGTCAATTTTTACAGGCAAGCCTGCATTTTCAGTCCGTATTGGATCGACATCCGAAAGACGTAACAGCGAAGTTCTATTTAAGACGATGTAAGGAACTGCAAAATAATCAGCAGGATTTTGATGGGAGCCTTGTTCTCAGTGAAAAAAAATTGAATGAATGACTGGACTTTCATCCTTTATTTAAGGCAAATGGAGAATGGTGCTTTGAGAGTAGCATGTTTGATTGTGATGACCTTGATTACTTGGTCAGGAAAAACATATGGAAATCCTTTGCAGGCACTAAAACTGCCCGCCATCGAATTAAACGAGGAATCACTCGCAAAAGATGAAGCCATTGGCAGACATTTGGCTCTGTCTTCAGATAAAAATGCTGAAATGACTCCAGAAAGCATTCTTGCGGGAAAATTCAACGATGTCTTCTTTGATTCTGATGGACGAAGAAGTTATAGTTTTGGCGCGAATCGCTCTTGGCCACATTGGGCTTTGTTTGCGATTCATCTAAACAGCCCATCACCAAAAAAAATCTTGTTAGAATCAGAATATGTAGCAACAGACAAGCTCACTGTCTATCAAATGGCACCAACAGGTGAAGTCCTATCCAGCGAAATGATGGGTGATCAGCTCGCGTTTTCTGCACGTCACATTCAGTATCGACATCCGGTGTATTACTTAAACCTCCAACCAGGACTGAATTATGTTTTATTAAAAATGGACACCAGCTCGATTGTAGTTTTTGACTTGAAACTCTATAGTGAAAATAAATTCCATAATATAAAAATGCGAGAACTTGTTAACATTGGTTTGCTCCTAGGCGGCATTTTCACCATACTCATATACAATCTATTTCTCTTCCTATCGACGAAAGATAAAAGCTATGGAATTTACATTATCTATGTTGCAAGCTTTTTACTTTACTCTATGAGCTATTACGGTATCACTCCGTATTTTCTTTTTTCTGACATGGATGAGCCTCCATTAACTGGTTGGGGGTTGTATATACTGATCGACCTGATTTCGATTGGGGCATGTCTGTTTGGAATTAAGTTTTTAGTTTTAAAAGAAAATTTAAAATGGTTTTATCACATCTTAAATACTCTTATCATCGCCGCCACGATCAATATTGGCTTAGCCTTATTTTCATTCGGCGAGATCAGCAGCACCAAAATTATCTCATTAGCTATTTCGTTTCTCATGGGGCCAATATTAGTCGCCGCTGGCATCATCCGCCGCCTTACGGGGTATGGTCCAGCGGCGTATTTTACAATTGCCTGGACCTTTGTTATTGGCGGAAACACTCTTGTTTTACTTGCAAATGTGGGAATCCTTGAAAAGAATTTCATAACAAGTTGGAGTCAACTGATCGGTGCAAACCTGGAAATGCTATTTCTTTCCTTTGCATTGGGTGCCCGCATTAATTTAATCAAAGCCGAAAAACTTGAAGCAGAAAAACATGCTCGAGAAGCAAGTGCAAAAGCTTTGACAGAGGAACGCCGCTTAAATGAACAACGAGACCAATTAGTTGCCAATACCAGTCATGAGCTTCGCACCCCTCTTAATGGTATGATGGGGCTCGTACAGGCAATCATCAAACGCGAAGGCGAGCAACTCAGTGCAGAAACGCAACGAAGCCTACAGGGAATCGTTGTCAGTAGCAAACGCCTTGCTGCCTTGATTGGTGATTTATTGGATTTTTCCCGCGGCCAACGCCAGCAAATCCCCCTTTATTGCGGTCATCTAGCGGTAGCTGAACAAGCCCAGCATGTCCTGGATCTCTTGGAACCGACACTTGAAGGTAGAGATGTTAAATTGCAGATGTTTATCCCCGAAGATCTTCCAGCCATCTATGCCGATCCTGATAGATTCCAGCAAATACTTTTTAATCTTTTAGGAAACGCCTGTAAATTCACCAATCAGGGCCATATTGAAATCAGCGCCAAAGAAGACGGTGATCGTGTTTTTATTAGTGTTGAAGACACGGGACCGGGCATTGAAGAGGATGCACAAGCTCGCATTTTTGAAGCCTTTGCCCAAGCTGACGGTGGTATAGCTCGTAAATTTGGAGGTACGGGACTAGGCTTAGCGATCGTTAAGCAGCTTGTGGAATCTCATGGCGGAGAAATTGGCCTTCAATCCATCCCTGGATTTGGCTCAACTTTTTGGTTTAGCTTACCAATTAGCCAAGAAGAGCACGACACAGTGCCATCCGAAATATCTCGTTCCCTAGAAAATCGCATGATCAGCCTAAGAACGCAGATGGAAGCCGGCAAGGCAAACCAGCAAACAGAGGAAATATCAGCGACACCAATAATACCTCTCAGCGGCGCACAACTCAATATTCTTGTGGTCGATGACGAGCCAATGAATCGCCAGGTTCTAGAAGAGTTACTTAGCCTGGAAGGGCATCGGATCACACTTGCACAAGATGGCCACGACGCCTTACGTATTATGCGTGACTTTCCTACTCCAGACTTAATCCTGCTTGATGTTATGATGCCTGGGATGAGCGGATTTCAGGTACTTTCGACCTTACGAATCCAATACAACGAAGCGGAACTTCCCATTATTCTATTAACAGCTAAGGCATTAGCAAAAGACCTTGTCGAAGGATTCTCTTTGGGTGCTTCCGACTATATCCTCAAACCTTTTGTAGTCGAAGAAGTTGAGGCACGTATTAGCCATCAAGCTCGTCTGAAATTTGCAATTTGGGAAACAGAAGCTGCCAGGGAAGAAGGTGCAAGAGTTCGTCAGCAACTTCATCAGACTGAAGATCAACTCCTGCATGCCGAACGCCTTGCCAGCATCGGTGCCGCCACTGCAGGAATTGCCCACGACCTCGGCAACCCGTTGCATCATGTTCGCACTTCGCTCGGTTGGATTCGTAATCACGTAGAAAAGATTGAGAACGTGGAAACATTACCTGAAGCTGCTAGCCATGAAATTAATGGAATACATGAAACCATCAGTTTAGCGGAAAAGGCCACAATAACTGCGATTGAATTAGCTCAGGTGATTCGTGTCGCCGTTCGCACCGATGATGCAGCAATAGGTCTCGTTGATATTAAAGCTGTGGTCGACGATGTTTTAACCATATTGCAGCATAAACTCAAGCATTTTGAACTGAGTTGTCATTGTGCCCCCGACTTGGCAGTGCGAGGCAAGCGGAGCGAGCTCATTCAATTGATCATGAACTTATTATCCAATGCAGCGGACGCAATCATCGACAGTGAAAAGAAAGAACTTGCGATTCATTTAGAAAATAAAGATGGCAAAGTCTGCATTACGGTGGAAGATAGCGGCCCAGGAGTACCAGAAAAGCTTCGTTCGATGATATTTGATCCTTTTTATACCACAAAGCCCAGCGGCAAAGGCACCGGGCTTGGCTTAATGGTGGTACAAACGGTTGCAAAACACCAAGGTGGCAGTCTAAGCATCGATGATAGCCCGAAGCTAGGAGGGGCCCGTTTTACCATTATGATGCCAGCCGCCTGATTTTTAAAAGCTCAGCACGAACAATATTATATCAATCAAAACAACTAGTTAGTTGGTAATGCCCATATTTCTTTATTATTTGCTTGAATAGCCGGCACTATTTCTAGTCGGAATATTTCCTCTTCTGGAAATTTCATACGAAACGTCATGAGGAAAGTATGAAATTATTCTTTCAAGACAATCAAGCAGGAGGAACTGCCGTTGGCACAGCCTTAGCAGTAGCCAGCATTACGCTCATGCTTGCTTACAGCAAACTCAGTCAAGTTTCCAATGATGTCATAATAACGGTCTAAACTACCCTTCAAACGCCAATGGGATTGGTAGAAGTTTCACGATCCAAGCTGATGCATTGAGTTTAAATATTGCTTGTAATCATGTCGTCACGCAACTGGAAGTCTACAATAATGGTGTCAATATTGGGCGCACAACACAAACCCCAACCGCTGCAAATTCTTTTGACTCAGCTTTTCAGCCTATGCTACCACCAATCACATTATCTCCGACTGGAACAGCACATAACATCTTGATTCTTGCATTTCAACCTGATGGCAGTAGTCGCCAATTTAGTATACAGGTCGACCAGCAAGCAGAAGCTAATCCAGCCGACTGTGCCTATCGCTGTGATTCTGTAAAAGAGGTTTGGGCTTGTGACCGAAGCTACTGGGTTCATCGTGACTATTATCAAGGCCATGATCCCTCAAAGCATGTCTGCTATCAATGCAATACCTTTATGGGCTTCGATCCTAAGAATAACTGCCAGGGCACGGTGGTGGGCCATCGTGGTCAGGGTGGTTGCTTCGCGGAAGACACGCAAATCCTTATGGGAGATGGCAGTAAAAAGCGTGCTGATGCGATCCGTCCCGGTGATGAAGTCTTCAACCCGATAGTCGGTCGTGCCATCAAGGTAGAAAAAGTTATTGCTGGACCAGAAAATGCCGAGCTACTGGCGATCTCGATCGATACACGCACGATCAAAGTCAGCCAAGAACATCCATTTATGACAGAACTTGGGCCAATACCGGCACATGTTCTTAAGGTGGGCGATAAAATTTTGGATATTGATGGCAGCTACCGCTCCATCACGAAAATTAATGCGCTGGAGAGCCTTGAACCTGTGAAGGTTTGGAACTTCATCCTTCAGGGGGAATACCAGCAATTGTCACATTTACTGGTTGGCGATGGGATTGTCAGTGGCGATCTGGTTTTGCAAAAACAACCCGTCGATCAAAACCTGATTCGCTTTGCGTTTGACATCGAATAGTGACCTATTGCCACTAAGGGCAAAGCAGAACGGGAGACACTGATTATGAAGAAGACCGCTCAAAAAAAGAACTCATCAACCGTATGGGTCATTTTATTAGCTGGAATCGTCACCTTTTTTATTTGGCGCAGTCAAGCAGATAAAAAAATGTCCGCACAATTTGCCCCTGTCCCAATGGAACAAACTACAAGTCATGAACCTAGTGTGACTGCCTTTGATTCAAGTGAAGAGTTTAAGCAACATCAAGAATCCATGATTCAAAGACGCAAAGAACTACTAAAATTGACTATTGGTTAACACGAGGCTCCCAGTTTTATTATAAATCACATAGTATGAACTATTTTGTGGAAAAACCATGAAAGCAAATGAATCAGGGGTCAGTTTACTTGAATTACTTGTTGTCGTTGCTATCATCAGCGCTCTCACCTACATGAGTTCATTTGTACTGGAGAAGTCAAACCAAGACAGCGTCATCAAACTGGCTGCAGCAAATAGCAATCAAGTGTCAGAACAACTCAAAAAAATCATATCCAGGGATATTTCTCTGCGGCGTTCCGCAGCTGACATCGTTGTTCGCCCTGATGGCTTGTCTCTTGCAATTACGCGCCCTACCAACAATGCCTTGGGCAACAATAATTCCTACCGCGTAAGCTTTACAACCCAATGCCGTCCGGTTCGAGCCTTCGCTGCGCAGTATGGTGATCTCAATCAATATTATCAGTCTCCGGAACTCAATCCGATATCGACATGCCTTAGGAAAGCAAATTGCCCGCAAAATACGGTGCCCTTCGTTGCAATTCGGATCGACAACCTCGTCGGTGGCGGCACCCCCGAATATCCATTAACCAGTTTTCCCCTACCCTCCCATGATAAACCAGCTGATGTCATTGGTATCGCGGCTTGTTTTGTTCGCTCTGGTGAGCAGCTTAAGCTGCTTATTCAATCGGTGCATGGCAAGGGCGAGCAAAATCTGGGGGTTGTTGGCAAGGAAACGGTCTATTCACTTGTTGACGAGAAATTCAAGATCATTCCTCAATAGAGAATTTCCGCGTTCCCAAGTTTCATTTACATTTTGCTTTTCCGACAATTGTTTTCCAGATGGTCACTTAAATACGTTTCGATGAATAAAAATGATCGCTATTCAAGTCTCTATTTTGCCAAGCCATTTGTTCCAACATAGGCTTTCCCTCGTAGTCAGTCGCAGGCTTTCCAATACAGATGATGCCCATCGCCTCCCAATTAGATGGCACATCAAGTTTAGCTGCCAGTGCCTGTAAATCAAGTATAGTGACCCATCCAGCACCAAAGCCTTCGGCAGTCAATAGCAACCAAAGATTTTGAATCGCACAAGCACAGCTCCATTCTAGTGCGCGGCGGTTTCCAATGACGCCAATGGTATATTCATCTACAGGATAAGCACAGAAGATGGCTAAGAGTATCGGGGCGTCTGCTAAAGACTCCAGCTTGATTGAACGGTGCAAGGCGAGTCGACGCTGATCATCTATTTCCATCTCGGCCAGCAACCTTTTGTTGGCAAAGTTTTCTATCAGCGCTTCGCGACTGGAAGAACTGATGTCAATGAAGCGGCAAGGTTGAGAGAGCCCTACCGATGGTGCATGGAGTGCTGCCTCTAAAGCTCGATCGAGCACAGCCTTCGGCACTATTTCACCGGTGAAGTGGCGAGTATCGCGACGACTTTTAATTACCTGCAGCAGATCCATTTGTCCTCCTTGCTTCATTTAAAGGATGGCGGCGCATTGATGATGTCAATGATTGCAAGAATCTGAAAATTTAGAATAACTAATCTTGTGTTTGATACTTGAAGACTTGACAGGACGCCGCACTAGAAAGTGATATGAGGGCCAAAATCGAGTGCCACAACGCTGAACTAAGGAGAAAGCGAGAGTTGAAGTGATAAAGAGTGAGCCCTGCTGGATTCGAACCAGCGACCCGCACATTAAAAGTGTGCTGCTCTACCAACTGAGCTAAGAGCCCTTATCACCCGAAGGAGGCTATTTACTAAGACTCTTTTGGGCTTAGGTCAAGAGCTAAATGTCAAAAATTTCAATATCACTGCCAAATAGGCAGAAAATGCCATTTTTTTAATCGATCTGGATCATCTGAATGACCCTTCATAGGCCAACGACAAAAACGACCTACAAAATTTTTTCGGTGATTTTTTGCGCCACAAAGACACTTTAAATCCATTTACTCGGACTCTTCTTCCATTCTTTTCGCCACAAAATCACGCGATACGATGTAATTGACTTGTCCACTTGCATCACGGACAAAGCGCACATTGATGTTATTACTGGCATCTGGATATGCGACACGAAACTTTGGCCACCAGAGAGATTTTAGCTCCGCCTCACCTAACCAATCATCCCACCAATGAAGTTTGCCGTTATCCAGACTGATTTCGACATCCAACTGAGCATAACTGGGATTCGCTTCGCTGTAGTTTTCATAATCATAGGTCCAACCACGAAAGCTGCCCGTGACATCTTGCAGTTCATGATCCACAGGTTTTACTGCTGGCCGTGGGCCGCGCGGTAAATTATGGAAGAGCTCGACCATTTGCAAGGCATATGACCAAAGGTCGGTTGAGAAGGTTTTTCCAGCTTGCACAAAAGCAACTAGGGCAAAGCGTTTTTCCGGCACCATCATGAAAACTGTACTATAACCCCAGCTAATTCCATCATGCCCCACTACCTTCAAACCTTTATAATCCTCGACAATAAAGTTACCGTAAGAATAAGCGTAGTCCTCATCAAAAGTCTTGACCTGCGGAGTCATAAATGCCTTCCAAGTTTTCTCGGAAAGCAAATTCTGCTTATCAGCAAGCAAGCTTTCAGCTAGAGCGGCAAAGTCTATGACAGAGGCATGCAAACCAGCTGCTGGACGGAATATACGACAGGGTGTCGAGCTAGGTTGAAAACTGCTTAAACCTAATTTTTCACCATACGGTACCCAATAATCATAACCCAGAGCAAAGTTGTCTGCTGCTTCCACTTGGGCAGCATCCCACGAGGCAGTTTTCATCCCTGCTCTTTCTAGAACGTAAGTAGTGGACAGCTCTTCAAAACTGGCTTGTCCGGCTGCTTCTAGGGCCGCCGCTGCAAGGAAGTAGTTCGCATTTGAGTAGTTCCAAACATCGCCAGGTAAAGCCCATAGGGGAGAATCTTTCTGGCGTTGAAAATAACTCTCATAGGCATCAGGCCCCGTTGTACAAACAGATTTTCCAAACTCTTCGATACCAGAAGGCAGTTCATCCGGGAGACCTGCCGTATGAAAGAGGCTGTGATTTAAGGTGATTTGATCAGCGGCTTCTTGATCTTCCATCCGTCGCATAAAGCGGAAGGAGCGTTTCTTCATATACTGATTGATCGGTTGATCAAGGTTTAATTGCCCTTTATCTTTCATACTTAAAGCCGTCAGGGCTGTGATCATTTTGCTGAGTGAACCGACAGTCATGACAGTGTCTGGCTCTACCCGCCTTTCGTCTTCTAAGGAACGTTGGCCAAAACCTGCGGAGAAATGCAATTTGCCATCAATGACAACAGCGAGGCTGCCGCCTGGTATTGGCTGCCTAATGGTTCCTAAGCTATAGTCTTTATTGAGAATATCTTGAAAAGACTGCTGAGCCTTCTGCCATTTCTCGTCAAGTTCAGGCCGACTGATGTTGAGTGGTGGTGAGCCCGGGTTATCTCTTTTTTGCCCGACAAAGTGCCGAAGATCTTCCTCTTTTTCCTGGCATGCCGGGGATAGGAAGACAAAATAAACTAAGAGAAATTGCCATTTTTTCATGATTTCACCTTATTTCACTCTACTGAATGCGGAGTCCAGGGGCACTGGAGGTTCCTTTATTATCATAAAACATAGGTGAAACCAAAACATCTTGACGAAGTCGTTATAATTAAAACAAATTTCTTTAATTTTAATCAGTTAAAACCATCAATGTTGAACATTATCCTCCAGGCGCAAAGCATACCTTTGATAGGAGTGCTTGCTAATGACTTGAAAAGAATTTGCCGCAGAAAAGTACATGAAGTGCGATATCAAAATATCGTCTTTGCGAATATCGACAACATTTAAGGTGTTTTTTTCCTGCTCAGCCCCCCTTCCCCGCCGCGAGGTCGTCGTTCCACTACTTACGATTAAAATTCCTTTATCCCGTTTTTCACCAGCATAAATATCGAGCGAATTACCAATGAAGGAGCGATGGATATGCCCGGACAAGACCATATGCACATCCAATGCATTCAGTTGCTCGAGCAATTTGGGAGCTTGAGGCAAGACTTCTTGATGCCCAAAACTTGGTACCGGAACCAAGTGATGATGCATGGCCAAAATACGGGTTTGAATTTTTTCTGCTCCAGGAGCGGAAAAAAACTGCTGACACTTTTTGATTTGTCCTGGTGACAAATAACCGTTTTTGATCTTTCGATAAGGATGAGTGGAATTCAATCCGACGATGCGCATATCGTGAACATCAACATAAAAATCCAGATTTCTACTGATAAACGACTGGTAAAGTCGGTATGGCCGCCACAACCTTTCCACAACTCGAAAGAGCGGAATATCATGATTACCGATGACCGTCACAGTTTGCGCAATCTTTGACAGTTGATCGATAAATATTTTGGCCTGTCGAAACTGATATGGCTTTGCTCTTTGTGTTAAGTCACCAGTAATGACAATAACGTCGGCTTGACTTTTCGCAGCAAATTCAAGTACAGCCAGACCAACTTTTTCGACAAATGGTGGCCCAAAATGTAAATCAGAAATTTGAAGTATCTTCATGCAAGCGTTTCCTAAGTCATTCAGCGAAGTCATTTACATTTCATATCTGGCCCTCTCACTCCACCCTATTTTTACCCAGTCTTCATATTCGTCTTGCGTGCCTGCAGGGCCTAGGATAGGTATTAATTGTTGGGCTTTTTTATAAGCCATATTTTACGGAGAAAACTGAGTCGTGAACAGCGTCGAGCAAAAATGTGATGTTTATGTGATCGCCAATCCGGTTGCAGGTAGTTGTCATTTAGAAAGTCTCAAAGAGTGCCTGCATGAAAGTGCAAAAGCCTACGACAAAAGTTATGAACTTTATGAAACCAAAGGCCATGATAATTTTCAAGTCATCATAGAAAAAGCACTAGAAAAAGGTGCTGAGCTATTTATCGTGGCAGGTGGCGATGGCACCGTATCGGCAGTCGCCAGCGCCATTGTTGGCACGGATAAGAAACTGGCAATCATCCCAGCTGGCACAGCGAATCTTTTAGCCAAGAGTTTGCAGATTCCTCAAGATATCAGGGAAGCTTGTCAGCTTGCATTCAGTTCCAATAAATCTGTAAAAATAGATAGCCTTGGAACGGCTAATCGCAGTTTCTTTTCGCACATCAGCATGGGTGCATATTCACGTATCGCTGAAAGAACTCCACCTAAGGCCAAAAAATTAGTGGGTAGGCTTGCCTATATTTGGAGCGGATTCATCGTTTTTTGTCAGGCGCATCTCTGGAAGTTTCATTTAAATATCGATAATCGTCGATTCGCTTTGAAAGCTTCAACTATCATGATCGCAAATGTAGGGGAACTAGGAGCAAGTAACTTAAAATGGGGCACCAATATTCATCCTGATGATGGTGTCGTGAATGTTTGTGTCATCAAGGCGAAAACGATTACCGACTATCTCAGCATTGCAAAAAGTTTTCTTCTGCATCAGCCTAAGCCAACGGAACTAGCGGAATATTATCTAGCCAGGAAATCCATTAAAATCACTGGACCATCCCATTTGCCAGTTCGAGGCGATGGCGAAGTCATTGCCAAAGGCTCACTGGAGGCAACCATCCACCATCATGCGCTGCAAGTCGTCTGCTAAAAGCTACAGATTCCTATGATCAGAAGCTTGCAACAGAAGGCTCGTTTCACCAGGAGCAAATCCCCGCAGTCACAGCTTTCCAGCAGTTGTTGACGAATATTCTTCAGAATCTTTACTTGACCCTGGTCAAATTATGCTATAGTTAGCATCTGCCAAAATAAATTACGAGAGACACTCATGCCACCATGATCTAGGATATCTCATCCCTCCGCACAGATTTACCGAGCCCTGAAACTTTTTGGATTCAGCAGCTTATCGCGATTGCACTTAATCATCGATAGCTAGCATTAATTTTTCAATTTTTATAGGAAGCCATACTCTATGAGCCGACTCTTCCATCGTCAAGAATGGATCGGAAACATTCGCGCTGATTTACTTGCTGGCATTGTCGTCGCCTTAGCCTTGATTCCTGAGGCGATCGCCTTTTCCATCATTGCCGGGGTTGCTCCGAAGGTAGGCTTGTATGCCTCGTTTTGTATTGCCGTTGTAGTTGCTTTTACCGGCGGCAGACCCGGTATGATTTCGGCGGCTACGGGCGCCATGGCTTTGCTCATGATCACTTTAGTAAAAGAACACGGCTTGCAGTACCTATTAGCGGCCACCATTCTTACTGGCCTCCTGCAAATCATTGCCGGTTATTTGCGCCTTGGGAATTTGATGCGTTTTGTCTCGCGTTCGGTCGTGGTTGGCTTTGTGAATGCTTTAGCCATCCTGATTTTCATGGCACAGCTCCCGGAGTTGACCAACGTCTCGTGGCAGGTTTATGCCATGACCCTGGCCGGGCTGGCGATCATTTATCTGATGCCTCTGGTCAATAAAACCATACCCTCGCCTTTGGTCTGTATCATCGTTCTCACCGCAGTTGCCATGCTGCTCAACCTCGATATCCGCACGGTTGGTGATATGGGGGAGCTACCTGATACCCTGCCCATATTCTTATGGCCAGAAATTCCCCTCAACCTGGAAACACTCAGCATCATTTTCCCCTATGCGCTTCCCTTGGCCATTGTCGGTCTATTGGAATCTATGATGACGGCGACTATTGTCGACGATTTAACAGATACGAAAAGCGATAAGAACCGCGAGTGCAAAGGTCAAGGTATCGCAAACATTACGGCTGGCTTATTTGGCGGCATGGCTGGCTGCGCCATGATTGGTCAGTCCGTCATTAATATTAAGTCAGGTGGTCGTGGCCGCCTATCGACCTTAATTGCAGGACTCGTCCTTTTAATCATGGTCGTCTTCTTAAACCAATGGGTCTCGCAAATTCCGATGGCAGCGCTCGTTGCGGTGATGATCATGGTATCCATCGGCACATTTTCTTGGGACTCAATTCGCAATTTAAAAACTTATCCCTTATCTAGCAACATTGTCATGATTTCGACGGTTGCTGTGGTTGTTATCACTCACAACCTGGCCTATGGTGTGCTCATTGGCGTTCTCCTTGCCGCATTATTTTTTGCCAATAAAGTAGGGCGTTTCTTTATGATTCAATCGGAGCTAGACTCGACTGGTGAATGCCGCACGTATCACGTACGAGGAGAGGTATTCTTCGCTTCAGCAGAGAAGTTTATGAACTCTTTTGACTTCAAAGAGGGTCTTAGTCAGGTGATCATTGATGTCACTTCTTCGCATTTTTGGGACATTACCGCTGTGGCAGCTCTCGACAAAGTCGTTATCAAATTTCGCCGTGAAGGCGCCGATGTGAAAATACTGGGCATGAATCAGGCCAGTGAAACCATCGTCGACCGCTTTGGGGTTCACGACAAGCCAGACCAAATCGAAAAGCTACTGAACGCACATTGACCATGTTTTTACTTTCAAAGGGGGTTACCAATGGCTAGACAAATCGTAGCGTGCATCGATGGCTCCGCTTCCACACAAGCTGTCTGTGATTGGGCGGCATGGATCAGCGTCGAGTTACAATCCCCACTGACCCTGCTGCACGTTTTAGAACGCAGCCGCCATCCGAGTGAAGCCAACCTAACAGGTAATATCGGCATCGGCAGTCGGGAAAACTTGATGGAAGAGCTGGTCAAGCTTGATGAGGAACGCAGCAAGCTTGCTTTAGCGCAAGGAAAAAACTTATTAGAGTCAGCAAAAAAACGCGTTGAATCGCTGAATGGCGGCGATGTCACTACTCGTCAACGCCACGGTAGTCTGATAGAAACGTTGACTGATATGAAAGATGACATTCGCTTGCTGGTGATGGGGCGTCAGGGGAGTGAAACAGAGAGTGACTACGATCAAATCGGCAGTCAGCTGGAAAGCGTGCTCCGCACCTTAAAACGACCGATTCTGGTAGCCTTGCCGCAATTTAAAGAACCCAAACAAGTTATGATTGCCTACGATGCCAGTCCAACGGCCCGCAAGGTCTTGGAGATGGCCGCCAGAAATCCGATGATGAAAGGTAGACCGTGCCATCTCGTGATGGTTGGTGGCGATGCGGAAGCCTTGCTCCAGGAAGGACGCAGCACCTTAGAATCGGCGGGACATCAGGTGGCCACTGCCCAACTGAGTGGCGAGGTCGATGCAGCTTTATGGGAATATGCCTTAGATCATGCCATTGACTTGCTTATCATGGGCGCCTATGGGCATTCGCGCATTCGCCAGTTTCTTGTCGGCAGCAATACCACAAAAATGCTACATAGCGCTAAGATTCCTCTGTTATTTTTAAGGTAATCGACCTCATGTTTTTAAAGCGCTTCCTTTCCATCCAAGGTATCCCTTTCTACTAAGGCTGGGTGATCTTGCTTGTCAGCACCCTGGGGGTTTCTGCCTTCAGTTATGAACGACGAACGCGCACTTAGAGCCAAACCATGCCATTTCATGCGAGATAATTTTTCTTGCGGGAATATTTTTATCTTGCATGTTAACAAGAATTTCTATAATTTCCGGATTCCAAATGAGCTGGACTCATGAAAAGTGTCCCCATCGTCTAGCCCGGCCTAGGACACCGCCCTTTCACGGCGGTAACAGGGGTTCGAATCCCCTTGGGGACGCCATCCTTTCACTCATCACAATCTCTCAGTATCAATCGCTCCTGGACCATCATCAATGTCAAAGCAAGCCAATGATCAGGACCATAAGTTTCATTATAGCCACGAAGACATGGTTAAGCAGTCGAAAATGCTGGCAAATCGCGTCCTGAAAAACTACCGTCACCTGCGCTCTCGTTTTCGAAAACAGAATATTGACGTGTACCGGCTGTATTACTGGGATATTCCAGAAATTCGCGCGGTGGTCGATTGGTACCAGGGCCATCTTGTGATCGCCGAATATGTGAGACGCCAAACTGAACATCTACCTTGGCTAGAAACCATGGCTGCAGCGGTTGGCGAAGCCTTGCAAATCCCCAGCGAAAAAATTCATCTGAAACAGCGCCGTACCCGCCCTAAAGATGGAGAACGCTATCAGCGCTTGCAGCAACTTGATGAGCGCATGACTGTCAATGAACGAGATTTGCGTTTTCTCGTCAATCTGAATGATTTTATCGACACCGGTCTTTTTGCAGATCATCGTCAAACGCGGCAAATGGTTCGCCAGGAAAGTGCCGGTAAAGACTTTCTCAACCTCTTTGCCTATACCGGATCTTTTACCTGCTATGCTGCTGCTGGCGGAGCCAAGTCGACAACTAGCATCGACACTTCTCAGCAATACTTACAATGGGCGGAAGACAATCTACGTCTCAACGATCTTTTTGAAACTGGGCATCATCAGATGCTCGCCCAGGATGTGATACAATTTCTTCAAGAGTCGATTCGACAGAAAAAATTCTGGGATTTGATCGTCATTGACCCACCATCCTTTTCCAAACGTCCTGATTCTGAAGTATTTGATGTCCAAGAGGATCACCCTTATTTACTGGGCCTTGCCTTAAATGTCCTAGCACCAAATGGTCGGATATATTTTTCCACCAATCATCAGCGCTTTGAGCCGGATTTCGTCGATCTCAGCTGTCGTCAAATAAGTGAGATCACGAAACAGACGATACCTGAGGACTACCGACAACGTCAGCCCCATCGCTGCTTCATACTTGAAAATTGAAATCTCATCAGCGATCGATTCAATTTTACTATCTTTGTTTGCAGATCAGCCTTTGCTAGCTTAGGAACCACATGGATTCCAATGCATGAAAGGAGACCTGATGCAGCGCTGCATATTTGTACTTGTACTTGCTATTTCCTCATTTTTTCTAGCAAAAATAGGGCATGCTGGTATCGTCAACTCACCCCAGAGTTACCCGTTTGCCGCCATGAACCAAAGCGACGATTTCATATTAATTGGCGATTGGCGCATGATGATCTATTGGGATGGTCGATTCCATGTCGCCCCGCAAATCTCGTCAAATTCGCGCAGAGCCATATTCACTGGCGGTATTGCCGAACGGCAAGATCAGGATGCAGCAGCTATAGTGTGCGATGGAAAGGAGGCTTTTATCTATGATCCGCGACGCACGATGTCCACACCAAACGGGCAATTGAAATTAATCTATAGCCGGACTGACCGCAACAGTGAAATTCGCTGTACCATGGACCAAGATGGTAACTGGAGTATTCTCGATCTTGGCCAGAAAACCTTAATCAGTCGCCGCTTTGGTCAGCAATCTATCACTCAGGACTTTCACGACGCTTGGCTGAGCGATTTAGATGGCGATTTGCTCATCCTTACAGATCGCAATCAATTACTATGGCAATCAGCAGTGGATGGTAGTATCAAGCTGCAAAAATCGCCTTTTGCTTCGTTTTCTACCGCAAGCCGGTTTATCGCAAAATCAGGTCAACTACTCTATCGTAATGAATTCAACCTGCAAATCGCCAGTTACAAGCAAGAACAGAGCAGACAAAAGCTTGTCATAGACAAGATCGAGCGAGTGCCTATTTCTCCTTGTGAAGATGAGCAAATTTGCAGCATGAGCCTCGGCCATGATGGAAGCTGGTTATACATGGGTTATTGGGGAAGTTATCTGGGGCAAGGTAGCCACTATGAGCGCTTACCACTACTTTTGGAAACTGGGAAAACTGCGGGCACCGCGATCGGTCACAACAGTTTAAGTGGCAAGTTCATTTTCACTGGTCCATATGATGGTGACTGGGGCCAAATGCAGGATCTGCAGCTAGGATTGCAAACACAGCAGCAAATCAGCTCGTGGGAGCCGATACTTGCCAACCCCAGCAAGAGCCGCTCAGAAAGCTTCGCCTGGATGGGGTCAATTCAGTTAACACAGGCACAAAGTCTTGTGGCCTCAACAGGGCTTCAACCGCAAGAGGTGATCATTGGTGTGGTTGATAGCGGCATAGCCAGACAACCCGCACGCTTGCAAATTCATCTGCGGGAAAAAGAGCTGGAGAGGAGTAACGGCGAAGACAATGATGGTAATGGATTTATTGATGATATTTACGGCTTCGATTTTATCCGTGAAAAGCCTGAAGCCTGGGATAGCTTTGGCCATGGCAGTCATGTCGCCGGCTTGCTGGCTTCCAGATTGGAAGATGCACCATTTAGTCCTGCTAGCAATGGGCGTTTGATCGTCGCCCGCGCGCTCGACCAATCTGGCAAAAGCAATGCATTGGATCTAGCGAGAGCTATCTATTATCTCGTTGATGAAGGAGCACAAGTCCTGAATCTTTCCTGGGGTGGAGGGCGACCATCCTTTGCCTTGCAGGATGCATTACAGTATGCCCAAAAGCGTGGGGTGATAATTTTTACATCAGCTGGTAACGACAAACTCAACCACGATGAGCAACCCCAAGTGCCAGGAATTTACCCTGGAGTCATTAGCGTCGGCGCAGTCGATCAGCGTGGTCGGGTGGCAGGCTTTAGCAACTACGGAGCATATAGCGTGAGCTTTCTTGCTCCTGGCAGTGAAGTCATCAGCAGTTTAAAAGATGGAAGTCTTGGTGCCATGACTGGAACTAGCATGGCCTCGCCGATCGCCGCCTCAAGTTTTGCCTGGCTGCTCGGTATGAGCCTAGAGCTTTTTCCACAATTGCCCGCAAATAAAAGGGTCGATCTCGTTATGGAGGCTCTTTGTCAAACTGCTCGCCCGGTTGGCAAAGCGGCTCGATGTGGATTGATTCAGCTCAATTCTGCCGTCAATTATTTGTTGCAGCGAGAAGACAGAAACTAGGAAAAAATGCTTGGTAGCTGGAATGCCCAGCTACCGGCGGCTAAAATTCCACTGACTCGCAAGCCTCGATACTTGTGCACAAAAACCCCGAAAAATGGCAAAGCTTTCAATTCGCAAATTGTGAAATTTGCCCGTTATCTTTTATAGATAGCCGAGCCGAGTTATAATGAAACAAACTGGAAAGGAGTCGGGAATTGCGTGTCCAAGACATCAAACTTGTCCTATTTGGAGTCTTGCTGATTTTACCGAAATCTGCCGAAGCTAATGTTACCGGTAACGATCTGCAAAATTTCAACGCTATAACGAGTGGTTTGGACTTCGTCACCGTACAGTCTTCAAAAACACTTTTTCCAGGTATTGCCAATTTTGGCTTTTTTGCTAATTATGCTGTCAACACTTTGCCCCGCTATACAGATGCCGAATCCAAGTCTAGCCGCAAAGGAAAAATCAGCGACTCTATCTTGGCAAGTGACTTCAACTTTGGTTTGGGTCTAACCAAGACCCTTGACTTTGGCGTCAGTTTACCTTTTGTCGTCAACCAACAAGTCAATGACGGCGGGCCTCGCGGTGAATTTGCCGAGCCTGGGTTGACGGAATTGCGGGGAAATATCAAATGGCGCTTGGTGGGTGATCAAGAAGGCGGCATCGCGACCGTGGCTTCTGTCAACTATAACCTTGTTGATAACAACCCCTTCACCGGTGCAGGTGCTGGACCGACATTCAACTTTGAATTGATTTTTGACACAACATATAAACGAACAGCCTTTGCAGTCAATTTCGGATATCGCGCTCGTAGCAAGGGTGAAGCGATTGAACAGTTCCCCATAGAGCCGCTAGGCAACCAATTCATTGCCTCGGCTGCTGTCAGTCAACTTTTAACTTCCATTGATACCAAACTCATCGCTGAAATTTTTACTGGTATACCAGTTGAAGAAACGCAAACCGGTTCAGCCCGCAGTGTTTCCGCTGCTGAATTTTTGCTCGGCGCTAAATATGATTATAGTCGTAACACCGCCTTCCACTTTGGTTTCGGTACGGAATTAAGTCATGGCACATCCTCTCCTGACTGGAGGCTTTACTCAGGCGTCAACTATGTAACTGGTTATCGGGACAAAAAGAAGCCCGTGCGCCTGGTACGCAGTCCACCACCACCAAAACCAAGAGCACCAACGGCACCAGCGGCACCGCCGCCGCCCATATTGCCACCGGAATTGAATACTCAGGATCAATATCCGCCTGAGCCGCCAGGAGAAGGTGATGAAGTCTTAGTTCTTCGCGATGTGAACTTTGCTTTTGACTCATCGAATCAGGTGTTACCCGGTGCGAAAGGCACCCTGCGATCATTGGCAAATCACATCAAAGGTCGCGGCTACGAGAGAATCATCATTGAGGGACATACCGATTCGATCGGCTCGGAAAGCTATAACGTCAAGCTTGGACAGAGACGCGCCGAAACAATTGCCCGCTATATGGTACAAGTCGAAGGCATCGAAGGGCAGAGAATTGAAGTGAAAACCTATGGTGAATTTCGCCCGATTGCAGACAACGGTAACTTCCAAGGTCGACAGCTTAATCGACGGGTTGTATTCCGGATTATTTATAAAAAATAGGTAATTCGGCTAGGAGTACTGTTTATCCATGAAGTGTCATATCGTTTGTAAAGATTCACGATTTATCGAAGCTCTTGAATACTTCAAGACCTTCTTTAATATGCCATACCAATGGCATGAGTTTGCAGAAGCTTTACAAGTCGATCCAAAACAATCTGACATTGTTGTGATCGTCAACGAGCAACCAGAAAAAATGGATGGTATCATGACCATCCAAAAAATTCGTTCTTTAGCTAAACTTGCTGCCACTCCGGTTATTTTTTTAACAGAAAGTTTATCCGAAGAAGCCAACATAGTTTTTAGAGATTTTGACTTTGTATGGCCAAGCGAACTACCCTTTCAAAGCAGCCACTTCTTTCATACCCTAAACGATGTGAACAAATTCTATCAAGTGAATCATCAGCTAATAGAGCAGATTCAAGCTATTCACTTCCATATGGATGCCAATGAGTTTCGCGAAGCTTTTTTGCTACTGCAAAAAATAAAGGACAAGTACCCCAGTAAATTTCGCAAACACTTACTATTTGGCAAATTATACCTGGAAGCTCGAAAGTACCCTCATGCTCTTAAGCAAACACAAGAAGCTATCAAAATTTCACCGAAGTCCTTAGAAGCCCACACTCTTTTGGCGAGCATTTACCATAAAATGGGAAATACTGAAGAATATCAAAAGCTTATGAATTCGATTACGCAAATGGCGGAAATCTTACTAAAGAACCTCATTCACTGGGGCAATCTCTTTCTCGAGAAAGGTCGCAGTGAAAAATCGATTACTGCTTTTGAAGCAGCGCTGGAAAAAGACCCCGAAAACCTCATTGCCAAGCATGGACTGCTAGCCGGCCATCTCATTGAAGGGCGAACTTCCATCATCGAGAGCAAAAATTTTGCTGATTACCAATCGCTAGAGCTTGCCAGACTATTTAATTTAAAAGGAATTGCCATGGCTGAGTCTGGCAATTTTGCAGCTGCAGAAAGACTGTATCAGAATTCACTAAAAATTCTCCCCTACCAGAACCTGGAACATAAGCTCTGGATGAATTTAGGCTTGTGTATGAAAAAAAAGGGCAATCTTGATCGCGCCAAAGATTATTTTGAAAAAAGTCAGAACACCGCACCACAGGATTATCAGCGAGCAGAAGCCCAGCTGGACAGTATCGACAATCAGATCAAACTGCAAGAATTGCAGCAAAATAACTTTGCTGACAACTTACGCTCCCAACACAGCGGGAGCACACTCAATTATCGGGAAATTCGCGGCAGAAAGCGAAAAATTTAAACTTGCGACAAGGTCAAAGTATGTTTACAAAGCCATTCAAGCTTGTCATCGTTGATGACCAGGAAGACATCGGGATCATACTTGAGCATTTTATCCATGATAGCTATCCCGACCAAATTCATGTCGAAACCTTCATCTCTTCCGACAAAGCGCTGGAGTATATTACAGGTAACGACGTGACGATCGTCATCAGCGATCTGGAATTACCTGGACTTCACGGCTTGGATCTGATCCAAAAGATTAACCAAATGAACCGCGGCATCCAAACCATCGTGATTACCGGTCATCAATCATATAGTAATGCATTAGAATGTTTCATGTCTGGAGTGCAAGGCTACATCACAAAGCCACTTACGCAAAATCAATTGAAATCCGCCATTGATCAATGCATACGGCGCCTTGCCTATTGGGAACGAATTTTGAACCACGTAGAAGCAATTTAATTATGAAAAAGACCTTATCGAAACACAATATCCTAGTTCTTCGTGCTAAAAAAGAGCTTACTAATAATATTCAATGGGCAATTGAAAAGTTTCATAATATTCATGGAATTCAGGTCCAGGTGACCAATTCAAACGTGAATATGGCGGCTGAGAAAATCGAGTCTGGTAAGGTCAATATTATTTTTTGCGAAACTTTAATGGAAAAGGCTGAGGCAAACTTTTTCAGCTCTTGCCTGGAGACCAGCAAAGACCTGCCATATATTATCTGCTCGACAGATAACTATGAAAAAATCCGAAAAGTCGTTCCACCAGAGCGGATTTATCGCCAAAAGGGTGAGTTTTCCACAAGCTTCCTTTTTAATTGCATAAGAAACTTACTAACTCCTCCCAATCACAAAATTGATATTCGTTATATCAAAAGTATTTTAATGAGTGTCATAGACGTGATCCAGAAAAACACGGGCTTAGCCTTGCAACCTGACCCGATCACCGAGTTTAAGCAACGAGAGTTACCCGAAGACTTCCTATCTACTGTAGCATTCTATGGTGATGGATTTCTCGGATCGATCAGCGTGAAGGCTCGTCGCACTCTGGTTCAAAAGTTCGCGGAAAAGATTTTTTTCACTGAAGAAAGCTTCGACGATGATACGCTTATCGATCTATTAGGCGAAATGTCCCACCAAATTCTGGGAGTTGCTAAAAACTCGTTGAAAGATTTTGGCTATGAGCTGCGCAACTCTCTGCAAATCGTTTGCAGCGGTGATCAGTTCTTATATGATGCATCTTCGAGCGGCAGATATTATGAAATCCCCTTTCGATTAGATGGTGAATTTTTAAATATCACTTTTTGCTACAACACTTATCGCACTACATTGCAAGAGTTAGGTGTAACTGAGGAAAAGCAAAATGTGAATCGGTTCGACATTCGGCTTTTATCGCTTATCGGCCAATCGATCGAAGATATTTTAAAAAGCAATCTGCAGATCAAAGTACAACGCACCGGCTTAGAAGTCCATAAATCAGCGGCTTTGACTTCCAACAGCTTCCACATTTTTCATGCTGGCGGCTGGCAAGGAGAAATCAGCTTAGGCTTGGATGTTCCAGCTGACACATGCAGCTTTATCAAAGAGAAGATGATTGGCGATGCTGAATTTGACGTCAGCACCATTAACGATCTGATCAAGGAATTATTAAATCAGATTGGTGGGGATTTTCTCAAGAAAAGCAAAGAGATCGGTTACAATTTTCAGCGTATTTATCAGGGATCATTCTCGCAAAAAGGCGAACTAAAACACCTTTTAAAATCACCAGGATACGTCTTAAAAATGACATTTATGATAGAAGATCAGTCCTTCCATTTTTACTTTGGAAGTCGTAGCGACACGACCTCACCATATTTCGATGTCTGGCCGTTTATTCAAAGCCCGGTAACGCCACTCAGTTTGGTTGCAGGCGAAGCTTCCTAAGACAAGAATGGCTCTATCTGGGAGGCTTCCCCTGCCACCAACACTTCATTCAGCCTCTGAACGATTAAAACGACAATCAATACTATGAATATATTCCTGGACTTCACATTGTTTGAAGACATTGCGTCGTGCGCAGCGCCGTTGATTTCCTTGATATTCATAACCGGCATATTGATAAGCATCAGGATTTTCGGTTGCTGCAAGTCTCTCTTCACAGGAATTTCGCATGCCTTTTAGCGCGATATTTCGAAAAAGACTATAAATTTCAAATCTTAATGTCATTTCTTGGGGGCTTTGAGAGATCAGAGAAAAGCCTTCTTGTTGACCAGGTTGTGTGCGGGTTTCTTCATCCGAACCACAGGAGATGAGAAGCAGAGCTGCGCAAGCAGCCATAACGAATTGTTTAGCCATAAATACCTCTATTTTGACATGCTGAGTATTCGTTTTTTGAGCAGGGCAGACTTTAGCATCATCATTTTGGCATGTAAAGTCTTTTTGACATATTTTGGTTTTTTTTAAAAATTATTGATATCGAGCCAAGTATCCACCTGCTTTGTATTGCTATTTATCCATTATTTTCAAATGCTTATAATTTTTTCTGGAGTAGCGCAAAGCCGGGGCCGATAAAGTTCAGAGAGGCATCCAAAGTATGAGGGCTAGAGGACATGAGGCTAAGGGCTAATCATATAATATTATTTTGTTTTACTACATTTGGAGCACTAAACGGCTGCTCCGTTGATTCTGTTTTCACTCCAGATGTAAAAAATTCAGGGGCTTCCGGCAGTGCCGAAAGCCGTCGTCAATTGGCCGACAAGGATCAGGTCGAGGAAGACTTTGCAGACCAAGCCGCCAGCGAACCCGTGATGACAGGAGGCGCTTTTCTATCCTGTGAACTTTTAGATCCGCAAAGTTTAAATGCAAGCCAGCAAGATTTTGGTTGCCGCCTTGAGATAGAGGGCAAAAAAGCCAATATCAATCCGGACTATCAACTTGAAGTCAATTTGCTGGATGAAAACCAAGAAACTATTCCCCTTCCTGTTCTGGAAGAAGAGTTTGAAAGCATATGGCATTGGACCTTTAGTATCGACCGTCAGATCTATCTATCGGCACTTTTGTTCATCAATATCTTCGATCCCTACACTGGCCTTAGTCAAGAGTATGTGCACGATCTCAATATGAACGACCAACAAGCTGTGGAGGCTGATGGCGAATTGGACCTAACTGCTCTGAAAGAGCATTCTAATGGTCAGGGCGATCAACCGAGAAGAGACCCACGCGGCCGGGATAAACCGCTGTGGCGGGACGGCCGTAAAAACTTCGCCGAGACGCAAGAATTCACCATACCCGAGCGCATATTAGTGCTGCAAGGTAATGCTGCCAATCGTTTAAGCGTGATCCGTTTCGATAATCTACAATGCACCTACCGTGGTGGCGCCGACATTGCCTCTCCCCTTCGTGCCAACGATCCCGTACAGATTGAAAAGGGTTTGTATTATGAATTCCAAGAATGCGGCAGCTTTCAAGCTGGTGACGCTGTGTCAGCAAATACTGTTGTGCTGCATATCGACGATGGCGACAATGGTGCAACAACCGAAGTGCAAGTTTCGATCAGCATGACCAATCTTTCTGTGACCGGCGACGATGATGACTAATCATGAGATTTCGATGAAAGCGGCCAGATCGATAGGACGCTTTTCTTAAAGGAAAGGTTTTAATTTTTGTTCCTCCATGTGCTAAAAATAGGAAGGTAAACCTAACCTATTAGCCACCATGGCGCAAAGCTCGGGGGAACACTTGTTTAGTCGTCTAGTCATCCACGCCTTGCAGCACCGCTTTCTTACCAGCATCTTAACCACCATATCCATCGGCCTGAGCGTTGCCTTGCTGCTTGGTGTGGAACGGGTGCGCCAAGGCTCTCGTGATGCCTTTATGAATACGATTGCCGGCACCGATTTAATTGTCGGCGCCAAAGGTGGTACGCTGAACCTGCTACTCTACTCCGTCTTCCATATGGGTACGCCGATTGAAAATATCAGTTACCAAACCTTTGAGGCCATTAGCCAACGGCAGGATATCGAGTGGACCATTCCGATCTCATTGGGCGATAGTCACCGGGATTATCGCGTGGTTGGTACCAACGAGAATTTTTATAGGCACTATCAATACAATAGCGGCCAACACCTTGAGCTTTCTGCCGGACAAATTTCGGAAGATGTTTTTGATATTGTGATCGGCTCTGAAGTCGCTTCGCAATTAAACTATCACATTGGTCAACAAATTGTCTTAAGTCATGGTTCTGGTGGCGGAGTCTCGTTTCTCAATCATGCGAACCGTCCCTTTAAAGTTGTGGGCATACTGGCTCAGACTTCCACGCCAATCGATAAGGCCTTGTATATCACTTTGGAAGGTATGGAAGCTCTACACATCGACTGGCAAGATGGAGCTCCCCCCCTTTCAGGCCAAGAAACTTCAAACGAAGAATTACAAGCATCCTCACTGGAAGTAAAAGAGATCAGCGCCTTCTTTCTGCGAAGCCGCTCTCGTATTGCAACCTTGCATTTACAACGATGGATCAATGATTACTCAGCCGAAACGCTTATGGCGATCTTGCCAGGTGTCGTCTTAAGCGATCTATGGCAAAGTTTGAGTTACGTCGAAAATGGCTTGAAGTT
Source organism: Oligoflexus sp. FD111 (assembly GCA_048816425.1). Classification (GTDB taxonomy): domain Bacteria; phylum Bdellovibrionota_B; class Oligoflexia; order Oligoflexales; family Oligoflexaceae; genus JBMDZZ01. The sequence goes on from JBMDZZ010000001.1 coordinate 78,904, forward strand.
GATCTCCCTTTGCGTCGTGGTAGTTGGTTTATTTGCCATGTTGATTGCCATTTACAACTCGCTCAGTGAAAGACGACGAGAAATGGCAATCCTGCGCTCACTGGGAGCTTCACCAAGCTTGATTTTTTCACTTCTGACCATTGAAGCATTAGCCCTGACAATCTCTGGTATTGTGATGGGAATGGCACTCTTATACCTGAGCATTTTAGTAGCATCTCCTATCATTTATAGGGAATTCGGCTTAAACTTAGCCCTGGCTTATCCAGGAAATTTGGAGTGGCTATATCTTGGCGGCATACTCATATTGGGTACGGCTCTTGGCTTCATTCCCGCTTGGCGAGCCTATCGCAATACCTTAAGTGACGGCTTAACCATACGTATCTAATTGATTCATTTTTCCATTGAAGGACAAATTATGAGCCCAAAGATTGGTATTTCCATTGTCGTTTTACTTATTTTGGGATTCCCCTTTTTGGTCACTTATCTCTCGCAAGATACGCCGCAGACGAAAGAAGTGAACTGGCAGCAAGAAGCACCAAAGCGGGGGTCTGTCAGCCATGATGAAGAGATGATGGGGGCCTCAGACGAAGAGATTCGCAACGCCCCTAAGTCGCAGGGGCCAAGTGGAAGTCATCTGCCTGTTTTACGTTGGGAAGTCATGCAAGGTTTGGATTTTCAGACAGGAAAGATGAGTGAAGAATTGAAAAAGGCTATGCAAGAACCAGTCAGAATACCAGGATTTGTTGTGCCTCTTGAATACAGCTCAAAGGAAGCGACCGAATTTATTTTAGTGCCGACCTATGGCGCTTGTATTCACGTTCCCCCACCGCCGCCAAATCAGATGGTCATAGTAAAAATGAAAAGCGGTGTTGCTCCTCGCCGCGAGCATGGCCCCGTCTGGGTGCACGGCCGGACTAAAATTATCGATGCTGATACCGAGTGGGGCAAAGTCGGCTTCCAATTATCGGCCGACGGTTTCGAACCATACAAGGGGGGTTATTAAAAAATCATAAGCAACTGTCTGTAAAAAATGACAAATTCTCAATGAGTTCTTTGACACGCTATTTAGGCGTGTATTTGAGTCCTGCTGCAGCTCTTGCTGAGAGGAATCAGCGCATTTTTCATCGTTTTTCAGGATGGGACCTCATGTGATGAAAGACTTTTTTTCCATTGAATTGCCCCACAGGACAAGTATAATCGGGGCGATCGCCAGGGTCATTCATAACGATATGGAACAATCTCGACGGCCCCTGACAAATGTTCTCAAAAAATCCTCGAAATTAGCATCGGTCAATACCGAAATTTTACCACGGAGTCATTCGCATCGTGTATTTTACTCGACTAAGGGTCATCCTCTTACTGTTCTTGGTTGGTACAGGCTGTAGTACCAGCAAATCAAATGAAGTCGCTGTTGAAGCGGAGCCACTTGTTAAAAAGGCTTCGTCTAAGTTAGGTGAAGACAAAACCAACGAGGAAATCGAATCCGAGCAGCCGAATCAACTTCGCGCTGAAATCGATCGTTTTAAAGAATCGTTACGAGAAGAAATCAGGGAAGTCATTCGAGAAGAAATTCTCCCAGAACTTTGGACCAGCAGTGTTTATTCGACTGAGGTTGCCTCCGGACAAAAAAAGCTTCGAAAAGGCGCCAAAGCAAAAACCTTTCTAGGACGAGTCGAATGGGTAAAGTTCAAGGAGCCTGATTTCGAGTTGCAAGCCCGAATCGACACCGGAGCAAAGACCAGTTCCCTCCATGCCATCAACATCCGAGAGCAACAAGTCAATGGAGAACTGTTTGTGCAGTTTGAAGCATTGGATCAAGATGACAAAAGACATACCCTGGTTCGTCGAGTTGTGACGAAAACGAATGTGAAAAACGCCTCTGGTGAAACCTCTCGCCGTTATGTGATTCGTGAGCGAATCAACCTGGGTGGGCGCATTCACGATATCAATGTCAACTTGAACGACAGAAATGACTTGCGATATCGATTTTTGATTGGCCGCAACTTGCTAATCGGCAACTACCTTGTCGACGTATCAAAGTCGCACTTATTAGGCGACCGCTTATGAAAATATCACTGAGGATTACTGTCCTTTTACTTTTCCTTATACCTGCCCTTTCGATACTCTATAAGGTTTTTGTATTAAATTTATCACCACTGCCCCAGCCCCTTCGCGATGAATGGACCATCCAGGTGAAAATTGATGGAAGAAACCTGGAGGAGACAGCGGTTTTCAGCTTTCCTATTCCGGAAAATTCAAGTCGGCAAATCATTCGAGACCTTACCTTTCAAAATAATGGTCTCACCTTGGATATCCAGGAAAACGGCACGGAATTTCCACTTGCGAGATGGACAGGAGACATTAATCAGACGCAAAGTTTTGGCTTTCAGTTTACAGCGCGAACAATGACGGAAAGCCTGGATCTTCCTAAGCAGGACCGGACAAAACGCCTTCCAGCAAGCATGAACCCTTATTTGAGCCCGCCACAGTTAAGCGAAGAAGAAGCGGAACTCCTCCAGAAGCTTGGTTCAGCAATTCTTGAGCCCGGTATCGATAAAGTTGATTCTGTCAAAAGGATATTCTTCTATGTATCCGAAGAAATCAAACGCTCCGCAAATTATGAAACTTTCCATGATGCAATAGAACTCGGACGGGGTTCGGCCTTTGTTAAAAGTCGCATATTTGATGCTTTGGTTCGCCGCGCCGGTATTCCAAGTCGCATCGGTTTTGGAGTGAATGTATCCACCGATGATTCCTTGAGTATCGGTAGTAATCGCTATCGCTTGGAATTTATGAACGAAGTGTTTATCAATGATACTTGGTTTCCAGTTGATTTAGAAAATCGCCGCCTCGGTAGTTACCCAAGTGGCTTTGTCCTATTTCACCCGGATATTTCCGCCTTTCAAGATCAGATTGACATCCTGCGATCTTTGCCATTCTTAGTTCAACCTGTACGTATTAACCGCTATAACTCCAAAGCCTATTACGATGATCTGAAACGAACAGATTCGTTTTTCTCCCAAATTTCCCTTTATCGCCTGCCTATTGCTGGTCAGAATAATTTATACATCATACTCTTACTTCCTTTTGGTGCTGTGATCCTGGCTATTTTTCGTAATATTTTTGGATTTTCTACCTTCGGCATCTTCACCCCGATACTTTTGACGATCTTTTTTCTGGAAACACCTCTAAGTTTCGCCTTATTTTTCATGGCCTTGGTAGTTTTTATTGGTTTTTTCCAGAGGATTTTACTCGACAAGCTATTCTTACTTGCTGTGCCCCGTATATCGATACTTTTGACTTTAGTCATCATCGCCTATGTTGCCTTTATCATTTTCAATAATTCCACTTTTGTAACTGAAAACTTGCGACCTGTCGTCCTGAGCTACTTTCCAGTTGTGATAATTACTGTCCTGATTGAACGATTTAGTATTGACTTTACTGAAGAAGGCCCATGGAACACCTTTAAAAAGCTTCTTGGGACTCTGATCATATCGTTTTGCTGTTTTCTGCTATTTCGAATCGAAGCACTTAAACTCATGGTCTTCACGCATCCGGAATTATTGCTCATCGCTATTGGCATTAATCTAATGATCGGTAATTACAAGGGATATCGTCTGTCTGAGTTTTTACGCTTTCAAGACCTCGCAAGGAAAATTGGGGCATGATTTTTCGGGATATAAAAAAAGCTGGTGTTCTTGGTATGAATCGCCGGATTGGCGAGTATATCCTAGCTCTCAATCCCCGCTCTCTCTTTCCTTTGGTCGATGATAAGATCAAAACCTTCGAACTAGCACAAAAACATGATATGCCTGTCCCTCATAACTATCTTGTCATCGACCGCTATGGTGATCTCAAGCACCTCAAGGAGAGGCTGCAAGGCAGCGACGCTTTTGCTATAAAGCCGGCAAGGGGCGCTATGGGTAACGGCGTCCTGATCGTGCACAAGATCGACTGGGGAAATGGCTCCAAAGGCAGCATCAAATTCGTTACCAGTAGCGGTGAAAAAGATCTGCAAACCATTCAGTATCATATATCAGGGATACTCAGCGGCCTTTACTCGCTCAATGGCATGTCGGATCGCGCCATTATTCAAGAAAAACTGCGTAATTTACCGCTTTTTGAGGCGATTTCCGGCAATGGGATTCCTGATATTCGCGTGATCATCTGTAAAGGCTTTCCCGTGATGGCCATGATACGCTTGCCCACAACCTCGTCCCGTGGTCGAGCAAACTTGCACCAGGGAGCTGTTGGCTGTGGCATTCGCATTGGCGAGGGTAAAGTTTCGCATGCCGTCCACCGCAACCGCATTATCACAGATCATCCAGATACCGCTTATCCTCTCAAAGATCTGGAAGTTCCCTTCTGGGATCGCGTCCTGGAAATTTCAGCCAAGTGTTATGATATTACAGGCCTCGGCTATTTAGGTATTGATATCGTCCTTGACCCTGTTAAAGGTCCACTTCTTTTAGAGATGAATGCCAGGCCTGGCTTGTCGATACAGATTGCTAATCTTGCCGGTCTGGTACCACGCCTGGAAAAGGTAAACGCTGTATCCGGTAAATTAAGTCCGGAAGAACGTATTGCTTTTGCTAAAGAAGCGTTTTGAAGGATAGTTCGGTAATCGAAGGGGTTGCAAATGTGGTAGCTATAACCACTCGACGCCATCCACTCCTAACTGCACTTGAGTGACATCAAGGTTTGAGTACTCTGGCTTCGTGGTATTGATCCCGACACGAATGGCACGTAATCCGTGTAAGCCCTTTAGATCAACGAGAAGAAACTCTTCAACGTTTTGGGTTAAATAACCCTTCCATTGTAAAAAGTTGATGTAATTCAAGTATTCCTGCCTTTCCCGATCATTGGTAAAAATAATTGATAAAGTATCGGGTACAGCTAATGGTAGGTCGCTGCCCTTAATCACAGCCTTACTGATCCTTTTTTTCAAAACATCGTAGCGGATGCTTTCATGGCCTTGTAAAACCATAGACTTTTCATCATAGTCGAAGGTAATCGCAACCGGATGATCTTGAGCCAGGATCAAATGTGCCGTTTGCAAGGGCACAGGAAGGCGGCTTTGCAACATTGCGGTTCGCCTGGCGCTGCCACACATGATCAGCATCTGCCATAATCTCAGGTTAGCTAGTTGAGAAAAGTGGAACAAGGTTCGATCTTTTAAAAGGCTTTTGCCAACGTACATGGTATGCCGCACACCATAGCTGGTATGTTTTTCAAAATAGTGTGGCACAACCCGTTGGGCACCAGCTTGCTCTTGATGTAAGTAAAGCATGATGGATTCATTGATCTGATGCACGCTTTGATTAAATTCCTCGCGGAAGCTATTGCTTCCACCGGTCTCATTGTGGATTTTCTTTAAATAGCTCCTTACCATTTTATCTAATTCTTCCGATTGGCGGCCAACCAACTCAAGAGCCGGATGGATTTTTTCACGCAATTGAGCAATGATGACAGCTTCATCACCCGGCTCGATGGATTGCTGCACCTGCTGAAGCATTTCATTAACTTCAAAGAGTAGATGCTCAATAAATGGAATGCGGCTTAAATGTAAAGCCGTTTGAAAGATCTCCTTCAAGCTTTCAAGCTGGCTTTTGAAGTCTTCTTGAATCGAATTTCTTCTAAGCTGCACCGATTCCTCGATTAAAGTCACCCCATAGAGGGGGTAGATATCGCGGAAGACGATCGGCGGCATTCGCAAGCCTTTCGTTTTTGAGCGATTATAGTGCTTTGCCACTTCATGAAACTTCCATTCGACAACAGGATGAATTGCCGTACACTGTTTGCGAATCGTCGATTCGATTTCACCCATTTCTTTCGTAATTTGGTTGGTGATGAGAAGCTCCAAAAATGACTTCAGCTCCAAGACCTGGCTACGAATCCGTTTATCGACCAGTATATCGTCATTCGAGGCAAGATCGATCAAGCCAACCATCATATCTTGATGCCACAAGGGCAAAATCGTGATGTGATCCAATTTCCGCTCGTTGAACGCATCCAACCACGAATATGTTCCTATCATTTCACCTTTGGAGAAAGTGGCAAAATTATCATCCAAAAATGTGCTTCGTGTTTCCTGATTGATAATATCAGCATAATTAAACGACTGTGCTGCACTGAGAAGAGAGCCTTTTTGAATTTGTGGCGTTGAGTAGCGACGCATAAACTGATCATGTTTAATCGATACACCAACCTCAGCGTTTTTGAGACCGCCATTTTCTTTGATCCATTGCAGAATGACTTCAATGACCATAGTTTCATTGTGGCGAATTTCGCGACTTAATACCGAAAAATTGCGAAAAAGATCAAATTTTTGCCGACGCCAAACACCAAAACCCGTAAACTCGAAATTTTCCGGCGGTAGCAAGGCGAGCAGCTGATTGACATTACTTGCCCGCCTGAGTTCATTTAGCTTGTGCTGATCGAGCAATCTGAGATCTTGATTCAAAAGCTTCACTTTGACAAATCGATGATCCATCTCGTAACTGTAAAGATGGTAACCATCTCTATCATGGACAATGATCGAGGAATCACGATCGACTGAGTAAAAACGAGTATCAACCTGATAAATATCACGCAAAATCATGCGATAACACTCAAGAATCAGTGTACCATTGTTGTAGTTTTTGGGATGAAAGCGGTCAGAAACCTCACGCCGGAAATCAAAGGAAAGCGGTTTCAGTTCAGTCATTTCCCCGCGTAAAAAGGGTGGCGTCACCGCCATAATCTGTGAGTCTGTTTTGTCGCCAAGTATGGAAGGTAATTGCTTCAACTCAATCGTTGTCTCAGCCGCATCTTTCAAGAGGACGCTTGCGTTTTGCACCCTCATGAGACATTGGAATGGAAACACATGGCTTGTGATGCCTTCAATTTCCAAATTAACGATCGACTCAGACATAAGGCGCACTCATTTCCATTCTATCCATTTTCACCTATTGCATGAAATTTCGGGAATCTAGAAAAAGACTTAAGATTTTTTTGCGATCTATCCGGAAATCATTTTTTTAATTAATCATATTAATAAGTTAAAAACCTATCGCTGTCATCATGTGTTCCTCAGGAAGAGTTTTTGACGAAGCCTCACAGGTAGGATAAAGATACCTAACAAAGCCTCGCCATCGTCAGGGAGGCACAACTTGCTAAATTAATGATTTTATTAAAGTTGAGAAGATGAACTCCAGTTATCAAATGAAATTTAACGGTCTGGAACGCCTCTATGGGAAATCCAGTCTCGAGCGCTTACAGAATGCCCATGTCTGCCTGGTTGGTGTTGGCGGTGTTGGCTCTTGGACAGCGGAAGCTCTGGTTCGCAGCGGAATCGGTCGCATCACCCTCATCGACCTTGATGAGGTATGTATCAGCAATACGAACCGCCAGATTCATGCACTAGAGCCCAATATCGGTCGGCCAAAAGTGGAAGTCCTTGCCGAACGCATGCGGGAAATTAACCCGGACTGCCAGGTACATGCCATTGTCGACTTCTTTACTGAGTCCACCGAAAAACAGTTATTGGATGCCAACTACTATGACTGCGTGATTGATGCCATCGACAGCTTGCAAAACAAAGTCCGTTTGATCTATGGCTGCTGGCAGAGAAAGATACCTATCATCACCGTTGGCGGAGCCGGAGGGCGTCGCGACCCCTCAAAGGTGAGCGGTGATGATTTGGCATTTAGCACCAATGATGGTCTATTACGCCGAGTAAGAAAGTCCCTACGGCAGCGAATTCCAGAATTTGCCCAAGAGCAGCCTTTTGGGATATCGTGTGTCTATAGCCGTGAGCGGCCAGTTTATCCAATGCCAGACGGCAGTGTCTGTCTGAAACCACCGGGATCTAACTCATTTCGTCTTGATTGTGAATCCGGCTATGGCACGGCAAGCTTTGTGACTGGAGCCTTTGGTTTCATGGCTGCATCAATGGCTGTCACCTTTCTCTGCGATACGGCTAAGCAAGAAGTTTACCGCACAGCTAAGGTCAAGGCAGAGATGACTTAACTAGGGTCCATCCGGGAATGCCTTAGGCAAGGCGCGAGGCGAAAATAAACCGCAGTGAATTCAGATACATGAGGATTTATTTTCGCCGATAAAACGCAGTATAAGGTATTTCCGGATGGAACCTAACTAGTTCGGGATTTGTCTATGATCGACGCCCACTGTCATATTTCGATGTATCCAAGAAAGCAGCAAGGCGAGCTACTGCAAAAGCTGCGTGCGCGAGGCTTCGAAGCCCTGATGATGGCTGGCTATGATCCCAAGGATTGGCAGGAGCAACGGCGCTTAAGTTCGGAGCAACCCTGTTTGCCTTTGTTACCTGTATTTGGCCTCCATCCTTGGCATTTACATGAACTTGACGATGATCAATTTCATCAGCAATTACATAATTTAGCCGGCGCCTTGCCCGAGGCTGTTGCCTGTGGTGAGCTTGGTTTGGACTATTATATTGAGGGAGTCGACCGGCAGCAGCAGATTCGCCGTTGCACAATGATATTAGACTTAGCCTGTGAGCAGAACCTGCCTGTCGTGATCCATTGCGTTCGTGCTCACCATGATATGATTCGCCTGGTGAAAGAGCGACGTTCCAAGCTTGCTGGAGGCATGGTGCATTCCTTTGTTGGTAATGTTCAGATTGCCAAATCCTATTGGGACTTAGGCCTTTGTACTTCCTTTAGCCCTTTTACCATGCGCACCCCACGGGATGATCTGTATCAGCAAGCACCCAGCGAGCTTTTCCTCATAGAAACCGATGCCCCACAAGCGATTGACCCAAAACTTGACTGGCAGTTTCCCAATATGACCACGCCGGAGCAACTCATTACGGTGGCTGAAACAGTAGCCCGTGCACGCTCGGTTAGTCCGAGTGAGATTTTTGCTATCAATCGACGTAATATCATCAGCCATTTTCCAAAAGCCGCTGCCCACCTGAGGCCAGCAGAAACTGCTTGAAGTCCAAGACCTGAACTTGAGCTTAACGAACCAGGAAATCTCGGCCCTGGACCGGCGAGTCCTGCCCCGCTACAATGATGCTATTCATTCTTGAACTAAGAACTTATGAGGTCTAAATGTTGCGGCAAGTGGTGGCGTCGACTTTTACCAGCTGTATGCTCTCGTTTCTCTTTTTTCCGAATCTAGGATTTGCTGAAAAACCAAAAACTGAAGCTGGTAGTAAGCCACAGACCAAGTATCAGCCACAGCGATATGATTTTGAAGAAGTCATTAAAAAGGCTGGTGCCTCGCAATGGGTCGGTCAAGGAAACCCAAAAGTGACCAAGCATCCAGTCAGCCGTGAGCAATGCTTAAGCATGCTTGAAGAAAAAAACATCCGCTACGAAAATTCACAGTTTGAACAAATTTGTGGAGCTCCATACATGGCTCCTCTTTACGATCCGACCAAGGAAAAACCAGAGGATGCCAAAGCCTGCATCGATCAATTTGAGTTTCCCAATATTCCCTGCGAGTATCCAGTCGTATGGGTAAGAGCCAATGAAGCAGCCAAGATCTGTCAAGAGATGGGGAAACGCTTGTGTGACGCCCACGAGTGGGAAGGCGGCTGCGATGGAGCTTTACTAGAACCGGATTATCCCTTTGATGTTCAAGGAGCAAACATCAACGAGACCGTTCGCAAATGGCGTTCCCTGCACAATAAAAAATATCAGGCTAGCCAAAAATGGGCCTATGGACCAAAGCAAAAAAAGGGTATTTGCGGTGCCGATAGCATTAAAGCGCCAGACTGTGATGGTGGTAATTGGCAAAAGTGTGGTTCCAATACCTACCCTGTCGGCTATTTTCCTGAGTGTAAAAGCAAACTTGAGGTCTATGACCAGCATGGTAACGCAGCCGAACACATGAATCTGCCTTTGAAAAAAGAGCAAATGGCCAGCGCTGGCAGCACGAGCTTAGGTTATACGGAGATGAAGGGCAGCTGGTTTATCTTCGATAAGTACCACGCCCATCCCGACTGGTGTCGGTGGCGAGCCCCCTACTGGCATGGAACCCAAGTGATGGCCAAAGATAGCCACCACAACTATCACCTTGGTTTCCGTTGCTGTAAGTCTTTAAATGAAAAGCCAGTCAAACCTTGATTAGCTTGCAAACGCAGGCCTGCGATCACAATCATCAGGCCACTCATCAACCAGATCGCAATATACTCGGCTTCAAAAAACATAGGGGCTGTCTGCGACGTATCGCTGACAGCCAGTAAGATCAGCAAAATAGCAAAACAGTATGCCAGCGATAGATACCAGGAACTTGGCAGCAGGCGCCTGGACTCATCAATGTTTAAGACCAGTTTACAGGCTAGTGCTCCCGTACCAAAGAAAATTGCCGAACACCATAAAGCACAGGCCCAGGTACCGATAGCCATAAAATAATGACTAAGTCCATTGGCAAATACCGGTCCAAGGCCAAATTGTGGGCATATGCTCAGAGTCAAGGCTGCTGCAAAAACATGACAGAAAAGAAATTTCGCCAACGCCACCGGCCCTTCTCGCCGTAGCGAACGAGCGATTTGCTGCTGCGTTCTTTGCTCGACGTGTTCTGGAGGAGCAAATGAATCTGCTTGAAGAAATTCAAGAAAGTCTTTTTGTTTGCGACGAAAATCAGTCATGTTTTTTCGACCTCATCAGAGCTTGCAAGTGATGCAAGGCGCGATTGACAATTTTTCTGGCTGTCGATGGTGTCGTCGCCAGAATGTCGGCGATTTCCATGAACCCCTTGCCATCGCTGTATCGCATAACCAAGGCTTTCTGATAGCGTGGGTTTAAGTGATGCAATTGCTCTTCGATCAATTGCGACAAATCACTAGCCCTTGATTCATTTTGCATGGCATCGGCATGGTCGTAAGTTTTGCTTTCCTGCACAAAGCGCTCGGCGGTCGCTAGTTGTCGAGCGCGAAGCCGCATCTCATCAACATACAAATGATGACAAATCGTAAAAATCCAGGGCAGCAGCGGATGGCGGTCATCATAGAGTCCCCGCTTTTCATGGAATTTCAAAAAAAACTTCTGAAACAATTCATCCGCCACTTCTACATGACCAGACTTTTTAACAAAATAACCATAAATTTTAGTATGATATCGATTATAAAGGCACTGAAATGCCAATTCATCGCCCTGTTGATAGGAGCGCATTAATGCCTCATCTGTCCAATCGTCCATGCTTTGCGCCATCTCTTGCCATACAATGTGGTATACGCTGGAAAAAAATTTTCGTGACAGTGTCACAAATTACAGCGTCTCTCGTAAACTTTCTTGAATGATTCTAACGGGAGTTAAGTAGATATGATAGATCTCTCACATCGCTCGCTATGGATGGTTATTTGGCTCATGCTCCTCGGGTCCTGTACTCCCAAACCGAGCTCCGAACATACACATGAACATGAGCAAGCCAGTCCATCGACTGAGCAGCAGTCATTAACGAGCAGCGAAAGCGATGCAACCATTTACAGCTGCCCCATGCACCCTCAAATCAGACAACCTGAACCTGGCCGCTGCCCCATCTGTGGCATGGAGCTTGTACCAACCTTGTCGCAACAAGCTGGAAGCAATCGGCAAGGCATCACGATCGTTGAGGCTGACCGTCGCCTTGCAGGCATTCGTAGTATGCTCGTCACCCCCAAGCATATGCAGAAAAAAATAACTGCATTTGGCTCGATCACTTTTGATGAAAGCCGGATCGCACAAATCTCTGCGCATGTTGATGGCCGCATTGATGATCTTTTTGCCGATTATACCGGCATGCGGGTGAACAAGGGCGATCATTTAGCGGTCATCTATAGCCCTAAACTTTACGAAGCCCAGGTTGAGTTCCTGCAAATCGAGCGTTCCTACCGGAAGCAGAGTCCGATGATGGTGGAGAATGCGCGAAGCCGATTGGAAGAACGGGGCATGCAAAATGAACAGATCGAGCGCTTGCTGAAGCGTGGGCAAGCTGATAGCCGGATTACGATTTACGCACCACGCTCAGGCACCATCATTCAAAAGCCTGTTTCCGCAGGTCAGTATTTTAGCGAGGGTGAGCGTCTCTTTCAAATCGCCGATCTATCAACTGTATGGCTCATACTCGAAGCTTTTCCGGAAGATGCAGCATTGATTCATTATGGCCAGGAAATTACTGCCAAAGTCAGCTCTCAGCCAAATGAACGCTTTCGTGGTCGGGTGGCCTTTATCGACCCAACAGTAAATACCACAACGCGCACTGTCCAAGTCAGAATCGAGGTGCCCAATCCGGATGGCAAACTGCGACCGGGAGATTATGCCGAAGCTGTGATTGAAGTGCCTATAACCACTGAAGGCCGTCAGGCCAAGATTTTTGATCCCGAACTTGTCGGAAAATGGATATCGCCGATGCATCCGCAGATTATTCGCGATAAGCCGGGAGCATGTCCTATTTGTGGTATGAAATTAGTTCCCGCCGAGAAATTTGGCTTTGTCAGCGAGCTACCCGTGGCAGAGGAAGTGCTAGCCATACCGCGACGTGCCATTCTAAAAGTCGGTGAGCACGCTATCGTCTTTGTTGAAGAAGCCGTTGGCAGGTTTGTTAAACGACAGGTGCAAATGGGTGAGCTGATCGGTGACGAAGTGATCATTGTTGATGGTCTGGAAGAATATGAATCAATTGCCGTTGACGGTGTCTTCCTGATTGATTCGCAGATGCAATTATCAGGCGACATATCGCTGATTGACCTGAGCCATGGCGCCAAAAAGCAGAATCATCAGGATGAGGAGCATCAGCATTGAACCTCAAAGATGGTATCCGCCGCTTAATCGACGAGCCGTTTATCGTAATTTTGCTGATCGTCATCATCAGCATCGGTGGTTGGCAGGCATGGCAGAATCTTCCTGTTGATGCCATACCCAATGTTGGCGAGAACCAAGTGATCGTTTATGCCGACTGGCCAGGGCGATCACCGAAAGACGTGGAAGATCAAATCACCTATCCTCTCTCGGTCGCTATGCTTGGCTTGCCAGGCGCTAAAAGTGTGCGTGGCAGAAGCATGCTGGGCTACAGCTTTGTGCAGGTAACTTTTGCGGAAGATAGAGACCTGTACTGGGCACGCTCCCGAGTGACAGAAAAATTGACCACGGTAGCCAATCAACTTCCTGATGGTGTCATGCCAAATATGGGTCCTGATGCAACTGCTCTGGGACAAATATTCCACTATGTCCTGCTACCTGGCGACAGGCAGGGTAGCAACTTGGAAGAGCTGCGTAATATGCAGGACTATGTGGTCAAATATGCTTTAGAGTCCGTTGAAGGTGTCAGTGAGGTGGCATCAATCGGTGGCCATATTCGTAGCTATCAGATTGAACTCGATCCGAACAAGCTGAAGTTTCAAGACCTGCCTCTGGAACAAGTCGTTGCAGCCTTACAATCAGCCAACCAGGAACTGAGCGCCCGTACCCTGGAACAAAGTGGTATGGAGTTTATCATTCGCGCCAAAGGTTATCTCGGTGAAGGTCAAGGCGCTGATGCTGTCGTTCAGGATATTGAAGAAACCATCGTCACCTCTCGTTCAGGAATACCCGTTCGCATCAAAGATTTAGGGTTTGTCAATGTCGGCACCAGCTTTCGCCAGGGAGCTTTAGATCTCAACGGAAAAGAGGCCGTTGGCGGGGTTGTCGTTATGCGGCTTGGCGAAAAACCGCAAGCGGTTATCGATCGCGTCAAGGAGAAGATCAAGGAAATTGAACCTGCTTTGCAGGGAGTGAAGATCCAAGCCATCTATGACCGCACCAATCTGATCAGTGAAACCATTCAGACTTTGACCCGCGCACTGACGGAAGAAATTCTCATCACTTTCGTGGTGATTATGATTTTTTTGTTAAATCTTCGCGCCAGTCTCATCGTTTCTTTGGTTTTGCCGCTCACCGTATTGGTGGCATTTCTTTTTATGAACTTGATGAATTTGGATGCCAATATCATGTCATTAGCTGGCATCGCCATTGCTATTGGCAATATCGTTGATATGGCAATCGTCGTGACGGAAAATATCTATCGCCATTTAAGCATTGCCGAATCTGATGGACAGAAACTCAATGCCAAGCAGCGATCAAAGGTCATTTGGGAAGGTAGCTCGGAGGTATTTCCGGCAATCACAACAGCAACGATGACCACAGTCATCAGTTTTCTGCCTGTCTTCTATTTAACAGGACGTGATGGCAAGCTTTTTGTTCCTCTGGCCTGGACCAAGTCAATCACTCTACTTGTAGCATTGTTGATTACAGTTGCTATCATCCCCGCACTATGTCGGATTTTCTTGCAAAAAAATCCAAAAACCGAAGGCGAAGCAGAAGAAAATATCGTGACGCGTCGCATTAAGCAGGGCTATCGACCGCTGCTTCACTGGGCTTTGGATCATCCTCGTCTTATCACGATGATACCGCTTGCTTTGTTCTTCATAGGCTTATTCCTATGGCAAGGAATACGACCATTAACCTGGCCTTTGCAAAAATTAACAGGCCTCTGGCAGGAGCAAGCTTCAGAACTTCTGAGTCAGGCTGAAAGCGCTTTACCAGGTATTCCTACCGATGATTGGATTCCCTTGGATGAAGGCAGTTTCTTTTATATGCCGACTCTCTATCCGGCTGTCAGCTTTCAACAAGCTCTTCATATCCTACAAACTCAAGGGCAATTAATCCGCCAAATACCCGAAGTCATCGACGTCCTGGGAAAGATCGGCCGTGTTGAGTCAGCGCTTGATCCGGCACCGGTTTCCATGATCGAGACTTATGTAACATTGAAAGCCCCGGATCAATGGCGAGCTGGGCTTAGCCGGCGCGAACTATGGCGGGAAATTAACGAAATTGCGACACTACCCGGCATCACCCAAGCGTCAATCTTGCAACCGATCGAGGGCCGGGTCGTCATGCTGCAAAGTGGTATTCGCGCTCCTATGGCGATCCGAATCTATGGAGATAACTTGCATGAATTAGCCAAAGCCAGTCAAGACATCGGTCAGGTCTTGCAAGGCATTCCCGAAATTGATGCGCGCACGGTCAACCCGGATCTGGTTTTAGGATCTCCCTATGCGGAGTTTGAAATCGATCGCTTACGCTCTGCGCGTTTTGGTTTATCTGTAAAAAGTATTCAGGATACCATTGAATCAACAATCGCCGGCAAGCACATTGGTTATACGATCGAAGGTCGGCAACGATTCCCGATCGAACTACGCTACCCTCTTCACTACCGTCAGAACCTCGAAGCTTTGGCAAACATTCCGCTAGTGACTCAATCTGGTGAACTGTTGCGCATGAAAGATCTGGCGCACATGGAAACGTCCTGGGGACCATCTATGATTTCCAGTGAGAATGGCTTACTTGTTGCTCATGTCTCCTTTTCCGGCACAGGAAATGTTGGGGCTCTACGCACAGTGGATGCCGCTACTGCTGGCATTCAGCAAGCTCTACAGGACAAGCAGATCAATTTACCAACCGGCTATCGCTGGGAGGCCGTCGGCTCGTTTTTAAATCAACTCGAAGCCAACAAACGACTGGCACTGCTGATACCATTGGCCGTGATCATCAATTTCATCATTATCTATTTAAGCTTTCGCAGCGTCGCAGTAAGCCTTATCATTTTCACCGGCATTCCGATCGCCTTCGGTGGTGGCATGCTTCTTCTGGCCATCAGTGGCTTCCAAATAAATACTGCAGTTTGGGTAGGCTTTATCGCAGTTTTTGGTATCGCAGTCGACGACGGCGTTTTACAAGCAACCTATATCAAATCAGTTTTCCAACAAAGGGACATTCATTCCTGGAGTGATATTCGCCAAGCTATCGAAGAAGCTGCCATGATGCGGGTACGACCATGTATTATGACCACAATGACCACACTAGTCGCTCTCCTGCCTGTCTTACTTTCGCAGGGCACGGGAGCGGATGTCGCCAAAGCCATGGCCATTCCCATTTTTGGTGGCATGTTTTTCGCGCTTGTCGTTTTACTGGTCGTTCCGGTAATTTATTCGAGATATCATTGGTTTTTACTGCAACGCGACAAAGGAGCTAGAACGTGAAAGAGCAAGCACCAAAGCTGTGGCATCTGGCATTAGCTGGTATTTTTTCGGCAAGCGCCCCTGCTTTAGCCAAAGACGAGCAGAAAAAAGAAACGGAATCCGGACAGCATGAGCATATGATGAAAGCTCCGGATGGTATGGAAAAATGTGTTGGCATCGTCCGCAAGGGAAGTCAAAACAGTTGTGCAACAGATACCCACGCCTGTGCTGGCATGATTCCTGCCGATTCACCTCAAGATGAACTCGGTTATTATGAAAATGAGTGGCGTTGGGTTAAAAAAGGAAGCTGCGAAGATATTCAGAAAAGTATCGCTGCACGGAAAGAGAAAGCGGCGAAACCTGCAAAGTCCAAATAAAAGTACGAGTTTGATATGTCGATTGACTCCAAAAATATTGGTGTCAGCCTGAAACGGGAGCATATGTCCAGCTATCTTCAAGAGGCACCACCTTGGGGATGGTTTGAGGTCATTGCTGAAAATCTTTTGTCTTACACTGAGGGCGAGCTTGTCGCCCTGGAGAATCTGCGCCAAGATTACCATCTGTCTTTACACATGACCTGTGGCGACATTGGCGGTGTAGAGCCCTTGGCGGAAAATCACTTGGCTCGGGTTAAATCGCTCATGGAGCGATTTGAGCCGAACCTTATCTCCGATCACCTATCCTTTTGTCGAGCCGAACAGGTTTATTTCCATGACTTGCTGCCAATCCCTTATACCAATAGTTATTTGCAACATACCCTTCATCGTGTCCACAAAGTACAGGACATCCTCGGAAGGCGCATCTTATTGGAAAATATCAGCCAATACACACGCTATACGGAAGACAGCTTGGCGGAAGCCGAGTTTTTATTAGAATTAGCCAAACAGTCCGACTGTGGGCTACTATTGGATGTCAACAATCTCTATGTTAATGAGAAAAATTTAAACTGGTCGGCAGAAGACTATATAAATGGTCTGCATGCTACATCTGTGCATGAAATTCACATTGCAGGCCACCAACAACGGGGCTCTTTACTTATCGATACTCACGATGGGCCAGCATCGTTGGAAGTACTCAAATTACTCAAACAGTTTCAAATGAAAAGCACAGCTTCTGCTTCAACTCCAGTTATTTTAGAATGGGATCAAAATCTACCTTGTGCCGACAAACTCGCCTTAACTGTTCATTCATTACTGAAAGATTTACAGGATATAGCGGATAGGACTGAAGTGAAAGAGGATGAGCTGAGATGAGTCTTTCATCAGATGAAAAAAAACTGGTGCAAAAATTCGCTCGGTCGATCATCGATCCACAAATCCCATTAAACAGCGAGCAGATAAGGCATCCGGAGCGGATGAGCTTGCACCGGCATCACCATCAGCAAGTGCTATCCAATACTCTGCGCAACCGTTTCCCAAAACTTGCAGGCCGTTTGCAGGCCGTTGCTTTTTCACAGCTTTGCCGGCAGTTTCAGGAAATCTATCCTTGCCGCGAACCCGTATTGGAACATTATGGACACCGTCTGCCAGAGTTTCTTGCAAAACGTCGCGGTCAAGACGATGGTTTGGCGAATCTAGCCAGCTTGGAAAAGCAGATCCATACACTCCAGCAACAGCAAGAGCCACTGGCAGCTTTAAGCTTGGAGCAGATTCGTACCATCATTGATAAGGGGCAGATCTTGCAATTAAAGCTTTTCCTGAACCCCAGTTTGATCATCATCAGCAGTCGGGGAAACTTATGGGATTTTTGGCACGAAGACGAGGCCTTGTGGCAGTTAAGCCCACAAGATCTGGGATTGTGGCTGGGTGGAGGAGAGTTGAAAATTCAACAATTTCCTAATATCGTGGCTCACTCCATCCAAGAAATCATCCAGCAGGGGTTGGCTATCGATCTGTTATGGGAGCAGATTGCAACAAGTTATGGAATGGAAGCCTTGCAAGACTGGATGAGAAAAGGCTTAGAAAGCTTCTGGCTCCAAGCTGATTGGAACTGCTAGAGCACCGTCAAAGGAAAGAGTTGCACACTTAATGCATAGACATCGTCATGCGGAACGTCTTGGCTTTCATCAAGGTCAGAACATGCACTGACAAAATCAACGATCATCGTTTGCAAAAGTCGATACTGCTCGCGGTTCAAGGTAAAAATGCTCGAGCGAAAAAAACGCCTTTCCAAATCTTCCTCGCTCAGACTTGTCATCGCCTTCTCTAACATGGAGCGATGAAATGTCTGCACCGAGCGCGACGGGCTATCATCACCGATGCGTAATCGATCCTCACACATTAATCGCCCGTCATGATTTTCATAAAGAAGGCCAAGCTGGCAAAGATCGGTGATAATTTGTTTTAGCTCCTCAGGATCAACGCCAATCTTTTGGGCGATAATTTCTGGATTTTGGTGATGATTGATTTCAGTCGTAACCAAGAACCGCACCGCAAAATGCTTCCAGTTCATCTTCTTTAATAATTCAACATTTATTATCTGATAGGCTTTCTTTAAGCGGATCGCCCGAACTTGCTTTAACGCCTCCCAGCGTTGATCAGGAGTTTTGACTGTGCGCGCTTTAACAAGAGAGACAAAGTATTCACTTTCCAAGCGATCCCAATTTAATCGTTCACAAATCACAGTAGCGGATCGGGGTGATAGGTGACTTTTTCGATTCAATACATTCGAAAGTCGTGACGGAGCCAAACCTAAATCACGAGCCATAGCCCGCAATGAATAACGATCATTTTTTGTTTTTTTCTGCTCCAGGACTTGCTTTAGAATATCGACATAGTCCTGTCCCGAGAATAATTGTAGGTCGCGCATGTTTCCTTCCGTCCGTTGAGAGACCTTCTCAAGACGCTTGGTTACGGTAAATATTGCATATATTTTTATTTACGATGATCTAGCCACGTAAAAACCTACAAATTGACAGAAACCTAGGTCTGGTAGGTCATTTTGCGGCATTAATCGAATTGGACCTTGCTTGTTTTCATTCTCAACATGTGCTGTCATGATTTCGAAATTAGCTTAACAAACTGGCCTTGCCCTATTTTCTCTCTTCCCTTTGCTCAACAAAAAGAGCCGAACAAAAGATCCCAAAGCACACGAGGCAGCAAAAAACCGTCGTTCAACTGCATAATTTTCGCGAAAAACCGGTTTTCCATGAATAATTTCGCACGAATGGTTGCGGCTTGGAGCAGAAGCTATAAACTGTTGCAAAGTTCATAGAAGGGTGTTGAAAGGAGGATGTGTGCCAGCCATCAATTTCATTATGGGCATAGACCAGACCGGGGCTCAACACCCGCGCAGGGCTCAAGCTGCCAAGCCACTGCCAATCGCCCTTGTCTTCCGCCAAAAGGATTATTGGAAAGTTACGGTTTCACAGAGCGATCGACCTCAGCCTCTGCAGTTAAACCGTATCAATTACGACTCACTGCTTCATTTGCAAAAAAGTTTGCAAGAGCGCGAGGGACCCTTAATTGTTGCTATCGACTGCGTCCTGGGCATGCCTGAGGCAGTAACTTGCCCCCCATCCTGGGGTCAGGGTCGCTCTTTAATGCTCAAATTATTTCTTGAAGCCACCCACTATCACCACAAGTTGAAGGATAGTGGTGAAGCATCTTATGGCCTAACGGTCAGCCGCGATTTTTTTCGCAAGCTCCAATTTGGTGACAATGAAAACAAAAACCTACCTGTTGGTCGTCTACCACAACGTTGGGTTGAATCTCTCCTGAAAGCTAACTCGGTGTTTCGCGAACGCCCCTTTCAGAAAAATATTCAGTCTGGAACCTTTCGCATTTGGGCAGAACTTGGCAGCAGCAATCATCTGGATCGGATTCACATGTGGCCTTTTGATGATATTCAGCGCTGTCAAGCGGGAGATATCATGTTGATGGAATGTTATCCCTCGCACCTTTGGCGAGCTGACTGGGGGATCAATCGTCGCAATCCGATGCTGCTGATTGAAAGGATCTTAAATGAATCCAATCTACCCATACAAATCTCGGAGATCGATCGACAAATTTTGGAAAACTCCATTGATCATTGTGATGCCCTGGTTAATGCCCTAGGATTTTTGTTACGCTGGCAAGCTGACCCGACTGCAAACTTACATCCGAATATACCGAAAGTCATGAATAAAGAGGGTTGGATTTTAGGAGCCGAAGCCCCTAAAATTAAAAAGCCAAAGAAACTTGTGAAGCAAAATTGTGAGGGCTTAGTGAGTCATTGACTTGGTTGATCGGCCGTTGATCAGCGATAGCCGCCACTTGTCATATTTAGCTCGCTGATTTGATCATTTAGGGTAAAAAAGTCATAGAGAATTCCTATGGCGAACAATCCCCCTGTCAATAAATAGAGAATTCCGGTCAGCCATTTTCTTTGATAAAAGCGATGAATACCCAAGGCTCCGAGAAAAGTCAGAAGAACCCAGCCTACTGTATAGTTATAAGGTCCAACTACATACTTAAAATCAGCCTTGCTATCCATACCAGGTATTAAAAACAGGTCGATGATCCAGCCAACGAAGAAGAGCCCCAAGGTGAAAAACCAAATCGTTCCCGTGATGGTTTTACCATAGTAAAAGCGATGAGCTCCTAGAAACCCAAAAATCCAGAGAATATAACCAAATAAGACACTGTGTGAATCATTACGTGCCGGACTTTGCATAGATACCTTCAACCTCGCAGCTTGTGAAACTCTCGATCAACCTGATATGCATCCGAAATCAGATACGACTCCAGACGCTCGACCCTATCTGATAGGACTTGCAGCCGCTTGTCAATGATTACAGGGTCAACCGCATGCTTAGTCAGGAAATCCTCATCTCCCGACCTGCGATGATCAGCTACAAGCGTTTTGTGCCCGTGATGGGCTGGAACTACAAAAGCTAATACGACATAAGCAATTATTGCTGGAAAAAAACCCGACATGACCAATAGTATCAAAAACAAAATACGGATGGCGATGACGGGCAGGTTAAAATGCCCGGCGAATCCGGCACAAACTCCGGCAATCCAGGCCTGGTCGGTATCGCGTTCAAAAATAATCGTTGAGCCCATAAGTGTCTCCTCCGCTCATAAATTATCAGCCTCGCTTTTCCCAACCAGGTAGATCGCGATCCAAAATGCGCTCAAGTTGGTAGATGCGCTCCTCAAGTCGCTCGGCTTTATTCGCTAAATCCTGGTTGCTTTGCTGCTGAAAGCGCTCCACTTTCCTCATACGCGCCGGGCCATAGGCATAATGAAGCCAGGTTTTAATTAAGTGATAGGCCAAACTTAGCGAGACGATCGCCAAAACGAAAGTAAATGCATCCATATCCATGATTAATTCACCGTTACGGGTTGATCCTCAGAATTTCCTGAGTGAAATGCACGTTTTAAAGCGGCCAATTCCGATTCGATTCGCTCATCCTGCTCGAGTTGCTGAAATTGCTCGCTCAACGTCTGAGCCTGCCCACCACCATTGCGACGCGACTCCAACTCACCTTCCAGACGATCGATATGCGATTCATATTGTTCAAATTTTTCAAAAGCCTTGAAAGAATTCATCCGCTCCATTGTCGATTGCACCCGCAGCTGTTGTTCCGCTGTCTGACGCCGGCTGACAATGAGCTTCTGCCTTTGCCTAGCATCGTCGAGCTTACGGGTCAAACCCTGGATGTCTTCTTTTAATTTATCGACCTGCTCCTGGTTGTGAGCCATCTCAGCAGTGTTCTTTGCAATAGCCGATTCGATTTTGTTTTTTTCACTCAAGGCTGCCCTGGCTAAATCATCGCGATTTTTTCGCACCGCAAGTTCGGCCTTCGCCTGCCATGCATCCATATCTTGCCCCAAAAACTCAAAACGTCTTTCAAGCAACTTTTGGTCAGCGATGAACTTCGCTGCCGTTGACTTCACTTCTACCAGAGTTTCTTCCATCTCTTGAATCATTAAACGCACCATTTTTTCAGGGTCTTCTGCCTTATCAAGCATATGGACGATATTGGCGCTAACTATGTCGGAAAGTCTTGAAAAAATACCCATGATTCCATCTCCGTTAACATAAAGTTACGCAGCGCCTATGGAAGAAATGTACCAAAGCCTTCTACAGAGGTATTTCCAGGTAAATAATAGGCTTTTTTTTGAGAGCTTGAGTGCAAATAGTAAATTCGGTAAATTTTGCCGGTTATTTTCACCAAGTTTTAGCAAAAAGGATCAATTTTATGAGTCCGCACCTAAGCCCTGCACCGATGCTGGGAGAATCTTCTGCATTTTTCGATTTACTCGAGCACACATCTAAACTGGCGCAGACAGATTTCCCAGTCATCATTTGGGGTGAGCGCGGCAGCGGCAAGGAACTTATCGCTCATCGCCTGCACTATTTGTCGCAGCGTTGGGAGCAGCCCTTCATCAAAGTAAACTGTGCCACTATGAACGACTCATTGCTCGATGCTGAGCTTTTTGGCCATGAGGCAGGGGCTTTTACTGATGCAAAACGTCGACGCATCGGCAAGTTGGAAAGAGCTGATGGCGGTACTCTCTTTCTCGACGAACTGGCAGCCGCAAGCACAGCTCTTCAAGAAAAGCTTCTACGGGTTGTGGAATATGGTGAATTGGAACGCTTAGGTGGAGAAGAAACACGACAAGTCGATGTTCGCTTTATCGCTGCCAGCCATGAAAATCTCTGGGAACTTGCTGAAAGAGGAATGTTTCGCCAAGACCTCTTAGATCGCCTCTGCTTTGATATGATTCGTATCCCCCCCTTGCGCGAACGTCGTGAGGATATCATCCCCCTGGCCGAAGCTGTGGCGGTAAAAGTTGCACAGGAGCTTGGGCGCGAATGTTTTCCAGGATTTCATCCCCTGGCGAAAGAGCAATTGCTCGCTTATTCCTGGCCAGGAAACGTTCGTCAACTGCACAATGTGGTTGGTCGCTCCATCTTTCATCATGATGGCTTCAACGAGCTGGAGGAGATTCGCTTTCTGCCCCAGGAGTGCGAGGAGCGGCGACCTGCAAAGCGACTAGACAAACAGACGGAGACAGCGGAGCCCACATCGCACAAGGAAGATTTTCATCTTTTACATGAGATGAGGTCTGCAATTATGACTCATGGCTTAAGCAAAGCCATGGAAAATTTGGAAGCACTCGTCGTCGCAGATGCCATGACCAGATTCTCTGGCAAGCAAACGGCCGTAGCTCATCATTTAGGACTGAGCTACCACCAGTTGCGCGGGTTGATCCGCAAGTATCGGCTCAATGAAAAACGCGGCGGGAAGCATGTAGCCCGCCCCAAATCCGCCACAAAGGCTGCAGAAATACATAATTAGACCCACTCCACCCATAAAAAACGCATATTTTGTTGGACATGCCTTACCCCAATGTGTTAAAGGCGGCTCTCGAATTCAGTGTGGTGCAATTTTCCCCACCTTTGCCGGAAAAGGGGTACGCAACACTGCTCGAACGCCGTCATTCCTTTGGGAGTGGCTGCTAACATGTCAAGTTTTCGATTAGAAAACCTGAGACATGTAATAGGGTTTAGAGATTGATCGCTTGCGAGCGGTCAATCTCAATTTACGCCGCACAAAGTTTTTTCTCTGGCAAGACTTCATGCAAAATCAAAAAGCGGTGGTATAGTAAGGCGTCGTGAAATTGCTTCCAATGACTTCTTAAAAACTTGAGATCGAACTCAAAAATCTCACTATGATCATCGACATGTTTTAACGTACCCAGTGCCTCATGTTTCCACGACATTTCCCCTTTGGCTTGATAGCTCAAATTCTCAGAGCCAAAACTAAAATCACCATTCCTGATGGCTTCCAACCAGCTAAAATGCCGATCACGTCCATCAGGCAAGGTCAGTGAGGTGATCAGGTGTTCTATTTTCTGGCGATCACTTGCTGGGATCGTCTCGATGTTGTCTGTAAATTTTTGTCTGCGATAGGCAGATAACATGGTGAAAATATGATCTGCGGCTTCCATATAGTCTTTGGGATTGTTCCGTTCGATCAACCTTCCTTGCCAATCGCGGTATCCCCACTCTAAATAAGGACAATCCGGAAAACCGAGCACAGGACCATGACCAATTGGTGAAATGTCGTTGATGAACATGCTAATCACACTATCTTTTAACTTGGTAAAAATATTACGATGAAAAAACGCTTCAACATGTCGCATCTTGTTGTCATCCCGTAGACCATCAGCATCGAGAATTTCCTGCACCCGATTCACCTCATGATCGATTCCAGCAAAACCTTGATGCGCCCAAGTATCAGCATAAACATGTAATGCAATACCCAAACGGTAGAGGTGATTACCACTATTTTGGTCACAAATGTAGCGCCGCATCATCTCCCGAGCGATCTCACTGTTAGGACGACAAATCATGCGCTGTACGAAATCGGGAATCAGCTCACGATCTTCAGCTCGCACTTCGTCTCCGGGTAAAAAGTGAAATGGCACCCAAACCTGATGATTTGCTAATTCGCGAAAGTTGCGATAGTCGAGCATCTTATGCGCTGACGCAGTGCGCTGATAAAGGGCACAGTTGGAAAAGCGAATGACACCCTGATTGGTCGCATCATCCACATACTGGGAGCTATGCGCGATGATCGTCGCTTCCTGTGGGGAAAAATCGGCCAATCGAGCAAGAACATAGATCAATCCATGATGCATATCAATTTGCATAGCTTTTTCCTTCTACAGAAGAGCATTGGGTTCAATGCCAGTAATTCCCTCTGCCACTCGCTCTGCCAAGGCTGCGATGGTCGCACTGGGATTTGCTCCAACAGCCCCGGGGATCAGCGACCCATCGGCAACATAGAGATTGTGATAATTCCAAACTTCACCGAAATTTTCAGGATCAGCTCTTGTGACTCCCGTGTTTCGATCTAACGACAAACCACAACCGCCAAGGGGATGGACAGAAACATTGCGATGTAAGCGCCACGTCGGCAGAGGAAACCAGGATTCAGCCCCCACTTGCTGCTTAAATGATTTGACAGAGTTTAAAATCGCATCATAGAGAGGCATACTGTTTTTATAAGGCCAAGCAAGTGAAAGACGACGTTTACCATCCAAGCTCAATACGCCATCACTTTTGTCAATTCCCATGCATAGATGGACAGAAGATCGATAGGATAAATCATGACCAAGAATCTGGCTAAGCAAAGCGCCTGATTTATGAAAATTACCGCGCATGAGCACGGTATCAAATAATGAACGAAGCAGAGCGCTAAAGGCTTGCCACTTAAGCCAGATGGGTTTTTGCCCTTCAATATACCAGGCAGCCAAGGCTGGATAGGAAGCATCCTCCATGATGAAGGCCTGATTCTCGTTGAAATCTTCAAAGAGATTGAAGTCGATCCTCTGGGTGATGACTGGTCCATAGTTAGGATCAGCTGCACGCTTACCATTGATGACAAAAGATAGAAAATCACCATTGCCGGAAAAACCTTTTCCTAGGCTGCGGCTGACATAAGGTAAACAACGATATTCATCGCGACAGCGCAATAACAATTCATTGCTATTCAAGGTGCCTGCCGCAATAATCACCCGCTTGGCTTTTACCACTGAAATCTTATCTTCCCGAATATCCTTAATATAAACTGCATATCCGTGACTTCCATCAGCTTGAGCTGACTCGCCAGCTTCCGCATCCAAGGGAATGATCTTGACGACTTTATTTTCAGTCCGAATTTGTGCCCCATAACGCTGCTCGGCTACATACAAGTAATTCAAGTCAACTGTATTTTTTGCATGACTGTTACAACCCAAATCACATTCTGCACAGTAATTGCAGGACGATTGTAAAGCGCCATAGCGATTTTTTTCCTGATGAGACATGGGTAGTGGTTTTGTCGCATCATTGCCAAAAAAAACATTCAGATCAACCAGCTTGGACGTCCGACCTAAACTTTCCGCAACCTCTTTAAAGTAGTTCGTCCGAATGACCTGCCTCTCATCAGTTAAAGCTTCAGGCATTGGTCTTGCACCTAGTACTTCTTTGGCAACTTGAAAGTAGCTTTCCAGATCAGCTTTTTTACATGTACTTGGCCATCTTGCACCAAAAACCTGCTCAGGTGGCTCCATGAATACATTGGCATAAATAAGAGAACCACCACCAACTCCTGCAGCAGTTACGACATCCATATTTTGAAAGCTGCGAATATCAAACAAACCTGTCATCACCTGATCTTGAGGTATTTTCTTGGGTCGTTTGACGTTCTCTTCTGGTAGATTGAAGAAATTCTTTGCCATATCATGCGGCTTGCGGGGAAACGAACCCATGGGATAGCGCTTACCCCGTTCAATGACCAAAACCTTTCCTGGCCACCTTTTTGCCAGGCGACATGCACTGATCGCACCACCAAACCCAGTTCCTATAATGATCGCTTCCCACTTTAAACTCATGCCGCTTTCACTCCTTTTAATGAGGAATAAAAATTTAAGATACGTGGAAAAACGTCCTGATCTGCGGAACGCCCCATAAAGATGTCCTGATGACCATAGCCTGGAACTTCTAAATAACTCACTGGTGCACGCGGATTGAGCTTCAATAAGCTTTCCGCTGTCATTTGATTAGAACCGGGGAAAATATGATTTTCTTTCCCGGAAACGAGCAGCACGGGGGAATCAATATTTGCTGCCAACTCATGAAGGTAATTTTGCGGCAAACCTTCTTTTTCTGCCAATTGTTCATCAAAGGGAACGGCTACACCGTTTCTTACCATTTTAGCAATATGCCGATAATAGTGCATCGAGGTGCCACCAAATAAATCGGCCAGACGCTCGTGGGTCAGGGGACTTAAATTTTCATGTTGAAAGGCAGCCGGATGACCAGCTCCCCACATAAAGCTCACCATGTGACAAGGCTTTTCATGACATTCTCTATGAAAGAGCGAAACCAATCGAGCGAGCCAGCCGCCAGGAGATAGAATCGAATTTTCAGCCATTTGCGGCGAGATATAAGGAAGACGTAATACATAATCGACAAGATTAGGCGCAAGACGCAACTTCCATCGAGACCAGGGCGAAACTTTTGGTGTCAACGATACACTATTAGAAATCACACTGGCGATACCATTTAACTTACCAGCCGCCATACTCATCATGAACGCGATCGAACCTACACAATGACAAATGACATTCACTGGACTTGGATTTCCTATCAGCAGCCGCAAATGATCCATCGCCGCTGGGATATCATATAAGGCCACATCATCAACGCTGAATTTATGGGGTTCAAGGTTGTAATAGAACCGTCTGCTTCCTCGCCAATCAAGACACCAAATATCGCCATAACCATGATCCAGAAGGAACTGGACCAAATTATAGTGCTCGGGCATGATAAACATGTCCGAAGAAGATGTAAGGCCGTGAATCAGAAGGATCGGTTGGGATGATGGCTGACGGAAAAATCGGGTCAAACTCAGACCTAGACCATCGTAACTGGAGAATGTATGAGTGGTCTTCTTTACCTGACTGACCCCACTCAAAGTATTTATGGGAATACTTCGGTGAGGTTTTTCCGC
Organism: Oligoflexus sp. FD111; assembly: GCA_048816425.1. Taxonomy (GTDB): domain Bacteria; phylum Bdellovibrionota_B; class Oligoflexia; order Oligoflexales; family Oligoflexaceae; genus JBMDZZ01. The sequence continues at coordinate 106,401 of JBMDZZ010000001.1, forward strand.
AAGCAGCGAAAATTGTGGTCGGTAGGCATCCCACAAATTTCCAGCAAAAAGTTCCATAAACTGAAAAACGGCTTTTTGCTGGCTCAAGCAATCACCGCCATGCGCTCTGAATGTACTCATTTGTTTGGCAAAATCGGCAGCTGTCAAACGCAAAACGCCTCGCCCAATTAAGTGGCGTTCTGGAGCCGGTTGGGAATAATGACCCTTCCAAATTCGACAATACAGTGTCGTCGTCTCCTGCCATAGACTTTCTATATTTCCGCGATGAATCGCCTTAAATCCATAGAGGGTGATATCCCGCTCATCCTGATCTTTCAGATAAAGACAGTAGTGCATTTCTTTGATGACTTCAGAGTCGAAGGAATCATGGGCTGGGACAAAAAGATTGAAGCGACCATCGATCACTTGCAGTTGCCCACCTAAGACTGGTGCCTCGACATAGCCTTCGGCCTTAGCTTGCAGCATGGGGTCCTGTAAAAACGCCTGGAAATCTAGGATCGTAATCGTCAAACGAAAGCGAAGCGTTTGTTGAGCGCTTTTGCCCGCTTCTGCAGCCTGAACGTAGCTATCAACAGACTCCACAGAATGGTTCATAACTTGATCCATGACAGAAAAATAGCCATGCATTTCTTCTGTAAATTCTAATTGGATACAATTATTCTTACTCAAGCTTTATCTCCTGCTTCGATCAACTGCGCTATCATGTGAGGCATCGGTTTAAGTTAGAGCTTTTTGAGAGAGACTTTGGTTTTTCCAGTGATATTGGCAGCCTAGCTCATTCAATCGGCAAAACTGCGATCGTATAAGAAAATGTTTTATGAAGCATTTTTTAGAAAGTCGCAATTTCACAATTATTTTCAATAACATACCATTTGAAAGCTTTCTTTTTACTGCAGCAATAACGATGAAATATGTAAAGATGAAAAATCGTGTGCAAACGGAAACAGAATCTTAAAAAACCCTTCACCCGATTCTTACTTGGGTTCTTTTCTTAATGGTCATCAATTCCAAATTGGATTCTTTTTACACCACAATGTGTTTTATTTAGTACAGCCAATTAGAGTGACTGCAAGCCCTTTGAAAGCGGCTTTCCAGTCTATTCTCTACGAATTTCTCGAAAAAACTATCATACGCTTCATCGATCTGTCGCACTTAGATGAGCTCGTTAATTTTGGCAATTTCCCTCAAACCTTGAATTTAGGCTGGTCTATTCCTACTTACGAGAGCTGGCATATATTCTGCTAGCGGTTAGGTGTGGAAGTATTCTTTCACATACGAACGATGTAGTGAAATGGATCGATAGAAAAAAATATCTTTGCACAAAGATTCTTTACGAGGAGAGATCAAATGAAAAAAAGCTATTTAACCAAACTAGCCCTTGTCAGTTCTGGTCTGTTTATGACGTCTGCATTAAGTGCTGGAAGTCTACAAGATCTTACTAGCTCGAAGTCTGTTCTGATCGCTGAAAACCAGCCGAACCAACAGACAACGCGTCCTGGCACTCAACCAGGGGCTCAGCAGACTCAACAAGCCGAGCAACAACACCAGGAACAAAAAAGAATGGCAACTGTCGCTGTTGATTTTGAAGCAAACCAACATAATCTAAGTCAGGAGGCACGGGACAAAATTCGTAGCAAACTGCAAGAGCATCAGGCTAGTGCGCAAATGGACACAACGACACAAGACCAAACCGCAACTCGTGGAACCGCTTCCACTGAACAAAAAGAACTAGGTGAGAAAATCGCCTCCATTCGCGTTGCAGCTTGGTCTGACCAAGAGTTCAATGCAGAGCAAGACCTGCCTGAACAAGCTCAAGAATTGGCTAAAAATCGAGCTGATGCTGTAGAAAAGTTTATAAATGACGAATTGAAAGTTGATGCTGATGTGACTGCCTTCAATATGGCTGAGCAGGCTGGATTGCTTGCGCGTACTTTTAACACCCAAGAAGCGGAGTTAAAATCAATCTTCGCTCGCCGCGGCGCTGAGCCTCAAAGCAAAGCGGAAACCGATAACCCCGAACTGATTCACATGCGTGATGAAGGCGGTCCGAGCAAAGCTGTTGTCGTCATCACTTATGAAGATAATAAATAAGGTATACGCGCAGGAGCATAAACACCCACGTGGGCCTTTAATGGCCCACTTTTATTTTCTATTCTAACAATTTTTTATATTTTCTAAAATCCAGCTATTTTTCTTAGCCTTCTCTCATACTCTGCCCATAATTTTACAAAACAGACAGATTTCCAAATCCTACTTGTTGACAGCTCGATTTCCCCCATGTAACCTCTGATTTTAGTCAGTTTCAATTCTATTTTGACATAAACACAAACATTCAAAGACCCACTCTCTGATCGTCTCATGATGATCAGCATGCATCGATCGACTCCAACGGTCATCAGGAAGGGGATGTCTTGAAAAAAATGACGACTTACCAAACGTTTCTAGTGTTGGTTGTCCTGATCTGGGCAAAGAAGAGCTTCGCTGATGAACAAGAAATATGTAAACCTTTTCGAATTCATATGCATGCTGAGCAACCCAAATTACCTATTAAATTAACCGCTGCCGAGCTAAAAAATTTAAACATCGATCAAATGTTGACAGCGATTTCAAAAGTTCCCTATCACAGTAGTTATCGACAAATTTTCAATAAAGCCCGCGAAGAAAAGCTCATCAGGTTTTCTGACCAGCAAATGAAATCTTTTTTATATTGTATCCATCATTATGTAAGTCAAGATACCGATCAAGACGGCACTCCTGATTGGATTGCCATTACCAGTCAGCAAATAACAAACATCCTAATTCCACTCGATCCTGATATTAATGGCAACGGCGTTAACAATATTTTTGACCCGAATCCTTTTTACTACCATCAAACGATACCACCAGCTTCGCATCAGGAGATCCCACCTCATTTAAAGATGGCTGATGACGAAACGACGAAAAATCAAAATGGCTCCGATCAGCAAGTAAATCGAGCGGCACTTCAAGAAAAACTTTGGCATAAGTATGGCATCATGGCTGTTGATCATACCGACCAGCATGCAGCAACTGTATTAGAAGAACTTTTCATTATGCTGGAAAATAGCCTCACCCACTTCCGCAATCGTGACATTCAGTCTCATCTCGTTCTCTATGCATTCAAGGGCCATGATGCGACAAGAAATATAGCTGCTTATCATCAGGAAGCTAGAGCCATCAGTATTGGTGGCATCGCCACTTACGGGAAAAACAGCTTACGACCCAGCCGACGAGCAAACCTCCTAGCATCATTGGCTCATGAGCTTGGTCACGATTTTATATTTTCACACTTGAACGCCATTAAACTCAAAGAAGTCGGGGAAAAGTTTGGTGGTTGGATCATTCCGTTCGAAAGTGCAAGCAATTCTCTGGATCTATATGATCCAGCGTTTTTGTTGCCATATCATAAAGATGATAAAGCCGTCATTTCCCTGATTGAAGACTCAACTATCACTCATGAGTTTAATTTTGCCAGCCAATATGCATTTACCAATGTTCATGAATGGTTTGCTGATGCATTTGCCGGTTGGGTTCTGCAAAAGTTAGGGCACAAAGGCCTATTAGGTGAGGATTGGGCGGATAACCTGGTTTATAACCCGAGAAAGAGTAACGAGTACTGGGTTAATTACCAAAATATCTCGAACCCATTTGTCAAGTGGATGGACAACAAGATTGTAAGTCTGGATTGATAAAAGCGCAGGCAGTGAAGACTTCACTGCCCTCATCCTATAGGACAGTGAAGCTAAATTTTTCAAATGCTCACAGCATTATTTTTTGTTGATGGAACCAAAGTCTTCCCCACCAATACCGCCTTGGCAAGTATTCAGGTACTGACCTGTGGCTGTCTCGACAATCAAATCAGGATATTCAGAAACACGCGCTTGAATGGCGTCATAGCAGAAAGTTCCGAAGCTTTCGATTTCAGCGATTTCTGCACAAGTTAGCTCAAGATCCACACTTGCAGCAGTATCGAATTGTTCAAATACAGAGCAAGCCGCAGGAGTTGCAGCAATAGTTACAGACTCAGGAATAAGTTCAGATAGAGCTTCCTTCACGGTGATTGTAGCGGACACTTCCAACCCGTTAGCGATGTCCATGTATACAGGCTCGCTTTCTTTCCAAACCATTCCAACTTGACGACAAGTAACCCCAACATTGAATGGTCGCAACTGTTGGTTGGCGCTAAGCTCATCGCAACGATTTTTTAGCGCTTCCAACTCTGGGTTAGCATACGCTGCACCGGCAACAAAACCACCAGCAAGAATCAAAGCAGAAACGGACTTCATAACTTTCATAATGGATACTCCTTTAAGTGTTAGCATCAACAAAAACATAACCTCAATTATCAACTGGTTCACTTGGGAAAATTCCCAGTTGATATAAAAGCTCTTCTAATTCGGCACCATGCTTTGCGAGTTCATGATTATAAATTTTTTCATTCTTCATGCTCACAGGCAGCACGACAAAGTCTGGATGATTTTCCGCTGAGCCGTTAATCCATTCACCGGCAACGACTTTCATCTTTTCACCTTTTTTATCACTTGGGTCAACATAGAGACGATACTCATATTTAGGAGAGTTAGAGTCGCGAAAAAAGTCAGTCATAGCTTCTTCATCACTTGTTGGCAAATTTGCACGCTGAGACATCAGGGAAGGAAACGCACTTACCACGTAAGCATTTTCAACCTCATGGTCTTTGGCAATTGACCATGTAACGCGATAAATTGGTTTTGACCAAACCTCAGGACCTGGATCAGTATCAATGACAACCGATTGCTGTTTTTCCCCTAGTAATACTTCCAAGATGCGATGAAAGGCTTCGGGCCTTAGATCCTGCATTTCACCATCTGTGCGCGAAGAACCATCATACCTTAGTCCATAAACTTTCGGCTCATATGCCTCATAATATTTGATTGCCAAAGCCTTTTGGTCTACCACTGAAAAAGTAACATCATTTAGAGTTACAGATTCTTTTGGCTCGTTTGTCAAAACAGCGGCTAACGCAAGTGCATCACAAAGCCCTTCCCAGCTAGTATAAATACCCGGACGCCAGCGGTTTCTTTCCCATTCAGCAGCCGAGCTTTCCAGGCCTTTGCTACGTAAATATTGATCAAATTTTGCTAAAGTTGAATTTTCATCTTCGAAAATTTCTGTTTTGCCTTTTGGATACCAATAGCTCGTCCATGGGCGATCTTCATCAGCTACAGCCAAAACAGGAATGGTCCTTGACCTGCCACTTTCATCTACTGGTGTTGGTTCGATGTATAAATTACCAAAATCTTCAAAAACTTCTCTCACAGCAGCAAGCTCGGTCGCTTCATAACTAATGTTGGGAACTGTGCTTTGCCCAGCAGAATCATTCAGAATATTTCTAATAGCTTGATAGCGTTTTCTGATTTCTGAAATATCTGACTTTCCTTCGGTATAAGAGCGGAGAATTTCTGTCAACTCATTCACTTCAATTTGTTTGCGACTGATCATATCCCGATCTTTATTTTCAATAGCTTCATTTAATTCTGATCGAGCAGAATCCAACTCTTTGCGTATTTCTTCACATTCTGTCTGCAGGTTGGTTTCGCAAGCCCCTGTAACGCCAAGATTCGCATCATCAACAAATCGATCGACATATTCTACTCTGGTTTCACTTTTTTCTTCTCCACAGCCGAAAAGAAAACAAGCGGACAATAAATAAGTCATGTGGCGTCGCATAATAATACCTTCTCCATTTGGGAAATCTTGATCGTTATTACAAAGTCAGCAAAAAGCTTTTGATCGCTGGACTTGAATCAAATGTGATTTTTTTATAACGCGCACATTGCAAAATTTCGACCCCCTGAATGATATTTTTTTGAAAAAACTTTCTTAAAGAAATGCTACGCAAATTAAATGAATATTTAAAAGTTTTGTTACTGCCGTATATAGCCCTAGAGAAAAATTAATAACAATTAGATAGATTCTGTATAAGACAAGAACTCTGATTGGTAGAAAACCTGATTGAAAACACATCACGGCAAGTATGAAGTAAATTCTTACTTCAATATAAGAGTCTGTATAAGACAAGACCGATTAGTTGGGCCAATAAAAGTACTGTATTTGAACGTTCGAAGAAGGAAGGCGTAAATGCCTTCCTTAACATAGAAGAATTAGTGAGCCATACGAAAACGTTCGTATTCTTCTTGAGTGATTCTACCTTCGCTATCACGCGGAATGCTGTCTACTTCGCTGCGAACTTCAGGCTCCAAGTTCGCCAATTCGTTTTGTTCCAATAAACCATCGTTATTGGTATCAAGCATCTGAAATGGAGGCAGCTCAGCTGTTTCTTCTCCCATATCTTCACTCATACCTTGCATATTACGATCGCCTTGATAATTATTCATAGGTTCTGTTGTCTCACCAGCTGGGGGAGTCGTGTCTGCTGGAGGAGGAACCTGACCTTCATCGCGATCGTCTCTGGGGGTACATGCCAATCCAGTAAGGCATAATCCATATAGTAGTAGCCGCTTCATTTTGGTTTACTCCCTTTCTTGCTATTCATGATTTCAATTCGGTGCTTCGAAAAAACATAAGGGCCCATGCAAATTCTAATCCTAAATTTAAATTCTACTCTTACCAAGAATTGAAGCTTTCAAGCAGAGTAAAGCAGGCCCCCATGTGCTGTTGCAGTGTTGTCATTTTTTGAAGGAGCGTATTCGTTTACCTTCAATATGTCGCAATACCTGCATAGATACCTGTTTAGGGCAATTTTTGATGAATAGAAATATAGATAGCGAAGAATTTTTTCTGATGGATGAGAAGACGCCGATTTGATTTTCCGGGAATGTGAGCGACAAGCTGAAAAGTAAAAAGGCTGGTGGAAGTTGACACCAGCCTCATATTTTATTTTTTATCAATTCCTAGCCATTATCTAAACCTGACTACTGATACTTGTATATCGGAGCTGATAAGCCGTTATCAGCAAGTCGTAAATTCAAAGCGAGGCGGAATCGATAGGGTTGACTTGAATAAGGTAAGCCAAGTTTTAAGGTGTGATCCGCAATACGAAATGCCTTTTGCGAAGGGAAGTAAGTCCGAGCATTTTTCCAGGTCGTTGAGTTTGCAGGGCGATACTGGATGCGCAGTTCTCCTCCCTGACGCCTTGTGAGCAGTCCAAAGTTGATCAGATAGTCCTGTCCCTGACGGGCTACATCTTTGATTTCAAAAAATTGGACTTCACTTGTTGACAATGGTTTTGGTGGTGCCGTTAAGGAGCGAGTCGTGCCAGGCCAGTTGACATTGAACCCGGGACGCTTTGCAAGTTCGCGAATACCTGTAATATCGTCATCAGTTAAATAAATTTTATTGATCGACGAAGATGCGGCCATAATACTATCTAAAGCTGGATGACGGGACGAATGCCGTGGGTCACAATTTGAGGGACCTTCATACTGGTCACAAAGTCCCCAGACATGGCCAAATTCATGAACAAGTACAGGAAAAGTTAAACTGCGTCCTTTGGGATCGACTTCGATCTGACCACGTTGTTTCATGATGTTCAAAAGTTGACTCGATGTATAGCTTTTTCCAGTCAATTCTTGCAAGCTAATCCAGCTTTTCACGCGACCGTACGGATCTGGTGATACACGATAGTCTCTTAACACGACATGACGTTGAAAGCTTGTCACTTCACCTTTGTAGTTAGTACGCCATGTACTTCCAGTTTGGCCTACAGTCGTACCTGGTAATGGAACCAGTCCGAGAACAACGTCAACATCAGAACCACAAGACTGGTAGTAATTGTTGCGCAATTGATCCGGTCGGCTATTGGCCGACATGCGGGGCAATGGCTGACTGATAATTTCGACAGGAATATTGCGTCCTAAATAATGGGCCCAAATATTTACCGCAGCCGTGATCTCTGAACGTAGTCCAGGTAGCTCATCCAGCATATATTTGGGTACACAAACGCGATAGCTATCTCCTGGTTTTTGATTGATCAAATACTGGGGTGCAGCAGGCTCTAAAGATGATCCCTTGATGTGTCCCCAATCCAGCTGGCTTGTTTCTCCTTCCTGACAAGCAGCAACTGCTACAAAACTAGTCATGATGCAAAATTTTTTTAACCACTCAAAATTCATTCTTTCGCTCCATCCTTGGCGCTCCGAGGCCTTTCATCCTTGACAGGACTCGATTGCGCGTTTCGTTGATCATTTAGTTTGAATAAGACATGAGCCTCACAAGCAGATGCCGGAGTATGGACCGTTTAAAGTTAGAAATCAGTAAGGAATTAAGGGACTTAACTGTCGTTTTTTAGCGACGCGGGGCATATTAACGGGAAATGTTGAGCGGACATATCGAGAAAGCTTGCACAGTAATAGCTTAGCGAAGTCACGCTGTAATTTTGCAAGGTCATGAAGTCTCGCATACAAATTTGGGAGTCGATAAAAGGGGACAATTTTTTCGCCATTTATGGCGATTCCCACCATGCTCACTACGACATCATCTGCATTGCAAGATATATAGCCTATTTTAAGTGGAATATCTCTTGCAAAACGCGAATGTCAACGAATAGGAGGAAATCATGAGTCAACGTGAACTTTCAACGTCGTCGGTTAAAAAGGATTCCAATGTATTGATCGGAGCAATTTGGATGTTTGGGCTTACCATGGTGCTGTTTTTTTTGCCTGTCATTAACGGATTGATCGGCGGCTTGGTGGGTGGATATAAAATCGGCAGCCCTGGGCGGGCCATTCTTGCTGCCATCTTACCGGCCATCCTAGCTTCAGGTGGTCTCTGGCTCTTACTCGCCGTGCTCGACCTTCCCGTAATCGGGTTAATTGCCGGATTGGCTGTAGGTATCGTCATACTCCTAGCAGATCTTGGCATCTTTTTAGGCGCGATGATTGGCGGAGTGATGGGTCGTGGTACTGCGTGAGTACCCATATATTTAGGGGAAAAATTATGGAAAAGAGCAGCTTTGATAAACGTCAAAAGAAGAAGGCGGCACAGCAGCCGCGGCAAGAAAAACCCAAAAAGGAGAACTTGCCCCACGCGAGAACGCCTATGCAGTTTAAGTGGAAGGACTGGAAACAAATCGGACTCCGAGTAAAGGACTCGTTTGCCAGTGACCACATCAGCATCATAGCAGCAGGTGTTGCATTCTATGGCATGCTTTCGATCTTTCCAGTTCTGATCGCCATCGTATCCATTTATGGTCTTTTCTCCGACCCCGCAACTGTGGAAGCGCAGATTCAGTCCATGACACAAGTCATTCCCGATGATGTTGCTCTCATCATAGGCAATCAGCTAAGAGATATTGCCGTCAATTCGCCGACAAGTTTGGGACTTGGCGCTGCCATCAGTATTCTTGTGGCCATTGCCTCCGCAGCCAAGGGTATGAAGGCCATTATGGAAGGCTTCAATATTGCCTATAATGAGGATGAGACGCGCGGCATGATACGCCTGCAGGCTCAAGCTATGCTACTCACCTTAGGTGGGGTATTAACTATCGTCATCGCCGTATCGTTAATCGCCATCCTACCAGGAGTTCTTGCCTTTATTGGCCTCAGCGAATATGCGGAGAGCTTGTTACTGATCGGTCGCTGGCCAATTCTGGCAACACTATTCATCCTTGGCCTGAGCATTGTACATCGATATGCACCAGATCGTCGCGAAGCAAAATGGCGTTGGGTCACTGCAGGTTCCATAGCTTCCACATTAATGATCCTGCTGGCATCAGCTGGTTTTGCCTATTTTGCTGAGAATTTTGGTAATTATAACAAAACCTATGGCAGTATTGCTGGGGTGATCGTCTTGCTCCTTTGGCTTTATCTAATGGCTTTGTCGTTATTGTTCGGTGCGGAGCTGAACTCAGAAATCGAACATCAAACACTTGCTGATTCGACCAAAGGTAAAGAAAAGCCTATGGGTAATAGAGATGCTTATATGGCTGATACCATTCCAAATTCATAGTTAGGGTGATGAAAAGCCACGCTTTGCCAGCGTGGCTTCAATGAGACACCTTTTCTTCGGCGTCCACTTCGATGTTTTGCATAGTTTTGACGAATTCACCGCACTTGCCTTCTTCAGCCAAGCCCAGGTCGACAAACGGCGCTAGGGATAAGGCAGGATTGACAAGGGCACCAGCTATCGCTGCACCAATTCGTGTTAAAAGCTCATCGGTGATGATGCGAACTTTGATATCGCGAAATGGCCCTTCCAATTCTATGGGAGACTGCGTGCTACCAATACTAAAATCCTTTGCTCTGGTTTCAATACGAAAGCTCAAATTTTCCTCTGCTAAGCTGATGACGCCGTCACCCAAAACATTAACTGAACTTGTCGAGATCAAAAAGTGTTCCGTATCGATTTGACCTTCTTTTGCAGAAAACATGGCAATCATGCACTCCAGTCTCGTACTGGGATGATCTGCCAACCATGAGGCTAAAGTCTTCGGCACATCGATACCCAATGCTTGAATGAAAGTCGATGCAACTGAACCTTGTTCCACGACAAAGTTCATCGTGCCCCCAAAATTGCTCGCAAGCTGCCTCATACTTTTACCATGCGTCTTGACATCGATATCAGCTATCAATTCACCTGTCAGCGCCTCTTGTGGCTGCAAATCAATAAGTTCAAGCTGTTTGATAAACGGGGATATAAGTAAAGAGAGTTCAATATTTCTCATACCAATTTGAAACTGCGTTAGCAGCGCTTCTTTTTGCCTTTCAACTGACAAATTTCCACCAGCACTACCGTTCACAGTGGCAAGTTCCAATGGATCGATGGAAAGCTTTCCGTCCTCCAATTTTGCATCGAACTTTAAATTCTGTAATAGAAATCCTGGAAAACCTCCTTTAATTTCGGCAATCGCCAGAGAAACATCCGCATCAACTAGAGTGAGGAAATCGGTTGGTATCGGATCTTCAGTAAATATAGGCCCCTCTGCAACAGCTTCTTCATCCAGCTCTTCTTCAGGGGCCTCATCGTCCGTTGGCAATAGACGCATCACATCATTGAGGTTGATCAATGAAGAACCCAAATCAGCTTTGATAAGTGGCCGAGGGCGATTCACTTCCATTGTGACATCGCCATAAATATAGGTTTCGCCGAATGTCAGACTGATATCCTGGGCAGCCAGTGCGTCTGCTGAAGCACTGACATTTAATTCAAATGTATAGGGAGGCAACTGGTCAACGTTCAGTTGAAACGCATTGAGTATTTGATGTAGATCCTTGCCTTCGCCTTGGATATCTATCTGCGCATTTTGCTTCTCTTCCGCTAGCCCGTAAATGACAGCACTCAATTGAACTTGGTTATCCAAAGCGGATAGAGAAACCTGGACAGGATAAGGCTTCGAACTATCTTGTAAGACGTTTAAAGGAGCTAGTTGCCCTTTAAGTTGCCAGGGAATCTCAGCAAATTGCCCACGACCGTCTAGCTGCACAGGATCCTCGGCTTCATCGGATTTTGCAACTAACGAGTCCACGACCAATTTTAGTGGCTCTTCTGGCTCTTCTGCAGTTTCAAAAGTAAAACTTGAGTCTTCAATTCTTGCTTGCTTTAAAAAAGGCTTCCATCTCTCGCCAAGCTCTTCATCCTCGTCGTAAACTTCCGGATCTTTCTCTTCAACATCCGCTGTCATGACCATGTTAGCTTGATTTAATTCAAAGTTTTCGATGTGTATCTGTTTTTGGAAGATCATTGGCAAGAGCTTTATTTCTGACGAAAACTTTTCTGCTGAAAAACTTTTAAGAGCTACGGAATTGTTTTGCCTTTCAAGTGCGAACCCTTCCAACGTCAATGCTGGTTGCCAGCCAATATGAAGATCTAAATGATCAAGTTTTGTCACCTGAAAATCACTGTGTTTCTCGACTAAATTTGCTAATGAGTCTTTATGATTATTCCAATCGATTGACTTTAACACAATAACGCCAATGCCTAACAAGAGCATGAAAACCAGGACAAGCCCCGCTAGAATTTTTAAGATAGTCTTTATAGCCTGCAATTTAAGTTTCCTCCTTGAGCATAACTATGCTTCTTTTATATTCTGCAAAAGCTATGCCTGGGCAGCTTTCTAGCTGATTGGATGCAGTTTGGTGAAAAGTCCCTGTTTTCAATTTCATACACGCATTTTACAGACTTGAGATTTTACAGCGGTATAGCTAAAAGAAATTTCAAGCAGGCCTTGCGACAGATCCAGGATGGTATCTGCTGAAATTTAAAATTTGGTAGAAACTATGAGGGATGAAGCCAAATGTCTTTTTATTTTTTAAACGAGGAGTGCTCATGACAAAATTATTAGCCACTTCAAGCATCGTATTACTCACGGCTTGCAACTTTTACAGCCAGATAGGCTATGCGCAATCTGAGGGAAATCTGCGGCCAGCAGAAATCCAAGCTCGAGAATCCTATCGCTCAACACCCATCAATTTTGGTGCTAATGTTGGCTATGTCAACGTTGATGATCTTGCTGACAATGTCGTCAGTTTCGGTGCCTTTGGTGATTATGGCTTATCACCCCAGTTTCTGGTCGGTGGAAGTCTCGACTATTGGAGCGACACGTCTGGAGTTATTAGTAACAACCCCGTTGAAGTCAGCAGTCTCAGCGCAGGCGCTCATGGTCGTTGGGTATTTACCAATATCGAAGCCCCATTCAGACCATTTGTCTTAGCTGGGCTTGCCGTGCATCGTATTCGTGTCTCCTTGTCCGAGCGAACTGGTGATGACCGGTCGATCGATCAATTCAGTCAAGTCTATGAAGATATCGAAGCGCGAATGGGTGCCGACATTGCTGGCGGTGTGATGTATGCTGTTGATGAGCAAATTGATGTCATCGGAGAAATTAAGCACCGCAATCTATTTGATGACAAGATACGTTTTGATCAATGGGCATTCTCCGCAGCACTATCCTACCGTTTATAATTCATTTTAATTTAAAGCAAGGAAATGATCGATGGACTCAACTCGATCATTTCTTTAATTTTTCTTTAAGCTTGGTATCTCTGATATCGATTTACGGCTTCTCTTCCCAATCTTGTCAACACTCTCATTGACGTTGTCCGTTCTGAGCTGTGAAGGTCTTCGCCTTTTGTTTTAATAAATGACGTCATGGAAGAAGAAGCATCAGCGACAGGAAGTAGGTCATGAACTGCACATTGCAGTGATGTAAACAAATTGGAAAAATTGTTGTTTAGAAAAATAGCTATCTTTGCCGGCATACCAATAATTTGCATAGACTTTCTCTGACGGATCGCTGATACGATTTTTTTTGCGGCTCGTTCGGCATTCATAGAAATGCCTGGTAAATTCTCACCAACAGCAAACCATGCAAACTCTTTTTCTTTTTGTCCTTTAACCATGGCATTGACATAAGATCCCGTCCGCATAAAACCGGGTACGATGGTCGTCACAGTAATTCCACTTTTCCTCAGTTCAGCATGTAAACCCTGAGAAAATCCCACGGCTGCAAATTTTGCAGCTGAATAAGGCAGCATATGTGGTAAGCCGATCATGCCACCAATTGATGTGATGTTCACTATGTGACCATGGTCTTTTTCCTGCATATGCTCGATGACCGCTAAACAAGGATACAAAGTTCCCCAAAAGTTTATATTCATGACTTCTTCAAAGTCAGCAACCGTCGTATGCTCAAATGGAGCGACACTGATAACTCCAGCATTATTGATTAATATGTCGATCGAGCCGCACTGACCTTTGACGGCTACTATCATATCTTCGACTTGCTGGCGATTTGATACATCACAAACATATGGTATGACAGAACTCACACCTTCTCTTGCCAGCCAATTTTTCGCCTGAATCAGTTCATCCTGCTGCCTGGCACAAATACAGACAAAAGCCCCTTGACGACCAAGCTCACGCGCAAGGATCAATCCCAAACCACGAGAACCGCCCGTGATCAAGACGACTTTACCTTTAAAATTCATTTGCTTGCGTAAAGAGATGAAATGCTGTCCGATTTGATAAGCGGCAAGCATAGCCATACCTGTCGCCATTTTTGAACGCATTTTCATAGGTGCCCCCTCCCTCTGTTTCATACCATAAAAGTATCATAAAAAATTAGCTGCCCTAAGGCAGCTATTTTTGATTCCAAACTTGCTTACTGAGGCTTCAATATCACTTTGCGACATTCATCATATTTATGCTTGAAAATTTCATAGGCATATGGTGCTTCATCAAGAATTAAGCGGTGTGAAATTATGAAAGAAGGATCAATATCTCCATTTTCAATATAATCAAGCAAGCTTTGCAAGTAACGATGGACATGTGTTTGTCCTGTTTTTAATTTGAGGCCTTTATTAAATATGGCGCCAATGGGTACCTTATCAATCACTCCTCCATAGACACCTGGAATCGATACAACTCCACCTTTTCGGCAAGCTTGAATCGCTTCGCGAAGGGCAATAGGCTTGTCTGTTTCCAGCTTCAAACCAAATTTAAGCTCGTCATAGGCTGCCATCATACCAGTACCATGGGCTTCCATCCCAACTGCATCAATACACGCATCCGGGCCCCTACCTGCCGTCAATTCATTCAGGGTGGACAGTACAGGGATTTCTTCGTAATTTATAGTGGTCACTCTTTCATCATTACCTTTCGCCATGGACAATCGATCAGCTAGACGGTCGATGACGATTACCTGATGAGCACCAAGTAAAAGTGCGCTCTTGACGGCAAACTGTCCAACTGGTCCTGCCCCCCAGATGGCAATCACATCACCTTCCTGAATTTCGCAGGCCTCTGCTGCCATAAATCCCGTAGGGAAAATATCAGTTAGAAACAAGACTTTTTCATCTTCTAAATGGTCGGGAACTTTAAACGGCCCCACATTAGCAAAGGGTACGCGAACAAATTCAGCCTGACCACCGGCGTAACCGCCCATAAGGTGAGAGTAACCAAAAATTCCTGCAGGAGAGTAGCCATATGTAGCTTCTGCAAGAACAGCATTAGGATTGGTATTATCACATAAAGCATGCATTTGGTGATCACAGAAATAGCAGACACCGCAGGCGATCGGAAAAGGTACAACGACCCGATCACCTACCTGCAGATTGTTTACTTCCGGGCCGAGCTCTACAATCTCGCCCATAAACTCATGCCCTAAGATATCCCCGTCACGCATGCTTGGTATGACACCATCGTACAAATGCAGGTCCGAACCACAAATTGCGGTAGATGTTACTTTGATAATAGCATCATGAGGATTTAATATTTTCGGATCGTTCACATGATCGACTGAAACATTTTCTTTACCGTGCCATACCACTGCTTTCATGAGGCCTCCTTTCGTTCAGGAATGAATTGTTGAGATTTATCTCGTAATTTATCGACAAATTCGACGACTCGCATGGGTAATTCATACAGTGTCTTTGTTTTTCTGCCAGACGCCTGTTCTTGAACTGTTGCAACTTCACCAGTTTCGGCGAGCTGTTTCATACGATGCAAAATGTGTTTCAATACCTGCTGATTAACAGGTCCAAAAGATTTCATGATCGCCGAACCCAAAGCCCCAGCAGGTGGATGAACTGTTAAACGTGCATAAATCTCTGTTGCGTTCGGTTTGGCTGCGTCTTTTAAAATTAATTCAACTTGCAAGAATAATTTTGACTGCGGTGAAATATTAAAGTTCAGTTTCTCGTCTGCTACTTGACTGACCCTTTCCAGCTCAACATCGAAACTACGTTCATCACTGGCGCCATAGCGCATGAGATATTGATTTTCCTGCTGTTGCTCCACCTCCTGAAGTAAGGGAATGACTTTTTTGAATTGGTGGATATCATTTAGTAAACGATAGACATCTGCTTTTGTTTTCCAGATAGTCATTGCTTGGTGAATTTGAAACGGATGTGGATCCATAAGTCCTTTTTGTTCGGCCAGACCTTGCGGTGCCGTGTTTACATCCATAGCCTCGTATAATACGCAATGACCACTGACTCCCCGATTGACTAGGCTAAGTCCCAAAGCAGCGGCAACCCAACCTTTGGCATTTTTGATATGGCTAACGCCATAAAATAAAGCCAATGTTCCCAAAGAAGCAGAAAATATGCGACCGACATTGGATAAATTGACTTCACTTGAACTTGAAGGCATTTGATCGGGGTTCTTTTCCAGCGATCTTTCTGTTTCAAATATTTTCTCCAACTCTCTTTGCCGACTTTTAACCATTGCACTCTCCTCTTTATCTCTCATCATATGACGAGCCTTTGATTCTTAAGCACGAATGCGCTTAGCTATATATGCAAAATCTATACACGCAGTAGATATGATTCCTTTTCCCAGGTAAATATACGCATCACTTTTCGCCCTCTGCATTATACGCAGGAAATCTTATGCAGAATTACTTACTGATCCTGAGAGGAAATTGTTTGCCAGCAATTTAAATTTTTAAAATTCGGAAAAGCCTGCTATGTAAGGATCAGCAAAGATTAATGAGGTATCGTGATGAAACCTAAAAAAAGTGCGGCTTCCAAGCCAAGCATTCACCGAATTTATTATAACGTAAGGCTTGTCATTTGCCTTGCGCTGCTCTATCAGCCGATAGCATATTCCCAAGGTGATACAAGTGAAACGGAAAGCACTTCATCAGAAGTCATTCAAATTACCGGCTCCCGCATCAAATCAATTGATATCGAAGAAAGCATACCGATCACTGTTTTTACGCGGGAAGATATTGATCAATCAGGTTATGTGACTGTCGCTGATTTTCTTCGTCATGCAATTCCAGGCAGCTCGATGAGTACGGAAAATGAAACTCTGACTCAAGTTGCGGGATCAGCTAGTTTTGCTGGCCGCGACCTTGCGGCGGATTATACTTTAGTTCTTATCAACGGCAGGAGACAAGCAAATAACGCGATTGCAGAAAGTTTTGTCGACATCAATTTAATCCCTATGGCAGCAGTCGAGAGGATCGAATACCTTACGCATGGTGCGTCAGCCGTATATGGTTCCGATGCTGTTGCAGGTGTTTTAAATATTATCACCCGCAAGTTCTATGAAGGTGTCAGCGTTTCAAGCCGAATTGGTCAGGCAAGTCGGGGAGATGGTACTGAATCGTCCTATCAGATACTTGGTGGCGCTTCATCAGCCAGAGGCAATGTTATCATCGCTATAGATGCTTTTAAGCGTGAGCCAGTCATGGCACGCGATCGACCTTTGATCCAATCTTCCATCGCCCCAGATGGAACCGATTTGCGCAGTACCATCGGCCTACCTGGCTACATCATCCGCGCGAACAATGAAGTGGAGCCTTTCCCTAACTGTCCACCTGAGCTGATCAATGAAAGCGGCTACTGTCTATTCGATGTCGCTCCGTATTATCAGGCTATCCCTAAATCTGAGCGGCAAAATATATTTGCGACGATCGATTATCAAATTACCTCAGGCTTAGAACTTTATGCTGAAGCACGTCATTCTAAAAGCAATACTTTCGTTGTCAATGGGCCATCACCAGGCGCTTTGGTACTAAGTGGCGCCAGTCCTTTAAATCCTTATCCTGGGGAAGATATTCGTGTCGTTCGGCGTTTTTTAGATTTTGGGGAGCGTCAGACTAAAAGTATCAATGAAGTCAATTCGAAAACAGTAGGTCTAAGAGGAAGTTTTACCACAGATCTCAACTGGACGTTAGAAGGAAGCTCGCATCAACTGCGTAATCTGCAAAACGGCATTTCAGGGCATATCAATTCATTGGCAGCAACGCAGGCATTTAATGATGGAAGTTTGAATCCATTCGTTTTTAATTCTTTTGATGAAGAAAATGAGCTAGCTGCATATGAACGTATTAGCAGCAATACTTTCCGAAGAGGCTTTTCCACCTTAGAAAATTATCAATTGATATTAAATGGCAGTTCCTATGTGGACCAGTTGAATCGCGAAATGAGCTATGCCTTCGGTCTGGAAATGCGAGAGGAATCATTTGAAGATCGTTCTGACGAACTTTCCAAGGATGGGTATATATTGGGAGCAGCCAGCTCAGATGGTTCCGGTTCGCGTCGTAATCGTGCAGCTTTTCTTGAGCTTGGTTTTCCCGTAACGGCAAACAGTGAAGCAAAATTAGCTGTCCGTCACGATCAGATCGACCAAGATCAAGAATCAACTACTTATCAGCTTGCGTATGCTTACAAGCCCAATGCTTGGCTAAAACTACGGGCTTCACTGGCTACCGGCTTCAAAGCGCCGAATATGCACTCACTTTTTTTGGGTACCTCATTTGGAGTGCAAACAGCATTCGATCGCCAAAGTTGCGGCTCAGAAAACACACCTTGTGAACTGAATGTGATCACTGGTGGAAACCCTGATCTACGACCAGAAAAATCCCGATCTTATCAATTGGGTGCCGTCACGCAAATTACTGAGTCACTGGACTTAAAATTGGACTATTGGAATATAGAAATTAAGGATAAAATTGACAGTCTTTCGATCCAGAATATCTTAAATAATCCTGGTCGCTTTGCAGAATTGATTCGTCGTGATCCAAACGGGCGTTTGAATATAGATGGCGCTTATGTCCGAACCAATTTGCAAAACCTCACTATGGAAAATAGCGCCGGAATCGAAGCACAACTAACTTATGCAGATCAAACCAATTTCGGCCTCATTTCGAGTTCATTGTACCTAAATCGATTAGTATTATCAAAATCTCAAGATACTGCCGTTGATCCCCTATGTGATTTTTCTGGAAATCAAAAAGGAGTCGATGGCCGCCTGGTACTTGGTTGGTCAAAAAAGGCTTGGGGCAGCACGGCCACATTTCGTCACTTTGGTAAACGTATCACCTACAGTGGTGGTCGTACGCCTGGTAGCTGTGATTATGTCAATCCTGAATCGAAATTCATCGTCGATTCCCATACAGAAATGGACGTAAGCCTGCGTTATCGGCTCTTTCCCGCAACGGACATGAGTTTCGGCATCAACAGTGTCACGAACAACTCACCTGCATTTGATCGCAATCAAAACTGGCCTTGGTTTGATCGTGGGCGTTATAGCAACATCGGTCGATTCTTCTACTTCCAACTCGCCCATGAATTCCAATAACCGGAAGATGGGTTAACAGCCCGAAATACCCAGCGCGATTGTCTAGTTTTTCTTGTTTTTTTTATAATATTGTCAACTTACACTTGCATTTCGCCCGAAATCGATCGCCTGCCTCAACTAGCCGTTCGGCATGTACTTATCTACCCAACTGAAATTATTAGCAGAAAAATTTTTTCTTAATATTCCCTAAAGCTGACCCGATAGCTTTGCTCGACGGATCGTGACCACATTTACGAGGGAGACCATGCAAAAACTCATACGTTACCGAGAGAAAATACTCTCATCAGTTTTCATCATAAGCTGCTCAACAGTTTTCTGGGGGTGCGACTTTCAAAACGCAGAAACTAAGGATCGGCGTTCGGGAGCTTCGGCATCTCAGAATGTGAATGCAAATGGCGACAGTTTAGGGGATGAAAAATTCGCTACACACATGCAGGGATTTAAAGAAGGGTTTTATCTGCAATTGCGTGAAACCTGCGTTGATTGCCATAACAATATTACTCCTACTTTCACCAATGATAGCCCTGACGAAGCTTATAAGGTGATCAGCCAATGGATTGCACAGAGTCCTGGTTTTGAGGGTCAACCATTAGTGGATTTTAATGACCCCAAAAACAGTCGTTTGGTGACTGTACTTGCTCAAGACAAGCACTACTGCTGGACAAGCGATTGCCAGGCCGACGCCAAGGTTACAGAAGATGCCATTCGCTTGTGGTATAGCATCGGTCAGAATGAAAGCAATGCTTCAAATGATGACTTTTATACCCCACCATCAAAAAATCCACCGAAAGATGATGATCCCGGGCAAAATGATAATCCCGGACAAAACGATGATGGTTGCGGCAGCGGTGGCTATTGCCCACCGGGTTCAAGTCCTGGTTATCCAGGCGATGGCTGTGGCAACGGTGGTTATTGTCCTCCAGGATCTAAACCTGGCAATCCAGATGATGGTTGCGGTGAAGGTGGTAACTGTCCCCCTGGTGGCGGACATGATGATTACGAGCCACCCTATGATGACTATGACGGAACTGGCTATGTCTTTATAGAAATGGATTGTGATTGTGCACATAAGCACAAGGTTTGTTCGCAACTTGAAGAACTGGAAATCTGGATCTTAGACAAAGCTTCGCAAAGTAAAATTTGGGGTTCGGAACATCGCCGCGTTGTGATGCATAACGACTGCAGCTTCACGACGGTTCTTGGCAAGCATAACCCAATACCTCGCGAAATTATGAGCCGGCCAGCAAAAGACATGCAATTTAAAATTAAGATAGGTCACGAGTATCAAATCGTACCATTCTATGCACCCTTCCATCACGGCCGGGTCGGACCGCGTGGTGCATCTGGACCTAAAGGACCGCGTGGTGAAACTGGACCAAAAGGACCACAAGGACCAAAAGGCGACAAGGGTGATAAAGGATATCAGGGTGATCAAGGTCATCCAGGCCCTCAGGGACCGAAAGGCGACAAGGGCGATAAGGGTGACAAGGGCGATAAGGGCGAACGCGGCTACCAAGGTGATCAAGGTCATCCAGGCCCTCAGGGACCGAAAGGCGACAAGGGTGATAAGGGTGACAAAGGCGATAAGGGTGATACCGGAGCGCAAGGACCGCGCGGTGAAACTGGACCGCAAGGGCCACAGGGGCCGAAAGGCGATCGAGGGGAAATAGGTCCACATGGACCGCAGGGACCACAGGGTCCAAAAGGTGAAATGGGGCCGCAAGGACCGCAAGGTGAAAAAGGAGACGCCGGACCACAAGGACCACGTGGTGAAGTCGGCCCTCAAGGACCTCAAGGTCCTCAGGGAGAACAAGGCATGGAAGGTCCACGTGGACCGCGCGGTGAAACCGGACCTCCAGGACCTCCAGGACAGTGTGATCGTTATTGCTCAGACCAGGGGCAACAAAGCATAGAGGGCGGTATGAGCAATTAGTGGCTCCCGAAGAGGCATGCCGTGGTAGGAGCTGTCTCCTACCACGGTTTTTCAGCGTCTGAATTTATTCAGGTCATATCAGGAAGGCAATGCCTGTCAGAAACGACTTGTATTCGACTTGCAAAATGACTACTTAGCAGCCAGGTTCCAAAGAATCACGACTGTTGATCGCACGCAGTAAGCCTTTAACTTCTTCGCGCAGACGAAATACGTCCTCTCTCTCAATCGCCATTTGACAGATCATGCTTTCAGGAATGGTACGGGCTTTATCTTTCAATTCCTTACCTGCACCAGTTAAGCAGATCCGAATTTCCCGCTCATCTTTTTCAAACCGCCGACGTTCAATAAAATTTTGTTTTTCCAAACGTTTTAGCAACGGCGTGAGAGTTCCAGAGTCAAGGTAGAGCTTTGTCCCTAAAGCTTTCAATGAAATTCCATCTTCCTCCCATAAAACCAGGAAAACCAGGTACTGCGGATAGGTCAGACCAAGCTTCTGCAAGAACGGTCGATAAGCTTGAGTCATAGCTTTGGATGCTGCATACAAAGCAAAACAAAGCTGTTTGTCTAAACTTAAGAGCTTATCGCCTTCATCATGATGATCCATATCGTATTAAACCCCTTCGACATGACTGATCCCAAAAGTGCTAGAGTTTTACTATCATTTACGTAAATTTTCACCTTCAAATCAACGCTTGACTACGGCAATTGAAAGTTCTTACCAACGTCAAGGGGTATGGGAACTATGGTATTGCCCACAACTAGATTGCTTCTCGCAATTTTGAAAGCAAAAATACCAGTTCCATCACGGTTTCAAGGCATCTTCATCTGCATTGCGTATTGACTCTAATCGAATCAGGTAGCGTTGGCGAATATCTTCAATACGTCGTCGATTAGCACCAAGGTCAGAGTATCCGAGACGTGATGCACTGCGAACATGAATCGAAGCTGGATCATCGCTGATGTAAAATTCCACATCATCGACATAGCGAAACAATAGGCTTTCAAACTCTGCTAGCAAATAGTGCGGCTCACGCTCAACAATTTTCGTCCTGGGCAAGGCTTGGATGATTTTCGCAATTTGCTCGATAGCCTGATCAGAGGGATTTTGACGAGGAAATGGCTTGATGTAATGCTCGGCGGCTGGCGCTACCTGACTGGAAACGCAATTAGGGCGATTAGGACACGCTACTAGACTAGCGTTTTCATAACCCAGGTCGATCGGTTGTGTGCCACGGCACGATATGTTGAGCAAAATGAAAACTAGAAATAATAAGAGCCGCTTACCACCAATTCGCAACGTTCTTCTCCTTATTCTTAAAGCTTTTTTTCGATATGTGATGCTCTCATAGAAAAGTTTTCAGTTATTCACAATCATATTTCACCATGCTTAAGTCTGCACTTTTCCTGGTGAGTATTGCCTAAATCAACTGATGCAAGCAATGAAGCTGCTTAAAGCAAAGTTCAGGACTCCATCCATCACCTGCCCTCCTCTCTCCTAGCGGCAAGAACACAACACTTCACCTACAAATTACCTACAGGTATTCGCTGCTTACAAAACCAGCTGCACAATCTAATCGTAAATCCCTATTTCTCCTTGACGAGCGCAGCCAAAATAGACATAGTGGCGTACCCATGAGCCTGCTTTACTTATGCTCAGTCCACATGGAGGAATCTTGATATGCTGGCGATCCGCTTCAGCTCCCCGCACTTTCACTTTATACTGCTTTTCCCCCTCATATTTTTATGCACGCTAGCTTGTCGACCGGAAGAAATACCTGGATCAATTCCCCACGCCTACCTTTCTCAGTCTACCGAAGATTGGCTGGCAGAAATCTCGGTCTGTTTTTTAAATGAAGACAATGAATTTACTCATGTCAAAGAACATATACGAAAGACAGTGGAAGCCGAGTATTCCCCTTTGGGTTATCAATTTACCAACTGGCAATCCTGTGATGCCCGCTTCGATTCGGAATCCATCCAAGTTTCTATCGACCCTAAGTCCCCTTCAAGTTGGGTGCAAGATTTTGGTCCGATATTGAAAGGACAAAGTCCCGGAATGATCCTTGGTTTGCAACATGACTGTGCTGTCCCCTACCCAGCGAGTAAATGCATGGAAAACATTGTCATTCATGAATTCGGCCATGTCCTAGGCTTACGACATGAAATGAACCGTCGCGATCAAAACAACTGCTCCCTTGATCAAACAGGTGGTTTTGGAGAAATTGATGCGATTCAAGTTGGTGACTATGACCCCCAGTCAATTATGAATTATTGTTGGCTCGATCAACAAAATGCCAAAAATGAAAGAGTGCATTTAAGTGCCGGTGACCTGCTTGCACTTGAAGAATTGCGCGCCGGACGTTTAGCAAGTTTCGAACAAATAATTAATTTAATTGAAACTCGAGAAAATCTCACCATTCAAGTTACTGGCAAAGAGCTTCAAGCCTACCAATTTGCGATCTTGCCCGAGCTAGAAGCTAGTTGTCGCGATGAAACGACCTATAAAAGCAATATTCGCAATATCTCCGAGACCATTGATTTCAGCGACTTTTCGTCGTTGCCAGACGGCTTTCGCCTTAAACTCTGCGTTCGAGGTCAGCACATCGATGGTCAATGGCAAGCTTTGGATGCTTATACTTCGGTTGATTTTGCCATCGAACATCCAACTGATCGCCAAGCTCCACAATTAATTTCTATCACAGAGACACCCCAAAAAGTCACAAGCGGTGAAAGTTTTCCCTTCCAATTCACAGCTATCGATGACAGCCAAATCTCTCGCCTCTGGTTGCGAATTGAGCCTACAAATAAAGAAAAAGGCCGCAGTTCCATCACTGTCAAAGCAGTTCCCCAATCGATTGGCCGTGATCAATATCATACCCGGGTAAGCGCAAAAGACTTGGATCTAAATGGTGAGTATTTTATCAGTTCCTTGGAAATTGAAGACATGATGGGCTATCGTAGTCGATGGCGTCACGATACAAATCTCCAGTATTATGAAACAACAGACATTCCTCTAGCTCGATTTGAAGTTACAGGAGGTCTTGATTTTGACGCTCGCGCACCAGAACTCGTTCGCATCCATAAAATTCCAGATGAAATATCTGTCCATGAGCGTTTCGAGCTCATCCTGGAAATTACCGAAAGAAATCCCCTGGGTGAGATTTATATCGAGCTGCAGCACGAAAAGCTCAAACAGTCGCTATCTCTATTCCCTGTGAAAGAAGAAGTTACGGCTGAGGGTCTTTTAAAACTGCAGTTTGAGCTGAAAGGAATCGTCTATCAAGGGTCTTATTTTGTCAGCACTATATCCCTTTCAGATATATATGGGTTACAAACCTACCTTGCTGCAGATCGAAAGCAAACCGTCTTGCATCCCAGCTCAATCGTTACTCCCAGCTTACAAATAATCGATGGGGAAGTTTATGAAACCAATTCTCCGGAATTAACTCATATCCATGTCGATGATAAAAATTTATCTTATTTCCAAGACAATCGACTGACGATAGAAATCAAGGATGAATCCGCCATCAGTTATATTGATGTCACCATTGAACATGTCGAATTGCAGATCTCACTATTCAGCACTGCTAATCTTATCGAGAAACGAAAGCGCGATACATATTTATATGAAATCTTAGTCGAAGCTCAAGATTTTCATCCTGCCGGATTATATGAAATGAAAATGCTGCGAATCATTGATATTCATGGCAATGAGCAGGTATACTCCAATGATCGCAGCACGGGTATTTTTTCAGGGACTCAGATTAGCGTACCAAGTTTTGTGCTTTGATTTGTTAAAAGAAATTTTTGGAGTTTCATGCAAAAGTTTAGCAAAACTTCTATCGTCGATTTGACATCAAACTGGCTATATCAGCGATTTCATTTTGATGCCAAAGCACGCCATAAAACACTCGAACAAGAATTTCTTCGCCGACTGACGAATCAATCCGCTTCGGCATTACGTTTATTGGACTTGGGATCAGGAACCGCTGCTAATTTTTTGTATCTGTCCATGCAAATCCCGGCAAAGCAGCATTGGATACTTGTTGAGAGCAATCAACAATTACTGGAAGATGTGCCGAAAAACTTAGAGCTTCTTGCTCAATTTTTCGGTTCTGAGCTGGCTACAGACTGGTTTGCCCGCCTTCAATCGGGAGAAATCAGCTATGAACTTCGCTGTCAGGATTTTTTTAAAGACAGCCTCTTGTTGTTCCGGGAAGGTTTTGATGCCATCACAGCCAATGCCGTCTTCGACCTCAACTCCTCTGAGCAGTTTCGGGACTTGTTGCAAAGCATCAAGCAGACTCGCTCGCTTCAAGCGCAGTTGTATTTTACCCTTCACCTGAACTCCGAACTGAGCTTTTTACCTGAACATCCTGATGACAGCTTTATAGGTCAAAGTTACCACGACCATATGTCCAGGCCGCAAGACTTTGGCCAGGCCATGGGTGCAAGTGCTGCTGAACAAATGCAACAAGAACTCTTAGCAGAGCGCTATAAGGTCCAGACCGGGTCAAGTCCTTGGCATATCTCAGCACAGGATCAGGTATTTTTTGAACAGAATCTACATTTTATGCAAACAGCGCTGATGACTGATGAGATGAGCGAAGACGACATCACAAAATGTGGTGAATGGTTCGCCTATCGAAAATCCTGCCGAGGACAAGTTGATTCTCCAAGTACGATTATGAATGTCGGCCACCTGGATATTCTAGCTGCGGTTTCAGATTAAGGCAACAAAGGCAAGAAAAGCAGGAACGGCATGAACTTAAAATTCGCCAGACGCCGACGGGTGAGCAAGATCGGAGGGATTTGCTGGAATATTCACAGTAGCTTTTGACGAAGCATCGACTTGCAAGCTCACTCACTGCTTAATAAGCAGCAAAAACAATCGAAACGACTCTTTATCTATATCTAAATTTGCTGACCTAGAAATCTCCCCGATACTTTTTTGACTTATGCTGAGGAAAAACTTCTGCCAGCTCATTGATTACATGCTCATCTGACATAGGAACTCGTGAAGTTACACCAGCACGACAAAGAACATGCGCTGCTATTGGGGCGGTAAGAAATAAGAAAGCTCCAATACCAATCACGCGAAACACCACATCCAAATCTCGAAAAAAGATCGCTACGCCTATCATGCAGCAGATCGATCCAAAAGTTGATGCTTTGGTCGCAGTTTGCATCCGACTATACAAATCAGGCATACGGAGGATACCGACAGCCGCCAATGTCACAAAAATAGTGCCAAGAGTTAATAAAGAGACAGCGACATACATCGTCAATTCTTTCATGTCTGCGCCCTTTTTTGAATAAACATGGAAAATGCTACGGTCCCGATGAAGCTGATGAGGGCCATAACGATCGCAATATCGAGCAGATAAGTTGCATCATAGGCGATTGAGCAAATGGCAAGAATCGCAATTATGATAATTGCAATCAAATCCAAGGCCATCACCCGATCAGACAATGATGGGCCGCGAATCAAGCGAAAACTGGCAAATAGCAATGCAAAACCATTACTCGATAATAAAAAATATAAGATGGTGTTCAAGCTATCTTCGTTCATCGTAGCAACTCCAATACCCGGCGTTCAAAGCCCTCCTTAATTTCTTTCCGGAAACTGTCAGCATCTTCGACGAACATGGAGTGAATATAAATTGTTTTTCGATCCGGAGAGATATCGATTGCCATGGAACCGGGAGTCAGTGTGATCAGGTTAGATAAGAGAGTGATTTCAATATCTGTTTTCACATCCAATGGCACCCCTACAATGCCTGGTTGGCGATATTTTTGCGGAGTGACAACATCCCAAGCAATTCGCACATTCGCCTTAATCATTTCGACCATAAAATAGCCGATAAAGCGTAAGGTTAAAGGCAACTTGCGAAAGTATTCGGTTGAGCCAAGCATGGGGCGGATCGAATACAAAATCAAATATCCAAGTATAAAACCAATAATCAAATTGTCAGCAGTCAAAGAGCCGACTAAAACTGGCCAAAAAAAAGCTACTATTAAGTTAAGAACAAATAACTTCATAAGACCCCAGCCATCACTTTCTTATGGTTCACTCGTGACGTCCATACCACGATAAATCAATCGTGGTTCAGATACCGGACTAACAGCGTTTATATATTGTTCTTTGTTCAACAAGTCACTTGCAGCGCGCTCTGCCAGTTGAAACATATATTGTGGCTGCAAACCAAGAAACAAGATAATTCCCGCAAGGATGAATATAGGAGCCATCAGTATTCTCAACTCACTACGCTTCAGTTCCCGAACCCCTTCAATTGGCTTTTCCTGATCTTTCCAGAAGGCTTCGTTCCAGATTTTCATCATGCTCATTAAAGTCAGGATACCTGCAACTACCGCCGCTGCAACAACCCAGTACTTTTCACCCATGAGTCCTGCCTGAATCATAGTGAATTTAGACCAGAATCCCGACAAAGGTGGAATGCCGGCGAGACTTAAGGCCGAGATCAAAAACAAAATCGCCAACCAAGGGCTTAATTTTGCAAGCCCGCCGAGACGAGCTAAATCGTAAGTCCCTTGTCTTGCACGTATCACACCGCCGACCAAGAAGAGATTACTCTTAGTCACGATGTGACTGACCATATAGAAAATGGCCGAACTGATTGCCAGATGCTTCACTTGCCAATCACTGACAAGAACCAGTCCCAAACCCATGACCATATACCCAATCTGACTAATGATATGAAAACTCAGAATCCGGCGAATCTCAAATTGGCAAACGGCACCAAAAACGCCCATAAGCATGGTAAACCCAGACAGACTTAACAAAAGTGTTAACGGACCTTCATCAAAGGGGAATACGGTAAGAAAAACACGCAGCAAGGCATAGACTCCAACTTTCGTCAGCAGACCGGCAAAAATTGCGGAGACTGCTGACGAAGGAGTATGGTAGCTGCTTGGCAACCAAAAATATAAGGGAAAAATGCCAGCCTTTATGCCGAAACTGACGACGAACATCATGCCCATCGCCATGACTAAGGTCGGCCGTTGCTCCTGCAAGAGCTCTAGCCTAACTGCCAGGTCGGCCATATTCAAACTTTGACAAACGGCATATAAGATCCCAACTGCAGAAAGAAATATTGCCGAGCTGATAAGGTTTAAACTTACGTACTTCAGCGCACCTTCCAGCGAAGCTCTCGTCCGAGTCAAGGTTAGTAAAACAAAACTCGACATGAGCATGACTTCAAACCACACATATAGATTAAAAATGTCACCCGTTAAAAACGAGCCACAGACTCCGAGCAGCAAACCGTGCATGACTGGCTGAAAAGCTGGCGAATCCATAGTGCCATCAAAGTTCACCTGTGAGTATAGAACTACCAGTAATCCCATCAGGCCGGTAATCACCACCATGATTGCACTTAAGGTATCGGCCACCATCGTAATACCAAAAGGCGCTTGCCAGGCACCGATATAGGCTACGAGGATCGAGTGTTCCATAACTTGCCATAAAACAACTAAGGTCGATAAAAATAAAGCCACAGCTCCAATGACACTGATCGTTTGCTGAATTTTCACTCTCGTCGAAAAAGCCATGGTTAGAGCAAGAGTGATCGCGGGTATTACTAAGGGTAAAACCAAAAAATTCCAGTTCATATGTCGGTACTCCGCATGTGATCGGTATCATCACTTTCGACTTGATCATAGGTTGCTTTAAAAAGTACTGCGACATAGGATTGTACGGCAAAGCTTATCACAATAGCAGTCAGGATTAGCGCCTGGGGCACTGAATTAGCTGCTCCTGCGGCGAGCTGATCCTTTCCCAAAGGAACAATCGGCGCTGCGAATTTTATTAAATCATTCGTGATAAATATTAATATATTGCAAGCATGCCCGAGTAGAACCAAGCCAAATATCAACTTCACCATACTGCGTCGCAGCATCAAGTAGATACTGCCAGTAAACAATGCCCCTGCAACGATTGCCATTAGCCAAGTCATGCTTATCCATCCTCTGCTAGCGATAAGATAATCAAAAGGGTCGTCGCAAAAACCGTTAGATAAACACCAATATCGAACATCAAAACGGTACCTGCCTTACCAATTCCGGGCAAGGGTGCTGGCAACCACATTGCGGCCAAAAAACCCTCACCAAAAAACAGGCCGATCAAGCCACTCACAATCGAAATGCACACACCGATTCCGATCAAGGTGCGTGGATTATACGGTAAAAGCTGCAACACTGCGGCGTTGCCATGAGTCAAACCATACAGGGCGTATGCACCGGCAAGCAACAAGCCACCAATGAATCCGCCCCCAGGCTCATTGTGACCTCTAAGTAAACTATAGATGGAAAATAGAATCACCAGAATCACTAGAAAGCGACTGGCTGTTTTCAGAATAATTGAGTTCATGAGTTTTGATCTCCCTCAGGCTTATTCTGCTTGGTCTTTTGGCTTAACAATGCAAATACCCCAAAGCCGGCAATTGCCACAACTATGATTTCTCCCATGGTATCAAACGCTCGGAAATCGACGAGAATCACATTGACGACATTACGACCAAATGCTTTGGTCCAGGAATGATTGGCAAAATATTCCGTCAGTATCGGATCCATTTTGGTCGATTGGGTAATGAGAATAAAGCCAGTCATAGTAATTCCAACAGCAGCCGCTATCAGGAAGTCTTTTAACCGTGACGGCCAATGGGTAAAGCGGGCGATGCCCGGTAAATGGTAGAAGACCAATACAAAAAGGATGACGGTTAAAACTTCTATCAACACCTGGGTAATCGCTAAATCAGGAGCACTATAGGTAGAGAAGAACAAAACCACACCGAAACCGAGAAGTCCTAATCCGGCAACTGCTGACAGGCGTTTATGAGTTCGGGCGACAAATGACAGCCCAACTGTCATCATAACTACCAGGGCAATATCAATTGGGCCTACAAAGAAGCTATCTTCAGGAATATCGATCGCAACAAACTCCGTCCAAAGAGGCCAAGCGGTTACAGCAACAAAAAACAAGACGATGACTTTAATATAGAAGCGTAAATAACCATTCTGCACCAATCGTGTGATACGCCCAGTCTCCCGATAGGTAGCCTCCAACAGCAGCTGATATCCAACTTGGGGCCCAAACTTACTTAAGCCCACCAAGTTTTCATGCAAATAAACAAGGCGATCCGCATGCTTGCGCAGCAACAAGGCAGCCAATCCAAAAGTTGCCAGGCTCAGCAGTAAAATCACTCCTGCCTTACCGGCGATGCCATGCCACAGAGCTAAATCAACATCAATCGACTTGGTATGATAAACGTTTGAAGCCACTGCTGTTAAGAACGTGCTGTCAACCAAGAAAGGTAGCAAACCCAATAAGACTCCGAGTGAAGCCAGCACGCCAGGACCAAGCAACATCATAAAGGGAGCTTCCACTGGCTTTTTCGGGGTATCCTGCAAACTGCCGAGAAAGGGCCGGAAGCCTGCGAGTAAGGCCACCACTACGGTTAATACTGCCGCAGCATAGCTTGCAAGAATAATCAAAATCATGCCGGCGTCAGCACCTAAACCAGCATCATAAAGCAACTCTTTACTGTAAAAGCCAAAAAATGGAGGAAATCCAGCCATGGAAAGGGCTGCTAAAAAAGCAATCACGGCGGTAACTGGCAGCACCGGCCGTAAGCCACGTAGAGCCAATACATCTCTAGTCCCTGTTTGCTTGTCGACGATTCCGGCAACTTGAAACATGGCTGCTTTATACATGGCATGCGCCAGCAGATAAACGACACAGGCTTTCACTGCAAGTTCACTACCGATACCAAGCAGCATCGTCAGAGTACCCAATACACTGACGGTGGAAAAAGCAAGAATCAGCTTTAAATCCCGTTGCATCATGGCAATGGCAGCACCTACCAGCATGGTGACCGCTCCAACTCCACCGACCGTCGTATGCCAGAACCATGTCCCACCTAAAATGGGAAGCGTTTTGGCTAATAAAAACACACCTGCCTTGACCATCGTCGCCGAATGCAAATAACTGGAAACAGGGGTCGGAGCCGCCATCGCACCAGGTAGCCAAAAATGAAAGGGGAATTGAGCTGATTTTGTAAAAGCACCGATCAAGATAAAACTTGTAAAGTACAAATAAAGAGGATGGTCGGTTACATCTATGGTTTTCAACTGAGAAAATTGTGTGGCTTCCGCTAAAGGCAAGCCCATATCTATGCCGGCGATCACCAGCAGGATCATGCCGACTAGTAAGGCCAAGCCCCCGACGCCCGTAACCAAAAGGGCCTGCAAGGCAGCATCCCGCGAATCTTTACTTTCGTGCTTAAAACCGATCAACATATAAGAGGTGATCGATGTTAACTCCCAAAAAATGAATAACGTGAAAACATTGTCGGTCAACACCACACCGAGCATTGCTCCCATAAAACCCATCAGGAAGGCAAAAAATCGTCCGTTCTTTTTTTCGTGACCAAAATATCCACCCGCATAGATCAACACAAGAAAACCGATGCCACTAATAAGGAGCGTGAAAATGGCGCTCAAGGCATCCAAACGAAAGTCCAATTTCGCCCCAACTTGCGGGAACCAGTTCCAAGATCCAGACAGAGGATATGAAGAATCTGTAGGAAAATGAATAAACGTATAAATAAAAATACTGATAGGCACTAGACCCAAGAGCCACGGCATGGCACGATTTGCAAAGCGACTGAACAACAATGCAAGTGGAGCAGCAAGAAACGGCGCAATAATAGCAAACAACATCATAGTAGACTCTAGCCTCTCTTGAACACACAGCGCAGCGATCCACGAACTGAATCACCGATTCTACCACAAGAGCCTGCAACGAAAAAGACAGCACGGCCCCATATGCGAACGGTATTTCCTAAATTACCATTGTCATCGTTTAGATGCGACGCTTATCGGAGCGGATGTTCTTTTTTGTGGCAGGTATGAATCGCAGCACGGAACTTACAATTTGGCTTAGATACTGAGCACCAAGCCTTCAACACAGTGCATTTTCTCGCTGGCATTTGCCTCGTATTTTTTTACGTTAAATTTAAGGTTCGGTACGCGGAGGATTGCCTAAACGGTTTAAGCCAAGCTGCCAAGCATAGTCGTGGCGCTCGTCGATGGAAATGATTTCCAAACCAAATATGGTGTGGTGAAAATCCATTGACGCCCGCTGTGCAAGATCTGTTCGTCGCACCACAATACAGCTTAGATGGATGGGGCGTGAAAACACCTTGCAAGCTGTATCCAATGTCAGCTCTACAGCATCACCGCTAGCAAAAGGGATAAAAGCTGGCCCTAGGTGTTCAGCCGCTAGGCCAGATTGTGAGATATTGCGAATTCCAAGCCAAAAGCTTGAGCAACGCGAGCAAGAGTGGCGAATGATAGATTTTAACATAAATCCGTCAGTCGGGAATCTTTGCAAGCGAGTTTGCAAGGCACGTTTTTCAAAAATACGTCGATTTCCCATCTCTTCTGCCTCCAAAAAAGCTTCTTCCTGTTTCGGACCGCGTTCCGTTTCCTACCAAGCCGATTATATTTATCGATATTTCTGCCATAAGCTTGATCAAAAGACTGCAAGTCCTTTTAATCTTTTTTAATTATCAATAAAAACGAGGAAAAAATAGAGGGCCTGACGAATGCTTGCTTTTCCACGACTTATCATTCCCGGTCGATTTCAGCGTTAAATCATGCCCTTTGCAAAAACCGCATGGATGAACCAGCATAAGCCAAGATTTATTTCCAAAATGTCATAGCCTGGGGATATCTGCAGCTCCGCACCCCACTGTCGCATCCATCATCCACTTTCTGCACAGCGGTGGCTTTTCTTGCCAATAATATTGGATTTAGTTAGTATCCCAATTTTCGAGCCTCTGGTCCATTAACTCTAGCTCCTGGAAAACATGACGGATATTACGACAGGCCTGCTTGCCGGCTCCCTACTTCTTCTAATCAGCATCCTTCTCAGTAAGGCATCTGGACGCCTCGGTTTACCTGCTCTGTTAGTTTTTATGTGTATTGGTATGGCAGCGGGCTCTGAGGGTCTTGGCGGTATTCACTTTGACAATTACCTTGTAGCACAGGCCATTGGCATCGTCGCCCTTGTCATCATACTGTTCGATGGAGGTTTGACAACCCACTGGGATGACGTCAAACCCATCGTTTGGCGAGGTCTTTCACTGTCAACTCTTGGCGTCTTCTTTACCGCATTTTTAGTTGGGTGCTTTGTTAAGTTCCTTTTAGATCTTAACTGGCTTGAGGCGATACTTTTTGGTGCGATCGCGTCCTCCACAGATGCTGCGGCTGTATTCAGCATTTTACGCTCGAAAAATGCCCACTTAAAAGGTAATAATCAGGCACTTTTGGAGCTTGAGTCCGGCAGTAATGATCCGATGGCAGTGTTTTTAACGATAGGCTTGCTCTCAATTATCGGAGAGCCCGACAAAAGTATCTACAATCTGATCCCTATGCTTATCCAGCAGGTAGTCATTGGCAGCGCCATGGGTTATGCCGGCGCCAGAGTTTTCATACAATTGATCAACCGCATTCGCTTACAGTACGAAGGGCTCTATCCAGTCCTGATGCT
The DNA here is from genome assembly GCA_048816425.1 of Oligoflexus sp. FD111. Lineage (GTDB taxonomy): Bacteria > Bdellovibrionota_B > Oligoflexia > Oligoflexales > Oligoflexaceae > JBMDZZ01. Next base: position 139,955 of record JBMDZZ010000001.1, read on the forward strand.
TGCTGCCGTCTTGGTCCTTTATAGCTCAACCACCTCACTAGGAGGTAGCGGATTTCTTGCCGTTTACCTAGCGGGTTTGATACTTAGTCGATCAGATTTAATTCACAAAAAGACGATCATACGCTTCCAAGACGGGCTTGCTTGGATTATGCAAATCGGCATGTTCCTAACTCTTGGTCTATTAGTGTTTCCCTCAGAGCTCCTGCCAGTTGCCGGCGAGGGTTTATTGGTTGCCCTTTGGCTCATATTTATTGCCCGACCGCTGAGCGTCTTTCTTTCATTGGCACTTAGCGATATGTCTTTTCGCGAGAAACTTTTAGTCTCATGGGTCGGCCTCCGAGGAGCGACACCCATCATATTGGCAACCTTTCCTTTGCTGGCCGGCTTAACTGAAGCCAACTTGATGTTTAACCTGGTATTTTTTACTGTTTTGATTTCAGTATTACTCCAGGGAATGACGATTCCCATCGTCGCAAATTTACTGAAATTATCCGAACCGGGGGCAGCAAGAGGCCTGCCATTGCTAGAGTTTACTCCTGGTGAAAGCAGTGATAGTCGACTGGTCGAAATACGATTAGCCGCCGACGCTGCATCTATTGGAAAGCAAATTGTCGATCTTAGTTTACCGATAGGGGCCCTTATTGCTCTGATCACTCGCCGCGACCAATACATCGTACCTCGGGGTGATACTCAACTTGAGGCTGGTGACAATCTGATGATTCTTGCAAGTGGAAGCATGATCGACGAAATCAAGAAAAAACTAGTGGGCTAAACAAACAGGTCATCATTAAAGGTTACCGCATGAAACGTTGGCTATTAACTCTTCTCATCATCCTTACCATCGGCGTAAGCGTTTGGACCTTGTTCCGTCGCCCCCAAGACGAAAAGCTAATGAATCCTTCCCACTCAAATTCAGCTACGAAGGCGCAGCAAACTACGTCGTTAAGGTTATTCTGGCTAAGTTTAGATGGGCTACAAAAAGCAAAGATTGAGTCTTTGCTACCCTATCTTACTGAAGCCCATCCTCTCGGCCTGAAATATTTACTGAATCTGGAGAATTGGCAGTCAGAGCTTGAGATCAACAATCCGACCATCACAGCTTCGTCCCACATCTCAACGATCAGCTGCCTGCCACCTGGAGAACATGGTATAATCGCCAATCGTCAATGGAACGGCTCAAGTTATGTCAGTGGCTTCACCGCTGATTACGGTAAAGAAACGTTTGTTCAGACTCTCGTTAAACATGGCCTAAGAGTTGCCTCCTTAGGTTATCCCAGCATTGATGGTAGTAGCCCTGGTCGATCGGCGAGCTTTGGTGCCAGCTACGACGACCCAATCAATCGCGGTAGTATCGTCAGCCTTTCCTGGGGGGAGTCACGTGTCATCCAATCACCTTCCCGCATCAACTCCAACGAGACCATTCCCATCGAAGTCCAAGTTGCCGATGATGGCAAGATTCTAACTATGGTCCAAGGTGATCAAAGATTTGAGGCTCAAGTTGGTGATTGGTCGAATATCTTTTTCACCACCAACGAGCTGAAGCATCTAACGGTAGTCGCCTTTCTTGCGCGCAATGAAGCAAGCTCAAGTGTCGAAATTTATATATCGCCAACCATGATCAATCATGCGCATCCGCAAAGTTTTCAGCAGCGATTAGATTCCTTGAACTTAGTTTTTTCTCCGGGCAAAGATTCGTCACTGCTACAAAAGTATGGGGACGAAGTCTTTCTAAAAAGTATGGAGCATCGCCTGCACTATTTTACCAGTACAGCCAGATACATCCTAAGTGAAGAGCAACCGGAAGCATTTTTTATGTATCTGGAAGATCTTGACGTTTTAGGCCACCTGTTTGAAGGCGACGAAGAACGTCATGCGTTAGTCGGCCAGTACCTAGCCAAGCTCGACCAGGCTGTCGGCTCGATAATGGAACAAATCCCTGATTCGACAGAAATCGTTATTCTTGGCGACCATGGCATGGCCGCAACTCAATATGAATTAAATGTCCTCAAGCTGATCGAAAACGAGGCAGTTTCTCGTGTGAAGATCATGACTTCCGGCGGCTCGCTCTTTGTCTATGGCTTAGATGCACCACTTGACAGTATGCCACCACAAAACGAAGCATGGTTTCAGAAACTGGTTCAAAGCTTTCGAGGAGCCCGGGTCGCCTTCGATGACAACAAGCAGCTTTTCACTAAAGTTCTGGTAAAAAATAGTAGCGAAGCACAAGAGCTCGGACTTGCCGGTGCGGAAATGCCCTGGATTATCGCATTTTCTGAACCTGGCATCAGTTTAAAGACAAGCTTTGAAGATCGCTTGCTGTTAGCGCGAAGACAAAGCTTTAGACTCAGCATAACAAACGATGAATTATTTCCTGATCCAACAGAGAGCGGGACATTGGTAGAACCGAAGCCCTATGGCAGTCACGGTTATTTTTCCAAGAGCGATGAGATGCGCAGCTCCCTTCTACTTCATGGTCCTAAACTGAGCCAACTACCCGCAAGTTCCGTTAAAAGTAATATTCGACTAGTCCCTGCAGTTGCCGATGCCTTGCAATTACCTCGACCTTCAGGCTGCAGTAAACTTTCAACAAGTCAGACCAGACCTGATTAGAGCATGTCCATTTTTTACAGGAAAATTCTTCTTTTTCTTCGTCACATTCTTAAATTTTTTCTTTAATCTCACTAATGAAAATGGGGATTTATGCCGAAAGATAGTCCATAAGTTTTATAGTGGAGCGACTATGCAGGTTAAATATTATCTTATCGCCATACTCATTAGCTTATTCAGCAAAACTAATCTCCACGCGAAACCGATTGCTGTGAATCAAACTTGGAATGGCCAAAGCATAGGTCAAAATCTGGAGATTTTTCTTGATCATACGGGTGAAAAAAAAATAGAGGAAATCGTCACCTCTGCAGAATTCACTCCATCGACGAAAGATGTACCTAATTTTGGCTTTACTTCTGACATCATATGGGCAAAGTTTCGCTTAGAAAATCCGGATCAAAATGACAAAACGATTCTGATCGAGTATAAATACGCCTCTGTCGATTACGTTAGCTTATATAGCATTATTGATGATGAAATTATTGCCCTGACTCTTGGCGACAAAGTGCCATTCTCGAGGAGACTGATCACACATCGCTATCCCGTTTTTGAAATTCAAGTTCCACCCGGCATCCATGAGTATTATGTCAGAGTCGAAACCAAAGGCACGACCATACTGCCATTGTTTTTGTGGGACTGGCCTTCGTTTCGGATTTTCGCTTTAAAGGATAATTTAGCCCTAGGCCTTCTATTTGGCGTTTTAACTGCCATGACTCTGTACAACCTCTTTCTGTTCTTTTCTTTTCGGAGCAAGGTTTATTTCTATTACATGGCATATCTTGCAGCATTTATGCTTCACGCTTTAGCAGCTCAAGGAATTGGCCAACTGATTTTTAGTCCCGACGCCTATAATCATTGGCTGTCAAATGAGGGTTTTCTGATTTTTGCAGAAATCTCGACTATCTTCATGGTTTTTTTCGCCATTCATTTTCTCAACATTAAAACAAGGCACCCCTGGTTATACAAATTTTTTCTAGTCCATCGCACTATCGGTATTATCGATATCATCAACATTCAATTTTATAGTTATGAAATTGGCGCCAAAGTCGCTAATCTCAATGTTGCAATCGGCATGACATTAATGATTGCCGCCGGCTTGATGAGCTGTTACAAGCGCTATCGCCCAGCCTACTTTTACACCCTAGCATGGATTATTTTTCTCGTCGGAAGTATTTCCATGGTCTTAAAATACCAAGGAGTCCTGCCAGTCAATCTACTCACGGAATGGGCCAACCTTGGTGGCGCAGCCGTTGAAGCGATACTGCTTTCCATCGCGCTTGGCGATCGCATGAATTATTACCGAAGTAAAGCAGAATTTGAAATTCGCTCGTTGAACACGCGATTAAAAGAACATATTGAACGTGTCGAGGAAATTGTCGGGGATAAAACACGGGACATTCGTTCCATCCTGCGCAATATCCAACAGGGTGTTTTTATGATTGGCAATAATGCAAAAATTCATCGTGAGTATTCCATATTTCTTCCTGAATTGTTTGGCAGACCTGTCTCGGACGAGGTTTCAGCAGTCGCGTATATGTTTGAAAATTCGTCGGTTAATGAGGATCAGTATTCTTTGATTAAAGAAAGTCTGGACGCGATTATTGGCAACCACTATGTTAACTATGAAGCCAACCGTTCCAATCTACCCCGAGAATTCCACATTCATATTCACGAGAGAAAGCGCATACTCGAAGTGGATTGGAGTCCGATAGTCGATGAAAACGAGACTATCAATAAAATTCTGGTTTGCGTCCGTGATGTCACCGACATCCGACGACTTGCAAGGGAAGCTGACGAGCATAAAGATAAAATGGACTTGATCGAGCGGGTCATCGACCTCAACCCAGAGAAATTCGATCATTTTTATGAAAACACCAAGGAATTGTTCGAAAAAATTACAGAAGCCATGGGTGCCAGTGCCTTCGGCCCAGAGCAACTCTTACAAATCTATCGCCATCTGCATACCTTAAAAGGTGTCAGTCGGGTATTCGGGTTCCATGACTTATCAAACAGCATTCACCAGACTGAAAATACCACACAGCTCATGTTACAAACGAAAGACAACATCGTTCACAAGAAAGAACTATGGATCACTGTGAGTCTGCTAAAAGAATCTTTTGAAAAACTCTACGATATCAACTATCACCTACTCGGCCGCAAATTTGCGACCAAAGACCATAAAGATGGCGATTTTGTTTCCTTCATCAATTCCATCAATGAATTTATTGCCACTGTCAAAGACCAAGGCGCTGTGCTTCACTCACCTGAATTTATCGAGACGATGATCGGTGAGTTTTTCTTTAATATGTCTTATCTCGTTCATGACATTGAAGGGACGTTGACCCAGCAAGCGGAAAAGATGGGTATGAGACTACCAAGCATCCATATTCACCATGATGTGGTTCATTTTCTCCCCCAAAGTCACAACCTTTTGAAAAATATGCTACTTCACCTGATCAATAACTCGATGGCTCACGGATTTAAGGATAGCGGCCAAAGAGTCATCGACGTAGATCTCAAAGTAGGAGTAGATTCCCTGGCCATTATTTATCAAGATTCTGGAAAGGGCTTGAATATCAACGCAATTCGAGAACAAGCCATCCAAAAAGGTCTGCTTGGCACCACTAGCCAAGCCTCTGATCTGGAGATTGCACAGATGATTTTTTCCGCCGGTTTTTCAATGAAAGATGACATCAATGAGCTTGCAGGTCGAGGCATCGGCCTCAATGCCGTCAAAGATATGCTTGAAAAGAGCTCCTGTGGCATTGACATACGTCTTAACGACGAGATTGTCGTGGAATCAAGCCAGGAATATCGTCAGTTTGCCTATATCATTACCTTACCAGCTAGCCTATACCTTGCCTTGAAGGCCTATCATTTTGAGCAGAATGCCGCATAGAATTTCCCGACGAAAGTTCTCGGAAGGACAGCGAATTTAAGTCACATTGACTGCAAAATGAAGTATTTCACATTTTAAAACATTTTATACTTGCCTATCTACCTAAGATCAGGCATTAAAAGGGCCTTGCACCCGTAGCTCAGCTGGATAGAGCATCAGGCTTCGAACCTGAGGGTCGGGCGTTCGAGTCGCTCCGGGTGCGCTCTTGATTTCCGCATGTTACCCCAAATCCGAAATTTTTCTTCCCAGATTTTTTCCCAAATCCGAAATTTTTCTTCCCAGATTTTTTCGTTAGCGCCTATTGCAGATTTTTTTCTGCTCACGGGCACTGCAAGAGGGCATCGGTGCGTCTACTGCATCAGCTCTACCTGCCTTTCTGAGCAACCACTGCTTTTCGTGACCGGCTCAAGCCACTAGATGGGATGCGAAATCGTTTTGCAACGCGATTTCAGTTAATAGGAGCCCATCGCCCCTCTCCCCATAGCGCAGCGGGTAGAGCTTATTCAGTTGGCAAAGAGCTGTCCGCCTCGTTCCCAGCAGCCTGCTTAAGCAAAACCCAGCTTTATGTTTTTGATGTAGTCCAACCAATAAGCGACCTCCTTGAAATGTTGATCCATAAAACGAAATATCACCTGCCCTGCATGGCGGACGACTTGGCAAGGCAGGTGGATAAAGCGGTTTCTGATAGACTTGGCAAACTTTGGCTTCGTGGCGTTGTCTTTAAGCGCAACAAAGCGCATCAGGTTATAGGCAAACGCTCCTAGCAGCGCATAGGCTTTATTCGCCAAAAGCTTCTGGCAAGGTTAATGGTGCAGATCGAGTCCATTTTTTAGTTCACGGATAAAATTTTCTGCATGGCCGCGGCCTCGATAAAATTTGATGACCTCGATGGCAGTCTTGGCCTCTGACATATTGCTGATCCAAGCGCGATAATGATAGTCTTGTTCGCCTTTGACGAGCTGATTTTCACGGCCAGGCTTAAGTGAACGCATGATCAGTGCGCGCATGGGAAACGGTGAATTTTTCGAGCGGTAAACCACCTCACCAACCTCACACTCACGGCCATCAGCAAAGATAAGACGATCCGGATCTTCAAGATCCTGCGACTGCCAATTGCTCACCAAACCGATGAGAGGCTGATACATCAGCTTACGCATACAGACCACAAACTGGGCACCTTTCGCAGCACAGGCGTTTAAGAACGCTATCTTACAATAGCCACTATCAGCACGGACATAGCGTGTCAGACCACTCATCTCGGACGGCATGCGATTGAATATCTGATGAATGATTTCCAACGATCCGGCAGACGTATGAGTATTGCCGGGTCTAACATCGCTGTAGTATTGCAGACCATACTCGTCAAAGGCGTGGATCGTATCCAGCCCCTTGATGCCCGCATAGTTGTAGCAGACGCCTTCCATCTTACTTCCATGCTGACGGTTGGTCGTCGAATCAATATCAATGGTGATGGACTTTGACTTGCCAAATAGCTCACGACGTAATTGATAACTTAAGTCGATCAACTGGTTATTTAAATCGCGATAATGGAGCTGTGAAAATCGACGGAGAAAGTCACCTAATGACTTGGCCGTATAAACCTTGTCCCTACATAGCGCGCGAAAGCCTTCATCACGGCCAAGCTGCTCGATGTCGTCCAAGCACTCAGCACCGGCTTGAAATGCCAACACGAGCTGCCTTAGCTTATTGAAATTCTTTGATGAACCCGACTTAAGTTGGGGCACACACGGTCTGAGCAAGCCCTCGACCATGACTCGGTCAAAAAGCTCGCCAAAGATTATCAAGCCTGAATGAGCAGAAAGCTGTTTCGAACTTCGTTCAATCTTGATAGGCATAGGGGTGAGCTCCTGATTGATTTCATTTTTGGTTGTTACAGGCCCGAAATCATAGGGAGCTTTTTCTTTTCGTCAAGTTTTACCAAGTCAATCGCCTGTGGATAACTTGTCAGATTTGGTGAAGGCAAGGATTCCTTGCAAACCAAGTCTGGGTAAGGCATTGGCTTATGCCAAGGTGAAAATTATTTCTGATTAGGGATTCAGAGTCAAGTTTTACCAAGTCAACAACCTGTGGATAACTTGTCAGAATTGGTGAAGCTAAGGAATCCTTGCAAACCAATTCTGAGTGGGGCATTGGCTTGTACCAAGGTGAAAATTTTTTCTGATTAAGGTTTGAATAAAACCGCCGTCAGTTTCGCCTTTACGTAACCTCAATTTGCGTCGGTTTTGAAAGACGTAAAACCTTCAATCGCCGTGTCGACAATCGTTTTGACCGCCGTTACAGAGGTGGAAAGACTGCTAGGCGAGAACGAGGTCAACGTGAAAGTAGATAAATTGGCTTCGTTACAAACCGCGATGTCCGCTTCGCTCAAATCATTAGCGGTAAGACAATACGACTCTACTTCACTGCATCCAGATGGAGAGCTAATGGATGCCTCGACGTAAACATGAGTTTCGTTTGCTCTTAAGTGAGCGCCACAGCTCAAGGGCACTCCGCTGGCGACATTGTCCCCTATGGTGACCTCTACCCCCGTACCATCAGCAGCTTTGATATGCATTGAAGCAAACGATGTCGTCGAGTGTTTGTACATCAATGAAATATTTTCTGAAGCAGTACCATCGGTCGGAGCAGTTGCGATGACGACGATGCCATCGCCGTTGCCATTGGCCTGCCTTTCCATAAGTGAAAAGCGGGTCCCTTCGATTCCAAATGCCATTTCAGCGATTGAATCAGGATCACCTGGCATAGCTCCGAAGGACTCTTGGCACTGAAACGCGAGTGGGATTGAAACATCGGCGGGAAGGTTGGCTGCTAACGTGTATGGTTTCGCTGCCTCACTTATACAGGCCTTTTCAGAATCCTCAGAACGCGAGTTGAGCGAAGCCATACGCTGATCAATTATCGCAAGGCGTTCCAAGGGCCCGACGAACCCGTTTGATGGGTAGAGGAAGTCCTTAAAAGCTCCAACAGCAGTTGGAGTATTCAAATTCGCTTGCTGGTTCAACCAAAGGGCCACCCCTTTCATTCCATGGGGCATGTTACGAGTGACCGGAGGTTCGACAAGCGGAGCACCAATTGACTTCCCCTTTTTGTCCTCTTTTCCGCATGCTATGCTAAGTGCTGCAAGCATTAAAGCTGCGATAAGTCCGAAGCTTCTCATAAGCTCTCCTTATTAATTGTTCGGCAATTTATCGGTCGCCATTAGTCAAAACTAAAGGGACATAGTTTGTCAAAATCTAAAATTTTTTGGGTAATTGTGGGTGTTTCGAAGCCTTCTCGACACAGGAAAATGTACCCCAAACCCATCATTAGTGTGTTGATCGAGATATGATTGCCCGGTGAAATCTGACAATGATGATGTACGGAAAAGTCATGAAATTCAGGTCATTCTTTTGAGTATCTTAAATACGGTTCTGTTCACACAATGGTGGGTAGCTCCATCAAGCCCCTCCCCGACAAGCCTTCAACAACTGCAATCGATAATTTTTAATACTCTTAAACCCGTAAGCTCTTCTCGGACTAGCTTTGCCTTTCTGTTAAAGCCCTCAACCCGCCCATTGCTATAGCGGCCTTCAAAATATCCAAGTATCTCATTTTTCCATAACAACAAAGTCGATCTTAAGGCCCTTAACTCCGCAATATTAGACATGCCCATACGATGTAAAATTTTATTCAGTGCTTGTTCAGCTCTCTTCTTGCCAAGGGTGCGATAAAACCGATGAACACTTTCCTTGATCTCATAAACTTGCCGAAGCTCTCGAAAACTTTGCAGCCACTAGGCAATGGCTCGTCTTTGATAAGCTTCCAATTTTGCGCCATCTCTCAAAAGTAACTTTCTCATGGGGTGTGATCGTTTATCGCCTGCAATTTGCTTTCAAAACTTATTGACCAACTTAGAGAATAGCCTTTGGACATGGAATCGATCGGCAACGATACGAGCATTTGGAAAGGCTTCTTTCGCAAATGATTTAAAAGTTGGTAACAAGTCTATCGTGACAAGCTTTACATTCTCGCACCCTTTAAAACGTAGAGATGCAAGTTCAAGATCACCTTTATTTCGCCCCTTATTTACTGACCGCTTGCGCGGATTTCGCTCTATTCAATTAAAATCCTTGCACCCCAATTGTTTCGTGTCACAACGCCTTTGAAACGCCTGATGGTTCATGAGTTAAGAAAAAAATTTCATAAGTATTGAATTTATTGGAAAGAAAGGCCTCTGTCTGGTTAGGTAATTTCGCCCAAAAAAACCGCCGGAACAGAGAGCCAAAAAATGCAAAAGCATTTGGAAAAGATCTTAGCTGAATTCGATGTCGTGCCCAACAGACTTTTAAAAATTGTGAGTCAATAAATCATGTTTTTAATGCCCAACAACCAAAAACCTGACCACGAAGGAAATTTTAGCCAGTGCGGGGTAATCAGGCAAACCAAAGCTAGCTGCAGAAATTTAAAATTAAAAAGGTCCCGCAAGAGCAGGACCTTCGAATTATATGAGAAATATCATGCTATCAATCGATTAAATTACCTTCGATCACTTTGGTAGCAATTTCGTCTTCCGGCTCTTCACCGATGTCAACTTCTTGAACGACATCTTCGCCTGGCAACTCAGGAGCGCTTGAAGGATCGAGGCCTGCACAAGAGGCTGCATCGACGCTAGTGAGAACTTGAGCGACATTCAAGGCTTTAACCGTATAGGTAGCGCCAGCATCATCTTGGAGCGAAGTTCCGGATTTCAGAGAAAATACGGGTTTATGATCTGCCGATCCTTCCATTTCTTTCCAAGGAATACCCCAAAGGTCGCCAAATCCACCGTAGTTGAGGCGAAAGGTCTTGTTATAACTATTATTTTCTGCTTTGCCATCAAAGTCGTTGGCTTGGCTATGGACATATTTAATTTCCAAAGGCTTATCAAATTCAACAATCGACCCGTTTTCGTCTACCACACCATAGTACTGTCCCCAGGAGTTAGAGCCTGACTGCCACTTGTAATAAGTATCAAGTTTGCCTTGCAGTTCCCATGGGCTGATATTCTCTGATCCATAGCTACCCAATTGCGCTGCCGTAACTAGTACACCAGATTCGAGCCAATCCCTATCACCGCCTGAAGGTGCAACAAAGGGGCTGGAACCCCGATAGAGGTTTTTATTGGTGGCATTAAACGTGTACTCGATAGGAGTCGTAGTATTGAGGCGAATATTCCATTCCTCGGTGTTATCAAGTGTGGTACTTCCATCTGTTTTTGGACACTGGCTATAACATTTTAGACTAAGGTTTGCTGCTTCTGATCCGGATACCAGTTCCTGTGAATGAAACGACAATTCCAAATTGTTCGAAAGAGTCTGATTACTACCGATGCTGATCTGAGCACTCAATGATTCAACATAGAAGTTATATCCCCACTCTGGAGCAGTCACTGTGCCTGAAGCCGGTTCAAGGGAAGGTGGGCCATCTTCCGAGAAAACTTCTTTTGCAATTTTAACAAAGTTAGTGCCGTTCCACTGAACAATAAAGTTACCTTCGCTTTCCCACATTCTCAGATCAGTATTCAGCAAATCGCCCAATTTAATTGAATTTTTAGTATACTTGTAGAGTTTTCCTGGAGCGTGGATCACGGTATATGGGGTAGTTGTTTTTTCACCTTCAGTCCAGTCGACTTTATTGATGCTAGCACCATTTTCCAATCCAACATCGCCTTCAGTCCAAATACCCCAATAGCTGGCGTTACCACGACGGATCACCCCGTCTTTTTCAAATTCAATCGGAAAACCAGAATTCAGATTCTTGCGACTGCCATCTGCATTGTAAAGACCATAACGGTAAACAACAGATGAGTATTGACTTCTATCGATACAAGCATCTTCTTCCGCAGTATTTGATTCATCGTTCCATGTGCGGCTATTAGTACCAACTTTCGCCAGATAGGAGTCATTGAAGTCAACAATATATTCGCTTTCTTCTGATCCGTAAGAGGCTTCTTCCCACAAGTTTTTCATGCGGGCCTTACCGCCAGTAATCGTTCCATCAGCATTGATAGCCATCAATGCACTGGCTGCAGACATTCCGCTTCGGTCGCCCATATCTTGACTTTCGTAAAAACGAAGCTTGATTCCCTCGGCATCGCGGCTGGTTTCGATCAAACCACCGCCCCTTTGTACACCTGACGCATCTTTAAAGCCAAAATTGAAGCGAAAAATACCTAGTGGATTCTGGCTGTTAGAACCTTCTGCGATCACAAGTTTCCAGTGAATAAAATTCGTTTCACCGTCGCGCTCTTCCTTAATCCAGCCAACTGCGTTTAGCGGAGCGTTTGGTTCGCGAGTTACCAATACTTTCATGTTCATCAGGTCCTTACCGCCCTGATCATCTCGTTGCTCTTCTTCACATAAGCTGCCATTAACAATGGCATAATATGGCCCTTTGTTGACTTGTGTTTCAAACCTTGTTTGCGCGATAAAGCACAGAATTGACTCAGCTTGATTTAGTACTTCGAGCGATCTTTCCTCGACGTAAACATTTGTCTTGTCATCTTCATAAGTTTCGACCAACCGTAAACCAGAGCCAGATTCCTTTGGTGGAATGAGTGCTAATTTTGAAGAGATAATCAAATCGATGTCAGAGGAAGTCACAACCGCTCCGTCTACCCCTGTCACCAAACCAGCTGCTTCACTGTTTTTCTTTGATGACCCGCAAGAGATTAATGTGCCTGCAGTTAAGGCAATCGTAAAGATTTTAATTATTTTTCCATGCCTGCGGAAATACATATGTTCACTCCATTGAATTGATGAATGCTCAGGTAATGATATCCGCTTACTTCCAAGCGATAAGATCCCGGTCGGTGTTGGGAACGAAATCTTGAAAAAGAAAAAATAAATTTTTTGAGGCCTGTGATTTGCTTTGCAAATTTTGTCTGTTGACGTCGATCGTTGGGGGGGTAAATTCTTCAGATGCGTTACCGTAGACCCGTGGTTTTTTACAATTCTTCCGGTGCGTTTTTTTAAGGCTCTGATATTATGCCACGTGGTTTTGAATTCTTACTGGTTTGCTTTTCTTTTCGAATTGAAAGATTTGTAAAGGAATTGCTTGACATAAAAAGTCACAGGGTATTTCCAGGTAGCTGGAAAATATTGCAGATCTGCAGGCTTTAGGTTTATGAGCAATAGAATTTAAGATCGGTCAAAGCTTATACCTCAAGAAGTCCAATCATTCTGAGCAGCCACTGCTTTTCGTGCCCGACTCAAGCCACTTTATGGGGATGCGAAATTCTTTTTACAAAAGTTCTAAGGATTCAGAATAAGAAAGATTCTTTGCGAGCAATTCCACAAAGAATCTTATTACCCATACATATTCTGTCTCAATGAGAGGCTGTTCTATTCAACTTGCGCTTTGGCAGCTTTTAAATATTGAATTGCTTTATCAATTTGCTCATCGGTTAAATCTTTAAATCGACGTGGAGGCATTGTTAAAAGGTGTCATCCTTTTTCCAATTCAACCTCCTCACCATTTTCAGAATAGAACTTTGCGCAAAACGAGTTCTATCCATACTTGTTTTTTCTAAGAAAGAAGATTTTTATTGGAAAATATTTTATATGATGTGCTAGAGCCTGCACTGCCTGGAGTAAAGAAGACACTTCAGAAGTGGCTAACATTGCAAAATCACGACTTGCTTTTCATCCGTCCAAACCTTCGAAAAACCAAGTGACTGAGCAATCCACTTTATGCATGTCTCTGTATAGAAGCTTACATGGGTCGGATCTCGTCGATAATGCCAATTTCCAAAATCAATATCGTCTCGATATATTTGCGTCATCAGACCTAAGAATCCAGAGCTTTTCAACATGGAAAGGAGGCGCCGAAACTCGAGCAAAGGCAGAAAGAAATGCTCAGCGACTTCACAACAAACAATAAAATCATATTTTTGTTTCAACGAGCTTTCATCAGGTAGGAAATATGGATCATAGCGAACCATAGCAAAGCCTTTTTCTTCCAATAAATAACTTAGCACTGGCCCATCGCCACAGCCATAGTCAAGCCCCTGGCTCAGTGGCAAAGCGCGTTGAATCACCTGTTCAAATAAAGGCTGAACGAATTTTTGATAAGATAAGTCATGAACGTTGTTTTCATGAAGGCAATAGTAAGATCGTTCTTCAGATAATGACAACCTTTGACTTGCTTGCAAAAAAATGAGATCGCACCGTTGACAACGGAAATATGTCTGATGTTTTTTCAGATCTTCGTAAAAGACAACTGCTAAACTTTGACAAATAATACAAGCATGATCCAATTCATTTACCTCAATATGTATGAAATTCGGGCTCAAGCTAAGCACTTCGCCTTGTCATATCTTTAGTCTCAAAAAATCGAAAGCCAACAATAGTCACACCCAAATTTATAATCAATCAAGCAAACTAATGATAGCAAAGATCAATATTCTTTCGTCTTTACATAGGGAGTTCGATAAGTTAATTTTAAATAGAACTGAATTAATGATTAGGTCCACATCATGAAGTTTGCGCCACCATAAATCGCTCCTGTCACACTGTTTCCAGGTGATTTTCCGTATTTTTATCCAATTAAATAAAACGTTTGACTGAAAAAAATTGCCGACGTTAAAGTTGGTGATCCTGTAGCAGGCAAATTCCGCAAGGACAGCAAACGATCTCCTGGTTTAAGACTTTATTCCAAGCGAATTATTCATTAAATTGCTGCCGTCGCCAACTACGTACGGAGCCTTCATGGATCTTTGGAACTTAGGTCATGCCATAGTGGTAGTCGTGACTGCTATAAGCTGGTTACGCTATCTCTAGCGACGAAAACTAAAAGTGCGAATTGGTTTGACACCAATTCGCACTGAATAAACTTCTTTTTTAAGAGAAATTAGAAGCGTCGGCGCTGACCAAATCCACCACCATCTTGACGTGGGGGACGTCGTGAACCGCCATCACGCTCACGCTCGAGGGCTTCAGATACCTTGATCTGGCGTCCGTCAAGCTCAGTACCATCCATCTGAGAGATGGCGTTGGAGGCATCATCGGAATCGTCGAAAGTTACGAAGCCGAAACCCCGTGAACGACCAGTTTCGCGATCAGTGATAACGCGAACTTCTGAGATAGCACCGAATTTCTCAAATGCTTCACTCAGACGACCTTCGTCGGTTCCCCAAGACAACCCACCAACAAACAACTTAGTTTTCATAGATAGAAACTCCAAAAAAAACGACAAACTGAGACCTTCAATCGGTTGAGACGAAAGTGCCACCCGGAATGAATCTTTTTTACGGAACTTTTAAACTGAAGCTGATGGTGAGCCGGAACGGAACCGATGAGCTTACGAGAAAGATTTGTTCTGAAAAGAATCGCGTCCAAGGAATTAACTTTACTTCGCTAACTGAGAAAAAGTCTCGTTCTTACCACAGCGGCGAAAAAACTCGCCGCATTCTTATAATCGGCATTATATCAGAAATCTTGAGAAAGAAATCGAGATAAAGCAAAAAAAGAGCAGGACCTCACCTTTTTTTCTTAAGTATGCCATTATAGCCAAGCAACTCTTCCTTGGCCCTTTTTACCTATCATGCTACTATTATGGCGATAAATCAGGAGTACATGCTTATGCCAACGGACCGGATCGGTAGTCTGGACACTGCTCGTATTGCGAAAATCATGACGGTCGCACTGGAAGAGTTTGCCCGCCATAGCTTTCATCAGGCCTCTTACAATCGCATCATTCGCAAGTGCGGCATGAGCAAAGGTACGATGTACTACTATTTCCGTTCCAAAGAAGATCTCTTTATGACCCTGCTGCATGCCACAACTAAGGAATTCGGCAATCTGGTCAGGAACTTAGGACAGCCGACTTCGGCAAGTCAATTTTGGACGGAAAGTCAAAAGATTGTCAGCCTACTGTTTAAAAAATTTCAAGAAAAGCCTATACTTGGCCAATTTCTCCAGGGATTTTTAACAGCGGAAAGCAGACGTGATTCGAGCCCTTCCCTGCAGACCATCCATCAGATCGACGATTGGTTGCAAGACTTCATTCTAACCGGTCAACTTCTCGGAGCAATTCGCCGCGATCTGCCGATTGAACTGATCATCGGCCTTCTGTGGGGTATCTGGGACACTTTCACTCATTGGTTAAAGGACGCCACCCGAGGCTATGAGGCAGATGAGCTATCCGGACTTTTGACTGACTTATGGCAACGCTCCCTTGCTCACGAGCCACAGATCGCGCAAGCTCCTGCATTGACTCCCATCAGTAAGCAAAACCGAATGTAGGTACATAAGATTCCCTTGCACTGGAAGTCTAGTTTGCTGCAAGCTGACTGCTGTCGCTCATTGTTTGCCTTTGAATCGATGACCAGAACACGGAATTTTCCTCAATGCAGCAATATTTGAATCTTCTCAGCACCATTATGGAGCACGGCACCGATCGTCCCGATCGCACCCAAATTGGCACCCGTAGCATCTTCGGCCATCAGATGCGCTTTGACCTGAGTCACGGCTTTCCACTCGTCACAACGAAAAAAATTCACCTAAAATCAGTCGTGTATGAACTTCTTTGGTTTCTCAAAGGTGATACTAACATCAAGTTTCTCAACGAGAACAAGGTTCGTATTTGGGATGAGTGGGCCGATGCTGATGGCAACCTAGGCAGGGTATATGGGGCGCAATGGCGTTCATGGCTGACCCCTAATGGCCAGACCATCGACCAGATCAAAAACCTCTTGGATGATTTAAGGCGCCACCCTTATTCGCGACGCCACCTTGTTGTCGCCTACAATCCAGGCGAGCTAGATCAAATGGCGCTCCCACCATGTCATGCTTTTTTCCAATTTTACGTCGCGGACGGTCGCATTTCCTGCCAGCTGTACCAGCGCAGTGCCGATGCGTTTTTAGGCGTCCCCTTTAACATTGCCAGCTACGCTTTATTACTTATGATGATCGCCCAGGACTTGGATCTGATTCCGGGAGAATTTATTCATACCCTTGGTGATGCTCATATCTATCACAATCACTTCGAACAGGTAAAACTGCAGCTTAGCCGCAGTCCAAAAGCATTACCAACCATGCACCTCAATCCCGCTAAGCGTTCAATCTTTGACTTTTGTTGGGAAGATTTCACCTTGGAAGGCTATGATCCGCATCCCCATATCAAAGCTGAGGTTGCCGTATGATGCTCTCGCAAATTGTTGCCTGTTCGCGCAATGGTATGATTGGCAAACAAGGAAAAATGCCCTGGCATATTTCAGCGGATCTGCGCTACTTCAAACAAACCACGGCTGGACACCCTGTGATCATGGGCCGCAAAACCTTTGAATCGATCGGCAGGCCGCTGCCACAACGTCTCAACATTGTGATCAGCCGGCAGAAGGATATCCATTTTGAAGGCGCAATCGTCGCCTCCGACCTGAATGAGGCCCTAGAGTATTGCCGCAATTTGCAGGATGAGTGGGGAGAAGAAGTTTTTGTCATTGGTGGTGGTGAAATCTACCGCTTAGCCTTGCCCTTAACTCGGCGCATTTATCTGACCCGCATCGATGCCAATGTGGAAGGTGACACTAGTTTCCCTGATATTGCCGACTGCGGTTTTCAAAAACTTTCCTCAACCGAGCCTGCAAGTGAAGGTCCATGGCGCTTTCAGTTTGAGGTCTGGGAACGGCAATAAGTTCTTGTGATTTCAATGGACAAGGTTCATACTGTGAAGCAAATTTCACGATGTATGGAAGGACACGATCATGCTGATTCGGGTTAAAGACCGTCGTAGCATTCCATCCTCCGCCATTACTGATGAACAAGTCTTTCTCAACCGACGCGAGCTGCTCCGCAGTTCGCTGCAAGCTATTTCCTTTGCGCCTCTAGCCTGGTCAAGTTTCAGCCATCCCGCATTCGCAGCTAAAGAGAATGCTGGCGAAAAACTACAGGCAAAAGCAAATCCGCAATTCCAAGACCCGCTATTGAAGTCCGCTCTCACCAAGTTTGAAGACTTCAGTTCCTACAATAATTTTTTTGAATTCGGCACTGGAAAAGATGACCCTAAAAAACATGCTCACCACCTGCAAACCAAGCCCTGGACCATCAAAGTCAGCGGGCATGTAGAAAAAGCGGCGAGTTATCAGCTAGAAGATTTTCTGAAGCCATTTGAATTGGAAGATCGCATCTATCGTTTTCGCTGTGTCGAAGCCTGGTCCATGGTCGTTCCCTGGATCGGTTTTCCGTTAAAGCGGATCATTGAGCGAGTCAAACCAAATTCAAAAGCGCGCTTTGTCCTTTTTCGCAGTTTACACGACCCGAAACAAATGCCCGGCCAAAAACGGAAGACTATCGATTGGCCTTACCAGGATGCTTTGCGCCTTGATGAAGCCATGCACGATCTCACGCTACTTGTTGTTGGCGCCTACGGAAGATTTCTTCCCAACCAAAATGGGGCGCCGATACGACTTATAGTCCCTTGGAAATACGGCTTTAAAAGCATCAAGTCGATCGTGAGCATGGAATTTGTCAGTGAGCAACCTAAGACTAGCTGGGAAATGATGGCGCCGCATGAATATCCATTTTATGCCAATGTGAATCCACAAGCTGATCACCCGCGTTGGTCACAAAAAACGGAGCGCGTTCTTGGCAGCGGTATCTTCACAAAACGCCAACCAACTTTGGCATTTAATGGTTACGCAGATCAAGTCGAAAAGATGTACCGTAAATTTGACCCCAAAAAATTATACTGACGTTCTGTAAAACAACTGCCATAAGAAGCGGCAGGCGCAAGTGGGACTGCTCACCGTAGACTATGGCGAAAATTTAGGGAAAGCACCGCCACTCCGGGGGTCTCGCGGCCATTAAAAGCCATGAAAGCATTCTTGAAAATTTAAGCCATTATGATAATAGTACACGCTCTTCCTCATGGTGTTTAAACCACGATCTTTGTTTTGGTTAACCATGACTCTTCTTTAATAGCTCGGGAAAGGATCCAGCTTGACCCATGATTAAGATTAAAAAAGGTCTCAATCTTCCCATTACCGGTCAGCCTAAGCAAGTGATTGAAAACGCGAGCACCAAACATGTCGCCATCCTTGGTGGCGATTACGTCGGCTTAAAACCTACGATGTTGGTTCGCGTTGGTGATTCCGTGCGGATTGGACAGGCTCTGATCGAGGACAAAACAAATCCAGGTGTTGTGATCACATCGCCAGGTTGTGGCAAAGTCGTGGCCATCAATCGTGGTGAAAAGCGGGTTCTGCAATCGGTTGTCATCGCTATTGATGGTCAGGAACAGGAAAGCTTCAAGTCTTACGGTGAGGGGCAACTCTACCAACTGGATCGCCAAGAAGCACAAACCAACCTCGTTAAGTCGGGCCTTTGGGCGGCTTTTCGCACCCGTCCTTTTAGCAAGATCCCGAAAGTAGGTTCCAAGCCACACAGCATTTTTGTCACAGCCATGGATAGCAGTCCACTGGCAGCAGATGCTGCAGTCGTCATGCGTGGGCAAGAAGCCGCTTTCAATGCGGGACTTATCGTCGTTAGCCGCTTGACTGATGGTAAGGTGTATGTCTGTAAAGGCCCGGGCACTCAAATTTCAACACCTGATATCTCGAATCTGCTATTTGAGACCTTCGATGGACCACACCCTGCTGGTCTTGCTGGAACTCATATCCACTTTCTCGACCCAGTCAGTACCAATAAGACAGCTTGGACGATCAATTATCAAGAAGTGATTGCCATCGGCAAACTCTTCACTAGCGGCAAAATCGCTACGGATCGCATCGTCTCTGTTGCGGGCCCTGCCGTAAAGGACCCTAAGCTCTATCGGGTACCACTAGGTGCCTCGACTGATGAATTACTGCGTGGTCGGTTAAAAGACGGGGAAAATCGCGTCATTGCTGGCTCGGTTTATTCCGGCCGGACGGCTCAAGGTCCTCACGCTTATATAGGCAGATACCATTATCAGGTTTCTGTTCTGCCCGAGGGCCGAACCCGAGAATTTCTCGGCTGGCACATGCCGGGCTTCAATAAGTTCTCCGTGAAAAAGACTTTCGTCGCCCAATGGCTGTTTCCGAAGAAAAAGTTCGACTTTTCGACATCGACTGGTGGCAGTATTCGCGCCATGGTGCCAATTGGCAGCTACGAAAGAGTGATGCCAATGGATATGGAACCAGTATTTTTATTACGATCCCTGCTGACGGGCGATACCGAGACTGCACAACAACTTGGCGTCTTGGAATTGGATGAGGAAGATGTGGGGCTGCTCACCTTCGTTTGCCCAACGAAGCTGGAGTACGGGCCCTATCTTCGCAAAAGCCTGACTACGATTGAGAGGGAGGGATAATGAGACCATTACGCGCATTTTTAGATAATCTACACCCGCACTTTGAAAGGGGTGGACGCTTTGAAAAGCTCTATCCGCTCTATGAAGCTGCGGATACCTTTCTCTTTACTCCAGGAGAGGTCACCAAAGGTGCTTCTCACATCCGTGACGGCATTGACCTGAAAAGGATCATGATCACCGTTGCTGTGGCCTTGATGCCTTGTATTTTCATGGCCATGTACAATACCGGACTGCAAGCAAACCTTGCTTTGGAACAACTTGGCCTTGCTGAAACTTCAGGTTGGCGAGCCGCTGTCATTGCAGCTTTAGGCATTGGCTACGATCCAAGCAGTATTTTGGCAAATATTCTCCATGGAGCTTTATATTTCATTCCTATTTTCCTTGTCACCAACATCGTTGGTGGTGGCATCGAAGTCATCTTTGCGATCATTCGCAAACACGAAGTGAATGAGGGCTTTTTGGTAACTGGCTTATTATTCCCTTTGATCCTTCCTCCAACGATTCCTTTGTGGCAGGTAGCGGTTGGTATCGCCTTCGGTGTCGTCATCGGCAAAGAAGTCTTCGGCGGTACTGGTAAAAACTTCCTCAACCCGGCCTTAACTGCCCGTGCCTTTCTTTTCTTTGCTTACCCGGCGCAGATCTCAGGTGACACTGTCTGGACGGCCGTCGATGGTTATACGGGAGCTACCATTCTTGGTGCTGCAGCTTTAGGTGGTATGGAAGCGGTACAAGCTGCTGGTTATACTCTCAGTTCTGCCTTTATCGGCTTAGTCCCTGGCTCACTGGGCGAAACATCTGCCCTGGCCTGTCTTTTTGGTGCTGGCGTTCTGATTGCAACTGGTATCGGCTCCTGGCGTATTATGGCAGGCATGTTGATCGGCGCCTTGTTCCTATCAACTTTGCTGTATTTCGTCGGCAGTGATACGAACCCAATGTATACCATGTCTCCCGTGTGGCACTTTGTGTCGGGAGGTTTTGCCTTTGGCCTGGTATATATGGTCACAGACCCAGTATCAGCCGCAATGACCAATACGGGCAAGTGGGTTTACAGTATCATTGTCGGCATCATGGCGATTTTGGTGCGATCCATCAACCCAGCCTTTCCTGAGGGCGTCATGTTAGCGATTTTATTCGGTAACGTTTTCGCACCTGTGATCGATTCCTATGTTTTAAAAGCAAATGCCAAACGCCGCATGTTGCGGACTGGGGTGGTATCATGAGTAGAGAAACAACAAGTAAAACCTTTACCGTAGCGGCAGTTCTAAGTGTTGTCTGTGCTGTAATTGTTTCTGCTTCGGCTGTCGCTTTAAGACCGATTCAAGCTTATAACCAAGCTTTGGACAAAAAGCGTAATATCCTGGCGGCAGCAGACCTCTTATCTGAAGACAAACCTGTTGAAGATATTTTTGCTGAGCGCATCCGTTCGCGTCTCGTCGAGTTTGAAACAGGTAACTACTCGGACGCTTTCGATCCGGACGAATTTGACCAACGTCGCGCCAGAAAGAACCCGAAATTATCGGTCAACATTCCTGCCGAGTTAGACGTTGCCGGCTTCAAGCGTCGCGCCAAGTATGCAACTGTGTACGAGGTTGTGGAAAATGATCAGCTTAAAACTGTCATTCTTCCCGTTTATGGTCTCGGCCTTTGGTCGACCATGTATGGTTTCATTGCCGTTGACCCCGCTACTGATAAGGTCATTGGCCTTGGCTTCTACGAGCATGGCGAGACGCCGGGCTTAGGTGGTGAAATCGATAACGTGAACTGGAAGCAACAATGGGCTGGCAAGAACATTTACGATGAGAAGGGCAATGTGAAGTTAACCGTCATAAAAGGTCGGGTTGATGAGAATAATGCCGCCGCTTCTTATCAGATTGATGGCCTAGCGGGAGCAACTCTGACGACGAATGGAATCCGTTCCATGGTTCAATATTGGCTCGGCCCGCATGGTTTTGGACCCTATCTGGAAAACATCAGGAAACAGGGGAATCTCAATGGCTGATAAAGCGAAGGATATCGTACTTGGACCGATATTTGTTAACAACCCAATTGCTCTACAGATCTTAGGTATTTGCTCGGCGTTAGCGGTGACCACTAACTTGAATACCACGCTGACCATGTGTCTTGCTGTAATTGCTGTGACTTCTTTATCAAATGCGTCTGTCAGTTTAATTCGCAATTATATTCCCAATAGCATCCGTATCATCGTCCAAATGACGATTATCGCTTCTTTGGTAATCATGGTTGATCAGCTATTGAAGGCCTTTGCCTTTGAAACCAGTAAGCAGCTATCGGTCTTCGTTGGTCTGATTATCACCAACTGTATCGTCATGGGCCGTGCCGAAGCCTTTGCTATGAAAAACAGCGTCGGCATGAGTTTTCTTGACGGCCTCGGTAATGGGCTTGGATATAGCGCAGTGTTAGTCTTTGTCGGTGTCATCAGAGAGCTTTTTGGTGCTGGCACCCTTTTTGGCGTCGAAATTTTCTCGCTGACCAATGATGGCGGATGGTATTTATCGAACGGTCTGATGCTCTTACCACCAAGCGCTTTCTTCATCATCGGTATTTTTATTTGGTTAGTGCGCACCTGGAAAAAAGACCAAATTGAGAAGGAGGGCTAAGACATGGAAGAGTTACTCAATATTTTTATCCGCTCGATTTTTATTGAAAATATGGCGTTGGCTTTCTTCTTGGGCATGTGTACCTTTCTTGCCGTTTCCAAGAAAGTTGATACTTCGGTTGGACTGGGAATTGCCGTTATCTTTGTTTTGACGATCACCATTCCTGTCAATAACCTGATCTACAATTACCTATTGAAGGACGGTGCTTTAGCATGGGCTGGCCTTCCCAATGTTAACTTAAGCTTTCTCGGCTTAATTTCTTACATCGGGGTTATCGCGGCGATCGTACAGATCCTTGAAATGACCCTCGATCGATTTGTGCCAGCTTTGTACAACGCTCTTGGCATCTTCCTACCATTGATTACGGTAAACTGCGCCATTCTTGGTGGATCACTATTCATGGTAGAACGGGAATACAGCTTTACCGAAAGTGTTGTCTTTGGTTTCGGCAATGGTATTGGATGGGCTTTAGCCATTGCTGCATTGGCGGGAATTCGGGAAAAACTGAAGTACAGTGACGTTCCCGATGGACTCAAAGGTCTGGGAATCACGTTTATTACAGTCGGCCTAATGTCTTTGGCGTTCATGGCGTTTTCTGGAATTCAACTCTAATCGGGAAGGCTGAGTTATGCAGGAAGTGTTTCTTGGTGTAGGCATGTTCACGGCCATCGTTTTGGCCTTGGTTGCCTTCATCCTTATTGCAAAATCGAAGCTGGTAGCTTCGGGTGATATTATGATCGAAATCAACGAAGACCCGTCAAAAACCATCAAGGTTCCAGCGGGCAGTAAGCTCTTGAATGTACTTGCTGATCAAAAAATCTTCATCTCATCTGCCTGTGGTGGCGGTGGTACTTGTGCCCAGTGTAAGGTGAAGGTGAAAGAAGGTGGTGGAGAGATTCTTTCCACCGAGTTGTCGCATATTTCCAAGAAAGATGCGGCAGCAGGTGAAAGGCTTTCCTGTCAGGTGACCTGTAAGCAGAATATGAAAATCGAAGTTCCTCATGAGGCGCTTGAAACCAAAAAATGGCGTTGTAAAGTTCGCTCCAATCATAACGTGGCGACCTTTATTAAAGAATTGGTCTTGGAACTACCGGCAGGAGAAAACGTCGACTTCCGTGCTGGTGGCTATATCCAGATCGAAGCTCCACCCCATGAAGTGAAATACAAAGACTTTGAAATTGAAACACGCTTCCGCGATGACTGGGAAAAATTCAAGCTATTTGAACTGAAATCAGTTGTGCGGGAAGAAACAATTCGCGCCTACTCGATGGCAAGTTACCCGGAAGAAAAAGGCATCATCATGCTAAACGTACGGGTTGCGACGCCTCCCCCCAACGCTCCTAAAGCACCTCCAGGCAAGATGTCATCATTCATCTTCAACCTGAAGCCAGGAGATGATGTTACCATTTCCGGTCCATATGGTGAGTTTTTTGCCAAAGAAACTGCTAATGAAATGGTCTTTGTCGGTGGTGGTGCAGGTATGGCGCCGATGCGCTCCCACATTTTTGACCAGCTGAAACGCCTAAAGTCAAAACGCAAAATGACTTTCTGGTACGGAGCACGTAGTAAGCGGGAAATGTTCTATGTGGAAGACTTCGATATGCTGCAACGGGAAAACTCTAACTTCAAGTGGCACGTCGCGCTTTCTGAGCCTCTTCCAGAAGATAACTGGGATGGCTATACTGGCTTTATTCACCAGGTCTTATATGAAAACTATCTGAAAGATCACGAAGCTCCAGAAGATATCGAATTCTATCTTTGCGGTCCGCCCATGATGAATAAGGCAGTCATTGATATGCTGCACAGTCTGGGTGTGGAAGATGATAACATCGCTCTTGACGATTTCGGTGGTTAAGTTCTTGCAGAGATTTTGAGAATGATGATGAGCGGGTGCCAGCAAAACTATGTGGCACCCGTTTTTGCTTTCGTTAAAGGCAAACTCATGACGCTATTTCCCAAACTTAGTTTTCCCGGGCAAACTCCAATCCGCATTCTGTGTACTTGTGCATTCGCTCTGTTTTTCTTGAGTTCATTTTCAACCGCCCAGCAAGCCCTTGCCGAACCGCAAGTTACTTTACGCGGCAATACCATGGGAACCTACTACCAGATAAAGTTCTACGGTTTGCGACCTATCGACGTACATGGCAAGATCGAAGCTCTACTTGTCAAGATAAACCAGCAAATGTCGACGTATATTCCCGATTCTGAAATTTCCCGCATCAGTACCAATGCCAGCGATGAGTGGCAGCCAGTCAGCAAAGAATTTCTGGAAGTCGCCTTAATGTCGCAAAAACTCTTTCGCATGACACGTGGCGCCTTTGACCCAACTGTAGGCAATATAGTGGGGCTTTGGGGATTTGGCCCTCGCTACATGCCAACTCGAGTGCCTGATACAGCGAGTTTGCAAAAAGCTTTAAAAGAATCAGGCTTTGATAAGATCGAACTTCGAGAAGACCAAGCCGCAATTCGCAAAAGCCAGCCGGAACTCAGCATCGACTTTTCTGGCATAGCAAAAGGATATGCCGTCGACCAGATTGCAGAATATCTTGAATCCATCGGCTTGACACGGTATTTAGTAGAGATCGGAGGCGACCTGCGCAGTGGCCAGAGCAAACCCGATGGAACCGAGTGGACCATTGCCGTCGAGCGCCCCTCGGCTATACCTGGGGAGCATATGCGAGTCATTTTTCCCCGTGGCCGTGGCCTAGCAACTTCTGGAGATTACCGGAATTATTTTGAAGTCGATGGTAAACGTTATTCGCACCTCATTAATCCGACCACTGGTTTTCCGATCGCTAATAATGTGGCATCCGTGACCGTCGCAGCCGAAAGCTGCGCTGAAGCAGACGGCTTAGCCACAGCATTGATGGTTCTAGGACTGGAAAAAGGCACAAAAGTTGCAGATGAGTATGGCATACCGGTGCTTTGGATTGTTCGAGAGAACGAAGAATTTCGTGAAATCCATAACCAAGCATTTGAAGTGTTTATCAAGCGAAATAGCGTAAAAAATTAGAAAAGACCCAAGGGAGGTACACATATGGAAACAATCGCAGCTATTGCAGTCTTTGCCTTCGTGATTGCTGGAATGGCAGTAGGCGTGATCTTCGCCAAAAAACCCATCACCGGTAGCTGTGGTGGATTGAACAACTTAAACGGTGGCGACGGAAAATGCGACATTTGTGGAGCCACTGCTGCAGACCCCGAGCGTTGTAAAAACTAACAGCGTTTCAGCTCAAAGCTTGATCAGCTATAACCTGTCTTGGTTATAGCTGACTACCTCGAATCCCAATAAAAAAGAAGGGTTCGTCTTCCTTTTGCGATAGAGCTGAGTTCGTAGGCCAAAGCACCTCAGCACAAGCTGAAGAGCCCGAGGCAACGACACAGCGAGAGTATTGATAATTACTTTCTATCGTTCTCATACCGCCACCAAGGATCAGATGCAGCTGCCGGTAAAAGCGATAGCTGAGAGCAACATGAAATTCCTGCACATCTAATTTCGACTTGATCTTATTGTCTTCCCCAGGATTTCCGCCAGAGCTGAGATAATCTGCCGGCAAAGTTTGAGCATTTTGATAGCTTTGGCCATTTGCAGCAAAAAGACCACCCAAACTGATATTGATCGGATAAGTCGGCAGAAAGACCAGCTCTGCCGTTGGTCCATGATAATCAATGGTCAGACCTTTCACAACGTCTTCGCCACTGCTTCTAATCGCATCATAAAAACCGGTCTTACTGTAGCCCACCAAGAGTGAAAACTCACTCCATCTGATCAGTTGGAATCCAGCGCGAAAGCGAAGCGCTGTATAGGACTGCCCCCAAAACTGGCCATGATCGGCCCAAACATCTCCGACGCCAGCAGCATAAAAACCATTGCGGAAAAGTGTCTTTTCATTATTAGCCTGAGCAGCAAGAGGCCTCGTATCGAGGAAGAGTAAGCACGCCAACATAACACCAACAATTTTCACATGGCGTCTCATTCTTTTTAGCACTTGCTGCATGATTCATCCTTTCACTGCCGATCATGTGAAACCAATTTCAACCACCAATTATACAACAGAACTTGAGAATGCTCGTCCTCAATACTTGATTTATCCTTTCCAACCAGCGAATCGGCGTATTTTGGCTGTCCAAGAGCTCTTGGCAGCCGGCTCAACGGCTACTGGCCTTTCTGGATGGGAACGGCGTGGCTGTTGTGGGGGTCGGTTTTCTTGGGGCTTTCGTCCTCCATGCTGTTGGGCTTTATGGAAGTTTTTTTTGCTACGTCTTGGCCGCACCCTCGTCGGATGAGACTGGTTTTGCTGACTATTCGCCGACTGGCTATGTTGAGCTGAAGATTTTTGCTCCGCTGGACGATTTTTAGGAAAATCCGACCAGTCAAAAATATGAACTTCATCGGCAAGAGCTATCAAATCACGATGAGCTGTGTTTGCCGCTCCGCACCAGAGGGAAACAGTCACACCATGTTCCTTAGCGGCTTCGACTGCAGGAATGAAATCACTATCACCAGCTACCAATACTGCATGCTGGATATGACCAGCCGCCGCATGTCGGACTAAATCAACTGACAACAACACATCGACCCGCTTTTGCTCAAAGACTTCTTTCTTACCATCCCACCTCTTTTGTAATTTCCCTAGCCGCATCGACCAGCGATCAAGGCTTTCGATGTCACGAAAAAATTCTTCATGAACTTCCATGCGTTTTATTTCATCTTCAGTTGGCTCTTGAGACATGTAGGGAGGACAGTAATAATAATAGCACCGGAGTAAATCGAGTGGTATGGAGTGGCGTAAAGGTTCCAGGAAATAATCAGCGAGATCACGATAATCAGGGTCGATTTTATTCTGCTTAAACTGGGATTGGACGTAGCCACCGTCGATAAAAATTGCAGCGCGCAATCAGCACCTCCCCCAATCACCGGTCCACATTCTAGCTAGTTTCTTCATAAATATTTCTCCTTCAAATTTGCTCGCATTCCGATTCGACTTGCATGAAACGGCTCCCAAAGGTATCACTGTAAGAGTTGACACTCACAAAAAAAGGTAGGCGTCTTCATGAGTTATCAGAACGACGACTTCGAAAAGTACAAAGCGAAAGTCCTGAACTTTATTCGTAAACCCGATGGCCGTTCCCAAGGTGGTGGTGGTGGCTCAAAATCTCTTTCAAACCAGTCTATATGGCTGATAATCGGTGGGTTGGTTTTACTACTTGCCTTAATGAACAGCTTTTATACGGTCCAACCCGATGAAGAGGGGGTTGTGACACGATTTGGCAAGTACCTGAAAACTAGCCAGCCGGGTCTGCACGGTAAAATACCGTGGATCGATAAAATTTACAAGGTGCAATCAAAACGCCGCCAAGAAGAGGTTTTTGGGTTCCGCAAGAACGACCGTACTGGTCGCAGCCAACCCCTGGCGGAAGAAAGTCTCATGCTCACAGGCGACTTGAATCTCGCCGATGTGCAGTGGAT
Organism: Oligoflexus sp. FD111; assembly: GCA_048816425.1. Classification (GTDB taxonomy): domain Bacteria; phylum Bdellovibrionota_B; class Oligoflexia; order Oligoflexales; family Oligoflexaceae; genus JBMDZZ01. The sequence goes on from JBMDZZ010000001.1 coordinate 167,877, forward strand.
GGTCCAGTATGAAATCAGTGACCCTTGGAAATTTTTGTTCCGCGTCCAAGACGTCCCGACCACGATTCGCGACGTTTCCATGTCGGTCATGCGACGAGTCGTAGGCGACGAGCCGGTTGGCGAAGTTTTAACGACAGCCCGGGCGGCAATCTCTCTTGAAGTGAGAGACTTGATGCAGGAAACTCTTTCCAAGTATGACGCCGGAATTCGGATCGTCACGGTTGAGCTTCAGTCGGTCACCCCCCCGCAACTTGTCCGACCAGCATTTAATGACGTCAATGCTGCGAAGCAGGAACAGGAAGCGGCGATCAATCGCGCTCAAAGAGAGTATAATCGTGTCATTCCGGAAGCTCGCGGCCGGGCTGATCAAACCATTTCCGAAGCCAAAGCTTATGCAATCAGGATCGTCAACCAGGCACGGGGTGATGCAGAGCGATTTAATGCAGTTGTCACTGAATACAAGAAATCGCCTCAAATCACCAGAAGTCGCCTCTATTTGCAAACCATGGAAGAAGTTCTTACCCAGTTGGATCATTTCACGATCGTCGATGAAAGCGCCAAAGGCCTGTTGCCGGTTTACGGATCGATAGCCACAGGAAGTCCACCAGCAAAACAAGCGACGGGAAATGCCCCCATTTCACAGAATCAATCTGAAGAAAACAGATCCGTGAGGTAAAAAAATCATATGAGCCGCATACAAATTGGAATTTTAGCTACTGCCGCATTACTTCTCATCCTGATTCGTGGAACGTTTTTTACTGTCCAAGAGTGGCAGCAAGCGATTATTGTGCAATTTGGTCGTATCGTTGGTGAGCCAAAAGTTGATGCTGGCCTACACTTCAAACTCCCCTTCGTTCAGGAAGTTCGCTACTTCGATAAACGAATGATCACCTGGGATGGCGAGCCTTCACAGGTGCCAACCCGCGATAAAAAGTTTATCTTTGTCGACACCACTGCTCGCTGGCGCATCTCCGATCCTGTGCTTTTTTTGCAAACGGTGCAATCAGAAGCTCAGGCCATGCGGCGTATCACCAGCATCATTGATGGTAAAATTAAAACTATCGTGTCCAATCACAATTTGGTCGAGACTGTCCGTAACACGAACAATATCATCGAAAAAGTCCGGCAAGCGGAAGAAAACCTTGATGGTGACACTGATGTCGATGAAAGGATTACCGGCGATATTGAAAAGGTTGAGTTCGGTAGAGAGCGCCTCAGTCAAATGATAGCTGAAGATGCTCAGTTGGAAGTTCAGTCTTTAGGCATTGAGTTAATTGATGTCTTGATTCGCCGGATCGCCTATGAAACCAGCGTCGAAGCCAAAGTTTTCGAAAGAATGATTTCTGAACGCACGCGCATTGCTGAAAAAATCCGTAGTATTGGTAAAGGTGAAGAAGCCAAAATTAGAGGCCAAATGAACCTTGAGCTGCGCAGTATTGAATCCGAGGCTTATCGTGAAGCGCAGACGCTACAAGGGCGGGCAGAAGCAGAAGCCATAGAAATTTTTGCCAAGGCCGCCAGTCAGGACGCCAAGTTCTTCGAGTTTAACCGCACACTCGATGCCTATAAAAAATCTTTGCCCAATCGTGCTCAATTAATACTTGGAACTGAGTCAGAATTCTTCCGATTGTTGAAGCAGGGAAATTGAAATCATGGATCAACGGGGGAAAATTCAAATGGGAGGGGGAATCATTTTGGAGGCGCCGACCGGATTCGAACCGGTGTTAAACGGATTTGCAATCCGTTGCCTAGCCACTCGACCACAGCGCCTTACCTAGCGAGGAACAGGATCATAACCCTCACATGGCTTTAAATCAAGATTTTTTCTGGCTTTGAGGGTTTGATTCGCAATTTTTCCAGGTGCGCGAGATTCCCGACGCAGTTTCTCCGAAACTGCTGGAATGACAGTGAGTGCCTCGCCATCACATGGGTACCAGACCATGACAGCCTGTGCAATCGGTTTACAGAGGCCGGGTAGCTTGTCGTTGTGACGAGTTATAGATAGGCATAAGCTCCGGCATCTTCTTTTGCAAATTTTCCACGCGCGAGGCTGGATGTGGATGCGTCGACAGAAACTCGGGGCTTGCCGACTTGGATAACTGCGCCATACGCTGCCACAAGGCGATCGCCTCACGCGGATCATAACCAGCTTTCGCCATGTATTTTGAACCAACTTCATCTGCCTCCTGCTCGTGTAGTCGGCTATATGGTAAAGTCAGCCCCACTTGAACACCGAGGCCTAATGCTGCCAGGATCGCACCCCGATATTTGCTATCAGCCATAGATATGCTTGCCAGCGTCAAACCAGCTTGTGAAGCCAGAGCCTGACTCATTCTTTCCGCTCCATGCCTTAATGTAGCATGTGCTACCTCGTGGCCGATGACGGCGGCTAAACCTGCTGTATTTTCCGCAACTTTAATAATGCCCGTATAGACGCCAACCTTACCTCCAGGCAAACAGAAAGCGTTCACCATTTCATCATTCGCCAGTACTTTGAATTCCCAAGGGAAATCTTGGCCACTAGCGGCAGCGATGGCCTGCCCAATTTTTTCAACTTCTGCAATGAGACGCTGATCTTTTGACAAGGGTTCGCTTTGCAATATCTCTTGATAAGCTTGTAAGCCTAATTCTTGCACTTTCCAATTAGGAACGACGATAAATTGTCGACGCTCAGAATCAGGACTTGTGACACAAGAAAAATTTAGAATTGATAGAATGAGAACGACGAGAAACTTGACCATAGCCACTACCTCTACATGCTGACAATCCGGCTCCTCAGGCTCTTATAACGGCTTTACTGCAGACAGTGAAGTAGGAAACACGGCGAGTTTTTCCATGCTAGAATTTTTAATCAGTCAAATTTACAAGTCAAGTTGTGCACTCGCTCGCTCTTGCAACTGACGCTTGACCCACGCCATCGACATGCCAGCAATAGCAAAACCAACGATAAAACCAATTGCATGAGCGCGATAACTCACCTGTGCTTGGATCTGCGAAGGTAAAAGCACAATCATGGCAAAGCCCAGGATGCGGAATACTTTACTGGCGATCGACAAGCGGTGCTCGCAAAATAAGTAATAACAGAGCCACATTCCCCCCATCGCATACACCATACCTGACGCCCCAAGCAGAACCACGCGATCGTGATAGGTGATTAAGCTCAAAATCTGAGTCACAACACCGGCAATTAAAGCCAAAAAAGGAAAAGCCAGACGGCCGATAAAGGCACGTAACAGCCAGCCAAACAATAAAAACAAACCACTGTTAGAAGCCAAGTGAGATATGTCAGAGTGAACAAGTATACTGCTAAGCAGCACCCACGGCCGTTGGAACACTTCACCGCGTGGGGCCACTAACTGATCCGCCCAAGGCGACCACCAATAAAGTCCACTACATAAAAAGCAAAGAGCGACAAGAAAAGCAGGGCTATTTAAGGAACCGGGCAAAGGTTTCTGAGATAACCAGCCTTTTTCCGGAATCGGGCTCGGTTGATTAAGTTCCTCCAAAATCTCGGCATCACTCACCACTTCGGAATGGGGCTCATCGAATTTCCCGGGAAACGATGGAGGGTCCTTCTCAATCACAGCAAACCTTTCTTATTCTCAAAACCCAACAGCCCAGCTATCCGACAGCTTCAGACCCAAACATAGCTGGCTCATTGCAAGTCTGCAAAATTTCATTTTGCAGCTTGTTTACAAAACAATACAGTATCGTGACTGCAGGATTATAATTATCAAGATATAAATAGCTAATTTCTTTAATTAAATAAAAATTCATTTATGTACAAAATAATTTTTCCGATAAGAGAAATAAGATCAACAACAAACTGTTAGTGTTCGCCCGTTGGAGGAAAGCATGTCCGTCGTAAGCCAATTGCTGGTTTTTGCCCTTATTTTTGGAACTGCCATTGCATGTCAAGAAGGAAACTTTGGCTCTGTTTCGGTCACCGAGGGAGACCCATCCTCGCTCAACTCACCTGGTAGTGCCGATCAAAAGACTGATGATAAAGAAATCATAGTCGACAAGGATAAGACTGACTTAGAGGAAGGTATGTCGCCTGGCAAGGATCCCACCCAAGATCGAAAAGATCGCTATTCTTGTGCGGAAAACTTTGGTGTAGATGTCAACAAGGTGCATATTGCAGGCAGCATGAATGTTGAATCTATCAATGTTGATAAGGTCTTAGTCGCAAAAGTTACCGGTAATCAAAATCAATTAAATCTGACTGTATCTGCCACTAATGATGAAAAATTGCCTGGAATCTGCTTATTCTTAGCAGGCAACCAAGCTCAAGTTGACTTGCAAAACCAGATTGCTATTGGCCGCATCCATGTGATTGCTAGAGGCAACAAAGCCAAGGTTAATGTGCAACTAGCTGAAGGTGCCAGCATTGATGAAGTCAGCTGGGATGGTCGCGGCAATCAACCGAGCCTTGATATCCAGGGTCCAGGCACCTACACTTGCCCGGAAAATAGCTTTCGTGGCCAATTAAACTGCCAATAGCTCCAGACGTTTGTGGAAAATACGTGACGGGAACATCGCTTATTTTCCATAAATTCCCCTTTAGACTTATTCCAAAGATTCCGACTAAAGCCTTTGTTTAAAGCTGCTAGCTTACTTGGGAGAATCTTTTTGGAAGTACGAATCCTAATCATTGATGATGATGCACAGGTCGTCGGATCCCTTTTAGATTTTGTCGAAATGATCGGTCAGGGTATGATATCTTGCGACTATGCCCATGAAGTACTTAAAGCCCAATCTCTGACTTCAGCAAATCAATACGATTTGATCATAACTGACTTTCACATGCCATTTCAAAACGGTATGAGTTTTGTCAAAGCCTTACGTACCCAAAGCGGATTAAATCAAAAGACAGAAGTGATCATGATTTCTGGCTTTACAGGGGCAATTGAAAAAGACATCCCGCAAATTCCCAAGTTCACCTTGATGGAAAAACCTGTGTGTTTTCAAACACTCGAAAATCGTATCAGGTCGTTAATGACTCAAAAACCTAAAGCCGTTGCACGTTGAAAACGGCCCGACAATTCCCCCGCTTCGATCACCGATAAACTACGAAAATAATTCATAACCATATTTCAACCTGAAATTTTTCCTAATCATATTTGGAAAAAGTTCGATATCACCGCTGAAGTTTATCAGTTTCAGCAGGAGCGACCATGCAAGCAGTATTACTTGTCAGCAAATTCCTCGTTATTGTCGGCAGCTGCTTTTTTTGCACGATACTCGCAGCCCAGGAAAATCGAGACTATATTCTAAAAGTTGACTTTGGAGCAGAAGATCGCCAGGCAGACTTTTGGTATAACTGGGACATTCGCAATAGTCTAACTAGAAGCTCGCGCTTTTTCCCACATGTATTCAACTATGATGGCTTTGGACTAACCATGGAATCTGCATGCGGATCTTCCTTGGCAAGCAACTGCAACATGGCAACTCGGTTTCGTGGACAGGTCAATGACAGCATACTCGATGCACTAGTGGAAGACGGTTTGTATGTGACATCCCGACAATTAAGTTTTGAATTATCTGACCTTGCTCCCGGAACTTACGATTTCAAGGGCTATTTTCATGATGCAATGCAAAGCAGTGATGTCCGTATTGGAATTCGGATTTTCGATGCCCGTAGTCCTGCTGGCTTTCTTTTGAGCAATACCGTTCGTGTTTCAACTGGCAGCATCGAACCAACGGTTTCCACATTCACCTTTCCCATAGAATCCAACGGGCAAAGTCCCATTCGCATTGTATTTACCAGTAACATCGATGGATTCTGGTTAAATGGATTTGAGTTGGCTCGCTTCCGCTACCGCGATCGCAACAGCGCTGGTGTCGAATTTTTAAACCCCAGAAGGTATCAAGAAGCATTGATCACAGCTTACCTACCTGGCAATGAGCGATGGTATGCTTGTCTTGGTGAAGATCAAACCGGTACCGCCCGCCTAGGCTATTGGGTTGGCGATAGAGGACTTTGCTATCACTTAGACTATACTGATGGCCGCATTCTCAATCATTCCCGCCTGATTAAATTTGACCCTTATTTTGAATGGCGTTATGCGCAAAATGGCTTGCCAAGTAGCGCAGTTAATTTCACCCAAGGTACACCAAGAGCAAGTTATGTTTGTATGATACAACTTGATAATGGTGACTATTATCCTGGTGTCGTTCACAGCGACTCCGCTGGCTCTTGCCTTGCCGCACCGGGCGGACAAATATTAGCTTTTACAAAATACTGGGTCTTCGTCCAAAAGCCTTAACTCTTTAGTCTTCAGACAATTCTTTAGGGACATATGAAAGAACAGATATCCGCACAACGAGTAAGTAAAATCCAACAAATGCTACAAGCTGGCAAAGCAGTAGCGCTAACGTTATTCTTTTTTCTTTTACTCGACCTGTCTTACTTCATCATTATTTGGCCCGATTGGACGAGCTTAGAACAAGGATTGACTCCCAAATCACGCTTTATGGAAAATTATTCTGCAACCAAGACCATCAAATGGCAACCGCTTACCGGCTCGTTACCTCAATCTTTAACCAGACCATTTGTTATCGCTGAAGATAGCCGCTTCTATCAGCACCACGGTTTTGATTGGCAATCCATTCAAGACGCCATGCGAATCAATTGGCAAGCGAAACGTTGGCTCTATGGCGCTAGCACCATTTCTCAGCAGACGGTGAAAAATCTTTTTCTATCTCATGAGCGCAGTCTGTTACGCAAGTGGCACGAGTTGGTGCTCACTATCTTCATGGAACAGCACGTGTCGAAAAATCGCATCCTCGCACACTATTTAAATATTGCCGAATTTGGGCCAGGTATTTTCGGTGTCGAAGCTGCTGCACAGCATTATTTTGGCAGAAATTTTTATTCTCTAAATCAAAGGGAAGCTGCGGCTCTTGCTGCGACCCTTCCTAGTCCAAGACGCCACAATCCGCACACAGTCACAAATTTTTTTCGCAAGAAGCGCGATCGGGTGATCAGCATCCTCAATTTGCCGAAACAAACCCCCGCAGAAAAGCAAGTAATCGAGTTTATGCCTCCTCCTAAAGATGATGAAGTCACAAGCGAACTGGATCATCACGACGAACAGATTGCGATAGAGGAGATAGAGGCTCCGACAGAGGCAGAAGCGATGGATCTGCCTCAAGATTCGCTTATCCCAACAACTGAAGAAAGTCAGCCTAGCCGAGAAGAAGACTCGTCTACAGATGAAGATGAGACAAGCGAGGAATATCTCGAAAATTTTGATCCATCCAGTGATTATGATTAGAAATTTATGAAAAACTCAGCCGGACTTAAGTCTCATGATTCAACAGCCGATGCGGCTTTAACTACGGGTGAATATTAAGATTCAATTCTTACGAACGGAAAAGCCTGAAGTATTGATATTTTTCAAGATAACGAAGCCTTTCAACGTTCGCATATCAAAGGAGTCAGATATTGATTCGGCCTTTAAAAAATCAACGCCGCAATCTGCAATCTTCAGGCTACTCCTTGATCGAATTGATGGTTGTCGCCGGTTTGGTTGGTTTTATCGCCATTGGCATCGCACGATTTACAAAAAACTTTGAATCGAGCCAAGCAAAGTCTGATGCTAGAGCCTACAGTCATGAGATGAGCCAACGGTTACTAGGTTTTATCCAACGCGACTTTCGTTATCAGACAGCTTTTCAAACTGCTCCGAATCAATTAAGGCTAGTTATTACTAGACCACAGCAATACAATGCAAATGATCCGGATGCCACCTATCAGGTTCTTTTTCAGTCGGAGTGCGCTAGTCCCCCGGCGGAGATGCAAGCGTTTATCAACGATGTCTACAACACCTCAAACCGCACAAAACTTTTAGCTGCCGAAAACCCCTGTTTGCGGCGATTGGCTTGTCCGAATGGGCAGTATCCTCGGGTTCGGATTGCGACCAATCCAGCAAGTGCCCCTAATGATCGCATTCCCAAATACCAACCGCCGAGATTTCCCGATTTCGACAATCCGGAAAACCGTAAAAATGTGCGTCGCAGTATGGTTGGTGCAGCTGTGTGCTTCTTTAATGCAGGCAATCGCATCCGCATCGTAAGCCAATCTGTATTTTTAGGGGGACAGGCAAATGAGGAGGAAATGTTGCACGTTACCAGCGATGAAGCTTTTGTTACGACAAGCAACATCGCCGGCGTTGAACTCATACCTAACGAATAAGTTTAGGTGTGCAATGGTTTAATGGTGTGCACACGGTCTTCAATAAACAATAAGTGGATTTCACCTTGCAGGCAGGTACCCAAAAAACAGCTGTTTTTTGACTGCCCAACCAGATCTTCCAAAGTTACTGGACGTTCCGCCCTATCATCGACCAAAACAGCACGAAATGCTTGACCGATTGTCAGTCGTCCAAAGCTCTCATCTAAACCCAAAAAACGCGCTGGCTTTTCTGCAAAAACTTCAACTAGTCGCGAGGGGCTTATTTCCTGCCGATGGACCAAGCTTAGCAGGACACGTAAACTTGTTTCCAGACCAAGTGTACCGTATGCCGCCGTCTTAAAATTGTCCGTTTTGATTGCCGCTTCATGTGGGGCATGATCAGTAGCGACAAAATCAATGCGGCCATCGGCTAAAGCTTGACGCAAGAAATCACGGTCTTCAGGGCCACGCAAAGGTGGATTCATCTTAAAAGAGCTATTGGCTTCAGAAATGTCATGTGAGCTAAACCAAAGGTGATGAGGTGTCACTTCGCAACTTACGCGCAAACCTTGATCACGAGCTTCCTGAACCAAGTCGACCGTTTTTTGTGAAGAAACATGCAAGACGTGATAGCGTGCTTGAGGAACCTGCTTTAAAAGCTCCAAGTCGCGAGCCACCATTTCAAACTCTGCCGAGGCAGGATAAGGGGTAACGCCAAGTTGCGCCTGCACAGGTCCGGGGGCGAGCACCCCTCCATGTCCTGGGAATTCAGCGTGCTGCAAAATTGGCTTATTATATTGAGCGCTGGCCTCGAGAGCTTGACGCATCAACTCATCTTTGACGACCCCTACTCCATCGTCGGTAAATGCAGCAATTCCTCGCTCAGCTAAACCAGCAAAATCGACGGATTCCTGACCTCGTTCGCCGATCGTCATCGCCGCCGATAGCAAGACCGTCATGCCAGTTTCCTGACAAATTGGCGCTAGCTGCGCTTCCGCTTGGTCACAAACGCTGACCTGGTCGATCACAGGCTTTGTGTTTGGCATCGTCAATAAAGCAGCAATACCACCTTGCATCGCGGCCATTAAGCCGCTGCTAGCTGTTTCCTTTTCCAATTGGCCGGGAACACGTAAATGGACCTGGGGGTCGACGCCAGCGGGCATCAGCACCATGCCCTGCGCCGCTATCGGATGAGCTGATGGCGATGGGTTCGACTGGTCCATCGGCTGAATCGAGCGGAGCACGCCCCCCTCAACCAAGACGCGCTGATTTTTCAGCACTCCATCCGGATTCCAGATATCGACACCTTGAATTTCCAAGTTTTGTAGTCGTTCCATCGGCCGTCCTTTTTGCAATTTTTTTCCGCCTTATTCTCATATTGTGGCACTGTTAGCATAAGAGTTGCCTGAAATCCATGGAAATGGCAGAGCTTCCCTATGATCTGCCATAACTACTACAATGGCGGCATGACTTTTGACACTTGTCTCGTCGACTTTCTAGCAAAACCTGCTAAACTTGTCAGACAGCTTCACGGTGGGAGCCCAGCATTGAATCAGAAAAAGATTTACTCTCTGGCATTTAGCAATGTTCTTATTTTCTGCCTTTGGACAGCGGTCATGGTCTTTGTATTTCGCCCTACGTCCATCCATCAGGCCACATCGACAAGAGTCGAAAACCTGCCTAACCTTGGCTCCCTGGCTGTGGAACAGTTAGGCCAGCGTCTGCGCATTAGTTTTGTCAGCTATCTGGGAATCTTAGACATGGTTTTGCCTGGTTTGACTACTGCAGACCAAAGCTCATCACCCACATGGTTTGAAAGATCCTTTGCAGCACATCCTATCCTAACTCCCGATGGCCCCTGCGAGTGGGATATGCCCGGCTGGACGTACCAGGAGCAGCGTTTATCCCTGCAAGTTTTAGCTTATTGTCCAGGCACAGTACCTAGTTGGCAATGGGATCTCAGCTTCTTGCTCGGACCATTGTCACACGGTAGTTTGCAGATGATCCTGGTCGATGACGGCGTCAGCGAAGTGGTTGAGCTTAATGGTCGCCAATTGCATTTTAAGATGCGACGACTCACAATAGCAGCAGCAAATAAGCAAGACCAAGATGGTTAGCTTTGCGCCATACTCGGCTTCTTCAGACCAAGCTGCGGGCGGCGTAAGGGTTGCCACTGCCAATAGCTGATGGAACGCCATAGCCATTCCAGAGGCCCTTGGGAAAAATGGACCAACCACCAGTGACTGAAGACCGCTTGAAGAATAAAAAAGCCGCATGCCAACAGTATCTGCAGAAAGCGTGAGCTAAGTGAAGTAGCCAGACCTAGGCCATATCCATAACATACCGTTGTCCAAAATAGCGATTGCAGCAGGTAGTTGGTCAAGGCCATTTGGCCAGCTGGAGCAAACCAGTGAAAGAGTGGCCTGCGCATGCCAATTAGTAGGATAGCCGCGATATAAGCGAGTGCAAGCATGGGGTGACCAATGATTTGGGCTGCCGAAGCCAGCATCACTGGTAAGTCTAAGGACAAATAATTTTGCCCCTTGAGCAAGGCGACACTTAGATAACTGAGCGGCAGGCCGATTAACAAGCCCCACCTGAGTAAATTGCGATAGAAACCGCGATAAAGATGAACCTTAACCAAGCGATCAGAGCGAATCAACCAGGCTCCCAGAAGAAAATGACCCAGTATCATCAGCATCGTGCCCGAATACAAGTTCCATACTTCCCGCAGCTCCATCATTCGGGCTTCCAGAACCTGAGAATAATTACCATACAAGTATGCTTGCTCAATACTCTCTAAATTGGACCTGATACTTTCCATGGACTGCTGCAGGCCCGCCGTCAACTCCTTGTGAGCGATGGGATCGAGTTTTGCCATCTCGCCTGCGAGTGCAGCTATCAGTGTAAAAATCAGGACAGAGATGTAACAGGCCAGGCTCCACTTGAGCAAGCGTGAGCTTTTCGTTTTGCGAAAAAAAAGCAGCAGTAAGATGGCTGTCATGGAATAAAGTAGAAGGATATCTCCAGTCCAAATCAGAACTGAATGGAGAAGGCCGATCACACCTAAGACTAAAATACGCCGCAGATAAACGCTAAAAAAACTATTGCCTACCTGATTTGCCTTAGTGGCCATCAGTGCAAAGCTTGCACCAAACAACAAAGCGAAAATCGTATAAAATTTCCCACGAACAAATATACCTAAAAAGTCGGCTGTCAAACGATCATGCAAAAACGTGCTAGCTTCCTGATTGAGATATTCTGTGATGGTTGGTAGCACGAAGGCATTCATATTTATTAAAAGAATACCAAGTAGAGCAAAGCCTCGAAGAATATCGAGATGAACCAATCGGGGCTGTGGCTGCTCCGCCGCTGGAGAATGAATTTGACTCATATGTCGTCTCACTAATTTTTCGCAAAATACAGCACAGGTCTCTTTTGAGACCCGGTGTTCTTTTTCAGCTGTCTTTTATGCGAGATAGGTCACCAAGTCAATCATGCAATTATAGTCAACAAATCGATGTGGGTAGGCCGCTATAGGGTACTTTGCCACTCACTTGAAAGACTACGCAAAAAAGCTTCCAAGGCACTTATTTCTTTGGCGTTTAAATGAAGATGCTGCAAACTTTCCTCGACCTTGCCGACCTGAGACCGGTTTCGTGGCTCATTGTAATGCTGTAAAACTTCTTCAAGATTGGCAAATTGTCCGGCATGTCCATAAGGTGCTGTCTGCGCTACGTGGCGTAAACTAGGAGTTTTAAAGGCTCCTATTAAGTCTTTTGCCTCATCGACAAGGTAAGTTTTTTCTTCACATGCCTCCCCGCTGCGAATGCTCGGATCATCAGCCATCAGAGGACTTTCACAAGCAAATTGATCTTGGCGAAGGCGTTTTAGTCCCTGCCAGCGCCCTTGATCGGCGATCGTTTGCGGAAAACCAACGTGGTGAAATTGATGATCTGTAAAGTATGGGCCATGATGGCAAAGAAAACACTGTGCTTTACCGAAAAAAAGCTGCAACCCCTGCCAGGCTTTCTCATCAAATTCTGTATTCAGATGCTCTTCAGCTCGGCCCTGACCTTGCCAGCGATCAAGAAATCGATCAAAGGGAGCAGCCTGGCTAACGATCGTCTTTTCAAACGCAGCAATGCTTTGTCCGACACGAGCAAACATCAGGTCGATTTCTTTTTGAATGGGTGGGGTTAAGTTCTCATATTGCTTTTGCCAGTCTACAAATTCCAGTTCCAGCTGCTGAAAGCGAGGATCGTTTCTGGCAATATTGAGCAGACGCTGGGCTGCCAGAGCCTTGCTGCCAAAGGCCGGTCCTTTTCCTTTCTGTTTTTCCAATTCCGCCTCAGAAACCGGTGAAGCATGGGAAATTCTTGCCAAACCGGTGTGAGCTTCCAACAGCAGGCGCAACGGCTCACTGATTGATCCAAACAGTTGCCGATAGGTTTGACGATGATTTTGCCAAATCGCATGGATGATAGCATAGCGATGCAGACCATGCTCAGATGGATTTTCCAAAGGCTGCAAGGCTTGGGCTGCGAGTGAGTCCGCTCGCCCATCCCAAAAAAACCAGTTTTTTGCAAAGGTATTAACAATCGATGGTGTATGCCGTTGGCCTAATGCCAGGCCTTGGGGAAGAATCCGCCCGTCTGTAAATAAACGATCCGGCTGATGGCAACTCGCGCAGGAAACTTGACCGTTTTTGGATAGCCGGGCATCATGAAAAAGTTGACGACCAAATTGTGCTAGCTTCTCACTTCTATCATCGATGCTTGGTGGTGCAGGTAAACGAAAATGGCGAACACTTTGCCACAAGGCAACTTGATCAGAAGGCAGATTCTTCGCGTCTGCAGTATCATCGCTTCCAGAGGCGAACAAGACTGCACTCACCAATATTTTTTTGAATAGACCATTCAATTGTTTGGAAATCATGTCATGACCACGCACAAAATAGTTAGTTTCAAGCTCCGTCCAAGTTTCGGTAAAAAGCGACGAGGGGCAACGCATGCGCATTTAGCACGTTATATATCTAAAATTACTAATTTTTTCTAAATTCCGTTTCACAGTTTCGGAAATCCTCCTCGGCACCCCCTTATCGGCAGCTTCCAGCAAGTATTGACACCCTTGCTAAGGCACGATATTGCTTGCTTCTTGCTTTCATTGACCTACACAAAGAGGAGCCGCTACCCCATGCAAGCTAGCGACAAGATCCGCATTATCGCCACCGGTGGAACCATCGACAAAATTTACTTCGATGCAAAAAGCGAATTTCAGGTTGGCGATCCACAAGTCCATACCATCCTGGATGAGGCCAACATTGATGTACCGTATCTTGTGCAGTCTTTATTTCGTAAAGACAGTCTCGATCTCACTGATGAGGATAGACAAGCTATCCGGGCAGCAGTGGAACAATCGCCTGAGCGTCTCATCCTGATCACACATGGCACAGACACGATGACGGAAACAGCGAAGTGTTTGGAAAACATCAAAGATAAAACCATCATCATGACCGGCTCAATGGAACCGGCGCGCATTCGCAATTCCGACGCCATTTTTAACGTCGGTGCAGCCGTTGCCGCCGTTCATTTGCTTCCACCCGGTGTTTACTTAACTATGAACGGTCGCATCTTTCGGGCAGGCAAAGTACGGAAAAATCGTGAAACTCGCAGTTTTGAGCCGACTGTGACTGATGGGATCGCCCGATTTCCCTTTGATAGCTCGGGCCAATGAATTAGACTAAAGTCATCTGCCACTCATATGGAAAGGAGGCCAAAACCGTGCAAATACCTGCTCGATGGAAACTGCTTTTGCGAGTTGCACTCATAGGACTGATATCGCAGGCAAGTTTGACGTCTCCGACTGCGGCAAATCAGGCTGGTAATCAGCGCTCACCTATCGGCATCATTAAAATCGATGAAAAGTCTGCTTTGCAATTAAGTAGCCGTCCTGCCTTAAAAGAAAGAAAGCTTAGTCATATCTATATCGAAATTAAAACTGATAACGCAGAATTAGCGAAAAAGATTGTCCCTATTGGTTTTGATGCCGACATGCCTGAGCACTATCATGGAATGATGGTCAAACCAACTAAGCCTGAACTTTTGCAAAACGAAAAGAACCGAACTTATGAGGTCCGCGGCGTCAAGCTTCATATGCCAGGAAACTGGCGCATAACTGTAAAACTTAAGATTGGCGACGAAGAAAAAGAACTGACGATGCCTTATGACCTCAAGTTATGACCCCAGATAGCGACAGAATATAAAAAGCAGCCGTTTTCTCCCTAGTACTTAGATTCTGCTGAAAAAGTTCTGAATCAAGGCGCAAGTGGAAAAAGTTCCGGAGTTAAGTCACCTTAATAAGGAGACTTTTTTCATGCAGCAACGCCGAGTCAGACCTTTTTCAGCAGAATCTACTTAGAAAAAAATCTTTTGCGGCCATGCTTTTTTGGTTACAACTTAAAGTAGGGCTACAAATTAATATTCTAAAACTAGTAAAAAGGAGCGATCCATGCGGTGGATTGTTTTGCAGGTTTTGAGCTTTTTTCTATTCACTCACAGCTTATCTGCTGAAGTTTGCCGGTGGCCTGAAGTTAGCTCAAAAATCGACCTCGCTACTGCAAAAAGCGGACAATTAGTCAGTTTTCGATTTCTCAACACCATACCCCAATCGCAACTTACCAAAACTTTACCCAAATCGCTAGCGCCCCAAAACAATGTTCACCTTTATCGCCTCCTCTATACCGGCATGAATTTGAAAAATGAATTGAAGGTGATGAGCGCTCTGGTTGCGATTCCTGATGTCTGCCAGGATCAGCTACCAAGCATCCTCCTTTTGCATGGCACGATTATCAGTGACCTGGATGCACCGACCAATCGTGCCAACGAAGGTTTAGCGGAAGCATCTCAAGGATTTGTTACCTGGGTTCCCGATCAGTATGGCTATGGAGCAACAGCGGATGAGCTGCACCCCTATCTCATTGAAAAAAACTATGTAGAAGATGGTGTCGCGCTTCTCATGGCTGCAAGGGATCTAAGTCAACGGTTGCAGAAAACTGTCTTTGAGCGATTTTTCCTTAAGGGTTATTCAGCGGGAGGTTATGCTGCGCTGGCTATCCAGAAGGCCTTGGAGCAAGATTATAGTGATGAGTTTCCTATCACAGCAAGCGCCCCTTCTGCTGGCCCCTATAATTTATTGGTTACAGGCTATAATCTTCTGCGTTTTCCCCGCACAAACCCAGTTTCCTTAACTTTTATCATCGTCTCCTACTTTGAGTATCTTCCCCAGAATCTGCAGTTATCCGATATTCTACAAAATCCTGATGAGTGGAACGTGCGACAACTCTTCCGAGGTCAGGAAAGCTACGACTCTGTACTGGAAAAACTACCCAATGAGGTCGATCAACTTATTGTACCTGCTTACCGCCAAGGTTTTCTGCAACGTGTTGAAGATATGATTCATGATAAAAATTCAGATTGGAATCAATTTGAACAACAATTACTGGTCAATAGCCTTGACCAGGGGTGGTTACCGCAAACACCAACCCGCTTTTTTCACTGCGTTGATGATGAAATCGTTCCTATTCAAAGTTCGGATCGGGCGCTAGAAAAATTATCAAGTCAAGATAATATGGTGAGCTATGAACGTATCCCCAGCCCTGAGAATGGGCCGATCTATCGCCATAGCAACTGCCCAGGATACTACATGCCCATCAACTGGTTTCAAACTTTTCTCGATTAAGCTCGCTTAAAGCACATCGCCACCCAACCACGCTCATCGACCTCGGCTGTCAAACGCAGCCTGAGGTCATGCGCAGCACCCATGACCAAATCCTTATTCGCCTGATGAATACCTGAAAGTACCAACTGACTTTCAGCTGTCTTTAAGCGGGCAACAAGCTCGGGCATCAGCTGCACCACAACAGGCGGCAGGATATTACAAATAATAACATCAAATACTTCGCCAATATCTGGCAATGAGTCATGTAATAATAAGAAGGGGCTGCGGTTCAAACGCTGATTGCGTTCACAACTGAACCAAGAATCAGCATCGATATCAGTGCCAACCACACGTTGATAGCCTAATTTCAATGCAGCAATGGCCAAAATCCCTGTTCCGGTACCAACATCAAGCAAAGAATCATCGACTGACAAGTTTTCTAACATCATAAGGCTGGCTTTAGTCGTCGCGTGTTGTCCGGAACCAAATGCGTTTCCCGGATCAATTGTGATCCGTGGTTTATCAGATTCCAGCTCTGACTCGCCAGCAATTTGAATGGCAAAAAATTTGGATTCAAAGCTAGCTAGCTTAGCTTCCCAGGCTTCCTGCCATATTTGATTTGGGATTTTTTGCACCTGAACATGAAACCATTGGCGAGTGCCATGGCTTTCCAACCATCCCCATAAACTCTCAACAAATTGAACCAAAGCTGCTTCTTGATCAAAATAGAGAGATACAGGCCAGTCTGACAATTGATCCCAGGAACTGGATTCCACCCAGGCCTCTAATTCCTCATCGCTAGAGCTACCCTCAACGACACACCCACTGACATAAGGCAATTCATGGAATTCCAGCCAATCAGTAAGGACTGACCAGCAATGCTTATTTTTCGCTGCAATCGTGACTTCCAAAGTTTCAGCCATGTCTTCTCGTTTCCTTATTTCGGTGACGCTTTTGGTTTAAGTTATTCTTGCTGGAAGGTCCAGTTGAAGATGTTTTTTGCAGGGGCCGCAAAGTCAAGGTATGCCGAATCTTGGGATATTCCTCTCGACTAAGGAGGCCTGGCTTGGTAAAAATTTCTAAGTCCTTTTTGAAGGTTAAGGCTAAAAGCGAGACAATCATGCCAAAATAACAGCATCAGTGTATGTCTTTTAAATTCCGGGTGGAGTCGTCAATTTTGCAAAAATTTAAAATAAAACGCCTATGGATGTGTAAGATATTTTTTTTGCCTATTCTCGGCATACTGCTGGGCAGTTGTAACTTTAATCTAAAGCAGCAAGGAATTGGCGTGGATCGATTTTTTGTGCACTTTCGTTCGCTTGATGACAGTCGAAACTGGCGACCTGATTTGATTCATGGCCAAGCCATTATCAGTCCCATGCAACTCACTGATTTCGGCTTACAAATGGAAGTCATCACAGCTGATCGCAGCGAACTCAGTCTACGCTTTATCAGCCAAGATAAGCGGGCATCTTTCGCCTATCAAATCCCGGATTCGACTGAAAATATCTATCTTTTTGAATCAAGTCCCAATATTTTTACCAGTGCACCTCCCGTCCTGCCGCAGGAAAATGAAATCGTCATTTATTATCAGGACCCGGAGCAAAATTACCAGAATTGGGGGCTGCATATCTGGGACGAAAGTGGCCTTGACTGGACCAGTTGGGATCGACCTTTAGCATTGGATTTGTCGCAAAACTATGCTGAATTTGGCGCTTATGTCAAACTACCTTTACCGCGCTCAGCTGTTTATTCAGCCACACCTCCTGCCTATCGTAATTTTCCGGAAAAAATCGGGCTTGTGCTTCATCGTGGAGCGGAAAAAAGCAGCACAGAAAATCAGTACATATTTCCAGAACAAGCCGGGCAGCTTTTTTTCCTTAAAAAAGGCCAGTCTGAAGTCTATTGCACGCCTGATCTTCTGCCTTGCCCGAAAAAGACCACCGTCATCGGGGCTGGCGCGCATTGGATCGCAAGTGGTGACTTACGTTGGGATGTTCCATTGAATCCTGATTGGCAATATCAACTCATCTTTTCGCCAAATGCCGAAATTCTCAATCAAGGCAAACTCAAACAAAATGGGGATCAGCAAAGTGTTCACCTGGAGCCAAGTATGTTTGCCCAAACAGACAGTAAGTTTCCCCATTTAAAAAACTTTAAAAGCTTTAAACTTCACATGATTCCTGAGAATTTTGATCAGGCGCTTCGCTCACAAATCTATGCCGTAGCACTAGATCGCAAGTCAGGTGAACTTATCCACATCACACGCGTTCAGACTCCTGGAGTGATTGATGAGCTATATCGCTTCGATGGTAGCTTAGGTCTTATTGTGGAAGAAGAAAAAAGTGAACTTCGGCTTTGGGCCCCGACGGCAAAAAAAGTTCATTTGCAAATCTATGGCCATGACTTCGCCTTACAAGCGGCAGTCCCGATGCAGCGAGACACTAAGGGAGTGTGGCGATTTTCGCTGCCCGAACGTTGGGTGAACGAGAGATTGTATTACCGCTATCAAATCGAAGTCTACCATTACCTGACAGATCGCATTGAAAGCTATGAAGTCACTGACCCATACAGCACATCATTATCAGCAAACAGTGTTTTCAGCCAACTTGTCAACCTGAATGATAACGACCTCAAGCCTGATGGTTGGAAAGATATGCACAAGCCCAAGCTTGCCCATCCTGCCGATATCAGCATATTAGAGCTCCACATTCGGGACTTTAGCAGTTACGATCATAGCGTTCCCCAACAGTTACGCGGAGGATATTCGGCTTTTGCCACTGCCTCGCAATACAATTTGGAAAATCTGACCCTAGGACAGGAATATTTGAAAAGTTTACAGGAAGCCGGGCTCACACATGTGCAAATCCTTCCTGCCAATGACTTCGCAACGATTCGTGAAAAGAGGCAGGAGCGCATTGAACTCGATGATCCGTTTTCCAGGCTTTGTCTGATCGGTAACGCACCACAGGCCTTGTGTGATGAGTTTGGTGACGAGACGATCGATTCCGTCTTGCAGCGATTACCTAAGGATACGGGCCTGATACAGGAAATTGAAAGCTATCTTCGCTCCCATGATGGCTTTAATTGGGGTTATGATCCACTACATTTTGGGGTTCCGGAAGGCAGTTATGCGAGTGAGCCCGACGGTATCACTCGCATTGTCGAGTTTCGGCAAATGGTACAGGCCTTATCAAAGCTTGGCCTTCTTCTATCTATGGATGTTGTCTTTAATCACACCTTTGCCAGCGGCACTTATCCCGAATCAATACTCGACCGCATTGTCCCCGGTTACTATCATCGCCGTCATCCACAAAGTGGACGAGTCGAAACCACAACGTGCTGCCCAAATACGGCCAGTGAGCATAGCATGATGGAAAAATTGATGGTCGATACTTTGCTGCGCTGGCGAGAGCACTATCGTATTGACGCTTTTCGTTTTGATTTGATGGGCCATCATATGAAGAGCAATATGCTGTCCATTAAAGAAAAGCTGGGATCTGATGTATATTTATATGGCGAAGGCTGGGATTTTGGTGAAGTCGCCCAGGGACAACGCGGTGTCAATGCCACCCAGACAAACCTAAGCGGCAGTGGTATTGCGACCTTTAACGATCGCTTTCGCGATGCAATTCGCGGCGGTGGCCCCTTCGACTGTGGCGTTGAGTTAGCGAAACAAGGCTATGGCAATGGGCTCTATGTTGAGCCAAACGACTATCACGGCCTACCCGAGCCTAGTGTCGCGTTCGCTGACTGCACACAGGCCTCCCAATATCAGGCCGCTAGTCATGACAAAGTAGAGGCGAAATTTAAATCCGTTCTCGACCACATTCAGGTAGGTTTAGTCGGCTCTCTAAAAAAATTTTCCTTTCACGACAGCCATGGTCAAATACGCTTTGCCGGCGAGATACCCTATGGAGATAGTGTAGTTGGTTATACTAGCGAGCCCTATGAGACAATTAATTACATCTCAAAGCATGATAATCAGACATTGTGGGATATCAACCAGCTTAAGCTCCCGCGAAACCATTCATTGGAAGAGCGGCGACAGACTCAGGAGTTTGCCGTCAGCTTAACCATACTCGCTCAAGGCATTCCCTTTTTCCAATTGGGGGTCGACCTGTTACGCTCCAAATCGCTAAGCCGCGATAGTTATAACTCTGGCGACTGGTTTAATCGCGTCGACTATACGGGTAAGCTTCATAACTGGAATATCGGTCTGCCCAGACAAGACAAAGATGGCGCTAACTGGAAATATTTTCGGGAGATCCTTCATGATTTACCAAATCCCGCAACCAAGGAACTGATCGACCTGATGCGACAACGCTTTCGTATGTGGTTAAGTATCCGATACAGCACACCCTTGTTTCGCCTTCGCGACGCCAAATCTGTCCAAGATCGCTTGAAGTTTCTACAAGTCAGCCCGGGACAACCTGAGCTGAGTGGCATCATTGCGATGAAAATTGGCGATGAGCCTTGTCACTTTGATCAGGAACTTGACGAACGCTGGAACGATGTCGTCACCGTTTTTAACCCACGGCCAACGCCTGTCATCGTCAAAGCTCCAGGCTATCACTTGCACGAATTGCTGACCCCATTGATCACAGGCGATGGCGACGATTATTGGTTAGCCGGCAGATCCACTGGAGTCTGGCTGCGTCCACAAAACGGCAGTTGCTTTTCGGATCAGCCCGTGCGTGTGCTAGTACCGAATGACGGATAGCCATATGCCATTAAGACTAGATGGGCTCTGCTTTTTTTCTCATCGTTTGCTTATAGGTGCCGGATTAGTTTACTATGCTGTTTACTCGATTATCCCTAAAATGTTAGCGGAATGAGGAATTTTTTCAACGAGCTTGGAGTCATTATGAACGTTGGTTTACTTGTCACACTTTTGGTGGGCGGTCTCGGCCTTGGTGGAACACTGGGTTACTTTTTCGGTCAGGATCAAGGCAGGAAAAATGCTATCACCAATTTACAGATCACCCAAAATCAAGAGGGTGAAGAGAAGTTGTTTCTAATCAAAGATAAGGTTTACACGACAAGCGATCTGCCATCCGAATTGCAAATGCGCATTCATAACGCGGAGCGCGAAACATTCGGACAAAAAGAAGGCTTGTTGAAAGAATATGCCCTGAGATTAGCTCTCGCAGAGCGCAAAGGCGGTGAATATGATCCAAACAACCTGCCTGAGCTGGAAGTACTGATGACGCCTCCCGACGTTTCTGAGGCAGAAATGAAAAAGTTTTACGAAGAAAACAAAGATCGCTTACCCCCGAATACCGAATACGATCAGATTAAAGATCGTCTCAAACAATTTCTCGTAAACCAAAAGGGGGCAGAGGTCTTTCACAAGGAATGGGATTCATTTGTCCATTCCGGAGATGTCAAGCTACTCGTTGCCGGCCCTGTTGCGCCGATGGTGACGATTCCGATCGAGAAATTTCCGACTATGGGTGCAGAAAACGCCTCTCATACTCTTGTAGAAGTTTCCGACTACCTATGCCCTCACTGTCAAACCGTTCACCCTCAGGTGAAAGAAGCCCTGAAGGAGCTTGATGGTCAAGTGCGCTTGGTTCAGATTAACTTTGCCCTTCGCCCAGACAATCTCAGCGGCTCACTGGCAGAAGGTGCTTTTTGTGCACAAAAACAGGGGGATGAGTCTTTTTGGAAGTATCACGACCTTGCCTTTAGCGGCGAGTGGGGTTCCATGACTGACGCTCCAAGCCAAGACAAACCAAAAGAAATCGCAAAAAAAGCCGGATTGGACGAAGCCAGCTTTGCGAGCTGTCTGGAATCTCAAGAACCCAAAGAATTCATTGCAGAAACACGAGAAATCGTCAACTCCATGGGAGTTTCTGGCACACCAACATTCTTTTTGAATAACCGCCGCATGAACCTCGGGCATGGGGATAACCTGGCGAAAACATTAAAAAATTCGATTTCTAGCAGCCGCACTGGCAGCTAAACATCCTTTTCGTAGCTGGTGGGGGCTACTTGCCCCCAAAAACTTGAAATCCTGAAGCTCTCTTTCCCAAAAAAGCCCCTAGCTATCTGCTTGACATTATTAGGCAAATAACTGCGTCTTAATTACCCGCAATAATACCCCGATGACTATTGTCACTTGGAGGAAACACGTATATAAATTCGCCGCTAATGGCCGCGCGAATTCTTGTAAACCTCCAGGTAAAGGGCAGGACCGTGAATGTCTTTGCTACATTATTGGCTACGACACTGGGCTTAACAGGAACACCGTACCAACAAAACAATTTTCATCTGTCATTTCGTCAATTTGCATCACCACTGCCACAACGAGATCACAGCGCCCCACAAGGCTCACAATTTGTGGCGAAGATCGCTCAACTGAGTGAGGGGCAGAGCGAACAGGAGATCCTTAACGCAGTACTTGCGGGTAATATTCCAGACTTTTTGAGAACTTTGGTTCCAGTCACCATCACGAATCAAAAAACAAGATATGGCGTTGCCAGTATAACTTTTTGGGTTATGCCCGATTATCTAGCCGTTGGCAGCGATCGCGACTATGTTCGGCTCCCTCTCAACCTGCATAGCGCTGATCGCATAGCAGATGCCTTCAATCTTCGCTTACCAACACGAAAAATGGTGGATGCCATTTATCATCAGGCCAATGTCAAACTTCGTCCAAGACCAATGCGCCCAGGCCCGCAAATGACCTCTGCGCAGTATTATCAGCGCCATCATCAAATGATTGAACAGGATCTTTCTCGCCTCACACCAGTAGCAGGTCAGTTAATAGCAGGTCATAAGAAAGACGTCGTCCAAAGTCGAAAATTACTGCGCAAGCCTGGTTCTATCGCTATTTATGGCTGGCATCAAAGCAACAAAAAACCGATCCAACCGCTCAGTACTGTGCATCATGCCGCTTACGCTGATTATTCGCACGGTATTCGGATGGTGGCAAACCATGTTGAAATTCGTTATGAGAACCGACCAACTCAGAACTATAGTCTTGATGAAGTTCTGCAAGACCCTAAGTTGTGCCGTTTACTGAGCGATGAAGGACAATTGGATCGCAAACAGTTGAAGCTACATGCTGCGAGTCAGGGAAAAGAGAAGAGGAATTCCTAGTCGATCGCTCAACCCCCTAACGACCTGTTCCTAAATGTTAGGGGGCTTAAAAGGCAAAAATACTCCCCCGAGACAGAAGCCATAAAAATGAAATGACAATCATCAAACTGTAGCTAACATTATCGCGCAAGGCAAAAACCAGAGGATCGGTAGGCATTTGCCCACGATAGGCTTTCAACCACATGCGCGAAATCCAGTATAGAAGCAGCGGACACATAAACCAAAGAACGACAGGATATTGTTTTTGCGAAACAACTGCCGGATCGGCCAGGTAGAGCGCCAGAACCAATACTGACAGATAACCAGCGCCAACACCAAAACTTACCAGCAGGGGCAAATCGCCCACAAGATATCCTCTTCTTGGATTTTCTTGCTCTTCCCGTGACTTAACTAAAATCAACTCAGAACAGCGCTTCAAAAGTGCCAAGCTACAAAAGAAAAAAATAGCAAAGATGAGAAACCACTCCGACATTTGAATACCCGTCGCTATTGAAGCAGCTAGCACTCGCCATGAGTATAGCAAAGCCAATACGATGATATCTGCAAGCACGACCTGCTTTAATACCACCGAGTATAACGTCGTGATAATTAAATACGCCAGGAGGATGAGCGAAAATTGCCAAGACAAGGTCAAAGCTAAACTTGCTGAGGCAAAAATTAGAATGGGCACAAATAACAATGTCGCCGTCAGCGGCAAATCACCTGCTGCCAGAGGCCTGTGACGATTATGGAGGTGCTGCCTGTCGGACTCAATATCGAGCATGTCATTGATTACGTAAACAGCTGAACTTGCGAAGGAAAAAGCCCAAAAAGCTTGTACACTCCACAGCCAGATACTTAGTTCATTGTAACGATGCGATAATATCATCGGCAAAAAAATCAAAATATTTTTTGCCCACTGGTGAACTCTTATTTGTTTTGCGATAGCCTTGAAAAGTGAGCGTTCCCGGGCTACAAAAACTTTTTGGATTGTAGCTTTTTCTTTGACCCGACGGAGCAGATTTTGATTGTCGGTGACCACATAAGCATCTTCAGTCTGTTCCCAGACAGTAAGGTCGACGGTGCTATCGCCAATATAATCAAATTTCTTTTTACCAAATTTTTCACGCAGCAGATCTGCCTTAGCTTGACCTTTTAGATTCGATTGAAAGTCGGTTCCATAAACTTCATCGAAAATATTCAGATGTGAGGCAATTGATTTGGCCACTTTTAAGGGGCTAGCTGTGACTAAAACTAATCGGCGACCCTGATTTTTTTGCTGGCGCAGATATTCAAGTAAGTCCTCACGATAGGGCAGGTAGCGAACGTCGATGTTCACTTTAGAAAAGATCTGATTTTTAAAGAAAAGTCTACCCTTAAACAACCATGTGATGATTGCAAAGATTGCGAAAGGGTGTTTTCTCAGATAAATCCAAATTGCCTCTAGAAGTGTATCTGTCTTTATCAAGGTTCCATCTAAATCAACACACAGAGGTCTGGAATTCTGAGTCCTTTTCATCGGAATCAGAGTCAATTCTTGTCTCTCCTTATCAGGTAAAAGAAGTCCCGATTATCCGGATAGCCAATAAAACGTGGCACATTACCACGGAACCTTTGATCCAAGACTTTCATTCCTTTAATCAAATGTGATGGTGTACTATCTTTCGTCTTATCCGCCGCATAGAGAGCGAGGTAAGTATGCTCCAGTGCATTCATATCCAGGTGCATGGCATAATCGCAGCCATAAGCCTGAAACACGCGTGCCATTGCAGTTGGAGTTACACTAGAAAAATAACCGTATATGAGAAACTTTTTGCCCACCGGTGTCGTTTGTAAGCACATGCCAGCCCTTAATGAACGAAATTTCATATCCTGAGATCCCGACCAGTTGCCTAAGGTCCAATTGCTGACAAATTCTCCTGGCACACCTTGCTCCAGCTCTTCATCCCAGCGAAGAACGGGCACACCATTCTGCCTTACATGTCTCATCGTATGAAGCTGTTCAAGATCAGATTCTTGCCACGTTTTCATCGTAACGCGATCGTCGTTATAGACGATGATGCTAGCCAAATGATTCTGCAAACGACTTAATACGACGCCATTTTCCATAAAGCCGTAATGGTGACCAAAGTTCGTCTTCGCTAGAGGTCCCCATTTAAAGGCAGCGTGCGATCTTTTAAAACCACCGGTGAAAGTAGCGACAATATTTTTTGCATGATTGCCAGGGATTAAACCAGTACCAATCAGCGGATTAATATCTGTAAATCCGTCAGGTCCAGCTAGTTCTGGATCCCGATATTTCTCATCAACGCGCTCCGACCAATCTACTCTTGGGTGTTCCGTACCGATGGAAAAATTAACTTGAAATTGATCAAGATCGAAGGCAATCAAATAGCTCAATGCCTTACCTTCAATATCATCGAGCTCGCGAACATATTTTTTATGACTACTTAGAATTGATTCATGGGCAGCTTGAGCTTCCATAATACTCAGGTAAGCTCCGGGCTGATGTTTACTGGGATACCATTTGCCGAGCAGCATCAAATCATCTTTAACATCTTTGATTTCAACACCAAAGTCATTTGCCGTAATTAATCTTCCTTCATACCTTTCGGACAGTTTGGCATTACCTGGCATCAGCTGGTTAGTCTTTACTTCGGATATGAGTTCCTTTGTAACGGCAGCTTCATTTTTATCACCATCAATAAGGAATTTATCTTTATAGATAGTGTTTTTTACAATGTTGGTAATGGTTTCCCCACCCCAAACACGATCCCGCAAAAACTCAACCACCCATTCTTTGGTGGTTCGATATCCTTCAATTCTATTGCGCAGATAGACTTTCTCATGACAAAGGTCGGAAAAAGGTTGTTTGCGGAACTTCGCTAATTTGATGCGAAAACCCCCTTCTACTGACCAAAGATCGCAAAGACTCCGTTGCGAGTTCAAAGTCTCGATGATTATTCCGCCGGGAAAGCTTGCATCTAAAATAAAATGACTGCGCTTGGGATCAGGATTTTCCAAATGATACCATTCAATATTCTTTTGATTCGGCCACTTGATACGTAATAGATACCAACTATTGGTGAAGTAATTCAGATTGATCAAAGTAATATTGTCGATCGCATCTTCCTTTTCATCTTTCATCGCTAATTTTTGAACGCGAAGATACTTCTGCAGGTCAAAAAGAGGAATGTGCAGGTTTTCATCTGGATTTTTACCTGGCAATTCATCTGCCATGATACTGGCACTGCTAACTTCATATTTTTGTTGATCAACTGGAGAAACCGGAACGATCTTACTGCCACGTGTAGGGAAGGTCATCACTTCCGAACCAACCAAGGGTTTACCTGATACATTTGGTTTCATTCCAGGATTCAGCTGCTGTAACGATGGCTTTGTTTCACCTCTCAACACGTCTGTACTGATCATTGATAGGGCACACGTCACCCAAAGGCTTGCCTTCCAAATATAAAGCCTGAAGCTTATCAGAGCCCATCGATTATTTTTCAAGACAGCTTCATAGTTCATGCAAGACCCGAATTCTTACCTGAGGATCGATTCTTCACGCGACGTTCTATCCTGTTCCCAAGCAATGAATGCTGCCAGACCAGAGTTTCGATAACCATTTCCTCTATCGATGCAAATCTTGGCGATCTTTAGAAAAATCGACGATTCATGTGGGCTCAACAAATATAAGAGGCGAACAATACCGGAGATTTTTGCCAAGAAATTTTTTACACTAGAGGAAATACAGTCATGATCATTTCAACTCTGGAGAATCCTTGCCATGCTTGGAGCAAATATTCGTCTGCATCTATCCTGCTATCTTTTTGGTTTTTATCTGTTGTTAACCGGGTGTTTAACTGTTCAAGCTCCATACAGCTCGATTCCTGAAAGGCAAAGTCATGCTCCTTCGGGTTCAGAGTTTGCAAAGACTCTGCAAAATCTCGATCCCTACACCCGTGAAACTTTTATTATGAGAGAGTTACGACGCGGGAATATGCCATCACACTTAAGAGATATGGTGCCCGTTAAAGTTTCTGCCAACCTGAAGAATCGCGGCTATACGGAAGGTATGATTTGGGTCACACCGGATTATCTGGCGATTGGTGATGATGCCGACTATATTCGCTTTCCTATGAATCCTATTACAGCCCAGCGTATCGCGGATCATTTCGGTTGTGTTTTACCAACCAGAAAACTCGTCGATGTTATTTATAAGCAAGCCCACGTAAAGCTTGCCCCGCAACCGATGCCACCTGATAATGATATGGTGCGGACCCATCGATTTATCGAGCATAACCAAAAAATTCTGGCCCAATTACCGCAAATTAAAAAGGGGAGTCTGATCGCTGGACATAAAAAGGATATAGTTTTGACAAACCGCATTGTGCAACGCAAACAAACAGTTGCGATCTATGGCTGGCATGATTCCAAAGGCCAAGCGATTCAACCGCTTTCGACCATCCACAAAAATTACTATGCCGACTATAGTCATGGTGTTCGACTGATTGCTGGCATGATGCTGATCGATGGCAAGGAATATCCCGTAGCAGAAGTATTGCAGGATCGTGAGCTAGCTCCCTTGTTAAGTGATGAAGGCGCGCTAACCTATATTCGCTATCCGACAGAGGGAACTCTCATTCGAAAAAAATGGACACCTTAAGCTAGCCAATCGACGACATGATCCTCAAGATTTTTTACGTACTTCTCCGAAATGACACGGTGCTTCATCGAAGCACCGACCTTATGAATCATCGTCCGACTACCGCTTACTAAGTGATGCCATTCTGGCAAGTCTTTGCCTTCAGCAAGCAATCTATAGGCACATGTGCCAGGCAACCATGCCAGACTGCGGACTTTTTTCGGTGTTAAAATTTGGCATTCTGGAACAAATTTTCGTCGCTTGTTATAGTTCTGGCAACGGCATTGCTTCGCATCAAAGAGCTTGCAGGCGACGTTGGTAAAGGAAATTTCACCTGTATCCTCGTCTTCAATTTTATTCATACAGCACTTGCCACAACCGTCACACAGCGACTCCCACTCATGAGGACTGAGAGTGTCCAAGGTCTTTGTCTTCCAAAAAGGCAATTCTGTCATTGTGACAAGGTCTCCTAGTTTGACTTAAGGACAGTGGTCGATCGCTGACGGGGTTCCGGCATAAGCCTTGCACAGATTAGTCAGGCTGTGCCATAAGCACAAGTGCAATTCTCTGATAAGTGGATGTAAGATGTTAAAAATAAATGACAAAATATCAATTCCTGACGATCAAATTCAATTAAGCTACGCGCGCAGTTCGGGTCCTGGAGGACAGAATGTCAACAAGGTAAACAGCAAGGTTGTCCTAAATTGGGACGTCCAAGCGAGCCGGGTTTTACCCGAAGGGGCGAAGCAGAGATTTCTTGATCGCTTTGCCAACCGAATTAGCCAGGATGGAATCGTTCAGGTAACAAGCGATCGATTTCGCGACCGCCCTAAAAACGTCCAAGACTGCTATGATAAATTGAGCACAATGATTCTCGAAATCCTTGTTCCCCCGAAAAAAAGAAAACCGACGAAGCCAAGCAAAGCTGCGGTTGAAAAACGTATTCAATCCAAGAAAGCTTTGAGTGAAAAGAAGAAGCAACGGCAAAAATTGGTCATTTAAATAACATCGGACCTTGTCATGCATGGAGCAAGGTCCGATCCTGAGAGCCAACTTAGTCAGAATAACTAGCGGTTATTTTATTTTTTTAATCGCAATTTCGGGCTGTAAAAGATTTTTCGGGTTTTTGATAAAGATTAATTCCGCCTTACTATCACCATCGATATCTGCGAGAAAACGAGGAAATTCCGCTAAACTTTTGCCGGCAATCCGCGCATCGGCTATATAGTCAGCCAATTCCAAGTTATTGTAGTGAATGTCCTCACTTAAATTGCTGCTACCATAGGAGATGTAAACGTTACCATCCAAATCAAAACCCAGGATATCAGCACGACCATCGCCATCGATATCACCGATAAGACGAGGGGTTTCAGTTTGACGAGTCCAGTCTTGTTCTACCCCAAAAAAGTCATTTTGCGGTGCATTTACACCCTTATCTTCAAATTTACCCTGACCAGCTAAAGAGACCCAAACGCCTCGCTCACCAAAGCCGATAATATCCGTACGCCCATTGCCGTCAACATCGGCCAGAAATCTCGGGAAGAGATCAAAACTGCTCCACCCATCTTCACTGGTAAAACCATCACGCTCTGTTGAAAAATCGGCAATCCATGGATCACGGGTCGGCATTTGAAAATTAACACCAGTGGACAATGCCACATAGCAGCCACTGGCGCGACAAGCGACTATATCTATATACGGGTCAGCGTTAACGAAACCTAGCATTCGCGGATAAATGTTCTGCGATGCCCAATTACCATCAGCACTTTCAAAACCAAAACTGTTTGATGCGACAGTCATTTGGCCGAAACTAGTACCGTTGGAAAAAGCAACGACCGTGTTGCTGCGGCTAAAGCCGACAATATCCGCTTTTTTATCGCCGTTAACATCACCTAATAGACGTGGAAAGCGATCTTGGTCTTCCCAAGCAAAATCTCTGGTCCAAAGGCTGGGAGCTAAGAAACCTTTACCGTTTGACAAGGAAACAAATACACCAAGGTCGGTAAAGGAAACGATATCGTTTCGGCCATCACCATTTGTATCAGCCATTGCAACAAATTCAAGCTTTGCCTGACCAGCAAAAGATTGTCCAGGCTTCTCGGGCTCTTTTGCTTCGCTCGGATTTTCCCCAAGCTCTTGATTTTGTGTGGGAGTGGGATTGGTAGGTACCGGTTTGGACTTGTCTTTACCGCGACATCCACCGGTAAACACGGCATAAATGGCAAAAATGGAAAGAATGAGCAATGACCTCATCACGTCGGCTCCTTTGTCGGATGTTATAAAGACGTATGAGGTTTTAGCAGAGTACCTTTGATCAATCAAGCCTTTTTGGCACTACTGACAAACGATAAATTATTTCTTTTAATATTCATAAGTTAAATCGAAGAAAAATTCGTTATCTGCAATTATCGGCAAGAATCCTTCGCCAAGGACTACTGATATGTTGTCTTTTTAGCGAAGGATCTCTGCCAGCATCTGGTTGGCGGCGGCCAGGATAAACGCTTAGATTAACTACAAAATTGACCGGTTGAAACGCGATCATACTCGACGCGAGTGTCTTCCTCACAACGATAATAAACCAATTCTTCGCCCAAGGACCCACACTCACTTACTGTCCAGTGAGCAGAAACCACTAAGCTTGCCGCTTCCGACTGAAGGGCAAGGCATGCGCTATTGCTGCTATTTCCATCAACATTCGAGGAAAGCTGATTGTCATCATCACTTCCACAAGAAACAAGAAAAAAGGAAAGACTTGAAAACAAAACGAAGGCCTTTATCATATAAACTCCAATGTGCAAATTCCTCATGCTCAAAAGATAAGTCCGCAATCGGAAACGAGGCCGCCTCAATCAATATAAGTTTGCAAGCAAATGAAATGAAAACGATTTTTGGGGCTAGAGAAAAGAACGGATATTCACAGAAATAATATCTTCCATCAAAACCTGAGTGCGATACTTGTGTAAAACCTTTTCTCCCATTTCTTTCCATCGATCACGATGTGATATCAAGTATTGTAAGCTTGCTTTGAAATCAGCCTTTTCAAAAGGAATGTATTCTACTTGGGGGATCAGGTCTAAACCCCGAGCGCCAAATTTTGTCGACAGCAACGGTAATTGTGCGGCTATAGCCTCATAGACTTTTACATTACTGCCCGAGCCTGTTTCCACGGGGTTGATAGCCAAATCACTGGCAGAAAAATATGGGCGAATGTCATCGACAAATGATGTTACGATCAATACGTCATTACGAAATGATTTTGGTGAGACAGAACCGACGACTAGAAAGCGCAAACGCCACGATCGCAATTGCTGTTGATGGGCATGGATAAATTCATTTAACCATTGAAAAGCTTGGCGATTCGGTTCATACGCGCTAGCAGTAAAAAGAAGAACAATTTCATCATCAGCAATACCTAATTGCTGACGCGTATCTCGACGTTGCTGCTCATTTCTCTTATACCAGCGACCATCGACTCCATTGGGAACAATTTTGATAGTTGTGCTTTGCGGCGCATGTACTTGAAAAAAACGAGCGTCTTCATCAGTACAGGCGAAAACTCCGTGATATTGTTGCCCAGCACGAGCTTCCAGATTTTGCACCCATGGAGCCAGTAATTTTCTTTTCCACTCCGATTCCTGTTGCAAAATTCGATGCTCGAGATTGTGGCTAATCAGAATGATTGGTTTCAGCCCTTTGATTTTTTCGACGAAGGAAAAAAAAGGGAAGTCGCAAAAAACCAAAT
The DNA here is from genome assembly GCA_048816425.1 of Oligoflexus sp. FD111. GTDB lineage: Bacteria > Bdellovibrionota_B > Oligoflexia > Oligoflexales > Oligoflexaceae > JBMDZZ01. The sequence goes on from JBMDZZ010000001.1 coordinate 199,251, forward strand.
CCGCTTGATCAATCTCTTGGATCAAAGCTTTTGGTAAAAAACGGTATGGCAGCAGAAAATACTGCCAAACCCTAGCTAGACCGAGACGGCGGAATAGAGCTTGACAGAGTCCACGCCAAGCTTTTACGTCTACCAGTTCTTCTAAATGACTCTCGATCGGAAATGACTTGAAGCTTAAACGTTCGTGATAATCATTTCGCCTGGCAGTGAGCGCGTAAATCTTGACACAATAGCCCTGACGGGCTAAAGCCTTCGCAAGATTTGCTGTCCGCTGATGCCCACCGGATTGAGGAGGAAAAATCCGGATACCACTGATGATCAATACTTTTTTTCTCATATCCGGACTCATCTGAAACCCTGCGACTGTAATAGACTAATTTAAGGTTGAACGTTGACTATTTTTTGATAAACGATACTACGATTGCCGTTTTGATCACGAAATTGAATCAGTAAGTTGCGCTGACCAGCGCTTTGGAATTCATAAATGTGATCTTCGTTGGCCTGAATCCACGTCGGTGAAGGCGGTGGCGTCACCGTTGGACTTTCGAAAGTCTCTTCGAAAATGCGCACTTCATATGCATTTGACGGCAAAACTACTTTGATTGGTAGAATGTCATTAATATTCCAATCACAATTATTCACACAAGCTGAATTGCCCAAGGTAATAAAGGCGGAATTTTCAGGAAAAAGAACCATACGAACGCTAGCCTTGTATACCCGGCTCATATTGCCAAAAGAGTCCTGAAACTGCACAAGGATCTGTCTGACATTACCGGATTGATCAGGCAGCGGAGCAAAGTCGTAGGTCATCTGGCTCACCGAAGGAACCCAACCACGCTGTAATAATTCAAATTCCGTTTCAGCAAAGCGCATGCGTACCGCAATATCGGGAACATCAATATTAATATTGACACGCGAGCTAGTGACGATTTCCTGCCCTTCTTCGATCCTGATACCTGCCTCTGAACCAAAGCGATCCATAAGTACAGGCAACTGGAAAACATCACTGATTTCTGACTGATCCTGATTGGCAAACTGATAATGTATATTAAAAGCTCCTTCACCTGGAAGGTCATAGTCCAATAAGCTGGAAATTTTCATCCACTTCGCCCGTGGAATCGTCACTCCTTGCTCATTCGTGATGAGGCCTTCGCCTGGCTCAAAACTTTCTTGCCGATGATCCATGCGAACCCAAGCTGCCTGTGGCGAATGAAAAACTCGAAAACTTTTCCGGAACGGTCGCAGAACAGATTCTATCTGGCTAGGAGCGTTGTCATCTCCTTGCAGGATCAAGGCACCGGAAACACCGAATTCCGGAAACAGGACAACCGGTGGCAGTTCATTAGTAACCAGGCCTGGTTCAATCAGCAGAGAACTGTAATTAGGGCCGAAGCCACTGGCAAGCACATACATCGGAAGTGAGCCACGTGGTAGCCCAGCAATTTGAAAACGCCCATCTTCATTCGTAAAGCCTTGCCATCTGCCGATCTGGACCATAGCACTGCTGACGACTTCAAGATCTTGATTACGTGGCAATGCCCAAACTTGACCTTCAACGTCGAAGCCATTATCCAATATGGTAATTCCAAGGTCGACTTCACCACTTGTAAATAAATTTATCGGGGCACTGATGCCAACAAGATTTTCAGCAGCACCAAGGTTCTTTTGATAGTATAGGCGAAGGCCTTGTCGTTGAACGGGAATTCTCGACTTGACACGCACAACTTCCTGAGCGTCAATCCGAATGGTAAAATTCCCTTCTGTATCGGTCGTGGCGATAGCTTGGGCTTGATCTTCGATGAAGACTTCGGCATTTTCCAACGCCTTTCCATCCTTGCCCCACAACTGGCCATAGATCAAGATATCTTCCTGATCATCTAAAAGAAGTGTTTCTGGCTCTTCCAGACAAGCTCCAGAAAATACAATAAACATACATAACAGCAATCGATTCAAGTCTTTCTGCATCCACATGGTAACCACAGCTCCATCAATATTCGACGCTTTGAGCCGGAAAAGCTCAAGCCAATCGATGCAATCTTCCTGCCAAGGGCTAAGTCTGTGATAAAATAAGCTAGCCTGCTCATGATTGCAGCGATTTTTATGCTAATCCCAGCCTCTCAACGACCGAGGGCGCTGTCTATGAATTTGACACCAGACGGGGAGATAAACGAAAAATGAAAGGCTTAGGTAAGCAAATACCGCGCATGGGAAACCGATTCCGCTTTCTTTTAGATAGCATGATGCTAACAGTCCTAAGCATAAGTTCCGCTTGCAGCCAGATTGTGAGCGAACCGAAAACTTCTTGCGTCACCAACGCTACTGGTATCAATCGCGATGCATTCTCCGGTCAAGAACTTGACCAAGGTCAACTCAGCCTAATCTTTACGGGCGGTCCAAATGATTTCACAAGTGAAATCAGCAGCTTTTTGACAGAAAACCAAATTCAAGCGAGCTTTTTTGTCGAGGGTCAGTTTATCAAGGAGCATCGGGAAACTCTCAAGCAAGTCTTTGCCGATGGCCATCTGATTGGCAACGGCGGATATTCAGGTGAAGATCTGGTCAGCTCAAAAGCCGCTACCATCGAAGTGCGAATGACCGACCACCTGATTGAACCGTTTATTAAAGGTAATATGTTTCTCTTGCACCCCCCCAAAGGCATCATAAATGACCGGGTTCGGCGGCTTCTGAATGAAAGCGGCTTGGGTAAGTATGTCGGGCCAATTCTTCCATTAGCTGGTCAAGGCAATCAGGAATTTATCACGGACGAGCAATGCTGGAGTCAAGGTCTGGATATCGATTCCTGTGTCGACATCTATCGAAATGAAATCGATAGGATACAAAGAGGAATCGTCTCGTTCTCCAATCAAAGTGGAGAAACGCTGGAACTTATACGTCGTATATTACCCGTCTTGGACTTTGAAGGCTTTAGCTTTGTTCGACTCGACGAGGTTCCTTCAGTCCATTTTGCTCTGCGATCGAGTGGCGGTAAACCCTTGCAAAATGATCAGTCAGCGCCATGCTTTGATTATGAATGATCGACTTCAGGACTTGTTACCAGCCTTTATAAGCTGGCGAATTTCAAGGAGGTCCGATCGTCGGATCATTCCAGACAAAATCATATAGAACAAAACAGCTAAAGCAGCGAAACATTTATGCAAAAGGCTAAGACCCATCAGCTGCTCTAGGGCAAATAACATAGCGGCAAGTGGAATGGCTACCAAAATGGTTTCAAGCAAAGTACGCCCACGAAGGATGCGTGTGGGAGTAAGATAGAGCAAACCGACAAACGTCAGGGCTTCAGCCAGAAGAGTTGTCAGTGATGCAGCAGCCCCTCCCCCACCTACAGCTCGCCACTCCAAGCCGATGGGGATCAAGACAAAGTTTAAGATGGCATTGAGTGCCACAGCCAGCAAAGTCAGTATCGTCAGCAATTTCCCATTGGAAACCAGAGTCATATTCATCGACAAAAACACATTGATGTAAGTGAATAAAACCACAGGAGCCAAGATCGATAATATCCATGCCGATTCGATAAACTCAGCACCATACAATAGAGAAACAATTTCTTGAGAAAAAAGCACCATATATGCGGCAGCAGGAAATGAGGCAACGACAAGGATGCGATAGAGGTGACACAGGAATTGTTCATAGGCCTGCTCATCGTCACGCTTAGTCCGCGAGAGTATCGGCAGGATTGCTGATGATAGCAGTGGGACGACCATAAGAAGGACGCCTTTGAGCTTGACTGCAGCACCATAGAGTCCGACTTCAACCTGATTGCCAATCTCACCAAGGATGGCGATATCGATATTCGAATAGAGAGTTAAAAGCGCGCCATTTATAAAAAACGGCAAGCCCATCTTAATCACATCACTGCATATACTCCATTGAAACTTTTGCTGTAACCAACCGTGATGATGAACAAAAACTAAAATCATCAGCACCGGGACCAGCGATGTCAAAGCAAAAGCCCAAACGACCTGATAAAGATCAAGCTGAAGAAGTATCACTCCCACAACCCCTAACACCTGGATAATTTTAGATGATATCTCTATTTTTGCGACTAACGAAACATGGTCCAGAGCCAATAAATAAGGCTTCATATATTCGATTACGATAGTCTGTAAAAAATGATGAATGGCAAAGACCATGATTAGATTTCTAGCAACACTGTCATAGCCCTTGAATAATAAATAGAGATAAAGAATAAGTCCAAGTATGATGGCATAAATGCTTTTAAATTGCAGAACGGGCCAAAAGCTTCTTTTCGCTTCTTCAACTCGGCCGGGAATTTCCCGATGAATATAAGCATGAACACCTAAGGACAGGAAAGTAAAGGTGATATAGCAAATACTTTCCGCAAAATAAAAAAGACCCATTTGTTCAACGCCAAACACCCGCGGCAGTAAAATTCTTAAAATTAAGCCAAGCCCCATGGTGGTCATCAGGCTTAGCCCCAGGCGCATGACATTAGCAATTGCTCTTCTATATAAATCGCTCACAGTTATTTCCGGTGCTGAATCTGTTAAATTTTTTTCAAACAAATGGTATTATACTTATATTATTAGATTTATTCTTTATATCATTCGCCAAAAACTCCTGAGATTAAAAGTAAGGATATTCACTTGAAGCGAATTGCCAATTTTATTTTCAGCGTTGCCGTTAGCTTTAGTGTAGCAGCAAGCGCACAATCCGATCCCTGCTTCCGTCAGGAAATCGCTAAACATATCGCTGCCATCCAGTCACTCGCTCCCGACTTACGCGGCATCAGCGTCGATTTAAAAAATTGCCGAGACGACGAAATTAAGGAGCAAATTCTATTTTGGGAGGCTTTTTACTCTCATCAAACTGGAGCTGAAGCCGATCAATTTCGGCAAGCTGCACAACTGTTTCCACAAGCAACTGACCAGTTAGAGAAGAATAGAACGATTCGTAGTGCCCGTCTTGGTGAATACAAAGCACTAAAAAAACAAATTGATGATGGAAAACTTGACTATACTGAGGACCGTCGCAATTTGATCACTTTAGCTCGCTCGATGGCTCGCCAAAAGCTATTTAAAGAAGCCTTAAGCTATTATGATGAGTTCCTTAAACAACAACCAGATCATGAAATTGCAGACGCCGAGTACTTGTTTGTGATGATCTGGTCCGGAGATATAGCTACTAGTCGTGTGCGCATCAACCGTCTCAAGAGCTACGAGTTAACTCCTTATCTATCTAGCGCTGTAAAAAAAGCCGAAAACATTCTCGATCAAGTTAAGAAACAACCTGAGTCTGAATCATCGCAAAGGGTTTTTCTAAAGGGCACCTTTGCTGCATCAGCAGAGCAATTCACCCAAGAAGATGACTCAAGTCGCCGCACATTAAAATTCTCTTATGACCATCACTTTTATGGTAGCGTCGGGATACATGAAATCAAATCGAATATGGAAGCTTCCCCTGACCGGGCCTCGGAGTTTTCTTTTGGTGGCCGACTTGCACTTGGCAAAGTTCTTCAGCTTCAGTCAGAGATTGGCTTTTTTTCTCTAGGTGATGACAATGCTACCGGACTATTGGCAAGCAAAATTCAGCTCGGATTTTTGCAGCTTGCTGCTGGCGCCAAACGTCAGGCGTTGACGTTGTTACGAGTCGTTCCGGAAGATGGGCAAGGTGTGATGAAAAATGAAGCCTTTGGCAGCATTGCTATTGGCTCATATATTGATTTCTTTGCCAGCCTTGCCCAAGACGGACATTTTTCACCTTATGAATTCTATCAGCTGCAATTGAAACTACCTGCCTTTAAGAAACTCGATGATTTGGAATCATTGGTCCTAAAACTTCCAATAAGATACGAAGGGCACCCTAAACCTAGCCCGTTCTACCCTACGGTTCCGAAGAGCCTCTCGGCAGGGTTTGGGGTCGAATATCACCGCTATATCACGGATCTATACAGTTTTCGAGGGGAAGCCGAGTATCTTATTGCTAATCGTAATAGCCGCTTTAACCGCGATAGCTTTCAGCGCGTCAGTTCATATCAGATTAAAGCTGATTTGCTCTACGATTTGCGACGGGCGACGCAAGTATCTCTCGGCTTGGATTTTTTCGAACGCTCACGCGATCAATTTGAAAAAGCGGACGAACGTTATTTGACTATCACGGCTGGCTTACAATATACGGCCAAACCTTAAACGCTTGTCATTGTGATTCTTTTTGGAGGCAAAAATGGCCATAACCGATAATATTAAATTCTTGATGGGCGTTGCCTTGGCTATCTTTTCCTCGATATCCTTGCAAGCTTGCAGTCACCGCATTAGCGCTGAGGACATATCAAAATTGCAGGCTGGAAAAACTTTTGATCGGCAGGGAGTTTATCGTATCGGGGTAGGAGACGAAATCAGTGTTCGAGTTTTTGGTGACCAGGAAATCAGTGGCAATTACATCGTTTCGCCCACAGGTTTTTTACATCTGCCACTTATCGACCCAATCCAAGTTGCTGGCTTAAGTTCGGCACAGTTAACCACCCGTCTAAAGAATGCCTTACAAAGACTGATTAAAGACCCTCGGGTAACTATTGCCCTTACTGGAGTGCGTAGCTTTCAGGTATATTTTGCTGGTGAGGTCAACCGCGTAGGCGCGGTCAATCTGACGAACGAAACAAGCTTTTTACAAGCCATAACCTTAGGTGGAGGATTAACTGAATTTGCCAGTGGTCGCATTGTTTTGATTCGGAAAGTCGATCAAAACAAAGTTCGTCGTTTTTCTACAACTTATGAAAGAATCCTGGCTGGCAAAGACTCAACTGATTACATTACCTTAGAAAGTGGTGATGTGATTTTTGCGGAATAGGCCTGACTGTGGTTTCATGTCCGGAAACTGCGTTTCCAGATGGAACCTCACTAGTAGGAAAGGATTGCCATCTTGGGCTCCTTCCGTTTTCGGTATACTACTTATAGTGTGATTCCATCTCTCAGAGACTTAGTGAGCGGGAAGGCAAGTTGCAGACCAACCAGACATCCAATACGCAATTAAAAAAGTTGCCACCACTCAGCTACTTTTTCAAAGTCCTGTTGCGGCATGGCTTTTGGGCAATTCTTATCACCTTGCCTATTGCCATTCTAATTGCACTCGGCCTGTCCCGCATCGAAATCAGTTATCCTTCCAAAGGAACGGTGATTTATGATCCACGCGATAGCTCCATCACCAATACCTTTGCGCTCTATCCTGAGTTTAACCAAATCGGCAATATTTACCTGGCGGCACTGGCGGACAAAGCTTTCCTGATCAGCTTAGGACGTCGCCTTGGTTACTTCGATGATGAAGCTGCCGACTATAGTAAACCTTGGTTTCAAGAATTTTTGGCGAATTTTTTACCGGAAACTATCATTCCACAATCTTGGAGCTATGATGAAGAAGAATATAAAGTTCATGCTATTCAAAGCCAAATTAAAGAAAGACTCAAAGGACGTGTCACTCCTAACTCCTATGAACTTGATCTCGAAGGACGAGCCCGAAGTCCAGAAGCTGCACAAGTTCTTGTCAAGGAAGCGCTCAATACGTTTGTGGAATTTCAACTCAGGGAAGCATTAGCCAAAATTAGATCCCATCTTGAGACCTTGGAAAGCTATCTTCAACAGGAGAAGCGTCGTATTGAGGATATGGCCGACATTTATTCCATTTACGATAATTCCAACTCTAAAAGTGGACAAGCACTCAACTTAACAAGACAACAAAAACAACAGCTCAAAAATCAAGAAAGAAATCTGATCAATCGTATTTTGGACAAACAGGGTGAAGCCGAACAAACCGTTGAAAATCAGATTCAACGCAAATTAGAGCTGGAAGCTGAATTACAGTCGCTATTGACCAGGCGAGGTCCGACACATCCCGATGTCGTACAGAAGCGAGGTGAACTTGTAGAATTAGAGCGTACCCGGCGGACCATGAACTTTAATCAAGAAATTGAAGGACTTATACGCCAGCTCCTGCAATTACAGGCACGGCTAAGACGCGCTGGTCTGCCTGTTGATCTTACCTTACAAATGCGCAATATGAGCGAGGAAGGTCAACTATTTATCGAACGCCTCACCCAGCAGGTTAAAGAGTATAGACTGGAACAACAGAACCTTGAAAATCAGTTGAATCAAATTGATGCCCGTAATCGATACCGCTTCAGTAAAGCACCCTCACTGGAAACCTCACCCGCAAATAAAAAGTTTATCGCCGCTGCCATCGCAGCAGGCATCATGATTTTGCTGTTAACAGCCGGCAGCGTGATCGTCTTCCGTGAATTCTTTAGCCCTATTGCAACTGATGCCTGGCGGTTAATCAACCGATATTCCCTTCCCGTCGTGAGCCAATTTAGCAAGAAAGATATGAAGAATTTGACACAACTTAATCCAACCCGTATCCGTCAGACCAAAGGCCGTATCGATAACCAAAAGCTAAGCGGTAAAGACGAACAGGCTATTCGGCCGCTGCAAAATACACGGTTTATAGAACAAGCCTTTGTCAAAGCAGCAGTAAATGGTGCCCACGGTCTGGTGTTTGTCGGCCAACACCCCGATTTAGGTATTCTAAGTCGAACCATTGGGAATTGCTGCGCAATTGATCAGGATCAGGGGGCGATTTTAATTGATTGTAATCACACCAATCCTGCCCTTACAAGCCGTAGCACTCAGGATTTACATCAGTTTTTGAATGGTGATTGCAAATGGAAGGATGTGAAAATTAAGGCTGCTGATCAGCATGCCTTTGACTATGCCTACCACTCTTTGAAAGCGCAGAATGCCGAAGCTCTCAAGTCAGCGACATTTAAAAAGCTCATGGTCGCGCTCAAAGAAAAATATCAATTGGTTGTTCTAAATGGCTTTCCAGGAGGTTTATTTGTTGAAAACGCTCGGCTTATGCAAGTTGCCGACTCCTGGGTCCTAGGTGTCGTCCTGGGCGAGGCTCGCTACGAAGACATTGAAGCTGCTCTGGAAGCTATAGATTCCAGTAAACTCAAAGGCCTGGTCCTCATAGAGGCATAGGTTTTCACATTTACATGCTAAGCCAAACATGCGTTTCAAAGCTATATTTAACGGCTGACTCACCCTCCACCAAAACATTTCTGAAGTTCAAAAATCCCGCTAACTAAGCATTTATGTACCTTTTTTGTTGTTCATATCACTATTTTCGCCCCATGGGTAAATAAAGGTATTGGAACTACCTGACGGATTGGTTAAATAACAGCCAATCCCGCAACAATATCGATAACGCTATTTTGCGAGGACGGGCTTATGTATTGGCAGATAGAGAGGAATCAAAAAATGAGTCAGATGGACTATAAAACACCCCTTGAGATGTTCTACCGCTGGGAAAAAGAACGATCACAAACCGTGTTCCTGCGGCAACCTATTGCTGGCCAGTGGCATGAATACAACTGGAGCCAAGTCGCCAAGGAAGTCAGGTCGATGGCTCAATTTCTTCACGATCAAGGCCTAAAAGATGGGGCAAGAGTTGGAATTTTATCGAAAAACTGTGCCCATTGGATTATGGCTGACTTAGCTATTATGATGGCTGGCTGTGTGAGTGTCCCGCTTTACCCGACTCAACAAGCTGAAACCAGCCGCTATATTCTGGAGCATAGCGAGACCAAATTGGTCTTTGTCGGCAAACTTGATGACTGGCAAAGTCAGGAAAAAGGCATCCCGGATCACATCACAAAGGTATCTTTTCCTTACCCGGATGGGATGTCAGCTCACCATGAATGGCAGGAAATTATTCAGCAAACCCAACCGATGGCAGCTTCACCCGTACCACCTATCGATCAAATTGCCACGATCATCTATACATCGGGCACGACTGGCTTCCCTAAAGGCGTGGTTCATACCTTCCGTGGCCTTAGTTTCGTCGGCGTCAATTACTGTGAGGCTTTAGGCTTCCAAGAAAGTGAGCGTTTTTTCTCTTACCTACCACTTGCACATGTAGCAGAGCGCTCACTTGTGGAAATGTGCAGCCTGTATGTGGCCGCCCAAGTCTCTTTTGTTGAGTCTATGGAAACGTTCGCACAAAACTTGCAGGAAGTTTCCCCAACAGCTTTCTTTTCTGTACCAAGACTTTGGGGGAAATTTCAGGAAGGAATCTTACAAAAGCTGCCGCAGAAAAAACTAGACCTTCTCCTATCTCTTCCCATCGTATCGGGACTTATCAAAAAGAAAGTCCAAAAGGGCTTAGGGCTCAGTCAGGCGCGGTCAGTCGGTTCTGGTGCAGCCCCTATTTCACCCGCCCTACTTGAGTGGTATGCCAAACTAGGCATAACTATCATGGAAGGCTACGGACAAACCGAAAATCTCGCCTATGCGACGACCAATCGCGGTCCTAATATGAAGTTTGGCAGTGTCGGCCAGCAATTACCGAATTGTGACATCAAAATTGATGAGAATACCGGTGAAATTCTTATTAAAAATGATGCAGTCATGCTCGGTTATTATAACGAGCCGGAAAAAACTGCCGAAGTCCTACAGAAAGGATATGTTAAAACCGGTGACATCGGAGAGTTCGACGAAAATGGCGGATTAAAAATTACAGGCCGTTTAAAAGAGCTTTTCAAGACGGAAAAAGGCAAATATATCGCCCCAACACCCATTGAAAATAAATTTTGGGACACGAGCTTAATCGAACAGGTCTGTGTTACTGGCCATGGTTTACCCAACCCAGTTGCCTTACTCGTGCTTTCAGAGTCGGCTCGACAAAGAAGCAGGAGTGACATCAATGCAGCCGTACAATCAGCGATGGCAAGTGCGAACCAGAGCCTAAGTAGCTATGAAAAAATTCGTCAATGTATCGTTGTTAAAGAACCTTGGACTGTCGATGGTGGTTTGATGACACCCACCTTGAAAGTTAAACGTCACGAAGTGGAAAAACTGTACTCACCAATTCTTGAGCGAACTCGTATCGAACAAAGCCAAGTGATCTGGGAAAGCTGAACAATCAAAAGGCGAAGTTGCCGTTATCGGGCTACTTCGCCTTTAATTTATCGGCACCTGAGACATCGGCGAAAATCGACTTAAACTTTGCACTTCTTCCTCCTCGTGTAGGGATTTAAGAAACAGGTGATAGGCGACATTGTCCGTTTCTTCCGCATAGGGGTAGCGCATCTTTTCCAAAAATTCCTCGAACTCTCGTCTATCTTCTGGTGGAACCTGTAAGCCGATCAAGACCCGACCGAAGTCCGTACCATGAGAGCGGTAATGAAACAAAGAAATGTTCCATCGATTGCCCATCATAAGCAGGAAGTCGGTTAATGCTTTAGGCCGCTCAGGAAATTCGAAACGGAACAAAAGCTCATGCTTAACATTGGATGAACTACCGCCGACCATATGCCTGATGTGCTGTTTGGCCAATTCATTATGCGTAATATCCACATACTGATAATGTAAATCCTGTAACTGACGCTCGAACTGCACTTTCTCTTCGCTACTAAAATTCGCGATTCCGGTGAAAATATAGGCTTTCCTCTGGTTTGTAAAACGATAGTTAAATTCGGTAATGCTTTTATCACTGATGACCCGGCGACAAAACTCCAGCAAGGCTCCCTTTTCTTCTTTAAGCTCAAAAGCATAAAGATTTTCACGATTATCGCCGGTTAAAACCCTCTCTGCAATGAATTGCATTCTCTGAAAATTCATATTTGCACCTGAGTTAATGCAAACAAGATTCTTCCGTGAAAGTTCCGGGCGAGAGCTTAAAAATTTTTTTAAACCACTGAGAGATAAAGCGCCCGCTGGCTCGAGAATGCCCCGGGTTTCTTCATAGACATTTTCAATCGCCGAGCAAATCTCGTCGTTACTCACGAGAACAAAATCATCACACAATTCCTGGATGATTTGGAAGTTTAGATCGCCAACCATTTTTACAGCTACACCGTCGGCGAACGTTCCTGTTTGAGGCAACAACACCCGTTTTCCAGCCTGGATAGAGCGAAACATCCCATCACTTTCAACAGGCTCGACACCGATAATTTTAATATCTGGACGTAAGGTTTTCAGATAGACAGCGATACCAGCTAATAATCCCCCTCCCCCAATCGGCACAAACACCATGTCCATATGGGGAAGGTCTTGGAGCAATTCCCGCGCAATTGTTCCCTGACCAGCAATCACCAAAGGATCTTCAAATGGATGAATGAAGGTATAGCCAAAGTCTTCAACAAGTGATTCACAATAGACAGCAGCATCACTATAAGTATCACCATATACAATAACTTCTGCACCAAGTCGTTTCACTGCCTGCACTTTGATATTAGGTGTTGTGACAGGCATCACAACTTTTGCTTTGAGGCTCAGTTTTTTTGCTGAAAGTGCGACACCTTGGGCATGATTACCAGCAGACACGCAGATCACACCACAATCCTTTTCCTTTTCAGTCAGTCGCTTAATCTTGTTGTAGGCGCCTCTGATCTTGAAAGAAAAAATCGATTGTTGATCCTCGCGTTTCATATAAATTTCATGACCAAAACGATCGGATAAAATATGCGCTCGATTCAGTGGTGTATGTTTGACAAGATCGTAAATATGTGCGTTCAGAATCTCTTTAAAAAGACTTTCTATTACCACCAGCTTCACCCTGACTTCTTTTATCACTTTTATTCCGAGAAAATTTCCCTTAATGAATATCAAATAAATAGCTCTGATTCTCCAGGAGAAATCGGCTGTCGTTTCTTTTAGCGTACCAAAATGTTTGAAACCGATAGGTGGAAGTCGTAAGTTTGGTAGGAGTTTAGATTTATTCTTTATTTATAACCACTTACCGCCAAATATTTTAGGCAGCCTTATGCATAGCCAAAGTCCCATCAAACTCATCAGGCAGACCAAACCGTTGGTATTTTCTGCTAATTTCTAAATAATATGCAGCAACCTGGTCGTGAGGATCTCGCTCAAGCAGTTTTTCAAACAAAGAAGCCGCTTCAGCAAGTGCCGAATTTGAAAATAGGGTGATGGCCTCATTAAAATTTTCCAATTGATCGAGTCGCTTTTGCTTTTCACTTACGGCACACAAATCTAAGAATTCATAGAGCTGCAGACTTTCCCGCTTACCTGCAAGCTGAAACTTGCCAATATATCGAAAACCAAAACCGTGCTTAGTTGGCAAACTTTCCAGGATCTGTGAACTCACTAAAGCATGAACCCCCAGTAGCTTTGTAACGCCTTCGATTCTCGATGCGACGTTTACTGAATCACTGATCACAGTCACATCGAAACGCTCTGGTTCACCCACCGTCCCGAGCATGGTTGGTCCACAGTGCAAGCCTGTTCCAATTCGTAAACTTTTACCATCTTTCGCGGCATAAAGACGATTCATCTCATTAACTTCATGCTGAATTGCAATGATACTATGCAGCGCGTCCATCGGTGATTGAGGAAACAATGCCATGATCGCGTCACCAATAAACTTATCAACAAAGCCGTTATGCCGACTGATATGGGGGCCGACTTTTGCCAAACAGGAATTGACGAAACTAAAAGTCTGCTCCGGGCTGAGATTTTCTGCGATATTTGTAAAATCCCGGATATCGGAGAACATAACGGTAATATTCTGGCTTTTGGCATCACCAAGGCGAACATCGACAATCTGTTCGTGGCCTAACAAGCGCAGAAAATCGCGAGGCACAAACCGGCCCATGGCAGCATTGGTTTCTGAAACCATGAGATGAGCTTGCATGCGAGCTAAAAGCTCTTTCTTTGCAAATGGCTTGATTAAATAGTCATTGGCCCCGGAATCGAATCCCATGACTAAATCGCTGATCTGCCCTTTGGCCGTAAGGAGAATAACCGGTAATTCCGCAACCCCATGCTTCATACGCAAACTTTTGCAAAAATCATAGCCTGTTTTCCTCGGCATCATGACATCACATAGAACCAGATCAAATGGGCCTTTTTGGTCGACGCATGCCAAGGCTTCTTCGCCATCCATTGCCATGACCAGATCAAAGTTTTCACCTTCCAGGTGAGCCTTGATCACTTCTAGATTTACCATGTCGTCATCGGCAACCAAAATGCGAAAGCGTTTCTTCTCTCCATTTTTTTTGCCATCAAGTGCCACGTTATCTGGCTGTACTTGTATATCATTTAATTCTTTGTCTTCCAGGAAGACTTTAACAGGCAATTGATGAGATACTTGTTCAACAAATTGCTGATTATGAAGACTTAGTTCTTGGGCGCGAGGTAGCCGGACATAAAATACTGAGCCTTTGCCCAATTCACTCTCCAGCCAAATTTTTCCACTGTGAAGCTCAACCAGCTTTTTTGTGATCGTCAGGCCCAAACCGCTACCACCATATTCTCGCGCCGTTGTGCCATCAGCCTGGACAAAAGATTGGAAAATATTTTCAAACTGTGATGCATCGATACCTATTCCAGTATCGGCTACTGCCAACTCAACGAATTGCTCATCAAAAATTGCCGATATGCAAATTTCCCCTTGGTGAGTGAATTTTTTTGCATTGCCAATTAGGTTAAACAAAATTTGTTGCAAGCGATTTTCATCCGCCAGGACTGATGGAAAATTTTCAGGTATCTTATTTCTGATAGCAACAGATTTTTTATCTGATTCAGAACTGATCAAATCAATGACCATTTGCACATTAGTTTTGAGATCGATGCCTCTTGTTTTTAATACCAATTCTCCATGCTGAAGCTTGGAAAAATCTAAGAGATCATTAACCATGGACCCAAGCCTCTTGCTTGAGCCTACGACAAGTTTCAGTTTGTGTATGACATCTGCACTTAGCTGCTCTCTTTGCCCCTCTAAAATCGACTCAGCCAATCCAATGATTCCATGCAAAGGTGTACGCAACTCATGCGAGGTATTAGCCAAAAACTCATCTTTTAATTGGTCGTGGCGCCGCAATTCTTCATTAACAGATTTCAGATCTAATGCCTGGCGGCTGGTCTTTTTCCGCAGTTGATTGATAACATCTGCCATAGCAAAAGACATCAACAAACCTTCTGTCCATGAACCGATTTGCTGAGCATAGATCGTTAAGAAGCTCATAGGTAAAAGCCCGATCGTCCGCAACATCACAACAAGTGAACCAAGAAGAAGGGAGCTCCAACTAGCTAAAAACAAAATGGCCGTTCGGCGATGAGTTTTTAGACTGACGATACCGATTGAAAGCTCAAGACCTAGCCACGACGGTGTCATGACAATCATGGTAAAACGAAGAAAAGGGCCATAATCAAAAAATGGAGAAATCATCGCGAGTAGGAAGCAGAAGATAATGAAGCCAACAGTTACATTTCTAAGTTTTATGGAAGCTTTTTTTACATCTAAAAACAATATGGCAAATATCAGCGAGAACAGGCCAAATAATAGGACACCTATTGGAAGGATGCGGGGCCCGATAAAGTCAGGTAAGTATGGACCAAAATAGGTAAAGCCATAACCAATAAGGAAGAATTGAAACACGAGCCAACAGGCCATGTATGCAACATAGCCAAGATACTTAATGGAACGTAAGCTTAAGCAAACAAAAATATTGTAAAGGATGAGAACCAACAAACCACCAAAGTAAACGCCATTTATCAGTGACAATTCACGATTGTGTCGATTTTGGCTATCCAGTGTCCGCAGCTTTGCAGAAAGCTGCAACGAGCCACTGGTTTGCGCCTTGATCCATACCGTATAAAATTGCGCATTCTGGTCAAGACTTGTACTAGGAAAAGAAAATTCATCACTTACAGCTGCAAGTTGCAGCCGACGATCAAATCGCTGGCGCCCGCCATAAATGATAGACTGCGACAAATCCTCGTCGGAGCACTGCCAGTCCTTAAATTCTTCTTCTGACTGAGTACAACTGACAAACTGAACGTCATCCATCTGGTTATAGTCCAGTTCCAAGACCAAAAATCCAGGATTTTGCCGTCTGTCTTCAATTTTTAAACGCAACCAAACAGGATAAGGCGTAAAGCCCCAGTTCAAGTTATGCTGGTCACTTAATGAAAACTTTGTTGACCATTCCTGTTGCCGGATTTTATGAACATCCAATTTCTGATCTTTATCTTCAAGATATTCAATATACCCATGCAAGGAAAGACCTTGAAAACCCTCTTCCAGAATCAAATGACCATCCTGGAGAACTTGTGC
This sequence comes from Oligoflexus sp. FD111, assembly GCA_048816425.1. Classification (GTDB taxonomy): domain Bacteria; phylum Bdellovibrionota_B; class Oligoflexia; order Oligoflexales; family Oligoflexaceae; genus JBMDZZ01. The sequence continues at coordinate 215,355 of JBMDZZ010000001.1, forward strand.
GCATATGTTTTGCGACATCATAAAAACGATGATAGGGAGGAGATAGCGATGAATTGAAAATACTTTCCATCGGTTAATATTTTGAGCAAAATAGCGGCAATTTTTTTGATATGTCGCCAAAATTCTTCTCGTTTGAGTTTTAGCAAAGACGCACACTCAGGCTAATTACGCATGGAAAGACTCGGCTCAACTGCAAACTATCTTTAGCCAAAATCAGAAATTGAAGCGGTAAAAATTTGGCTTAATATATAACTCTGGCATTGAAGTAATCACTTGACCTAGTAATAAATAAAAGAGCAGGAGGTAGATAAGCAATATCAGCGAGGCCTTTACTCCCCATTTTTCTCTTAAAAATGAATGGACAAAGCCCGCGAAAAATATATTTAAAACCATAAAAAGATCAAGACTCATATCATTTCCCTAACTTGCCCATTTTTCCCGGCGACCGATTGCCAAGAGGCGGCATACCCCGCCAAATAGAAGACCAGCAAACATTTGATTTCGGGGAATTTGCAGGCCCAAATCACCGTAAGTATAAACTATGTATTGAATCAAAAAGAAAAACGAGCAAAGACTAAAAATCATCAGGTTCGACTGATGGGAGTAGCGAAATAATGAACCTGTGTGGCTTACCATAAAAGAAAATATTAACGACAACGCCAAGATCCCCAGCAATCCTCCGTAAGCCCAAGACGCTAAAAACAGATTATGCGGAATCATGCGATAACGGTCATAGACAAAGCTAATGTCCGGCATACGAAAGACTTCCTCGAATTCCTGACCTGTTCCTAGCCCAAGGATCGGCGCTGTCCCAATTGCGTTCAACAGATTGCCATTTTCCAGTGCCCTATATGCTGGGAATTCCATTGTTTGCTCTTCTTGTAAAGAGTCAATCGTAGTTCTTAAAAAGGAAAACGGTGCGGGAAGAAACCAGGTTGATCCAACGATTGCTATCAGCAATCCCGCAACAATCAGAATGTTTGCAGCATAGCGCTTATACCATTCTCTCTTGAAAAACAGCGGAATCAGCAGCAGAGCAAATATCGCCCCCACATATGACGTCCGACGTTGATTCAAAATGTAGACCAGAAATACCGGGAGACTTCCTAGACTCAAAAAACTTCTTAGCCAAATTGAATGTTGGCGAGATACGATGATACCGATGGTAAACACCAACGCTATAACTGAAAACATCGAGAAATAATGATCAACGAGATATTCGGGGTCCAGCATGTCCCCCGGATAAACCAAATACACAAGCAGTGCTTGAACTGACTTCAGAGTCATAACAACTGCAATCACTTTCATGATACGAGTGGCTATCGCCTCATGATCGATACAAAAAAAGCCAATCACGGTCCACATTGGCAATAAGTGCAAGAATCGACTCTGAATAAAGTGAATATTTAGATCACCACCTTTGATCAACCCGACAAAGGCTGAAAAAAACGAGACCAAGAAATATGATGAAATCATCAAAGTTAAGGATACCAAGCCATGGCGAATCCATGAGATTTTAGCTGATGGTTGTTCAATCAGCACTATCCATAGCAATAAGAAAATAGTTGCCATTTCAAGGCCAGTTAAGCCAAAGCTTTCAAAAAGGATCTTACCGAGTAGCTCCGTCGGCATTTCGATATTTCGACCCCAAGCTACTTGAGAGACATCATCAATAAACAAGGCAAGGCCTACCAAAAAAATAACAATGTTTCGGTAATCAATCGTTTGTATAATTGGTATCGAACGGATGCTCACATAGATCACAATCGGCGCTATGGCGACAGGACTAGCTTTTAGTAAAAAGAAGAGTAGTCCTGACAGGAGGCTGAAAATGTGAATTTCCAAAAGGATACGGCTATAACTCAAGACTAACCTCGAAATTCTAATTCCTGATAAAACTGAAGAATCATTTGTGCTTTACTTTGCCATGTGTAAAATTTTCGGACACGCTCAATCGCCTGGGCCGACATAGTTTTTAAGCGCTCTCGATCATTTAAAACTTCGCCTATAGCCCGGTTCAGGCTTTGAATCGTTTGTTCCTGATCGAGTAGAGCTAGTTTTATTCCAGATTCTGCCGTCACGATCTCACCTGGTCCACCATAGTCTAATACGATTGGGACGACTCCTTTAGCCATAGCCTCCACGACGACACCGCCACCAAACTCGCGCACTGACGGGAAGGCTAGTACATGAAAGTCTTGCATCATTTTTTGCACTTGGCTTTGCTGAGCGATCCAACCGTGAAAGCGCACTTGATCCTGCAGATTTTCTTTGGCAACAATGTCTCTGAGTTCCGACATCAATGGCCCGTCACCGACAAATTCAAGGTGCATTGATTTCTGACGCAAATAAGGTAGACTTGCGCGCAATACGATATCCGGCCCTTTTAGGGCTACCAATCGCCCGACAAAGACGACCTTAAGAGTTGATGTCACATCTTTTCTTTCAGCATTCAGAAGCAAGTTTTCATCGACCGCATTTTCAGGGAAATAACGACATTTTGCATGAAATTTTCTGGGAATTTCGTCCTTAGTAAAGTGCGACCCCACAAGGATAAGTTCGGCTCGCTTGCGCATGGACGAGATGAACGGCAGCACATGATAATAATGCCGAAATCTGGAAATCCATTCTCGATCTCTTGCTGCACTTTCATATCCTTTTGGCCAAGGCAAGCCACCATTGATAGGGCCTAAAACAAACGGCAGATTTCTATTCCTCGTCAACCATGCGATCATGCTGGGTACTGCTGGACTGACTGGCGTTAAGCGGTGAATCAAGGAAAATTGATTCCTCTTAAATTCCCCACGCAGCCGCCACCATACGCGCCATTCAAACCAGATATAAAAGGGAATTTTTAGCAGGGTCAGCGAAGCCTTGCTATAGTCGGAACCAAAAAGCCGACGGCTTATGCTTGTGAAAAGTCTATCCGCCCAATCATAGGTAATATATGTCACAGGAAAAGAGGGTTTCCTGGCTTCGATGTCCTCCTGATTGACAACATGCGTCACCAGATGAACCGAAGTCACTTGTGCTAAGTGAGCAACATGCTGCCAGCCAACTAAAGGCACGCTCGCCCAAGCTGGATTGCACATTTCAGCAAGGAGCAATACGGGCTTTTTATCTGTTTGTGCCACGAAACACCCTTTAGCTACAACTTGATTAAATGGGTATTTTGCCATTTTAGACTCTGTAAGCAGATCAGGGAAGGCGGAACTCAGAATTCATTCTGAAATCGATGAGCCAAGTAACTATATTAATTCAAATATTCACAGGACCATCAAGCTTTCTCAAAAAAATACCGATAGCATGGCAAGCCAAATACGGAGGTTATAGCTTTGAAGAACATGGAAGCTCTTCTGATACTATCTGTTATGTTATATATTTTTATTTTTCAGCTATCTTGCCAGAAAAAATCAGCAAAGACTCGGGCTTCAGACAACAATGCCGCAAATATTCAAGACTCCAACACAACGGAGCAAGACCAACACGTCGGCGGTGATGGCCTTGAGAACGAACTAATCGATGGACCAACGTACTTCACAGAAAATGTCGCCAAGGCTTTTCAAATTTGCCAGCGATGCCATGCTCCTGATGACTATCCCGTTGAACGGGATCGAGGTCCGATGAGCATTTATGAATACCAACCCATGCTCAGCATGCTGGAGCAAAATACCTTGTTACCTATGATTAGGGGCACTCTGGCAGGCAGGACGCACCCTAATCGCGACCCCTGCCTTAGTGGAATTAACTCCAGCCCTTGCAAAGAAGTGGCAGAATGGTGGGATATTGAGTTTGGCAACGATCCGGAAAAAGCCGGAGATCGCCCGCTTTCATCGATCGGCGCCATTACTGAAGTCACGGCCGATGGCTTCATCAAAGGCTGGGCGATAAATGCCAAAGACCTGAATCAGCAGGTGAATGTGCAGATAGCCATCAATGATGAAAATTTTAACAATCCAATTCAAATTCCAGCCAACCAGGATAGCTTTGATAATGGCAACCCGGGAGCTCACGGCTTTGAGATGAAACTTCCTGCAACATGGTTGAATGGTCAGAGACATCTACTGGCAGCTCGTATTGCGCTCGAATCTGAGTTTCTGACAATTGAAGAAGCCCCTGAATCATTTATTGCCTTGGACAAACCAGCCGCCGGTAGTGTGATACAGCAGTACTTTACCGCCAATGTCTTACCGACTATGATGACAGACTGTGGTTGTCATGGAAACGGACTTAATTATGATTTTCTCTGGCTCCGTCTCATAACCCCCTTTCCTGCAGAAGGTGGCAACGCTAGCAACAACCGACTTCGTTTGAAAGCTTCAGGTGGATTGGGTCATTCAGGTGGAGACTTGTGTGGAGGCACAAATGTTTGCCAGATCATTGAAGACTGGTGGGATGTGGAATTTGGCAATGGTCTTTAATGGTTCTTGAAGCGATGCTACATGCTATCAAGAGCGAAAGAACGTCGGCAAATGTTCTTTATCGATAGCTGCTAATCCTGAAGGTCCAGTATGTGATGCCGAGCGGACACCTGAGGTTTTAGCCTCTGGTTTATCTGGCTTTAACTTTGAATTAGATTTCATCTTGTTCTTTGCTTCTCCACGCAATTTCTTTTGCGCCTGTTCCTTGTCTTTTTCCCATTTTTCACGACGACTTGCCAAAGTTTCCAAGGCAGATTCGTCTGACCCATCGATAACAATTTTTCTACCAAAGGCATTAAAGCGATAGGTAATTTTATGTTGCTCTTTTTCTTGAGCACGAATCATACGATGGTCAACGATATAGATCACGAATAAAGCGAAAACTGTTAAAAGGCCGACAACCAGAAAAAACTGGTAGTGGATTCGAGCCTTATCCATGCCTTCGAAAAAGAAAATGCCCGGTGTGACCGCATCCAAAGCCCGCTCTCCCCAGAATTCGAGGCGTTCATAGAAATACTCGCTAAAGTTTGATTTTGCCATTCAGGCCCCTTACCTTTATGTCACATTTGTGACTTCGCTCCCTTTTCCTATTAACAATTATCGGCATATAGCAAAAGATCTCAATGCATTCGAGCAGCCGGGGAAGATTATTCCCAAAAACCCTTAACTCTTTCATCATTACTTTATTTCAGAGTTTGATAACTATCTAACGCGTCCTGGCGAGAAATTCTATAATCGATGATTGGCTTCGGGTAACCCTTACCAATGGTAAGACCAATGTCCTGCAAGAGTTTTTGCGGAGCTTTATCTGGTTGGTGCAGCCACTTGTTGGGAAGACAGGCAAGTTCAGGCACCCATCGCCGAATATACGATCCTTGAGGATCGAATTTTGCACTTTGCAAACTTGGATTGAAAATGCGAAAGTAAGGAGCTGCATCAATGCCGCTACCTGCAACCCATTGCCAGCCCATACTATTGTTGGCAATATCAGCATCGACCAATGTGTCCCAAAACCATTTTTCACCTTCCAACCAGTGGATACGCAAATTCTTCACCAAAAACGAGCCAACTATCATCCGTACTCGATTATGCATCCAGCCGGTTGCCCATAATTCACGCATTCCTGCATCAACAATTGGATATCCCGTCTGACCTTTCTGCCAGGCTCTAAGATGCAATGATTTATTCGACCAGGGAAAACGTTTGAATTCTGAGCGAAGTGGTTCATATGGCATTTCTGGGAAATGAAAGAGAGAATAATTGGCAAATTCCCGCCACAGCAATTGGCGTAAAAAAGGAAAGCTATCAATATGACTTTGTTTTATTTCAAGCGCACTAAGTTTATGCCAGACACGATGGGGTGAAATTTCGCCAAAATGTAAATGAGCACTGAGTCGCGAGGTAGCTGCTAATGCAGGAAAATCTCTATCTTTGACATAATCATGAATTTCGTCAGTAAAACGCTCAAGCGCTTTCTTGGCAGCATCTTCACCAGGCTGCCAATACCTTTCCAAAGAATGGTACCATGTTAAGCGAGGCAACAAGTTCAAACTGTCAATATCTAAATTTTTGATGCTTGCAGGGAGCGAAGATAGTTTTTTAATTTTAGTCAGCGTTGGCAATCTAACATCAAAGTTTAAAAATGCCTTGGCAAAAGGTGTAAACACCTTGTAAGGCTTCCCTGTTTGATTTTTTAATTCCCAAGGTTCAAGCAGGTAGCGACCGGCAAAGGATTTCACGCAAAATCCTAGATTTTCCAGTGCTTTCTTAACAAGAGCATCGCGCTCAATCGCAGACTTTTCATAGCGCCGATTCCAAAAAATGTGAGTCACCCCTAATGAGGTCGCAAGATGAGGTAAAATTTCTTCTGCCGCACCCTGAGCGATCGCCAAGTTCCCGCCCAATTTGCTCACTTTTCGATCCAACGATTGCAAGCTTCGGTGCAACCACCAGCGACTTGCTGCTCCTATCGGCCAGTCATCATTGCTTTGGTCTTCATGAATATAAATCATATAGACTTGCTCAAATTGAGCAGCCGCTGCTAAAGCAGGATTATCCGCGAGGCGAAAATCGTTTCTAAGCCATACTATGGACTTCGCCGATTGCATCATAAGCTCCGTATTAACGGACGTTGACCAGATTTTGATCCAGATCCGTTAAAGAATGAAACCGCCTGATGGGTAAACTATAGTCTTCCACCTGAACGGGTTCCACCTCTCCCAGCAACCAGACTTCGCAGCGCCCCGTCACCTGTTGACAGATTTTTCCAATAAAGCCATTCAAATTAACTTTTTCTATCGAGTTTTTCTGAATGGCGTTAAGGATGATCGTATTTCCTTTGAGTGCCATCAGGGTATCGGCCAAAGTTTCCGCCTTGAGGCCTTGACCGATAAAAACCACGGGAAATTCATTGATCGCACAAACCACGGATGCCATCATAACTTGTAACTCGGCTTTACCACTCTGTAATGAACTACAAATAAACGACCTCGATCGGAAGTCATCTTTTCGTATCCCTGAGTCAAGCTGATTCAAGATCTGAGTTAAGAGGAATTTTACATTTAAATCCCATAAATTCTGATGACCATCATGCAGTTTTCCCGCCTCCACTAGCGCCGAAAGTTTGTTTAACATCGGCTCCAAAAACTCAAAAAGTAATTCCCGAATGCCATACTCGATGTGAGCTTTTTCAATTAAAGTTCTTAAGCTTGCAATATCAAAATCCGCCAGCATACGCTCAATTTTTGCAAATAATTTCGTAGTACCTTGGCTAGGTCCTACAGCTCCATATTTATGAGCTGTTTCTTGGAGTAATTTCGCCAGCTCTGCCGCTTTATAACCAGCAATGTGGCCAATTAAAAAACCAGAGCTCAGCAATTTGTTGACCAATTTCAATTTTTCTAAGTCTTCGAGACTATAAACCCGGCGCCCATTTTCCAATCTATCTGGCTCAACAATTTGATACCGACGCTCCCACGCCCGAAGAGTGTGTTCATTTATTCCTGTCAGCTTACAAATTGTCTTCACACTTAGTCGATCACCTGCCACTGCGCCTTCCTTATTATCTGACTCAAAATCAATTTCGCGGCCACATACTCATGCATGCTCTGAACATATGTTTGACACGAGGAAAAAAACGAGGCCATTTTGGCGCAATGAATTTATTATTAATTATAGCTAATTACAACAGCGTCAAAATCGCCTAAAAATTTCCCCAGGGACAATCGGATTTTGTGTTATTACCTATTGCTTGAGGAGAACTTTAGGGATCTGCGAGCATGGTACATTAATTGTGCAAGACTCGCAAAACCCCAATGTTTATGACGAAAAATGCGGTAGGATTTTTGTACCAATTCGCTCTAGATCTTCCAACATCGGGCTACATTGGATTAGGACAAGGTCGAGACCAGCCGCTTCATAGGCCTTGAGCCGCGCAACGATCTGCTCGGCTGTACCAACCAAACCGGGACGAAGGCCGCGGTTGCTTACCGAGTAATCTTCGATACTGATCTTGGTTCGCAATTGGCTTTGACTGACAAAGTCTTGGTAACTATGCAAGGCTTTCGCTGAAGCGTGGACATTAGTAATGGCGGCTAATTCCTGCCTAGCTTCTTCTTCCGTATCACGGCATATCATGTAGGCCGCCATTCCATATGTTAACTCTGGCTTACTTAATTTTGCACGACGCTGCTGCATATCTCGGATATTTTCAGCGATGACTTCTACCGCATCTCCATGCATCAAATAGGAATCACAACGAGAAGCGATCAAATCTCTACCTTGATCCGACTCCCCGCCTGCATATATAGGAATCCCACCAGCTTGGACCGGCTTCGGTTGCATGACACAGTCTTTAACCTGATAAAATTGCCCCTGATAGCTCCAATGATCTTTCTGCCAGAGACCTTGTAAAACATCGATAAATTCTGCAGAGCGTTGGTAACGGACGCTATGATCCAGCCACTCGCCGGCATACATTTCCATTTCTTCCCGCCACCAGGCCGAAACCAGGTTAATTTCAAAACGTCCCTGAGATATATGGTCAATATTTGCAGCCATCTTCGCCAGCACTGCCGGTAAGCGATAACCTGGGCGCACAGCAGCCATCAAACGAATATTCTCCGTCACGGCCGCAAGAGCGGATACGGTCGTCCATGCTTCAAGACAAGGTTCGTCGACACCTTTGATGTCATTTAAATTTAATTCCGCCACCAGTATGGTATGAAAGCCCAACTTATCAGCTATTTGCGCAACTTGTTTATTATAGTCAAAACTAGCTGACATATTTTCTTGTTCGCGATTACGTAGCCAACCGCCAAAGATAGGTAACCAGATTCCTACTTTCATGATTGGACTCCATTTTCCATCGCAATTTGTTCTCGTAAGAAGCTCGTCAGTCGCTGCAAACCAGGGATCACATCATCCTCGGCCTCAACCTTGGGCGAGTAATTGGTGTTGCAGTTAATATCGTAGGTCCAGAGCTTACCTTCCCGATCTTCCAGGAACTCTATGCCAGCGACATCGATTTTTTCGGCTTGAAGCATGGCCTCATAGCGCTGAATTATGGGGTGATGCCATGAGCGTCGCAAACGAAAGATACTCTGTCCAGGATTTTGCTCAATCGCAACTTGCTCTTCCCCCAAGGCACAGCGATCGATCTCGCAACCTTGTGCTGGGCAAAGTTCAAAGCCTTTTGAAGTATCGGCCTGTATTGCATAATGAAATTTTCCACCAATAAACTCACAGCGCGTAATGAATGGTTCGCGGCTTTCAATATACTGTTGCAAAATGTGCACTGTATCAGGAGAATCGCGCCAGGTTCCCAGTTGTAGAAACTGCCGCCATTGATCGGCATCACGGATCAGTTGCACTCCCAGGCCCTTGCCGCCACAGTTATATTTATAGATAAAGGGAAAATCGATGGCAGTTGCAGCTTGAGCGAGGGCCGCACGCTCTCCAGTTACTGCAATGCTTTTTGGTACCGGAATCTGCCATCGCTGCAGGCAAAGGTATTGCCGGAACTTAGATTTTTCTAAAGCAATCGCTGTTGACCCATTAATGACTCGACAACCAGCAGCCTCGAGCCAGTGAATGATTTGCTCACCGTGATTTAGGCTATATTGATGATCTCGCGTTGCCGATGATGCCGAGAGGCGGTTTAAATAGATACCTGGCTTGGGTATAGCCGATAAATCTAAATGCCCCTCATTGACAAAGCATGCTTCAAATTCCCAATTTTCCTGCCGCAAGATTTTTTGAAGTGGATCGAGCCAATCCTGATTTTCATAAAGAATATATAGCTTCATGAATCCTCCATCGTAGGGATAAATGTTCGCCTGTGTCATAGCATATGGGTTGAGCTAGAGCTAGCTCTGCAGAAGGGAAGCGAGGCGGGACAGACCAATCAAGCCGCCTCAATTGAGTCACTCAGACGCACATAACCAGCGAACCTACTCATAACAAAGCTATGAACCTTCGCTTGCGTCAAACGATACAGGAACCAGGGCAAAGCCGGAACAAAATCGTGCACGGCCACTATTATGGCGCGCCCTCCCAGGGTCTCCCGCATTTCCAACCGACCACGAACATTACGATGCCCAGCTAGAAGGCCACCTATCACATAAAAAAGTTGTCGATCCTTTTGGCTTCTTTCCGGACTGTAACGAAGGATCAGTAATTTCAACGGTAAACCCTTCACGAAAAAGGTCACCGTTTGCTGCTTGATAGTGACCTTAATAAGACCTTTAAAAAATCGGGGGAGCCATTCCATATATTGTTGCGCTACCCACTCGGCATCGCGCCCAGCCGGTAATGATAAACGCTGGATCGAACGCACACTTTTTTGTCGTGTCGATCGAAGGCTTCGAATAAAGGCATGAGGCATTTTTTCTTGTGCCGTAGTTTGTGAACTTGTATAGCGTTGCAATACCATGCTTAAAGATTTGTCGACATGAACGAATTCGCCATCGGGAAGACTCAGCGTCCTTTCTGGGTGAGTCGTCATGTCTTCTTCCAAACTTTGAATGAGTGGATAGGCTAAACTTTTTGGAGCATTCGCCACAAGGCTGACCCAAAGACGAGACAAATTGGGCGAAAAAAGTGGCACGACTATAAACATTACTTTTCGATGCATCTTTTTCGCTGTCAATTTCATAAGACCAAGATAGGTCCATTTTTCCTGAACACCGACGTCATAAATGCGACCAAAACATTCTTCCCGATCGATGCAGTAAGCCAAAACACGAATGACATCATCAACAAAAATGGGCTGACAAATACTTTGAGTCCAAGTCGGACATATCATGAGCGGCAGGCGTTGAACCAAGCGATACATGATGGTAAATGATGAGCCACCTTCACCAATGATAAGCCCAGCCCGTATTGTTGTCAGCTTTGGAATATAGCTTTTCAAAACCTCTTCGACTTCACGTCTGCTCTGTAAGTGCAGCGATAATTTCTCACGATCAGGAATAAGGCCACTCAGGTAAATAACTTGTCGTATTCCTGCGCGATATGCAGCACGGCCAAAATTATCTGCAAGGCTTAAATCAAAATCAGCAAAGTTACCTTGGTTTAACCGTGCGGAAGGCAGCATGGAATGCACCAAGTAAATGGCAACATGAATTCCTTCCAGGGCTTGTTCGAGAGTTAAAAGATTATGAAGATCAACCGATCGCCAGCGTAGACGCGGGTATTTTTTCATGATGTTGATCGGTAAAGGGTTGCGACTAAGTGCCAAAACAGTGTAAGGACTTGTATCGAGAAGATATTCAACGAGCTTTAAGCCGATGAAACCGCTGGCACCAACAATTGCAACATTCATCTTAACCACCAATATTTAGAACCATCACCCACTCAAACATACTAATCCCATCACCTTTACGAAAATAGCCTCAGATTGTTGCACAATTTTTGTAAAATAAGCGTTTGATTTTTTCTGTATGTTTCCTTAACCTACAAAAGATTAAACTTGTTGCAACCCTCTCGTCTACTTTCGTGAGTAGTTTCCTGAGGGAAAGCACCCTGCACATGTGATACCAAAAGATTTTCGCCTCAGCCAGTTTCCCTGGCTGAGGCGATGTTCTTTTTCCAAGTTTACATTCTTTTGTTCCGTGGTTAATTTTTTCTTATAGGAACATTTTCTAATTGAATGATGTGTTTTAGCTTACTCTCACTTTATTTGAAGATGAAGTCTCTGTTTAAACTGATATGATCAAGCAACTGGATATGTCGTGGATGGCAGCGGCAGGTATCTTGGAAAAATATATGCTAGGAATTTCAATCAGGAAATGAAGTTTTCTTTTTTGTCGATTGGCCTGATGATCACTGCTATCCAATACAACTGAAATACTGCCTCCCATAGAATTTAAATACTGTCGAACGGCGGACATTCCCACCCCGCGCCCGGAAATATCAGTGACTTTTTCTGCAGTTGATAGGCCTTGTTCAATTTTCAATTCCACTTTGTCCAACTGCCGCCTTCTACCTAAGCGATGTTTATCGATTTGATCATATAATTCGACAAGTTCTTTCGCTGCATGCAGATCTTGCAAGATTTTTTCTCGATCCATCAGCGCTATATTTTTTTCGACTTCAGCATAAGATTGTTCTATTTCATGAAAAAACATAGCAAGATTTTTTAATTGAAAACTACGAGTATTGCCCTTCAGGGTATGCATATTAATAAACAATGTTTTAACTGGAATTCTATCCAAGGCATCCGATCTAGTGATGAGCTCAATATTTTGATCGATGTACTTAAGGGACAAATTAATAAACTGGCCAAATTTCGCTTCCGGCACATCAATTATTTCTTTCATATACTCAAGTTCTTGTTCTTGCTTCTGTGACTTATATCGTAGTTTTTCCATCTGGGTTACATCACGCAGGGCGACCAAGATCCTCTTCGTCACATCTTGTTCATTCACAATTGGGTCCCAGTCAATTTCAACTATTTTTTCTTCCGTACCGAGCCCATCCTTATAAGCCATTTTTTTAGGTAGTAAATGGCAGTTGGCAATATAAATCATCTTATCGTTACCAAGGATCAATTCCAAGGCTGACTGAGATTGTGATCGTTGATCCGAATTGAGATTAGCGTGCTGAAAAATGATCTGATAATTCTGATGACTGATATCTTCTACATCAAAGAGTTTGGCAGCATATCTAGAATGATCCTGATGAATTGTTTTATCTTCTTTGATGAGAAAAATCCCTTGATTAATATTGGCCAATATCGAACGGATATCTCTTGTTTTATCCTGTATTTCAAACTCTACATTTGTTATATGTTCTTTAAATTGATCATTGAGACTTTGGATTTCAGTTTTATCAGCCTGGGCCTGTTTTAATAAAAGGTTGTTAGCTTGAAAAATTGCGAATATCGTAGTCAGCAAAGCAATTTTTCTTTTGACGAATGAGCGGATGAGCGGGAAAACTTGCCAGCATGACCAACAATCCAAGTAGCTGGCCAAACGCTAAATAGAAATAACGCGTACCTAGCCAAAGCTTTATTCCCAGGTCTGTCGGATTCAGGGAAAAGAAATTTGTTCACACGGCCAAACTCACCAAAAGAGATTCTACAGATGGTATGCAGTAAATCGACTTGACTCTGTGGTGATTTCTATTTTTTTTCAATATTATCAATCCATTAAAACTTTTCTACAGTATGCACAATTTAAGCCTAGAAATATATATACAAAACTTGTACAAAAGAAAAGTCTTCGAAAACATAAGACAAGATGAGAAATCAAAAGGAGAAATGTAATGCGTAAATTTTTGATGTCAGTTTTTGTGACGCTAGGCTTCAGTGCTTCCTCCGCTTACGGCCAGATCTTTCCAAGTGTGGTTGGAGAACTTGATCTCAACCAATATCTGGGGAAGTGGTATGAAGTGGCTTCGACCAAGCCTGTTTTCCAAAGAGATTGTGTTTGTGTTACAGCAGAGTACGGATTAACGGACGAGGGTAACGTGTCTGTGGTGAACTCCTGTCGCAAATCTAGCCCTGATGGCGAACTGGATATTGCCGAAGGAACAGCAGCCGCCACGGATAATCCTGCGAAGTTCAATGTATCCTTTGGTGGTTTTTCCACACCGTTTTCTAATTACTGGGTAGTCGATCTGGCCCCAGACTATTCCTATGCTGTCGTGTCCACAGCATTCCGCAACCCCATCTGGGTCCTGTCGCGCACACCTGAACTTGATCAGTCTTTACTCGACGATATTTACTTTGACCTGGCTGACAGAGGTTTCAATGTCGATGCGATCAGCCCAACTTTGCAAGAAGGCTGCAAAAACTAATATCTTGGAATAATAATGCGACATTCTAATTGAGAATTCACTAGCTTTCAGCCCGATCATGTCCTGATCGGGCTAGTTGGAATGCCGGAGACAAGGCGCAAGGTGAAACTAAATCGCAGTTTATTCCGAAATATGAGAATTTATTTCCGCCTTGTCTCCGGCATTTCCGAATGGAAGCTAGTTAAATTTTTTTGGTCAGTATCTGGTGGGAATTAGAATCGGCAATAGAATCAGTTTGTTGTTGTGGTAACGATGCTTTGCCTGGTTGGGTAGATGCATCTTTTTTCCGGCGTGCAAATTTGAATGCCCACCCGACAAAAAGCGCTAAAATGAAAAAATATAATACGAGAAGAACGACGATGAAAGGGTTCATCCAAGGAACCTAGCTGAGATTTGTTTGCCCACGACTTCCTTTCATACTAGACTTTATGATTCCTGAAAACAAGTCAGATTTTATCCAAGCATTAAAGCATTTAAGCAAGCGCCTTCTAAACTTTGTGGTTGATGCATTTGATGATTTACCGGCAATTCGCTTAAGTCTACTTATAATAAGTCGATAACCTCCTAGAAGTAGACCTAAAAAACAATCTATTCGCTATCAGTAGCTTAATGCCTTACGGAGAGGCGAGTTTGTACTCGGATCAACCTGTCGACAAGAATAACGAAAAGGATTCATGGGAGCCGGTCTCCTATGACCCGTTTGCCTTTGGGCCAGAGCTTGAAATAACCCTACCAACCACGGAAGCGCAAAAAGAAATCTGGGGGGCCCTACAGTTTGCTGATGAGGCGAACCTTGCCTACAACGAGTCGATCTGCATTTCCATGCGAGGTCTGCTAGAAGTCTCTGCATTACAAAAAAGTATGCAAGCTGTGATCCAACGTCATCAATCATTGAGGGCATTTGTCAGCCTCGACGGGAAAATTTTATGCATCGCTAAGCAATTAACTGTTCCCCTCCCTCTGGTCGAAATTTCAAGTCATGATGACTCAACTAAAACCTTTGATTCCGCTCTACGCAAGTGGTTACGGCAAGAACTCTGCGAAGCCTTTCCTAAAACCCACGGTCCACTGGTGCGTGCACATTTGATTAAACACCATGAACAGCACCATGTTTTGGTGTTTACAGCCCACCACATCATTTGCGATGGTTGGAGCCTCGGACTAATTGTTGAAGAACTCAGCTATTTCTACAATCATTTTCTGAGTCGTAAAAACTTCCAGAAAGCTTTACCAGCAGCCGACTCATTTAGCGACTTTGTTATTAAAGCAGAGAATGATCACCAGAGTAAAATGACTGATTTAAATTATTGGCGTCAACAGCATCAGCTCCTTACTGACCCCCTCGACCTACCGACGAAATCCCATCGTCCTATCAGCAGAAGCTTTCATGCAAAACGCTATGACTTCCGATTTTCACCGGACTGTATGGCGGCTATCAAACAATTTTGTGCCAAAAAAAAACTCTCACTTGTTAGCTTTTTGATGGCCTGCTATGCGCTTAGTCTGGGTCGCCTCTCTCGTCAGGATCACCTTGTCATTGGCGTTCCAGCTTCGGGGCAGGCCGCACAAGGTCAGTTTCGCTTAGTAGGACACTGTGTCAACCTTCTACCAATTCCCTGGACCTTGCAAGGCCAGATCAAGGTATCAGAATTCTTAACGGCTGCAAAAAACAAGATCCTTGATGCTTACGAACATCAAAACATTTCCTTTGGCCAGCTCATTCAAAACTTGCAAATCAAACGTAGTGAAAACCGCATACCGCTAGTCAATGTACTTTTTAACTATGATCAAAAACTGCCAGCAGAGCTTTATAGCATGCAGGGACTGGAAGTCGAATATTGGTCTAATCCACGTTTCTTTGAGAATTTCGAGGTTTTTCTCAACCTCCTGGAAAGCAACACAAGCCTTTCAGCCCAGTGTTACTACAACTGTGATTTATTTCATGAAAATCTTATTCAACAAATCTGTTTGGGCATCCAGGAATTTGCCATACAAATGCTTAGTGATGAAGAACAGTGCTTACAAGATTTATCGTTGCCACGGGACGCTCGCATATCTCAATGGAATCAACTAACCGTTCGATCCAGAGAATATTTAACCCTAGCAGATGCTATCGATCTTTCTTGTCAAGCATTTGCTGACAAAATTGCGATCAATGACGGCAAGTTCAAAATAACTTATGCTCAATTAAAACGTCGATCAGACCAACTAGCCTCCTATCTTCAAGCAGCAGGCCTAGGACAGGGAAAGGCTGTTGGCATTCGCATGGAACGTAATCATCATCTGCCAGTCGCCCTGCTCGGTGTATTGAAAGCAGGTGCATTTTATGTCCCACTTGATCCTCGATTTCCAGAAAAACGTTTAGCGATGATGATCGAAGATGCGAGCCTGCAGACTATCATCGTCTGTCAGGAGCAAGCACGACTCGCCCCTGCAGACAAACACCTTGTCAACCTTGACGAGTTTGATTGGGAACAAAGTTTTACCGCTCCTTCTCCCTTACCAGTTGATCATGCATCACAGGCAGCCTATCTACTTTTTACATCGGGCTCCACAG
This sequence comes from Oligoflexus sp. FD111, assembly GCA_048816425.1. Lineage (GTDB taxonomy): Bacteria > Bdellovibrionota_B > Oligoflexia > Oligoflexales > Oligoflexaceae > JBMDZZ01. Next base: position 231,633 of record JBMDZZ010000001.1, read on the forward strand.
GCAGGCCTAAAGGTGTTTTGATTTCTCATCAATCCGTCATTAATTTCTTACAAAGCATGGCCCAGCAGCCGGGCCTAGACGCCCATGATCGCTTTCTCGCTATTACCACCATTTCTTTTGATATCTCTGTGCTAGAAATCTTCCTCCCCCTGCTACAGGGAGCATACCTTCGCATTGCAGGTATGGACGAGACTCTGGATCGACAGAAAATACTGGATGTGCTTGCTGGTGAAGGCATCACGATGATGCAGGCGACACCAGCCACCTGGCGTATGATATTTCAAGGTACTTGGACGCTCAAACAGCCTTTCACAGCCTTATGTGGAGGTGAAACCCTAAGCCCGGATTTAGCCCCGCAATTTCATACCCACGGCATCCGCTTGTGGAATATGTACGGACCAACAGAAACGACAGTATGGTCGAGCTACCAACTAATCCAACCGAATCAAAACATCAATATCGGCAAGCCCATCGCCAATACGCAGATTGAAATCACTGACCAGTATGGTCACCCTCTCCCTGTTGGCGCTTGGGGTGAAGTTTTGATTGGCGGCCAAGGGCTGGCAATCGGCTATTATAAGAGAGATGATCTCACTGAAGAAAAATTTATCCATCCTCCATGGTCAGAGCAAAAGTGGTATCGCACGGGCGACATTGGCCGCTATCTGGAAAACGGTGAGCTGGAATTACTAGGCCGCATCGATCAACAAGTCAAAATTCGTGGCTTCCGCATTGAATTGGATGATATCAGCTACCATCTACGCCAACATCCCGACATCCATGATGCCATCGCCATTGCCGATGATGTGCCTCAACTGATCGCATATTACTGTAGTCAAAAAGCCATTCGTCCTGAAGTTATCGTCGCTTATTTGAAAGAAATGCTCCCATTTTATATGATCCCCCAGTTTTATGTAGCTCTCGATAGCTTACCGAAATTACCGAATGGAAAAATTAACCGCGGCCTACTACCACCACCGCAAACAGCAGTGGTTGCCGAGCAAAGAGCCACGCATGAGATGGAAGAAGAGCTTAAGTTAATCCTCGAAAACCCCCTTGGCATCCTGTTAAAAACTATCTGGGAAGATCACCTAAATGTCATCATAAAATCTGCAAAAGATGATTTTTTCCTACAAGGTGGACATTCTTTGCTTGCAGCTCAAGTTATTGCTGAAATTCAACAACAGTGCGGCCGACAATTAAAGTTACGGAATTTTTTTCGATCTGCAAGTTTTTCCGATATTTATCAGCAGCTAATACTGAGTGAAGAGTCCGTTCACAGCAGCATTCCACGACGACACAGCGATGACAAGAGAGTTTCTAGCTGGCAGAAAAGGATGTGGTATGTCGAGCAAATAGATCCTGATACACGTGTCCACAACCTCCCCGCAGCTTGGCGTATCCGTGGTAAACTTGATGCCGCAATTTTCATGAGAGCTTTCCAACATATCCTTGCTCAGCATGATGCGATGCGCATGAGCTTTCAAAGCACCGAAGATGACGTTCAACAACTAACCCATGAGCCAATCGGCAATGAATGTGAATGGATAGATTGGCGATCATCCAGCTCACATCCAGCGGAAACTGAACTGCTGGCAGATTTGCAAAAGCTTGCCTTTGAGAAGATCAAAATTGACCAATATCCCTTGTTTCGCGCCCGGCTCTATAGCTTAGACAACTATCAATCGATCTTTTTTTTCATGGCCCACCATATGATTTGGGATGGCTGGTGTTTTGATATCTTCTTAGATGAATTAGCTCACTCCTATCAAGCTCTGCAGAACAATCAGAATCTGCCACCGCCACCTCCGGTAAGCTATGCCGACTTTTCCAGTTGGCAATTGCAACGCCTGCAAGAGGATGCTATGGAACAAGCTCGTCAATATTGGCGTCAACAGTTCCAAGAAATTCCAGAACCACTTGACATCCCAACTGACTTTTCACGTCCAGCAGAATTTCAAGCAGATAGTCAGACCATCTTATTTGAGCTTAATGCCCAACAAACCATGCAGCTGGAGCAATATTGTCAACGCAATACTCTCACCCCATTTATGGTATTCATGGCAAGCTATGCTCTCATGCTCCATGCTTTCAGCGAACAGATCGACCTTGTGATCGGTAATCCTGTTCGCGGTCGTTCCCGTCAGGACCTGGAAAAACTTCTGGGCGCCTTTATCAATGTTTTACCTTTTCGTTTTCAATTTAGTCGGCAGGATAAAATTAAAAGCTTTCTGAATCATGTGAAGACTGTTTGTCTTCAAGCCCAGCAATATGGTGAGTTACCCTTCGATGAGATTTTACATGACCTTGCCATTCCCCGAGATGCCAGCCGAACCCCTCTGTTTTCGGCGATGTTTTCCTATCAGGATGTTTCCAGACGCCAACAGAGTCTGGCGCAATTAGCTCTTGAACAAATATTTATCGCCAATGGCAGCGTGCATACGGATCTGATGTTATGGGTGAAAAAATCTGAGCGCCAGGTAGCCGGCGGTTTGGATTTTCGTACGGATTTATGGCTCGAACATAGTGCCTCATCCATGCTTAGCTGCTTTCAGCACATACTTGAGCAAGTGATCAGTGGTGATCATCGTTTGCTTGGGGAATTATCCTGGATTGCAGCTCCAAGGTATCAGGATATGAAGAAAATTTGCATCGCTCCAAGTATCAAAGAGCCACTACCTTCACCAATTACCGTATTAATTAGCCAACATGCCGTACACCAACCACAAAGTATCGCCCTTGAATATCGGGACTCACAGCTAAGCTACGCGCAACTGGAAAATCGCGTGTTGGACGTTAGCGCAGCTTTGTGTGCAGCTGGCATCAATCCCGGAGATTTCGTTGGCATTTGTATGAACCGTGATATCGATCTGGTTTCGGTCATGTTGGCAATTTTAAGGAGTGGCGCGGCCTACGTTCCTCTCGACCCACAATTACCCAAAGATCGTATCCTGTCCATGGTAGAAGATGCTGCTATGAAAGTCATTATCTGTCATACAGAACATGGCATGATGTTTGACGAACAGGCAGCCCGAGTCATTATCGTTGAAGATATAAAATCATCAAAAGAAGAAAGCTCATCTCCACATACGGGCGATATCACGCCAGAACAAGCTGCCTATTTAATCTATACTTCGGGCTCCACTGGCCGCCCCAAAGGGGTAAAAGTTAGTCATGGAGCATTAGCTCACTTTTTATCTGCCTTCAGCTTAACTCTTCCTATTTCCAACAGAGATCGGGTTCTGGCTCTGACAACAATCTCGTTTGATATTTCCATTTTGGAAATATTCTTACCATTGATACATGGAGCTACCATTCATCTGCTTGATGCCAAACAAAGTACAGACCCTGACCAACTTGCTAGCTTGATCCATCAAAAAAACATTAGTCTGATGCAGGCGACTCCTGCAAGCTGGCAACTACTACAAATCCAATCCTGGCCAGGCAAAAAAGATCTGCGTGCCCTTTGTGGCGGAGAGACTCTCAACCCTGAACTAGCACGTTTTCTTTTGCCAAGAACGGCCGAACTTTGGAATGTTTATGGTCCAACCGAAGCTACCATATGGGCAACAACACAAAAAATTACTGACGCCGACTCCATTCAAGTCGGTCTGCCACTTCCTGGATACCAAGCATGGATTTTGAATGATGAGCAGCAAATCGTTCCGCAAGGTGCCAAAGGCCAACTTTACTTGGGCGGATCCGCTTTAGCCACCAGTTATTTGAATCAGCCAGAATTAACGCGGGAAAAGTTCGTGGAGCATAGGAAGTTTGGTCGTCTGTATCAGACAGGCGACATAGCACGAATCCACGGTACAAGAAATTTTGAGCTGCTAGGCCGCAGCGACTTTCAAGTCAAGGTCCGTGGTTTCAGGATGGAGCTTGGCGAGATTGAAAACCAGATATTACTTCACCCACAAGTTCAACAAGCATGTGTTTTGGTGCGGGAAGATCAACAAGATGACCAAAGGCTCGTCGCTTACGTCAGCTTAAAAGATCGCCAGTTGACCCTTACTTTAAAAGAATTGTTAAGTCATCTGAATCGAAACCTGCCGCACTATATGCTACCTCACTACTTGGTCATACTGGATCAATTCCCCTTGACAAATAGTGGCAAAATCGACAGAAAAAAACTACCTCCACCACATACTGAGCAGGACATGCAAACCAAAAAACGCAGTCCGCAAAGCCCATCGCAAGAAAGAATTGTCAGTATTTTTGCAAAGCATTTGAAACAGCAAAATATCGGAATTGATGATCAATTCTTTGATCTTGGAGGTTACTCACTTCTTGCCATCAAAGTATTGGCTGAGCTTAATCAGGAGCAGATTCAACAAAAGTTCCTGTTACGACATCTTTTACTAGAGAATATCGAACAGCTAGCTACACGATTGGAAAGTAGCAATGAAAGTGATCAAGCGGTCAATCAAAGCAATCGATCTTGGATAACAAAGGTGTTTCCATGGGGCCCACATTCGTAAGTCAAGAAATGTATTTTTTAGAGCAGGAGCCCGGCTTGTTTGTCCAGCTGACGCTGCCTGATCCCAGCTACGATCGCCAGGCAGGTGTCATTTTACTTGCACCGCCGCCGCAAGAAATGATGCGATTTCAAAAGCTCTACCATATTTTAAGCCAAAGGCTTGCGGAAAGTGGTTTTCATTGCTGGCGCTTTGATTATCAAGGCACAGGGGACTCACCTGGATCTCTAGAAGACGTCCGCTTGCAAAATTGGTTACTGGATGTCAGCCTTGTCGCCGAACATGCCCATAAGAAGGCCGTGATCAAAAATTGCTCGATCATCGGACTGCGCCTGGGTGGGTGGCTAGCCTGTGAGCTGAGTCGTGAAATTTTACTGCATCAATTGATCTTGGTCGATCCAGTGGTAAATGGCGAACGGTACACAATGGAATTGTCCAGAATGCATCATAGTATGCTCGAAGAGAACCCAGATAGTCCACCATTCGCATCGGAGCAGATCAATTTTCAGCAATGCCTTGGCTTTCCCTACACGACTGAATTTCATCATGACCTGGAGCAAGTGCAATTGCAGTTTGCTCATTGTCGAGCTCAGAACATTCACACATTAATAAGCCAATGCGAGCCTAAACTCAAAGACGAGATTCCACAAGGTTCCCAAGTTCAGGAATTCAGTGATGATCTAGGTTGGAGCCATCCTTGGAACTTGCGTTTGCAATGTTTCGCACCTAGTTTGCAGCAGTTGCTTGTCGAACTGATGGAGAAAGCCTGATGGCTACGCAGCGGGAAAAAATCGTTCGTTTTGGACAAAGCAATCATCTGGTGGGGATTTATTCCTCCGCAAGACAAGGCGAAGAAAAACGTCCGACCATTGTTACCTGGAATACAGGCATTTCCAATCGCAGCGGACCCTATCGCATTTTTACTGACTTGGCACGTCGATACCAAAAGCAAGGTTACGCTGTTTTACGTTTTGATTTGTCCTCACTTGGCGATAGCGATAACCGCACTGATGAATCACAGGGACAGGAGCGCAGTACTAAAGATATCCAAGACGCCTTAAATTTTCTTGCTGAAACATTCGATGCACAAAGCTTCATTCTCATTGGAATTTGCTCTGGCGCCGTCGACGCACATTTTGCTGCCGTAGCCGATGCACGAGTTGTCGGACTATGTATGGTGGACACTTACGTTTATCGCACTAAGAAATTCTACTACCACTATTATCGCCGTCGTGTCTGGAACCCGCGAAGGTGGAAGCGTTTTGCCCATCGGCAGCTCAACAAGACGCTGGACGATAACGATGATCAGTTTGAAGGCGTCTATCCAAGTCGACAGCATGCTGCCCAGGGACTACGGGCTTTAGTCACACGCCAGGTTCCCATTCTGGTCATTTTCACGGGAGGATTTGACTATCTTTATTCTTATCCCGAGCAATTTCTAGACATGTTTCATGATGTCAACTTCAATGGATTGTTGACTATCGAGCATCATGATCGAGCTGATCATTTGTTTATGCTACTGGAAACCAGACATAAGTTTTTTGCCAGCTTGGATCAATGGCTGCCAAGTATTGCCAACGAAGCCTATCAACAAATCGACCAAGGCAAAGATGAAGTTCATCTTTGCCATTTAATCGCTGAATGGGAAGCGAAATATCAGCATGAAACCGCCGTCGTTTGGATGGATCAATCACTCAGCTATCGGCAGCTCAAACAACGCTCCGACCGTATTGCGTCTATTCTGGCTGAACATGGTGTTCAGGCCGGACAGGCCATTGGTATCTGCATTCCCCGCTGCCTTGAACTGGTTGAACTGATCATTGGCATACTGAAAGTCGGAGCTTGTTATGTGCCCCTCGATCCTACCTACCCGACTGAGCGCCTCCGGTATTTAATTAGCAACAGTAAGCCGCAAATCATCTTGACGACGGAAGCCTTAGCGCAACAAATCATAAGTGAAGCAACACCGGCTTCCGTTCTGCTAATGGAACGCGATATTCAAGTTCTATTCGATCAAGCTGGCGAAAGCGGCTGGACGATGCCAAGCCTGAGTAGCGATAGTCCTGCTTATATCATCTATACCTCTGGCTCGACTGGTAAGCCCAAGGGCGTAGAGATGCCACATAGCGCTTTGGCGAACCTGATCCGTTGGCAACAGCGAAGCTACGAAAACCGACTCAAAACTTTGCAATTTGCACCAATCAGTTTTGATGTTTCCTTTCAGGAAATTTTCTCGACTTTGCTGGAAGGTGGCAGTCTGGTTTTGATTGACGATAAACGACGGATCGATCCAAAAATCCTTTTACAATTTCTTCAGGAAGAAAAGATTGGGCGTATCTTTTTGCCCTATATCGCCCTGCACTATCTTGCCGAAGCGGCCCAGCGGCATCAGATTTATCCAGCAAGCTTGAAGGCCGTCTTCACTGCTGGCGAACAGCTCAAAGTCACCGCAAGTATTCGCCAGTTCTTCAAACACCTGCCTGAGGCAAGACTTTACAATCATTATGGCCCCTCCGAAACTCATGTCGTCACAGCATTCACGTTAGGCCAAGATCCGGATAGCTGGCCAGAGTTGCCGGCTATCGGTAAAGCTCTACCCGGTTGCGAGTTCACGATCGTTCAGGGCGAATGGGATGAAGTCAACGATAGTGAAATTGGTGAACTTCTCGTTGGCGGATGCTGCTTGGCAAATGGTTACATTGGGCTACCACAGGAGACCGGAGAGCGCTTTGTCCACCACCCTGAAACACAAAAACGCTACTACCGCACAGGCGATTTGGTGCGCTTTCTTCCCAGTGGTGAGCTCGAATTTCTGGGCAGACGGGACCAGCAAATCAAGATAAGAGGGCATCGCATCGAGCCAGCAGAGGTCGAATTAGCGATTTCCCGTCACGCCAAGGGCCAAGAAACTGTTGTTGATGCCATCGCAGAGCTTGGCGGTGACAGGCAACTGGTCTGTTTTATCCTCAAGTCCGACCATGAATTTCAGGAACAGGCTCTGCGCAGCAGTCTTTCCCAGGAATTGCCTGCCTATATGATTCCTGAAATTTGGGTCGCAGTGGAGGATTTTCCCAGAACCCCCAGTGGAAAAATTGATCGTAAGAAGCTGGTCCAATCCTATCAGCAAACACCAGACAAGCCTGAGACGAGTTGGCAGCAGACGGATTTAAATAGCAGTAGCTTGTCGCGCATATTTGCGCAGATTCTCAAAAGGCCAAGCTTTCAGGAAGATGATCATTTTTTCGAAAAAGGTGGACATTCCTTACTTGCCATTCAACTGGTGAATGCCGTCCAAGAACAATTTCAGCTTGAGCTATCGGTCCTCGATATTTTTGAAGCGCCAAGTCCAAAAAAATTACTGCATTTGCTGCGTGACAAAAATAACGTCGTCTCTCAGCAGTCATCTGCCATCACTTCGCAGTCAACGAGACTGCAAAAATCAGACAAAACCCCCTCGCAAGATATCGCCATTATCGGTATGGCTGGTCGTTTTCCAGGAGCAGATTCACTGGATGAATTATGGACCTTACTTTGTCAAGGGCAGGAGACAGCAACACACTTCGCCGCTGATGACTTGCATTTCAGCATTCCAGATGAACTGAAAAAAGATCCCGATTATATTGCCGTCAGAGGAATTTTAAGCCGCTATGCTAATTTCGATGCCGCCTTCTTCCGTATTCCGGCCAGCGAGGCAGACATCATTGATCCTCAACAACGACTCCTTTTGGAACTTGCCTGGCATGCTCTTGATGACGCAGGCTATCCTGCTCCTGAGATTCAAGTTTCGACCGGTGTATTTGCTGGAGTCGGGCATAATACCTACTACCTCGAAAATATCATGACCCAGGCTGCAACACGGGCCAGAGTTGGTGATTTCCAAGCCATGATCGCCAATGATAAGGACTACGTGGCAACACGGATTGCCTACAAGCTTAATTTAACTGGCCCTGCTCTTAGCACTCATACCGCCTGCTCCACCTCGCTTGTCACTGTTATCCAGGCTGTTCAGAGCTTACGTAATGGCGGATGTGATCTAGCCCTTGCCGGTGGTGCAGCAATCAGTTCACCGGTTCAGTCAGGCTATCTTTACCAGGATGGCAGTATTTTTGCCAAAGATGGTCATTGCCGGCCGTTTGATCGAGATGCTAGCGGCACCTATTTCAGTGACGGTGGCGGACTCGTCGTTTTAAAGCGCCTCGACGATGCCTTACGTGATCATGATCGGATCTATGCTGTGATTCGCGGAGTCGGCCTTAATAATGATGGCGGTGACAAGGCGAGTTTTTCCAGCCCCAGTGTTATCGGCCAGGAACTTGCCATACAAGCTGCCCTTGCTGATGCCAGCTTATCTCCAGAGGAAGACATCAGCTACGTTGAATGCCATGGTACTGCCACGCCGATCGGTGATCCCATTGAAGTCGAGGCATTAAAACGTAGCTTTCGAGCACGAAGACAAGCAGAAAAATCATGTGGCCTTGGCTCTATCAAAAGTAATTTTGGGCATTTAACAGCCGGTGCTGGCGTTGCTGGCCTGATAAAAGTCGCTCTTTGCTGTTATCACAAAACCCTAGTGCCTTCGATAAATTTTCAAACACCGAACCCGGCCCTACCCTTGAAGGACTCACCGTTTTATATTCTTAATCGCCTCCAGAGCTGGCAGCAAAAACAGCGAATCGCAGGACTAAGTTCTTTTGGTATCGGTGGAACCAATGCCCATATGATTATTGCGGAGTTCGAAGAGCAGGCCCATGAAAAATCGGAAAGCAATGGACCGTTCACTCTTTGTCTAAGCGCACATAATGAAGAAGCCTTGCAACGGATGCAACGCGATCTTGACCAATTCTTAAAGATGCGATCACCAAACTTAACTGATCTTAGTTATACGCTCCAGCAAAGACGGCATCAGTTTCCCGTGCGTAGTTATCGTATCATCGGAAAGACTGATGACGAGACTCATCCCTGGTCGGCAGCTCGTCAAATAGCCCAATCGACACATATCGGCTTTCTATTCCCCGGACAAGGAAGCCAGTTTTTAGGTATGGCTCAGGGTTGGCATCAATTTTCGGCAGAATTTCGCCGAGATTTTGATCGTTGTCTCGATTGGATTGAAGGTTTTCTTGATATCCGCCTGAGACCCTATCTGCTCGATGAGGCTGCCCCCCAAGGTGATCATCTGCAACAAACCCTCTACGCTCAGCCGGCAATTTTTTGCTACCAATACGCGGCTGGTAAGGCTCTGCTTGACTGGGGGATAACACCTGAATTTTTCCTGGGGCATAGTATTGGCGAAATTGCTGCTGCATGCCTGAGTGGAGTTATGGCGGAAGAAAGCGCCCTTGAATTGGTCTGCCAGCGCGCACGCTTGATGCAAGAACTTCCCAGCGGCGCCATGATCCAGGTGCGGGCCAGCATGGCAAGCTTAGAAAATATTCTTGGAGAATCCTTACCAATTGCAGCCATAAACGGCGACGAATCCATAGTTCTTGCAGGCAGCCATGAACAGATACACAGCATGAAAATGAAACTGGATGCGGCTGATATCAGCTTGCGCGATTTAGCCACATCACACGCCTTTCATTCGCCGATGATGCAGCCGATGCTGGAAGCATTCAAGCAAGCCATCTCGCATCTGCATTTTCAGAAACCGAAGATTCCAATTTACTCGACTGTAACTGCTCGCATCATCGATGCCAATAGCGGGCCGCTAATGGACGCCGACTATTGGACAAAGCACGCCGGACAGACTGTACTATTTGCCGATACCGTGCGAGAAACGTTAACGCAATACAGCAGCAAAGGCTTGACTTTCCTGGAAATAGGCCCTGGAAAAATAGCTAGCACACTTTGCCAACGATTGATTCAGAAACGCGACCTGCATGCCAGCTGTAGTCTTTCTCTGGCAGATATTCCCTGCTCAGCTCAGCAGGCTCACATCCTGATGGGATTAGCAAGTTTGTGGCAAAGGGGCTATTCCGTTCCCTGGCCTATGATTCCAGGACATGAGGGGCGATTGATCAGCTTGCCAAACTACTCCTTTAGCTCTGACATCCATTGGCTTGAACCTGAAGACAACCAATCGAACATCAAGCAAGAAAAACTCAAAACCAGTCTGGCAATGCCAGTTGCAAATCCTGACAAGGGAGTCGAGAATTTGAGTTCTGATATCAAAGATACAGTTTTTCAGCGTCTTAGAATTTTACTCAGCGAGGTTTGCGGTCTAGACCAAAACGCTATTTTACCAACGGCAAGCTTTTATGATCTCGGTCTTGACTCACTGTTTTTAACCCAGCTTGCCAATGGCCTCAAAAAAGAGTTTGAGATCCCAATTAGCTTTCGACAACTTTCCTCTGATCTGACGCAAATTGAAGACCTGGTCAGCTACTTGGCCGATGAAGTTCCAACGAGCTGGCAGGAAAAGTGGATCACACAAACAAGCACGATCAAGGTGGATCAAATCGATGTCTCTGATGGGCAATCAGCTTCGATAGATTCACAAAAAACTGATGTTCAAGCCATCGTTCAGCAGCAATTGCATATCATGGAGCAACAGCTACGCCTATTACAAGGGATACCCGCAGAATCCAATCAACTACCGCAAAAGCAGATGGTCACCCCCTCTAAGCAAGCAAGTAGCCTAGGAACCGTGGACCAGACAAAAAAATCAGGCAGCCATGGACCGCAATTGAAGATTCGCAAGCAGGAAGTTGATCTGTCTCCCCAAAGTGAGAATGCTTTCCATCAATTTATCGACAAGTATCAGGAAAAAACCAAGTCGTCGAAACAGCAAGTGCAGCAATATCGCTCGGTATTGGCTGATCCACGCACCGTCAATGGCTTTCGTCCGAAGTTTAAAGAGGCGATTTATCCGTTGGTTATCAGCAAAGCACAAGGTGCCTACCTTTGGGATCTCGATGGCCATCCATATATCGATTTGCTTTGTGGTTATGGTAGCAATCTTTTTGGTTATCAGGCAGATTTCATTACGGAAGAATTACAAAAAGGCATGAGCGAAGGTTATGCAATCGGCCCCCAGTATCATCTGGTCGGTGAATGCTCCGCTTTAGCAAGCCAGGTTTTAGGCCATGAGCGTGTGGCCTGGTGCAATACCGGTTCGGAAGCTGTGCTTGCTGCCTTGCGCATGGCTCGTACCGTCACTGGAAAAAATAAAATTGTAATTTTCCGTGGGGCTTATCATGGACTCTTTGATGAAGTCATCGCCATGCCCCGAGCTGATGGCCTGGCTATGCCGGCAGCACCTGGCGTCAATCCAAGTTCGGTCGAGAATCTGCTCATACTTGAATATGGCATGCCTGAGAGCTTGGAAATGATCCGAAAACACAGCCATGAACTGGCAGCTGTTTTGCTTGAGCCGGTGCAAAGTCGGAATCCCGACTTTGTTCCACTGGAATTTTTGCAAGAGCTGCGGAAATTAACGCAAGAGCTTGATCTGGTGCTGATTATGGACGAAGTGATCACAGGCTTCCGCTGCCATCCCCAGGGTTTTCAAGGCTGGTCGGGTATTAAAGGTGACTTAGCATGTTACGGTAAAATCCTTGGTGGGGGTTTGCCCATTGGTCTGGTTGCCGGCCGTAGCGAGCTGATGGATGCCCTTGATGGGGGCTTTTGGCAATTTGGCGATCAAAGCCAGCCTGAAGCCGGTGTCACCTATTTTGCCGGTACTTTCGTTCGCCACCCACTTGCCGTTCGTACTGCTTTTGCCAGCTTGCAGCATCTGCAAAAGGAAGGAACAAAACTACAAGAAAGTCTCAGCAAAAACTGCGAGAATCTTGTTCACCAAGCCAATCAGCTTTTTCAGGAGCGAGGCTTGGCGTTACATATCGAGCACTTTGCCTCGCAAATGTTTTTTACAGATCAGTCAGAACTTAGCAGCCACTACCCCGAATTACTCAGTCAATGGTTGCGTTATCATGGAGTCCACTTCACCTGGGGTTTCCCATCTTTTATCACCACCGCACATAGCCAGGCGGATCTTAACCAGGTTTTGAAAAGCTTAGCCTCCAGCCTGGATGAAATGTTGGCAGCTGGACTACTCCAAAGCTCAAAAACTTCTTCTTCTGCAACAGAAGGCGTTACGACGCAAAAAGTTTTTCTCACCGAACACGGCTGGATCGAGAAACCTGACCCTCAAGCACGATTAGGAATAGACGAGCATGGGCAGCCCGCTTGGTATAAAAGTACTGGAGCAGATGGCAAACAATTTTTGAAGCTCACCAAAAACTAAGATTTTTTTGCATTGAATTTCCCTGGTTTGAGCATCCTTGAGCTTTCCAGCCAGGCAAGCTATACTAGTGCCATTCCTAATATCTGAAGTTTCACATTTTTTATGGTGAATCTAGCTTGCAAGCTTATCGCAACAGCTGCCTAAATCGCCTCTTAGTATGGAAGCCTGTCCTCGCCATTGCCCTATTCACTGCATCGCCCGCTCAGAGTCGCCAATTAAAGACCGATTTTATTAGCCAAATCAGTTTATTACAGGCGAACCAGAAGAACCAAATCAATGGACAAAGTGATGAAAGCAGCGCCACGATCCAGAACTATCGTTTAGGTAGTTTGTGGAACGGTCCGGCAATCGGTGCGAGTCATGAAGGTCAAATCTATTTTAATCATAGTCAAGGCGAGGGCGTTACAGCTAGACAGGTCGAAATCAGTGAAATCCTTAGTTTGAACCGCTCGCGTTTTAATCTGCAACTGACGCTTACAGGACTCGGCCGCCTTTCAGATGGAGACTTAAATTTAGACTTGAGCGAGCAAGTGGATCGCAATCGTTCACTTGGCATCTTAAGCAACCTCAACCCAGGTTCAGTTGCCGACAGCGGCAATCGACTCTATGAGGAGCGCTATGGAATCAACTCGCAAATCAGCTACAACATCAACCGACGCTTTCAGGTCAACGCTGGATTTGATCAGCAATCTGAGAAACGACGAGATAACTTTGCCAATGCCAGTCTAAGTCAAAATAATCAGTTCCAAAACATCAATGGCGGATTTCGCTATCGTTTATGGACACGAACGTTCTTAGGCACCAGTATCAGCCAAAGTCAGTTTGTGACAAGCGGCAGCATTGCCGGTAATGATGCAGATGCCATTCAAGATTTTCGCCTTTTGCAAAATGAAGAAAGCCGCGAAGTCAATCTGAGCCATCAGTTTTCCAGAAACTTTGAACTTGGTCTCGTCTACTTTCGGCTGGATGCTCGCACCGAAGGACTCGATCCTTCATCTGTTGAAGGTCCCGGGATGATTGCAAATTGGCAAATCAATCGGCTGAATTTTGCCAGTTTACAGATCAACCGCTACCGCTTGCAATTAGGCGATGATGTGATTATGGGCGAATTTGGTCGCTTGCAATACCGTCGTATTCTTGGCAGTGAATCGGAGTTGGTTGTGCAAATTGAAAAGACCTACGACAGTGCTCGTGCTAATTTCGAGGCTCTGGCTAATAATCAGCTCGCACTTGATTCGAGGCGAAATCGCATATTACAAGGCCTGATCCAAGCTAATCACAATTGGCGAAAATTTCAATGGACGCAAACTTGGACCTATCTTGAGTATGAAACACCCGACTTTAATCCGTCTTTTTTTGAACACCGACTGACGAGCGAATTTTCCTGGCGGATCGACCGTGAAAGAGCGTTGACAAGTGGGGTCGAGCTGCGACAAGCGGAAAACAAAAATCCGGCAACAGCTGAAGAATTGCTATTATATGGCTTGTATGCCAATTACCAGAAAAAGTTTTTGCCAAATTGGGATCGTAAGATGGAAGGTTTGATCGAAGCTGGTCTGCGCCATGACTGGTCAGAGGAGGATGTTACCGGTTTAGATCAACGGCGGTTAGCTGTAACGCTGAGTGCCGGTCTGAGCTTTTAGATTCTGCTGAAAAAGCCCTGACTCGGCGTTGCCACTATTCCTGACATTTCACTCAGCCGTCACATGCCCACCATAAGCGATTCTGATAATCTCATACTCCATTTCACCTGCTGGTCGCTCAAGCAGGACGACATCACCGACTCGCTTATTTCGCAGCGCTTGGGCAAGTGGACTCTTCCACGAGATCGTCTTCTGATCGACATCGGCCTCGCCGTAGCCAACGATTGTCCAGGTTTTTTCCACCCCTTCTTCGTCACAAATGGTGACAGTTGCACCAAATTCAACGCGATCACTGCGAATGTTGCGCGGATCGATCAGCTGCACATCTTTTATCAGGCTACCGAGATAACGTAGTCGCTTGTCGATTTCTCTCAGTCTTTTCTTGCCATATATGTATTCCGCGTTTTCTGATCGATCCCCTTCGGCAGCAGCGGTCGCAACTCCTTCAACCACTTGAGGCCGCAGAACCTTGAGAATATGATTCTGCTCTTCTACGATCCGTCGGTGACCTTCGGGAGTCATGGGGTTTATTAGTTCCGACCATTTCAAAGTATGATTGCCTTTGCAGATAGTACGTTTTTAATTTTACTGAGCTCTTTGATCTGTTCGTGGCTCAATGTGCTATCGATGCTCAGAAGAGCCATAGCCTTGCCTCCGCGAATATTGCGGCTGAGATTAAAGGAGCTGATGTTAATCTCACCTTTAGCCAGATACTGACCAATATCACCGATAACACCCGGCCGGTCTAAGTTTTCAATCAAGACCATATTGCCGGTGGGCTCCAATTCAAAATAGAAGTCCTTGATCAGAGTCAAACGCGGGTATGTCTCTTCAAAGACGACACCACCAATGGTCAGTTGATCGCCATCTCGCCCCCGTACAGTTACCTTTAAAGCCGAACGATAGGAATTAAAACTCGGATCAGTCGACTCACTTAAATCGATACCCAGGCGATCAAAATGCCGACGCACATTGACAAATGATACATATTCATCAACCACATGGCTAGCGTATCCTTTCATCCAGCTCAATCGGATAATCGAATTATCGAGATCGGCAATGTCACCCCGATACTGAAACTGCACTTCCATGGGATTGAAATCGAGTATCTGACCGACAATTGAGCCAAGTTTTTCCGCCAAAGTCGAGTACGCTTTCAACACTGGCTGCTCGATTACACCGACTTCCGGTAGATTCACGTGATAATCGACCACTCCGCCGTCCACAGCTTTACAGACTTGCTCATAGATCGTTTCGCCGATGGCGAGCTGTGCCTCTGTTGTCGAGGCGCCGATATGTGGACTACACCACACTTTTTCATGCTGAACTAAAGCCGCCAAAGGTTCTGGCTCGTGATCGAAAGTATCCAAAGCTACACCAGCGATCGTTTTGTTTTGCAAGGCTTCCAATAAGATATTTTCATCAGCAATGCCGCCACGCGCCGCATTGATAAAATAAGCTTGCGGACCCAGGGCCTTTAATACATCGGCCGTTATCATGCCAGCCGTTTCTTTATTTTTGGGAACATGAACCGTTAAAATATCGACTCTTTCGGCCAACTCTTGCAGATCATGCACTGGGATGACTTCATTACGGGTAAAGACCTGGGGCGAGATATAAGGGTCATAAGCATAAACTTCCGCATCAAACCCCTTACAAAAACGAGCAACTCGGTGCCCGACATTGCCTAGGCCGACGATACCGACTTTTCTACCCCGCAGCTCACAGCCGGTGAAGCGATGCCGATCCCAGCCACCATTTTTCATATGCATGTGCGCTTGGGGTAAGTTACGCAGCATGCCCAGAAGTAACCCAAGGGTGAGCTCCGCCGCCGAGTTGGTGTTTTTTCCCGGTGTATTAACAACTAAAATGCCCTTTTCCGTCGCATAATCGAGGTCAATATTGCCAACACCAACTGCTGCCCTGGCAATGACCTTGAGCTCAGGAGCATGGTCGATTAAGCGGCGATCGATGTCGGTTTCACTCCGAGTCACAAGGACGTGTGTATGCGCCAGATGCGAGCGAAATTCTTCAAACTTGCTATCCGGCGTATAGATCACACGAAATTGTGAGTTACCTTCAAATTTTTCAATCGCAGCTTCGTGAAGTTTACCTGTGATAAGTACCGTTGTGGTCATGGTCATCCTCTCTCGTAGCAATAGGTCCATAACCTAGCATAGCATTCCCAGGGAATCGTAACTGAATGACGATCAGACTGGCAATCCAATCCTAGCTCTCCTACCAAACTGTAGCGCTAAGCTTTGGTCGATGGCGACTAAAAAGTTCATTAGAAGCGGCGGGGCATCTTGGGCGGCGTATACTGAGCTGTTTGCCCAGGAAGTTGAAGGACTAATGCCTGGCCTTGGCTTGAGGGCGCTAAACGAGCCCGGTGAAAAATTTTCTGCTGATGAATCACGGATACCATGACCGCGCTATGAGCATCACCCCAATAAGCCCACTGTCCAGGTCGCACAGCATAGGCTTGATAGCCGGAAATGTAGATTTCCGCACGTTCTGGTAAGTGACCAACGACTTGCAAATGCTGAACTTTCCAACGAGGTTGTGGTGGTGCTTCGCGCAGCGAGGCTGACTGTAAGGCACATTCTTCTGTAGCTGGAACATTTTTACAGGGTGAACCATCGTGCCCCACTACTTGCCAAACTGGCTTATCACTACCATCACGCACAGCCTTTAATCTGAGCCAAACTCCAGCTGCATCCATGAGTTGTGTCTGCTCGGTCAGTCGCCAGTATTCCAAGCCCTGGATGTCTGCCACATACCAGTGACCGTTATAAAAACTAGCCCCATAATGCTTATTCACCTGACGTTTGGCCATTTGCAACAAGTTGCGTGCAGACTCTTCAACAGTCTTGGCAAAATTCGTGAGAAACGAACTTTTTTGCGGCTTACCTTGATGATCCCGCCATATTAATTCGCCACGAATGAAGCCGACATCATCTTCATATGGAATATAAGATAGCAGAAACTTCCAGCCAGCTTGTCGATCCATCCGCAGCCCATGCTCATCGACTTGAGCAATCAGCTCCGGAATGATGCGATTGCGCAAAACTCCTGCTTGGTGCCGTTCCATCAGCGATCGAGTTTGACCTTCAAACTTAACATGACGAATATCTATGGCAGCCAAGTGATTTTGGGAAAGATAGGAAGTACGAACGCGAAAGTCTTGAACCGTTGATGGAGCGGTTTTTTCGCGACCTACCGGCAGCTGAGTAGGCGAACTCGCAGTCGAAGCTTCCCGGCGCTGGTTTTGCTGACTAGGTATTTTTTGCTCTTTTAGCTGCAGCGACAGACTGGTTTTCAACTCTGCCTCTCGCCCATCGGGGCGTTGAATGGGAACTTGCAAAATATTTTCCGCTACAAACTGATAGCCTTGATATGCTTTGGTCATACGCACCCGGATTTTCGAGCCGGGACGCAAACGCAGATAGCGACGCCACTCCCCAAAACTATCAGTCACTCCCATCTTTTGCTCACCAAACTGCACGGCAGCACCGGCCAATGGGTTACCCTTGGGTGTCACAGCACGCAGTTCGACAAAAACAAATGGATGCTTCACATCCCTTTGATGAAACGTGAAAAAGACCCATGCACCGACAGCCAGCAACATAAAAAAGCCGAGAATCGCCCAGATCTTGGTAGATGGCGGCCTTTTTGGAGCAGTCGGTCGGCGATAGACCTGTTGAGACTGAGTCAGCGGCAGGTCATCGAACAGATCGAATGGCTGCTGAACTTCAAAATAACTGCGTCTTTGATTTCTGTTGTTAGCTTTCACAGCCGCTTTTTTCCTTTAAAGGGTCAAGCATGTGAAGAATTTATTCGTATAGGTAAATACGTACTTGAACGTAAACTAGAGGAATCTTGCCTGTCCTTGGAATGGCTCTACATATACCAGTTTAGAATGCTTTACGGATTTGCAAATGGGCAGCTTTTACCTGATCGACAACTTGTGGATCGCCAACGAACTTGGCCATAGGTGGAATTTAACCGGAGTATGGGGGAAGACTTTTTCAGAACTGAATGCAGGGTAGCGGCTACAGCAGACTGTAACCGCGCTGGACGCTGTTATCTTAAGGAAATGCTTGCCGGCAATTTCTTGCAGGGCTCAATGCCAAACAACGTTGCTTGACCTTGTCTAAGGCAGCTTTATCAAGGACATGAACTTCACGCACTTCTAACTTAAACTGCTCATCGCTTTCTTGCATCAGATCGGCAATAACTTCATACCAGTAGCGACTCGGCATCAATGAATTCGGACGACCGTAGAGTTTAATGGAGATTGCTTGCCCGGCTCGATATCCCGTCCAGCGTTTTTGACGAGAGCCTGTCGTCACGACTTCCACCGTGTAAGAGGTATCAGCATCGGAGCCATCAGCCAGCTCCCAATAGGAAATACCGAAGGGGTAAAAAGCCATCAAACGAGAATCATCGCCAACGCCTAAGCGCGGTTTTACCAAAGTTTCTGCAAGTTGCTGCTGGCCGGGCGCCATCGGACAGGAGTTGGGAATATCGAAAATCACCAGATTCGGAGTATGAAAACTTCCACGCCAATCAATACGGCCTCCGCCGCCGGTGCAGGGGAATCCCATTGCCACCCAACCTGAGCCTTTTATGTAGCCAGCTTTACCCTCATCAGTTGTACAAGGCTTCATGACATCAGTAACAACGACACCGACATCAGCAAAAAAATGGGGAATGCTTTCAACCAATGGGTTAAACGCGTGACAATTCGGATCACCTCGAGTACTGCTTGCCTCATCTGTATCTTTGCTATCTTGGGATGTGACTTTCTTCGTTTGGGGAGGTCTGTCGGAAACAGGCTTTTTCGGAGTTGAAGTACAGGAAACGGCCAAGGTGAAGACAGCTATGCTGCTGAGAAATCTATTCAAGTCCATATGTTGCTCTCTACTGGAGAATTCCACTCAAAAAACTATCGTCTACCATCGTACCAGATAAGTCCCAGTTTTTTATAAAACATCCTGGGAACAGACACAAGCTGTCCCATGTGTTTCTTCGAAATGATGAGAGCCCTTGGGGGCTCTCATCCAAGACACAAACATCACACCTGACCTATCCTCGATTAACGGATCAGGCCTAAAGCGAGTTCAGGTATAGAGCCTGCTTGAGCGAGAACACTAGTGCCTGCTTGACTAAGAATTCGATTCTGCGAGAAAGTGGCTGTTTCAGAAGCGAAGTCGACATCACGGATGCGACTACGACTCACAGACGCGTTTTCCACCTGAATCGATAAGTTGTTGATAGTCGAGTTTAGCCGGCTTTGCTTCGCACCAAGAGTCGCACGGTTTCCAGAAACGGTGCGGATCGCATCGTCAATCACCGACAGTTTTTCGGCGGCCGTCTCACGACTGAAGCTATCTTCTGGATCGGTTGGACCGATTTCAGATTCTTTACCCAATTTTAAGACATCAGAGGCGTTCAATTGAATTTCATCAACGTTAAATTGGATCGTGTCAGTATTTTCAGCACTGCCATCACCAGCACCAACGTGTATGGTCAGTTCACTGACGCCATCGTTTTGATCCGAGCCACCCAATAGTTTAACGCCGTTAAACTCGGTCGTGTTAGCAATCCTATCGATCTCATCGACTAACTGGGTATATTCGCGGTTGGTGTAAGAACGCTCTGTGTTTCCAATCGTATCAGAGGCTGCCTGGGTTGCTAACTCACGCATACGAACCAGAATGTTAGAAATTTCATTCATGCCGCCTTCTGCAACCTGGATCATGGAAATACCATCATTGGCGTTGCGCTTTGCTTGATCCATGGAGCGGATATTTGCAGT
The DNA here is from genome assembly GCA_048816425.1 of Oligoflexus sp. FD111. Taxonomy (GTDB): domain Bacteria; phylum Bdellovibrionota_B; class Oligoflexia; order Oligoflexales; family Oligoflexaceae; genus JBMDZZ01. Next base: position 251,817 of record JBMDZZ010000001.1, read on the forward strand.
CAATTGCTCTGAGATCGCCAAACCAGCAGCATCATCGGCTGCTTTATTGATCCTTTGGCCACTGGAAAGCTTTTCCATGTTGGCAGTCATGGCACTCGTAGTTTCGCCTAGGCGGCGTTGACCGGTAAGCGACGGCACATTGGTTTTAATACGTAAACCCATCATATCCTCCTGTTAGGGATGTCTGTGACCTTGTGTTGAACATGAATTCGAAACCAAATACAGGAGGAGCATCGACGTATGCCAAATAAATTTTAGCAACCATGAAAAAATATTTTTATTTTTTCACATATTTAAATTTATAAAATGCAAAAAAACTTAAAAATCAATAATTGATATAGGAGGATAATTTTTACGGCATTTGCAGAAGTATTTATGGAAAATCAGAAGAGTGGACCTATTTGCAGACAGTAATTCAACTGTTAAATCATAAAATTAAAATTGTTTTTTTATATAAAAACAAAATTTATTTAAAATATTCCAGTAAGTTTAAGATTTAAAAAAAGACCGATCAAATATTCGTATCAGGTTGTAGATACCGATTGCAGCAAAAGTCAGGATCACGGGCTCGAACCAGAGGAGAAATGGTTTAGAGCGCCATAGTTCTGGAATCGATTGACTTTGTTGACTAGCAAGCTCAAAGCTCATGGCGTCCCAAAGCCAGATTCCGGCTAAACCTAGCAGAAGAACCAAGGCCAAGAGAAACGCCGAATCCCAGTAGCTAACCAGACCTGCCGCCAAACCACGACTTAAACCAAGAGCAATGATTAACATACCCACCGATAGATCCAAGTCGATCTGCTGCCAGAGGACGATCCACCATTGCTGACCAGGGGAGGTCAACATACTGAGGCTCACATGATGGGGCGATGCACTAAGAGCGTAGAGCAGCAAGGCGGCGACACTTAAAATGGCTGCAGCAAAACTATGCTGACGTAAAAGCCTGGGCCATTGCTTCTTATGATAGATCCATAGGAAAAAGGGAACTTTTAGAGGTCGAAGCAGGCTTCCCTTACGAAACTTAACTGCTAAGGGCTGATAGCTCCAATCACTTGGACGAACCAGACCTAAGAGGCGTTTCACATTATGAAATAACTTTTGCTGTTGCCCATGCGCTTCAAGGGCAGAATCCGGCACCACCAACTGCGCATACCAACGCTCTTGCATTTGTGTTTGCCGCACCCTTTCCAAGACTGGCTTCAGAAGAGGTCCGCGCATTAAATAGGCCAAGCCCATACCGATCGGGACAGCCCAGGCCATGGGCCACAAAGATGTTTCGATGCTTAAGAGCGCAAAGAGCAATACGGCCTGTACTAAAGATGCTCCATACGAAGCTGTTCTTAACCAATGAAAGAGACTAAGTAACCAAAGGCTAGCTGCGAGTGTCGTCAGCATTTGGCCCGACATCGTACCATTAGCAGCAATGAACCGCCCTCGACTCAGTAATAAGGCGGCGACGGCAAGACACATGAGCCAGGAGCGACAATACATGCGGCAAATCAAAACGCAGGATAAGACGATCAGCACCAGCACCCCTTGATTCATGCGAATATATGAATCTGCAGAAATCCTGTTGTGACGGCAGCTGAGTTGAAAAAAAGCTTGATATAAGTGGGACTTTGGCCAGGTTTGCCAGGCCTCCGAAGCCGTGCGGATACCGGGAATACCCTGCCCATCATCGTGGCGCAGTTCGCAGTTCTGCGTCCTTCGAGAAAGATCTTCTATCCCATGGGCCAGGCGCGGGTCGATTATCAGTTCATAAACCCGCAAATCCATCCAGACCAAACGCATCAAGATCATTACCAGCAAAGTTGCCATGGTGAGGATGCGCAGCTGGAAGAAAAATCGCAATATGCTCATTATGCCTCACCACTCTGATCAACCGGAATGCCCACTCTACCCTTTTTACCAAGCATCATGAAATTGAAGTCCAGCCTATGAATGTAAGTTTGACTGCTTATTTGGAGCTTGAAACTCTATAAGCATTCTATGACAATTCATTAAAAAAGATCTTTAACATTGACAAGATTTCTAAATTTTAATAAGGATTTTTTGATTAGGAAAATGAAATCCGCTCACAATTATTCGCTGAAAGTTCAGTCTCTGACGGAGCTTGCTTATCGAATATAGAGAGCATCGCCCATTTCCTTTCTTAATCGTTTGGGATTATTCATATACCGATACTCAGGGGGGCATCATGGCATCCGTAGAACTTCGGCCCGGGGACACACTCAATATCGTGTGGACCTCGGTACAAGACACACCATTGGGCCTCCGTGAGGTAGAGTCCAGTTTTGCATTCTCCTATGACGAGCTACTACAACGCTTAAAAGCGAAAGGCCGCAGTGGCAAATCCCGTCGTTCAGGCACAAATGGCGCTCGTTTCAGCCGCATCGTCGCCCTTTCCACCAATGCTTTGCGCAAGGGCAAATGGTCAACCGGCGCGGATATTGATCGCAGCGAGGTCTTTGAAAAGCTCATGAGCAAGTTTCATGAGTTGGACGACACCGAGTACAAAAACATCACTGGCAATGCCCGCGAATCCATTCTTGGGTTGTATCACAATGCCGACTTTCTTTCATCACAGCAAAAAGCTGAGTTGAAAGAAATCGTCAATGCTGTCGCCACTTACTCCTAGCGAGAGATCAGCTCCGATAAGCAGCGAGCCAAGTACCAACTAAGGCTCGCTGATCATTGCCACGCGGCAGTCTAACCGGCACCGATTCATTTTATTACTTTCAAGCGCTTTGACTTAAAGCTATCCTATCCATATCGACCCCCACATCATAAAAAATCTGAAGGAGTGTTGCCTTGCGGGCCATCAGTGCATTTGTTTTGACGGTCATAAGCCTCGCTGTATTTTCTTTGGCTAAACCCCAGATCGATTTGCGCCTAAAGCGCATCAAGCAAGCGCAACACCAATATCAACAAGCTATTATTAAAACCTATCAGAGTCTAACTACAGTTGCTTATGAGATTCTTGATGACAGTAATCTGCGGCAGAATCTGGAATGGGATTTAAATCATTCCAATGCAGGCATCCTCAGGCGCTATATTTATCCAGGCAGAATTTCGTTTATTCGGGTGGTCACAGCTGACTGTCGCTTGCTTTCGCACACCGAAGGTGGCGTCATAAATGGCTCACCCTGTTTAAATACTCCAATCGCGTCATTGACAAAGCCTGAGTTTTCGTGGTCAGAGCACTTAGAAAAAGCCCTTGTGACGCTGCATATGCCTTTTCAAGTAAAAAATCTCACCTATGTTCTGCTGCTTGGAACTTACTTGGATCATGCCTGGTTTCACCATCATCCACATATGGACCAATTACGATCATCGGTCGATTTGGAAATTCTGCCGGCAAAGCGAGCCACAAAAGGGCTTCTGTTACAGGAAGAGGGCTTTTCCAACCACAACAAATCCTATCAGGCAAATCTATATACTCAAGATTGGCTGCTAAACTTCATGCCTTTTCTCATGAGAATTAAATCAAAAAGCATGGACCAGGCTGTCCTCTATCTGGCAGTATTAACTTTGCTTTTACTCGCAGCCGTCATCATTTTGTTAAGACGACAGGAATTTAAACTCCTCCAATCGCTTACTGAATTCCAAAGCTGGGTGGGAAACCTTGGCTCCGGTTCAGAAGGTCAGCAAAAGTCAATCGACTCAAGCACTGATCCGAAAAGCTACTTGCTCAAAATTCGTGAAGACATCAAGCGTATCCACGATTTTCACTTTAATCGTGATCGCTCTTTGCAAGCTATCATTGACCAACAAAAAAATGACTATGACAAGATACAGAAGGACTTGCTCGATTTGCAGCAAAAATACTACCTTGCCAAGCAGACTGAAACCTTATATTCGCAATTTCAACAAACATCTCATGGATTTATCAAGCTGCAATCGGAACTCTACGAACAAACCGAGAACCTTGCCGACGCTATCTCTCACGGCATCAGTCAGCAGGTGCATGGCTTATATAAAATCATCGAGAAATGGGAACGGGAACTGGCTGTCATGAATCCCCGCAAATTTATTCGTACTTTAGCTGAAAGACCAAGCACCATTAGAGGCGAAACCACTGAGCTGGAAGCTGACGTCGCCAGCATCACAGAAATTGGCAAGCACCTCTCCCATACCAGCTTACACATTGCTATCGAAGTCCAAAAAATCTTACAGCAAATCAATCAGAGCTTACAGGTTGCCCTGCATTTGGGAGCCATGGAACATACTGATAACCGACGCGGCCAGCAGCTGATTACGATGATCCAGCAAGCTCAGAATCTAGTTCCCATGAGTCAAGATATTCCTGACCATCAGTTTATCAATTTGGTTGAAGCTAAGTTAAGCGTCCAACACATCGAAATACCTCAATCAATTTGGGTTTCCATACTTTACCACCTGTACATGACTTTGATTGAAGTCGCCCGTCCTTTTCAAGCGCCGAAGATTAGTATCCAAAGCCGCGTACGGCAAAGGGAACAGCAGATCGCTCTCGTTTTAACGATTGATGAGCTTCCTGACCATGGAGAGTTAGCTAGTAAGAGCGAGCGCGCGCAAAGTCACTTCGAATTGGTCAAACAGTTACTTCGACCGTATCACATGCAAGTGATTGAGTTACCACAAGTGCATCACTCTTTTTCTCTGGCCTTAACTTGGCTGGAAGAGAAAATAAATCTTGTAGATCCTGATCAGCGCCGTATCCAAGGTGCAAGCAAGGATCTCAATTTCTAATAAAAACCTGGACAGCAGCAAATCATATTAAGGGCGACGGCTCGGTAAGGACATGCGATGTGTGAAGTCTAGCTCATCACTTGCCAAATCCTTTTTGATCGTCAGAGTGATGTCAGATTCTGTGACATGTAAGATCAATGGCCGTACAAACGCCCAACGATCGTTTTCAAACTGAAGCGATACGTCGGCATCAGCAAAGCTTAGCTCACGATCAGCAATCCTAGGCAACCGCGCCCAGAGCTTTTGCAAGGAAAGCTCCGCTTTTCCCTGGCTAATCTGATAGCCATCCAGAATAAATAGTGCATTTCCTGTCCATTGTCCGCGAAAGCTCACATGACGCAACTGCTCATGCTCCTTGACAAAGTCGTCCACTAAAGCAACTTTAATGACTTCCAGCGGTAAGGCTTGCCATTTTATAACAAGCTGCGTTTTTCCCTGACGCTCCAATAAGTCTTGTAAACGCAGCTCAATATGCCCTTGGATTCGCCAATTCTGCGATGGACTAGAAACCTGAACCTGCATAGTGGCATCTTTACCGGTTAACATACGCCAGGCATTAGCCGGCCCAACATCCAGGCGAGCCTCAGCCGGTCCTAAAATGCGCTGCTGATTTCTTGCATCATAAAGCTCTAAGTCCGGTATCTCGACCTGAAAGCGCAAATTACTCGCAGCACCGGACCAGACGACTTGCAAGTTGACATCGCTCAGCCCACGATTTAATGCCTGACGATTTTGTTCGGTAAAGACTTGTTTGACAACTTGTTTAAAGGCAATATGAGCTGCCAGAAAAAGCAGGACAACGGCGGAAATCACTACCATCAGCCAACGGGGAAAAGCACGTTTTCTAATTAATTTTTTTGAATTTGAAGCCATTTTTCATCCGATTCTTTAGTAGATGGGTTGCCTGTCGCGTCAACATCCAATCCTTCCACCGCAAGATCGTTCTGGTCAGCAACTCAATTTGGATAATCATCAGACAACCGAAAAATTCACAAATCACCAATTCCACTTCAGCATAAAACCTAGGCCACTGTTGATTGATCATACTTAAAATCATGACCATTATGGCAGTATAGACATAGCTTAACAGGTAAGCGAGAAAAAAGTGCCTTGAAATGGCCAATTCCGAAAGAGAACGACTCCAATATTGCCGTTTTAAAATAGCTTGAACACGAGGATCAAAGGAAATACGCATACAAAAAAGAACCACAGTCATATGACTCCAGAAAACATATGGCTCCTGACGGTAGGCGTCACAGGAAAAATAGGGGCCAAGGCGAATGTTAAAATAAGCCCCCCATTGCGGCACACTAGCTGCTAGTATTGCAGCCCAAGCGAGCATTTCTTTGCACCGCAAAAAAAACAGCTCCTGTTTGCCATTTTGCACAAAATACCTTGCCAGGCTACCTAAACTATTGCCAACCCAGACAAGACCAATCCATGGGAGCAGCGGCCACTCAGCAATGGCTTGACCAACGCAAGGCGACAATCCCAGCACCGCTTGAAAGTCAGCATTCAGGTAGGGAACAATGGAACTTAGCTGCCAGAATGGAATCCATAAAAGGATGAAACCAACAAACCCCAGGATGATACGCAGCTTTGGAAAGGCGATATAGATAGCCATTCCCACTAGATATAAAGAGTACACATCCCAGGTTAAACTTGAAGTGCCGCTTGTCAAATAACTTAAGGTCAACCAACCAAAACCTAAAGCGGCAAATAGTTTAGCCCGGCGCATGCTTAAGTTTCCCGCATATACCAGCAAAAAGCTGGCGAGCAGGACAATGGTAAAACCACTAAAAGCCAAAATTCTAGCAAAGGTATCTAAGACGTAAATGATCGGGCTGATGTCTAAAAAAGGATTTTCGGGTAAGTAGAAATACAACAATGAGGAATGAAAGGTCACGATTGCTGCAAAGCTGAGCAAGCGGATGAGATCTAAGCCAATGATTCGTTCTTTTTGCACTTCACCAACCTAAAAGAAGCTATCTGGTAAACCATTAAATGTCGGCTTTACTACAGAGTTGACATAGCTTGCTTGGAAAAAAGAGGACAACGGTTTAAACATCATCAAGCTATCTTCGCTGAATCCACGACGGAAATATACATTCTGCTGATAATTCGCTGGCATCACCAAGGTCGCCTGTCTTTTGCTGCAAAGCATAAAGCTATGACGTTCTTCAGCAAAAAGCGCCAAACTTTGACAGCCAGCTTTATCGAGTGTGCTCATAATTGCGGCTTGCATGGGGTCCTTGGCTGGTTGGTAGTTTCCTTCGATATCGATTGGCGACAGCATCACCAATAAACCGTCCGGTTGCAGTGCGTTAAGTACTGATCCCAAAAACTCAACAGTATAAAGACGAGCCGATTCGTGATTATACGGATATAGCCCGTCTAAATACACGCGATCAAATTTTCGATTTTGCCGGCGCATATATATGAATGCATCCATCTGTTGCAACTCTAGCTTGGGATGTTGCATGGAGTGCTGATTTGCACTTTTTAAGTGCTTGTGCTGCCGAGCTAAGTGAAGAATTTTAGCATCGATATCGACAAGCGTAAGGGTTTCGATTTCATCATCAAATTTTAAGATTTCCCGCGCTAAAAACCCATCGCCCCCACCTAGAATCAATATGTGTTTTCCCAAGCGATTCTGTATCATAGATGGAACATGGGCAAATGTTTCGTGATAAGCCTTTTCCAAGCTTGACGAGACCTGAAACCTGCCGTTCATCATCATCGTCCAATTTTCATTGGCTGCTTCAGGTGTCGCAACAAAATCAATCACTTGATAAGGACCAAGGTGTCTTTCAATCTCAGGATACTGGCGCGCTTCCCGCCACCAATCGATTGGACCTTTGGGAAACTGAAAGCTGACAATCCCAGCACTATCCATCGACCACGTATAGTGGTTGTAGTAGAAATTTTTACGTTGCGTCTCGATTAGCTGGCCAAAAAATATCACAACTGCACAGCCGATCATACTAGCGGAAGTGATGGTAAAGTGGATTGATGATTGACGACGTTGATCCGGAAGAAACGACCAGAGCCAATAAGCGACGACCAGCAGATTGATGGTACTGGCAAGCAAGACGATATGCAGCGGTTCGAAACGTGGAGCAAGCAGTAGAATTAAAGCTAGAGAACCCAGCAAGCCTCCAAAATAGTAAGTTGCAATCAGTCGTTGCAACTGAAAAAGTCCATTTTGCATACTCAATCGATTGAGAAATGCCGCTTCTAGCCCCGACAGAAAGCCGATCCATGCCAAAGGCAGCTGGGCTATGACACCAAAATACCAAGCTCTAGGCCATGCTTCGGCACTTAGGTGGCCATAATCGAAAATATAAATGCGATAAATGATATGCCAAAAATAAAGCACAATGAATGCGACCGGTGCACTTATGGCAATAATCAGTTCTAGCGAAGCAATTTTTCGATAGACTTGGGACAAGTCCAACTTCTCCGCCCAAAGTAAGCCTAGGCCGAGCATACAAAGATATGTGGCGGCACAAATGCTACCCCATATGCTCATATCGCCAGTCATTTCAGCAAGAACTTTGCTAAAGAGAAGATAGTACAGCATGCTACATGCCGCAAACACGAAGCACATCAAATAGATTCTTCGAGGCATAGGCTTCAATCTATACAATGAGGTCAATACGATTGTTTACAATTCTTTATTAAGATACTAAAATTCCATAAGCAATCCAACAATCAATTGAATGATACAGCTATGCGAATAAATTCGACACATCAGGCCGGCGGAGGATTGATGCTCGTCATCTTTCTAGTCGCTATCCTTTCGATTGCCATGCTTGAAATTCAGAGAAGGTCCAACCTCGACTTAGCCCAACAAAAGATAGAGAGCTTAAAAATTGTTCGTGATAAGATCTATGATCGTGTGAGCACATTAGCCCGAACCGAAGAAGCTTTATTTCGCAGTGCTCGTTCGGAAGAGCATCAGATACGCAACGCCGCTCTCATTGCTTGCTTAAATAATAACAGCAGCTGCCCCGCCATCGGCAGCAGTCGGATGCAAGGTTTTGTTCTCATCAATCCTTCTGGTGGTCAAGCGATTGCTGGCTCAAGCACTTTGCCCGTACGTTATGATTTAAAAGGTGAGATTTGTCAGGAAAACTGTAACTTTGAAGTCCGAAGTTTTTTTTGGGCTGAATGCCCAAACGGTGCCAGCCAATGTACTGAACGCAATAACATTCAAACGATCGTTCAAGTCAAAACTTATCAAACCGAAGAAAACACTGTGCGCTTAGCCGACCGGCCCACCGACGAGGAAGTCGCACTCAAACGTCAGCTGTTTGCCCAATCAACCCGAGTCACTGATATCAATAATTTTCGCCAGAATTGTCCGCCAGGATCACGCCTTGTTGAGTTTGATAAGTCGAATAGAATCAAATGTGAATGCCTCGGCGGACCTTCAGCCCAAGTTGGCTTAGATGCCAATGGTTTACCTATCTGCAAAGGCAAGTTATGCGCTGATCCCAATATGACTTTTCTTGGCTTGGATGAGGACTGGAAACCCATCTGCGCGGGTCGTGAGCAAGAATTTCATTGCTTTCAACGAGCTTTTCGCATGAATAATAATTCCGTCAATTGTGGATCTGATCAATTCGGCCAACCGATTCGCATCAAAGGCCTTTACAATACCAGCTCTGGTTGCAAGGTAAAAAAGAACGATAAAATCGAATGCGAGCAAATGACCGCCGTATGCTGTGTACGCGTTCCGGAGCCACAATGAAATTTTGCCGATATTTTGCGAAAAAAGAAAACCAAAGAGGCTTTGGACTGATAGAGCTGTCGATTGGCGTCGGTATTCTTGGTCTAGTTGGCTTTATCATCATGCAAATATTTGATCAAGTCGGGCAAAGCCGCTATCGGATTGAAGCTTTGAGTACTCGTGATGCTCTTTCTATGCGCTTAAAGCGCGTCGTCTCTAAATCCAATTTACTTTATAGCGCCAAAACTTTTCCTGGTCAGGGAAATCTCGAACTTTTAAACTGCATTGACGGAAACGCCAATACCTTATGTCAGGCAACCAATCAACGAGCGGCGGTCAGTTTTCAGCTCGGCTATCCCAGTCAAGACGGTGGCCGCATCGTTGCTGGCAGTGAGCAGCAACCTGTGCGCTACAATCATAATGGTGGAGTTTGCCGCACAGACGTTACTTGTCAAAGTGAATTTGAGGCGAAGGCCTATTTTTCGGCTGCCTGCCAAAATCAAGCGCCTACTTGTCCAGAGGCTTTGATCATTCGGGTCCGCTATCAAATCCGCAACATCAGTTTAAAAGGTCAGCCTCTCATCCCATCATCACCTCCTGATGAAGAATTTGCCGTTGCGACAAGAGGTGTGATTCCTATCAATTTCAGTAGCACAAGCTTCCAGGGAGCCTGCCCGCCTTTTTCTGTCTTAAGTTCGATCGATTCCAGGGGAGAGCTACGCTGCGCCTGCCAACCGGGATCGCAGCAGACAGGAACTCGGGACGGCCAACCGATTTGTACGCCTCGTCCTGCAAAATGCCCGAATAATCAAACTCATCGTTTGATTGGCTTTACCCCTACCATGGACCCTATTTGTGTTCCAAGACCGCGCTGGCGTTGCCAACGCATCAGCACTGAAGCAGTCTGCCAGGGTATCGTCCAGGGGATAGAACTCGGTCCTTGCTTTGCAGAAAAAAGTAGTCCGAATGATAAAAAAGGCGGGACATCGACCGGAATCATCAAATGCTCGCAAAACCAACACACCTGCTGCACCGAGATATAATATGAAGTGGAACAGCGAGAAAAATTTGCTTCTATTACACAAAGTAAAAGCCTTCAGTCTGATCGAAGTTATGATTTCCTTAGCGATATTATCCGTCATATTGGTCGGAACGCTCAGCTTTTTTTCGAACCGTTTAAATGAGCAAAAAAACCTCATGCTTCGCTCTGCCAAGATGAGAGTCATCAAACAGATGGAGCATGTGATTACGGACCCAGCTCACATCAAGTCCAGCTTAGAAGTTCTAAATGGCAGCAATGCCACTCATAATATGAATTTTCTCAGGTGTTTGATGAGCGCTGAACAATGTCCAGCCAATTACCTTGATAAGACTAATCCCAAAAATATGGACTATTTTATGGCCGATGGTTCTGGTGGCTATAATCCAATCACAGGGTTTTGGTCAAAGGAAGGGGCTTCGGGTTGCCTGCCACCGGAGCCAGATAATTGCCCCATGCAAATGAATGTCAAGTTCTGGTTAACTTGTGCTAGCGATCGCCAAGGCGCTGGCACAAGTAGCTGCAGCGAACTGAGCCATGTAAACCTATTTTTTCAAATCCGCCCTACCATAGAAGACAGCGAAAGCAACCAGGGCGTGAATTTTCATCATCCAACGACCAGTGCACAGATCACCAATCCTGATGCTTTTTCTGTTAGCATTCCTGTCAAAGACATTCTCTCACTCTTTGCTCAATCTTGTCTGTCCTATCATTATATGGACGGTTACGGTAATGACGGTCGAGTCATTTGCCGCTGTTTAAATAATCGCACCCAGCGTGATAGCCAAGGACGAATCATAGTGGATGCTGTCGGCAGGCCGCTATGTGAAAGCAATCAATGTCAGCCGGAAGAAATCTTTCTTGGCTTTGAGACCGATAGCAATCAAGAATGGCGCCCAGTGTGCCTAGGTGAAAGCATGAAAAAACACTGCTATAAAATCAACCTGAAAACAACACCAGAATGTGCAGAAAATTATTGGATTACACATATTGAGTACGGAAAATGTGATCTCATTAACGCAACGACCAAGAAAAAGGTCTATACGCAAGACGATGTGACTTGTGAGGATGATTCAGCGACATGCTGCCGTCAATACGAATAAATTTACCAACATTTCGCCTCTTATTGACCAGTTTTATTCTGGCTTTTTGCAGCCTTTCCTATGAATTCATGATTGCCCAGACAATTTCTTCACTCTTGGGCAATACCCTGCTCTTTTATACACTGACGATTGGCCTTTACATTTTTTCTCTGGGTATCGGCTCTCTTGTACCAGTGGAAAAGTTAACCGATTTCAAATTAAAGCAACGCCTTTATTGGGTTGAAATCGTGATCTGCATCCTGGGTGGTTGGGGGCCTATTTGGTTGATACTGTTTGATCATGTCGCATTTTCCGTTATTGCTGACACGACCACGGTATACCTCTTCAGTGTCATAGCTAGTCTTAGCCTGGTCGTGATCATCGGTGTACTAAGCGGTATGGAGCTCCCTATCCTTCTGCGCATTGATCAGGTTCAGCATCATGGCAAATACTACATCCAGCTTTTGGCTTTCGATTACATCGCTTCTTTTGTCGGTGCCTTAGCCTTTCCCTTATGGTTTTTTCGAGAATGGGGAATATTAAAATCAGCAAATTTTTTCGCTCTTTTTAATCTAGCCGTCATATTCATGTTTTTCCCGGATCATAAAAAGCTTCGTCATTTGACTGTAATTATGATCTTGTTCATTTTGCTTGGCTATTCATTTGTCCAAAACGAAAGCATCCATGAATGGGTGAGTCAGCGCCTGCTCGCAGCAAAGCCATAAAATACCAGGCAGCTTTATTGCTTCATCTGCCTGGCTTACAAAACTTGTCCGCCCACTAAATATTCACTAAAGGCAAATTTAGAGACATTCTCCAATAGAGCCGTCAGCACATTTTCTACCATCGACCCAGGTTGCACCTGAGAGATTAGCGCCTTTAAAAATCGCCCGGCTACTTATCCTTGCACCGGTAAAGTTTGCATTCCTAAAGTCCACATTGGTGAAATCGACGCCTTTTTTTATTTTCGCCCCGCTTAGATTCGCATAGCGAAAATCGCTATTGGAAAAGTTCAGACGTTTGGCAAATTTTACTTTGGAAAAGTTACTATAGGCAGCAGACAGATAGCTCGCTTCAAGCTTACGGCGCAACTTGGCACCAGAAAAATTTGCTCCCTCAACGCAAGCATACTTCATGTTTGTCTTTTTAATTTTCGCCCCTGAAAAGTTTGTTTAATTCGGACACTTGACTGAATTGTGCAGCGCCACAAGCTGGAAGAAAAAAAAGTACCAAAAAAACAGTAATTGATTTCATTTGCTCCCCCGATTTTTTTTAGAAGTGATAAAATCAGATCGCGCAAAATTAGATAAAAACTTAAAAATTACTGTTTTGCTAATTGACTTCATTACTTACAGGATCGCATTTCATTTCTCGGCGAAACTAAGTTTTCTCATTTTTAGAGGTTTTCAGGCCCAAATATCGTTTCAAAATTTTCACTCGTTTTGAAGGATTGATGGTGACTGGCAGAAGACTTTCGAGCAGGCATATTCCCAACAAGTTTTGTAAGCAATCGGAACAATGAATAAATTTTACAAGTTCCCAAGCTCGGTCAAAAGCTGATCCAATCCAAGATCATCTTGAACGGCGGCATCTTCTTCCGTAAAGTCAGTTGGCTCAGTGGCAACTGCCTCGTCCATGCTTTTCAGGATGTCTTGCTCAAGGTCGGCTTCCGCATCATGAATGGGTACAGGTGTGTTTTTCTTCTGAGGCTGTTTCAGGTGCTGACGAAGGACTTTTATATTATAGCTAGCGTTGTCAAATGCCGGATCAAGTTCGAATGATTTTTCAAAGCATATGAGACCCTTATCGATGTAGCCCGCTTTGACCATACCAATTCCCAGGTTATACACCACACGCGAACTTAGCTTTTTTTCCTGACGAAGAATTTGCAATGCCTTTAAATACAGGCGAAAGCCGAGATCTTGCTTTTCCTGACGAATTGCAATAATAGCGGCAGTGTTAAAAATAGCACTGAGCTCCTGGTTGTTGGCACATTCACGCAAAAGTCCCAGGGCCTCGTTCATTTCCCCTGCCAGCATCAAAGCCTGGCTTTTACCAAAACGGGCTTTTTTAGCCATTGGCGCAAACTCAAGAATATCACTATAAGCTTCCATTGCTTCGTCCAAACGATCAAAATCGAGAAACAGCTCTCCCATCTCCAGCAATCTTTCCAGATTATAAGGACTAATCAATTGTGCACCTTTTAATGAAGCGATCGCCCCATTGTAATCTTTCTTCTTAAGGCGACATCTAGCATACAAATGTTTGATTCGTGCGGAAGGCGGTTTTTGGTCGATGTGAGGTCGCAAAAGGGCTTCGGCAGCATCCCATTCCTGCCGCTCTATATAGCTTTCAGCAAGCTCAACAACCACGCGGGGATTTTCCGGCGACTTTTCATAAAGCTGCAATAACAGGGTATGCGCTTTATCAAATTCATTTTGCTTCCATGCGTGGTGAACATTGATGAGCACCTGCCTTACAGGACTAAGATTCTGATAGTCACGGTACAAACCAGTTGTTTGCTCACGAATGGTATCTGTATTGACCTCACCAATGGCAAGGTATGAAATATGATATTCACGTGCTAATTCCAAAATTTCCACTTGTTCTTTCGCTGCCAAGAGAAAACTAGGGTGTGATTCCAGTTTGTTTTCCCGACGGTTGGCTTCGAGGATCCGTTGGACGGAATCCGCCCCCATTTCCCAGTCCAGAACCAAAAAAGCATATTCTTGCTCTTGAATTTGCTGCAGCATGTCCGACTCATTCATAACATTCTGCTGCTGCTCACTGGTCAAACCATGGGATTTGAATGCCTGACGCACAACGCTGCGGATGTCGGCTCGTTTCGAATAGAGTAATACTGATGCAATTTTTAACTTTGCCAAAACACCCTCCCAATGCCATAGCTTTTCCAAACTAAGCTGAGCTAGAGAGAAGAAAATCTACTCATCACAATTTACGCCCCAACTGATCCAACTAATATACGTTAAAACGATCAGGTTCCCAACGACTTTTCCGCATCGATAAGCACGCGGCTTTTGGCTTGAATTTCTATAAATTCTTGCTGCGGGTCACTACGGATGACAAGGCCACTGCCAGCAGCAAACTCCATTGGCCCGTTTGCCAGGCGCTGAGCTGTGCGAATCAGGATGGACGAATCGAAAAAAGACTGGTTCGGTGCCCAAAAGAAGAAATTACCCATAAAAAAGCCGCGAGATCGCCCTTCATAAGTTTGAATGGCTTTCATCACCTCAATTTTTGGAGCGCCAGTGATCGAACCACCAGGACAAAGAGCTTGCAGCATACTGCCCAGAGTCAAGTCAGAGCGCAGACTACCGGTGATTTTTGCGATAAGATGATGCACATTTTTGAAGGAATGGATCGTCCCGGGATCACTCACATGCACAGAAGCTGGCCGGCAAATGCGAAACAAATCGTTGCGCAACAAATCGACAATCATATGGAGTTCAGCACGATCTTTTGCGCTGCCTTGAAGCTGCTGCATGGCCCAGCGGTTTTTGGCTTCTTCCGCATAAACGGGCATCGTCCCTTTGATTGGTTCGGTGAGAATTTCAAGGCCATTTTGTCCAGGATAAAAACTGACAAATCGCTCGGGGCTAAACGAGTAGATCTCACAGTCCCCTGGCAAACGCAGCAAGCTGGAAAACGGGCCGGCATACTGCGACCATCGCTCCATCCAGTCGCAAAAGTCTGGTTGGGAAAGCAATTCAAAGTAACATAGAAGATTGATCTGATAGTAGCGCCCGCGGCGAATATCGTTGAGGCAGTTTTCCACCAGAGTCAAATAATGCTTTTGGCTTTGTTTTGCCTGCCAAAGCCACTGATGAAGATTTTTTTTTCGCTCCTGCCGGTTCAACGCCAATTCTGCAAGTCGCTGACCGTTTAATTGATAGGGCGCACGCGCCTTTGCATCAAGGCAGGCCTCGTAAATTTCGCCATGAACTTGGTCGAAGACCAGCAGGCGATTGACCCAAAAGATGCGACTTGAAGGACTTTGTGACGGCTGAGGCGCATAATCATCGTAGGAGTTCACACCGACCCAACCACCCAAAAAGGCTTGCTCCTGGCAGGATTGAGCCTTTCCATTGCTATGGTGCAAGTGCTTGCCAAGCGGCTCAGCCAAGGCATCGGCAAGCGGCTTTTCTTCCAGCTCCAAAGCGAGGTATGCAAAACGGCTTTGCCGTCCTCCCCAGGCCAGGACCGGACTCTGTTCCGGAATGACTTTTAGAAATGATTCCAATTTGATATCTCGCCCTACCCTTCTGATACTACCAGGATAGGCTTTCAGACTGTTTTTAAGCTCGGAAATCATCGCTAGTTTTTTCCCCTGCCATCCCTTGCAAATTCCAAACGGCAAGGTATCATGGGCTTTTCTCGATCGGCATTTAAAAAAGGATGAACCATATGACTATCGAAGGCTTTAGTAAAGTCGGCGTTATTGGTGCAGGCCAAATGGGCAATGGTATCGCTCAAGTCTGCGCAACATACGGATTGAATGTGACCTTATTCGACATCGACTCAAGCCAACTTGATCGAGCGCAATCTAGCATAGAAAAGTCACTGGCAAAACTTGCCAGCAAAGATTTATTACCGGACCAAGCGTCCTCAATCATGACAAGATTAAGCTTTTCCAAAGACTTACCCTCTCTTAAAGATGCCGATCTCGTCATTGAAGCGATTATCGAAAACGAAGATATTAAAATCCGCCTCTTCCGCGAACTTGATGAAATCGTAAAAGCTGATGCGATTTTGGCCAGCAACACCTCCTCGATCCCGATCACCCGCATCGCTGCTGCTACCAAACGCCCCGAAAAAGTGATCGGCATGCACTTTATGAACCCCGTACCTTTGATGAAGCTGGTGGAAGTTATTCCTGCTATGACAACGGATGCAGCGGTTACCGAACGGATTAGTAAACTGGCCCAAGCACTTGGCAAAGAAGTATCGACCAGCCAGGACTATCCTGGTTTTGTCGTCAACCGGATCCTGATGCCGATGATCAATGAAGCGTTCACCGCACTGATGGAAGGGGTCGCCTCTGCGGAAGACATCGATAGGGGCATGAAGCTTGGGACTAACCAACCTATGGGGCCATTAGCTCTGGCTGACTTCATCGGTCTCGACACCTGCCTTGCGATCTTGCGTATTCTCCATGAAGGCTTGGGTGATCCTCGCTACCGTCCTTCACCTTTGCTGGTCAAACATGTGGAAGCTGGTTATTATGGCCGCAAAGTTGGTCGCGGTGTGTATCAATACTCGTAGTTTCATGTAATATTCTCGATGAGGTGCCCCATGTCTGCAAAAACTGACTACCAAACTTTAATCGTCGATGTTGACCCTGATGCACCGATCATGCGGGTGACGATTAATCGGCCTAAAGTTCTGAATGCTCTCAACTTACAGGTGATCACCGAATTAGAAGAGGCATTAGAAGCAGCGATTAAACATAAATTGCGTGTTTTGGTCATCGAAGGTGCCGGCGATAAAGCATTTGTTGCTGGTGCTGATATCGCACAAATGCTCGATTTAAGCAGCGACGATGCCCTACGCTTTGCCAGACAGGGGCAACGCTTAACGCAAGCATTGGAAGAGGCGCCACTGATTACCATTGCCAAGGTGCAAGGATATGCACTCGGTGGTGGCTGCGAGCTGGCTATGGCTTGTGATTTATTGATTGCGGCTGAGAGCAGCATCTTTGGTCAGCCGGAAGTGGACTTAGGATTGATTCCCGGCTTTGGTGGCACCCAGCGTTTAGTCAAGCGTGTAGGCTTGCCGCTTGCCTCAGCCATTCTTTATGGTGGTCGTAAATTGACTGGTAGGGATGCCTTTCACTGCGGCTTAGTATCTGACGTGGCGCCCAAGGAAGAGTTGGAAACATCCATCCAAAGTCTCATCAAAGCCGTACTGAAAGCAGGCCCGCAAGCCATAGTGGAAACTAAGCGCCTGGCACGAATGGCTCTTGATATACCATTAAATAACGGCTTAGCAGCGGAGGCTACGGCCTTTGCCAATTGCTTCGCCCGCCCTGAAAGTCGTGAAGGTATCCAAGCCTTCCTAGAAAAACGCGCTGCCCGTTTTTCGGAGTAGAAATTTAAAAGTTCCTTCCCTATAGTTAGGGCAATATTGATCGACAGGTTGAGATGTCCGGGATGCAGCACCGGGTAATGATTTTCAAGGAAGCGCTATATGGTGCGGGAAAATGTTAGCAGCGAGGGAACTAAGATGAACGATTTTATTAACAAGGTTCAAAAGGAACTGAATAAGTTACAACAGACTTTGGAAAAGGAAGGAGAAGTTCTCCTGAAAAAAATCCGATCCAAAGCCAAAACAACTGAGAAGAATGTCAGTAACCGTACCAAAGACTTCTCTCATTTAATTGAAAATCAGGTCAAAAAACTGGAGCCTGCGTTTGATAAGTTCTATAAGGAACTGAAAACAAGTGCCGGCAAGTATGGCATTGACCTGAATGGCATCGAGAAACGAGTCAAAACTTCCACGCAGAAGGCCGCTGCTAAACTCAATTTGAAGCAATCTTCCACCAAGGGGCGTAAGAAGAAAGCGAAAGCAAGTACTACGAAAAAGGCGGCTACTGCCAAGACTGCAGCGGGCAAAAAGAAATCCGCAAAGAAAAAAACGAGCAAAAAGGCTCAAACTAAGAAAAGTTAATCATTGAACCGAAGCAGCATGAAGTCCAGACCATCCAGTCGATCGATCGACGATGAGAACTTACGAAAAGCCGCCGTACAGCTCCAACGGCGGCTTCTTCAGTGGTACCAGCAAAATAAAAGAGATCTTCCGTGGCGCCTTGCTTGGCAACAATTTGGTAGTCCTTACCATGTATGGGTCAGCGAGATTATGCTCCAACAGACGGTCATAAAAGCGGTCATACCTGCTTATGAACGTTTTATGATCCGCTTTCCACGAATTGAAGACTTAGCTGCAGCAAGCGAAGAAGAAGTTCGTTTGGCTTCACGCGGCTTGGGCTATTATCGCCGCTTTCGAATGTTACACCAGGCAGCACAAAAGCTTGTCGCTGATCATCCGGACTGTGATTCATCAGCAAAAGAATTTTGGCCGCAAGACTTCAGATCATGGCAGGAACAGCCAGGCGTTGGCAGTTACACTGCCGCTGCCATTGCCAGCATCGCCTTTCATGAGGCTGTGCCGGTGGTCGATGGGAATGTCGAGCGGGTCTTTTGTCGCCTATTGGATATCCGTGAGGAACCAGGACAGAATTATTTAAAGAAGGCTTTTTTTCAACTTGGATTGCATGTGATTGCCAAATCTGAGCCAGGTAATTTTAATCAAGCGCTGATGGAATTAGGCCAACGAGTTTGTAGCAAAGCCTCGCCGCAGTGCAGCATTTGCCCCATAAAAGGCCATTGCCTGGCTTTTGCCAACAAAAGTCAAAGTCTGGCACCAAAAACCAAGACCCGTGCGATCGCAACCGAAATGCAAGGATTTCTACTGATCGCCAAAAAACGAGGGCGGATTGGACTAAGCATGCGGCCTAGTGAGGCAAGGTTTTTAGGCGGACACTTGGGCTTTGTCACCGCATTTAAAAGCGAAGATGGCATCATCAACTGGGATGGCCATAAGTCTGCAAACCTTTCCACTAAGGAACTCGGTACGACTATCGGTCATATCAAGCATACGATTACCCGCTTCAAACTAGCGATGGAAGTCCGGATCGTGGAGCCGAAAAATGCCGCGGGATATGAGTGGCTGCGACCAAATGAGGTCGAAGAGCGTCTGGTCTCAAACCTAGACCGTAAGGCCTGGCAACGTTACGAACAAATGCTTTCTTGAATGAAACCTTAGCCCAGGGAGGACTTTGCCTGACGCAAGCTGGAGATGCTGTGAGCATCCCCAGTCATCAGAAAGCTAAACTTAGGCTTCAAAGCGCTCGCAAGCACCAACAAGCAACCTGACGCCGTAAGCACTGCCACCGGTTTTATGGTAGCCAGTAGCACAGCAGTTCCATGCCGTCCCGGCGATATCGATATGTGCCCACTGGCCGTCGCTTTCTTTTGCAAATTCATGCAAAAACCAGCCGCCCATAATCGTGCCGGCCTTCACATTGGGCTTGGCGATGTTTTTCAGATCAGACAGTTCGCTGGCAACTTCCGCTTCCAGCTCGGGCCAAAGAGGTAAACGCCACAGCGGTTCGCCATAGCTTTTTCCGACTTGGCTCAAATAATCCGCAGTTTCATCTTTCGCCGTCATGATCGCCGCACCAGCGTGACCAAGCCCGAATATCACCGCACCGGTCAGAGTTGCTACGTCTAAGGTTAGATGTGGTTTGAAATTTCGGATGGTATGAGTCAGCACATCGGCCAAGACCAAACGACCTTCCGCGTCCGTATTCAAGATTTCAATCGTCTTACCACTTAGAGACTTGACCACGTCACCAGGTAAAGTAGCCGTTGCTGACGGCATATTTTCAACGGCACCGATCGCACAGACGACGTTTACCGCTGGCTTGACTTCAGCAAAATAATGAGCTGCACCAAAAACAGCCGCAGCACCGGACATATCGTATTTCATTTCTTCCAGACCGGCAGACGGTTTTAAGTTGATGCCACCGGTATCGAAAGTCACACCTTTACCAATCAGAGCAACCGTTTTATCGGTCTTTTCACCTTCAAAAAACAAGGTGATCAATTTTGGATCGCGCACGGCCCCTTCACCAACAGAAAGGATGGCGCCCATGCCCAGCTTTCGCATCTCGTCGCGGCCAAGGACGACCACTTTCGCTTTGCCTTTAAAGTGCTCTTCGGCAATTGCAGCAAATGTTTCAGAATGCAAGACGTTGGCTGGTGCATCTTGCAGCCACTTGGTAAAAATCAAAGACTTAATCATCGCTTGTCTTGCTGGCCACGCCTTCAGTGCTTCTTGCGGAAGCTGCAAGACATCGGACAAGCTTACGGCTGCATCGGTTTTGAAATAACCGGCTTCCTCGATACCGAGACAGAAGCCTTCCAACAGATCGAGCGGCTCTATCTCTTTCATAGGCAGCAAGGCGATGGCCTTTTTATCACATTTGACGAGAGAAGCTGCCACTTCAAAGCCTATGTGGCGCGCCAATTGTGAGGCGCTAGTATTTATGGCAGGTTTATTCACAAGTAAAAATGAACCTTCGTCCAGAATGAGGCGCAGAGGTTTTTCCTGTGCAGACCAACCATAGTTACCGATCGCCGTTTGCAATTTTTGCTGCAAGCCAGCGTCCAGTCCGGTTGCCAAGAATTCCCAGTTTTTATCATTTTTTGCTACCGGCACGACGTTCCAGCCCTGGGCACTCAAGCCTCTTTGGCCTTCAACTTTGACCTGATCCATCCAGCGGTATGACGTGGGTAAGTGATCTGTCCATCTTCCCGGAAGGGTGTTCATAAGTGTACCTCTATCCTTCTTGTCTTAGTATATTGCGGTCGTTTCTCCCACGACTCACGACGGGAGATGACCTGAAAACACGTAATCGAAGGACATTATCACAGCTACCCGAATTTACAAATCACAGAGACTTGCCTTTCCTGTCGTAAACTTACAGAATAGGCCCGCATCTTTTCCGGCTTGAAAGCAATCTTTGAGGTAGGAGCCTTTTATGAGTATCGTAACTTACGTCAATGCCCGAGAAATTTTGGATTCCCGCGGCAATCCAACTGTGGAAGTTGAGGTCATGACCGAGTCTGGTTATTTTGGCCGAGCAGCTGTGCCCTCAGGTGCTTCCACTGGTGAGTTTGAAGCACAGGAGCTACGGGATGGCGATCAAAGTCGATACCTGGGTAAGGGAGTTTTAAAGGCTGTTGGTAACGTCAAAGACAAAATCGCGCCGAAAATCCTGGGCATGGATGCCTGCCAGCAAAGTGAAATAGACCGTCTTCTCTGCGAATTGGACGGCACTGAAAATAAATCCAACCTGGGCGCAAACGCAATCCTTGGAGTCTCACTCGCTTGCGCAAAGGCAGCAGCAGAATCGACCAGTCTTCCGCTTTACCGCTACCTCGGTGGCGTACACGCGAAACGCTTACCCGTACCGATGATGAACATCATCAATGGTGGCGCACATGCAGATAATAACATCGACTTTCAGGAATTTATGATCGTTCCTTTCGGAGCGCCGACCTTTCGCGAAGCACTTCGCTATGGCACGGAGGTTTTCCATGCTTTGAAAGCTGTTTTGAAAGAGCGTGGTCTCAATACAGCAGTCGGTGACGAAGGTGGATTCGCTCCGAACTTGAAGTCCAACCAAGAAGCTCTGGATATGATCCTGCAAGCCATCTCTAAAGCAGGTTATAAAGAAGGTGAAGACATCGGTATCGCTCTTGATGTCGCTGCTTCCGAGTTCTACAACAACGGCCAGTATGTCTTGGCAGGTGAAGGCAAAACTTTGGACCGGGATGGCTTCGTCACCTTCTTATCCGACTTAGCTCGTCAGTACCCGATTCTTTCCATCGAAGATGGTTTTGATGAGAATGACTGGGAAGGTTTCCGCGCCTTAACCGCCAGCATCGGTGAGCAGGTGCAGATTGTTGGTGACGACCTATTTGTGACAAACGTCAACCGTTTGCAACGCGGTATCGAAGAGCGTGCTGCGAATGCAATATTGATAAAGCTCAATCAGATCGGAACTCTGACTGAGACCATGGATGCCATCGACTTGGCAACTCGCAACGGTTACAACTGTGTGATCTCACACCGTTCCGGTGAAACAGAAGACAGCACCATCGCTGACCTTGCCGTAGCTTCCGGCTGCGGACAGATCAAAACCGGCTCAACTTCTCGTACCGATCGTATTTGTAAGTACAATCAATTGTTACGTATTGAGGAAGAGTTGGGTTCGTCTGCGGTGTTTGGTTGATAGCTAAATATTCTTATCCTTTGTCGTAAACTGAGCAGATCACCTCCGGGCGATCTGCTTTTTTAGTGTAAATAAAACTACGTAGTCCACTCTTATGGTTTGATCTCCGTTTGTTTTTAGTGGTTTCCTCCACCTTGCAATCGTCAGAAAAATCTCCTACAACGCATGGGAATTGGCCTCATATATTTTTATGGGAGTTTCCCTGATGCTGAGCAAAGTGACGGGCCTTATCATCTTACTAACTGCAATGCAAAGTCTAGGCATCGCGAATGCAAAATCAGGCGCAGCTCGTGGCTACCAGTTTCTCCTGAATGGCAACTACACGGGATGTGGCATCCCTCTAACAGTGCTCACGCGTGCCTCTCGCGCGCAAAAATTAGTTCCCAAGGCAATACAAAATAAACTTTTTGCGTCACCATTCGAAGAGTTCTTGCAACCAGTAAACCACGAAAACAGACAAAAACAAGGTGACAACATACCTAGAAGCGTTAGCATTTTTAAGAGCGCCCGTGAACACGAGGTCTTGAATGTCAACTGCCTCAGCTGCCACTCTGATCGCCTCGATGGTCAAACAATTATTGGATTGGGCAATCGATCAAGGGATTTTACGCAGAATCTTCTGCCACTAGCGCAAGCACTAACGATGTTTGCCTGGAGTCCAAAAGAGAAAGAAGAACTTCGCTTATTTCAGCGCTCGATCCAAGCGATTGCCCCTTATATGCAAGCAAAAACCATTGGTGTCAATCCCGCTATAAATATTACCTACGCACTCTTTTCTCAGCGCCACTTTGAAGATTTCACCTGGAGCCCGTCTCCAGTGATGCCACCGCCACCAAGGGATTTTCCACCGGTTGCAGTTCCACCTTGGTGGCGGATGAAAAGCAAAGATTCCATGTTCTATAATGGGGAATTTACAAGTCAACATCACCGTGTCATGTCGCTTGCGGCTGCCTTTTGCATGGACGATGCAAGCGATATTCGTGCATTGGAAGACGAATTCCGCGATGTCGAGGTCTATATTCGCTCACTTAAAGCACCCACCTATCCGGGGACCATCAATGATGAGTTGGCAGCGCATGGCGAACGAATTTTCAATCAGACCTGTTCTTCCTGCCATGGCACCTATGGGCCAGATGGGGACTATCCGGAACTCATCATTCCGATCGAAGTCATCGGTACAGATCCCGCCTTGATGGAACAGCAAACTGGAGAGGAGTATGCCCGATTTCGCAAGTGGGGCGCAAAAGCATTTACCGCTATTTATGACGAGCACTTGAGTTCGAATGGTAAACGCGGGTATCTCGCTCCCTCACTAGAAGGTGTCTGGGCGATAGCTCCTTATTTCCATAACGGTTCTGTACCCAGTTTAGCAGCGGTTCTCAACTCCAAGATTCGTCCAAAGGTTTGGCGTAAAATTGGTGTTGGCAAGGATCAGGATTATGATGTGAAGGCTATGCGCGTTCGCTACGAAGCTCTTACTTTTCAGCGCTACCGAGCAGCTAAAAGATTTCAAGCTTATATCTATGACACCAGCCTGCCTGGTTACGGGAATCAAGGTCATACTTTTGGTGATGAATTCAGCCCGGAAGAGCGGCGAGCCGTGCTGGAATACTTAAAGACTCTCTAATTGCTTTTCGCATACCATCAAAGGTATCCGATTCATGGCGCAGTAACAAGGCAAAAATACCTGAATCCAAATTACCAACTCTATTATTTTCAGTTACTTAGCTCCATAAAAGCCTCTTTCATCAGGAAAGATTCTTAAAAATTCCAAGTGCATACCGATAAGGAATCCGCGTGTATTATTTGGTAGGCGAGCTTCATGAGCACTCGGATCGAACTTGGAAATTTAAGCATTATTTGGCAAGCAAGCCAAGATCGCATCACTTTGCATTTAATTGGTGATGTTGATGAAACCTTCCAACACGATCGCATTCCACTGGAGCAAAAGCTGCCGATTTATCTGAATCTGTCGCAAGTCAAACATTTTAATTCGATCGGCATTCGCGAATGGATTCATTTTATGCGACGCCTAAGCAAGATATGTCAACCGGTATTACAAGAATGCTCAGTTAGCTTTGTCGATCAGATTAATATGGTCCCGGATAGCTTGGGTAATGGCAACGTCGAATCATTTTATGCTCCGTATTATTGCGCCTGTGGTCAGGAATGCAATCGCTTGATCCAAGTTTCGCAATCAGAAGAAGATCTGAAAAATTTTGAAGCACCCCTATTTAGCTGTGATTGTGGCAAAAACTTGGAATTTGATGCCATTGAGGAAAGCTATTTTCAATTTTTACAACACTTGCCCAAGGTTGGGTAAGGAATTTTGCTGAGGAAAAAATTTATCTGTAAAGGTAGTTGAGCATGGATGCTCTAACCAAAGCGGCAATTGACTCTCTGATCAAAAAAGTTTTACCGCAACTAGGTGAAGAGCTGCAGAATATTGCCCATCAGGACCTTCCAATCCAGGAATTACCTAAAGATCTTCGTTATTTGTTAAGCGAATGCCAGGAACTGTTGGGACTGATTCAAGGTAATTTCGCGCCGTCAAAACCAAGCTCTGCAAAAGCCGATGAAAATATGAATGATGAACAAGCCCAGGCGCTGCTCCAAGCAATGGAGGGAGGCGAGGCATCAAACGATGAGCCTGATGAAACAGACCTGAGCGAAGAAGAAGCCCTGCGTCTCATGGCGGAGATGGAAGATGCAGCTCCTGCCGCAAGCACACCGCCAGCGGATGACATGAGCGATGAAGATGCGCAAAAAATGCTGGCCATGATGGAGGAAGAAACAGAATCTCCCCCTTCATCTGAAAATCTGAAAGCCACTTCGGACATGCAAAGCGATGGGGATGAGGCCTCGGCGCTTCAATCTGATTCAGAAAACTTGGTGGAAATTGAAGAGTGGGAAACAAACGATTTTCAAACTGACCCGGAAATGATCAATGATTTTATCTCGAACGCCGATGAAATCATGAACACTCTCGATGCCGCCATCCTGCAGCTGGAACAAAACCCCGAGGATAAAGACATCATTGAAGAAATATTCCGCGGTGCCCACACCCTGAAAGGTGCTGGCGGTATGTTTGGTTTCAAGGCCCTGGAGCGGGTCATGCACCGTTTGGAAAACCTATTTGATCTGATTCGCAAAAACAAACTCAAGGCAAGTTCGGATACGGTTGATGCAGTATTTCAAGGACTCGATCTCCTACGCGAACTGTTGCAAGCGGTCAAAGAAGGCAAGCCCTGTGGCGCGAAAACCGTACCGGTAGTCATCGCCTTAGAAAAAGCAACTCGCGGTGAACCGGTCAGTCGCTCGGCGAAACCGACCGCCGAAGCCATGCCGGAAAAAACTGCCGCAGCGCCAACGGAGGTGGTACAAGCGAAAAGTCCCGGCAAGCAAACTGGTGAAAAAGAAGCCAGTTCGCCGAAAAAAGAACAATCGACCATTCGCGTTGATCTGGAAAGATTGGATGTCTTGGTTAATCTGGTCGGTGAACTGGTGATCGATCGCACTAGATTTGCCAGCATTGAAGAGGACTTGCGTACAAATTATCCACAGATCAAACTGGGCAGTTCCATTTCCGAAACCGTTCAGCTTTTTGGCCGACACATGAACGAGATCCAGGACATCATCATGAAGGTCAGGATGGTACCGATTGGTAATGCCTTCAATAAATTTTCCCGCATCGTACGTGACCTGGCCCGCTCGTTGGATAAGAAAATCGATTTGATCATCAGCGGAGAAACGGCGGAGCTGGATAAAACCATGGTGGAGCAGATTGGTGATCCTTTGATCCATCTCATCCGCAATTCCTGTGATCACGGTATCGAAATGCCAGAGGTGCGGGTACAGAGTGGCAAAAGTCCCGTGGGGAAAATTCATCTTTCCGCCCATCAGGAAGGCAACCATATTGTTATTACCATCCGAGATGATGGCAAAGGCATGAGTCCGGAACAAATCCGGCTTAAGGGGATTGAAAAGGGTTTGATCAACCATGAAGATACGCTAAGCGATCGCGACATTTTCAATTTGATTTTTGAGCCAGGCTTTTCCACCGCTGAAAAAGTTACCAACATCTCCGGCCGTGGAGTCGGTATGGATGTGGTGAAAAAACAGATTATGAAGCTGAAAGGTATGATCGAAATTGACAGCAGCCCAGGCAAAGGCACCGTGATCAGCATTCGCCTGCCTCTCACGCTGGCGATCGTTCAAAGCTTGCTCGTCAAATCCCAACAAGAAACCTTTGCCATACCCCTCAGCTCCGTGATCGAATCCATCCGCATATCACCGAAAGATATCCAGCGAGTCGGCGACGCAGAAGTCTACAAGTTACGGGATAAAGTCTTGCCTTTAATTCACTTGGATGAGGCCCTGGGACTTAACAGCAAACGCGGCAGCATCGCTGAAATGCTGGCGACTGCACGAAGGTCTGATGTTCACCACGAGCGAAAAAGTAAAAAGCAAGAACGCATTTTTATTGTCGTTGTCGGCCACAATGATCGTCCTACCGGCATCGTTGTTGATCAACTTCTCAACCAACAGGAAATGGTGATCAAGTCGATGGGCAGTTTGATGAAAAATATCCCCTGCGTCGCCGGAGGTGCCGTTCTCGGCCATGGCGAGGTTGTGTTGGTCTTGGATATTCCGGAACTGGAACACATCACGAAAAGCCGCAGTCGTAATATTTCAACTGTCGCATAAGTTCGGCGAGGTAAGTCATGGATGATTTTGTCAAACCAAGCATTAATCAGCACCACAGTATTTTTGGTATTCGTGGTGATTTGGATGGCGGCACCGATACTCAGGATTTTTCTGAGGGCAAGCAATTTATCGGCCTTTTAATAGGTTCCGAGGAGTTCCTTTTCCCCATTGAGGTCATGAACGAAATCATCATGGTTCATCAGTTAACTTTTGTCCCAAGCGCCCCGCGATTTATTGAAGGCGTCATCAATTTACGTGGTAAAATTTTACCGACCATCAATCTACGTAAGATGATGGGGCTAGAGAACGTGGCACCAACTACGCAAAGCCGCATCATCATCGCCAACTTCGAGGAAACCATGATCGGTTTGTTAGTCGATGGCATATCCTATGTGGTGACTTTGTTTCCCGATCAGATTCAAAACCAGACCCTTGTCACCAAAGGCAGCGGTACGGAGTTGATTTCCGGTATCAGTAAGCGTGGTGATCAGGTGAATGGTATTTTGGATATCGGCAAGGTCATTAGTGAAACCCGCAATGCAAAAACAGCTTAGCTGCTCAATAATAAAAAGCCGATTAGGCCGACGTGCCTTTGGATCTCGATTACGCTGACATAGAGAGATCTCGTCCTGACGTTTTTCGCAATTTATTCCCGCTAAATCCATATGGCTTCCCACTTTCGGCTATTCCACCCTTACTAGTTGTTTAACCCCTGTTACATAAGTTCTTGTGAATTCGACATCAAACTTCGTGTAAATGGTCAGTCGTTTACCCCCATAGATATTTAAAAATAGTCGAGATGGTTCATCAAATTTGAACATAGAAAGGAAAATTACTTAGCAATTAATTTATTTCGGTCGGAATAGAACCTATATTTCGATGAGCGTGGAGTCAGTAGCTTAAAATTTTTATTCAGACTCGAAATTAGAATTAAAACATTTAATTAGTGGATTCTAGGTAATGAACAATAAAAGAAAATTTACGTTTTCTGCTTTATTGGGAATGTCATCCTTTGCTTTCGGGGCGACTGATAACAAACAGGATCTCTTAGATAAACTATCGATGATGCAGGCTAAAATTCCAGTCACCTATTAAGCGATTTTTTCAAAATTTTGAACTTGGATGTTTTTCCGAACACTTTTAAATACACACTTAAACCGAAACACAATTTCAGCTTATCTGCCATTGAAATCTATAAATCAACGCCAATGGATTTGTGGAGTCAACCATTTTTAACGCAAGGTCGCCAGATCATCCAAAATAGGACAATCGGGCCTCTGATCTCCGTGACAGTGCTGACTAAGATTTACTAGCGCTTGCTTGATCGCTTGCAGTTCACTGATTTTGGTTTCAAGTTCTTGGATATGCTGCAGCGCAATCCGCTTCACATCCTCACTTTTTCGCCTCTTGTTCCGCCAAAGCCCGAGTAGTTTTTTAATATCGGTCAAAGAAAAACCGAGGCTGCGAGCTTGTCGCACAAAGCGCAAAATATGAACATCGGATTCACTGTAGAGCCGGTAACCCTTGTCAGTTCGAGAAGCCTTCGGGATGATCCCTTGGGCTTCATAGTGTCGTACATTTTTTGCATTCATGCCGGCTGCTTTTGCTGCTTGACTGATATTCATACCAGGCTTTTCCTCCTTTCAGGAATATACAAGACACAGTTAAAATTGGCTGGAAGACGGACGCCATCGTTTCAGAACCAAGGCGTTGGTGACGACGCTAACACTACTGAACGCCATAGCTGCTCCCGCAATCATAGGATTGAGCATACCAAAAGCTGCAAGGGGTATGCCGACGACATTATAGATAAAAGCCCAAAATAAGTTCTGCTTAATCTTGCGATAGGTTTTCCGGGAAATGTCCAAGGCATCCGGAATCAGCAAAGGGTTACCACGCATCAATGTGAGACCGGCAGTATGCATGGCTACATCAGTTCCTGTGGCCATGGCAATGCCAACATGCGCCGTAGCCAAAGCTGGTGCATCGTTGATGCCATCACCGACCATAGCAACGACCTCTCCCATGGACTTCAACTCTTCAACGATCCTTGACTTATCCTGGGGCAGAACCTGGGCACGAATTTCATCGATTCCAAGCTCTCTGGCCACACGTTGTGCGCTACCGATATTATCACCGGTGATCATTACGGTTTTGACTCCCAAGGCCTGCAAATCTTCGATCGTCTGGCGCGCTGTCAGCTTAATTTGATCACTAAAAGCCATGAGTCCCAATAAGCGAGCGCTTTCCTGCTCTGCTACATATGATATCGAGTAACCAAGAAGTTCCAATTCCTTGGCCTTAGCTGCAAGCGGCTTGATAGGAATCTTGTGCTCAAGCATCAACTGCTGCGTTCCGAGTAAAATCGTCTTGCCATCCACGGCTCCTTGCATTCCTTTGCCAGGCAGTGCTTTTATGCCCAAGGCTGGCTTAAATATCACGCCTTCCTTGTGCACACGATCCATAACCGCTTTGGCAAGAGGATGCTCACTTCCAGTTTGGATCGCTGCGGATAGCTCAAGCAAGGACTTTTCACTGATTTGAAATGGCAGAAGCTCGACCAACTGGGGTCTCCCTTCGGTCAATGTTCCGGTTTTATCAAATGCTACCGTTGTCACCGAGTGAGCAATCTCCAGAGCTTCAGCATCTTTAATTAAAATCCCGGCCTTGGCAGCAACCCCCGTTCCGACCATGATGGAAGTCGGCGTTGCTAGACCTAAGGCACATGGGCAGGCGATGACCAGGACGGCAACGCCATAAATCAAAGCCTGCTCCCAGTTGCCTGTGAAAAATCCCCAGCTAACTATAGTCAATAAGGCGATCAACAAGACTACCGGGACAAACACCGCACTGACCTTATCAACCATTCTTTGAATGGGTGCCTTAGCAGACTGGGCACTTTCGACAAGACGGATAATTCTCGCCAACGTGGACTCAGAGCCGACAGCTGTTGTTTTTAAGACGAGAAGCCCATCAGAGTTGACCGATCCACCCGTAAGCTTTTCCCCTTTTGATTTGGCAACAGGCAGGCTTTCACCAGTGATCAGTGATTCATCAACGTAACTTGAACCTTCAAGGACGATACCATCGACAGGCACATTCTCACCCGGACGAACAACGACCAGATCACCGACGACAACCGAGCTGACCGGAACTTCTTGTTCTTGTTGCTTACGGCGAACTCGGGCTGTCTCAGGCCTAAGGGCATGAAGTGCTTTTATCGCTGAAACAGTCTGTTGCTTAGCCCGTGATTCGAGATACTTGCCCAACAAAACCAAGCTTATGATGACAGCAGCGCTTTCAAAGTACAGGTGCCCTTGCCCCCCATGACCAGCATGTTCCCCGTGAAGCAAGAGGTGGTAAAGGCTTAGCCCAAAAGCTGCGGAAGTACCTAAAGCAACCAATAGATCCATATTTCCTGATTTCGCTTTCACAGCTTTCCAAGCGGCTTTGTAAAAGCGGGCACCAAGAAAAAACTGGACGGGAGCCGCCAGGAGTAACTGAATCCAGGCAACTGGCATATAATGAATACCGAAAGCTTCCAAAAGCATTGGCAAAACCAGAGGCGCGGATAAAAGCGCACCTAATATAACATGCCGTTTCTCACGTCGCAGACTTTGATCCTTATCCTTTTCATCCTTGTCGGCAGGGGCATCTCGTGGCAGCAAGCTTGCCTGATAGCCTGCCCTTTCAATTTGCTCGATAATCTGCGCCAGAAGCTGCCGATCGACAACGACCACATGAGCGGTTTCCAAGGCCAAGTTCACGGCAACGGATTTCACTCCCTGAATCTTGCCTACCGCTCGCTCAATCCGCTGCACGCAAGACGCACAGCTCATGCCTTTGATTTTTATGTCGAAGCTATATTCACTTTCCTGGTTGGAAAAGCTTTGCATAATGCCTCCTTTTTATCTTGTTAAAGTGAAGTCCTCATCATTCCCTAAGCACAGCATAAGCATCGGGTTTCCCATCATGGGAAGGTCAAGGGGAAAAAACAGAAAAATTTTTCTCCATTCTATCTATTTGATATTAAAGAAGTATTTAGCAGACAATCCGCCCCATACCGCAGGGAATTGCAAAGCTCTCCCCCATGGGGTTGCCAGGGGAGACAGCTTTCAACAATAAAATGATGATTTAAAATGAGACAAATGGAAGATCTGTGTGGTGGGACTATCCATTGGCACCTGATGGCGCCAAGAAAGGAAGTTTCTTGTACTACAAACACGATCCCGCTCAACAAGCCCCTAAGGCAAAGGCTCCAAGCGAGCCAATACTGCCTCGTCCGCATCCGTTAAGATATAAAGAAAGCCATCGGGCCCATCCCGTACATCACGAATCCTCTGTCCAAATTCTTCGAGCAGCTTTTCCTGATACACCACTTCGCCATCTTGTATGGCAAGCCGCAGCAAATGTTGACCTGCCAAGGCCCCTTGAAACGCGTGACCTTGCCAAGCAGGAAACTGATCACCGCTATAAAAAGTCATACCGGATGGGGCGATCGATGGCACCCAATAAGCAAGAGGAAGCTCAACTCCTTCAACTTCGTCATGATCGGGAATGGGTTTGCCATCATAATGGTCGCCAAAACTGGCAATCGGCCAACCATAATTTAAACCTGGCTTAATCTGATTCAGCTCATCACCACCTTTCGGACCGTGCTCATTTTGCCAAATCATACCCGTTGCAGCTTGGATCGCCATGCCTTGAACATTGCGATGACCGTAGGAATATATTTCGGGCAAAGCATTCTCTTGATCGACAAACGGATTGTCCTCTGGCACCCGACCGTCGGGATGGATGCGGATGGTTTTGCCGATATGATTGTTCAGTTCTTGAGCAGGAGCTTGTAAACCGCGCTCGCCTATACTGACGATCAGCAGGCCATCGGCTGCGAATGCTAGGCGGGAACCAAAATGCTGGCCTCCACCTGGAGCATTGGCTACGAAAATATCTTCAAGATCTTCCAGCTTATCATCAGCCAGACGGGCACGTGCCACGGCAGTGGTAGCAGGACCTCCTTCTATTGGTTTGGCATAGGTGAAGTAAATCAACTGGCTGCTGGTAAAATCGGGAGCGATGGCGATGTCAAGCAATCCACCTTGATTTTGCCCATAGACCTGCGGAATACCTGGAATCGCTTCCTCCAATAAAACGCCGTCACGTATAAGACGCAGTCTGCCAGCCCTTTCTGTTACGAGCATATCACCGTTGGGCAGGAAGGCTAAGGCCCAGGGATGTTGCAAACCATTGGCAAGTTCTACGACTTGATAAGGGTAGCTGGTGTCATATGGAAGAGGACTTGAACTTGAATTCGAACTCGAACTCGAACTCGAACTCGAATTTTTTTTTGAGCAGGAAAATAAACTGGTGATCATGAATACGATCAGCATCTTGTAGGAATAAGCTACGAGGATTTTCATAAATCTTTCCTCTTTTTTTTGGGTGAAACTCAAGGAGGTACTGTAGCTACGAAGAGACGAGTTCGAGTTTTGATCGACTTATATTATTGTACCTCTTTCCACTTTAGCTGGCGAATGGAGTTGGCAGCATTTGCTGTTAGTTTCTTCGCAAAACGAATTCGTTTTGGGAAGTGTAGTTTTGATTTATGTCTTTGCTGGTTATGGTTAGTACCCGGAGAGATTATGAGTTACCTTTTTTGCTAAGAAAGGAGTAAGATTCTCCTTATTTTTATATCGCTACAACGGGCAACCAGACAGTTCAGGTCATCACCATGGTTCAAGCATCAAGTCCCCAAGCAACACGCCGCACCGGTTGGGCGGAAGTCCTGCGGATCTCATGGCCACTCATTATCGCAAACGGCTTTTGGAATCTGCAACTTACGATCGATCGTATCTTTCTCGGCAATTACTCCACTGATTCCTTAGGTGCCGCCGTTGCCGTGATGGGTGTGTTTTGGACACCCATGGCCTTATTACAGCAGACTGCAGCCTATTCCATGACATTTGTTGCGCAGTATCTTGGCGCCAAACGTCCGCATGACATTGGTCCCGTCGTTTGGCAGTCGATCTATCTGAGTATCATCGGCGGTCTATTATTTTTGCTGTTTATTCCCTTATCAGCCGATATTTTTTATCATATGGGTCACTCAGAACAGATGCAGACGCTGGAAAGCTCATACTTTGCAGCGCTATGTTTTTCAGCACTACCAACCGCCATAGTCGCTGCCACCAGCGGATTTTTCACCGGCCTGGGGCGTAGTCGTGTGATCATGTGGATAAACGGTGTTGGCTTGGTGGCAAATGTCTTTTTTGACTATCTGTTTATTTTCGGCAAGCTGGGCTTTCCGGCGATGGGAATCGCCGGCGCTGGTTATGCAACAGCCTTAGCAAATCTGTTTGCCGCTAGTTTTTCCCTGTTTTTGATTTTCCATCGACATCATGAAAGCGATTTTCTCATGCGCAGTAGGTGGCGACCAAATTTCAATTTAATGAAACGCTTTTTGCGCTATGGTCTGCCCAGTGGCTTGCAATGGTCATTAGAAGGCATGGCGTTTACAGTGTTTCTCATCATATTGGGTCAAATGCCAAATGGTGATGCGGCATTGTCGGCCAGTGGTATTGCCGTGACGATCATGATGTTGGCGGTACTGCCGGCTTTGGGTGTCGGTCAAGGTGTGTCAGTTTTAGTCGGGCAACACCTTGGCAACAACTGCCCGGAAAAAGCTGAAAAAACGACATGGAGTGGCTTACAAATTGCAGCTCTCTATATTCTTTTTATGGGTCTCAGCTTTGTTCTATTCCCTGAGTTCTATCTTAGCTGGTTTCATAATGCCGACCAGGAAAAATTATGGGCCGAAGTGAGCGTGATTGTCACCTATCTGCTGATGTTTGTCGCTTTTTTTATTCTCTTTGACAGCATGAATCTTATTTTTTCTTTTTCTTTGAAAGGGGCTGGCGACACTAAGTTTGTCACTCTAGTCGCCTTGACCCTTCCCTGGCCTTTGATGATACTGCCTACTTGGCTCTTTCGGCATGATTCCGCAGCTGTTTACTGGGCATGGGCAGCTTGCACCCTGTTTATCTGCACACAAGCCATTGTGTTCTGGCGACGTTTTGTTGGTGGTATGTGGAAGAGCATGCGAGTGATAAGTGATTGAATCATGAAAAAAAGCGGCAAACCCCAATCGGTCTGCCGCTCGAAAAACCATCAGCAAATTTTACACATCTTTATAGTGATTACCGATACATCAATAAGAACCGGCCTTCGTTTGCCTGCTTTGCATCGTCTGTTAGCAGGTAGAGTTCGCGACTAAAGTTTTCAAATGGAGAAAGAAAAATCATTTCACCAAAATCCAAACTTTGAATCAACGTTTGATTCTTATCAAAGATGAGAAGCTGCGATGTGCTGTCGACAGTCACAAAGCGAGAAGCAGTATTGTCCAAGGCAAAATCCAAGTAGTACTTGACTCCCTCAGCTGTTTGAACCCCATTGAATTGATTCAACTTGCCCCTTAAGGGTTGATAGAGTGAATAGCTTTGAGTCTCTGATGCAATAGTCCCAGGCTTCAGACTCAAACGAATCGTCGCAATTTCATCAATGGCCAGCTTATTGACTTCAAACTTACCTTTTATATAAATGTTATTATTCCGATTAAAACAATTTGTCACAAGCTGACCCGTCCGGTTTTCCAATTTCGGCGCCAGCAATTGGAAATCGGCAACGGCTAGCTCGGAGGCATCTTTCGTGATCAGAGTCATATTGAAATCAGGAGAGCATGCCAAAAGATTAGTCGAGCTTTGCAATTCCATGACAAATTCGTCAAGCCCATCCTTGCTCTGGTTGACAACCAGGCTAACAACAGCATAATCGAAATCAGGATCATTTTCTTTGCTGACAAGTTGTGTCAGCTCAACAAAAGTTTTTTCAGCAAGCTTAGGATCAACTTTAGGATACAGGGATTGAATGGCTTCACGATCGCGTGAGGTGATATGGGTAATTCCAGAGTAGCCCATGATCGACTCAAAGAGAGAGAGGCCATAAGAATCCCGTTTAAACTCGTGCCCCAATCCTAAGACGTGGCCAACTTCATGGATGGTTGTAGCCTCTGTTTCTTGATCGTTTCCAACTCGACTTAAAGCATTTGTCGCAATAAACACGGATGAACCAACAATCCGCGCTGTTGAAAAGTTGAAGACTGGCATGGCCAAGCCTAATACAAAGGTATTTTCCTGATCTTCAAAGCGGTAAGAATCGGACAAATAAATACAGGTATGATTGACATCACTAAATGGTGGTGGTGTCGGATTCTCTGTGATGGTATATTTCAAGTAGCCAATACTATTTTGATTACGGCCATCATCCCATGCCTCAATGGAACGCCTTACCATATCTTTTTGTGCCAGAGCTTTACTGCCACAAATTTCAAAATTAACTTCTCTCTCCCAGCCGATCGCAATATCATCTCCTAAGAGAAAAGAAAATCTCTGGTCAGTATTGTAATAAAAAGCATCTTCTTTATCATCGCTGATTTTTGCAAAATAAATGGCGACAATCGATTTTCCATAAACGGGATCTTGATATTGGAAAAGAATAGAGAAAACTGAACCATCTTCTTTCAAGCTGTAGTGTAAGACGCGGCCCACATCTAATGTCGCAGACCTGCCATCAAAAACTTTTTTCAGTTCCAATCGGCCGGCTTGATTGGCTTCAAAGCGGAAGACAAGGCTGTTCGCAGCATCGCTTACTAAGTTGATGCCACCATCGGCACCTTTGGCAAAATTATACTCTGGAATTGACGTATCATTTGCAGGTTCGCGATCAGTCGAGTTTTGATCTTCTAAATCTTCCTGGCTCTCAATAGCATCGACTTCCGAGTTTAATATGCGTTCTTGGAACGCATTCAGCGAAACCAGATGAAATTTATCATCGCTGGAAATCGAATCAACGCGAAAAGGCGAAACTGGGTTCATAACCGTATCGCCAAGCAAGGTGTCGACATCACCATGGACAAAAAATTTCTGTTGAACATTTTGAGGGGGCGTGAAAGGCGTTCTCTGAGGTTTTTTGGAACCGCCATTACAAGCAATAGTAAGCAAAGCTGCCATGCTTGCCAAAAGTAGTGGTAATTTGCTGAGGATTTTCATTTTCCGTATCCTGTATCGATTGAATGATCTTGATGGGATAGGTCACATCCCGGAAGGGGGATGATCCATGTCTCATAAGACGGGTGCTCACCATGAATATTGCACCTTAAAATGAAAATTTCTTAAATCGGCGACATTTCACCATAATTATAGTTACTTACTAATCTATCTTCATCAACTGGACCTCACATATTCCCAGCCTTAAGGCCAAGTAAATTGGCTCCCCCCACTGCCGGTGCTATGATCGCGCGTTTCTTGCTTTTTTAGAGAAAATAGAAGGAGTACGACATGCGTGGAATTCTCGGGGCTGTATTATTAGCCTTCAGCCTGCCCGTAGCAGGACAAAGCCAGGAAATCCTGCCGAATTGGGCAAGTCCGGCTGAACTGGCTTTCACCAAAGACCTGCGTAACATCCCGTTTGTACGGGAAGAAATTCGAGATCTGCCGGAAGGGTTTCGCATTCCGGCCGAATTTGAGCCGATCGATTCGGTGGTGATGACTTATTCGGGATATGGCAGTTTTTTAGCGGCGATCGCCCGCCATGTGGCCGATGCGGGGGTCCAAGTGCTTATGGTTGGCGGTCCTAGTCGCCTCAATAATGTGAACCCGGCCTATTATCGTTCTGTCAACTTAGCCGCAAACAGCGTTTGGGTGCGCGATTATGGACCCATGGCCGTCAATGAAAAAACGAATGAACGCATCTTGATCGACCCGATCTACCGGCACTTTCAAACCCGTGTCAACGATGATCGCCTGCCCACCAATATCGCCAGCTTACTCGGGGAAAATGTGCAACCCCTCCCCATCATCATGGATGGCGGGAATATGATGGTTGATGGTCAAGGTAGGCTTTTTATGACCGAGCGCACCTATGATTGGAACGCTGGCCGTTGGACCAGACAAGAAGTCGATGAGATTTTGAAGAGAACCTTAGGTGTGCGCGAAGTTTATGCTCTGCCATATGCTCGTCGGGGATCTGGACCTGCCGATGGCACAGGCCACATAGATATGTTTGCCAAGCTCCTTGATGCTTGTACCGTCGTTGTCGCTGAAACTCAAAGTGAACCCTATCGCCGGGTTTTAGAGCAGGCCGCATCCTTCTTTGCCTCACTGCCTTGTGAAGATGGGGGGACTTTCGAAGTTTATCGAGTTGCCGGTTGGTCGGCTGGAGGCGTTTGGTATACCTATACCAACTCGCTGATCGTCAATGACACAATTATAATTCCAGGCTATGCCGCCGGTAATGATCAAGAGGCCGTACGCACTTACCAGGAGGCGGCTCCATGGGCAAAAGTCAAAGTTGTCAACTCGGATGATCCGATTCGCTACGGTGGCGCTGTCCACTGCACAACTCGTGAATTACCGCTGGCTTCTGGTCGATAAATTTTGGAAAAGGATTTTTTTTCATGCGTTTTTTCATCACTTCCCTCCTCCCTGTTATGTTTCTCGCTTATAGCAGCCAAGCTTGGGCGACTTATTCCATTGTTGCCACCGACCGCACGAGTAGGCAAGTCGGAGGTGCCACCACCTCTTGTGTGCAAGGCTCTTCGGTATCGCTTGTTTATGAAGCGGCCCCTGGTATTGGAGCTGTGCATGCCCAGGCATATTCGAACCGGGAAGCTCGGGCAGCAGCAGTTCAACTTTTAAATCAGGGATATTCTGCAGCAGAGACGCTGCAAGCCATCACCAGCACACGTTATGATCAATATGCTGCGTATCGGCAGTATGGAATTGTCAGCTTTGATGAAACTGTGGCCTACACAGGTAGCAACAACGGTGAATTTGCCGGTGATTTACAAGGTCGCAGCGAGTCTTATCGTTACACGATCCAAGGTAATATCCTCACTTCGGAGCAGGTCTTGCTTCAAAGTGAAGCGGCTTTTATCGCAGGTGGTTGTGATCTTGCTGACAAGTTGATGCTAGCCCTCGAGGCTGGTGCTGCCAACGGTGAAGGTGATCAGCGTTGTCGGCCAATGGCACCCGCTGATGCTGCCTTTATCCAGGTGGATAACGCAGATGGCAGCGCCTATCTCCGCCTTGATATTCGCGCCTCGCGCCAGCCCTTGCGCGAATTGCGTCAGCGCTTTGATCAATGGCGCCGGCAGAATCCTTGTCAAAGTTAAGCGATCCCGCCCGGGTTTTCTCCCCGGGTGATTCATGTCCTTTATTTTACACATTGTCTCCGGCAACAATTGGGTTCAAAGTTCAGTTGAAAGCTATGCTCTCTCTGTCTTGATTTGTTACGGAGTTCATCGATGAAAAAATTAACGGCAAGCATTCGCTATGTTTTAGGTGTGTTTTTACTTTTAATGGGTGCCAACAAATTTTTTGCCTTTATGCCGAGCCCAGAAATGCCGGCTGCAGCCACTGAATTTATGACTGCCTTGCTGCAATCAGGCTATATCATGCCTATGGTCGGTATTGTGGAAATTGTCTCTGGCATCTTATTTTTATCTTCTCGGACAACGCCTTTGGCGAATCTAATTTTGGCCCCACTCAGCGTGAACATCATCTTGTTTCACCTGGTATTAGCACCAGCCGATATTCTACCGGCGTTGCTGGTTGCTGCCGCCAATGTC
This sequence comes from Oligoflexus sp. FD111, assembly GCA_048816425.1. Classification (GTDB taxonomy): domain Bacteria; phylum Bdellovibrionota_B; class Oligoflexia; order Oligoflexales; family Oligoflexaceae; genus JBMDZZ01. The sequence goes on from JBMDZZ010000001.1 coordinate 290,673, forward strand.
TACTTGATCATTCGCTATTTTGAGGTATATCAACCCATCTTTGGCGTCATGAAAGTGCACACTGAGGAATCCTTTGATAATAAGGAGGCCTTGCATCGCCACTTAAAGGTTGTCAGTTAACAGGCGGGTAAGTTACCTAGAGTTCCGCATAGAATAGCTTGGCACGATCGACCATCCGAGCAAAAAACCCGGCCCGCTCCACAGCATGCTGCGCCACTAAAGGCACGCCAGCCAGGACTTCACCATGAAGCTGAATGGTCATTTTGCCAAGTTGTTGGCCGGCGGTAATCGGCGCTGTGATGCGCTTATCGATCTCAATAGTTCGTTGCAGCTTCTGTTCCATGCCTTTAGCCAAAGTCAGTTTGATGTCTTCGGCGATGCCAAGTTTCACCTCGTCAAGCTTGCCATACCAAACCCGACCAGTGCCCAGCACTTCGCTCACAAGGTTTACGGGAACAACTTGGAAGTAGCGGAAACCATAGGCTAGCAGTTTTTGCGTTTCCGCAGCTCTTGATTCTTCACCGTTTGTGCCCATGACCACGGCGATTAAACGCATGTCATCGCGCTTTGCCGAAGCAACCAAGCAATACCCGGCTTCTTCGGTGTGGCCGGTTTTCAAACCATCAACGGTCTCATCACGGAATAAGAGCCGATTGCGATTGGCTTGAGTAATCCCGTTATAGCTAAAGCTTTTTTCAGCGTACATTCGGTAGTGTTCTGGAAAATCATAGATCAATGCCCGGGCAAGTATCGCCAGATCGTGAGCTGTCGTTCGATGAGCTTCTGCCGGCCAACCGGTAGCATTTTCAAAATGGGTATCGTTCAATCCCATCAGCGCTGCCTTTTGATTCATGATATCAACAAAGGCCTCTTCACTGCCGGCAATATGCTCTGCCAGAGCTATACTGGCATCGTTGCCAGATTGAATGATCACACCACGAAGCAGGTCCTTCAAAGCAACTTGGGTGCCTTCACGGATAAACATTTTTGACCCGCCTTTACGCCAGGCTTTGACACTGACGTTCACCATGTCATCGTCACTGACGCGCCCGCGTTCGATTTCCGATGATACAATATAGCTGGTCATCATTTTGGTCAGACTTGCTGGAGGCACTGTTAAATCTGACTTGTGCTCAACCAATACAGTCTCAGTATCTGCGTCAATTAATAAGTAACTGCTTGCCGCCAACTCTGGTGGAGCGGGAATCAGCACCTCTTGTGCATTGACGACGAAGTTACCGGTAAACGTTAGGATAGTAAAAAAACCAAGAATGAATCTGTTGATCATGATGAAGTTTTCACTTTATGAGGCGAGTTGACAGTTTAACCCAAAAAAGGCGCAAAGAAAGATTTTCCATCTGCCGACAAATAAAAGTCGTTTGATTTTTAAGTAAAGCATTGTGCCGTATCTTTCAAGCATTTCCTTTGAAAGAACTGTTAAAAACTCGCTCATAAGATCGCGGATGCTGCGAATGGGCAGCATCCGTTCCTCTGCCTTGCGCAGACATAAGCTTAAGTGTCGAGATGATCCATGGACTTTAGCACAGCTACGACATCGGCTTCTTGCCGGTGAACAGGCTGATCACCAAGGCTACCAAGAAAACGACAAACAAGACTTGTGCAATCCATGCTGCTGTACCAGCAACTCCTGAGAATCCAAGAAAACCAGAGATTACAGCTAAAATTAAAAAACCTAATGCCCAACTTAACATGATACCCTCCTTCAAACATTTTCTCTGCTTAAAGGCCAAGCAAGAAGGATACCAAGTTTTGCAAGGGCGAGGCGATCAGGAGTTCAAAGTTTGTAAAAAGCGATCCGACTGTTGAATCGACCGATTCATACTTTCTATTAGTTTTTTGATGTCTGACTGGATGCTTGAAAATTCCTTTTTAAAACTGCTCAGCGCCATTGCGTTAAGATTATGCTTTAAATAGAGGACATGATCGCGCATTGTCATCAACACTGGTTCCATGGTTTCCTCGGCAGCCTGCATAGCAACTTTCATTTCCTGAAAGCGCTTCTCCGTTTCTTTTAAACGCGCCAAACTTTGGTTTTTCATTTGCGAATGGTGCATGGACTCTGCTTCCTCGCGCCACTCGGCAAATAGATCTTGGGCGATTGATTGAACGGAAGCGCTGCGCTCTTTCAAGTCGTTTGCAGCTTCTTCCGCAGCCTCATATTCTTTCGATAAACTGCGGTAAGCAGACTCCAGTTCCCCCCCCTCAAGGCCATACAGGGCCTGAATCTTATCCAAGGTGGAGGCAAAAGCTTCTTGAGAGTCCTTTTGCGCTTCTTGCGCCTGGGAAATATTACGTTTCAACAGATCCCGCTTTTCAAGACCCAATGTCTCCCAGAAGTTATAGTAAATGTAGGAACAACTGGTCAGCGATGACAGGAAAAAGAATAACCCACACATTATTTTATACACCTTATCCTCCATGACACATATTCTTGATCGGCATAGCCTTTGTCCTAGTGATGAGACAAAACCTGTTTCCATGTCGGACCACGCGACATTTACGCCGAGCAGTTTGGCTCTATTTAGCGACAGCTCTAGGGCTGCCAAATTACCCGATGAACCGTTCACCGGGTAAACTTTTTTAGCCTGAGTTGTTACCCGGAGCAAGGCCTGGACTGGGAAACCCACTATTCTAAAAATCAGACTCTAGAAGGATTTGACATACTGCAGGGGTTTTGGGGAAAAGAGAGCCGCAGTGAGTTGTATCGATTCATCATGAGGATGAGAGAAGGATTAATCCATGACCTCTTCATTCATAATTTCATATCGATGCTCCTTCAAAACCGCCCGCAGCCATGCGACATGATGTCGATTAGCACCAAAATCGCGGTTCCCAAGCCTGGCAGCGGAGCGGACTTCAATCCGATGGAGTTCAGGCCGCCACCATAGCTCGACATCATCAATAAAACCAAAAAGCTGACTTGACCATTCAAAGTGCATATAATTTTCTGTGAGCACTTGAACATCAATCTGAGGATGCTCATTGATTGCCCGGGCGATCTTTTGCAAGGCCTCACTTTCCACATCCGAATGAAAGCTGATGGGCTCAATATAGTAATCTGTGCCGACATCCAAACTGGAGACACAGTTCGAATTTTCGTGCCATCGTGACAGCGGCAGATTAGGGCAGGGGTGCAGCCCAGCTTCACTGAGACCAAGACCTTCTGGCATATGACCAGCAACAAAGCTATGACCAGTAAGTTGATAAATACCAATAACTGCTGCCAAGCCGACAAGTAGCAATGACAAAACTAACCCTATGCCTCGCCCGATCCAGATTCCAAGCTTTTTCATCTTTGCTCCACTTTGCATCGATATAGAGATAGGATAATTCAACATAACCAAGTCAGAAAGTAAAATCCCCAAAATTCTAGGCTACGCGGTTTTATCACATGGCGTCGTAAAACGCCTTCCTTTAGGTGAGGCATTTTACAAAGCATGACTCCCTGCAAAGTATCAAGCATTGATTTCGCTATGGAATCGGCTGGGCTCAAATCGAGAGCTTGGAAGAGTTCGAAGGGAGAGGCTGAACAAACTTTGATAATGACGTTGGTATCATGCGAAGGTCGAGCGCGGCTTGGCCTGGATGACAGGCAAAGCCGCTCAGCAGAGGGCAACGTGTGGCCAGCTTACTAGCCCTGTTGCCCCATTCAGAAGCGAAGCTCAATAAGTCCGCTTCCTGAAACAGACATCTTACTCACATTTGCGCCAAACAAATTTGAGAACCGTTTTTTCACTGACTTGGACATCAGCCCAAGTGCCGCGTGAATCCACTGCTAACTTATAATTTAGCGCCCGGCTGCCGTCGCAGTCTGAGAAATTTAAATCCTCATAGGCTATCTCTTGTTCCATGCGGCGATTCTCATTCAAAGGCCCTTGAAGGCGATTTCTAAACATCACAGTTTCTGGTGAAGCTTGAAAATAGCTGGAAGCGACGATGTTGGCTGTCGTCTCCGCGTCCAAATTAGCATCATAGGCATATGAAATTTTCTTGATGGCAAATTGCCAAGCTTTTGGCCGAACCACATCCAGAGCAAGCTGACAGAATTTGCGCGACAAACGATTGCCTTCCACTTGCAAACCCGGCATCAGAAGACTGACATCACCTGAGTCGGCGACATTCAAGACTGCAGTATCGCTACCAACAGGACAAGCTGAACCGGCACTGGAAAGTATTTTCACATCCCAATTTTCCGGTTGGACCGGTTTCGGTGCTGGTGGCTCCTGATCACATGAGCCCAGATTCATTTGCAAATGCCCACGCCCCGCTTTGCCGTAGGTTTGATAGCTGAATGCTGCTGAAGCTCCATAAGCGCGATTGACTAGATTTGCGCCAGGCCCGACCAGAAAGGCCTGACCACTGCGGTTGACGGCAAAGTCATAGCTTTGGTTTGCTGCTTGTACATAAAGTCTGCCGTTTAGATTTGCATAAGAGTAACGACCCTCAGGATAGGCACCGGAACGCTGTGACAGGTAGAAAGCGAACTCGGCAAATTGCCCTTCATCAGAGCGCCGGTAAGTTTGCCCAACAAGGTAAGCATAACCGCCGGAAAACTCGATGAGCTGCACATCTCCCCAGTCATTGATGAAATCTTGCCCTAAACCAGTCAAATTCATCAGGTAAGTTTTTGCTGCCTGCCCACAGAGGCGCCGCTCTAAGGTGTCAACTTCGATCGGTGAACTTGCTAGTGGCTCGCGATAAACCGGCTCAGTCGTCTGCACAGGGCTAAGATAATGCTCGCTGACTATCGTACTAAATGAAGGACTTGCCATAAGCCAGCTTATCCCTGCTAAAGTAATCATTAACCACCTTCGTTGCATGATGTTTCTCCTGATTGAATGGATTTTTATTGGTAATACTTGCTGATGTGAATCTAGAGGAAGGTCAGCCGGCAAGGCAAGGCTCAGAGAACGAAGCGTTCTGTCATCTCTAAGATGACAAAACATCCGTTTTCTCCCTGATACACCAGTACGAGTCGAAATTAGGAGATGTCTTGCAATTATAATGAACTAGGAGCTGAGGACTTGGTCCTCACCCTCTGATTTTGCAATGATCACCGCACCACACGAATCACTGAAGACGTTGACGGCAGTGCGCATCATATCCAAGAGGCGATCGACGACCAAGATCAAACCGATACCTTCTGCTGGTAAGCCGATCGCTGCCAGGATGATGGCAATGGCTACCAAGGATGCTGCCGGGATGCCCGCAACGCCAATCGACGTTAACAAAGCAATGATGACGATGGTAAATTGCGTGGTAAAACCGAGTTCCAAGCCATATGCCTGAGCGATAAACATCGCCGCCACACACTCGTACAAAGCAGTGCCATCCATGTTGACTGTTGCCCCCAAAGGCAAAACAAAACTACTGGTGCGATTGGAAACTTTGGCATTTTTTTCCAGACATTCCATCGTCAGAGGCAAGGTTGCTGATGAGCTCGCAGTTGAAAAAGCGGTTAAAAGCGCTGGTGACATCGCTTTAAAATGCAATTTCGGATCAACTTTACCGACAAACTTCAATAATAAGGGCATGGCAACAAAAGCATGCGTAGCGAGAGCAAGGGTTGCCGTTATAAAAAACATGATCAGCGGCTGAAAGGCGCTGAAGCCGGTTGATGCTACTGTTTTTGCCACCAAAGCAAAGACTCCGATCGGCGCGAAACTCATGATAGCCATCGTCAGTTTCATCATGGTTTCAAATACAGCTTCGGCCAGTGTTTTTAAATGCTGACTGAGATGACCGGGAATCCTTGTCATAAAAAAGCCAAACAGCAGCGAAAAAAAGATCAACCCTAACATTTGGCCTTCAGCTGCTGCCTGAATGATGTTTTTCGGGATCATGCGAATAAAGATCTCGGCCATATCACCGCTACCTCGACCTTCAACGCGCTCCAAGGCTTCATCAGTGCCAACTGATAAACCGAGTTGTTCTCGTAGTGGCCCTTGCTCACCGATACCGGGACTCATGAGATTGACGAAAGCCAAACCAATGAGAATTGCGATTAAACTGGAAACCAGATAATAGCTTAAGGTTTTCAAGCCCAGTTTCCCTAAAGCCTGACCATCAGCCATATTAGCCATGCCGGATATAATAGATGACATAATGAGAGGGACAATGATCATCATTAAAGCATTTAAAAACAAAGTCCCAATAAAGTCATAAAGGCCATAAAAGGTTAAATTACCGATGCCGGCCTCTTCCCCGGTCAAAATTCCCGCAAAAACAGCAAGCACCAGAGCGATCAAGATTTGCCAGTGGAGTTTTAACTTTAGGTTCAAGTCAGTTTCCTCATCTGTGGGCACCGGTAGCGATGCACGGGCTCATCATGCATTCCCAGATCAAGAACATTTGGCATGTTTAGTCACTACACCCTATTGATTATTTTTATGAAAATCAAGGGAAACAAGCGCTAGCTTTGCGTTGTAAAGGTTGTCATTTCATTTTTACCGATTGGATTGACTTTTTGACTATGTGAATGATTTTGACTACAGTTCAACAGGAGATGCATGACAGCTCCGCCTTGATTAACAGGCCGCTCATGCCTCTGCCCTACTAAAAGGCTTGATATCCAAGCTTTTCCAGGTTTTTCCGCAAACGAGTATAAGTGGTATCGAATTTGCACACCCAGCCAAGTAACAGCGTGAGCGCAAAAATGTCAGGAAACGGTCATTTCAGAACGAGTTAAGTCTGTCTAAAAAAAAGGAGCTGATTGTGAAAGTCCAAACCAATATTGAACAACTAAAGCCACAGCCCATCAAATGGTTATCGAATACTCGTAAGAGAGAATTGGAAGAACAAAACATCGCACGCATCAGCTGCGGCCTGTCACCTATCAAACCAAAGCTGCGTCGCTGCCTTGCATGCAGTGGCATATTTGAATCGATCGAGCGTCGCCTTTGCGGTTGCACAGATCGTCAGGAAGCCCATGTCATGGGATATGATGGTTATTGACTGATGATTCATTCAACACAAAACTTGGGCGCTCGACTCTTCCCCCAGCCAGAAGGGTCAAGGCTCCCCCGGCCCTGCCGATCACCGACGCAGGTATACCGCCCAAGTTCCCTCCAACACCACGCGTGTCAAGTTATGCCATGAAAACATGGTAGCCAACTCCTAGCCAAATGTCACATGACTACGCTATCATAAGGCAACATTCGGTTACTTGGGGTTATCATGCTTGAAAATGCCGACCATATCGCCAAGCACGATTTTTTATCGCGCAACACACGGCTTCCTTCATCAGAAAAACGCACGTTATATGTGATTATTCTCACTGTCGTGACGATGCTTGTCGAAATTATCGCAGGCTATTTCACTGGCTCAATGGCGCTCCTTGCCGACGGCTGGCATATGTTTTCTCATGCCGGCGCATTGCTCATCACCTTCTTGACCTATCGTCTGGCGCAGTCACCAAAGTTAAAAAAGAAATTTTCTTTTGGCACGGGTAAATTTTTGCCGTTAGGCGGCTACACGAGTGCGATTTTGTTAGCAGTTGTGGCTCTTTTGATGTTTATCGAGTCAGGCCACAGATTAATTGCGCCAGAAGCCATACTTTTCAAAGAAGCGATGATCGTCGCGGTACTAGGACTCGTCGTAAATCTGGCTAGTGCCTGGATCTTAGGAGGTCATCAACACCATGGCCACGATCATCATGACCACCACCATCACGACGATCACAATCTCAAAGCCGCCTATTTTCATGTATTGGCTGATGCGCTCACATCACTGCTCGCCATCATCGGTCTGGCGATTGCTTATTATTATCAGTTTTCATGGATTGATCCGGCAATCGGCATTTTGGGATCGTTTATTATTTTGAAGTGGTCGTTTGGACTCTGCAAAACTACCGCCTGGGAACTGTTGGATGGTCATCCCGCAGAAATTTCTGTGGATCGGGTCATCCATCTATTTGATGAGCAGGATGCCAAAGTCATTGACCTCCACTTCTGGAACATCGCACCAGGAACCATCTCGGCATCGCTCATTATCCAAAGTCAAACTGCACGCGGTACCGCGTTTTATCGCAATATCTTATTAAACGAATATAAGATTGATCACCTGGTGATCGAAGAGCGCGTTGCGCGCTCTGCAAAAGATCATTCCACTTCATCGCGAACGCATTAGGAAGCTGGGCGAAAACGCAAGAGCTGACCTTGATCACTGGCAAAGTAAATAAAACCATCAGGTCCGGTTTTGATAGAACGGATGCGTAGACCCCAATCGTCAAGCAAACGCTCTTCCTTCACAAATTTATGATCTTGCAACACGATTCGATTGACATGGGTTAAGACCATCGAACCTGAAAACAAATTGCCTTGCCACTTAGGAAAGGCTTTTCCGGTGTAAAAACTCATGCCTGATGGCGCAATCGATGGCGTCCATTGATGCAGCGGATCGATCATGCCCTTTTTTTGGGTGGTGCCAATTTTTGGCCCCCAGTACTCCCGGCCAAACGTCACCAGGGGCCAACCATAGTTTCCGCCTTTTTGAATGACATTGATCTCATCACCGCCACGCGGTCCATGCTCATGCGACCAAAGTGCTCCGGTTTGTGGATGAAGTGTCAGACCTTGTGGGTTACGATGCCCATATGACCAAATCTCTGGTTTGGCATTTTTCTTACCGACAAAGGGGTTATCTTTCGGTACAGACCCATCCAAATGAAAGCGCAGAATTTTGCCGGCATGCTCGCTTAAATTTTGAGCACGCTCACGCTCACCACGATCGCCAATCGACATATAAAGAAAGCCATTTTTATCGATAGCCAGTCGCGAGCCAAAATGCACATTTTTGGTCGACGGCGTTTCCGCCGTAAACAAAACTTTCAATTCCTTTAATTCATTCTTAACTAACTTGGCTTGGGTAAGGCGGGTCGTGGCGCCATCACCATGAGCTACGGAATAGGTAAAATAGATGACCTGGTTTTTGGCGAAGTCAGGATGCTTGTGTATATCCAATAAACCACCCTGACTTTTTTGATACACATCGGGCACGCCTTCCACTGCGACAAGGCGGAGGTTCTCAAGATTCAACAAATGTATACGACCAGATCGATCGGTAATGATCATGATATTATCTGTCAAGAAATCGAAACCCCATGGAATGCCAAGGCCATCAGCAAGCTGCTCTACCAGGACTTTCATCCCATCTGAGTCCAAACTACGTATTATTTTCGCTTGACTTTTTGCATGTATGAGGTTTGGCAAAAGAACCAAACTCACGAATAGGGCCATGATCCATGATTTTTTCATCTTTTCACCTAACGGTTATGCATCACAAATTAGGAATCCAAAATATTGAAATAACTTGAGGAAGTATGAACGAATCACTGTTTGCAGACAAGTCTGTGCAGCCCAACTTATCATGGCACGTGCTGGAGCTAAGCCATGAAAAATTACCATACAAAACCCATCAAAAACTTCAATTTTACCATATAACGAGTCTCGCAGGCCGCATAATTTAAATATTTTCACCCAGGAAAAATAGTCATCACCGTCAAGTGATCAGCAAAAAGTCCCGTAGAAAAATATTAATTTTACAAAGAAAGTAAAAGACCACTTCTCGGTCATGGACCTTCCTATTAAGCTCAGCTTACTCATGAAAACCGTTCAGAAAACATGAGTGGGGGGAAGTATGACACAGTTAATGCAGACAAACTATCAAGACAGCTTTCCGGTAATGGACCTTACGGGTGATCATTACCAACAATTCATTTATCAAAAACTGGTAAACATTCTTAGCCGGGAGTTTCGCTTGCTGGGCTCAACCTTAAGCCTCATTGTGCAGCTCTCATCTCTTGAGCAAGAAGACCGTCAGAAATACGAACTTATTGAGCAACAGATCCGTGAGCTAAGCGAAATGATAGAAAAACTGCATTTTCGCATTAAAGCTTTTGGTCAAGCACCTGAGTCTTTGGAGACTGCGCAAAAGAAACCAAGTCCTTTACAAGCCAAAAGCTTGCTATCACGTTTGACCCGCGAGCATCAAGACATGATCAGCGACTTGCAACAACTCGACAATGCTTTGACGCAACGCCCGGCGGAAGAAAAAATGCTCAGCTTTTTACGTCAACTCATGATGAAACATGAGCTCATGAACTTGAAATTAACCTATGGACTGGCCGCTTAGGTCCTTTGGCTCCAGCCCATGCCCCATGGCCGGGGCATGGGCCTGAGTTTTTCTCTGCTTACCAAGGAAGGCGCTCACCATTTGTGTGCCAAAAGCTGCCTGATTCATCTAATTTTGCTGCTTCGATAATCTTTGTGATTCCGGCGACGGACTGTTCCGGTTTCAGATCACCGTTCATATTTGTCATTTTGGTTTTCACGAATCCTGGGTGAATCGCAGCGACCCAAATCTGGCGGTTTTTCAAATCATGCGCTAAAGATACCGTAAACATATTCAAGGCAGCCTTAGACGCTCGATAGCCGTAATAACCCCCTGAGGTATTATCAGCCATGGAGCCCATGCGACTGGTGATCATCGCAATTTTACTGCCTTTAGCTAGCGATGGTAGCACGGCCTGCGTCACACGTAGCGGGGCGATCGCATTCAATTCAAACTGGTGTCGAATCTGCTCGACGGAAAAGTTTTCCAGATTATCACTATGCAAAACACCAGCATTGTTAATCAATAGATCGATCGGTTTACCTTCAAAGTACTTGGCAAGCTTTTGATAGCTGGCGTCTTGACCCAAGTCCACCTGATCAAGAATGTCTACTCCGAGGGCCTCAAGTTCAGCGTTTTTTTGCCGACAGATCGCCGTGACCTTGTCGGATTTTGCTGCATAATGCCTACAGAACTCCAGGCCAATACCTCCTGTGGCCCCAGTAACGACGATATGTTCCATGTTCAAGTCCTCCTTTTTGCATCGCGGCATAAGCCAGCTCGTTGTTTCGCAAATGGTAGCAATGGCTTGACGAGAATACAAACTCCAGGTAAACGACGAGCTTTCTTGTCGCGTCAACACTTACCTGGCAAAATACCGGTAGGAGAGATGCGCAACCGTCTGTAGGAAAACTGCTGCAATGCTTGAAAACCTAAGTCTACCTAGCTTGGCCAATCTGCGTCTGATTTTAGAACTGGGCTTACTTATCAGTCTTTTGACGCTATGGCAAAAGACCGGAGCAGCACTTGCATTTGCCAATTCACTTATTGATCGCTGGCATCTGGATCAAACAGGACTCAAAAAGCTCACTTGGGGCATGGGCTTATTTTTCTGCCAGAGCGGGACTTTCAGCGCCATCGTCGTCGGCTCCAGCTTACGCCCCATTAAGGACCGCCTGCGCTTAGCAGCTCCTGTCTATGCTTTTTTACTCGATGCCATGGCCTCACCAGTGGCCAGCATTTTGATGCTCAACGCTTGGCCGGCCTTTCTCCTCGGGGTCTTACAAGACCCTCGCCTTGCAGATTTGCCGCCCGAATTACGTTCTGGACAACTTATCTGGCAAAGCCTTCCACTGTCGTTTTACAGCATCGGCATGATCGTCCTTGCCTGGGCTCTTGCCTGGAATTGGCTACCACGTCTGGAAAAACACCTGAGCCGGAGCAGGCAGGATGATACTTATGTTCAGACTTCCCATACTGACCCCACTATGGACGACGAAGAAAAAACATTTTCAACAAATGCTCAGGCCAAAGATTTTCTATATCCCTGGATTTGTATGCTGATGACGATCATCCTGAGTTTCCTTGTTTTCGAAGAAGCTCATTTATGGTTAGGTTTTTCTTTGGCAACCCTATTAAGCCTAGCCATGGCCAGACATCGCGGCCAACCGTGGCGGGTTCTGTTTGCAGCGTTACTCGTTGGCTTAAAGAAAACATTGATCGTTACCATCATATTTATCGGTGTTTTTTTCACCTGGCTATTGACACCTTTCTTACCTGCACTTCAAGAAAGCATGCAAACATTCGTTAGCAATCTTTCGCCGATTCTCGTCCCCTTATTTTTACAGATCATTGCTATGACCATAGCGTTTTGCATCGGCACCAGTTGGGGAACGTTTTTTCTTTTTATACCGAGCGGCCTGGCGCTAGCCTGGTATGTCGCCAGCGAACAAAACCTGGAACATGCAGCTTGGTTTCTCACCATCTGTTTTGCTGCTATGAAAGATGGAGCCGTGTTTGGTGATCAAAGCTCACCTCTATCGGACACAACAATTGCGGCGGCTTTAACTAGTGGTTGCCCCCTTGCCTTGCATGTTCGCCGGCAACTTCCTTTGACACTTTCCATGTCAGCCATAGCCGCTGCATCATGGACCAGTATCTGCGTTTTTCTCACTTGATGGAACTGAACACAGTTTTTTCCGCTGGTCGTCCGTAGGGACTAAGGAATTGGAACCAATTTTGCATCAAAGTTTTCTACAGTTTGATGTTCCAGGGGAGGACTTATGCACTCACAATCAGTCTATGACATTCTTGTATCATTAAGAAAAGCCCATCGTAATCTGATCGAGCGTGCTGAAGCCGCTGATTATTTGAGCGAAGACGATCGCTTTCATGTCGTATTAGCTTACGTCAAAAAAAGCGAGAGGGAAATTGAGAATATTCTGGGCAATGTTGATAAAGACATTAAAGGCAGTGCACTTAAAGCATGGACAAGACATTATTCGGATGATCCCGTGGTCGCATTAAATAAAATATTCAAGCAAGCTGAAGTTGAAGATCTTGAACGTTTTATCGAATTATTACTTGAGGCGAAAAACAAAATTATCGATCTTTATGATAGTTGTATGAATGGGCTTTCAAACCCTGAAGCACAGGCTATTTTTAAGCGTTTACGGGATTATGAATGTAGCCAAATCGAAAATTTCAGTCGCCGGGTGAACGGTGTGGCTGAAGGCTACTGAGTCTGATGATTCACTTAAAATTTTTCTAAATGCTCGGTCGACGTGAGTTTACCGAGCTCCTTGTGTAGAAATTGTTCGCCTGGGAATGTTGAGCCTCTATTATATGACAGCCGATGGTGACTTCGACCACATAATCTCATCAGCTCCACGAGTGTGGCCGTCCTTTTCAACCGATTTGGACCCCGCATTGCCGGTATCGGTGAAATGGGAGCTCCAGACGAGTATGAGCAGGCTCGCAACCAATTGGATATGGTGATCTCTCAGGGCTTCGGTGAGCATATCGACCTGCAATTTCGCGCCAAAAATTTGCTTGCTGAGTCGCAAGTCTTCCAGGAGGAAGACCGTAAGTTTATAGGCCAGAGTCTCGCCTCTGGCCTTTTTTCGCCATTAAGAATCTTGATCTTTACGGAAAATAGGCGGCAGTTCGTCGGAATGGGTTGGCTGTTCTGAGAATCCAGAAATACCAGGAGATAGTTCGTTGCGATCGCGCAGCAAGACCGGCCCGCTTTGCATGTACTCATAGACGAGATAGCACAAAGATAAGAGTGAATTCTTATGCGTTCTCTCGTAGCCATGTGATGCATCGGCAGCAAAGCACAGGAGAGCTGTCCGCAAGTCATTTCCCGCTTCAATCGCAGAGGCAGCATCGCAGCGGTAATAGCGGAAGACATCACGGCTATGATCGATGTTTTTCTTCTTGCAGATTTCGATCAGTTTTTTCGTCAAATGCCAATCAAATGGACCAGACGAATCCTTAATTGAAATCGTCACCCCAAAATCAGACGAATTTTGTCCAGGCGCCGGCGTAGCATTGTCAATACTGACCATTTCCGCAATATCGCCATGCAAGATCGCCGAGGCACCGGAACCCACTTCTTCGGAAATAGTAAAGAGCAAGTGACAATCAACCGGTAGCTGGGCTTTGTTATCCAATATCGCCTTGGCAGCAGTCAACAAACTTGCAACCCCGGCCTTATTGTCGAGATAGCGGGAATTGATAAAGCCGTTAGCAGTAATCTCCAGTATCGGGTCAAAGGCAATGAAGTCACCGACATGGAAACCGTGAGCGACCAGATCAGCTTTCGAATGCACGCACTCATCAACGCGAACTTCGACATTGCTCCAACATACAGGTTGGGTATCAATTTCGGTATTGAATGTATGGCCAGAAGCTTTCAACGGCAGCACCGTTCCTCGGGCAGAGCCATCATCTTTAAAGATAGTAACCCGCCCACCTTCGGCAAAGCGCGACGACCAATAACCAATCGGAGTAATTTCCAATCGACCATTGTCTTTCAAGTTTTTCACCATAGCGCCGAGCGTATCGAGGTGAGCAACAACGGCTCGATCGGGGCTGGAAATTTTTCCTGGTAGAGTTGCCCGCATCGCCCCACGGCGCGTCAGTTCGTATTCGATACCTAATTCTTGCAGCTTTTTTGCCATGAAATGAACCACCCCATCCGTATAACCGGCTGGTGATGGTATGGCTAAAAGGCCTGTCAAAGTATCCAGGAGAAAAGCTTCATCTAATATATCAGTATACATAATAGGCACTTCACATTCATATAAAGAGAGTCTGTGCTCTCAAATGATCACGCTTTCTGGAAACAGCAAATCCATAAAGCGCTCAACCACTGGCTGAGGCTCATGATTCGCCAATCCTGGTCTTTCGTTAGCTTCGATGAAGTATACCTGATCCGATTCCAGATCGGAAATCATAAAATCCAGACCGACCACTGGAATATCGAGCGTTCGAGCGCATAGCTCTGACAACTCTTTGACCGTCGGATGGATAAGATCAGTCACGTCTTCAATGCTACCACCAGTATGGAGATTAGCAGTTTTTCGCACCTGGATGCTTACACCTTCAGGCAAAACGTCCGTGAGGGCAAAGCCCTGGTCGCGGATACAGCGCTCCGTTTCCCCATCTATGTGCACACGACTTTCACCATCGGTTGCCGCAGAACGCCGTCGGTCCAGTATCCGAATCAAGTTTTCGGCCGTATTCTGGCCGTCGCCGACAATCATCGGCGGCTTACGCACCGCCGCCGCAACAAATCGGCCACCAATGACGATGACGCGTAGATCCATGCCGTCGACAAACTCTTGCAAGATCGGGGTCTCCCCCTGATCGCGAATCGCCTCAAGAGCTTTTATCAATGAACCTTCATCGGTAATACCGACGTAAACATGTTTCCCTTGCTCGCCGTTGACCGGTTTAACCACAACACGTTCATAATCTTTTAAAAAAGCATGGGCCGCGTCCTGATCTGGATCAAGGATCTGCTTCGGTACAGGGACACCTTGCGCTGCAACCAATTTTGTTGTCAGCTCTTTGTCATCACAGCGCTGAAAGGCGATCGAACTTGTCAGATCAGTTAGTGACTCCATACAATGAATGGAGCGTCCGGCAAATTTTAGTTTAAAGAAGCCACGCGATGCATCGATAATCTCGAAGACCACGCCCCGCCGGCAGGCCTCATCAACGATGATCTGTGCATATGGATTGAGAGCTTTTTGTTTATCGTTTGGCTCTGTAAACAGAGGGTGATTGATGCGGTTTTTATGCTTGATGCAATAAACTGGAATACGTTTAAAACCTAATTTTTCATACAAACGAATCGCTTTGTCATTATAGTGCATCACGGAAAGATCGATATAGGTTCGACCACGGCGTTGATATTTTTCAATCAGGCTACGAATTAAGGCTTCACCAGCACCACCTAAATTACAAAATTTACTGACGGCTACTGCCCACAGACTGCTTCCACCTTCTGGATCTTTAAAAGCGCCGACATGGTCGATACCCATGATCGAGCCGACCACTTGACCGGTAAGCTCATCTTCCGCCAACAAGACTTCCAGCACTTCCGAGGTTCGTTTCTGCCAAGTAAAGTTTTTACTAAAAGGCATCATCTTGTGCTGTTTGTAAATTGAATTGATCTGCGAAATATCCGATATGTCTTCGACTTTGCGAATGCGAATATTCCGAAATGGTCGCTTGCGCTCTGTATAGTCACGAAAATCCAAACGATAAGCATGACTTGGATCAAGAAAGAGCGACTGCGGCGCATGTGATAAAATCACGTGCGGATCTTGCACATAAAAAGCCAGATCACGTTGTCCAGGCTGTTCTTCCAATAGAATATTGGCAACATCCTCTTGCCTGGAAAAAGTGTGGGCAAAAACGACTCTTCCCCAGCCACACTCCAGGACGACGTTTTGCTCAGCACTTTGCGACTTATTATTCAAACTACCTTGACGAAACTGAAGCTCGGGTAAGGTTTGCATGACCATAATGTCCTTTTTATCAACATCCAGTGCAAGTACCATTCATTGTACACACGTAGTTTTCATGTGAGTGATGTCCCTTGCCCGGAAGTAGCCATTCCGAGTGGACACTAGCCTATTTCATGGGTTTGTAACCAAGTTTCCAGCAATGCAATCTGCCAAAGCTTCGAACAGCGTAGTGGCGTCATGTGAGCTGTCGGATCTTTGAGTAACATATCTACATATGGTTTTTCAAATATCCCACGCTTGACCGCCGCTGGCTGACTGAGAATATCCTGCACGTAGGTCAGGTAATCGCCTTGAATATACTTCAAACCCGGTACCGGAAAATAGCCTTTGGGACGATCGATGACTTCATGAGGGATGACTTCGCGTGCAATCTCTTTCAAGATATGCTTGCCGCCATCCGGAGCGACTTTGGATTCATCCGGTAACTGGGCTGCTAAAGTTACCAAGTCGATATCCAAGAAAGGAACCCTGGCTTCCAAGCTGAAAGCCATCGTCATATTATCGACCCGCTTGACCGGATCTTCCGTGAGCATAACCTCGGTGTCGATACGCAGCGCATGATCCAAGGCAGTTGCTGTGCCGGGCCTGTGGAAATGCTGTTCAACATAATCGGAGGCGTAATCTTGAATGCGATACTTTGCCGCAACTACTTCAGCGTATTCGCTGTAATTTCGATCAAAAAAGGCTTCACGATAGGCAGGAAACGCTTGCTCGGCTCCCATGACCTTGGGATACCAGTGATAACCGCCAAACACCTCGTCAGCACCTTGCCCGCTTTGAACGACCTTCAGCTCCTTAGCTGTTTCCCGTGACAAAATGTAAAAGCCGATATTATCGTGACTGACCATTGGCTCTGACATTGCGCGAATACAAGATGGTAGGTTCTGCAGCATTTCATCGGAACCAACAAAAATTTTGTGGTGCTGGGTACCAAAACGCTTGGCTACGATATCGGAATACTGGAATTCATTACCTTCTTCCTGGACGTTTTCAAAGCCCACAGAGAAAGTATGCAATGAAGATAAATCCATAGCTTCGGCCAACAGACCAACGATCAGACTGGAGTCCAAGCCACCGGATAAAAATACCCCAACTGGTACGTCGGCGACCAATCGTCGCTCCACCGCTTTGCGTAAGCTGTCTTTGACAAGTGCTTTCTGCTCTTCAAACGGCAGGTCCAGTTTCTTGTTAAAGTCGACATGCCAGTATTTTTTCGCCATTCGCTGACCACTGGTAGAGATTTCCATATAGCTGCCAGCCGGCAGTTTTTTGATACCTTCCAAGATCGTTCGTGGCTCAGGTACGACTGAGTGAAAACTCATATAGTAATTCAGGGAAATGGGATCAATGTTGCGATTTACACTGCGATCCTTTAACAGTGCCGGCAAACTGGAGGCAAACAGCAAGCGATCACTGTTTTCCGTATAATAAAGCGGCTTGATTCCCATCGGATCACGCGCCATAAACAGGCGACCTTTTTGTTCATCCCAGATGGCAAAAGCAAACATACCACGGAATTTCAGCAAGCAGTCCTTGCCCCAGGCATGAAAGGATTTCATCAAAACTTCGGTATCACTTTCAGTCCGAAATTGATAATTTAGTTTGAGAAGCTCTTGCTTCAGTTCACGGTAATTGTAGATTTCACCGTTATATACGATTCGCAGACCTAGGTCTGGATCATGCATGGGTTGTGCGCTGCGCGGTGAAAGATCGATAATACTTAAGCGGCGATGACCAAGTGAAACATGCTGATCATAATATTCGCCTTCACTATCCGGTCCACGTGGAACCATCGTGGTTAACATTTCATTAAATAGCTTCCGATTTGCGGTCGATGGAGAAAATCGAAGTTCTCCCAAAATTCCACACAAAGCTTGTTTCTCCTTTTGTAAACTTTAAAGATGCCAAGTTAAACTCAGCTTTCCCTATTATATTCATAATATCGGTGGACTCTTGTATTTTTTCAAAAAATGATTTTATAGTTAGGTTACACCTAACTATAACCGGGTTTTTTGCTTGGTTATTTATAAATTTATAAGTGATTTCTTAATCTTATTAAATATTAAACAAATAGACTATTTAACGCCAATTTGACTTAAAGGCCACCATGATCAGGACATTAAAAGATATCAATTGGAATCAAGTCTACTGCTTCCACGAGGTGGCCCGCCGGCTTTCGATGAAAAAAGCCAGCCAAATTCTGGGCGTCTCGACGCCAACAGTCAGTGAACAAATCAAACGCCTGGAAGGCATATTAGGCGTTAGTCTATTTATCAGACATCCGCGACAATTGGAATTGTCAAAAGAAGGAAAAGCTCTTTATCATTGCACCAAAGAAATGTTCGAAGCTGGCGTGCGCTTTCTTGATACCGTATCCTTTAATTCCATCGGCGGATATTCGGTACGTGTCGGCATACAAGAAACCATTTCTGCTTCCGTGCCGATCACTTTCGTATCGCGATATTGGGATTTGTTTGCTAAATATGGCACAGTCAATACTATCAGGGCGCCAAGTGCTGAGGATGTGTTCAATAGCATCGACAACGGCACTTTTGATTGGGCTTTAACCTTGGAAAAGCCACGCCACCGCAAAGTGGAATGGGCTGAGGTCGACTCGTTCGAAATTGCCTTTTGCTGCTCATCCCATCTTTATGAAAAGTTTCGCGACCCGAAAGACATCCTCCGCACCATCCCACTAGCCCGTAGTTCATGGGATCAATTGCTCAACGAAACGGTTGATGATCATTTGCACTCGCATCAAATATTTCCTGAAGAAATCATAGAAACCGACCATCGCGAGTTTTGTATAGGCTTGGCCCAGCGCGGTCGATGCGTGGCCATCTTTGCTAAAAAAACCATGGATTCTGCGATGTGGGCTGAAGGTTTAACCGTCTTTTCCATTGGCGAACCGATTCTTCTCCGCCTCTATGCAGTGTGGTTGAGCGCGAATGAGCGGATGATTTCGATTAAAAAATTACAGGAACTCATTCAATCTCATCGTAGTCCGGAACGAGTCGAAGACCCCGACTTTCAACTACGCATCAATCAGGTGCCAGATAAACTGCTGAAGAATCCACGAAAGAAGAAAAAAGGCCCGTAATTTTACGAGAAACTGCCCTCCTAGACGAAATCTTGGTAAGTTCCCGCGGATCTTTCCAAGATTTTTTCGCTTACAGCAGCTACTATTCGTAGACGCCTATAGGTGCAAAGACAGGATCAATCTGCGCTAAGAGCGCTGTCATACTAGTTTGCCTTACGAACCCTTTCCCACTATTTTTGTTTGATTTGCTTCATAATTTCGCAAATTCATCAAACATATAAGTCAAAAAATCAGGCACAGCTCCAGCTTATGAAACTTCACAACACAGCCGATAACATTCAGGGCTTGCTTGTTATTTTGCTAAGGATCAGGCCATGCCGGTTGCACATCTACCACCCAAGAAGCCGATGATGGCCAATTATCTTGCGACATCGCTCGTTGCGATCTTGATCAGCATATTTTTCGCTTCGGGACTCAGTCAATTTATCACATACAAGACCATTCGCCCTTTGGAGTTTAAACTACGTGCTTGGCTACAGAAGGAGCCGCAACTTGATCCGCGCTTGAAAATTTACTCCTTTGACGACAGCACACTTCGAACCATCAAAGATACAGATTTAAGTTTTTCCCTATGGCTCGATATTTTGGAAGGTATCGCTGCTGCCAAACCTGAGGCTATCTTCATTGATAAAATATTTGGTATTACAAAAGGCGATTTTGACTCCACTGCCGCCCAAGAGCGCTTGAAGCAATTGAATACGCGGCTTGTGACCGGTGCCTTCATCACTCCTATGGAACTGCGCAGCCAAGCGCCACTGGAAAATGACGATCCGCGCTTTGCCTCACAACAATGGTACCCTGAAGCTTCAGGTGATGATAACTTACCATCTTGGTTAAAACTGAAACCAGGCTATGTCTATGGCCCTGATGCAAGCATAGTCGCAGGTCTTTCTCACCTCGGCCATCTCCTCTATGAGGGACGTGGCCAGATAGAGTTATTCCGCCGATTTGGCAATCAACAGCTTATCCCCCATTGGAGTCTGTTTGCTGCAAATCAGCTCGCTATCAACGAAAAAGGACTGCAGATCAATAGCCAACAGCTTCACCTTCATGACGGTAAAGTGTCGATCAATCTATTGGAACCGTCCAAGCTTCGTCGCCACATCTACAGTATGGAAACGGTTATCTACCGAGCTCAGGATCAAAAAAGTTTTGCCGGCAACATTAAAGAGGGGCAAGTCGTTGTCATTTTGCCTACCATGTATACCGGCAATACCGATATGTTGGAAACACCTCTAGGTATATTGCCTGGTGGATATATGATGATAGCCATGCTGAACAGTGTCCTGACTGGGCAGTGGATCGAAAACATGGGTGAAGCTTTATGGATTGTGGTCCTCTTTACTCTGTGTGGCTTTATCATCACGTTTAGACTCAGTCAGCTATGGGGATTTTTCTTCATTGCTGGAGGAGCGCTCGTGATAGCCGGTAGTGGTCTATACAGCTTTGTCTTTCATTCATGGCAGCTTCCCTGGTTGCTTGCTGAAGTATCTTTCATCGCATCGGGATTGGTCAATCTCTTGATCATTGCCATCACTCGCGAACTTCATGCCAAAAAAATTTCGCAAGCGCTTTCAGGCCTAGTCCCAGGCAACCAAATGAAAGCTCTGCTGCAAAATCCGCAAGCGATGAATTTTGCACCTGTTGGCCAAGTTGTGAGCATCATGTTCATCGACATTGTCGGCTTTTCTCTAACCTCAAAGCGCTTATCACCTGGGGCAGCATTTCACGAATTGAAAGACCTGCTTAGTGAAATCACAAGCATCATCCATCGCTATGAAGGTACGATCGATAAAACTTTGGGCGATGGCATGCTTTGTTTTTTTGGCTACAATATACTCGGCAATAAGCTTGAAAACCACGCTGACCTTGCTGTGACGTGCGCCATGGAAATTCAACGTCATATCTTTCAGCGCTCGATACGCGCGGCAGAGCAAAATCGCCCCATACATCCTTTACGGATTGGCATCAACTCAGCCTCTGTTTACTTGGGCAATATCGGCAATGATGAACGCTTTGACTTTACCCTGGTTGGAGATGGTGTTATTTTTGCCTCTCGTCTGGAAACAGCTTGTGCCCCTTTCCGTATAATGATTGGCCCAGGCACCAAGTCCCTGCTGATAGACTTTAGCCCTCAGCACCCTTCTATGGTCAAACGTTTTGTGATGATCAAGCATACGAATGAATTACATGAAGCTTGGGAGGTTGATCCTTTCTATGAATCGCATGAAGATGCCGATACCATTGAACAACTTTACTGGCAATATGCAAACATCGAAATGCGAGAGGAACGCTTTCTTGTCCCTCAAGCTGCAGATCTGCAATTGCAATCGACGACCTGCCGAGTAATTCTTTTGAATTATTCACTTTCCGGAATTGGCCTTCGCTGTGATAAATATCTGGCGGAAGGTGTCATATTTAACCTAACGTTTGATACGCAAAATAGCAGATTATTTCAGCAGTTAAATGAATGGGGACTGGGTTTGTTAACTGTTGAGGTTTGTTGGGGAAGAAAAAAGCAGGATAGCTTTGAGCACGGAGTTCGCTATATTGGACTCAATGAGCAACAAAAAACGCGCATATTCGCTTTATTGGATGAACATATCAAAGAATTGCTGGCATCCCATACGGATGAAGAAGCTGCCAGTTAGACCCATGTTGATGCCCCCCAATCGGTTGAATGAAGGTTTTTTCAACGTCTATTAACAGCAATATAGCCTCCAATTTTTGAAGTGTATGTTACTATAATTACAAATAAAAATAGGTCATTAGCAAGCAAGATCAAGCTCCCCTCAACCATGGCCGATAAAGTTTCTACACCGGAAATTACGATCAGGAGAAAAGTATGAGCTGGGCAAGCCTGTGGCTTTGTATTATCAGTGGCTTGACTCTATATTCCTGTGTTGATGAAGACAACGAACGGGAAAATGCTGGGAGTCAATCGCAAGATGCGGAGTACGTGGCCGAAGAGCCCGTGATTGTGACTGGTTCGTACTTACGTTGTCAGTTCATTGATGAAGATGCAAATTCCGACTTTGTCGCCGTAGGCTGTAATCCCTACGATCGCCAAAGTGACGAACTGATTGATCTGAACATTGTTGCGGAAAATATTGTTTGGACCTATGACAGTGAGTTACAAGTTACGTTGACGACAAATTACTTTGATAGCAATAACATCCGCTGGCAGGCAAAATTTGACTTTGCTCGTGATAACGACAAAGACATCAACTCATCCGTACTCGATACTCTTATCACCCTTAGCTTTAATAATAGAGGCTCGACCGAGGTCGTTCGAATCAGTGACTATATCAAAAATTTACTGATGCAACTGGTATCACACCAATATGTGAAGCTTGTGTTTCAATCGATACATATGAATCCTCCGGAAATCAATGATCGATCACCAGATACAGTTGCCTATGAGTTCAAAATCAACGGTCAATGGGAGAAGGCTATTATTCAGCTTTCGAGCATCAATTTCCAGGAAAAAACCATGCGTTCCGATCGCTTTGGCTTTCGCTTTAACGGTAGTGATGCCGATTGGAAAATGCTATTGCGTACCGGGCTGGGGCTCGAACGATCGGGAGCGATTAATTTACCGGAATCAGCCCTGATCTGGAGTAGTCACGATGGCGAAAAGTGGACATTTGATGCCAGCTCATCCATGCAAAGCGATGAACCATTCGATTTAAAACCAGATCTCGCTCCGGTGGAACTTATCATCGATTTGGGTGGAAAACATAGTTTTCATGGCTTTCGCCTTGACGGTGGCCAGGAAAACCCTGGCAGGCTCTTACCCAACGGTTTTGCCGACCGCTTCTATTTCCAGGTTTCAGACGATTTAAGTTCTTGGAAAACCGTCTCGGGCAGCGAGGTCAGTATTACCGATCGCAGCCTGCTTTCCTGGGAATGGGATGCGGCAAATTAAATTCTATCTACGATCTCTAAACAACGCCAACTTGACGAGTAGTCTTTCCTAGCTTTCTGCCTCCGTCCAAAGCAGGAAAGGCAATTGCAGAGCCATCAACTACGAGGCATATTAATAGGAAACGGATTCTTGGGGGAAAAAAAGACAGTCTTGCTCCGTCGATTCCCCGAACCAAGTACAGGTACGAACGCGAGCAATACTATGGAGGCCCAATGCGCTATTTTCCCTTATTACTGCTAAGCAGTTTGACACTGAGTTTTTTTCATTTTGCTCAACAAGGACATGCGATGCCGGAAGCACCAAAAGCCAAAACTGTTCCTCATGAAATCACCATGCATGGGCAAACACGCCAAGACCCTTATTTTTGGTTAAGGGATCGAGACAGCAAAGATGTGATCGACTATCTCAACGCCGAAAATGCTTACACTGCCAAGATCATGTCTTCAACCAATGAACTACAAGAGAAGCTGTTTGCAGAAATGAAGGACCGCGTGCCGAAAGATGATGCGACGGCTCCGTACTATTATCGCGGCTACTTTTATTACTCCCGCACGGAAGGCGACAAAGACTACCATATCTATTGCCGCAAAAAAGGCAGTGTCGGAAGTCCCGAAGAAATTATCCTCGATGTGAATCAACTGGCCAAGGATCAAAGCTATCTCAGCGTTTCCGCTGCTCGTGTCAGTCCAGATGGTAAACGTATAGCTTATGCCATCGATACCCAAGGTCGACGCATCTATACTCTGGCCTTTAAAGATCTGACAAGTGGTGAAACGCTCAAAATATCGATCCCTGACATCACCGGTAACTTTGTATGGGCCAATGACAGTGATACGATCTTTTACACGAAGCAAGACCCTGTAACCTTACGCTCGCATCAAGTCTATCGCTTTTCCTTGAGCAAACCTACAGAAAGTCAGCTGGTCTTTGAAGAGAAAGATGAAACATTCAGTGCCTATATCAGCAAAACTCGAACAGATCGCTTTCTCCTCATCACCTCACATAGCACCTTATCAACAGAAGTGCGTTATGCCGATGCCAACTTAAACAGCGATCAATGGAAGGTTTTTCAAGAGCGACAAAAAGATCTCGAGTATGGCATCGAAGATGGCATGGATCGATTCTTGATCTACACGAATCACCAGGCAAAGAACTTCCAGATCATGGAAAGTCCCATCGAGCAAACTGAATTGCAGCATTGGAAAACTGTGATCAAGCATAATCCGCAAGTTTATCTGGAAGACATTGAAGTCTTTCAAGACTTTTTTGTCGTCAGTGAAAAAACGGAAGGTGTGACCCATTATCGGGTCTATGATCGCAAGAAAAAAACCTCTCATCATATTAAATTCGAGGAAAGCGCCTACCTTAGTCATCCTTACATCAATCGCATCTATGACACTGACACCTTTGTTTTCACATATGAATCGATGACGACCCCAGACTCGGTCTATTCCTACCACGTACCAAGCCGTAAAAAGACTTTAGTTAAGCAACACGAAGTGCTGGGCAAGTTTAATGCCGACAACTATAAGTCCAAACGCATTTATGCCACAGCTAAGGATGGTACCAAAATCCCTGTTTCTTTAGTCTATCGCAAGGGTTTAAAGAAGAATGGTAAAAATCCGACGTTACTCTATGGCTACGGCTCGTATGGGATCAACATCGACCCTAGCTTTAGCTCCAACCGTCTGAGCTTGTTGGATCGCGGTTTTGTATTTGCGATCGCTCATGTCCGTGGAAGCTCGTTACTCGGTCGACCATGGTATGAAGATGGCAAGCTCTTGAAAAAAATGAACACCTTCACTGACTTCATCGCGGCTGCCGAATTTTTAATTGCGGAAGATTATACAAGCCGGGACAAGCTCTTTGCTATGGGGGGAAGCGCTGGCGGCTTGTTGATGGGAACTGTCATCAACCTACGCCCCGATCTTTTTAGAGGTGTGGTGGCAGCAGTGCCATTTGTTGACGTCGTCACAACCATGCTGGATGATTCCATTCCATTAACGACCGGCGAATATGACGAATGGGGAAATCCCAATAACAAGACCTATTATGAATACATGCTTAGCTATTCACCCTACGACAACGTCAAGGCACAAGACTATCCGAACCTCTTAGTTACAACGGGCTTTCATGACTCGCAGGTGCAATATTGGGAACCTGCAAAATGGGTAGCTAAGTTAAGAACCGTGAAGACAGATAAAAATCTCCTACTTCTTAAAACTAATATGGACGCTGGACATAGCGGTACAACTGGTCGATTCAGTTATTTGCGGGAAGTGGCTTTGGATTATGCCTTCCTCTTACACTTATCTGGTATCAAAAGTTAAACTTACTGGCATGGATGAGCAGAGCACGAATTTGCCGATCGCGCAAAAGATCCAGCGAAGCCTGCTCATCCTTGCTCAGATCGATTTTTGCAAAGGTTTCCACTATCCCCACCAGATCCAGAGTTTCAAAAGTGCAGTCCAGCATAATTTGTGTCTGGAAATCTGATAAAGCATTTTTAATATCAGCCAGCTCCAGTCCTTTTAAATTTCTCAGATCATGCTCCAAATTAGCCAGATCGACTGGTGAAATCAATTGTAAGGCATACTCCTCGCCATCGACTAGAATTTTTTGTTCTGCAAGCGATCCATGCTTTTGCAGAAGAATCATTAACTGATGAAAAATAGGCATAAGATCGAGCTCAGGCGATAGGC
Source organism: Oligoflexus sp. FD111 (assembly GCA_048816425.1). Lineage (GTDB taxonomy): Bacteria > Bdellovibrionota_B > Oligoflexia > Oligoflexales > Oligoflexaceae > JBMDZZ01. Next base: position 316,575 of record JBMDZZ010000001.1, read on the forward strand.
GTGTCAGCTTCCAGTAACCTTTTTCCACCGCCTTACTGATATGCAAAAGGGTGTGAAACAACAAGTGCGGGGGCTTCGAACGATAATATTCCTGGTCGATATAAAACACTTTCTGTTGGTACTCAAAATGGATCTGAGCAGCCAAACCAGGCAGGTGAAATATCCGATATGATTTTTGGCTCCATTGGGTCTGATAGAAACTTAAGGGAGAAGACAAAATCAAGGTATCGGTAAAGGGTATATGTGCGCGCAAGCGAATAAACTCATCGATTTTGATATTCAGAGAGTCAGTTAAACCCCGCAAGGTAAATCGGTGTTGAAAAGTTGTTTCCAATACCTTGCGCATGGCTTGCAAAGCCTGCACAATGGGCAACTTCATTGCATTTAAAGTCACTCCTTCTCCTGGCTGCAAGCGTTTTTCCGGCTGGTAAAAATAGTCTTCCATTTTTCGCCAGACTTTGTAATCCCAGCGATCCAAAACAGAATATTTGCCTTCTATTATTGCGACCAGCTGTACAGCAAAGTGTTTTTCCAATTTACTATCAAATCGTTCTTTCAATAATTGTTCCGTCGCGCCATCACTGGCTAAGAGGGAGGCGCCAATCAATCGCCAGTTTTGAGGCGTTGACTTAGGAGTATTTGGTGTCATCAACTTCACAGCCGGTGGAGGCCGCCCTTCAGCAATTGGTGGTGGGGGTGGAAGTTCTGTCTCGTTATCGTCTACCGACTCGCTGGTCTTATAATAGATAGACTCGCCCGCTACCTGCCTCATTTCTGAAATCTGCGTTTTCTCCTGTATGCGGAAACCGGTATCCTCGGCATCGTGAACAGGGTGGATATGACTTTGGGTATCCTCGCCAATGCGCAGGTGAAACTCTGTGCGCTCTCCACGAGCGATGGCATGACGAGACTGGGCTTTTAAATTTCTTTCGGTGTCAGAAATCATATCACGACCTTGATCCGCAGCCTTGTGATAGTTGGGAATGTTTTCCGGCAAATTAAGCTGCGTGGCAATTTTTTGGAATTCTTTTTCCAACGACTCCAGAGTTACCGGATAGACTTTGAGCAGATCTTTATTATCACTGATGCGGGGAATGATGAATTTTAGTAAATCATACAGCTCATAGTGATGCTCTAGAGATGATTGCAAAAAGAACAATGGCACCCAAGATCGTGAATCATCCATATCAAATTGAAAGTGCTGGGAGAGAATTTGATGGGCTAATTCAGGATGTTTTTCACTCAAAAATAAACCTAAAGCGTATTCCAATCGAAGTTCTCTGCGAATATCCTCATCTAATGACGCATCAATTTTTTCATCAACAACATATGAAATAAAGTCTTCTGTTTGCAAGGACGTGTTTAGTCCATTCAGCAGAAATCTGGTTTCAGAGATTAAGTTCCGTAAATCCTGCACATCCAGAACTTGGCGCAAGGTTTCGCACCATTGTTCCTGACTCTTCTGGATGATTCCTTGCGAAGCAAAGTGCTCAAATGCCATCCAGCTACCTTGCCTGGTGGCGATACCATGTTGTTTGAGAAAATCGACTAAGCGTGCCAATCGTTTCCTGTCACCTAAACTGGAAATCCGGCGGATGGTTTCCTGAGAAAGCTGTTTAAGCCGATGATGATTTTTAGGCTGCCCCATCAACCAGGAGAACATATTTTTAAATCTTGGTGAAAAATCCCAGTTTTGCGCATCATTTAGAAACTCAAAACCAAACTCTGCATCAAAAAATCGGGATTTTTTTGGCAATGTTTGAAACAGCTCCAACTTCAAACGTTCCCGCAGATTCGGCTCCAAATTTTCCAGGCTCATCATCAATACAGGCACAATTAATTCAGCTTCAAACTGGTGCTGACTTAAAAATTTGATAATAAAATTAAATATATCGAGATCCAAAATGCCTTCGGGTAGCCTTTTGATTTGTTCAGTAAGGGCTTTCGTAAAAATCGAAAGTTTATCTGCACGGACACAATAATTATAGAAATCCTGCAACTCATCGACTTTTAGCAGAGTAATTTCCCCAATTTCACAGTAAGCATCGATGATAGTGGACCGATGCTCATCAAATCGACTTAAAATTGCAATGGCTTTTTGAAAATCCTGCAATCGGCCTAAGTCGACCTCTTGCTGCCGTGCTAAATGAATCAGAAATAGTCCCTTGCTAGCCTTCTCATCAGACAGGGCCCGCAATACCAACTGAGGATCAATTTGCGGCATCACATTTCTGCTAATAAGCCGATCTATGTAAACAGCTAACTGTCTGGTATCTGGATTATCTTGATGATAGCGCACAGCTTTTTCATAAACGCTCAGTTCGTCTTCATGCAAAACTTCCAGCAGCTGTAAATTCTTTTGTATGATTTCAAATCGTCCTTCGGAATCACATTCATGCAAGACATCCAAAATATATTCCAGCCAGTAGACTTTCAGAGAAGGTTCTCGTACTTCCTCCAGAAGTGTGCTCAATAAACGTCCCATAGCCACCAGGTGATTTTCAGACTGGTACATGAGAAAGCGCCTTTTGACGGGCTCACTGTCACGATCTTCAATCAGAATTCTTAAAGCATAATGATCGACTTCTGGATCATCAAAGGATTCACTGGCATAAAACAACTGCCGCAATAAATCGATGCGACTCTGACTATTACTGCCACTTTCTTTCAATTGGATTTTTAAAATTCGCGCACGATTTCTATGATCTTTCTTCTTCGAGTAGTAGGCTTCTAAAAACTCATAAATGGCTGGCTCTACCTTGCCAAGCTTAATGCATTTTTCGTAGTAAAGGGCTCCTAGATCGCGATCGTTTAGCTTTTGTATGGCAATACGCCCTAAAAGCAAATAATACATTTTGGCATCAATTTTTTTATCCGACTGGACCTGTCTTTCGACACTTTGAAAAAGTTGCTCCCAATCGATTTCGATATTTTCAAGATCTATAATGTCAAACAATTCTTCAGGCTTGAGAATATAGTAGCGAATCAAAGTCTGATAAATATGCGAACGACGTGCTGGATCGTTTTTTTCTTTCTGAAAGTAATGAACGAGAACTGAGACAGACTTAAAGATTTCATCTTTAATTTGCTTGCGAATGGATAAATCAAAAATTCGTTCATAAATTCGAATCTCTAATGCACGCTCATCCATACTGCGATAGGCGGCGATCAAACGATGGAGGAAGTCAATATCAGTTGAGTGCAACTTCATCGCACGTTTGAAACGTTCTTGAGCCAAGTCACGGCGATGCAGCTTTAACCACCAAATTTCACCGACTTTCAGTTCAAGTTCCGCAAGTTTACGCTTTGATCTGCTGCTCTGCAGTTGGCGAATGGTTTCATCTAAAACTGTAATCGCTTTTTCAGGTTTTGCATCGCGTAGTAGCAACTCACTGGCATATTCTGCTGTAATGTATCTGTGGGGAGCCATTTGCCAGGCTTTCATTGCATAAGATATGGCTTCCGCTAGATTTCTCGATTCTAACAACTGGGCTAAGCGAATCAGCTGCGAAGCCATCTCTCCTCTGTCTTGTACCAGCTTTAGCAGCCTTTTCACCAACGAGGCTTCGGCGGCAATATCACCGAGTACCTGGGCGATATTGACCAATTTTTGTAATATCCCGGTGTTATCCCCGCGTTTTTCCAAAACTCTTTCATAACAGAGATAAGCTCGTTTCGGATCAACAGACGTCCAGCCATCCCCTAAAATTTCTGGCAAGACAAACTCAAAGCTACGGATCTGTTCAAATCGGGAGATTTCCTGACTAAGAACTTCCCCGATTAATGAGATTCGCTCCAACGCGGTTTCATGTTGGTTTTTTTGCTGGGCGGAATGTAATCCTACGGAGAGAAACAAAAGATTCTCCGGCTCTGCCTTTAACATCGCATGCAAGATGGGCTCAGAAACTGCCTCGCCTTCCAAAAGTGAAATAAAAGCAATTCGCCTTAATAAATATAAAGAATCCGGGTACTCCACCATTGCCTTGACCAGAGACTGCCGTGCTTCTATGTATTGACCTGCCACTGCTGATTCTTCAATATGGCGAAATTTTTGAGCCAACTCCCTTGATTCCATCACCTCTATAGGTGGCAAGACCAGACCGAATTCTGTAACTCCCGGACTACTTAAAAAAATGCGCCATTCGTGTTGCTCTGTGAAGACAGTTTTAAATTGCCGACCCGGATGCAGTCGTTCAAAAAGTCGTAAAAATATCTGCTTATTGCTTTTTACAGCTGAGCAATCAAGGATAAAGTCCCGCAAGGCGATGCTAATTTCAAAAAGTGAATTTCGCCACAACTTCGGTGAAAAACCAAGGGATTGTGCGCAAATTTTCGGAACTTCCTGATAGACCTGCCGATTGATCAAGCCAAAGGCGAAGTAACTGGAAAAGTTAATGGAGATTTGTTGGTTTTCAACTAAGGTGCTCACATGAAAGCCAAACACACCACGATCATGCTCAGCTAACTTCAAGGTTTTTAAATCGTTAGGACCAGGAGGCGGTATGGATTCACCTTGGCGTTGAAACTCTGTGAGAACCCAGAAACCTTTTTCATCGTGTTCGACTTCCATGATGGTGACAAAAGGCAGTTTCTCTTGAATCAAGCTTTCGAAAGTCTTAATAAAATAGGTTCTATTCAGTTCAACTTCAAGTTGCTCCGTAAACCACGCACCTTTGAAACGAGTTAAATCCCAGCGTTTTAATTGCCAGGGATAACCGAGTTCGCCAGGAGGTATAGGATTCGGAAGAATCTGCAAAACCAATCGATCTAGGCTTTGACCATCCTTCTGAAATCCTACCTTTTTCAAGGTTTCTTCAAGTTGAATAAGTTTCGGATCCATGAAACCCTATCAAGCTTTTTTGAGTGATGAAACTCAAAAGCTCTCAACCATCAAAGATTTATAAAGAGAGCGCTAAGTCTGCAATCGGCGAAAAGAAGCAAAAACTGAAGGCTCTTACAAGACCAGGCAAAATTGTTATTCCTCGCTATAATGAGAGTAGATGACTCAAGGAGGATACCTATGACCGTTTACGACGAAATCATGGAAAAGTCGAAGTTAATTCAAAGCCATGACAACAATCAATTGGTGCTACAACTTGCCGAGCATATCACAAAGAAACTAGCGTTATTGAAAGATAAAACTCAGATTGGTCAGGGATTGATCAAATATTTGGCATTCGATCTCAGTTATATTCTGTTTCGTCATCAGGCTTGGCATCACGCTCCGCTGTTTTCCGAGTTGACCATCGATCACCTCAATAGTGAATTCCGCCTTCCCCGCTCCATTGCAACGGATCTGGTAGAAAGCAGCCTCGACATTTTCATTCCCTACTTACCAGAAGAAAAAGACTGGCAGCCAGAAACTTACGACAGGGAGTTTTTATTCGATCTGTTTGTCGCCAGTGCCACAGCTAAAAATGAGTCGAAATTGCGAAGCGATATTGGCTTCGGCAACAGTGTGATTCAACTGTTTCTTTCCGCTGCCCATTTAAGTGAAGATACTGCTACCGGGATTTATTCGTTTGCTCCGGAAATCATGCAAACCATCCTGGATATCATGCAGGATATTGCTAGTGAAGCCCAGTCGATACCTTGGATCATGGACATCTATCGGCTGCGCCTGATCACCAGCCAACAACGACTGGCCCACAAAAAAAGAATCACCCGACAGCAGATTCATCTACTTTTCCAAGTTTTGTGCTGGATTGGCTGGCAGGGTATTCGACACAGTCAGCTCGACAAATTATGTCAGAACCACTCCAACCAAGCAGAAGACTCACCCCAACCTGCAGATCAGCGACCTACATCCAACATTCATGTCGAGCAAACTCTTCACCTGCTCAATCTAAATCAGTTGATTTACCGGCACCAAATTCGTGGTGAGGACTATTATCACCTGAGCGCCCTTGGATTAGATTTGACGGCAGATTGCCTTGCCCAGCAGCTTCTGACAAAAAATACCTATGACTTGAAAAATCTGCCTGGTTTGCCTGCGCCGATTCAGGCCAAAATTATCAAGCATAGCTTCACTCCCGATGGAAATAATATGGAAAACCTTCTAAAAGTGGCACATCGGCTTGCTCCAGAAGCAATCGAGGTTATCGTCACGAAATTCGCTGGAACGGCTTACACACAGCAAGTACTGGAACTTTTGCAGAAGCTTCTCCATAATAACCAGAATGCTTGGGCGCGGGTCAAAATCTTGAATGCTCTGACTCGTCAAAAGGAATTTTCCAAAGATGAGGTCATGCTCATTCTTCAGCAATTGACTGCTGGGGACCCATCCCCTATGGTCAGGAAAGCTGCTCGGGATATGCATTCTAGATTTGCTGGCCAAAACGCTCCGAGGGAAATATCGTAAATCAATATAGGGGCACCCATGGAAAATATGACACGAACAGAGTTGGAAGAGTTTGGACTAGATCCGGATACGATATTCCTCCATCAAAAGAGAATTCTATCCTTTCTGGCTGACCAAACCCAGTCAGCGCTTCCTGTTCGCGATACCTGTCGGATTGATAATGGGGGAATTACACCATTCAACAAAATTCAAGCGCTCGTTGATCGCATTGGTTCAGGCAACGAATTGCACAGCGTCGTCGCCTTCGTGCCAGCGGCTGGAGCTGCCAGCCGTTACTTCCAACCCTTAATGCCACTGATGGAAGCCTTGCAACAAAAAGACGAGGATGGCATCAACCAGGCAATTACAGCCTTAAAATCCGCCGGTGCGGAAGGCTGGGCCCTACCTCCGGCTTTAAAAGAAGCTGTCATAGCGAAGCAATCCGTCAGTGTAGCTTTGGAAAAAAGGGAACAGATTCTAGAGGAAATTAATTTAGCCAAAGCCTTGCAGCCAGCAGTTCCAAGCGGTGAATCATTCCTACAATTGAAAAACCTCGAACATAGTTTGATGCAAGGAATAAGTGGGCAAGTTTATATTGTACCGGCAGACCAGAGTGGCAAATTTGCCGAAATCCTTCAGAAGTCTGATCCATTGAACAAGTTGCCTAGTTTTTTCCTTGAGCAAGGACCGAAACTTTCGACCATACGCTTTCAACCCGATGGCAGTCCCTATCGTGATGAGGCGGGACAACTATCGCCTGTACCTGCCGGACATGGCACCTTGATTCATCTTATTCCCGAAGTGAAAAAGCTTATTCCGGAGTCCCAGACAATATTTATTCGTAATATCGATAATGTCATGGGAAGTCGTAAGGAGGCTTTGACGGCAACGGTAAGCTTTCTCAAAGCTCATCAGTGGTTATTGGACCAAGTGCAAACAATGCGCCGTCACTTGCAAGAAGCTTCTCTGCAAGCGGGCCATGATGCAGCCAACCAGGTTCTGGAAATCTATGGTAGCCCTCTTGTCAAAGAAAAAGATCTGCTGGATTTTTTGCAAGATATACCGCCTGCAGAGCGACCCTATTGGCAAGTTCTGATTAATGTTTTCCATTGCTCCAGGCATTTTGCCAGACAAGAAATCGCTTCTGCAGATTCTAGTTTGCAAGCCCTAAAAAAGCTGATGCAACGACCGGTCAACTCTTTAGGTCAAGTACCAAACTCAGGCAAGGATGTTGGTGGCACTCCAGTTTTTACCGAATCATCAGGCCTCCCCTTGACCATATGCCTCGAAGTTCCACATGCCAGTGAAGAAGATAAGCAGAAATTTTTATCCAATCCGGAAAAGGCCACACATTTTAATCCGGTGTTTGTAGCCAGCGAAATCACTTCTCCAGCAGCTTATGAGCGCGAACGCTCACCGTTTTGGATACTTGCCAAGAAAACGATTGGCAGCAGTAGTGTTGTTTATCACGAAACTGTGCTCTACGAATTACTCGGCAACAGCATTCTGGCAAACGTCGTTTTTCCAGAAATCCCTCGCCTGCTCTTTCACCCCCATAAGTCGCTCTCGGACAGTTACGGACGTTGCCGTGAGGACTGGGTGAAACCCGAATAGTCAGATAATTGACTGCCAATTGCAGCTTCTGCCTGGCACCTGCCAGGCAGGCAAAAGCTTCCTAACCAAGTTAATACCTTAAGCCCTGAAAAAAATTGTCATAGTCAGCAACTGTGAGTTTTTTGCCGCCATTCACCGTCAGAATTCCGCTAGCCGTTGAGCTGCAAGCTTTACCCGTTGCAGAACCGCCGCCACATAATACAATGGTAAAGATCACTTAATAGAGAATCGTTGCAAAAAGGAGTCATGGCATGTCGCCACAAGTCGACAAGGAAACCTTTCGTCAAGCATTGACTGAACTGGGGCATAACCCTGATCACTATGCTGGCAAACGCATCAGCCTTTCTGGAATGTCTGAGCTTTATGAAATCGACCAGGACCTCATTTTGGAAGCGATCGATGGCAAAAAAATCGCTGCCCACTATGACTATCAAAACGATACGATCTGGGTTGATGCGCTGGATGCTGCACACTTCTACTATTGCATACGAAACTATCCTCGACTAGGCCGTACTCCTTGAGCAAAAGCATGATCTGCGCAGGATGCGCTGATCAAGTTTATATTGCAGAAAAGCTTGGCAGAGCCTATAACGTATACCCTGTCGCTATACTGGCAGACTCAAAAATGCAAAGTCACCTGCGACAGGGGAAGCTGGAAACGTCTGAATGAGCCTTCTGACACATTTAAACTTGAATTACCTGCGGATATTTCTTGTGGTTTACCGCACAAGAAGCATGACTCAGGCTGCCAAAGAACTCCATCTCACTCAGTCTGGAGTGAGTCAGCAAATTAAATCTCTGGAAGAAACGCTCAATATTACCCTGTTTGATCGTGTCAATCGCCGCATTATTCCCACAAGTGAAGCGGAAATACTTTATCGCGAATGTTCACGCCGACTCGATGATTTGGAGCGGGCATTGCGACAGATTTCCAATCAGGATAAGGAGCTATTCGGCACAGTCAAGCTCGGCGCTCCTGCTATCTTTGGCCAACAGATCCTGGCACCCCTATTGAGTCAGTTTGCAACGGAGAATCCACTGGTGAACTTTGAACTGGTGATGGGACTTGCTTCGGAGATGACGGAGCTGCTGTTAAAAGGCAAACTTGATTTCGCCTTCCTTGATGCTCATTCCACCGATCCACACCTATTGTCGCAAGAGATTAACGAACAATCACTGCTCATGGTTTGCCCGGAAGCCTTCCGTGAACGACTGTCTAGCGACTCATTAGACTATGCAAGCTTTGCCAAGTTACCCTTTATTTCTTACACTGACAATCTTGCTATGTTAAAAGCCTGGTTTCAAAGTAATTTCGAACAGACCCCGCACGAAATTTTTGTCCGTGTGACAACGGAAGACTGCCATATGGCGCTTAAATTTGTGCAACACGGGGTGGGTGCCGCACTCCTTCCAGTTTCCCTGATTGAAGAATTGACACGTAACGGCCAGGATTCCGACTTTTTCCTGGAGGAACAAAAGCCCTTCAAAAATGTCATTTCCGTTTGCCGTCTTGCAAAGCGCACGATGGGACTAACCGCTGATCGTTGCTACTCATGGCTTCTACAAGAATTACACACTGATCATTGATACATAAGCACAGCTAATTTTTGTCACTTAGTTTAAATAATTTTGAAAGAACTTATAAAAATTGTACAAGCGGATTAACAACTACTAGGGAAAAGGCTGCGGCCACCTTCAAACTCAAAACGGCACACCAAACGATACTAGCTTCATTTGATCACGCTATCCACCTCGCCCGGCCTTTCCCTATTGTAATCCTCCCCTTCTCTCCATCCAAGACCTATGATATTCAAAGCTGTCCTAGAAAATTCCTGTAGACGAGGTATACATGGCTTGGTTTAAACTCGTGGCGCATGAGCAGAATATTCCCGAATTTCTACCCTTTTGCGGCAAACCAAAACCAATCCCCAATCAAAACCCAGCGATGGTCGCATTTGAGTGGGAAGCATTGACGATCCATCCCGAAGTCCTGAGCTTAATCCGCCAGCAAAACCAGGCTGGGAAGACCTGCTTGCACTGGGAAGTCAAACCGTACCGGGCAATTTTTTTTGACATGGATTCCACAGTCATCGCCCAGGAGTCGATCGTTGAACTTGCCAGATTTGCAGGGACGGCGGAAGACGTTCACCGCATCACGGAACTGGCGATGGAAGGCAAACTCGACTTCAATGAAGCACTCGCTCAACGCGTAGCCACTTTGAAAGGTCAACCTGTCAGCATTTTACAAGAGGTCAGTCAACGCCTCACCCTTCACCCCGGCATCATCGAGTTATGCCAGGCTGCCAAAAGCCACAATGTGGAACTCTATTTAATCTCCGGTGGCTTTCACGAGCTAGCTGCCCACATCGCTGGACAATTGTCGTTTAATGGTTATCGCGCCAATTTTTTAGAGCGACGAGATGGTGTGTTGACGGGCAAAGTAGTAGGTGCAATCGTCAATGCCCAGGAAAAATATCAATACCTTGTACAAACTTGTCGGGAAAAATCCTTTCACGCCCAAGACATCATTGCTATAGGTGATGGAGCCAACGATTTACCCATGCTGAATTATGCTGGTCTATCGATCGGTTACCGTCCAAAAGAAATCTTGTTACCGCATCTTCACGGTGCCGTTTATGACAGCTTTGCAGTCCTGCAGCATTTGTTTCGCTAGAGAATTTGAGGGGATCTATGCTTAAAACTCACTCCACAGTCGCCAGCTTTCGCAAGCAGGCCAAACGCCTTATAGTTATCGCCAGCGAGAAGCACTTCCAACATGGTGTACCGCAACAATTGCTCGCTGGTGATCACTGGTTGCCGTTTACCGAAGAGTTCAAACAACTCAATGCCGGCCCCAAGGGCAAGCTTCTAAAAACATTCACAACAGTAACGGATATCCAGCAAGTAGCCGTGGTCGCCTTGCCCAATGAAGTTTCCCGAGGTAACTCACCAACACGTAAAGCTTGGATTTACCAATACACGGAAGATCTGGAACTTGATCCACCACCAGCAGTGGCCATCGTCCTGGACGATGTTGAACACGCGGCAGCAGCTTTGGGAGCCATTGCCCGACGACTACGATTGTTTAACTTGCAGAATAAAAATGCTGCAAAGCGTGAAATTCACGTTCTTCTGAGTGATCCAAGCGGCGAGATCATCAAGCCGAGCAATTATTGCAAAAGTCTTGCTGATCAGGTCGCCTGGGTTTGCCGTATCGGCGACACTCCACCAAGCGATATGAATCCGAAAACTCTCGCGCAGGAAATTCGCAAGCTTTTTAAAGATGATGATCAGGTTAGCTTCAAGGAAATCAAAGGCGAAAAACTTCTGCAGGAAAAGCTGGGTGGCGTCCATGCCGTTGGTCGCACGGCAACAGCTGAACCGCGCGTTGTCATCCTCGACTATCAGCCAGCAAAGGCAAAAAAAGGCAAACACTTTGCCTTAATCGGAAAAGGGGTGACCTATGACACAGGTGGCTTGAGCCTGAAAGTCCAAGGTTCTATGGTTGGCATGAAAATGGACCTAGGTGGAGCTGCCGCCGTGATTGGGGCCTTTAAAGCATTGGTGGATGCGAAATGCCATCACCGCGTTACCGCCTGTGTTGGTCTTGTCGAGAATGCCATCGGTCCCGAAGCCTATAAGCCTGACGATATTCTAATCATGCACTCAGGCAAGTCGGTGGAAATTAATAATACCGATGCCGAAGGCCGGCTGGTTCTGGCCGATTGTGCCTCGTATATCGGCCGCAACTACAAACCACAAGTGATCATCGATGCCGCCACTCTCACTGGCGCCCAGCTGGTCGCGACTGGCTTGCAACATGCGGCCGTGGTCAGCAATGATGATGAACTCGAACAACGAGCGCTTCAGGCCGGCAAACGCTCTGGCGATCTCGTGTCTCCGCTACCATTTGCGCCGGAATTTTTTGAAGAAGAGTTTAAAAGCTTTATCGCCGACATGAAAAATTCGGTAAAAAACCGGATGAATGCTCAGTCAAGCTGTGCGGCACAGTTTATTTACTCCCACATAGCTGATTTACCAGTGAAGTGGCTCCACATTGATTTAGCCGGCCCGTCCAGTACTTTAAACGGTTTGGCAACAGGTTTCGGCGTGGGCCTGATGAGTCAGCTACTTGTTGATTGGCAGGAATAATTATGAATCCTGTATCGCTATACCTGCAACGATCGTTGATGACCATTCGCGGTTTTGAGAGTCAGCCAAACTCCTCACCATTGACGGTTTGCTTGCATGGCTGGCTGGATAATAGCTACAGCTTCAAACCGCTTAGCGAACATCTGCATCAGATTCATCTTTTGTCCATTGACCTACCCGGCCATGGTGAGTCTGATCGGATTCCGCCTGGCCAGACCTATGACTTCCACCAGTACCTGGTCTGGCTATATGAGCTGCAAGTGGCGACCGAAGCCAGTGAAATCCGCTTAATCGGCCATTCGATGGGAGCTGCCATCGCCAGCTTATATGCTGGCGTTTTCCCAGAAAAGGTCAGCTCCTTGGTGTTGATCGATGGACTCGGCCCGCTCAGCATCGATGAAAGCGAAGGCCCAAAACGCATGCGCACCCATATTGAAAGCTGGTGCCATCGCAAACCCGCACGAAATTCCGTATTCAACGACTTTGAGGCGGCAGTGAACGCCAGACTGAAAGCCGGATCATTGCATCGACCAAGTGCCGAGATCTTAGCGCAGCGCGGTACAAGGCTACAGGATGATGGCAGCTACATCTGGTGTCATGACCCGCGGATGAAGCTGCCTTCCCGCTATCAGTTCAGCCAGGCACAAGTACTCAGCTATTTCAGAAATATTAGCTGTCCGAGTTTACTGATTCAAGGTAGCAAATCGATGCTGCCACAAAATCAGATTATCACCGATAGGATGCAAGCCATCAGCAAACTCGAGCATCAGGTGCTCGAGGGTGGGCATCATGTTCACCTGGATGCGGCAGCCAATACTGCCAGCTTGATTCAGGAGTTCTTTGCCAAAACAAAAAATTCCTGATTTCCGCTGCGGCCTTTCAACCTTGCTTTACGGAAACCAAGAAATTCCAAGCCAAGCAGCTCCATACGCTGCTTGACCTTGGCCATCGCTTGTTCCTGCAATTTTGGGGAATCGACAACACCACCTGCCGGCACCTCCTCCGCGCTCAACTCAAACTGCGGTTTCACGAGAAGCAGAAAATGCACATTCTGTGCTGGTGCTGCGCGGATAATATCGGGAAGGAGGCGTTCCAAGGAGTTGAAACTGATATCAGCCACAATGAAATTGATGTCCATATCCAAGGGGGCCGGCAAATGCCGCACGTCTGTTTGCTCGAACACCTGCACGCGAGGGTCTTGACGTAACTTCCAATCCAGCTGATTGGTGCCGATATCGACGGCAAAAACCTTCAGTGCTCCGAGCTGCAGGCAGCAGTCGGTAAAACCACCGGTAGATGAACCGATGTCCAAAACCACGGCATGTTCAAGTTTTTCAAGGATTTCAAAGTCATGAATGGCTCCCCAAAGTTTTTCACCCCCCCGGGATACAAAGCGCCGTTGGCCTTTAAGGCGAATCACCGCATCATTGCGCACAAGTTGTCCGGCTTTGCTTGCCAGTTGCTCATCCACCAGCACCTGACCAGCCATGATCAGCGCCAGGGCCTTGGCCGGATGCTCAGCCAAACCTAATTCGATAAGTCGTTGATCCAACCGCTGTTTTTTGCCTGCTTTCACGCTTCCCCCGGGGCACTTCGAGATGCCTGCTTCGTTTACTACAAAAATACTGAGATATCAAGCAGCTACATTTTTTTGTCGCTTTTACCTAAAGCCTACGCTCCTTCTGCCGATGCACCATCTGTCACCCGAAATACGAGGGACCAAGAATGCGGATTGGAACAGGAGGTTTCCTGCAATGACCGTCACCACATTGAAAATTTTGTCGATTGACGAAAAACGGATTACGACCGACCTGGATAAAGCAGGCTATCGCAAGGTTGGTGCGCAGATATTTCAAGCGACTTCGTTTCGGAAGGCGGAAGAAATCCTGCAGGAGGGCGAGATCGATGTGATCGTTATCAATTACGATTACAAAGATGTCGATGCCGAGGCGATTTGCGAGCACTTAAAGCGCAATCCTGCGACACAGGAAAAGCCCGTCGTCTTTACCAGCGTGCAATCTCTGCCACGCAAGGTATTAGACAAGCAGTTTGGACCGGACCTGTTTATTGAGCAGCCGATTCCTCGCCAGTATTTTATTGAAAAAATCCGCAACGTCATGGAACAAAAAATTCGTGATACGGAACGTGTGACCCACGTTGGTTCAGTTAGTTTCGTCTACGAAGATAAAAATTACGAATGCGTGATCCAAGACATTTCTAAGTCAGGTATCCTGATGGCGACCGATTTGGATCTGAAACCTGGCTACCGCTTAGATATGAGCTTCGATATCCCGGGTTACAAAAAACCCATTCGTGTCGAAGGTGAGGTAGTCCGCCGTATTGAGACCAATCGAATTCATGACAATCTACCAGGCTTGGGTGTTCGTTTTGATAATTTCTTAGGCGACTCACAAAAAAGGCTGGAGAAGTATATTCTAAAAAGTCAGAACGATGACCCCAAAATGGTCTATTACTTATAACAAGATCCGGGATCATCACATCTCTCTTTCCCATAAATTTCATTATAGCGAAGAATCTGTCTGCAAGGGCAGAGATTCTTCGACCTACTTCAAAAAAATACAGCTAAAGTTCAAGAAGCCATCTGAGTCGATCGTGATTTCAGATAAGCCTCTTCTATTTCCAGTGGATGGATACGATTGTCGTGATATTTATGGAAAGTGATCAATACCGACTTCAGATCTTCATTGATATTTATCACTTTACCACCAACCGTCAAATCGATATTTTTTACGATCAGCTCTTCGACCTTTACCAAAGCTTCACGGTTCCAACTGACGATTTTAGTCAGAGCAGTGACCTTGCGCTCGATTTTACGAATAACGATTGACAAGCGATGCACTTTCTTTGATTTGACATCCAATAACTTAGTCACTTCCGCATTGCGAAATTTCTTATTCTGTAATTCCTCAACGTTTTTCTTTTCGACTTCAAAGGCTTTTTCCAATCGCTCCTTACGGCTTTCTTGAATGGTAATACGCCTCTCAACCAACCAATCGGAACCGATGCGAATGAAGGTCTTTTTACCATCTTCAAACCCAAGGTTTGCAGTATGCAAAACATTGCGCACACTGATGTGGCCTCCACCTATCGTTCCTTCTTTGAGATCTTTCATCCGCAAAGTATCACCGACAATAATATAGCTATTCATAATCGATTTACGGACTTCAAGATTGTTACTCACGGCGACTTTAGCGTTTTCTATGAATTCAGCAAACATATTACCGCCAGCTTCCACCCAGCCTGAATTGCCAGCCACTATACCACCCTTAACCCGCAAATCGCCACCACAGCGGACAAAAGCGCGACCTATCGTTCCTTTCACGATCAAGTGACCGGTAACAATCACGGTGGCTCCCGCCTCAATATTGCCATGAATTTCTGCTGACCCATCAAAGATCACATTCCCTGATGTGAGATTCACATCACCCTCATGGATGTAAATCGGTGAGCATTCGATTTTTTTATCATCGACCACGGGCATACCATCGATAGTGGTGCAAAACTGGCCATCTTTGACTTTCGCAACACCTTCACCAATCACCAGGTTCAGTATCGATTCATGAGCCAAAATATGAGTCACTTCACCGTAGACATTGCGTCCCGGTTGACCATCTCGATACCGCACCTCGGCGATGAGATCGCCTTTTTTCACAATGTCTTTATTTTGTGCGGATCGTATATCTTCAACAAGAACATCTTCTCGGTTGGGATCTTTATCTAAATATACCGGATGAACATAAGGTATTTCCCCTGGCACAGCCGTTTCACCCATTGCTATCGTTTGGCCGATGAGATTGCCTTCCAAAGCAATGATATTTAGAATTTTTTCAATGAAGTTTTCATAACAAGCTTTGATTCCTACCTTGTGCAATTCACGGATCATTTGCTCCCGCCCGAACTGCATACCCGGACTTTCATAAAGGCGAAATTCATTGACGGCCTTAATTTTGGCATGCATACCTAATTCATCAATATCAAATTTAAACAGCCAATTACCACGATCTTTGCGATTTTTAGCCACTTCAGCTTCCGGTATCTTGGCAGTTTTTTGCGCTTTGGGGTTTTCTGCCCTTTTTTCTGCCGCTTCTTCTGAAGCCGCTGCGACAGGCTTGGTAGATGGCGTCACGTTTCCATCAGAAATCGCAAACAAAATCGTTCTTGGTAGTCGCAAGCCTAAATGCTCAGGACCTTTATTGAACATTTGTAGATTTCTGATCAGATCTTCCTTCAACAGGACCGCCTGGGGAAATTTTCGCTGCACTTGAGTCATAATGTTTTCAATGCGCTGCACCAATTCCATTACCGTTTTTCGATCTCGGATCAGATCCTTATCAGCCAGATATAGGTACGCTTCTTGCCTTTCTGAATTCATGGAAAAAGCAATCTTTTTTCCACCATGGTCGTTCTCAGTAGGATTAGCTTTGATGCGCAGACCTTGCAGCTCTCGCCCACTTTTCAACTTGAGATAGCAAGACCGCAGCATGCCCTCATGTGGCTGGATCGAAATCTGTTTTGTTTTGAGCGTTTCTTCAATGTTTAATCGGAAGTTAGGCCAATTCAAATGCTTTTGGGTAAGCTGATCCAGCTTAGCGTGTAGTTTAAAAACGGATTTATTGCTGTCATCAGCTTCCACTTCGATGCCTTGCATCCGCATGCCGCCCTGCGCTAAGGTGAAGTGAACCCAGGTATCTTCGGCTATATCTTTACAGCCTTGTAAAAATTGCCACAATTTAAGAAATTCGGCTTCATAAACCCGGTATAAGTTAATACGCTCAGCTTTTACTTCTGCTTCGCACTTGGCTTTTGCACGACGGATCATCTCTTTGGCAAGCTTCTCCCCTTTGCGGCAATGCAAAGGCATCACAGCAACCTTCACTCGCCGTAATGGAGCACTATAGCTAAGTTTGACCCGCTCCATGAAACATGCCTGTCTTCAAAGATATGAGGTATTGGTTCCCGATGAACCTACTAATTCTCTATTGTTATCGGCAAACTGCGGGCAGAGTTTAGTCAAGTCTGATTACTAAAAGGGCATTTTTTTCACTTCGCGTTCACTATGTTGCCGGCCCGTAGAGCTTTGAACTTAAAAAACGGCTAATCATATTCGACGAGGATGGAGACGAGGGAGAACTTGAAGAAGCTGATCCTCGTCAAGCTTCTTGAACGGCAAGCTGGCCACAAGCGGCCTCGATATCCTGCCCCTTACTGTAGCGAATCATCACACGGATGCCACCTTGGTGTAAAAGATCACGAAAATTCGCCAGGCTTTCCGGTTGCGGCGCTCGGAACCTGATTTGCTCGACATCATTGAGAGGAATCAGATTCACCTTAACTGGCAAACCATTCAGCAGTTGCAACAACTCTTCTGCATGCCTTGGAGTATCATTTACACCTTGGATCACAGTGTACTGAATCAGCAGATCGCGCTTACCTTGCAACGCCTCATAGTGCCCACGCAAGTAATCCAGGACTTCCTGAATAGGCCAACGACGATTGATTGGCATGAGTCGTGAGCGTTCGCGATCGGTCGTTGCATGCAAACTAAGGGCAAGTGAGACCTGCGGAAAATCCAGCAAAAGATTTTTAATACCTGGCAAGTGCCCGGCGGTGGACACTGATATACGGCGCAAACCGATGTTCAAGCCATAAGGATCAGTCAGGATTTTTAAGGCTTTCTTTAATTCTTCAACATTATCGAGCGGCTCACCCATGCCCATGAAGACAATGTTAGTCACCCGACAATCATCAGGATAATTCCACGCCTTTCCCCATTCAGGGTGTTCTTTGAGCCAACGATTGGCCATAACCACCTGGCCGACAATTTCACCGGCTGTCATCTGTCGCTTTAATCCCATCCGGCCTGTGTGGCAAAAACTGCAGGCTTGCGCACAACCCACCTGGCTGGAGATACAAAGCGTGATCCGTGATTTTTCCGGCATCAAAACCGACTCGACGAGAGCATCATCTGTCAAGGCAACAAGAAACTTTACGGTACTGTCATAACGTGAACAACGCTCTTCCCTAATGCGGGCACTATCGGTACGCGCCTGATCAGCAAACTCTCGTTGTAAGCGCATTGGCAAGCCGCGGCGTAACCAAGGCTCGCGGGCAAGTTCTTTATAAGTTTCCCGCATTAAATCTTTGGCGTGAACGGGCGCTACCTGAATTTCCTTGCAACGCTCTTCCAGCTCTTGTCTGGTGAACTCAAACATTTGCATAATCAGAACCAATCATCTGGAGACTTGGAGCTATCTATCTGAAGAGATGACTCCCAGGCTAAATCGAAATGGCAGGATAATGAGTTCACTAGCCTCTGGCAAGGCTTTTTACTCTATATATATCGGGCTGCAAATATTTCCTAGCTGACCAGGTCTTCACTCGAAGATGACTTGGCTTTCTTTTCGTCACCTGCTCCTGCCGACTGTGTGCTACCATGGCGTCTTTCTAATTCATCTGCCATTTTATTTAGGCATAGAGCCAGGTCCTGGAGCTCATCACTTTTGCGCAAAATCACCCGCCTTGTGTAATCACCTTGACTGACCCCCTCAACGAAACGTTGAATCGACACAAGGGGTCCATAATAACGGTGGGTGATACGAAATACCACAGCCAACATGACTATCATAAACGCGATAAGGAACATCCCGATCATCAGAGCATTGCGGTAGAAAACGTCGTTGGTCACCAGATGCAGTTGATCTTCAAAGCGGGCGACCGCAAAGATTTCCATGATGTGTTGGTATTGCTGCCAGAAGGCTTTGAGAAAGAGAAAACCCAGAATAAATACGAATAATGCTGTAATCCCAAGGACATATATCCCAAGCTTAAGCTGTTTAAAGGGCTCGACCAGGACTGCTTTCCAGTTGCGGTGCGAGTTCTGATTGCTTTTCGCCATGTGGGCCTCACTTTTCGCGTTTTGCGATCAATCATACAAGATCCTGATCGGCAAGGAATAACATGACTTTAACGGCTTCCATCCCGAGCAAGGTTTAAGGAGAAAGTTCTTGCTTTTTTCTAGTAAGATCGATAAGACTCGTAGTCCGTTGAAACTTACATGATGTTACGGGAGTTCACCTTGCACGGCTCTAGACACAAAAGAAAACATCCTAAAGGACGTCGGAAAGTTGGCCAAAAAAAGCGTCGTATGATGCGTTTACGTCGGGCCTTACGCACGAAGTAATCTACTTTCGGTTCCTGATGTGATAGGCGGGCTGGTTGCATACCAGCCTCAGCCCACTCACGTACTAGCCGAATTTGATCAGTTCATTATGAGCTGGTTCATTTGTTCTATACCTCGAACCATGAATTCCCGCAAAGTCAGTTGCAGAGACAACCACCAAAAATCAGCATTTGATAAAACCCCAATCCCTGAAAAAATAGCCGTGTTCTTAAGCCTACCTGGAACAAATTCAAGGTCAGCTTGACCAACAAACTATGTCGAATATTTTGCATTTCAGCCTCTCGCCCAGTAATCTTATTTAAAGAACCCACATGTAAATTTGAACCTGCCGAAGGGCCGTTTATCAGACGGTTCCAAGGGACCACTATCGTTTTTGTTAGGAGGCGATGATGCTAGATTTTTTGCTTGAACTTGAACGCGTTCTCAAGCTCTGGCCGGACAATGTCAAGTGGAGTCTAGTAGAAATTGCCGAGAAGACTCATTCAAAAATCCCGCATGTGGTGGAAATCATAACCGAGGTGCTCAACAAAAGCATCGATGTGCATGAGCCGCTTTCTTACAATGAAGTAAACAAGGCTCATATGATCTTGATGGACCGTAAACGTCCCGAATTGGAAGCATTGAAACTGCGCGAAAAGCAGGCCATACAAAAGTCGATTGAGTCCTATCAGACAACTATGGACAAGATCCGAATCATGGAGATGACAAAAAATTGGCGCTCTGCCTATAAAACTCTCAACTATTTTTATGGCATCAATCACAACTTGTTACCACTTGACTATAAAGTTGAGATCTGCAACGAATGTCTGCGCCTAGGTATCAAAGAAAGCATCAACTTCCAGGAACTCTCTCAGTGGCTTAAGCGCGGCATCCAGCAATTGCTGCAGAAACCATCTCCGGATTCGATCGAAGATGCACTTGACATTCTCGACGCCTATGGAGACTATTTTTTGGCTGAGCCACGTGGTAAGGGAGAGAAATTTTTAACGAATATGTTTCTCTTGCTGAAACCATCAGCAATGGAATTTGACCTTTCGGTCAAATTGAATGAGGTTGCTCGAGAGCTCGAGCTGACTTCGGTCATGGATGTCTATATATAACTCCCGGTGAAGTCGCTGACTTCTCCGGTATACACCACAACTGGAGAAGACGGTGTCAGCAGGTTCCAGACGAAAAAAAACTTCCTCAAAAAAATCATCGCAAAAATTACCATTAGCATTGAAGCACACGGAAGTTTACCGTCCGTGTGCTCTTTCCCAGTTTCATTTTAATACCACCAAGGAACTGCCTATCTCCCATGACATAATTGCTCAGGATCGGGCGATCCGCGCCATTAACGTGGGTCTTGGCATTCGTCGTCCTGGCTACAATATTTACGTTGCTGGCATCGAAGGCACCGGCAAAACCAGCGTGATCCAAACCTTTTTGCAAAAATGGTCACAAGACGCGCCTGCACCTAATGACTGGGTTTACCTTTATAACTTCGCTGACACGGAACGTCCCCAAGCCATCGAAATGCCGCGCGGTCAAGGCCGCAAGTTTAAAAAGCAGATGGAACACCTGGTGCGAACCTTCCGCTCGGAAATTCCCCGCGGCCTACAAAGTGAAGACTACGAAAACGCCGTCAATGCTTATTTTTCGGCGGCGAACGAAACAAAATCGAAACTGTATTCTGATCTGGAAAAGCTCGCACGTGCCAAAAGTTTTATGATCAAATCCACGCGCGTGGGCATTGAAACCATTCCTGTCATCGACGGCAGGCCACTCTCCGAAAAGGACTATAGCAAGCTTTCGGAAAAGGAACGCGAGGATATTGAAAACGGCCGCAGTGAGTTTGAACCTGAAGTTCTCGACTTTGCGCGCAAAGTGCGAGCAATTGACAAAGAAACCCGCGAGCATGTTGAAGAGCTGCGCAATGCTTTAGGTGAGCAAATCGTTTCCTCGCTGATGGAGCCCCTGCAAGAAGAGTATGCTTCACATGCTGCTATCACGCAGTTTCTGAAAGATATGCTCGAAGATGTCAAAGAACATTTGCTCGACTTTGCCGAAGAAGAAAGCGAAGAAGAAGAATCCCACCATCCAGAAGAAAAAGATCGCTTCCATCGCTATCGAGTCAATGTTGTGATTGATAATAGTGCGACTCAAGGGGCACCGATTGTTATCGAAAACAACCCCACCTATTACAATCTTTTTGGCAAAATCGAAAAGAATGTTGAGCATGGAATGTATCTCACCGACTTCACGATGATCAAACCCGGCTCGATTCACAGAGCCAATGGTGGCTATCTGGTGTTGAACGCCTTAGATATTTTTCGTGCTGGCAATATTTGGGATACATTAAAGCGCGTTTTACGCAACCGTAAAGGCTTCATTGAAGATATGGGCGAGCAGTATTCTCTGCTGCCAACCTCCGGCCTACGCCCTGACCCCATCCCTCTTGATTTGAAAGTTGTGATGATCGGTACTGAGGAAGTCTATCGCATCCTGTTTCACGAAGACGAAGAATTCCATAAGATATTTAAAATCAAGGCCGACTTTGATTTTAAGATGGATCGCAATGAAGCCAACATGAGTAGTTATGTCTCCTTCATTGCAACAAGGAGCCACTTGGAAGGATTATTGCCTTTCAATCGCAGCGGTGTCGCCGCCATTATCGAGTATGGTTCGCGCCGGGTTGAAGACCAAAATCTTTTATCCACCCAATTTGGTGAAATTAAAGATCTTACCATTGAGGCCGACTTCTTTGCCAGAGAACAAGGGGCAAAGGTCATCAAGCGGGAAAATGTCGAAGAAGCTTTAAACCAAAAATACTACCGCTTAAATCTGCAAGAGCAAAACCTCTTGGAAATGATTGAAAACGGTGATCTGCTGGTTGAGGTGGATGAGGCCATAGTTGGTCAGATCAATGGCCTTGCTGTTTATGACTACGGTGACTATTCCTTTGGCAAAATTGGTCGCATCACATGTACCAGCAGCGTTGGTGATGGTCATTTGATCAATATTGAACGGCAAAGCGAACTATCGGGAAACATCCACGATAAAGGCGTGCTGATCCTCAACGGCATTCTCAATCACCTTGTCGCCCAAAAACGGAAAAGTAGTTTGAATGCCAGCGTCTGCTTTGAACAAAGTTATGGTTTGATCGACGGTGATAGCGCTTCAGCGGCTGAGTTGATCGCCGTGATTAGTTCTTTAAGTGGCATACCGGTCAAGCAAAGTATCGCCATTACCGGCTCGATCAACCAGCTTGGACAGATTCAAGCGATTGGTGGCATCAATGAAAAGATTGAGGGCTTCTTTAATATCGCCCAACTCATCGGTCGCGAAGACGAGTACGGAGTGGTGATCCCACAATCAAATGTCAGAAACTTAATGTTACATAATAAAGCGCGTGATGCCGTCAAGTCCGGATACCTTAAAATCTATCCTGTCAGCCATCTTTGGCAGGCCTTTGAAATTATAACTGGCGTTCCGCTTGGATGCTATCAATTGCCGATCACCGAGCCTGTGGCACCGGGTTCAGCCATCGATATGATCCATCAACGACTGGAAGGCATCGTCACGCAACATGTTCGGGATCTGAAACGGGCTCAGATCTTAGAAGAAAGCGAAATCAATCAATAAGAAAGTCAATGCCTTGCAAACACCATTGAAACAATTGGTCCAACAGCGCCAGCTTGCAAGTCAGGTGGTCCGAAGATTTTTCGAAGAACGCCAATTCCTCGAAGTAGAAGCGCCTATACTGGTCACGGCACCGGGTACTGAAGTTTATTTGGATTACTTTCAAACCGAATGGTTTGACTATCAAAACCAAGCCCATCCACTGTATCTACGCTCCAGTCCCGAATTACATTTAAAGCAGGCCCTCGCCCAGGGCCTTGATCGCATTTATCACTTGGGCAAGGCTTTTCGCAATGGTGGCGAGCTAAGCGCCTGGCACCATCCGGAATTTACCATGCTCGAGTGGTATCAGGCGGATATCAGCTTCGAAGATTTTATGGCGCAAAGCTTTGCCTTAGTCGAAGCGATGCATGAAAGCTTTCGGAGAAACTTTCCTGATCAGGTACGAGCTCATTTACCACAAGCAGTTTCGCTCTCGGTATACGAGGCTTTTTCTCGATTTGCGAAAATTGACTTATGCGATCAGGACGCCGGCCTTGCGGCAAAGGCTAGAAGCTTAGGATATCACTCCGTTCGAGCCGACGATGACTTTGAAACAAGTTTTTTCAAAATTCTACTTGATGTGATTGAGCCTCGCTTGAAGGAAATGGATGCTGTTTTTCTCTATGATTACCCACCCTCCCAAGCGGCCTTGGCTACGGTACGGCAGCAGCGCGCAAAGCGTTTCGAGTTGTATTTGTCAGGAATTGAAATCTGCAATGCATTTGAAGAGCTTTTAGACCCTGCGGAAAACTTAGCACGCATCCAAAGCAGCAACCAAAAGCGTGCTGCCTGCGGTCGTCCCAGCATTCCGCTTGATCTAGACTTTATTGGCGCACTTGAGCATGGCTTACCGTCGTGTTGTGGCAACGCTCTGGGCTTTGATCGCCTGCTCGCCTACTTGCTGCAGCAAGAATCCATTGATCAGGTGATAGCCTTTCGACGGCAACAGGCATTTCGAGATTTTTTGCCTATGCCATAGTTTCTGAAAACCTTAGTTAGAACCAGCTGCAGGGATTATCTGCGGAACAATATAAGCTGCCAATTTGGCTACGCAGACATTTAAAGCTGGTCAGCAGCGTTCAGGTTGTGATAGTCTGTCGGAAAATTCACGCTTCCGTTATCTGAGATATGATGTGCACAGTGCCCCATTCCTCTTTTGACGGTTCCCAATACCTTAAAGGAGGTTTTTATGGGTAATAAGTTATATGTAGGTGGTCTTTCTTATTCAACGACCGAAGATTCTCTCGCAGATCTATTTGCTGATGCAGGCGATATCGCTTCAGTTAAGATCATTATTGATCGTGACTCAGGCCGCAGCAAAGGATTCGGCTTTGTGGAAATGGCTAGCTCCGATGCAGCTAATTCTGCCATTGAAAGATTCAATGGCGCCAACTTCGAAGGCCGTGAAATCACAGTCAACGAAGCTCGCCCACAAGCTCCTCGCAGTAACCAGAATAGCTACAGCCGCGGCGGCAGTCGTTGGTAAGAAAGCTTAAGATTTAGAGTTTTAAAATTTTAGAAAAGGCGGGCAGATCAATGTCTGCCTTTTTTTGTGTATGAGCATGTTCAGCGATAAATCATCGCTTTTTCCATTTCATTCCTCTAAACTTTAAACTTCGATGTTCTGCTGTTTTCAAGCAGTGTTTGCTGTCGTCACTGAATCTATTGAAATCTTGAAGTTAAACTTATGCGGACCCCGGAAGAAGAAAGTGAAGCTATCCTTGATTTTGCCACAGCTGGGCGGCAAAATTTCGAGCTACCCCATCTGGAAACTAGTCAAGCCGAAGCACAAAACCCTTTCTGGCAATGGCTGGAAGAGTGGTTAAAAAACTTGCTACCTAACCGCAATCTCAATTTAGATACCAGTTATCTCACGCCGGAAAATTTGTATGCCGCTGCGATTTTTATTTGTGCAGCCCTGATCACCTGCATCCTTGCCCTTATCATATGGCGATATTTGCAAAAATCTCGACAAAGTCGACTACAATATCAACCATCGCTCCAGATAAAAACCGAGCATGAGGACTTATTGCTCGCTATGCAGGAAGCCTTGAATCAGGGCCGCTACGATGAATGGGGGCGTTTGCGCTGGCAGTTATTTTTACAGCGCACAAGGCAAGCTTCCAGCACCACACCTCAGGAATACCTTCGCCACGATCCCTCCTTTGAAAAGGAATTCATTGATAGCTTATACTTTCAAATGTTCCACCAAGCCTCTGGTGACAAGCAGATTGCCGTGATTGAGCAACGGCTTTCAGCCCGGGAGCAGTTGCTGTGAAATGGCAGAATATTTGGATAGTCATCGTCCTTCTTATTTTATTGCTATGGTCGATGATCAATCAGCACAGTATTGAACAGCAAGCCCGTCGTAGCAGTGCCACGGTTCATTCTTTAGGCTCAACGGGACAACAAATTTTTTATGACTATCGCCAATCCCAATACCCGGAAGAGACCATCATTTTAAAACGGGCCATTTTATCCGCCGAGCTATTGCCCAAGCAGGCTAGTTTAATCATTGCAGCCCCTTTACGACCGATTTCCAACATGGAAGCGGAAGTCATATTGGATCGAGTCGCTGCAGGAGCCCAAGTATATTTGACTTTGCATGAAGAACGGCATCGCGAAAACTTATTGGCTATACTAAATCAGCTTCCTTTGCCACAGATTCGCAGAAATGTGCAGTATTACCAGGGCTTACTGGAAAAACGTCGCATTCCCGAGCAGCAAGACGCTCCTTCCAGCTTTGCCCGTGCTGGTGAAGAATATGCTTTTTATAGCTCCTTCGTCTTTCATGACGACGAGTGTTTGGAAGAGCGATTCTATTGCTTTATCCGTGAGATTCCCTGGGAAGACGGTACGATTTTACTGCAGCTTGGTCTTCCTCTCAGCTCGAATGCCTTACTAGCAGAATCGGACAATCCGCGCTTGCTATCCCGCTTTAGTTTAAATCGGCCGCAGCTGATTTTCGACGAATATCACCATTTCTATGAAGAAGCTGATATCTATGATTTTCTCACAGATCTCTCCCTGATGGCGCCTCTTCTTGGTCTGGTGATCGTCTGCATACTTGCCATGAGTGTTCACGATCGGCGTCGTTATTGGCCAGAGCCAGCGCGTCGCCTTACGACAAGTAAGCAGTGGCATGATTTAATGATCGGAATTTTGGAAAAAAAGCTGCAGCATGCCGACTTTCAAAAACAATCCCTCGAACTGCAACTAGGAGTGCTGATGCGGCTTTATCCGGAAGGCCATCAGGAATGGCAAGCGATACTTGATAAAATGCGCAGTTCCACATCTTGGTCAGCTATAAAAGAAACGATCGATCGCACTCATCTGAGTTTTGCCAACAATAGGAGAGCCCGTGCCGATGACAAGCTCGAATCCCGTCCATGAATTTTATCATAAGATTCTTCACAGCTTGGAACCAAAGCACCTAATCGGTCAGAGTGAACTTGTGAAACTACTCACCGTCGCCTGGTTGAGTCGTGGCCACGTTTTGATCGAAGGCCCTCCGGGCACTGGCAAAACTCTGGCGGCGAGACTGTTTGCCAAAGTTATCGGTCGCCAGTTTAAACGGGTGCAGTTTACCAGCGATCTTTTGCCGGGCGATATCATTGGCAGTCACTTGTATTCTCAAAAAGACCAGGATTTTCATTTTATTCCTGGGCCAGTGTTTACGGACATTCTTTTGGCCGATGAAATTAATCGCTGCCCACCGCGTACCCAATCTGCCCTATTAGAGGCGATGGAAGAAAAACAGGTCACAACCGAAGGTGTGACCCGGCAACTAAGTCCCCATTTTTTTGTGATAGCGACCCAAAACAGTCTGGATTTTGAAGGGACCTTTCCCCTCCCCGAAGCCCAGATGGATCGCTTCTTATTTAAGATTCTTATCGATCACTATCCTGGTGCAGACGAAGAACAAATTCTCCAACTTGGCCTGCAGAACACAACTGCCATCCGTCAGCAATTGACCGCCTTAAGCGAAACGATCGATGAGCACGCCTTGGACGAACAAACACAAAGCGTAGAAGTGTCGCAAAGCCTGCTGCATTATGTCAGCGAACTTCTGCAGACAAGCAGAAAGGAGCCTTCCCTCGACATGGGAAGCAGCATCCGCGGAGGCTTGGCTTTGCTTCGCTGTGCACGGGTCTTAGCCCTACTCGAAGACCGCAACTTTATTATTCCTGACGATATCAAATTTCTCGCCAAACCTGTGTTGCGGCACCGACTCCGCCTGGGAACAGAGGCTCAGCTGAGCGGCACCCAGATCGATCATGTCATTGATCAGCTCTTGCAAGGTTTGGAATTTCCAAAATGAATACCATAAAACGCCTCATCACCATTCGCTTCGTTATTGTCTTGGCCTGCTGGCAGGTCATCGGTGTGGCGTCTATGATTTTTTCACCTCTTATCTACCTCTATCTCGGTGTGATTCCACTTCTTGCTTGGGCACTGCTGCAGGATAAGAAAAACTTAGCTCCAGCAAGCGCCTTTCATGCCAGCATCAAGGGAGCAGAGACACTACGACTGGAGGGTCACGTTAGCTGGTTTTATCACATCCAGTTAAAGCAGCCCTTCCCAGCAAGTAAACGCATGCTTTTTTTCTCTTCATCTTCACTGTTCACAAGTGATCAAGTGACGATCAAGCTGAAAAAACATCCTTTATCCTGGGAGTGGGAAGTCGTACAGCACGTGCAAGGTGTCGCTCTTGGAGGCGAAGATATTCGCAGCCTCACCCTGATAGTCACGTCACCACTTGGTTGGTGGCAAGCTATTTACCAGATCATGCTAGAAGATGTTTTCACATTTCAGGTCAAACCCTCGCTTCAACCCTTACCCGAGGAGCGCCTGACTCATAGCCTTCGCCATATTTACCATTTACTCGTTGGCTCCCGTGTCGCCATGCGTAGCCGGAGCCCAGAGCAATTTCATTCTATTCGCCGCTACCGTTACCCGGACGATGTACGTTTTGTCGATGCAAAAAAAACGGCTCGTTATCAAAAGCTGATGGTGCGTGAGTATGAAAGCCTAACCCAACATCAACTGGTGATAGCATTGGATTTAGGTCGCTCTTTGATGGGAACTCTAGGCACCTCGTTAAAAAAGGATTTCTACCTTGAAGCCGTCCTGACTCTCTATCAGTCAGCTTTAGAATTCCAGGATAAGGTCAGCTTTTTTGCCTTTCATCAGGACCTCATCCACATCAGTAAGGGGAAGAAGGGCTTACAGGAAATTCATCAGCTCTTACAAGAAGGCGGTAAGTTGCAGGCCAAGGACCTGGAGAGCAATTATGAATTGATCCCCGGCACCCTTCAACGCTTGACGCATCAACGTAGTATCGTCTTGGTTCTCAGCGATATCAACCGACCTTCAGTTCAAGATTCGCTCCGACAAAGCTTAAGCTTAGTCAGTCGCCAGCATCTGAGCCTTAGCATTGGTATTCTCGAAGAGAAATTTCGCATTGAAGCCAAAGTTTCGCCAAAGACAAACACGCACGAGTGGGCCCATGATCTGTACCGTTTCTGGCTGGAAGACGAATTTGAAAAATATGCAAAAAGCCTCTCACGGATTGGCAGTGGGGCGATCCTTTGCCCAGAAAGGCATTGGTTGGACTTAAATCGCAAAGTTTACCAATTGCTCCGCCACTCGTTGCGTGCCTAAAGCTGTTGACTCTATTTCATCGGCTGCGGCCAAAAGGTCCAGGCCCAAAAGCTGACGGAAGCGACGATACCGATGATCATTTTGCCAGAAAAGCTGAAGTGATCAAATGGGCTAACGATCACTTCCAAGGTGGCAGCAAGCAACAGCCAGGGGATCACCCCCAGAGCCACGGTAAATGCCTCTTTCCCTGCTTGTTGAAAGCGTTGCAGAAAACCACGATAGGGCCACTGAAAGAAACATCGCCCCACAAGCATGCCGTTGAAGGCTGCCGCAACAATGATACTGAGTTCAAGGGGGCCGTGGGCGACGATAAAGTTTATCAGTGCATCATGGAAGTTATGCACATAGCAGTAACCCATGATCGAGCCAATATGCATACCGTTGTAGATTAAAAGCACAATACTTCCGATACCAAGCAGGCAGCCGCCAGCAAGCATCAACAAGGCAACCTTGATATTGTTGACGGCAATCTCATAACCATAAAGCAGCACATTGCTTTGAATCCTTTCAAACCAGGCTTGCTGCCCAATGATAAATTCCTGCATCTGTTGATGAAAAAGTAGATTGATGTACTCGGGGCGCATGGTTGCGAGATACCAGCCCAGTAAAATACAGCCAAAAAATAGACTGGTAGCTAGTGTAAAAAGCCCTAAGTTCTGCCGCCACAATAGGCGATAGTTTCGCAGCCATTGCTGGTAACCGGCCTCACTCTCATGTGAGGCTTGTGCACTGATGACTTGATTGATCAATAGACCAAGAGTTTCTTCGCATGACTGTGAGGCTTTTTGTTGCTGCCGCTGCGTGTAGACAAAGCCGCTAAATTGTTCCAGGTTTTTTATAAACTGCAAAGTCGCCGGTAGATCACCAGCACCTTTGACAGGGAAGGCTTTTTTTGCCAGAGCTTTGACTTCCTGCTCCAGCTTACGTAAACGAAAAACTCTGCGATCCATATCTGTTTACTTTTTCCATACACGAGTATTAAGCATCAAATCATGCAGTGCAGCCTTATCTTTGCGGAAGGCAGCCATGATATAGCCAATAAAGAAAACAAGAGCGCTGATCGTTTTACCTACCGAATCACGGAAAAAACCCTTCCAAAAGCTGATGTTGCTACCGGTATCTGCATCCCGAACATACAGATTGAAAACCAACTTACCTGGAGTAGCACCTTTTTGACTATAAAAATAACCAGCGAAAACCCCAACAATGAGCCAATTAAAAAGATAATTGAAGCCCATGATTCCAAATGATTCAGCAGTTCCCTGCTGGCCCGACAGCAATCCTATCACGAAATTTACCGGGACAGTGATCACACCAACAACCAAGCCATCAATCAAATTCGCTATAAATCGAATCCAAAAACCACCGGGTTGTGCTTGGTCGGGACGCTGCTCAAATTGATGAGTCGGTTCTGGTTGGGTTTGATTCATGATGTTTTTCCTCGTAAAAACTGATGGCAATATTCTGCTAAAAAAAGCATTTGGTCTTTAGGACTTAAAGCGAAGCCCTCTTTGAACTGTAGATTTTCTTTGGCAAATTCTTGCCAGTACGCCCGCTCATCATCTGCCATGATGGCTTCTGAATGGTTTTGTATAAAGGCTGCATACGCGAAAGTCAAATAGCGCCTGGCTGTGTCCGCTTCAATAGCATTGACTGTAATGTAGGGCAGCACCAGCAAATAGTCATCCCTGTTGATATAAAGGTATAGATCTGCATCTTCTTGTGCCTGCGAATAAATCACCAGGGTACCTGCCGCCATATCGCCGAGCCGCTGCCCCCTTTTACTCAAATAAATGCTAATCAATCCCGGCAGCATTAAGGCACAATCGATGTAGCGCAGCACATCGCGGAAAATGCATTGACCTAAAGATAATTTTTTCCCATCCAATGAAATCACAGACAAACCGAAAATTTTTTTACCTGGCGTCCTGCCTTTTTTGTACTCATACCAGATAAAGTAACCGTGATAAATACTCATAAAAAAAAGCATGACGACGAGCAAAGCGAGGATGAGCAAGACTTTTGAAAGAGTGCTCGCCGCAGCGAAATCGTCAAATACTGCGTCCATGAGTGGAATGAACATAGCAGCGAATAAACCTAAAATCGCCACGAAGGCGTACATGATCATCCCGATGATCGCCATATCTGTGGCATAGGCCATGATGCGCTTGAATCGAGGGGCCACCTGATAGCGCACTTGCATCCCCTCGTAGACATCATGCTGAATCAACTCATCCGCTTTCAAACCTTATGATCTCTCCGCCAAGCACACATGAAAAATGATTCTAAACCAAGCCTTCGATCTATCGGAGGCTTCACTAGGGAACTGAAGTGCTTTGCCACGATTTCGTTATAATTTCAATAAACTACCCAAGTCACCCCAAGCGTTTCCAGACTTCATAAATCAGCTAAGTATACGAATCAGGCCGCTTTCTGAGGATCTTGTCGTGTCTCTATTTCCCTATATAATCTTCTGGGAAGTCTTATGCTAACTTTAAATTGGCGGTACAAATCCTGAGATGAAACGTCCTCATCACCTAGAATAATCGATATCTTTCCACCTTCGCCTTCAATGTATGTCCTAATCGCTGACATGCCCATCCCGCGACCTGAGATTTCTGTGGTGATATGACTCGTCGAGAATCCAGGCTTGAAAATGAAATCACTGATCAATTGATCTGTGATAAAGTCTTTTTCCGTAAGGTAACCCTGTACGTGAAGTAGCTCTTTGATCGTTCTGATTGCCAACCCTCTCCCATCATCCCAGAATACCAATTCTAAGTTATCATTTACCTCATTTAATTCTAAGAATAGCTGCCCTGCTTCTGATTTTCCTGAATTGATTCTTTCCTGTGGAGACTCAATTCCATGATCCATTGAGTTGCGAATAAGATGAATAAAAACATTTCTAAGCAATTCACAACCATCTGGAGTGAATTCGAAGCCAATATTCGACATGGTTACATTTGGATCTATCTTATTCAGATCTTTTGCCAACCTTACTTTTGCGGCAAAGATATCTTCAAAGAGACCTTGCGCAGAAAGATAGTAGGACTTTGAAAATAGATCATCAATTTTAGCGATAAAATCTTCAACCTCCTTATCATTTTTAAGCCGCTTAATCTTGCTCAGATTTTCCATAAAGTGTGAGATCTGTTCCGTTTTTACTTCTATCACGTTCGATTCTACGGATCGCTCGAGAACACTATCATTTATATAAATGTAGTAACGAAGCAGTTCATTTATTTCATTGTGATCAATCTGAATTCGATTAATATTCCAATTTGCAAGATCCCTTTGAATTGTGCCCACAAATTCTTCTGCATTGTGGACCAGCTCCGAAAGTTTTTTAAAATTCAGCGAACGGGCAATACCTTTTAGTGTGTGAAGATTGATAAATATAATTTTTAACGCTTCCTGATTAGCCCGAGTGCTGGCACTTATAAGACGTTGGTTTTCTTCAAGGAGTTTTTCCGACGTGCTCACAAACCTCTTATATCTTTCCTTGCCTACTTGAATAAGTTCTGCGATAAATTCAAGGTCTTTCTTTTTCTGGCTTGAAAATTTCTCCAATTCACGCAATTTAGTCACATCTTTTAAAGTCACTAGAATCCTGTCGATATTTTCATTTCGATCCAGAATAGGTATCCAATTTATTTCCAAGAACTTTATATTCCCATTTGGCATCTTATGGCCAAACTCCTGGATCAAGCACTTTTCATTAACGGCATAAGTAAAGTACGGCTCACCAAGCGCACTTGCAATGGCAGATTTTGTCTTACTAATATCCTCTTCACTACACTCTGAGTTGCTAAAAAGCAAATCTCCGTAGAACTGCCCTGAAATATTTGTGCTCTCCAAGATGTTTTCAAGGTGCTTGGAGTACCTAGATCCGATAGTTTCATCTTTTTTAATAGTAAAGACTCCCAGGGTAATGTGGTCAAACATCGATCTAATATCTCTGGTTTGCTCATCGACTTTGGCTTCAAGGTGGGTATTTAAGCTAGTAACCTTTTCGTGCTCCACTCGCAATGCTTCGTTAAGCCTATGAATGTTTTCTTTAGCTTCTGCCTGTTGTCTTTTAAATTTGTCGCCGATAGCAATAGAAAGCAGCATAACTTGGATTGCGGAACCAAAGTGAATACTATTCTGCGTAAAGAAATTGGGATTAAAAACACCAAAGGTAGTTAGGTTCTTGATCGCCACGCCTAGCAAAAGTGCAGCAAATGCAAGCACATAAAACAAAGCATTTTTATAGTCTTTCGTTAAAACAAAAAGACCCACCACAAATAGAAGCAGGGCACCTATCACAGAAAATGATGCCGCCAACTTGATCGCAAAATGATAAGAATAGAATGAGCTTACAGCAGCCAATGCTCCCCAGACCATAAGTGCCTGGCATACTCGAAAAGAAAATTTTGAAATTGAGCGCAAGTTAAGAAATTCAGCTGAGAAGATCACGACGAAAACACCAGAAATTCCAATGGTTATAGGCGTCATAATATTAGAAAAATGATACCAATCAGGGGTCAAGTATTGGCCTGCATACCCACTGATGGCAAGAAAACTATAAGTATACGACCCAATATAGGCAATATAGTAAAATTGGCTTCTATCACGGATATTGAGGTATAAAAAGAAATTGTATACGATCATCGCGACCATAATACCGATATATAGTCCATAACCCATATTTTCATCTGCTATCTTTTCAGCAAATGCTCGCGGCTTCCATAGAGTAATGGGTCCTTGGATTGAGCTCTCAGTTTGAATTTTAATATATGCGGTTACAGCCTGCTGAGGCTCAAAGTCGAGAGTGAACGTATTTTTACGCAACGAAACCTCGCGTTTGGAAAACTCCAGCATGTCACCACTATATTTTTCGACTGTTTCATTTCCGTTATCAATAAAGACAGATATATAGTCTAACGACGGATAGCCAAGCTCTAAAATCCATTGACGGTGAATCTGACTATCATTGAATAGCTCGAATTTAAACCAATAGACAGATTTTGAAAGACCGAAGTTGAAGTCAAGTTTATGCAGCACTTTCCAAGCATCAAGACTATTGATATCTGCAATCTCAAGTTCACTATCCTCAGTGGTATATATTTGCATTCTTTCAATGGGGTAATGATCATCGTCAGCTAAATGATAGTTTTGAGGAACAGATAGGAGTACCCCAGATTTCACCAGAGCCAAAAATACTAGAGCGAATCTTAATATGTCCATAACGAGAAGTCCTTTCCCCAATGAGGCATCGAAAGCTTGATCGGTGAAAATACCGATTGCCTAAACTAATAAATACTGATGATCAAATAACCGCATGGTTCTGATCATTTTAAGTATTCTGGTCTATCACATGATGATTTAGATTTTGCACAAACTAAGTTGAAAAGATCTAATGATTTTCCCAAAATATGTTCCACTGACAAAAGAGTGATAAAACGATTTAGTATGGCATTGAGCTAGCTTCATCTCTGAAAAAGAAGTCAAATTTAGGTCACGTCAACATTTTCGATAGTGCCATCGATCTTAATTCGATGCCTGCAAGAGGATATCAACAGCGAGATTTTTTAAAGGCAGTGAATTGGAATGGTGATATCGTGAGGTTTAGCTGAGGCTATCAAATACGCTTCATGCGTCTTGATTTTTTGTTCAATATTATGCTGTTGTGTTATATCTTGGCAGCAACCATAGTATTTCATCACTCGCCCTGATACATCCCGTTCAACATCAAGGGTTGCTTTAAGAAAAAGTAGATGGCTATCAGAACGAAAAGCCCGACATTCATAACTAGCTCACTTCGTGTAGCGGGAAAATTCACTCCCTTCAAAGCTTTTTCAAGTTCGGCTGCCGATATAGCTTGGTCAGGATGTGAAGTCATCATATGGCGCTCGTAGCGCGACTTTTGTCCAAAGTCGGCACCACAAATCGCACAAGTAAATTGTGCCATTTTATCTCACCTCCCCTACAGCTTTCTCAATATCAGCCATAGTTTCATATTTGCGACGGGGTAATTCCTCAAGGACGTTCACAACTTCGTCCTGAGCACCATGATCCTTGGCATATTTAACAATATCAGAACGATCCTGGGGCAAGTCGATGCCTTTAAGAGCTTTGGCAATGCCGGCTGCAGACGAAGATTGCATCGCTTTTTTCCCACCATGCCTGCCTCCTTTTGTCCGATCTCCCTTTGAAGCGCTTGCTTCAACTTCCAATTCGGGTTCCGTGAACTTGCCTTTGTCGATAGTTTCTGTCGGCCATACTTTGGGCGTTAGTCCTAAGGTTTTAAAGAGATCGGGCTTACCTGTAATTTTCACCTCGGTTTCTTCAAGATTTTCATGAGCTCCCACCAGAAGTAACTGTGCATTTTCATAGTCCAGGAGCTTGGGATCGCTGATATCAATCCAGCGCTTATCGGCAAACTTCTCGCACAAATATTTAGGAAACTCAGGTTTTTTATCAGGAAAGCCGGGAACATCAACTGATGGATTTCTGCTTGCCAATGTTATCACGAATGTTCCAGGACTCAGCTCCGCCATGAACCATGGTCCGATAATAAGCTTCAGCATTTTTCAGGACAAGGGCATTTTGTTCTGTATAGAAATATGCGTCTCGCCCATCTGAGCTAAAATCTTCTGAACTCGCACGTATATGCATGAGTAAATTGATAACTTCTTGTTCGCAAGATGTAGGTTGGCCAGCGAGCGAATGTTTTCAATACTTCATGCGCATTTCGACCAGCGTTAGGATACCCTTTTACATAACGATTGATCCGATAACAGTCAGGCCAATCTCCTTCGACCGCTATAAAAGAAAAACCTTTTTCAAGAATCAGACGCTTACTCAAGTCAGCCCGCCAACTGTAATACTCGGATGTACCATGGGAGGTTTCTCCAAGAAGGACGTAACGCGCATCTTCCACCTTATCCAACAAGGGCGTTAAGTCATCACTCGTTTGTAGAGCTTGGGCTAGGTCACGATTGAAATGTATGAGTTCTTGTGATCCGGGTGGTTCCGAAACTGAATGTCTTATTTTTCTTGCCACGGTACTACTCCAAGCACTTACATAATATCAATCTTTTGACCCTGCTCTGCTAGTTTTCAATGAGTAATTGTAAGAGTTCATCTTTTCTCCACCACAAACACAGTATTGCAAAAAACCAGCAATTTGAACTAGCGATTTTATTTAGTTTTGACTCATCATTCATTGTAAATGATCCATTTTCTCTATCGTGATATTTTGTATACCCATAAATACCGGTTACATTTACAAAAAAATTCTATAGAAACTGAAAGAGACAACTGCTGAATTTTACATAAATTATGCATTGAAAGGGGAGAGTAATGCAAAATAATAACCTGGCAAATGAAATTGCCAAATTAGGAATAGCCAGCTTAGTAGGTTTCCTTGGTGGCTACTATCTTGATCCAGATACAGGAAGACGGAGGCGTGCATTATTTCGCGATCAAATTTCAAAAGCGAATAGATCCATCAAACGACAAGGAAAACGGACAAAGCAAGACGTAACAAACCGATTTCAAGGAAGTCTCCACGAACTAACATCAAGATTTTCTGATTATGATATTGATGACCAATCAATTAAGGAGCGAGTTAAGGCTGTTATTGGTCACTATACAAGCCATCCTAGTGCCATTCACATCGCAGTATCTGGCCAGGTTGTCAATTTAAGCGGAGACATTATTAAAAAAGAAGTCATGCCTTTGTTGTGGGCAGTACGAACAGTAAAAGGTGTTAAAAGCGTCAATAACAATTTAACCCTGAACCCAAACATAAGCTCTAAACCGAATTTACAAGGAGAAGGCCGAACAAGTACTTTGATCCCGATAAATCGAGAATACTGGCCACCCGCCTATCGAGCTGCCATGGGTATGGTTAGCGCAACACTAACTGCATATGGTCTTGCCAACCGCGAGTTGCCTGGGGCATTAGCAGTGACTACTGGTAGTCTGCTAATGTTACGAACTATCATGAACGAAAGCCTAAGAAGTATCTTTGGCATCGGATCTGGCTCTGGCGTGATCACCGTACAGAAAAGCATCACGATCAATGCACCGAAAGATAAAGTCTATGATATGTGGCTGCATCCCGAAAATTTCCCTACATTTATGACCAATGTCCATCGAGTTGAAAGTATTGGGGAAGATAAATATATTTGGACAGTTGCGGGCCCTGCATTTACTGAAGTGCATTGGACTGCAGTCGTTACCCATAAAGATAGCCAGAGAATATGTTGGGAAACTGTACCAAACTCAGCCATCGAACAAATCGGGCAAGTCTATTTTGAAGATCATGGCGATTCAACTACTGTTCATATCCAGATTGCTTACAATCCGCTGGCCGGAGCATTTGGACATCTGATTGCATATCTATTTCGATCAGATCCAAAAACAGACCTTGATGAAGATATGCTCCGCATGAAGACAATTCTGGAAACTGGCAAAATTCCGCGAGGCGCCCATTCGCAATCAGCTTAGTGGCACTTACGTTGAGAGAATGCTATCTTTCATGCATGAACCTGTTAAATTTTGCGTGAAATCTGTTTATGGGGCAAGGGTGGCTTTTGGAATAAATTACTTGGTGTTTTTTAAGTCTTTATTTTCTTAATGGTATAAGAGGGCCATTTTCTCTGGCCAGGATATTGCCCTTTTAATTCAGCGATTCTGCGCCGCAAATCTCCACTAGTGAGCGCCTGTTGACTGAATATAGCTACCACATTCTCGGCATTAGACGGCTTTAAACGGAAGATCGTTTTCCAATTCTTTTGGAAGCTTTTTCTGGTATAACATGATTCGCGCAACTCTTTTTCATCAGCAAAATTCATGACCAGAACTCCACTCGGGCTTAAAAGACCTCGTAGCTGTTGCATCCATTCCAAATTTGCCGCAAAAGCTCTTTTTGGCTCTCCCGCATCTTCAACAAACATATCTTCAACGATATAGTCAAATCTTGGACCTCGGTAACGCTCAACCCAATGAAGTCCATCTTCATTCACAAACACAAATTTTTTATCATTCAGTTGGAAAAACTTTTTTGTCACATCAATATGGAGGGCTTCGATTTCAACCGTGACTAGTTGTTTGAAATGAAATAGCCGGTCGAGAATCAAGCAGCTAGCGCCGCCACCCAATCCAAGGATCAATGCTCGCTTCTGTTTTTCAGGCGGGATAAACCAAGCAGGAATGGCCAATAAATCCCAGATGCTGCCGGTGAAGATGTGTCGATGGTTATACTCGCTGTGGAGAACCTTGTTCTTGTACAAGCGCAGGCTGCTACCGGCTGTACGGACCTCATAAAAGTCATTGTGGTTCTTTTTTTTCCATATCACAGCCATGGCGATTAACTAGCACAGTAATTTAGAAAAGTTAACCAACTTCAGGATTTTTTTTAGCGGTGTGGTTATGAGGGAAATTTCAACCTAAACTGAATGACATAGTCTAATTTTCAAGACACAAAAAACGGAGGGAATTTTCTTCCCTCCGCAAGGTCAATTCACATGATCAGTCCACAAATATCTCACCAGCCTCAGCCTTCTTCATTAGAAGCAGTGGTGGCTGGAAGCGATCACCATAACGCTCGGCTAGCTGCATTGCTCTTACCGTAAACTCTTTCAAACCATACTGATTGATAAACTGCAAGGCTCCACCAGTCCAAGCAGCAAAACCAATCCCAAAGATCGAACCAATATTCGCATCCTTTACGCTGGTCAGAACCCCCTCTTCCAAGCAGCGCACCGTCTCAACCGCTTGAATAAAGAGAATGCGATCTTTCAATTCCTGCAGATCTACAATCTTATCTGCACCAAACTCTTTTTGCAGCCCAGCCCAAAGATACTTTTTGCCAACTTGTGGATACTCATAAAAACCAGCTCCCTTCGCCTTACCAGGCCGCTGCAGAGCCATCATTTTTTCAACAACCGCGTGCGCTGGATGCTCCACCCAAGGCTTGCCTTCTGCAGCAAAGTCTTTTTTCGTTTGGTTCATCACATGCACCATCAATCCCAATGAGACCTCATCACTGACAGCAAGAGGCCCCACAGGCATACCAGCCAACAATGCAGCATTTTCGATCGAGGCCGGATGAACGCCCTCGCTCAACATCGCCATACCTTCATTGGTAAAGGTACCAAAGACGCGAGAAGTGAAAAAGCCGCGGGAATCGTTAACAACGATGGGTGTTTTCTGAATTTGCAAGACGAAGTCAAAGGCTCGAGCCAGGGCTTCGGGTGAACTCTGCTCTCCACGGATAATCTCAACGAGTGGCATCTTATCGACCGGTGAAAAGAAGTGCAGTCCCACAAAGTTCCCCGGTCGACTGGAAGCTTTTGCTAGGCCGGTAATTGGCAAGGTGGACGTATTGGAGCCAAACAGGACGTCTTTTCCTGTCACAGCTTCCACTTCCTTAGTAACTTTGGCTTTTAATTCACGATCCTCAAATACCGCTTCGATAACCAAGTCACAATCGACCAGATCCTTGACCGCTTCTGTCGGATGAATGCGGGCCATGATCTCAGATTTTTTTTCTGCACCCATATGACCACGTTCGACGCGCTTAGTCAGAAGCTTATCGGAATACTGCTTACCCCGCTGAGCAGCTTCTTCGCTGACATCCTTTAATACCACATCAATGCCACGCACCGCGCAGGCATAGGCAATGCCAGAACCCATCATTCCAGCACCAAGGATACCAACCTTCTTTGTCGGCATTGGGGGAAATCCATCTGGCCGGCTATGCCCCTCTTTCAAAGCATTTAATTGAAACCAGAAAGTGTTTATCATGTTTTTTGCCACCTGCCCGCTAGCAAGCTCGGTAAAGTAGCGTGATTCGATGCGCAAGGCAGTATCGACATCAACCTGTGCGCCTTCGACGGCAGCCGATAAAATCGCTTCCGGCGCAGGAAAGCAGCCCTTGGTTTTATCACGCAGCATTGCAGGTGCAATGGGAAGCATCTGGGCAAGTCTTGGTGTTGATGGCGTACCACCGGGGATTTTGTATTTTTGATCGTCAAAGACCTGCTGGGAAACAGGATTATCTACGATCCATTTTTTTGCTGCCAACATGAGATCATCGGCTTTGTCGACCAACTTATGCACAAGGCCTATTTCCACGCCTTCTAGTGGACGAAATTGTTTGCCTTCTGCCAAGAAAGGCAGGGCCTTTTCCAAGCCGAGCAAGCGCACCATACGGACGACGCCACCACCGCCAGGCAACAAACCTAGTGTGACTTCCGGTAAACCAAGCTGAATTTTTTGATCATTCAGGCAAATTCGCTGATGGCACATCAAAGCCAGTTCCCAGCCACCTCCCAGTGCACTACCGTTAATCGCTGCTACAAGCGGCTTACCTAACGTTTCCAGGCGCCGCATATCAGCTTTTAAGTCCTGGATGGTTTGAAAAAAGCTCTGCGCGTCGTCTTTTTTCACTGCAACCAACTCTTTCAGATCACCACCAGCAAAGAAGCTTTTTTTCGCTGAACTTAAGACAATGCCCTTAATGCTTTCTTGCTCTTCGACTATCTGCTGAACAACAGCCTTAAAACTGTCACGGAAAGTCTTGTCCATGGTATTTGCAGACGAACGGGGCGCATCCATCAAAAGGACGACGATCCCTTCTGCATCTTTGGTATATTGAATCGCATTCATTCTGTGACCCCCTTTGTTATATTCTTTCAACGATCGTCGCAATCCCCATTCCACCACCAACGCAGAGAGTCACCAGACCATATCGCTCCCCACGCAATTCCAACTCATCCAGGACTGTGCCAAGAAGCATTGCGCCAGTCGCCCCCAGGGGATGACCAAAGGCGATAGCTCCCCCATTGACATTGATTTTTTCTGTGGGAACGTTCATCTCTTTTTGGAATCTCATAACGACAGAAGCAAAGGCCTCGTTCACTTCAAACAAGTCGATATCATCGACACTCAGACCAGCGATGGCTAGCGCCTTACGTGTGGCTGGAGCTGGTCCGGTCAGCATGATAGTCGGATCACTACCAGTGACTGCACTTGCCACTATGCGACCGCGAGCCTTCAGATTATATTTTTTTGCAGCTGCTTCGTTACCGACCAGAACGACTGCTGCACCATCGACGATGCCTGAGGAGTTACCAGCAGTGTGGACGTGTTGAATCTTTTCCACATAGTGGTATTTCTCTCTTGCGACGCTATCAAAGCCCATGGTTCCCATCATTTCAAATGCTGGCTTCAGCTTGGCCAGACCTTCTAAACTTGAGTCGGCTCGTGGGTATTCGTCCTGATCAAGAATAATCATTCCATTGCGATCCCGTATGGGAATCAAGGAATTTTTCAAACGTCCAGCAGCCATCGCAGCTGCGGCTTTTTTCTGGGAATTCAAAGCAAATTGATCGACTTCTTCGCGACTAAAATTTTCAATTGTCGCGATCAAATCAGCACCGATTCCCTGCGGCATGAAACCCGTTTTCATATTCGTCTCAGGATCAAGGGCCCAAGCTCCACCATCAGAACCCATCGGAATGCGCGACATGGATTCGACTCCACCCGCGACAACCAAGTGTTCCCAGCCTGACATCACCTTTTGTGCCGCCATGTTCACGGCCTCAAGCCCGGATGCACAGAATCGATTCAAAGTGACACCGGCCACGGTATCTGGCCAGCCAGCGGCTAACGCAGCCGTTTTTGCAATATCAGCTCCTTGGTCACCAACCGCGCTCACACAGCCGAGAACAACATCATCTACCACCTCGGTGTTGAGTTGCGTACGCTCCTGTAACGAATGGAATAAGTCCACAAGCATCGTTACAGGTTTGACCTCATTGAGCGCTCCATCTTTCTTGCCACGACCCCTTGGCGTCCGGATCGCATCAAAAATCAACGCTTGATTCGCCATAAGTATCACCTCATCGCCACAATTTGAGAATTCTAAATTCCAGACACTATATAGGGAAGCGCCTTAAGAATTCAATCAGGATCACATCCGACTACCCATTCTTGATGAATCAAGTAACCATGAAAAAACATGACACTTCCCTACTTGTTTCAAATTCACTCACCTGAACTCCAACAATATCAATAATCTGATGCCCCATTGAAAGTTGACGAGTCGCTTTCAGGCAGTTTTTCCCTGGAATTTTCCCTAACTACCACCATCTCAAACGGAGTTTATTTTTATTAATCGGTAACAATGAGAATTGGCTTGCCGCTTGATTCATGCTACCAAACGACACGAAAGAATCATCTGCAGCTTGTTTTCATCAAGGCTTTGTGGCAAAAATAGACAAAAGATCTATGAGGCTGCGCGATTAAATTTTCAACTGCTGCGAACCACTGCGACAGGGAAAGGGAGCACTATGAGCTTGAAAAGAAATATCTTTGATGAAGAGCATAATATCTTTCGCGAATCGTTTCGCAACTTCTTAAAAAAAGAGGTCGTTCCCTATCAGGAGCAGTGGGAAGAAGACGGAATTTTACCCCGAGAAATCTGGCAGAAATGTGGTGAGCAAGGTTTTCTGGTACCGATTGCTGATGAAAAATATGGTGGTCTCGGTCAAAATGATTTTCGCTTTGATGCGATTATGATTGAAGAGCTTTGTTATATTTACGAAACCGGTCTGATGCTCTCTTTGCATAACTCCATTTGTGCCCCCTACATTGTCAGTTATGCCAGCGATCCTCTTAAAGAACGCATCATGCCAGAGATCGTGAGTGGTCGCGGTATTATGGCAATCGCCATGACCGAACCTGGAGCTGGCAGTGATCTGGCCGCCATGAAAACCACAGCGGTTGAGCAGGATGATCACTGGGTATTAAACGGCAGCAAAACCTTTATATCCAATGGCATCACTTCCGACTACGTAATCGTCGCCGCGAAAACTGATCCCAAAATTCCACATTGCGTCGGCTTATTCCTTGTAGAACGCGATATGGCAGGTTTTGAGCGGGGCCGCAAGTTAAAAAAAATGGGGCTACGCTCGCAAGACACAGCTGAGCTCTTTTTTAAGGATGTCAAAGTACCTAAGGAAAATGTACTGGGCGATCCGAAAATGGGCTTTCGCTATATGATGGAAAAGTTAGGGATCGAACGCTTAACACTAGCTGTTGGCTCCGTTGCCACTGCAAAAGCTGCACTCGACACCACCATCTCTTATGTCAAAGAGAGGCAGCTTTTTGGTAAGCCCCTAAGCGCCATGCAGAACACCCGGTTTAAATTGGCAGAGATTCAAACTGAGGTTGAAATCGGCCAGGTTTATGTTGATCGCTTGATCGATGAATATAATAACGGAAAGATTTCTATCCAGACTATCTGTGGTGCAAAATTCTGGACAACAGATCTTGCCTGTCGGGTGGCTGACGAATGCTTGCAGCTCCATGGTGGCTACGGTTATATGTTGGAATATCCAATCTGCCGTATATATGCGGATGCCCGTATTGGCAAAATTTATGCGGGAGCTAATGAGGTCATGAAGACAGTCGTCGCCAAAGAAATGGGGCTATAAGTCATGCTGAGCTCTTTTTGCGATCTCAAAATCCTCGACTTTACCAGCCTACTCCCTGGCCCCTTTGCGACGATGATCCTAGCTGATCTGGGGGCCGAGGTCGTGAAGATCGAGTCCGCCTCACGTCCGGACATGACGCGTGGCCTGCCACCCTTTCAAAAAGAAAAGTCTGCGCTACATGCCTTTTTAAATCGATCCAAGCAATCGTTGAGCCTGGATTTGAAAAACCCTGAAGCCAAAGAGATTATCCTTCGCCTGCTAGCTCAATACGACATTATCGTCGAGGGTTTTCGCCCCGGTGTGATGACTAAACTCGGCCTGGATTATGATAGTCTGCGCACTGTCAATCCTAGGCTCATCTACTGCTCCATTAGTGGCTATGGGCAGACAGGACCGCTGCGCGAGCGGGCTGGTCATGATATCAACTATCTGGCCTTATCTGGCCTTGCCAGCTATTCCGGCAGCAAGGAAACTGGCCCGGTTTTGATGGGCACGCAGGTCGCTGACATCGCCGGTGGCTCTTATCACGCGGTCATGGGTATCTTGGCTGCTTACATTCATCGTCTAAAAACTGATGAAGGGCAGCACATCGATATCTCTATGACCGATTGTGCCACATCGATGAATGCACTCAGTGCAGCGATGTTTCTAGCTGGTGGTAAAGAACCTGCCATTGCCAGCGAGTTGCTCAATGGTGGTTCGGCCTATGATTTTTATCGCACCAAAGATGATCGTTTCTTTGCTGTTGGCAGTCTCGAACCGCAGTTTTTTATGGCTTTTTTAGAAGTCATGGGACTCACTGAGCATGCTGCCTCCTATGCAAGCGGCAAAGCGGAAAGCATTCGTAGAGTCAAAGAAAAAGCGCAGGAAATCTTCCTTAGCAAAAGTTTTGCGGAATGGCGGGAAATTTTCCATAGACTTGATGCCTGTGTCGAGCCGGTTTTGACTTTAGGCGAGGCTTTGCAAAGTCCTTTGGCGCAAGCTCGAAATCTGATCGTCGAAGTGCAGGATGAGGCGGGCCGCTCGTTTCGGCAGTTGCGCACACCGATCCAGTTTTCCCAGGCCCAAGATTTCCAGGCAAAAGCTGGCGAAGATCTAGGGCAAAGCTCAGAAAAACTCTTACAAGAAGCTGGTTATTCGACCAGCGAGATTGCGCAATTGCGTTGCAATC
The DNA here is from genome assembly GCA_048816425.1 of Oligoflexus sp. FD111. Classification (GTDB taxonomy): domain Bacteria; phylum Bdellovibrionota_B; class Oligoflexia; order Oligoflexales; family Oligoflexaceae; genus JBMDZZ01. The sequence goes on from JBMDZZ010000001.1 coordinate 360,878, forward strand.
GCGTGATATCATAGACGACGGATCAATGGGGGGGCAGATGAAGGGGACGTTAAAAACACCGCTAGAAATGTTGTATCAATGGGAGGCGCAGCAGCCAAAAGAAGTTTATCTGCGGCAGCCGATCGATGGTCAATGGCATGAATATTCCTGGCAGCGGGTCGCCGATGAGGTTCGCATCATGGCCAAGGCTCTGCAGGACATGGGCCACCAACCAGGCACACGGATTGGTATCATTTCCAAAAATTGTGCCCATTGGATCATGGCCGACTTAGCTATTATGATGGCTGGCTGCATCAGCGTTCCTCTTTATCCTTCCCAACAAGCAGAGACCACCCGTTATATCCTCGAACACAGCGATACCAAGCTGGTATTCGTCGGTAAACTCGATGATTGGCAAGAAGTTGCTGCTGGAATACCTAGCCATGTTAAAAAAATCGCCTTGCCCTATCCCGACGGCATGCCCAGTGATTATGAATGGGACGAATTGATCCATGGAGGCCAACGCCTCGAAGCTTCGCCGACACCGGCACTGGATCAATTAGCAACCATCATCTACACCTCGGGTACCACTGGTTTTCCCAAGGGTGTCATGCATAGTTTTCGGTCGATGGCCTTTGTCGCCACAAACATGACCAACGCCCTTAAGTTGCAATCGAACGAGCGTTTTTTTTCCTACTTACCTCTAGCCCACGTTGCTGAGCGCTCATTGATCGCCACTGCCTGCCTTTATCTCGGCGCGCAAATGTCATTTGTCGAATCGATGGATACCTTTGTTAAGAATTTGCAGGAGGTGGCTCCTACCGTCTTTTTTTCTGTCCCCAGACTGTGGGCTAAGTTTCAAGAAGGTGTTCTCGGGAAACTTCCCCAAAAAAAGCTCGATCGTCTATTAGCCGTTCCCGTCCTGAGTACGCTGATCAAAAAGAAAATCCAAAAAGGTTTAGGCTTGCATCAAGCAAAAGCTATTGGCTCAGGCGCTGCGCCAATTTCCCCAGTTTTACTTGCTTGGTATCAGAAAATCGGCATTACGATTATGGAAGGCTATGGCCAAACAGAAAACTTTGCCTATGGCACCATCAATCGCGGCGCAGACATGGTGCTAGGCAGCGTTGGTCAGGCTTGGCCGAACTGCGACATTAAAATTGATGATAATGGCGAAGTGCTGATTAAAAACGACGCAGTTATGATTGGCTATTACAATGATCCGGAAAAAACTGCCGAAGTACTGACCAAAGACGGCTATATCCGCACAGGTGATTTAGGCAAGATGGATAAAAAAGGCCGTTTGCAACTGACAGGCCGGGTGAAAGAGCTGTTTAAAACAGAAAAAGGAAAATATATCGCTCCTGCTCCAATTGAAAGCAAACTTTGGGACAATACTTTGATCGAGCAACTCGTTGTCACCGGCCACGGATTACCGCAGCCTGTAAGTTTGTTAGTGCTAAGTGAAAGTGCACGATTGAAAAGCCGTGAAGAGATCGATCTGGCTGTGACTAAAGCTCTGGAAAAGGTGAATCAAGGCTTAAACAGCTATGAAAAGATCAAGCATTGCATCGTTGTGAAAGATCCATGGACCATTGAGGGTGGCATGCTTACGCCTACCTTAAAGGTCAAACGCCATGTGGTTGAGGAAAGGTACCAGGTCCTGCTGGAAAGTACACGAGCGCATCCAACAGCGGTGATCTGGGAATAATATATTCCGCAAAAGGAGCTTATCGTGGCAGAACAAAATAAACAGGTCATGCAGGCCCCCGCACCGTGGGAGCTGTCTGGCGAAGCATGGATGGTTTTACTGAAAGCCCAGGATTTACCGATGCCCGGCCAGCGTGTCGGCAGCCTCTGGCCAGGCATTGCCATATACGTCGACTACAAGTCCTCTCCAGTCGGACCATATGAAGAATTGCTCCTAATTCCCGGGCGTCAAGCTTTTCCCCAGGGCCCGAGGATGACGATTTCGACCATTTATGTTTCGACCTGGGAAAGTGTCATCAATGGCCGGAAAAACTGGGGCATTCCCAAACAACTGGCGCGTTTTGAAAGAACACGTCTCGGTCCGCGACATGAAAGCTTGAAAGTCTATCGTAACGAGCAGATGATTTGCTCTTGGGAATTAAGCCATCAAGCTTGGCATATTCCTTTCGGCTCAGGCTTATTACCGGGCGGTCTGCGCACCCTAGCGCAGGCATGGGAAGGCCAAGGATTTGAGATCAAGATTTCGGCCGGTGGACAAATGGCATTTGGCAAGCTACACGCGGCTTGGGGAGATGAGACCCATTGGTTTGCTGGCGACCAGAGCCGCGCCTTGCTTTGTTGTAAATATGATAATTTCCGCCTCAGCTTCCCAGTACCAAAGCTGTTTCCTGCGCCCGACGGCTTAAGCCTCAGCGAAAAGCACTTGCTGGCTAATGGTTAGCAAGCGCCCGTTGGGTCACAGATGGGAAGTCTGCTGGCGTTGGGAGTCAAAATATGAATGATAAATGGGACTATGACTTTGTCATCGTCGGTTCGGGTTTTGGTGGAAGTGTCAGTGCCCTGCGCTTGACAGAAAAAGGGTATCGCGTCGCTGTTTTTGAGAAAGGTAAGCGCTTTACTGCTGATGACTTTCCAAAGACAAACTGGAATTTAAAGCGCTGGCTTTGGATGCCCTACCTTAGGTGGCGTGGACTTTTTAAAACGACCTTTATGCGCCATGTGACGATTTATTCCGGGGTCGGCGTCGGCGGCGGATCGCTCGTTTATGCAAATACTTTACCCATCCCCAAAGAGAATTTTTTTAAAGCTCCTTCTTGGGGGCATCTTGCTGATTGGCAAAATGAATTAGGCCCCCACTACCTGTCAGCAAAAACCATGCTGGGCGCTGCCACTAATCCCAAACCGACTTATGCTGATCACTTGATGAAGGAAGTTGCCTCAGAAATTGGCAAACCGGGCGCTGTCGGCGTTCCTGAGGTTTCCGTTTTTTTTGGTGAACCCGGAAAAGAAGTTGATGATCCTTATTTCTCCGGTAAAGGACCGCGTCGCTCTGGTTGTCAGTTTTGTGGCGGTTGCATGATCGGTTGCCGTTACAACGCAAAAAATACTTTGGATAAAAACTATCTCTATTTAGCTGAACAATCAGGCTGTGAAATATTTCCCAACACTCTGGTCGAGGCTGTGTACCCGATTGGCAAGCAAGGCTATGAGGTCGTCATTAAAATTGATCAGGGGCCTTTTCATAGTCAGACCCGGCGAGTCCTTGCGAAAAATGTTATTCTAAGTGGTGGCGTACTGGGAACTATGGACTTACTCCTCAAAATGAAAGACGACCCTAAAGGTTTACCTCATCTATCACCCAAACTTGGTGCGAGTATTCGTACGAATAACGAAGCCATCATCGGCATTGTATCACCTCATAAAAATATCGATATGTCACAGGGTATTGCCATCAGCTCCATACTGGAAACCGACCAGTATTCCCATATCGAGCCGGTTCGCTATTCCAGTGGCTCCGGATTTTTTCGCCTCTTGTTAGCTCCCCATGCCCCGGGGAAAAATCTAACTGAACGACTGCGCTTTTCCTGGCATTACCTGAAACGCGATTGGCGCAAGTGGCTTCGCGTCGTTACCGCGACGAATTTTGCGAAAAGGTGTCTAATCTTGCTTTACATGGAAACCCTGGATGGCACGCTGCATTTTGAGCGTCGGCGGCATTTTCTGACTTTAGGCCGCAAGGGTTTAACTACAAAATTAGATGACATGGAAGCCCCAAAGGCTTTTATCAGTCGCGCCACTGAGTTGGCAGAAATATTTGCCAGGCGCATGGGCGGAGTGGTCGCCAATGTCTGGCTCGAAACTTTTTTCAACATTCCCTCAACCGCGCATGTGCTTGGTGGCGCTTGTATGGGGCGCAATAAAGAGGAGGGGGTGATCGACGATAAGCATCAGGTCTTTGGTTATCCGGGACTATATGTGATCGATGGCAGTGCTGTGTCGGCAAATCCTGGGGTAAATCCTTCACTGACCATCACAGCTCTTGCAGAAAGAGCGATGAGTTTTATTCCCCCGTCAAGTTCCAAAAACAGCTAATTTATGCTGATTTTTGAAGTTTTTTTGCTTTCAGTGCGAGACGGGAGAAAGTGTCAAGTTTGGTGATGACACTGTTGTCAATACTGGTTGACGACAGCTACAGAGTCTGCGATTTTTAGCAAAGACCAAGTGAGACAAGTTCAAAATCCGGGAGTGAAACTTATGAATCAGTCGTATCCTAAAGTTTGTATTATCGGTGGCGGATCAAGTGGAATGATCACTTGTAAACGACTTCAGGATCGCGGGGTTCCGTTTGACTGTTTCGAAGCTAGTGATCGGGTAGGTGGTAATTGGATCTTTAAAAACAAGAACGGAATGTCGGCTGCATATCGCTCGCTCCACATCAACACTTCGAAAAGAAAGATGGAGTTTAAATGCTTTCCGATGCCCGACACTTACCCTGACTACCCCCATCACAGTTTAATAGCCGAGTATTTTGAAAATTTTATCGATCACTTTAAATTACGCGATAAAATAACCTTCAACACGAAAGTCGAAGAAGCGGTACGTCTAGACGATGGCAGCTGGCGTATCACATTAGATAACGGTGATATTCGTCGTTACGATGCTTTGGTCGTCGCCAATGGTCACCACTGGGATCCGCAGTGGCCAGAACCAAAAATACCCGGCAAGTTTTCCGGCACCGAAATGCACTCACATAGTTACTTAGATCCCCAAGACCCTTATGATTTTCGTGACAAAGTCGTAGTGATCGTCGGCATGGGTAATTCAGCAATGGATATTGCCTGCGAGCTCGGCAACCCATGCAATGCAAAGAAAGTTTACCTTTCCGCCAGACGTGGCACCTACATCTTGCCAAAATACTTTGATGGTAAAACCACAGATCATATGATTCGCCATCCAGGCGACAAGCCCGAATTTTTTGAAAAACTCCTGCCTCATTCCCTGATCTTTCACTTAGGTAACAAATATCTTAACTGGAAGGTCCGCCGGACCGTTGGCTTGCCACAAAATTACGGCCTACCGGAACCAGAGCATGACTTTGGCGAAACGCACCCAACGATATCGGATGAAATCCACATCCGCCTTGGCAGTGGTGATGTGATACCGACAGCGGAAATAAAAGAATTCCGCGGCCGGCAAGTGGTCTTTGCTGATGGTCGGCAGGTTGAAGCCGATTTCGTGATCTATGCCACAGGCTATAAGGTATCTTTCCCCTTCTTTAAGCAGACAAATTTGCAGCCAAAAAACAACGAAATGGTGTTGTTTAAACGCATGTTTTCTGCTGACTATAATAATTTATTTTTTATCGGCTTAGTCCAACCGTTATGTTCCATCATGCCTATTGCTGAAGTTCAGGCGGGAATGCTTGCCGAATACCTAACTGGTGAATATGCCCTACCCAGTAAAGAATATATGCTTCAGAACATGAAGGACGTCCATGAAACGATGAAAAAAATGTATGTTTCTTCGAAGAGGCATACTTTACAAATCGAATGCATGGAGTACACTTACGACCTTAATAGAGAGTTAACGCAAGGCTATAAGCGTGCCAAGGCCAATCGCATGAAGCTCCCGATCCCTGCACGCAATTTGGATTGGAAGCCCATACATTCTGTTGGTAAAAAACGAGAGGTACATGCCCAGTGACGACTGAAAATGTAAAATTTAACAAACGAGAGCAAACGAAGATCAATAACCGCAGCGCAATTTTACAAGCTGCAAGATCAGTATTTTTCAGCCAGGGCTATGAAGGCACGACAGTGCGTGACATCGTCCGGCAAACAAATTTAGCACCTGGCACCTTTTATAATTACTTTCAAGACAAAGAGTCGATTTTCCGCGCAATTGTCGATGATTATCTTTTGCGTCTATCGACAGCGGTGCAATCCCCCCGCAGCAAGGCTTTCAGCTTAAACGATTTTATCGGACCAGCTTTTGAAGTGTTTTTCACGAATATTGCCAAAGACCCGGAAATGTTCATCCTCACAGGACGCAGTGAAGCGATTCTTCAATCGATGTATGATAGCTCGGTCATGGAGATGGTCATCAAAGAACTTCTGGGTGATATTTATAGTGCTATGGACCAGGATATTTTGCCACGGATCGATGCGGAATACTTAGCTTCAGCATTTATTGGCATCGGTTATGAACTCGGCAAACAAATGATCAAACGCAAACCAATGAACCCCAAAGCCACAGCAAAATTTGCGGCGGGATTGTTTATTGGCGGCATTGGTGGTATTCCATCGGCACAGGACATGGCATATGAGGCCGAGCTTTCTTACCAACATTGAAAATAGCGTTTTTCGCGGCCTCCTCATGCTACCAGATCTTTGGGAGTATGTCGGGGCATACAGCAACAGGCTGGGCAAGCCTGAAGACTCCCCTATAGCCTTGGCAAGTCAGGCGAGAAGACTTGCCAGGCTATCTCAAATTTTTCCTCGCTTTGAAAGGTCGCCACTCACATATGCGAGACGACAGCTTCATCTTTCCAGCCGTATGATGATGCGTCCTGCTGCACCTGGAGTTCAAGCAAGCTATCGCAAACTGAAAACGAAATCACGGCTTGTTGATTATCTATTCTTGGAACCCAAAGGCTGCAAAGCTCACTCCCCTATCATTCTTTATTTTCATGGTGGCGGTTGGACCTTGGGCCAACACGACACTTTTGACCGGGAATTAAGCTGGCTAGCCCATCACAGTAAAATGCGCCTGGCGTCGTTTGATTATTTGCTCGCACCGGAACATCCTTATCCGATTCCTCTGCACGATGTACAGGAAATATACGACGCTGTTGTTGCAAGTATGTCCTGCCCTCTTATCGTTGCTGGCGACAGTGCGGGGGCGCACTTGGCAAGTTTGATTAGTATTAGTCAATCACAAAAACAGGATTGCATGCCCGCAGCTCAGCTACTTTTTTATCCGGTAACGGATCTAAGAATGAACTCGGCTTCCCATCAAAAATTTGCTGATGGATATCTTTTAACAAAAGATCTTATGCGTTGGTTTCGTAGCAATTTTCTGACTGATTTAGATCAAGTTTCAGACGTTTCACCTTTACTTCACCAAAAGCTCGAAGCCCAGCCACCGACGCTGCTGGTTACAGCGGCCTACGATGTGCTGCATGATGAAGGCTATGAATTTTCGAAACTGCTAGAAAAATCTGGAACTTTTGTAAAATATCACGAATGCTCAGATTTACTTCATGGTTTTATAGCGATGACAGGTGTCATTCCCGAAGCAGCAAAAGCCTGTGATCAAATCTACCTTGAGTTGCAATCGCTGCAACTCTAGTTACCAAGGATATCATACTAGCGACCTAAGCCGATCAGCTTGTTTTTCACTAGCCACGAAATTCTAAACTTTATTTATGGATGCTGAACGTATTCATGGCTCATGCAGAGTCTATCACAATGAATCTCTCTTGGAGCGATGTTCATCTTTACTGGAGCAACCCTTCGTCGGTGATTTACAGGACATTGAACTGGATCACCTTTCCTTAAGTTTGTTGAAGGGACGATGTTTGGCATCGTCCCTTCTTTTTTAAGCAAACTTTATCCGATGATCAGACAAGAGACTAAAAAGGATGCTTTGTCATTTGCATCGTCACACAGTGAATAGCTCCACCCATTGCCATCAAGTCATCTGATTGCACAAAATTGACTTGATATCCAGCATTTTGATAAACACCAACCACTTCAACTTCATATGCAGGAATCAAAGCAGCATCATCGTAAGGAATCAGTGAGATCATGTTCTGCAACTGCTACAGGATTTAGGGAACTAACTAAAGTTTCCGCTTCGGCTTTGGTCATATCTTCATAATGACCGGAAATTTTTGACACTTGCTGCTCGCCGGAGCAGCCGACTAAACTTAGTAGCAAGCTGGAGACGATAAGTTTTTTCATGAACGCTTCCTTCAATAGTTTTAGCAATAGTCGATCAAGACGAAAATTTCTCAGCTATTTAGCGGGACCCAAACCCTAAGCTACAGAAGTTAAAAAACGTATAATAGTTGAGTCATAGGTGAAAATACATATTCTAGTTTTTGGAACATCACCAGCAGTATAAGGCCTAATGTGACAGGGAGAGACTTGTAAAATTTCTATAAATTCTGAAACTTGCCTTCTTTAATTAAAAACTGCTAGAGTTGAAACATCAAGAAAAAGTCATGTCGTTTCCAATGCCACCATTCACTGGCGGACCTACCATGAAGAGCCAATTGCAAAACAGTTATGATACCTCTTGCTATTCGTACATGCTTTACGTAGTCAAGTGCTTAATGGTTTTTTTGACTCTAATTCCGACAGTCTTTGCGAGCACGATTCATGTCAATGACGACCAGCAACAGCTTGCCCTTGGCCCCTACCTAAGTTATTTTCGCAGCCGAATTTCTGCAAATTTGAACTCGAATCATGCTTGGCAAGCTTTTGCAAATATGAGTTTTGAAGATTCCCAGTCATTCATCCCCAACTTTGGTTTTACTCGTGATCATATTTGGGTTCGACTCAGGATCATGTCTTCATTTTCCGCAAGTAAACGGGCGTATTTGGAGCATCGCTACGTCCATACCGATCATGTGGAACTGTTACAAATAAGAGATGATGTTTTGACCAGCCTCCATCTTGGCGATAGACAGCCGACTAGTGAGCAGCAGATCGCACACTATTTTCCAGTTTTTCCTATAGATTTAGCACCGGGAGAAAACGAATTTTACTTACGGGTTCAATCGGACGAAGCAACAACCCTACCATTATTTTTAAATCTTGCTAGCAAGCAGGATTATCAAGAAAACCACACGCCCGTAATTATTGGTTTGGTCATTTTACTCAGCTGTATCGGAGTCCATATTGCAATCTTAAAGGGGTCACGCTCAACTGGGCATCTACAAATCAGCAGTCTCTATTTACTGACAGTCTTTTTCTATGGCACCAATCATTTTTTTATCCAAGGCTTTGCTAGCAAATATTTTCCTCGCAATGATTGGAGCTTTTGGATGAATGAAGGATATTTTCTGACGGCTCTTGGCTATCAGATTGCTCTATTCTTTGCTGCCTATTATTATCTCGCTTGGAAAAACTTTCCTACTTGGTTTCATAAGACTAAAACCTTAATTCTAAGCTTTAGTCTCTTTGTTTTTCTCGGCGTCTTATTTCTACCCTATCATCACATGGTACTTGTTTATTTTTTCCATGCGGCGTTGCTAGCCGTATATATGGGTTTAGGCCTTCTCTATAGTTTGCGGGCAATGCCTAAGCTCAGCTTATTCTATATCTTTAGCTGGATACCAGGCATTATCGTTGCGATAGTTGCTTTCATGAAATTTATTCTGGATCAGTATCAACATAGTTTTGGTTTCTATTATGCTGGCCTATTCCATTTTACTTGTATGACGGCTTATCTCTATTTATCTCTTTTTCCCGCCAGTCATAAGCTGACAAATTTATATCAGCGGACTGCAAGATATGCGAAAAGCAGAAATATCGACATTTCGAAATAAAGAATCTTCCATAAATTCATATAATAGCTAACGATAGCTTGATGAGGATAGCCTGATTCCTCATGATTCAGCACTTGATTTCTTCGTAAACGCCGGTAGTTTTGAAGCAACAAACCAGCACCAATCAGATGAATACAAGCGATCCAGCGAAACGCTGTATCTTGGTAGGTGTTAAAACTGAAAAGCGCTGTAAGGAATACCGCCATCAGCTGCAAAGCAAGTGTCAGATTGACTACTCCCTGCACTCCGACCCTTGAGGCAAAGGTGTGGATTTTAAATTGCAAATCCCCTTTGATATCTGGAGCATCTTTTGCCAGCGCAATACCGATTGCATAGAAAAACATAAAGCCAATAAATATCATTACTATCTTAGGCATGTCAGCAGGATGTGTGATTCCACTCAGGGCAAGATAATAGCCACCAACTAAAAGGAAAGAGCGTGACACGGCTATCGTTAATGCAGCTAATACAGGGAAGCGCTTCCATTGTAGCGGTGGCAGAGAATATAAACTAAGGCCAAGAAACAGAAGGAAATTAGTCGCAAAAAATATCTTATTGTGAAGCAAGGCCAGGCCGAGTCCAAAAACAGCAGAAAGAATCGTTGTTAGCTTTCCTGCCATAAGACTCATGGAGCCTGCTGCCAAGGGCAGCTCAGGTTTATTGATGCGATCAATCTTTAAGTCGGCAAGCTGATTGACACCCATCCCGTATATATGCACCAACAAGATCGTCAGTAAAGCACTCAGTATGGTCAGGTAATTTAAGTCTGGAGAAACTGAATCAACGAAGCCGACGATAATTACAAATTGAAGGAGGCTTCCTAAAAAAGCATGTGGCCTTGAAAATTGCCAAAGATTTTTCGCAAGCCTTCCCCAGTGACCGAGGACACCCTGTGTCGCCAATACTTGCATCAGTTTTTCCTTATCAAAGAAAACTTTCCTCATTGAGGATGAAAAAGCTCATCGGCAAACTTGATGTTAATATCCCGATTTAGCCAAATGAGACTTGATTTTCGGCCTGTTTTTTTATTGATCGCGAAGATCTCTTGTGGCAAAGACAGACCATCGATCGTTTGATAGGAAAGAAACTGCAATTGAAATGTAATTTGCTCATCGATATAGAAGTCTGCTTGAATTGGCACAAAGGTCTTTGCGTCCAGGTACAAAGTGGATTTTTGAAATCGTTCTGTGCCTTGCCAATTGATGCGCAAACGTTTTTCCCCATCCTGCTCAACCCATACTGGATCACTTATATCCTCGGCTTTCACTTCGTCTGGAAGAAGCGGCATGAGGGAAAATTCACTACCAAGGAGATTTTCTCCGGCATTTGCACCCGATATTTCCCTAAGTTTACCACCCTTGACTTTCATCCATACTTTATTATCTTTACCTTGGCTCGCAAACCAAAATTGGCTGCCTTTGATTGCAGCAGGCTCATGCATACTCAAATATGCCTTTAAAGCTTTTTCTTCCAGTCTAGCATATAAGGTGAAGGTTTTCTGATCCTCCAGCTTCTCTCCATGGAAATTGCTGAGCTTGATTTCAGACATTTCTGCGCGAAAGTCCGCAAATTGTTTTTTCAAGGCTTGAGCGATCTGTCGCTTACTAGGCGATTCATCAGCCTGCAGGTTTGGAAGAAATATTGCGATCAAAGCAAGATGAATCAGCAGCATCATTAACTTCATAATTTCACCTTCTTTCCCAGTACAAGTATCAGTGCGGGCAAGCAGATCAAATCAGCCAGCAAAGCTAAAAGCACAGAAGCCATGAGTAAAAGGCCAGCATGAATACCTGGCAGATAATCACCAAATATCGAAGTACCAAAACCCACGGCCAAGATGATTGATGTGCTGAGGATTGCCTGACCACTATGATTGAAAGCGGTAGATACTGCAGTATATCGCGCCTCATCCTTCTGCCGTGCTTTCTGGTAATGATAAAGAAAATGGATCGTATCATCCACAGCCACCCCCAAGCCCACACACCAGACGATCATCGTATTCGTTGTGATGCTGATATCAAATAGGTAAAATATGTTAACCAGAGACAGGAGAGCGATCGCATTCGGCAACAAGGCGACCATCACGAGGGAAGGCGTTCTAAAAACGATCATAAGCACGAAGATGATCGAAACCAAGGTCATCAACATGGAAAGACGCAACTGGGGGATAATTCTAGCTTCGATGTCTGCCAGTAAACTTTGAAAGTCACTAGCTTGAATCACCAGCCCATGCTGATCTGCCAAGTGAAACAGTTTTTTTTCCAACTTTTGGCCATCCTGAAGATTGCCGCTATCGAGGTAGATATCCAGTTTTGTCGCACTTTGACTGACATTGACAAGAGAGTTTAAAGGGTTTTTAGAAGGATGTTGGAAGCTTAAGATCGCATTTAGCTCATCAATCTGCTCTTGTTGGAACTTTTGATCTTCCGCAGGTAATGGCGACAGATCGTCGGCTATTGCATAGACATCAAGGATGGAACGACTACTGATCACGCCATCCACTTCATGAACTTTAGCTACAAACCCTCGCAAAGCATTCAAAAAACCAGCCTGATGCACACAACCAGCAGCAGCACAACTTAGGTAGTAGCTACGCATATTAATATAAGAAAAGTTATCAGCAAAAAATTGAATGCTTCGGCTGATTTTTGCATCTTCAGGAAAGGCCTGGTGAAAGTCAGAACCTACTTTTAGCTGCGGTATCAAGATTAATCCAGAACCAGCGACTAAGGCAGCCCCTAGCAGAATTGCCAGTTTTTTTTGTTGGAGAAAGGCCAGGAATTTTCTGTTAAGCGGTGATTGAGGTTTCTTGAATACCATTTTCTTGCTACGCAGGGAAAACAAGAGATCCAAAAGTACCAAACTTAAATACCAAACCATTAGGGTAGCAATGGCACAAATGATGCCAAATTCTCTCGTTGCTTTGATATCGGAAACCGTAAATGAAGCAAATGCCAATGCCGTCGTCATCGTCGTTAAAAAAGTAGGTTTGATATTCAGTTGAATAGCTTGACGTCTGGCATCATCGAGCGAGGCGCCTTCCCGCAGTAAACGCCTATAGCTAAAATAGATGTGCATGCAATCACAGATACCGATGGCAAGGATGATTTGAGGGATGCCCATACTAACACCGGTGATTGAAAAGCCAAGATAGCCGGATATACCAAAGCCAAGAGCAATGCTGATGATAACGATCATCATTGGGACAAGACTAAAAATCAGGGATCGGGTCAATAGGAGCAGCAGGGTCAAGATCACCAAGGCTGATGCTGGCGCCACATAGCGCAGCGTGGAAACTATGGTATCAAAAATTGTAACCTGGATAGCGGTCAGACCAAAAATATGGGCGTTGAAATGCTCTTGATATTCCTTTGTCAAGCCTTCCAATTGTTTCAACAGCTTTTTTAATTGATCCTTATTACTTTGGCTGTGCTGAATAAAAACAATAGTTTCTCGACCATCTTGCCCAATAAAAAATTGCCATTTTTGCTGCATTGTGGAAGGGTTCGATTCATCTTCTGACAGCTCTTGATAAGCTTCAATCAATGGTTTGATCGAGATATTGCCAGCATCAACTGCAACATGAGGCAAGGATAAAATTGAGTGGATGGACAAGCCCTGGTCCAGCTTTTGCGCCTTGTCAGTAAATTCTTCTAATGCCTTGATAAATCCCTGGTCAGATAAATCTTTTTTGATATCAATGCCAATGATAATCGGATCAACAGCCTTAAACTCATCTTGTATCTCTAACAAGCGCAAATAACGGGGATCATCTTTAGCAAAATAGGAATCAAGGAGCTGATCATTGATTTTCAGGAAAGCCAGGCCAGGCAATAGCAGGATCATGAGGCTGCTTACAAGGATCAGGTGAAATTTTAATGCGCTAAAATAGGGCATCTTACGAACAACCTCTATAAGCTTAGGGTGTTTGCTCCCGCGATATCGGTCTACATCAAGTGTTCATTCAGTTTAGGGCAATCTATCGACAAAATAAACCGTCAATATGACATATATTACGATCCGTTTTTTGCAGCTTCATCAGCAAAACGACACGAGCCTGGCCGTGACTTTTTTGTTTGCTGCGAAACAGGGGGCCGATAATCGGCACAGCAGCGAGGAAAAAATGTTCCTGTTGTTGGGACAGGATGGAAGTGGAATCCAATGTGCCGATAACTTGTTCCACACCTAGGGAAAGCCAAACACTGGTGTGCAGATGGGATGAGGTCAGCTGTCGGTCCCGACCTGGTTGACTTAGTGCAAACTCAATATCGGTCTGTAAGCGATTTTCTCGTCTGGCCTTGATCTTAGCCTTTAATACAAAACCTATTTTTCGCCAGTATTCTTGTGCATCAGCAGCAGAGGAGATGACAGGAATTTCCATACCATGATGGATCTCCACCGGTTTACCGATACTGACCAGGACCATGGGTTCACCGATGACTTCATTTAGAGCATGATCCTTGATGAAATCACCGTGTTTTTGCAAAAAAGTCTGCCAGCTCAAATCGTTGACTAAGGCTTGTGGTTGAATTTTTTGAAAGCTGTGCTGGTCGACCATGTAGGCTCTCACTTCCAAACGATACATCTCTTGCCCATCCAGACAGGTCCATTGCCAGAAACTGAGCGGCACAGCGGTATTTTTTATAAAATCTTGCCAGTTGGTTTTGCTCCAAAACTCACAGTCGATCCGTAGCTGAATCGTCCCTGCGGTATGGATATGCATATCGAATAAGCCTGGATGATAAAGCAGCTCTTCCTGAAAACGCTGTCTAGCACTTGCAGCAAGCTTGAGATCAAACACACAGGGCTGATATTTTTCACAGAGACTGCTGATCTGATAGAAAAGTTTCGGATCGAATAACTCACCCTGAATCCGTTGCATGTTATGGTCACAGATAAGCCCAGGCATCTGGCAGACCCACTCTCCCCAGGGCTCACGCTGCAAAAGACCGCCATTCTTTCCTGTTTTTTTGGCAACCTGAATGATGTATTGCTGAACCTCTCTGCCACTAGCTGTTTTTGCCCTTGCAACGACCAAGCCCGCCCTTAGAGCCACTACATTCCAAATCCCGTCCTGATCCTGAGTCAATTCTACGATCCCACGCCGGCTCAAGTGCCAGGTAATCCGCTCATCTATGACGATAGCTTGCACCTCTCCCGGCTGTAGCTGCATTCTTTCCATCGCCATAGCAGGCAGGGAATAAATGAAACATAAAGCTCCGAACAATATTTTTGCGGGAAACCAACTATGAGCCATAAACCACCTGCTCTGCGACATCGCACGCCGGATAATGCAGGCCGCTGCTTGTTACTTCAAAACCTTTCCTCGACAGCATACTTTCGAGGATTTTGACCGCACCGACAGCTTTTTCCATATGGACATAAACCCCTTGGCCAGCAGGATCGCGCCAGACATAAAAGGGTAGATCAGAAACACGACAAGATTCATAACCTTGCTTGGTCACGACATAGAGTGCCGCCCGTTCATCCACGTCTGCGAGCTTTTTTTCCAGGCTCGAAGACGGGTGAAAAAGAATACCTTTTAATTGCATTTCACAAGGGCTATCCCATGGTAAAACTAACAAGGTTCCGAGTAGAAAGCAGAAGAAATGTGAGATCACCGCAGGTACAGGCACGGATCTTATTCGCATCGTAAATGCTCCCCTAAAGCTGGCAATTCTTTTTGTAATTCACACAAAACAGGCGCATCCCAATTTTTTTGAAAGGCAGCACCATAATCCAACTGTGCTGGTGGCTGCTGCCATAGTTCGCCCAGACAGTAAAAAAACTCCTCTTTTTCAGCCTGATCTTTGCGATCAACTCGATCAAGCCACTGGTAACAGCCTTCGATATGCTGCAGCGCCTGCGTAGCCAGCACAAATATAGATAGCAGCAGAAAGACAAGGTAAATCAGCAGTAGATCCATAGATCCACGTTGCGCCATACTCAATGGACATCCCCTAGATAGCGAATCGACCAGTTGGGATATGGCCTGACGAGCTCCGGGTGAGTTTGAAAATAGAGTTCGAAATGGTGGCTCATGGCTTCACACTGTTCTAGCAGTTCAGGGTTCCACTGTAGCCGCTGTTTTTCTTGTAAGTTTCTTGCTACTGCCACTGCATTTTCCTGCCAAGCCCCATCCATCTCCAAAGCCACAAGCCAATCCAGGCTTGCTTGCCAATTTTTCTCCCAGGCCAAATAACGGGCACAAAAATGCATTTCATAGTCATCCCGCCAAATGGATGCAGTATCGTCGACCATGTTCTGCAAGTCGGTAAGGTAGTTAAAAAGCGCTTCGAATAACAGCAGGTAGAACAAGCCCTGTACGATCCATCGCATCATCATGGAGACATACTAGGTGACGAGGGAGAGCCAAGGAAGTGACATGGAGTGGACATCGACAGGGATACCATGACATATTAGAAGCATTCCATTTAAAGATAAGGAGTGATACCGATGGCTGGCAAACGTCTCGCGGCGATATTTTTAACAGTGCATATGCTGTCTTGCCAAACAAATGATGCAAACTCGATGCAGAAAAAAAACCCGACCAAAACCTTGGCGGCCTCTTACAACACAAATTTCAAACCTGTCCTGGAACGGATCATCGGCCAGCATACGCATGGCGAAGCCCGCTCCGTCTATCAACTTTGTCAGATTATGGAGCATCAGCTTAAGGATCAGGCTGCTGTCGCGCAACTGATCGAACAGGCAAAAAAAGAAGATGAAGAGGTGGCCATGCATATCGTCGCCACAGTACCATCAGTTGGTTACTTTGCTATGGATGGTACAGAGAAAATCCTTCTCTATGAAGATCACAGCACCAAGAAATCACGCAATGGCGAGGCCAGCCGGAAGTTGATGGATATCATCGACGAGGCTTGCAAATTTACCAGAAAATAAGCCTCAAGGCTTATTTAAAAGCTCGCGATAGCCCTCACGAAAGCTAGGATATTGAAATTGAAAGCCAGTAGCCAGTAAGCGGGCATTGCTCACCCGCTTGTTTGCCCGCAGCTCATGTGGTGCGATATCCTTCACAGCAGGCAACTCGCGCCCAAGCTGCTGACACATCCAACGGATGACTTCATTACGACTGGCTGGATCGCAGTCAACAATATTGTAAATATCGGCTTTTTTATCTATCTGCAGCAGATGCAGGCAAGCGGCTACTCCATCATCGCGGTGAATGCGATTCGTATAACGCTGCTCATCGGCATCCAGACACTCTTGACCTGTAGCCACCCTTTGGCAAAAACTTTCTCTCCCCGGCCCATAGATTCCGGCAAAGCGCAGACTGGTAAATGGCAAGTCTGAGGCAATAAACTCCTCTTCCACCGCAGCGATGACTTGCGCTGTTAGCGCATCCGGTTTTGCCGGACTTTCTTCGCTGATCCACTCACCTTGATTTTGTCCGTAAACGGATGTGCTGGACACATAGAAGAGATGCTTGGGTTTTTGCGGCAAAGCTGCAAGCAAGTTGCGCAAACCTTGCTGATAAACCTGGCGATAGCGCTGCGGATCACGGTGCTTGGCAGCAGGCATGTAAAAGACGACATCAACAGCAGGCAGCTGAGCTTGAGCAAGGCTTGATTGATCGGTAAGGTCAGCCGCGATGATGTGCAATTGCGAATGGCTCGTAGCGGCTGCCGTGCGCCGCAAACCCCAGACCTGATAGCCTTCTTTCAATAAGCCTTCCGCCAGAGCTTCACCCAGATAACCAAGCCCAGCAATCAATACCTTCAGAGGTGGATGCATAACTTACCCCCTTTGTTACTACGCCGCTCATCGCCCTTGTGTTGTCTCTGTGCGATACTTCCGCAAAACGTATTTGATTTCTCCGACTGTGCGATACATGCAGTTGGATTTGACTTCCGCAGAAACTTCCGATGAACTGCAAAAAGCTGTCAATAACCGATCGCCCAAAGTTTTTTTCTGTGCATTCAACCAAACCTCACAATCTTTTTTTGACGCTTGTTCGGAAGTTTTTGAACAAAACATTTTCATATCTTGTTTTTCAGCCTCTTCCACCACCTCAACCTTAACCGTATTCGCCAGTAGTGGGCTAACAGCCAGCAAAACGCCCCATAACATGACTCGCTTGATCATGATCTGCATCTTATTCCCTTTCATTCAAAAAATATTCTTCCATAAAGCTTCTTGCTGCTGGCGGAATGTCCCGCTTTTGGTTGCTCTTGATATCAAACCATACGAGCACAGCTCGTCCGCGCGCCAAAACACCACGATCTGGGCTGCGCAACTCGTAGACTTGCTGGAAACTTGTCTTACCAATGTGAGCGATGCTCGCATGCACTTCAATTCGATCGTGCAAATAAGCTTGCTGGAGAAAATCAATCTCAGCGCGAGCCAGAATAATTGGTAAAACTTCGCTTTTTAACTCTGGCAGACGCTCTTGCAAAAGATTTAGCCAATCCACACGGCTGGCTTCGAAGTAGGACAAGTAAACGGCGTTATTAATGTGCCCTAAGGCATCGGTATCACAAAAGCGTACTTGAATCGGATAAACATACGTTTGGGGTGTCGCGTTCATTTTCCAGCTTTCTTCTAGCGATTACAGATAGCCGACTTAATTTAAAGGAACAGAAGCTTTTAGGGAAACAGAACTTCGGCAATTCCTGCCACTGCATTTTCTTTTCCCATATCGCCTGCAACAAAAAAGCACAAAGTCGACTGTCACTTTACTCCGTAAAGCAGCCATGCTATTGGAAACTTTTATTACTGATTGAAGCGAGGCTGTTGTGGAAGTCAAAACCGACAGGGTCAAATTAGCATCACCCTTACCCTGGATTAGCGATGCTGGTCCGGCGGGATTTGTCACGGAGTTATCCGAGCAGCAATTAACTCTGCAAGTACATGAGTCCATTAGCTTTAGCGAAAACCAGATGACTATCAAGGTTATCCTGAGCCAAACACAAAGTTTCTTGTTTTCTGGTACCTTACAGAGCAGCAGCGGCAAAGATCAGGTCCAACTTTTGCTGACCGATGTCGAGCAGATCCACCAGGCTCGGGATCTTCTGGGACAAATCCGTAAAAGCCAGCATATCGAACTCTGTCGACGCCAAGATGTCGAGGCATCTGACCGCTTCACCGGTTTTGAACGTGTCCACTTCATTCCCGAGGCTCTACCCAACTCCAGCATCGATCGCTTGGATACCAAAGTGTCCTTTCTTGGTGGAAACTTTCATTACCCGATCCTCATTACCGGCATGACCGGCGGCGTCGACCAAGGCACCGAAATCAATCGCCGTCTGGCCGCTGCGGCCGCCAAGTTCCGCATTCCCATGGGCATCGGCTCACAACGGATTGCCCTGGAAAATCCTGCATATGCCGATATTTTTCACGTAAAACGCTGGCAACCGGATGTCTTTTTGATCGGCAACCTGGGCTTTGCTCAGCTCCTACAGGATCACTATCTGGAGCTTTGTGAACAAGCTGTGGATATGATCCAGGCGGATGCATTGGCCATCCACCTGAACGTCTTGCAGGAGGCGGTCCAGGTCGAGGGCGACCGACATTTCGATGGCGTTTTGGAGCGCCTGCATCTCGTTTGTGAAAAACTTCGCGTTCCGGTTATGATCAAAGAAGTCGGCTCAGGCATTTCACCAAATACATGCTTGCGCCTGCGTGATGCCGGCGTAGCATCCATCGATATTGGTGGGCGCGGTGGTACCTCTTGGGGTTATATTGAAGGTCTGCGCAGCGCCTCTCAGGAAACCCAAAGCCTCGGCAAAACCTTCCGCGATTGGGGAATTCCAACAGCCTACAGTCTGGCCAGCGTCCGCTCGCAGCTCAAAGACTTTCCATTGGTTGCCACGGGCGGCATCCGTGATGGTCTAACTGTTGCCAAAGCCGTCGCTTTAGGTGCCAATATGGTAGGTATTGGGCTGCCGCTTTTACGCGCGGCCTTACAGTCCGAAGAAGCTCCCCAGCAGGTGCTGGAAACCTTCGTCCGAGGTTTGAAAGTCACTATGTTAGCCACCGGTAGTCAGAGTTTAGACCAGCTTGAACAGCACTTAAGCCTTGGACTACCGCTTGAAAGCAATTTTGAGGCTTGGGTGCGCTCCAAGAGTTTTTACTAAGAAAACAGATCATTCCAAACGGTGTGACGCGCCCTGCCGTGAATCATGGCAACAGTTCATGAAGACTTGAACAATGACAAAAGATGGGGCATCCTGTCGGACAGCTTCGTGGCGCAGACAGCGGTGAAAGGAAGACAGATGGAACGGGAAACCGGTCAAAATATTCTTAACTCCCAACAGTCTCAACAAAGCAAACCAGGTAGCTCACGCTTGCCCGGTTTTTATGAAATTCCAGTATCGGAACGGCGTGACATTGTCAGCCGCTTTGCTGAGCTAAGCCTGGAAGAATCCAAGGCTCTGGCCACCTTCGGCGCTCTCAGCCCGGAGTTGACCGATGTTTTTATCGAAAATGCAGTGGGAACTTTTGCGATGCCGCTCGGCATCGCCACTAACTTCCAAATCAATGGCCGGGACGTCCTGATTCCTATGGCCGTCGAGGAAACGAGCGTCGTCGCGGCTGCCAGTCACGGAGCCAAACTTGCCCGGGCAGGCGGCGGATTTCGCACGAGCTCCACCCCTCCCATCGGCACCGGTCAGATTCAGATTTTTCCTCATGAACGCCTGGATTTTGATGCGATCCTAGAGCGGGAAAAAAAGTCGTTGATCGCCCTTGCCAACGAAGGCCAGGAGCGTTTGCTCGCCCGCGGCGGCGGTGCCTGTAACCTAGGCTGGCGTTACTTTTCATCGATTAACTCGCTGGTCTTATATCTCGACGTTGATACGCGCGATGCCATGGGCGCAAACATGATTAACAGCATGTGTGAGCGCATTGGCAAAAGACTGCCGGAATTGATTCCCGGTGAAGTCGGACTTCGTATTTTAACAAACTTGACAGACAAGAGATTGGCGCGAGCTAGCTGTCGAGTACCGAAAGAATCGCTGAAAAATGCTGAATTTTCTGGCGAAGAAGTCGTTGATCGGATTGAAAAGGCCTACTTGTTCGCCGCTCATGATGTTTACCGGGCGACGACGCATAATAAAGGCGTCATGAATGGAATCGATCCAGTCGTGATCGCCACAGGTAATGACTGGCGAGCGGTTGAAGCCGGCGCACATGCATACTGCTGCCGCAATGGAGTCTATGAACCGATGACTCGTTGGCGAAAAAATGCTGCGGGTGATTTGGAAGGCGAAATTGAACTACCGATCGCAGTCGGCACCGTCGGTGGTGTGACCAAACTCCATCCAACAGCACAAACCGCACTGAAATTACTCGGTCATCCCTCATCTCAGGGTTTGGCAGAAATTATCTGCGCGGTAGGCTTGGCTCAAAACCTATCGGCCTTGCGTGCCCTGGCCTCGGAAGGTATTCAAAAAGGTCATATGAGCTTGCACCAAGGTAACTTGCAACTGTCGCGCAAGGGAGCGACGCAGACTTGAAAGCCGTAAACGTCCAGGTGCCTGGCAAGATCATGCTTGCCGGAGAATATGCGGTCTTACATGGTGCTCCCTGTTTGAGCTGTGCCGTTGATGTCCGGATGAATATACAGGCACAAAAGGCCACAGCAGGCTACACCGTTTATTCGGATTTTTGGGATGCAAGCTGGTCCCTGGACGCTGTTCCCAGCGCTTTTCAAGACAATATCCTCATCCAAGTGCTGCAATGGTGCCGCGATAACTGGCAGCTGCCGCCGTTTGACATCAAGGTACAATCAGATTTTGCTGTCCAAGATGGACTTGGCAGCTCAACTGCTCTGCGCCTTGGCACTCTTGCCGCCTTGCAGAATTTATTTGCCTTGGAAACGATCGAGACTGATCCATGGTATCTGCCCCGGCTTGTCTGGCAAATGCAACTCAAAGAGCAAAGCTTTGCCTCCGGCTACGATGTTATCACACAATTTCTCGGTTCCTGGGTGGAATTTCAAGCTGATGAGAAGAACTGGCCCGGAAAACCACAGCAGATTGCCTTCGGGCATAAGCCAAATGAATGGATTCATATTTATCGTGGTGGGCGCGGCGCTCCAACCAAAACCGTCGGCTCGCGCACCAAGGATTGGCTGAGTGAACATAAACTCTGGCCGGATCTGTTGAACATTTCCAATGAGCTTGTTGCGATATTTCGCCAGACATTGAGTGCAGAGCAAACTGAGCTCAAAGAGCTTCTGCCTGCTCTGCAGCAGCTACAAAACTTGTTTTTACCAAGCCCCGACTATCCGCTAGCTTTGCATCAAAGCTTGGCAGCCTTACCAGGCTTTCAAACTCTCTGGACCTATAAGACCAGTGGTGCTGGCGGCGAAGATGCAATTATTTTAATCGGCAGACAGGAGGATTTATCCCCTGCCTTTCAAAGTTTGAAAAATCTAGGTTGGAGTCGCCTGCCTTATGCTTTAGGTGCAGAACGCCTGAAAATCACGGCCGACTCGCCGCATAATTTTCATACTAATCAAGCTAACGTCGTGAATAACGGAGAGCCAGAGTCGTGAGCAGCGGCAAATATTACAAGGCCACAGCACCAAGCAATATCGCCTTTATCAAATACTGGGGCAAGCAGGATGAAAAACTGCAGTGGCCAGCCAACAGCTCTTTATCGATGAGCTTGGATCAGCTACACAGTGAAACCAGAGCCCAGGTGTTAAACGATGCCAGTGAGCATCAGGTTTTCCTGAACGGTAAGGCCTTGCAGGCAGATGCCGGCCCTGGAAAAAAAGTCTTCCAGCATTTAGACTTTTTAGCCTCTCGTTATCAAGACGAGTTACCGAAACTTGCCATCCATTCTGTCAATCACTTCCCCACAGGATGCGGCATTGCTAGCAGTGCCAGCGGCCTTGCAGCGTTGACCATTGCTGCCCTTGCTGCCTGGTTGCAGGTCGAAGACCTAGACGGTTTTTCCCAGCACGATATTAGCCGCGAGCAACTGGCTCACTTGGCTCGGCAAGGCTCTGGTAGTGCCGGCAGAAGTTTGTGGGGTGGCTTTGTCCGTTGGGCACCAGGAGCAAATCCCAATGCTCAGGAACTAACACCGGTTTATCCAGCCGAACAATGGGCTTTACGCGATACCGTAGTTTTGTTTTCCGAGCAGGAGAAAAAAACCAGCTCGACCGATGCCCACCGTCTGGCTTGGACAAGCCCATTATTTCTGCCGCGACTGGCAGCGATCGATGATCGCTTACGGCGAGTCGAACAGGCCATACAAGAACGCTGCATCGATACTTTGGGTGAACTGATCGAATTGGACTGCCTCGAAATGCATGGTGTGATTATGAGTGCCAATCCGCCGGTTCACTATTTTGACCAAGAAACTGCGTCGTTTCTTGCGTGGATTCGAAAAATCCGCAAACAAGAAGGACTTCGGGTGTATTTCACCCTTGATGCCGGAGCAAACGTTCATCTAATTTATGAAGACTGTGAGCACGGGAAACTGATGCAAATCTTGGAAAGCAAGTTCCCGGCATCGCACTTACTATGCGACCAGGTTGGCCGAGGTCCAACTCTACGCGTTGAAGTAGACGAATGATAAGGATGCAAAACTGGTGAGTGATAATACCCCCGAAACGATTATTGTTGGCAATAAGGCCCTGCCGCGTGAAGCACGCGCCTCGACCTGTGGCAAGGCCATTATCGTGGGTGAGCATGCAGTCGTCTACGGAGCTCATGCCGTGGCCATGCCGCTCAAGCAGTTGCGCATGCAGATCGAACTCAAACCCGCCTTGAAAAATCATGACGAAAGCTCCGAGTTCCATCTGAAACTGGGTGGTAAAGAAGTCTCAAAGCGCATTTCGGACGTGTTCCCGGAAGCTTTCGAACTCTTGCAGCAGCCGACTTTTTCCTTAAATGCCAAAGGTCATTCCAACCTGCCGATCGGTGCTGGCCTTGGCTCATCAGCGAGCCTTTGCATTGCAATTGTCAAAGTTCTGGCAGATTCGATGTCGCTCGATATTTCTCCAGCGGAACTCGCCTATATCGGCAATAAGCTGGAGGCCCGCTTTCATGGCAATCCTTCCGGTCTGGACACCTCGATTGTCGCCTTTGAAGAGTGTGTGTACTTTGCAAAACACAAAGAGATTCAGGCCATTCCTCAGAAAGAGGAATGCAAACAAAGCTGGGAGTTTGCCCTGATCGATAGTAAAGTTCGGGCTTCGACTTTAGCCATGATTCGCCTAGCCGAGCCGTTTTTTAAAGGGGCAAGTGGCAACCGGCATCTATACGAATTTGACCAGCTGGCTTCGCAGGTCAAAGATGCTATTCCCTCTTTTCACATTGACGTCGTCGCCGAAGCGATGAATCGTTGCCATGAATTATTAAATCTGGCCGGCGTAGTACCGCATTCCTTGCGGCAAATGATTGAAGACTGCCGTGAACTGGGCATGCCTGCAGCAAAAATCACAGGCGCTGGTGGTGGCGGCACGATTATTTGTCTGTTAGACACCGAACGCGCCGAAGAGCAAACCAAACGCTTGCAAATGCACTTTGCCAATCATCCAGTCTTTCGCGTTTCCATCTAGAGCGTTACGCTAGTCCTGGCTGAACCCCGGATCAGAATAATTTGGCTAGTAAGTCGTGAATGCTGTCATTCCCAGCGGTTTCGTAGAAACCGCGTCGGGAATCTGGGTGAACCGCAGCAGAAACCCGGTGGGCTTGCCACCTACGCGAGCTCAAATAATTTCGTATCCGGGATGGACCCTAGCTAGGAAAAATTTTCCCTCTAGCCCATGCTTCCCCCTGTCGATCAGTAATCAGCGATCATAGGGAGGATAGCAATGCCTGCGCTTCATGCCAGTTGGATTGAGACTTGCCAGCGTTTTTTCATGCGGCTGCTAAGTATCACGATTCTTATCAGCATTCCTGCCCAAGCGCAGTCATTAAAAATGGAAGATCTCATCGACTATTCGACTTTAAATCATAGCATCACCATTGAATCCATTCGCGCCGATAATCATGATAAATCAGGTGAAAATCAGTATTTTTTTGTGGTTAATGTTCACGCCCTGGCAGTTCGCAGCGAAGATCGACGAAAAAGCTTCGCCGAGCGGGCGAAGGTAACTAAAGAGATGGGGCGATTTGGTGCCGCCACGATCAAATCGCTTTCCTTTTGGCGACCGGAGGAAGAAAGACAACCGACGCTCAGCATCAATGGCGATACCATTCGTAAATTAATTTCTGATGCCATGCGGGAATTTCAAATTCCAGAACAGCAAGTAGCAGTTATGACAGAAATTCAAATGTTTGAAGAAAACAAACAGTTTATATTTATCGGTGAGGACACTTTAGTCGGTGAGGTCAGCTACTACATCATTCCTGAAGTGCTGCCGCACCGCCCTATTTTAGACAATAAAAAGCTCGAAATCAGCGACACCTTAGGCGCCTTCGTTAACTTACGCCTCAAATTCCAGGCAATCGAGGCCAGCGCATCGCGCTAGCCTTCATAGATGACCACATCCTCTGAGCTGTAAAGTCGCTCGATAAAGTCGCCTTTTTGCTTAGCAACCACACCCCGCTTCACTTTCAAGGTCGGCGTTAAGCTACCATTTTCCACGGAAAAACCATCTTTCATCACACCTACACGTTTGATGGTTTCAAAACTTGCCAATGGCTCATTGATTTTCTTCAGGTGAGATTTTATTTCCGCTTTAATCTGCTTTGAATCTTTGCCATTCGTCGCTTCTGAGTCCAAGGAAATCAAAGCCACACAGTATTTCCTTTCATCCCCGACCACCATCGCATCACGAATTACCGACCAGGCTTTTAAGCGATCTTCGATCGGCACCGGCGCCACATATTTGCCGCCGGAAGTTTTCAAAAGCTCTTTTTTCCGACCAATAATGGTGAGCCGTGATTCTTCATCCAACTTACCTAAATCCCCGGTTTTTAACCAGCCATCTTCCGTGTAGGCTTCTTTGCTGGCCTCGGGATTTTTATAGTATCCCTGAAAATTCCAGGGTGCTTTGAAGAGTATCTCTTGATCTTCAGCAATTTTCACTTTATTGCCGCGAAACGCCTTGCCGCAACTGCCCATCACGGATAGATCAGGGTCGTTCAAAACGCCAAGGCACAGATTTTCTGTCAGGCCATAGACCTCACGAATGACCAAGCCAAATGACCCGAAAAAGCGCAGGATTTCTGGTCTGGTTGGCGCCGCTCCAGTCAAAAGCAAGCGGCAACGATCAAGCCCTAACTTGGCTTTCAGTTTTTTGCCGACCAAAACATCGGAAACTTTTGAAAACAAGGGGAATTTATCTTGGGTTTTATATACCCGATCGCCATCGATCCGGCTCATTTCCCCCAGATTTTGCGCCAGCTCAAACAAACCGCGCTTCAAGGGTGAGGCGGTGATTAAACCAGCATTGATGCGTTCATATATTTTTTCCCACAGCCGCGGCACGCAAAGCAGGATCGTAGGCCGACAGCGTACTAGGTCTTCACCCAGGGTATCGATAGAGCGGGCAAATGCCACCTCAGAGCCTTTGACCACCGAACCCATGAAAACAAGTGTCAGTTCCGCAACATGACTTAAAGGAAGGAAGGAAAAAAAGCGATCTGGCTGGCCATCGTCACGCTTCAAGTAGCGCTCGATAACCGGCAGAGCTGCCTTTAAATTGCCGTGAGAGTGCATGACTCCTTTCGGCTGGCCGGTCGTCCCCGAAGTGTAAATGATCGTCGCCTGATCATCGTCGGCAAGATCAAACGGCAGATGATCAAGTTTCAACCTTTTGCGCCTGATTTCACTTAAAAAACTCAGCGGCGCTTGAAACGTCTGGGCCAAGTTGCGATTAGCTCGATCGAAGCAAACGATGCGATCGATGGAATAGCTTTTTAAAAATTCGATGCGCTCCAAGTCGTCTACCAGCAAGATTTTTGCGCCTGAGTGTTCGAGAATGTACTCAATATCGGCATGGGAGGAGGTCGCATAGATAGGCACGCTCACCGCACCGATACTCATGATCGCCATGTCAGCAATCAGCCACTCCGGTCGGTTGGCAGAAATCAAAGCGACGCGATCGCCTTTTTGTACGCCAGTTTCGTGGAGCCAGCTTGCCAGAGAGACCACATCCTCCTGATATTTTTTCCAGGTCATATCAACCCATCTACGGTCGCGGGTCCGGCAGTAATAAAAGGCCCTCTCGCTGGTATGACGGGTAGCATTTTTGAAAAATGTTTGCGGTAAATTCAGACTTTGGTCCACGTCTTCCCCTCCAGGAACTGCTTGAAGCCGCTCATTATGGCCCTTCCCAGAGTCTTGCTCAAGCAGTTTCTCGGCTTTGGCTACGTCTTTTCACGGCTTTGCAGGGATAGCCCTCAAGACTTTCTCGATCTGGTCGATAACCCATTAAGAAGTCAGATGCTTATCACAGAAATGAGGTTTCTGAAATGTTGGACCGCCGTTTTATGCTCTTCGTTCTGACTTTTCTGATCCATGCCTGTACTACGGCAAAGGCGCCGGAGGTGGCGGAAAAAAAGGGGGCGGATTGTTTTTGCGGCAGACCGGCTGATAACGCCAAGGCTTGCGCTGTCTGGTCTGCGCAGCCAGCAGACGGCGGTGAAAAAACGAAGGTGCTGCAATCAATCGATGCCGCAGAATGTAACCTGCAAGTCTGCAATACCAAGTTTCAAAACGTCTGCCAGTCGATTCGCCTTTGGCCATTTCCGAGTATTCAAGCCAAGTGGCTTCCTCAGGAGCTTTGTTACTGCGATGCCACTTGGGTGGAAATTGATAATAAACCCCAGATTGCCTGTGCAGCCTGGAGTCCCAATCATCCTTGGCTGATCGAATATTATCCACTTGACGAGTGTCTGCCTGAGCGCTGTGGCCAATCACCGTTTCACCTAACAAAACGCTTATGCCCCAATGGATTTCGTGCGTTTTATGATCCGTGGGGCACTCCGATTAACCCGAGTTCTCAAGAAGAGCAGCCATAATCCGATGAGGCCCTTATGAGACATGTATCCGCCATCAAAAAGTTAATTGCCTCGGGCCAACTCGGTGAGGCGCATGAGGCGCTGGAAGAGTTGCTCGAAATCGGTCCGCAGAATATGGAAGCCCTGAAGCTTCTAGCCGCTTTGTATCTGCACCAAGGCCGCTTTGATGACGAGGAAAAAATATGGCGGCGCATCTACGAGATTGAGAACGATGATGAAGAGGTCTTGGAATACTTTCACCGCGTACAAATTGAAGATCGTGAGCATTACTATTTTACTGATATTCTGCCCGATGGCGGCCGCCGCTTTATCGCCTATCCACGTTCCTTGGTGAACATTTCGATTATCGGACTTTTAGGCTGCATTGTTTTTCTAGTGTTAACGCGCTTATCCACGGACGAGGAGATGTTACAGTCACCGGTTGCCGTGATGGTGAGCTTTGTTGTTTTAGTCATCTCTCCGTGGGCCGGCATCCTCTACACCTGGACTAAATCGCTGCGTTCCGTCGAAATCACCAGGCAAAGCATAGAGGTTGCAACCCGTTTTCGCTCCATCAGCTATAAGTGGGATGAAATCGAGCGCATCTGTCTTGTTCATTCTAACTACCTATTTGATGGAAGTTTGAAACTTCTGATTTTACCACGTCAAAACGAGCATCCGACCGTGGTCATCGATTTTTCCGAGAATCGCTCGTCGATTCGGGCGCGGCGGCATCTTATTAATGAAATTAAAGATTTTCATAACCCCATACAATATACAGGGATAGAAAGCTTTCTGGATTCTAAACGCCCCACCGTCAGTTTATAAGGCAGAAAGCCTCACGCCAAAAAAATCAGAAAATTTTTTGCCCTTCCCTTGACATGAGAAAAAGGATACTTATTCTGCAATCGTGCTAGAGTTCAAGGTCCTGATTAGCTTCATTTTGCAAGCTACATGGGCTGTTTTGACCTTAATTAGCATGGTTGGTACGTCTTAGTATCTCGATTATAAGAGTTTATTAACGACGACAGATATTTTGAGTTTGGTATAACACAGGATATCTAAACGCAACGTCTTCGTTAAAAGATAGATGTTTTCATTGGAGGCTACTTATGAAAATCAGACCTTTGCAGGATCGAATCCTCGTTAAGCGTCTCGAAGCTGAGTCCAAAACTGCTAGCGGCATCATCATTCCTGATAACGCCAAAGAAAAACCAATGGAAGGCCAAGTGGTCGCTGTTGGTAAGGGTCGTTTGATGGAAGATGGCAAGTTACATACCCCCGACCTTACTGTCGGCGATCGCATTCTGTTCAGCAAATATGCTGGTTCAGAAGTGAAACTGGAAGGCGAAGAGCATCTGATCCTTCGGGAAGACGATGTTTTAGGCGTCATCCTTTAAGTTTCCCTGACTGAACACTAACTTTTTCACTAGCATATGAGGAAAGCATAATATGTCAGCTAAAGTGATTAACTTCGGTGAAGACGCTCGTCGTAAGATCCTTAAGGGTGTAGACACTCTTGCCAACGCTGTGAAGGTCACTCTTGGTCCTAAAGGCCGGAACGTCGTTATCGATCGTTCTTTCGGTGCTCCAACCATCACAAAAGATGGTGTATCTGTTGCCAAAGAAATCGAACTGGAAGACAAGTTCGAGAACATGGGTGCACAGATGGTAAAAGAAGTTGCTTCCAAAACTTCCGACAATGCTGGTGACGGTACCACAACTGCTACCGTTTTAGCTCAGGCCATTTACCGTGAAGGTGCAAAATTAGTTGCCGCCGCTCACAACCCAATGGAACTCAAAAAAGGCATCGACATTGCTGTTAGAGCTCTGGTTGAAGAGCTAGACAGATTGTCCCGCCCAACTCAGACTCGCGAAGAAGTTGCCCAAGTTGGAACTATTTCCGCTAACAACGACACAGAAATCGGTAACATTCTTGCTGACGCCATGGACAAAGTTGGTCGTGACGGTGTGATCACTGTTGACGAAGCCAAAGGTATGGACACCACTTTGGAGTTCACCGAAGGTATGCAGTTCGACCGTGGCTACCTCTCTCCATACTTCGTCACTGACGCCGAGCGCATGGAAGCTGTTTCCGAAGAAGCTTTCATCCTGATCCACGAGAAAAAAATCTCCAGCATGAAAGACATGCTGCCAATCCTTGAGCAAGTTGCACAAACTACTCGCCCACTCGTCATCATCGCTGAAGACGTCGACGGCGAAGCACTGGCTACTTTGGTTGTCAACCGCTTGCGCGGAACTCTCAAAGTTGCTGCTGTTAAAGCTCCTGGTTTCGGCGACCGCCGCAAAGCCATGTTGCAAGACATTGCTTCTTTAACTGGCGGTACTGTGATCAGCGAAGACGTTGGTCTCAAACTTGAGAGCATGACTTTGGATCAATTGGGACAAGCAAAACTTGTTCGCATCACCAAAGACAACACCACGATCGTTGACGGCCGTGGCGAGAAAAGTGAAATCGAAGCTCGCGTTGGTCAAATCCGCAAAGAGATCGAAAACACTTCTTCTGACTACGACAAAGAAAAACTGCAAGAGCGCCTGGCGAAATTAGTCGGCGGTGTTGCTGTAATCAAAGTCGGTGCAGCCACTGAAGTTGAAATGAAAGAGAAAAAAGCTCGCGTTGAAGATGCTCTGAACTCAACTCGCGCAGCAGTTGAAGACGGCATCGTTCCTGGCGGTGGAACAGCATTACTCCGTTGCCAAACAGTTCTCGACAACTTGAAAGTTGACGGCGAGCTGAAATTCGGCGTGCAAATCGTTCGCCGCGCCATCGAAGAGCCACTTCGCCAAATCGCAGTCAACGCCGGTATCGAAGCCGCTGTTGTTGTTGATAAAGTGAAGCAAGGCAAAGAAGGCTACGGCTTCAACGCTCTGACAGAAGTCTTCGAAGACCTCTACAAAGCTGGCGTCATCGACCCAACTAAGGTTACTAAAACTGCTTTAACGAACGCGGCCTCTGTTGCCAGCTTGTTGCTGACAACCGAAGCCATGATCGCTGACAAGCCTCAGGATAACGCTGCACCAGCTGCTCCTGCCGGCATGGGCGGCATGGGTGGAATGGGCGGTATGGGCGGCATGGGCGGTATGATGTAATAAATTTCTGATTCATTTCAGAAGCTTATGCGCCTACAATCAGGCCGGTCCTTGACCGGCCTTTTTATTTCAGCGACTTACTACCTCGGAAAACTGGTTTAGCACTCCAAATTACTTTCTGGACAATTTATGGCAAAAGCCCGAAGTTCAACTTCGAATACATCAATCAATCTGCCTAAATCACCTTGCTCTGATCTAGCCATTCATTAATCTTCTTCAAGATGTCATCAAAGCGCTCCGGAATGCCTAATGCTTTAGCCACAGGCCCTAGACCACGGACATGTGCACTCCACAGCCTTTGCATGCTTGGGAGTTCATCGGGCAAAAAATTAATTGGCAGCTCAACGCCGGTTCCTCGAGTCTGAAATGTTTTCTTAATATCCTGCCGCAATTTACTTACACTCAAAAGACCCTGTTCGCTGCAAAGCAAAAACAAATCATGAAAATCCTTCATTCTGCTATTAGCCGCACCTTTTGATATGCATGTTTCTAATTTCTCGGCAAAGATGGTCTCTACGGGGTAGACTTGAAGCGTCACTGTTCCTTCGAAAATTGGCTTGTTCTTGTATTGATAGAGTTCGAGTGATTCTGTATTTGGATCAACTGCATCTCCGACGCCGATATCGACATGGATTCGATCCTTCATCCCACTGAAGCGAACATCAAGCGTAACCCTATATCCAGGATAATTCATATGGGGTTGCTCAAGATCAACAATTTCTGCAAACGAAAATTCGAAACCATCCTGCACGTCCACATTACAAATGGTTTCAAAGGCAGATTGAAATTTGGATCTTTCTGCTTGGAGCATTCTCACCAAGAAATCGACATCTTTGGTTTCTCTACCTATATTGATGTAATGCGAGAGCAATAGGCCCCCTTTAAAAACAAAGTCGCTTGCAAAAGCTGAGCGCGAGATCCGCACGAGAAATCTTTCAAGGACCAACGTTTTCCATACATCCTGAAAAGTGCGATTCTGCTGCTTTGCTATATATTTTAGTCTTTCTTTTAGGCCTTGCTCATTCATGTAGTTACCGCCAGTAGATATGGACCTATATTTAACCGAAGCTCTTTGGCATAGAGCTGCAACTTCTTCAGTTGGATTTTATTTTTTCCCTTTGCCTGAAGACCAGTTTTTAGAGCCTTAATTGCTG
The DNA here is from genome assembly GCA_048816425.1 of Oligoflexus sp. FD111. GTDB lineage: Bacteria > Bdellovibrionota_B > Oligoflexia > Oligoflexales > Oligoflexaceae > JBMDZZ01. The sequence goes on from JBMDZZ010000001.1 coordinate 392,599, forward strand.
TTTCCTGTCCCAAATAACGAAAGGCATCAATGATAGTGCGTTCGCGATCAAATATGCTGATGCTCTGATTCCCAATGTCTAGCGTTGTGCGACCTAGCTCAAGATTCCGCATGCGGACGATCTTTATTCCCTCCCTCTTTGGCGCTCTTGATGAATGTGGTATCGCGATCCAATGGACGCGCGGTATTTCATCCGTCATTTCATAAAGCACCAAAGCAGAAATAAGGCAAACGACACCTGATGACACGCTCTTCACAGCAAGAATGAGATCCTCCCACATGAAGTCGATGTCTATATCCGTGTCTCTTGCTCGATAGACTCCGCGATCTATTCGCTCTAGGATACCTTTCTTGACGTAATAGGAAAGAACGCTTGGATGCACTCCGGCACTTCTAGCCTCCTTGGAGGTAAAGACTGGTTTTTTTAGAAGATTTTCTAGATTCTTAATTTTCTCAAGTTTTCTCATGAAATTATTTTAACAAACGTACCCATATAGGTCTAGTGGGTGCATTTATTAAAATAAGGAGGGAGATCCTGCTCACACAAACCGCGATCCCCTGGACAAGCAGTCAAACCAATTTCAAACCAGTTTTCATCCAAAGCAGTACGAAAGCATACAAAATGAACGAGGTCGAGAATCCAATTAAGTCTGAAAATTATCAATCAATACAGCCTAATATCACTCCATACCAATCACCCAAATCCCTACCCCAACCAGGCGGCATGGGTGGCATGATGTAATAATTTCTGATTTATTTCAGGAACTTATACGCCTAATATGAGGCCGGTCAATGACCGGCCTTTTTTCTTCATCACTCCCCAAAACATATAATTACATAATATTATTAAACTAAAGTCCTATTCCCACTTTGTATATACATTTATATTAAATGTATATACAATACAGACCGATAAGAAGCTGCGTCCCCGTTCCTGAAAGGAGCTTCACTCATGAGCGCCGTAAACGAAAAAAAGAAGAAAACAGAAGTTTTAAACTTGAGGATCACTTCAGATCTCCATGATGCAATTAAGCAAGTTGCCAAGGCACACAACCAAAGCAAAACCGAATTTGTCATCCGCCAATTAATCGAAGCTGTTCAAAAAGAATTACAAGGTCGATTCTATCAACACATCGAAGAGCGAGATGGAAAACTGTTTTTCAAGGGTCGGCGATTAGAGGTTTTCCAGAACTATTTATTTTTTTCTCAAAGCAAACTTGATGTTCAAGAATGGGCCGACACCTATAATCTGCCAACCGAAGCGATCAATGAAGCTCGGCTTGCGTGCGAAGGCTCCCACAGTGACGCTTACTTACAATGGAAGGAAGAATTTGAAAAGGATGATGACGGCCCTTTGGTGACCAGAGCATGATCCTTATATTGGCTGACGAATGCGTCTTATATTTTCGCAAGTATCGTAAAAAATTTGAGCAACAGGGTTGGCACCTTCTCTGTGTTGGAGATGAAAATGCCCCGGCAGTCGGTGATTCCGATGAAGAAGTCTATCGCCAGTGTGCAATTATAGATGCAATATTGATTACTGCTAATGCCAAAGACTTCCGTGCACTTGAAAGAATACACAGAAAAAATATTGCCATATTTGGCATCAAGCAATTCATGAATGAACAAGAAGCGGTCCAGGCAATTGATTATGTACTTAGCACCGTTAAACTTGAAAATTGCCGTGGTCAATATATCTCCTTAGCCCAAGCACTCAATCAGCTCGGCCGACAAAAGACTTGAAAAATTGGCCAATGGAATCAGATTCAACGTCCATGCCGATCATCCCGTACTTTTATAGCGGTTTTGATTCATAGAAAAATGGTATTTAAGAACAAACCAATTTCAAACCAGTTTTCATCCAAAGCAGTACCAAACCATACAAAATGAACGAAGCCGAGAAGCAAACTAAGCCTGAAAATTATTAATCAATACAACCTGATATCACTCCATACCAATCACCCAAATCTCTGCCCCAACCAGGCGGCATGGGCGGAATGATGTAATAATTTCTGATTCATTTCAGAAGCTTATACGCCTACAATCAGGCCGGTCTTTGACCGGCCTTTTTATTTCAGCTACTTACCACCTCGGAAAATTGGTTTAGCACTCGAAATACCATTCCGGGCGATTTATGGGAAAAGCCGAAGTTCAACTTTGAATACATCGATCACTCTGCCTAAAGCACCTTGCTCTGATCTAGAGTCACTTACTTTCCGGAGTTTTCTTTTTTCCTATCGCAGTTGATGGAGAGTGATCACCTCTGGGAATTTTTCCCGCTACATTGTCTGACTTGTGTCACCGTCCTTCTCTAATACAAAGAAGAAGTCCCTGACGCCACCACTGTTCCCGTCTTATTGAATTAGGCTTATCGTTTACAATAGTCAGCGATAGGCTGCACTTTTCTGTTATTCTTGCGCCAACTTGCTGCGAATGACATCTGTTTGCCAGTAGTTCAAGCTTTACAATCGCTCATTCCGTACACAAAAAAGATGTGAGGATTTCCAAACAAACGCTTTACTATAATAAAGTGCTTTAGTATACTAAAGCGATTGGCCGATAGTGCCGATACGGCATAGGAGGTCTGATGTCGCAGAATGAGCTAACCCCTCAATATGAAGTTCTTTTTTGGGTTAACGAGAATGGTAAAAAACCTGTCGCTGAGTGGATGAAATCACTGCCTGTCCTAGATAAAAAATATTTGGGGGGGACTGTTGCGAGACCTGGCTTACGATGGACCAACGGCAAGGCCAAAGTGCTTTAAGCACTTGGAAGGTGTATTGTGGGAAATTAGAGACTTGCGAAAAGGCCGAGGTTTTAGGGTCTATTTTGGCTTCGATGGTGAAACAATATGCATTGTCGTTAATGCTGGGGATAAAAGCACTCAAACGAGAGATATAGCGCTCTCCAAAGAACGACTCAAGACTCTCGAGTAAAAAAGGATAACAAACATGAAATTCAATCGAGAAAAACTCAACAAATTAGCCAAGCTTGATGACGTTGAACAAGAAATTTTTACCCCTGAAGAAATTCAGGAAATTCATGCTGGAGCTGCTCAAAGAGCTCAAGTAAGACAATCTCTATCTGAGCAGATCAGCAAAGTCATAACATCTTATATGGCTCAAGAGCAAATTGGATTTAACGAATTCCAGCGTCGTCTGGGTGTAAGTAGCGCCACCGCCTCAAAACTTATCAAAGGTGATGGTAATGTGACTTTGGAAACTATTGCATCAGTATCTCAATTGATCGGCATGACACCGAAGATAACCTTTAAGAAAAGAGCTTAATGAGACAGGGGGAACCAATAACACCAACTTTATTGCAAGAAGGTTGTAGCAAGACATTGTAAGGATAGAGCAATATGATGCTGATAATTGCAGCGGAGCTAGACCTTAAGTTTTTGTGAGCAATCTGCTGCTTGAAGCTAGCGGCTATCCGTATATAGCAGCTGGTTCCCACGACCTCTTCACCTTGAAAGACGGCACGCAAACCAATTTCAAACCAGTTTTCATCCAAAGCAGTACCAAACCATACAAGATGAACGAAGCCGAGAAGCTAATTGAATATCAAAATAGCTAATCAATACAAGCTAATACCACTCCATACCAATCACCCAAATCCCTACCCCACAACCAGGCGGCATGGGCGGCATGATGTAATAATTTCTGATTTATTTCAGAAACTTATACGCCTAAGATCGGGCCGGTCCTTGACCGGCCTTTTTTCATTTAGCTTCTCTGCTAGGTGATTTGCCCCCCTCACCTCCCCATCCTGCGTTTTTCTAAAGTTGTTGACTAACTAAATATTTTTATATAGTTACCATAATATCAACATTGTTCCAAAATTTGAAACGATGTCGTTTTTATGGTAAGATATTAATATGAATGTAAAAAATAAGATATCAAATTATTTAAATGATGCTACCGGCTTAAACTTAGCAATAAAGTTCAAAGCCCAGAATGCAGCACTACCAATTTATCTGACCAAGCTATACGATTATGCGCCCGCAGACATAATGGGAGAGTCGATTGTATTTGCAATTCTAAGACAAACTAACGAATGTCCACCAATCCCGAGTATTAAGAACCACCTCAAGGTTATAGAAAAGAACTTCGAGGCATTGGCTGTATTGGTTTTCGAAAATAGAGCGCCAAGGAGATTAAATCTCCTCGTAAAAAACAACCTACCCTACATCTACCTAGAAAAAGAAATTTACTTGCCATTCATAATGCTGAAGCTTAAGTCGGGTGAAGATAGCCACAATAGAATTGAACGGACTGACCTAAAAGGTCTTTCACAAGCTATTTTAACTCACCAGCTGATTTACCAGGATCTTGATAATCTATCACTATCTGAGATTTCACAAGTTTTGTCGGTCCCTAAAGCATCATTGAGTCGAGCCTTAAATCAGTTGGAAGCTCATATGCTTTGCGCTCCAAGTAAAATTGGCAAGAAAAAATCCTATCGCTTTCTAAACAAGAGTGATTTATGGCGTCAATCCTATAACTTACTCGTGAATCCGGTTGTGAAGTCAATTGCCGTTGATCAAATTCCAATGCATCTAAATTTTATAAAATCGGGGATCACAGCACTTTCAGAGAAAACTTTGCTCGACGATTCAAATGAAGCGACTGTTGCTATTCATAGTAGTTTAGCAAATAAAATAAATCTAAAGTCGTCTGCTGATCCAATAATAAAATTGGAATTTTGGTCCTGGGACCCCTCATTGACCGCAATAGGTGGTATAGCGGATCCAATATCAACCTATTTTTCTCTAAAAAACACAGATGATGAAAGAGTTGCGATAGCAAGGGATGAATATTTGTCATCGGTAGGTTTGGAGCCGATTCAAAGCAAGGAGTCAGATTAATGGTTCATGGACTTAATCACTTCGCAAGATACTTTTCTGACCTAAAAAGTGAATACGTTATTGTTGGTGGAACAGCTTCTACAATTCTACTAGAAGATGCTGGTATCAAGTTCAGAGCCACAAAAGATATAGACTTAGTCATTATAGCAACCGACACAGACAAATTCGCAGAAAAAATGATCCAGTACGTCCGTGACGGACTCTATCAAGTACAAGAAAAAAATGATGGAAGCCCACGATTCTATAGATTCAAAAAGCCCCGAGACCCTGCATTTCCTGTCCAAGTCGAGATATTTCACAAAAAGCCTGATGGAATCGAATTGTTTGAAGGCCAACATATCATACCCATTAAAGCACCAAATGAAGATCTTGGTATTTCAGCTATTTTACTCAATCGTGAATATTTTGAACTTATCAGAGAAAACACAAATCTCAATGGAATGATTCCTATAACATCAACTTTAGCTACGATTGTACTCTAGGCTAAGGCCTATAATGACCTCTGCGAACGCCGAGATGCTGGTGATCATGTTGACTCTAAAGAGATCAAAAAACATCAAAATGATGTGTTTAGACTTGCACAAGCCATTACACCAAGCGAATTATTGCCATTGTCAGGTTTACCAAGGACTCATTTCGAAAGTTTCATACAGAAAGTTCTGGCCGACGACACCTTCCCACATGTTTATAGAAGTTTAAAATTGAGCATTTCCTTTGATGAGTCAATTGAGCTGCTAAGGTCATGCTTATTTTCAGAGTGAAAGTCACTAGACTGTTTGTACCGACTCCGTTCCAATCGTTGCGGCGAGTGGAAGTGTGGTCCAGCTACTCTGGCAAACCAATTTCAAACCAGTTTTCGGGCTAATTGGTATCAATGGATATAAATGGACAAAGCCAAGAAGCAAATTAATCCCGAAAATTATCAATCAATACAACCGAATATCACTCCATACCAATCACCCAAATCTCTGCCCCAACCAGGCGGCATGGGCGGTATGATGTAATAATTTCTGATTTATTTCAGAAGCTTGTACGCCTACAGTCGGGCCGGTCAATGACCGGCCTTTTCATTTCAGCCACTTACCCTCTCGGAAAATTGGTTTGACATCTCGCACTGGCTTCTTAATCTCACCATGCCGCGTATTGGCAAACTGGCGTCGTTTTTCCTTTTCGTCGCCCCTGTAATGAGCCAGAGGGCCATCATAGGCAGCACATGGACCGCAAAAAATCCGGTTAAGCAGCACTGAACTGAGTTTTCTATTTGCTATGATTTCAAGTCGGCCCATCAATCCAAGTTATTCCCTTTCTAGCAGAAACTAAGTTAGAGAATAGCCTCATTTAAACTATAAATAACTATAATCAAATCATAATTTAAAAATATATATTTCACACTATTCCCTTATATGATTTTCTACTAAAATAGAATAATGGAGGATTCCTGTGGAACACATTGACACATTTGTGCAGACCTTCAGAAACATCAGGATCAAAGTCACCAATTCTAATGAGTTGCTGGTCGAAGATGTGCGATTTGAACCTGCCCTACATAGCGGCGAGGAAGCATTAGAAGAAATCGTACGCGCACCCCTCAACAAAACTGCTCGCGGATTTCTCTTTGAGAAACTATCCACTGAGACTCGCGTATGGCTAGAAAAGAACAAAATTAGCTACATGACTAAATCTGGCTTTGGCGCCATATTTTTAGCCGATCAGTCGATATTATTGCGCCCACGAGGACGATTAAATACAGAAAAAACTCATTTAACTCCCTTTCCCACTACCAAGCCAATAGCAAAACCAAGCCGCATGATAACTCCACATGGATTAACAATTCTCGACACCATAGCAAGGCTACCAACTAGAAAACTGAGCGGAATGAGTGGCCTGGCATTTGCGAAATCATATGGTGTTGCGCAGCCATCATTGAGCAAACTTCTGTCTTCAGTTGGCGCACAAAACCTCTTAGACCTTAGAAAGTCTATTGGTGAGCTGGGAAAAAACTGGTGGCTTAACGCAATGCAGGAACCAAGGACAGGACGGGGGATGACTCCTTTTCTCCGCCAGGCACAGAATTATCGCTTACATAACCGTGATTTAAATAGAAAAGAGCTTGGGGATTGGGCGGAAGAAGTACGCAGTGAATACAAAAATAAAATTTTTCCCGGACCTGTTGAGGTGGTCAAGGCGATTGGTGCCGTCGCAGATAAGACCGTTAGTTTTTGGGCGGATCCTTTGGCTTTGTCCTCCGTAAAACGAAAATTTAAGCTTGTTCCAGTCAGAATAGGCGAAGAAGTACATTGCAGCATTGCAGTCCCGAAAACAGATTTCCATAAAGAATCTATCCTCTCCTTAGAAAAAGATTTTGACGTACCAGGACTACCAAGTGATGTGCTCACACTTAACCTATTTCGTGTCATATGGGATCTAACCCATATGGACTCACGCGCTCGCGAATCACGAACTGCAATCATGGAGATCTTGCTGAATGCAGTATGATGCCGACCAATCACAAGCATGGATAAAGACCATTGAGTTTGCCTTGCCAAAGCTTCTGGAAAAAGCCAGCCAAATCAATGGAAGAGCGCTGATATTAGGCGCATCAGTCTTGCAAATATATCAGGAGCAGAAATGGATTACACGAGCGCGTGCCACCGGGGATTTAGACCTCAGTATAGGCCTCGTTTCAGCTTCTCAAGAATACAATGATCTTCGGCAATCTTTACTCAACATAGGTTACAAAGCTAGTGATAGCGAACGCTATTTTCGCTTGTATAGCCCAAACAAGGTTGCGATTGGAGTGTCATATCTTGACTTGCTGGCACATCCTGAAGGAGACGTTCCAGAAGATGAAACCAGGAGCATCATGGGCGTGGGTGACGGCTGGGGGTTTGGTGAAATTCTTTTTGCTTTGGAGCAGGCTTATGAAATTTCGAGAAATGTCTATATTCCAAATCCTCTTGGATTTCTTGCCCTCAAGAGAGCTTCTTATATTGACGATCCCCGTCGTGTTCGGGATTTAGTTGACATTGTTGAATTGGTCTTTGAATTGACCAACAAGGCGCTACATTATGAACTTCGCACAACTTGGAAAAAAATGTCTCTCGCGAACCCAATGGAAGCATCGAGAATGAAAAGCATGATATCAGGGATTGCCAACGAAGAGGTCGAATGGGACTTTAGTCGTGCCGAGCAAGAATTGCAGATGAGAGGCTACGATTTTGATACGCTTGAAATAGATGCACCGAGAGTTTTTGACGACTTTCTTGGCGAGCTTGACTGATACATATCCGGCACCCCTGCTACCATATATTGCATGACATGAGCCAATTTTTGCCAACGCACCGACGGTGCAAGAAGTGACCTGGCGATTTTGCTTTTTGGGCTTCAGGTTAAATGGCAAACCAATTTCAAACCAGTTTTCATCCAAAGCAGTACCAAACCATACAAAATGAGCGAAGCCAAGAAGCAAAATAAGCCCGAAAATTATCAATCAATACAAACTAATATCACTCCATACCAATCACCCAAATCCCTGCCCCAACCAGGCGGCATGGGCGGTATGATGTAATCATTCCCCAATGATACCTGATACTTATTGAGCCGGTCTTTGACCGGCTTTTCTTTTATTCAAAATTAATTCATAAATATCGTGCTCTTAAGCAAATTACCCCCACCTAACTCCAATATCTTCAATCTCAAGTTGACTCTTAGTTTATTTTGAATCAAATATAGGAACCATAGGTACTGACTTACGCCTTGATTTAAACTGGGCACTGGTTTATTTTGAAACAAAACCCAGTACCTTAAGGGCCGAAATAATGTCTAGATTAAACAAAGCGCTGAGCCACTGGAGTCGGGGTGAACTCCACTCATTATCATGGCTATCCAAATACGAGATATCACCACGGGTTGCCAACAAGTATTACGCCCGGGGATCTCTAAAGAAAGTGGCGCCCGGGATATTTGCTCGACCATACGATCAGATCTCATGGCAAGGGGTTGTAGGAGTTCTGCAAAATGATTTAAAGCTTCCCATCCATGTAGGTGGAAGGTCAGCATTAGAGCTTCATGGAGTTGGCCACTATATTCAAATCGGTGATAACCCTATTATCAACGTAATCAGTCGAGATAAAGCGAGAGTTCCATTCTGGGCCAAATCAGGTGCTTGGAATGGTTCCCTCAAGGTAAAGCAATCCAGCATGATTACTACAGCTCCGGAGCTAACAAAATATGAGCGAGGCGGAATCAGTATAGATATCTCATCTCGAGAACAAGCCATTCTGGAATTTATAGAAGAGATTGATCTATCGGATACCTTTGAAACAGCTCAAAATTACATGGAAGGTTTGCTGACTTTGAGGCCTCAAGTGGTCCAACATCTTCTGGAAAACTGTAAATCTGTAAAAGTCAAAAGGGTTTTTCTATTCCTTGCTAAGTATCTTGAGCTGCCATTTTATGAGCAGTTAAAAGTCAAAAAAATCGACCTTGGATCAGGGAAAAGACTCATCGCAAAGGATGGCAATCTAGATACCAAGTTCAACATAACAGTACCTAAGAAATATTTCGAGGATTCCAATGGTTTCTGAAGATTACAAAGATCAAGTCAGCCTTGTTTTAGAAGCTCTGCCAATCGTCGCAGCACAGAAGGTATTCGCCCTTAAAGGTGGAACCGCTTTGAACATATTTTATTCAAATCTTCCTAGACTATCAGTTGATATTGACCTCTGCTACATTATGGCTAAGGATCGAAGGGAAAGCTTCAGAGAGATGCATTCCGCTTTGGCTGAAATATCCAATCAATTATCAAAAAGTCTCGGCTGTAGGGTAATCCCCACAAAGCCACTGCACACTTTAAAGGAAAGTCGACTTCTAGTGGAACGAGATTCTGTAAAGATAAAAATAGAGCCCAACTATATCATAAGAGGGACTGTTTTTCCTCCCGAGCAAAGAACTACCACCAATAAAGTCGAAGAAATTTTTCAAAGATCAATTAAGATGAATTGCCTGTCGATTGAAGACTTATTAGGTGGTAAATTTTGCGCTGCACTTGATCGACAACACCCGAGGGACCTGTTCGATGTTCATCAGTTTTTCGAAAATATTTCTTTTAGTTCAAAAATTAAATCAGCGTTCATCTTCTACCTACTTTCGCATAATCGACCCATCGAAGAAGTATTAAACCCAAACCAAAAGAATATATCTGAGCTCTATCAATCCGAATTCCGTGGAATGAGTTTTGAAGAGGTAGGAGTTGAGACACTTCACAAACGCTTGTGGGATTTGAAGAAATTGCTACTTGAAGCACTGACTGATCAAGATAAAAAGTTTTTGATTTCGTTCTATTCTCAAGAGCCAGCCTGGCGCCTGTATGAGCAAGAAGAGGTCAAAAATCACCCGTCTATCAAATGGAAACTTCATAATATCTCGCAAATGACGACGAACAAGAAGTCTCAATCCAAAGAAAAGTTGGAGCAATTACTATCGATCTGAAAGCAATGGAACATCGGGCAAGAATCGGTCAAAGAAATCGTACTCAAGCACACCAACAAGGAATTCTAATTTCCGCAACCTTTAGACAGGACACGACGGAAATATTTTCGAAAAAATTAAAATATAATTAATTAGTTATCTCCATTTAGTCAAAAAAATCTTAAGATTTTAAAATTCATTGACCAAATAGACTGAACTTACTGTTTTTATTTAAATATTATGATATAATTACTTGACTCAGACTGGAAGGATCATCTAAAGCTCCCTGAGAACAAGCATCATGAGCAAGAAGCAACCATCAAAGGAACTCGTACTCTCAGAGCTATACCTGAGGCTTATAGAGATCAATTCATACTCAGCTTTTGAACGAAGACATTCGGCACAATTGCCTATCCCGCCAGCTATCGAGATTGCTGAAAAATTAGGGTTGTCTAAACAGTCAGCATGGATCATATACCGCGACCTTATAGAAAAAAAATCTTCTCCAAAAAAGGTTCAGGTCGAGGCGTAAAATATTTTCTCGAACGCCCCTACCAGTTTAAGCGGGAAGTCAAAGCCAGCCTTATTTCTTTGCTGAAAAATCCCACTTCAATTGCATTGCCGCCTTTACATCGTCAAAAAGAGCGAAATGCACAAGCAAACCTAATCTTACAAGTACTTCAAGATAACGAAAAGAAAGTAGCACTCATCTTCTCATCTCCTTTTGTAATATCCCCCTCGGAGCGATACAGACAAGCAAAAATCATGCAATACCGAGCTGCACCGATTTTCATGTCAGGCTCGTCACTGATTTTAGAGCATCTTGAAATCAAGCTAGGCTTAAAAAGAATTAAAATTGGAAATCATATAGTTGGAAATGGCTTATATTATCCGGACGACCCTAGTTTGGCTGATCTCATTTATTTTGAAAGTGAAGCCATGGGCACCATCGTGCAATATTTTTGTGAAAAACCAAATTCCATGAGCTCTCATTCTTTGGTTGCGGAGCTAAACCAGTTAATACTTGAAGAATTCCCCATTAGAGGTCTCGAAGCCGCTGAAAGGCTAGCAGAAATTATTGGAGGGAATGGTGGAAAGTGATCAAATTAAGATATAAGAGGATGTAGCAGAAACTCTAAAAAAATATGACAGCGACATTGTTCTCTGCGGCGGAACCGCGGCTCATGCCTTGGCCTTTCACTTTGAGGTAATTCATCCGCCAACCTATACCGAAGATGTGGATATCGTTATTGAGAGGAGAAAGTTCAGACAAAAAATTATTCAAACATCTTCAGACCAACTCTCCCAGGAGCTAAAGCTATATGGCTATGAACCAAAATTTAAATCAGTACCATTAGATAGCTCGGAAGTTCCACCAGAAAAGTGGCAAAAACCTGAAAGTGAATATTATTTTGAGTTTCTCACGGAAGATTCACAAAAGAAAAATCATAGGATAGCTGGAGTTGTTGCACAGGGTCTTAGCTACTTCAACCTAAGCCTCGAAAACCGTATTAATGTGCTGCTACCAAGCGGGAACACCTTACCAGTTGTGAGCCCAGCAGCATTTATGACTCATAAAATCTTAACCTACAAAAACCGTATCGAAGACTCAAAGAAAATTAAAGACCTATACTATATCACCTACGTAGCGCAGTTTATTTTTAAAGAGCCTAAATGTGGTATGCAGGCCATAAGCGAACTAAAAATGCCACTGAAGTGGTGGCAGCGCGTCAATGGCAACATACAAGACGTTTATGCCAACATTGATAAGCTAACTAAAAAAATTATTCAGTCGGATGAGTATGGCGCTTTTAATGAGAGAGCAATCAAAGCAACCTGGCAACAATCATCTAATTATAACACTGCAAATAGATAAGAGGGCCAATAAGAGGTCCAGACTAGGGTTTGGATCGGTCAAGAATCGGTCAAAGAAATCGTACTCAAGTATACAAATAAGGATCAAAACTCGAAGCAAAAGCCGCCATCAATCTAGATTTTGGTCTAACAAATACAACTACATACCAACCGATACCAATTCCTAATAACACTGCCCGATAATGGCGGCATGGGCGGTATGATGTAATCATTCCCCAATGATACCTGATACTTACTGAGCCGGTCTTTGACCGGCTTTTCTATTTTCAAAAATTTACAGAATTAAAACAGGTACTTATCGAAAGTCATCCATTTCTACCGTTGTAAAACTTTCTAAAGAAATTATCATCTATTCCGATATACCTTGATAAGGTATACCTCATTGAGGTATTTTGCCGAATCATATGGACCAAGGATGGAGTACCGATGATTCGGAATTTCTCGTGCAAGGAGACTGAAAACTTTTATCAAACAGGGAAAATAACCAGAAAAGCAGGCTGGCAGGGTATAAAGAAAATAGCTGCCAGAAAGCTAGACATGATTGACGCTGCTGTTATGCTGACAGACCTGAAGGTTCCGCCAAATAATAACCTTGAAGCATTGAAAGGTAATTTGAAGGGATACTACTCAATTAGAATTAACGATCAATGGAGAATTGTATTCAAGTGGATCAGTAACAATGCATACGACGTCAGGATCTGCGATTATCATTAAGGAGGTTTCAGATGACTAGAACTCCAACATCGCCAGGCGAAATTCTTTTGGAAGAGTTTCTAGAGCCCCTGCAACTATCGCAGGCAGCTCTCGCGAAGCATATTGAAGTAGATTATAAGGTCATCAACAGAATTGTGAATGGCCACTCTAGCCTAACTCCCGATATTGCCTTCCGCCTTAGCAAAGCGTTTGGTACTTCACCTGAGTTCTGGCTTAACCTACAGCAAAAAGTTGACATCTTCGATGCTCAACAAAAGCTGAAAGGCCTCAAGTTTAAACCGCTAAAGGCGGTTTCCGTTTGAACCAAAATCGGGCAAGAATCGGTCAAAGAAATCGTACTCAAGCATACCTACTAGGACCAAAACTCGAATCAAATGCAGCCATAAGCTTCGATTTTGGTCCAACAAATACAACTACATACCAATCAATACCAAAACCCACTAACACCACCCAACAATGGCGGCATGGGCGGTATGATGTAATAAATTTCTCATTTATTACAAAACTTACATGCTTAAAATCGAGCCGGTCTTTGACCGGCTTTTCCTTTTTCTTGTAAAAATCTATAAGTAGCTGATGATTTACGGCGGTTCTTAGAGCAACTCGGTCTAAATATTACATTCGTACAAAACAAATGAGACGGCTATATTTGCGCTGATCAGCTTCTTGAAGAGCCGCGATATATTCCTGCCGAATGCTACTCGCCCTGTCCAGCTGCCCATCAAAGCTATTTGCACCCCAGCTGAATACAGGTTGCCCATAGGATTTGAGGATGACATCTGTTGCCAGGCGCGCGTGCCTCCCGTTGCCATTTGGAAATGCATGGATTGATACAAGCCTATGATGAAATCGGGCACCTAATTCGTCCCAGGGATACGTTTGATTCTCGGCCCAATACCTGGTGTCTTCAAGAAGATTTTTTATTTCAACCGGAATTCTTTGCCAAGCAATTCCGATACTCTTATCACTCAAGCGATATTGACCAGCCCATCTCCAAACATCCTTCAGCATGCGTTTATGAACTTGCATCAAGAAAGTATCTGTGAATAAATGCTTGTGTTTCCTAGCTGTAGCCCATGCTGTAGCTTCCAAAATATTTTCCTGTTCTAATGCGTTCAGCTCTCCTTGAGTCGAAATATAGTCAGGAATTAAACCATTTGTCTCATCAGGATCGAGAGGAGTTGCTCCTGGAGCATACTCAAAGGGAAATGATTTTCTGTCCACGGTGAAGTTATTCCTCCCAAATCCTTGGATCAAGGTTAGCCTTGAGGTTATTGGCTAACCGCCTAATTTGCTCTTTTTTGTTTTTTTCGTTTACACTCTGGTTTTCCAGTTTCATGCTGTGATCGACCCCGCTAGCTATGCGCCGAGCGATGCCCATAGCTCGCTCATCAAGTATCTCATCAAGACTGGAATATGAATCATTGGGAACAATTGCATAGATTAATTTGCAGTTCATAGCATGTGCGGCTTTTTCTAAAGCCTCGAGCGTGACTGCACCGGCCATCTCCCGCTTTTCCATGCGTAGAATTACTTGATGTGTTACACCTAGACGGAATCCCAATTGCCGGGTAGTCATGCCAAGAGCGCCACGAATCGCCTTAATCCAACCGGATCTCGGTCTAGCTAGTTTCTTTAATACATTTAATGGTTTAATCTTCTCATCAAGTGTTTGCCGCTGCACCGTTATGCTTTTCTTGGAAATCTTCATATCTATGATGGTGTCCTATAAAACACTTTAAGATACATATATGGTGTCTTATAGACTACCAAATGTCAATTCCAAAGTGTTCTATAAGACACCATAAGAAATTCATATGGTGTCCTATAAGATACCTTTTTTACATGAAAAATTAGATCAAGTAACCGCAGAAGAGCAAACCAATTTCAAACCAGTTTTCATCCAAAGTAGTACCAAACTATACAAAAGGAACGAAGCCGAGATGCCTATTTGGTCTCAAAATATCTAATCAATAAAGCCTGATACCACTCCATACCAATCACCCAAATCCCTACCCCAACCAGGCGGCATGGGCGGTATGATGTAATAATTTCTGATTCATTTCAGAAGCTTATACGCCTACAATCGGGCCGGTCATTGACCGGCCTTTTCATTTCAAGCACTTATCTACCTATGGAAAGTGGTTTAGCTCTCAATTTGCTTTGCTCCTACCCATCGGCGCGCCACTGTCCAAATTTTCGCACCGTCTAGACTGCCAATTTTTTTATTAATATCAATGCATTGTGATCTGAATATTGATTTATTTATCATTTTTAAAGTATTATGATAAATATTACATTGTTTGATTTATCATTTTTTATAGAATCTGAGAAATGAAGCAATCAAAAGCTCAAACATACCTAGCGCAACTCAAGTCGCTTAAGCTGTTCAAGTCAGCCCAAGCTAAAGGCATCGGAGTTCCACAAAGCACACTTTCTTGGTTAGTTGCAAAAGGAGATATCGTTAAAATAGGCCCTGATGCTTATCATCACAAAGACATTTACATTGATCCTGACGAAGAAGAGTTTGCTGCAGCCTGCCTGATTTTTGGGGACAAATCATTGATAGCGGGCGCCTCCGCTCTCTTCCACTACAATCTGATCGAACAAATCCCAAACCAGATATGGCTGCTGGTTCCACCCAATGTAACGACCCATAACAAAAAATATAAGCTCATTCGAACAAAATCAAACCTAGAGCTAGGAGTTAATCGCCACCAGTGGTTCCGCATAACAACTATTGCCAGAACGATAGTGGACGCGTTTCGATTTCAAACAAAAATCGGTGGACTTGAAATGGCTATCAGAGCTGCGAGATTGGCCATAAAGGAGAAAGAAGTCACTCCCCGTCAACTGATTAACTGTGCTAAAGAGCTAGGTTGGGAAAAGCAGATTTTGAATTACTGGGAGGCAATTACAATTGATTGATGAGAACAAAGTTAAATCCATCCGAGACCGCCTCAAGAAAATAGCCAATGACACCAATGCTCCTATACAAGCAGTCGTCACCGACTTTTTAATCGAACGCGCCGTCTTTCGACTAGCCAGTGATCCAATATTGAAAGACCACCTGGTCTTTAAAGGCGGATATGTTGGACTCAGATGTTATCAATCGCCCCGATATACGATTGACCTTGACGCCATCGCCCATAATAGAGAAATCGACGAGATCTTGGTGAAATCCAAAAGCGCCATGGATTTGAATATGAGCGATCTAGTCTGGTTTGAGCTTGAAAAAGAGATCGATCTTGCAACCCAAAATGAATATGGCGGAATCTGCCTACAGTACAGAGCCGGAATCGGGGAAAAACCACGCAATTTGAAAAAAGCCCAGATTATTAAGGTTGACATTGGTATCGGCGATCCTGTTACTCCAAGGCCCGTCCATAAAAAATTGTTAGAAAAGCTCGGTGAAGGATCAATAACATGGCAAGTTTATAATGTGGAGACGATCATTGCTGAAAAGCTTCATTGCTTGATATCAAGAGCGTCAGACAACTCGAGATCAAAAGATGTCTTTGATCTCGCATACTACCTACCTCAGTGTCATAAGGAAACCCTAATGGATGCCATCAGGAAGACTTTCGCTTATAGAGGTGATGCACTACCAGCAAAGATCCACGAAGTAATCGCTGAAATAAATAGAGATACGCTGAAACGAGGGTGGAAAGCTGCCACAGGGCTTTTAGTAACACAACCAGATTTCGATAGTTGCTTTGACACGATTTTGAAGTGGTTTCAAAGTAACGACATTTGACCGTCAAGTAATGAGCAACGGCAGGTGGAAGACTGGGTTCTAGCAAACCAATTTCAAACCAGTTTTGGGGCCAACCAGTATCAATGGATACAAAATGAACGAAACCGAGAAGCAAATTTTTACCGAAAACTATCAATCAATACAGCCTGATATCACTCCATACCAATCACCCAAATCCCTACCCCAACCAGGCGGCATGGGCGGTATGATGTAATTATTTTCTAATTTATTTCAGAAGCTTACACACCTAAATTCAGGCCGGTCATTGACCGGCCTTTCTATTTCTCGCCTTTGGTCGACTCTATCAATACGCTCTTGTTTCCCACTCCAACTTCAATTTGCGATAATTGGTGCCTTATATCTGTAATCCGCCATGACCACGAAAATGTCTCAAACGTTTCTCAATCTCCCGGTAAATCCTTTGACCTATAGTTGCTGACGGAGCCAACTCCTTTAGTTGTTCCATAACGTCCTGCAACTTATCTTCCACCAGGCGACTTACTCTGGAAAAATTCTTAATAAATTTTCCCCTTCTTACGCCTATTGATGCTTCAAATTGTTCGATATCTGAGTTTCGTATCTTATCATAATTCGCCGTATTTCCGATTCGGAAAGCAAATTGGGAACTGAATCGATGGCCATACACGGCTGTTGAAAGTAGATCATAGAAAGGCGCAAGAACGACTTTTCGACCTCGATATATAAAGCTAAGATTTTTTGAGTGAGAATCATTATTGCCAATGATCAAGTTGAAAGCGATCCAATTTAGATATGCTTCCAGATCTTTTATCGGGCGCGCGCTAAAAGCCCTAATTAATGAGTAGTTTTGACTTGCTGTCGGACCTCCCCTGTCTTCATATTTCAGGCCACTGGCTATTGATTGAGCTTGGCAAAAATCTTCTTGATGGATGCGTTTTATGACTCCATTTTCCTCAATACGGTCAAATCTCTTGATCAGGAGTATTGGTTCAGGTTCTGAAACTAAAGTTACTTGCGGAACTTCAAGTCCAATTTTAGAAGCCAAAGTCATACAAAAATATTCGTTGAATACAGTTTGTGAGTTTCGAAAATCCAGATTTACTTTTGCTATGTGCGTCGTCGGATCCGATCCTTGACTCACAAATAACTGGTCGTCTTTATATATGACACAGAACTTATCCTGCGCACCTGCCAACGAAAACTTCGCTCCAAAATCATGTGAAATTGATTGATATAGAGTTTGCCCACTTTTAACTGCCTTACCAACATAGTCCCATGAAATTGGAACTAGTTTACTTTCTTTTATTAGAGGCTTTTCATACTCTGATATCGTAAAAGCACCGGCTAAATCCTCACCAAACTCCTTGAGAAATTGGTAGGGATTATCTTTGGGAAGTCTATTAGCCTGTTCGACTGACCGTCTGATTTTCTCCTCAGGCAACAAATTTTCAAGGAACACAGTCGGCTTAGGATATTTGTAGATGCAATCATCCAAAGGCATCGCTAACGATATCGGAAATGCATCGGAGTTTTTTAACCAATTCTTATCATAAACAAAATCAAGATGAAGTGACGCGTCAGGTAGAAATTCACCTACATGTTGATTCTCGTAAAAAATATTAAGAGGATTCATGTTTCACCTTCAAAGCTCACATGTACCTTGATTCCAAGCATTTGGCACATCTTTAGGACTGTAGATAGCTTTGGCTCGGTTTTTCCCGACTCAATTCTCACTATTCCTATTCGCTGAAGACCAGTAAAATCGGCCAGCTGTTGCTGACTGATCTTTTGCTTTTTTCTTATCGTGCGAATGGCATCTATAAATTGCTCGGTAGTCTGTATCTCCATGAAACCTCCACTTGTATACTAAAGTATACATTAATTACCTGTTCAGCTTAAAGCCAGCTAAA
Organism: Oligoflexus sp. FD111; assembly: GCA_048816425.1. Classification (GTDB taxonomy): domain Bacteria; phylum Bdellovibrionota_B; class Oligoflexia; order Oligoflexales; family Oligoflexaceae; genus JBMDZZ01. The sequence continues at coordinate 411,172 of JBMDZZ010000001.1, forward strand.
TGTATACTATAATATACTTTGACCTATTGCAGGCCATAACAGCGAAAAAATGTATAGTGAAGTATACTAGACCATTTAAGGGATAGTGCCTGCAAGAATAACATTTATGGCCGGCTTGACCGATCGCCTACCAAACCACTTCCAAACCAGTTTTCATCCAAAGTAGTACCAAACTATACAAAAGGAACGAAGCCGAGATGCCTATTTGGTCTCAAAATAACTAATCAATACAGCTTGATATCAATCCATACCAATTACCTAAATCTCTACCCCAACCAGGCGGCATGGGCGGTATGATGTAATAATTTCTGATTTATTTCAGAAGCCTATATACGCCTACAATCGGGCTGGTCTTTGACCGGCCTATTATATTCCGCTCCACGTAATCATGGTCGGCCAATATTAATTAACATAAATCCTCAAACCATCTTTTCATATAATTTTCCATCTAAACCTAAATTATGAACAGATTTCCACCACCCTGAAGCATTTTCCACCTTTTCCCGATAAAAATCCACATGATGTGTTATACTGATCGAAAATCCACCATCATGACGGATTTTCCACTATGCCTCAAAAAGACTATCGCCCAAAATACTTTCAAGATCGACGCTTGCCCCAGGGTCTGCGGCTCGTAGGTTACGCAGCATTGATACATCAATTGGAAATAAAAGCCCCACTTCAACATCATCCTGCAAGCGTTTCCGATCAGTTTAGCAAAACAAGTAAACCAACTTTGAAAGAACAGTTTCTGGTCTACGGAAAGCGCTATTGGCCAGGTGATAGATTACAAGACCATCTTGAATTTTCTTTACGACACGAGACATTCGACCTTCTTTGCCTTAACCGGATCCTACATGCCATTCCAGCTGAATGTATTGAATCTATGTTAGAGGAAAAGCCAACTGGAATATATGTTCGGCGAATATGGTTTCTGTATGAATATCTTTTACAAGAAAGACTCAAAGTAAGAGATCTCGAATCCGTAAAGATACAACCTCTGCTTGATCCCCAAAAATACTTTGTCAATAACAACGGTGAGGTCTCAAAAAGGCATCGGATCCGCAATAACTTGTTGGGCAATCGGGACTTCTGTCCGATTATTCAGCGCACAGAAAAACTTGTCAGTGCAATATTGAAGAAATACGATGAACAAGCAAGACAATATATTTCCCAAGTTAGTCGATCATTGATCATGCGCACCGCAAGTTTCATTTTGCTTGCCGACACACAAGCAAGTTTTGCCATTGAAGGGGAGCGAGCTCCTCGAAATAGGCTGGAAAGGTGGCTCAAAGCTGTCGCAGGCGCTGGAAAAAACCCATTAGACCTCGACGAACTTACCCGCCTTCATCGATTGCTTATTCATGATGATCGTTTTACTACTATAGGCATTCGTCATGAAGAAGTCTTTTTGGGCGAACGCGACGATTACAATTTACCAATTCCAGAATTCATCGGCGCCAAGCAATCCGATTTAATCGGCCTCCTCAACGGATTTTTCAAAGCGTCTGAAATGCTTGCTAAATCGGATCTAGATCCCGTGTTACAAGCTACTGCGCTTTCTTTTGGCTTTGTCTATATTCACCCCTTTGCAGATGGTAATGGCCGGATGCATCGTTTTATCCTTCATCACGTATTAGCCAAGTGTAACTATACTCCAACAGAAGTCATTTTCCCAATCTCCTCCGTTTTGCTAGAACGTATAGAAGATTACCGCTCCGTCTTAACAAATCACTCGAGACCACTTATGGACTACATAACTTGGGAGCCCACAGACAAAGGAAATGTGCGAATTATAAATGATACAACTGATCTTTATAAATATTTTGACTGCACATTGGCCACAGAATTTATCTTTGAATGCGTGGAACATACAATTACAAAATCTATACCTGAAGAGCTCGAATACCTTGAAAGGTATGACTTAGCCCTACATGATATCGAAATGATCGTTGAAATGCCAAATGAACGAGCAAAGCGCCTAATTCACTGCATACGCGAGAACAATGGCAGCCTAGGCAAGAAAAGACGCGATGGTGAATTCGCTCTGCTCACAGACGAAGAAGTCAAAAAAATCGAAGACCTCGTGAGTCGCTATTTTCTTTCTAGTTAATGTGCTTGGCGAAAAAGTTCAAAAACATTGACGCTCATATCGAAATAGCAATCTGGATGCTCGTTTGCATTGGCTCTGCTCCCCCATTACACGAGTGGGAAATTTGACCCCGCCCATGGCAAACCAATTTCAAACCAGTTCTCATCCACAGCGGTTTTCCAAAACTATTTATTTTTTTCTCAAAGCTAATTTGATGTTCAAGAATGGGCCGACACCTATAATCTACCATCCAAAGCAATCAATGAAGCTCGACTTACTTGCGAAGACTCTCGCCGCGATGCTTACTTACATGGAAGGCAGCATATGATAAGGAAGATGACGAATCTGTGGTGACAAGGGCATGACCCTTATTTTATACGGGCTGTAAACAACTCGCCTGCATAAATCTACCCCTTTAATGCCTGTTGAAATTTGAGAAGAAAAATGTGTAAATTCTATTCCCCCTCTCATACGAGGAAAATTTAAAAGTCCAGAGTTAATTTTGACACCGAATACAATGAAAAGAATTGAAGTTTCAGCACCTGACAAACAAAGAGACTCTATGATTATCTGCGCTGCCGAGGATACTCACGGTGAACTCAACAAAATGTATGCAGACATACTCGCATTCGAGGCTTCGCTTGCCGTTCGATTTGACTACGTACTGCACGTTGGAGACTTTGGCATCTGGCCAGATTCCAATAAAGTGGATCGAGCCACCCGAGATCATGATGGTGCAGGAGATTTTCCGAGCTGGTTCGCAGAAAGAAAACAGGCACCGCGACCAACCATATTCATTAAAGGTAACCATGAGGATTTTGAATACCTTGCAAAAATCGATGATAATGAGGTCCTTCCAAATCTCACTTATCTCTCAAATGGTGAAGTTTTAGAACTTAAAGGTGGCATTCGCCTTGGTGGAATTGGCGGATGTTTTGGACCATCTAATTATGAGCGTAAATCCAGCAGGCTTCAGGGCTACGCTAGACGGCACTTTACACGCGACGAGATCGAAAATCTAGGTAAGCAAGGCAAGATCGATATCTTGTTGCTTCATGATGCTCCTGCTGGCATTGAGATTGTAAAACCAGGAAGAGGCGATCTAGTACACCGATACAAAAGCACAGCAACCGGACTCGCTGAAGTTTTGAAAATGACTAATCCTCACGTCTGCTTTTTTGGGCATCATCACGTAAGAATGGATGCAGAGCTGGCAGGAGTGCCTTGTATTGGACTCAATAAAGTCGGATTTCCTGGAAACCTTTTTGCGATAGAAATCGGTAAACCTACAGATAATTTTATCATCCTTGTTGAGTGGCCGGCTCAGAAAAGTAGACCAGGTCAAATTTAGGTTTGAAATTTTCTGAAAAAAAATAACTTACTAAACTCGACATCGATTTGAGCAATTGTTTGGTTTTTGAGTCCGCCTTTTTTTCCTCATTTTAACTACCTTCCCCACTTCCTGATCGCCGCGATCAACCCATCCATATCAATCGGCTTTGTTAAATGCTCATCAAAGCCCGCCGCCAAACACTGATCCCTATCTTGTGTCATAGCATAGGAAGTCAATGCAAAGACCGGCTTTTTGTACCCTTTACTCCGCAGGGCTGCAACCACCTGAAAACCATCCATGCCGGGCATCTGGATATCAACTAGCAAGACGCTGTAGTCACCTTCTAGCGCTTTCGCCACACCGCTAGCGCCATTGGCAGCAGCATCGACCTCGGCACCGACGGAATTCAGGAGGGCTGAGGTCAACATCAGAATGTCCGGACTGTCTTCAATCAGAAGGATGCAAAAGCCCTTTAGCGGTAGCTGCTCTGCTGCGGATGGTGTGATGGGGGGCTGAACTGTGTTTGCCTGCAATGGTTCGCCATCAGCTTGTTCTGCTGGTTCCAGCGCGATGGTGATGATGAAAGTACTGCCACGACCTGCTTGGCTTTCAGCAAGGATAACATCTCCACCCATGGCCCGCGCAAGGTCACGGCTGAGTAAAAGCCCCAGTCCGGCACCTCCGTAGCGACGGGCATCGGTTTGGTCAGCCTGGGAAAATAGTTTAAAAAGAAGATTCTGGTGCTCGGGTGCAATACCGCACCCTGTGTCGGTCACGGTCATTTCAAGAAGGGGGGAGCCCGATTCGCTGATGCGGCGGACAAGCTCGATGCTGACTGTGCCCTGGTCCGTGAATTTCACCGCATTGCCGACGATATTAAGGAGAATCTGTCTGAGTCGCAGCCCGTCCAACCGAATCATTTGCGGCAAGTCTTCTGCAAATTTCAACTCAAGCTCGACGCCTTTGGCTTGGGATTTAATCAATTCTATGGCGTCTTCCACCTCTTTTTTCAGGTCAATCGCCTTTTTTTCGATCCGCAACCGACCCGATTCGATGCGTGACAGATCCAGAATATCATCGATCAACTCCATCAAACGGTGCCCGTTGGCAAGGATACGGTCAGCGTATTTGTCCCGTTGACTCTCTACAAGATTTTTCTTTTTGATGATGTTGGCAAAGCCAAGTATAGCTGTCATAGGGGTTCTGATTTCATGACTCATATTGGCAAGGAAGTGACTTTTAGCCCTGCTGGCTTCATCAGCTAGTTTTTTGGCAGTCGCAAGCTCTTCCTGAATCCTGACCTGCTCTGTTATATCGTGGTTCACACCGGCTAAAGCGATCATACTACCATCAGGAGACCAGACTGGACTGACGATCGTGACGAGACACTTTTCTCCCAGAGCTGTCATGATCCGAACAATTTCCTGCAAAGGCTGGCCGGTATCCCATACCTTTTGCCTAATCTGATCCAGTAATGTAGCCGTTTCCGGGGCAGCAATTTCATAAATTGTTTTGCCGATGACTTCCTGAGGGTCCAGTCCATATCGCTTGCTCCAGTCGTTGATGGCAATATAACGACCGTCGCGATCAAGTAGGAAAACAACTGCCGGCACACATTCAAATAGTGACTTGAAAAATGCTTCGCTTTCGCGCAAGGAGGCCTCAATTTTCTGCCGCGCCTGAATTTCTTTGGTCAAGGCTTGATTGACTTCTTCCAGCTCACGGGTCCGGTAGCGAACCCGGTCCTCCAGTTCGGCCTTCATTTTCTTGAGTTCTATCGTTGATTCTAAAAGCTTTTCATAGTCCCGTTTTAATTTGAGGTCTTGGTAATGGAATTCCTTTAAAGTTGCCTGAATGGCAAATACGGCCATAAAAGCCCGCTTCATTCTCGCCCAAAGCGTGTAAGAGGGCGGTGGCGTGATGATATATTTTGCCTCCCAAGGGCTGACTTCAATATCAACAATCGAATCGAGCAAACCAATTAGCCGAGGCATCAGGCGGAAGGCGGCGCCGCACATTTCAAACCAGGCTTCAGCTGGTGGACAATCTGATGGTAAGGCGAGCGTGATGTGGATCGTCCCATCCGGCATCATTTGATAAGTACTTCTGGGCTTGGTGAAAAGACCTGGCCCCGCATAGAGGCAAATCAGTTTATAGAGAGCAGAGGGACTGGTGATCAATCCAGCTCCGGCCATGAAGCCGCCAAGCCATGCAGATCTAGTCTGCAACGAATATTCAAAATAATCTTGTAAATGTTCTTTGCCACCGATCAATTCCACGAAACGATCCGTCATCGTGGAAAAGTGCTCCCATTTAATGCGATTATCGCCATTATATAATTGCGCTTTACTATATGAGAAACCATCCGTCAGCTTTTCGGTAGGAAGCCCTTTGTATTGCAGATAATCAAATAAGCCCTGGGTCAATTTACAGGTAACATCTGTCATACAATAAAACCTGAGTCTTCCAGCAAATGGATGGATCATAGATGTAAGGGAATTTTGGAAACCTACTTTTCTGATAGCACTTTTGTCCCAAAATTCCAAGTTTAAATGACTCACCTCCTCCTGGCCGTACACATATTCTCATCCCAGCCTTCTGGGAAAAGACCTTTATCTTTGACGAAAAAAATGAGACTGGAAAACTGGATCTAAGGTATGCTGTCCTATTCCTGCAAGACGGATTGAACATAACATAGTTTGAATCCCAAGATCTCTCAAACATGTTTCGCAATTTGTCAGCTGTGATGACTATCAGCTGAAGTGGTCCGCTACTTATTTTGCATGATACATGTGAATTTTCTTATAAGAGAGTGGGGCAGGGAGAAACCCTTTTTGAACTGGGCAGCTCTAGTGTGCCCAAGACTGAAACAATTAACATTCCGTTCCTGTCTATGACGAAGTTTTCCAAGTTTTTATTCACAAAAAATCATGAGGGGATTTCACAGATACGGTTGCACGCCCGTAAACTGCGTTTTCGGATGGAAACTAGTTACGTGCTTTAGGCAGCATATAAATGTAAGGTGCTTCCATCTGATCGACTGGTTACACTTCCAATCTGCCGCAATCCTATCTTTTCTCTCGATCTATGTTTAGGGGTGAAAAAGTTTTTTGTATGTGTGGCGGCAGTTGGAGTATCGCAAAGTATACAGTCCTACTTCGGCACAACCAAAAGGCATGAGCGGCTAGTTTTTGTTAAAGGAAATGAGGGAATATTAGAATTTGCTTATGAATTGTCGCCATTAAAAATAATATTTAGAATCGATACCATTAATGAAACTGACTATCAATGGACTCGTGGTTCCTTTGGGTTTTCCGTTGCAATTGATTAAGCGCGCAAGGCAATAGTCGTCTCTAAATAGAGAATGGGAGCACAAAGCCCCCATAAATTCACTCATAACTAATGGTTGATAACCTTTGGCATTACCGGCAAAGTTTTTTTTCTAACCAGCTATGCGTTTCCGCATGCGCTCTGATCGTTAAAACAGTGCCTTCGTCTTCAAAAGTTTCCCGTATCACACGGGCTCGGCTGCGGATCTCGCCAGTTAAAAATCCCTTTTCATAGGGTATGGTATAAACCACATCCTGCATGCCTTGCTCAAAAAAATCCAAAATTAAGCCATGGACGCGTTGAACATCCTGTGGATTTTTTGTGGAAATGAGAATGCTATCAGGAAATTCTGCCTGCAAACTGGTGATCTCATCAGAATCTAAACGATCCATTTTGTTGAGCACAAGCCGGCTCGGAACCTTATCGGCACCGATTTCATTCAAGACAGTCTTGGTCACCTCAAGCTGGGAGCGGAAGGTCGGATCTGAGGCATCCACGGTAAACAACAACAAAGACGCAGATAAAGCCTCATCCAAAGTTGAGCGAAACGAGGCGACAAGGTCATGTGGCAGCTTTTTGATGAAACCCACCGTATCCGAGATCAAGATCCGTGGTGTGGTTTCCGGGTGAAGGGAGCGCACGGTCGTATCGAGCGTGGCAAACAATTTGTCTGCGACCAGCACTTCGCTACCTGTGAGAGCACGCATCAAAGACGATTTCCCTGCATTCGTATAACCAACAAGTGCGACGGTGGGCACATCCTGGCGATGCGATCGACGTGTGTCCTGTTCCTTTTGAATGCCCTGCAATTGCTGCTTAAGCTCGGCAATGCGATCTCTGATGCGACGTTTATCGAGTTCATGCGCGGTTTCACCAGCACCTTTGGCACCAATGCCCCCGCCCTGGCGGTCAGCTCCAAGATTCGAAGCCCGTAAGCGAGGAGCAAGGTAGCCAAGCTTGGCGATTTCGACTTGGAGTCTCGCCTCACGACTACGAGCGTGCTTGCTAAAAATTTCCAAGATGACGCCTGTTCGATCGAGAACTTCAACCCCTGTGGCTTCTTCCAGATTCTTTAGCTGGCCTGGCGTGAGCTCCAGGTCAAAGACCACCACCTCAGCCTTGACGTGATCGCCCAAACTTCCATCACCAAGCAGATCAATATGATCACTTGCTTCATCATCGGTATTTCGATTTTTACTGAAACCAGCGACAAAGCCTTTACCACCGGTAAAAGCTGCCAGTTCTTTCAACTTACCTTCGCCAAACACGGTGCCGGAAGCAGCGGCCTTGCGTTTTTGGGAAATTTGGCCAACCACGTCAAAACCTAGCGTTGTCACCAACCTGGAAAGCTCTGCAAGTGAGGCCATATGCTCGGTATCGGATTCCCCTGGCAACTGAATAGCTGCCAGAACAGCCGTTTTTCTTTTTTGCGTCATGTACATGGGTCCTTGAATGGAAACGCTCGCAATACTTGAGCCATTAGAACTTTCATCTATCACAGGAAATCTGCTTCGGCCAGATATGTCGTTATAGCAATTTTGACATACTTGCAATTTTTCATTCGTGATCTTGGCTGTAGGTCAGCAAATGTCCATCTGAAGCCGGTTTGCAAGTAAGAATAAACGCCTAGTAATATGAGTTCATTGCGTGGGCAGGTGAATTATTTTGTGTTAGCTTGCTGATGGGATCAGTGAGAAGCTTCGCAAGTTTTGTTAGATCTTGATGAACTTTTCCTGGTCATTCAGGCTTTGATCATTGGAGAAACAAGCTTTGGATAGAATTTTGATAACAATTCGCCATGGTGAAGAGAGCCGGCAAATTCCACTCAGAAAGGGTTTGGGCTTGCAGGCCTTAGGACCATCTTGCCCACGTCTGGAGTTTGATTGCCGAAAGGCCGACTGTGGTATCTGTATTATTATGGTACAAAAGGGGATGGAATCTTTAAGCCCGCCAACTGCAAAAGAAGCTGACTTTCTACGGGCGATGCAGGCTCTCCCAAGCGAACGTCTGGCTTGTCAATGCCGCGCCTTCGGCGATGTGGAGTTTGAAATCGAAAATTTCGATTGAAAAGACGCGATTGGAATAGATGAACTGCGTGAAACTTAATCAGAATAATATCCTCTGACCATTAGCAGAGACTTGACAAGTATGAGAGAAACTCAAAGAAAAGAAATATTCCGTTGCTACAGTGGTAGTCACCTTCATGGTACTCAACACAAACTTTCTGACAAAGACTACTTAGGGATTTTCTTACCCTCTTTAGAAGATATTTTTTCTCTAACGAAAGAGCCCAATGAACTTCGCCAAAGCATCAGGAAAAGTGTCGGTCCACGCAATACCGCTGGTGACACTGACCTAATTGTTTTGAATCTACGAAAGTTTCTCCAATTAGCATCAGAGGGACAATCCAACCAATTGGAAATGCTATTCACCCCTCAATCACTTATATTGCATCAGACAGAAGAATACCAAAGCATTGTTCAGAATAGGGACTTATTCTTAAGCAAAGCTGTGGAAAAGACTTTTTATGGCTTTGTCAAGTCACAGTTTAACAAATCGATTGGAAAATCTCAGAACTTACAGTTGATCCAAAAAATTCTTGCTGCTTTATCTTCCGAAGAAGAGAATTTACCTTCTGGCCAATTTTCAAGCACGATGAAAACCTCTGATCTATTCACTTTCCAGACAGACAAGTATGTCCTGATTGGAGACTGTCAGATACCAAAAACCATAAGTGACAATGGAACAGTCGTCTTGGAAGTGGCCGGAAGGCGCTTTGATCTCAATGCTCCCATCAAAAATATGAAGCACTCACTGCTCATCCTCGAAGACAAATATGGAGAGCGAACGAAAAAAGCCAAAGAAAATGGCCTAATCGATTTTAAATCACTTTCACATGCCATTAGGCTTTGTGAAGAACTCATGGAACTTATGACTGAATATAAAATCACTTTGCCTCGACCAAATAGTGACTATCTCCGAGATGTCAAATTAGGCAAGGTAGACAAAAATGCGGCAATTAGCTACTTGAGTGATATGCAAAGCCAGGTTCCCGACCTCATTCATGCCAGTAAACTACCCGATATACCTGACCACAGCAAAATCAATGCCCTCTATCAGAGTATTATGATTCAGCACTTTTCTTGATTTCATCTCACAGTGCTCGGGTGAATATCTAAAGGTTTGATTTCAAGCTACCTAAGGCAAGCTCAAGACATTGATATAACCACGCTCCCCTTCTTATGCCCTTCATCCACATAAGCATGTGCCTGTGCAATCTGCAAAAAAGGATAGGTCCGGTCAACCACTGGCATGAATTCCCCTTTGCTGGCCAAATCAACAAGAAATTGTACTGCCTCCACTTTATCAGCAGCATAGCCTGTTATGACCTTCCGCTCTTTCCCCAAAGATGGCCAAAGAGCTTGCAACATTTGCTTAAGATTAGCGACAGCCAGAATCACACGACCACCTTCATTTAGAACTTCTTGACACCGAGAAGCAGAAAGTGTGCCTGTGCTGTCAAATATGACATCATACAAGCGACCAAGCTTGGTAAAATCTGAGCGAGTGTAATCGATCACATGCTGAGCACCAATTGACTGCACCAAGTCCAGCTTATCCGTGCGGCAAACTCCCGTAACTTCTGCTCCAAAAAATCGCGCTAGTTGCACCGCAGCTGAACCTACAGCTCCGCCAGCGCCAACGATCAAGACAGACTCTCCGGCTTGCAGTTTTGCTCTATCTCGCAGGAAATAGAGTGCTGTTTGCCCGCCAAATGATAAAGCAGCGGCCTGCTCAAAAGAAAGTGCTTCGGGTTTGGTGACAACCAATCCGCTTTCGGGCATGCAAAAATACTCAACATGAGCGCCCATGCCAGCTCCTGGAACAGCAATGACAGGATCACCGATACGAAAACGCTTGACCTTCTTACCACAGCCTTCAATCACGCCTGCTAGCTCGGTTCCCAGAATAGGCTTTCTCGGCCCCGAGACACCAATAACCAAGCGCCCCATTAGGCCAAATCCCTGCGGAAAATTAGCCGAGCGAAGTCGAGAGTCAGCCGAAGAAACTGTTGTTGCCATAACCCTGATTAGCACCTCATGATCACCAGGAATGGGCTTATCGACATCTTTTATTTCTATGACAGAAGGAGAACCATAGCGTTGGTACACAGCAGCTTTCATAAGATCTCATCCTTGACAAAATCGTCGATTTTTAACCAAGCAAGTTTATCAGAAAGCAAATAGCCTGGCTCAATCTTTGTTTCAGCAATGCGACACAAATGGTATGCTGCTGACCTATGTGGTTCAATTCTATTGAGTGATTCAACCACATGGCATAATTCCCTTAAACTGACCTTGCTAATTGGGTATCTGCTCCCCCATGTCATTGGATGTCATAGCTAGTTTAGCGGCATAGTGCTCCCAACTGATGGCATGGGAGGTAGAAGCGATGTGTCCTTACTGTCAAAACCCTGAGAAGTTGGTAAAAATTGGTTTTTATCAGAGAAAATCGGATGGCAAAAAATTACAGCGTTTCCGCTGCACGAGCTGCCGGAAAAGCGTTACGGAAAAATACTGGAGTATCGATTATCGGTTAAGAAAACGTTACCTCAACCAGCGGCTTTTTCGGATGCTCTGTCGTGGGTTATCGCAGCGAGCCTGCGCTTATCTTCTCGGCATTCATCATGATACGGTGGCAAGGCGCATACCGCTCTTTGGCCGCTGCGCTGCCCTAAGTCTTGAAGGCTATCGCAAAACTCGCCCTAAGGTGCACACCTGGCTGATCGATGAGATGGAAAGCTTTGAGCATACCAAGTGCAAACCCTTAACGATGCCGATAGCGGTCGAAGAAAAAACCAGGAAAATCCTTAGCCTGCGTGTTGGAAGAATTGCTGCCAAAGGCCATTTGGCAAAGATTTCACGGAAAAAATATGGGCCAAGGCCATGCGAGCGAGCAGCTTGTCTCAAAGCTGTCATGCAGGAGCTTTCAGCGTGCTCCTTAAAGTCGGTCTGCATCAAGTCTGATGAAAGCCAGCACTACCCACAACCCATCAAAAGCTTTTTTCCTCAAGCTCGGCACCAAAGCTACAAAGGAAGACGCGCCTGTGTTGTGGGCCAAGGAGAGCTAAAACGTGGCGGCTTCGATCCTTTGTTTTCCTTAAACCACACCTATGCCATGATTCGCGATAATCTGAAACGCCTTTCGCGCCGCACCTGGGCCACTACCAAAAGGCCTGACAGGCTGCAGGATCTTCTCTTCCTCTATGCCTACTTTCATAATGAACGACTTGATCGGCCCAAAGGAAGAATCAGCCTCCTTTGGCCCATACCCAGTTAGCGAGGTCAGTTTATAACTGAGCAGCATTTTTTCGCATCGAATGCGTTGTTTCGTGGTACAGGACACCGAATTTTGACGACGACATCCAAGAAGAAATCCCTGATCAATATCATTGCTTCTTTCATCGAGCGATATTACCTAAACACCTGTTCAGAAAGTCGCAAAATATGTTTTTTTACATCCCTGGGCCATGAGTCTATTTGTTCATGAAAAATTTCTTTTTGTCCCGCATACAGTGCCTGCAATGCAGCCTCGTAAAACAACGAGCAACTCTATCAGTTATGAAATAACAAAAAGCGCTTGGCGGAATTATGACGCAACCTCCCCGTTAGCTCAAAAAAATTTAGAGCTGGAAGTATTTGTGATAGCTCTTATATCGGGATTTTGCTAATTCCTTAGCGTGAATTGACTCAAGATAAGGCGGAATCATGAATCGCATCGGCATTTTTCCCTTAGCGCAAGCGGAACGACTCATTAGTTTAGCAGCCGAAGATGGTATTACGGTAGAAAAATTTCATAACCAACAAACCTGTCGCTCGGGCTGCAGTATTACCGTCGAACTTTGGGCTCATACCGAGGATCTTGAAGCTATTGGCAAGATATGGGCAAAAGATCAGCAGCGCAATTATATTGGTCTAGAATTTGACCCTCAACAAGTTCAGCAGGTTTATGACCCCAATAACGATAGCGCCGTCTGCCCAGCTTGTGGAACGGAATTTTCCACTGCTTTGACTGAGTGTCCTGACTGCGGCCTAAGCTTTTCCGTATAATGCGACACTCGTAAGTCAAAGCATGTGGAAATGATATCTTTATCGATCTCACGACTTTGCATATGCAAGGTCAGGATTCGCCCTATTATGCGCCAGCGGCTTGATTGCAAACTGCAGCGAAAAGTGATCAAGCATACCGGGCAATTGACCAGCATCTTTTCCTCATCGAGAAATCCAAACAAGGTATATGTTACTACGATACTCGGAATTAGAATATTTTAAGCTTCATTTCCGGCAACCAAGCTCATAGAGCAGTATTCCTGATGCAACGGAAACATTAAGACTATCAATTCCTGTGTGAACAGGAATTTGCAGCATCAAATCACAAGCATCCATGATCTCCTGTTGCATTCCTTCCCCTTCTGAACCGAGAATAAAGGCAAATTTTTCCTGGGGGACAAATCCCTTAGACGAGACACTTTGTGGAACAATGCCACTTCCATAAATAGCAAAGCCATGCTGGCGCAAATTTGCGATTACTTGTAAAAGATGACCCGTATGATGCATTTTCAAGGAAAAGACTGATCCCATCGAAACCCTTATCGAACGGCGTACCCAAGGGGAGCAGGAGTACTGATCAGCGATCAGACCAGTAAAACCGAAGGCATGACAGGATCTGGCAATGGCTCCGATATTTTCGCTGCTGATAACCCCATTCAGAATCACGAGTTTATTGCCCAAATCTGCCAAAGGAAAATCAACAGGCCGCTCAGCCAAAGCAATCACCCCGTGATGAATGCGATGCCCGACAATACTTTCCACCACAGGCTTATCGCCCAAATAAATTTCCACATCTGGAGCTAGCTGCCAATGTCCCGCTTCTAAGACCCGCAGAAACCTTTGCGTCAGCAAAAGCTTCAAGATGCGATATCCTCCTTCCATCATGCGAAGAACGACTTTATCAGAATCAACGATGATGAGCTGCTGCTGGCGCAGAATATGATCTTTACGCTCACTGAACACGGTCAAACGGGGATCATGGGGATCATCGACGTATTGAATGATATGATTGATGGTTGAGCCCTCTAGAAAACATGGATCGATACTTTTATAGGAAACTAAGGGAATACCCACTTCCTAGTAAAAATTCGATCGTTTTTTTGGGGGTCAACGAGATATTCGAAGCGAAAACCTGAATAGAAGCCAATATGACTCACTATGGTTTTATAGGCCGACGAGAAAAGTTTTGCTGTTGCCCATTTAAACTAAGAATACCATCGATAATGAGCTCATGAATATCGGCATGCTGCATGACAGTTTCCTGTTTGGGTATTAAACCTGGTTTCATTAAGTTGGTCGTAAAAGCATCGAGGACTCGTTCATTTTTACTTAATACATGAATCAAAGTGGATTCTTTACTATTTGACCATTGAGCGATATATGGCTGATGGTCGCCGACCAAGATAAAAACATCATTGTCTTGCGCATGTTTGCTTAAAAAGTCGGCGAATACCTGCCACTCATAAATAATTGCTTGCTGAAACTTGTCGTAAGCTTGATGGTCTTCACTCGCTGACAGCCAGCTCATGGCGATCCGATCAATAATCTGACGAAACAGGAATGCTTTGGGCGAAAGCCCATGGCGATGGTCTTGATTTAAATCACGCCAATTAGCGATGAAATGGGGCATGGGGTCCCATGGCGCGTGCGAGGATATCGTTAAAAAAGAAAAAAAGTAGGGACCATTTAACTGCTGTAAATAGTTCTCCCAGACAAAATTCAGCGAGTATTGATCCGGCACCTGCCCCCAATTATAGGCTGGCCCGGTATAATCAAGCTCATCAAAGCTGAATACAATATCTTTGCCATAAACATTTTGTGAACCTACGGCATCCACTTTGCGCCGATTGCCAGGATATAGGCCAACGGTGTGATATCCGGCATCTTGCAGAAATCTTGCAAGATTCTGCTGCTGTAACCCCCTTTTCACTAGGCTTTCAAATTGCCATTGCTGGCGAACCATATTTGCGGAAAAAATTGAAGCCTGACTCAACCAAGATCTACCACCAAACACAGGGGATTGACTTAAGGCTGTTCGCATATGAAAGTTCTTAGCTTTCAAAATCTTTTCGGTCTCTGCTAGAAAAGGCAGCATTTCTGCTTGTAAATGTGGATGTTCGACGAGGATTTGTCCATATGATTCAATTAAAAACAAATAGATATTAGGAGCTTCGACTAGGGGTGGATGAGGTAAATAGCTAGGAAGGTGCAAATCATTGATTTGATCTCGATGATTTAGATACGACCAGGAACGCTGCAAATTGGCCAGTATTTTTAAACTTGACATCTGCACGACGAGTCGACGATTTTCGATTCCATACCAATAAAAACAGACTAACAAATAAAGAACAAAAGTAATGAGCAAGGATTGGCTTGTGCGCACCGACCAAGGAAAGCCCCAGCGTTGTCGGGAAAGTCTATGGAAAACGGCTCTCACACATAACAGAAGAGCCGTGAACGCCAGTAAGAATGTAAGAAGATAAATTAATAACTGAAAAAATTCTAATGAACGTAAAAAATTCCAAACACTTGACAGATATTGCCAATCTTCAGCAAGCAAAGCTTGCTTTCCCATAAAGTAGAATACGACTGCGACGTATATCTCATAAACCAATAGGAAAACGAAGAGGATGGTTAAAAAATTATATCGTTTTTGCAGAAACTGCATACGTCCAGGCAATAGAAAGAAAGAAAATATCAAGACGAGATCAGCTGAAATCCGCCACGGGTCTAAAGTATCCCGGCGAAGCAGCAGCGACAATATCGGTCCGAGATTTGCCAGATGCTCGGATGGCTGAAACGCGGGCAGCCATGCTCCACCTTCACCCGAGAACAGGAAGCCTGGCAAAAACATTAAAAAGTTCAAAAAGAGAAAAGTTATCGCCATGACAGCTAGAGGCTTGCCTGCCATTCAGGACTCCTGGTCAAATTTTTGCTGAGGTTTTTAATATAGACTAGTGTAACTCAGAATGAGTCAAATTTACTAAAGCAAAACAAAATATGCCTGGGGATCAGGACGGCACCTAAGCAACTCACCGAGAATGAGGTTTTCTAGATGGCGAATTCACGATTTAAGTAAACTTAGAACTATGCTGTTAGTGTGCCAATGTCTCAGGGTTTTTCTACTGTCTCTTCGTTCAGTTTTGCAGCTAACATCGTCAAGTGACTGAATGAGACTACGATAAGTCTTGTCATTCATTTCGTCTAAGAGTTTGCCTTGTGAATCAACATTTCACTGTCGTGTATTCTTAGCAGACAAAAGACAATGGTTTCTTTCAGATCGTTATGTTTTCTCGTCGATACCACTTTGTTTCGAAGGGTGAAAAAGTATTTTTCCATGGATTGAAATTATCCAATAAACTGGGCTAGGCTTGTTTCTGAAACGAAGGGAAATTTTCATCCAAAAATCCCGAAAAGGGCTGAAAGTTGCCGAGCAAAACTGATTCAAACTGTCATAGGATAGCGCAGGATGTCAAAAGAGACTGGAGAAACACTAGGAGAGCAGGAAAAACAAGATCACGCAATACAAGCTATGGTTTTAGTCTTTGATCCAGAAGAAACTGAAGTTCTTAACAATCACGTCAGGCCAAAATTCTCCCACTATTTTCAGGAAGAAATACCATTTTCAGCTGGCCTAGACATGCGCTTCCCACCTGGAACGACTATTGTTACCTGGTTGAATGATAAACAAATCGCTGCGCTCATCCCATTCGTAGTCAAATACGGTTGGCAACTTGGAATCTTGCCGCACCCAAAAAGGAGCTTAGCTTTTCTGAATTATGGAATTTCTTCAGATCTTGATGAAGCAAGTGATGATATTCTTAACGGAAAGATTGGCGGTACTGCCATTGATATCATGTATTGTAACGGTATTCCTGTTTTGAATTCAGTGATTATCGGCGAGACACTGGTAGCAGCGTCGGCTGTACCCAAGCAAGAGAGTGTTTGGCAGCGTTTATTGCGGCTTTTTCGCATGTTAAAGCGCCTCAAGTCTCTTTCCTACTTCCCCATAAAACTGAAGACGCAAAAAGAGAAAACTTTGGAAACGGCAGCCATCGGTTTGATTACGATCGAACATGGACGTAGTTCTGTTTTGTCCAAACGTTATATTCATGATTCCTTTTTAAATGATGGTGTCTTGCATACTCTTGTGATCGCACCACGTAGTTTAATGGAAATGCTTCACTTTCTCTTAACATCCTTTTTTTTCCCGGGAGCAGGTGATGAGAAATTACCCGCTCATGTTGGACACTTTAAAACTGCCAAGTTATCAATTACCAGTAAAAAACCGATAGAGTTTTCCCTGGACCAAACTATTATCTGTGCGCAGCAGCTGGACTTTGAGGTGGTGCCTAAATCGATGCGCCTGATAACGGGCAGGCACTTGAAAAAGGATCACTCGCAGACAGAAGAAAAAGAAGTGTTCCGGATTCAGTCTTTGCCAACAGGTGAGGCCGTCGACGCCTTATCATATAAGTCTATTCCATTGATCAACCACGCGGCTGTCGATGAATTTAAGGAGCTTTTTTCTCATTTAAGAGAAAATTCCCAGGTTTCTGAAAGCTATGTGGTCTTGATGGTCCTCTCCACATTGCTAGCTTGCTTTGGTCTATTTGCCAATTCATCACCTGTTATCATTGGTGCGATGATCTTGGCTCCTTTGATGTCCCCTATTATTTCTCTCTCTATGGGTGTACTGCGACAAAACCAACGTTTGGTTTCTGATAGCAGTAAAACTTTACTTTTTGGAGTCAGTCTGGCATTGGGCTTTGCTATGATATTAACTTGGGTCACCCCCTTGCGCATTATCAACGATGAAATTTCAGCCCGCCTTAGCCCGACCTTATTGGATCTTGGCATCGCTGTCATATCGGGAATTGCTGGCGCCTATGCTCATGCCAGAGCAGAAATCGCTAAAAGTTTAGCGGGCGTTGCCATTGCCGTTGCCTTAGTCCCGCCCTTGGCCGTTGCCGGTATTGGCATGGGGTGGGCGGAATGGTCAGTTTTTTTTGGAGCCTTTTTGCTTTTTTTAACGAACCTTTCAGGCATCGTTCTAGCTGCTGCCCTTACCTTTCTTTTCCTTGGTTTCAGCCCTTTTCATCTAGCCCAACGCGGTTTACTCAGCTCCCTGATTTTAGTTGGCATTGTGAGTATTCCTTTGGGCTTCGGTTTCAAAACTATGGTTGATGAACATCGCCTGATACGCAGCCTGCACGGGCAAGAGTTTGAGGGTATAAGCTTGCGTGAAGTCGTCGTTCGTCGTCATCAACCCTTGGAATTGGGAGTCCGCCTGATGTCGATTACAACAATTGACGGGGTGAAAATTGATCAGGTCAAAAAAGCTATTGAATCTCAACTGGGCCAAGAGGTCACTTTAGAAGTTACAGTCTCAATTGTGCGTTAAGCGCTGGACTATACCGAAAATTAACCATCACAAATGATCCAAATATTGAAAAGGGTAAAAAGTTTGCTTTTTTTTCTTCCCCTCTCCTTCAAATATTGATAATGATTTCCCTTATCAATATTTAATTTTATGTATGGGGTTATATATGAAACAAGCCTTCCTGCAGCTTATCGGACCATCTGCCCTGCTATTGCAGATTTCAATTCCAGTCCATGCGAATGAAGTCTATGAGGCAGAGCGCAAAGCCATAAAAGCGCAAACAGGCTGTTTTGAGGTCGAATTTCGTTTTCAAGAAACCTTCCCTTATCAGAGTGATTACCAGCTTGCTAAGCCCTATTATGCTAAAGCCAAGGAATGGGTGGAGCTAATAGAGGATCAAACGGGGAAAGTGAGCTTGCAGCATGTTCTGCAAACTCCAGCCGGTCCAATCAAGCATTGGCGACAAGTGTGGCAATATGAGGTCAACTCCGTATTTCAATATCAAGGCAATCATGAATGGATGAAAGTTGAGGTGGACCCCTCATTACAAGCATCAAGCTGGGCGCAAAAAGTTTATCAAGTTGACGACAGTCCACGTTACGAGTGTGTCGCCAGTTGGACGAATCTAAATCGAGCCCCCTACTGGGAATGCGAAACTTTCAGCCCCCTTCCCAGAAGGGAAAATAATCGCCTTATCTCCTATGACATATTGCAGCGACGTAATCGCCATATCATTCAAGGTGATGATTGGATTCATGAGCAGGATAATTTAAAGCTGCAGTTTGTCGATCATAAATTGCAGCCACTTGTTGCTGAAAAAGGGCAAAATACCTATCGACGCCTACCTCTTGCAGAGTGCAACGAAGCCAGATTGTGGTGGGAAGATAACCGCGAAGCCTGGTTACAGGTGCAACATGCATGGGATCGTGTTTATCATGAAGCACAAATTCTCAGTATCAGTCAGAGTCAATCACGCGAGCTAAGCCAAGTGCTTTACAGTCTAGTCGATGACTATAAACACGGAGAGATCAAGAATCTACAAAAGACTGCTTATCAGGCGATTACAGATATTATCGAGTATCGTTGAAAATTAGAATATATTGTGGCTCTACGTTTCGGTATATAATTACAAGATTTCGATTTTGTGATCGTTTTCGAAATGGTGGGGCCATAAGGTAATCCTGCTAAATCCCCTTGTGCACAATCGGCAAAGGACAATCGAATGGAATGACCTTACCTAGATCGATCTACAATATCATGCCCTCCCTTTGAGCCAGTCCCCTAGGCAAGGGTCCACAAGCCTAAGTAAGCACAATTCCTTTGATAACTGCCATCCAGATTTTTTTATTTACTATTTACTATCAAATCCTCAGAAGAAGTACCGAGAAAAAATGTTGGAGTTTAGCCTGAGGTAGGAATGATGCACATTTTGCTCCGTATTTTGTTTTTGCTTACAGTTTGGCAGTTATTCTTCGTAGGCAACTACAGTCATGGGCAAACCGCGCCTGTCCTCGTTATGGATGAGAGATATGGTTCTGGAACTCATCTAGGTTCTTTTGTCGAGTACGTTCAAGATGACCGGACAAGTGAGTATTTTGAAGATCTGCGACAAGAGTGGAGAGATCTATCACCACAACATAAAAACTCCGACCATCTCAACCTGGGACCAGCCGCAAAGCCTCATTGGTTTCGATTATTGATTCAGGTGAACGAACGACAGAAAATTCTGATGGAACATGACTATCCTAGTGATTACCTGGAAGTTTTCCATATTTCACCACATGAGGACACTCGAAGTTATAGTCTAGGATACGAGGCGGGATATTCCGCCAGTCTTGATTATCGTCATGAAACACTCTCTTTGAATCTGGAGCCAGGTTTACATGAATTTTACTTCCGTCTAGAGCATAAGGGAGCGATGCGATTCTCCCTTCGCTTATGGTCTGCTGAAAATTTCGCTCTTGCCAAATCCAAACAAGAATTGGCCGTCGGTATTATATTGGGCATCAGCATTCTAATGGTTTTCTATAATATTTTTCTTTATATGATGATCCGCTCTAAAGTTTATCTTCACTATGTGGGTTACCTTTGCTCCACAAGTTTTTTTCTGTGCTTTTACTCGGGACTTAGCAATCAGCTGGGAAATCCTTTGAAATGGCTTGCTAACCACATCTGGGTAAGCTCCATGCTACTCACCGTATTCTTTCTGCTACGCTTTACCCGTATTTTTCTCAATTTGCCAAAAAGAATGCCAAAGTTTGATCGCCTGTTTCGCTGGTCCAGCTACTTTTTACTTTTTGGTGCGGGGCTGGAACTAATCGATCAAAATTGGGCTTTTTTCATTTTCCATATCCTCATGTTTCCATCAGTATTACTTTGTTTGACGGTAGCAACCTTCTCAGCTTTACGAGGCTATCGACCAGCCTGGTTTTATCTTATTGCTTTTTTTGCAGTTATCTGTGGCGCTACCGTTGAAAACCTCGTCGTGATGGAAGTCATCAATTCCCAATATAGCTTTTGGGTATATTTTTCTACCTACAGCGTTCAAATGGTTTTATTATCATTAGCGATTGGTGATCAAATTCACTTGGAACAGATTTCCGCCCATAAAAAAATCCAAACACTCAATCAAGACTTACATCATCATATTGAGCATATCAATGATCTTGTTGAGGAAAAAACGCGCGATATTCAGTCCATTATGAGCCATATCCAGCAAGGGATTTATATGATCACGGAACCCGAACGCCGGATTCACAAAGACCGCTCAGCATTTTTACAGGATATTATCGGCCAGACCATTGAGCAAGATACTGATGGCGTAGAAGTATTATTCCAAAACAGTAAAGTCTCTCGGGATCAAATAGAACAGATGAAAAGTGTCGTGGACCATACCCTGGGAAGCGATAATTTCAGTTATTTCGCTAATCAGCACTGTTTAGTTCGAGAGATTACGAAAACTGACGTTTCAGGCGATGAACAGTTTCTGGAAGTCGACTACTATCCGATTTATAATGCTGAAGACTTATGTGATAAATTGCTGGTGTGCGTTCGTGATGTAACCAACTTGCGAGCCCTGCAGTCGCGATCCATTGAACAAAATGAAACTCTTGAAATGATCGGGGAAATGCTTCAATTGGACGGCTCTTCATTCGCTCGTTTTTATCAGACCAATCTCAGCCTTTGCGAAGATTCTCAGCGACTGATCTCCAGCCTCGATTCGGCTGATGATGAGACATTAAAAATTCTCTTCGTAAACCTTCATACTTTAAAAGGCAATAGTCGCAATGCTCACCTGCAGCGCTTGGCTGATATGTGTCATCATGTTGAAGATTTGATCTTTCAATACAGACAAGATCATAGCCGATTCGACCTACAAGATTTGAGTCTTGGCTTGCACAAAATCGATAGTGCCTTAAAGCGCTATGCAGAAATTAACAACCAAATCCTTGGGCGTAAGATTGGAGAACAGGACGGGGTGAAGCTCTGCTATAAGGATGCTGAGCCGATCATTCATGAAATCGCACTGTCGCGATCAGGAACTGCTGGTCGCATGTTACAATGCTTGGACCAGATCGACTTCTTTTTGAAAAAACTCTTTCATAACAATCCCGAGTCCGTTCTAAAGGACTGCTTTACCGGCATTGAACGCCTGGCCAGTGACTTGGGCAAGGAAGAGCCTCATATTGAGCTTTCCGTACCGGAAATTTTTCTCACTAAGGAAGCAGAAGTTATGTTGCGCCATGTATTCGTCCACCTGATCCGCAATTCTATGGATCACGGCATTGAGGAAGCTACCAGGCGTATCGAGCTTGGCAAAGATCCACGGGGGACGATTGCTGTCGATGTATGGGAGGAGGCAGGTGAACTGCTAATTCGCTACAAAGATGATGGCAAAGGCTTGGATTTGCCTGCCATCCGCGCACGAGCTTTAAAAGAAGGTTTGCTAGTCGAACGCTTTGATCTTTCCGATGAACTTATCGCTAGCTGTATTTTTCAAAGTGGATTCACTACTAGAAAATCTGTTTCCTCGGTTTCGGGCCGCGGCGTCGGCATGGATGCCGTAAAACGTTATATTAGTAAAAATGGCGGCACTATAACCATTCGCTTGTTGGAGCCTGATACTCCTCAACATGGTCGCCCCTTTGAACTCTTAATGAGCCTGCCGGAGACTACCTATGTGAAACAGGCTGCATAGGCTGATGAAAGAAAAATTCTTTTTGAATTTAAGACCAGATAGGGAAAACCACTTCAATTTTGCGCAGCAAAAGCTAACGCCGAAGGAGTTTGACAACCAACAATCGCTGGAGCTTCATGAATAAGTTGATCGTTTTCCAACGCAGCGACCATAAATAGGGCAAAATCCACTCGACGCGTGATATTACTTTCCAGGATAGGGTCATGCACATGTTGACTCCACACAGGTAGCCCTTGACTTTCTCCTTCTTCAAGGTCGCTCCCACGAACGACCGTCCATCGCGTATTGCTGGCAAACACCCGCCGACAAGCTTCCACTTGATCATCAATATCCACAAAACGCATCAGCCGCGCAAGCCAAGTGACTATTTTTAGGAGCTTCTTAAAACTCCATGAGTACACATCAAGACCATCCTTGGTAATATGCCAGCCGCAGGAAAATATAAGGCGAGCCCCAGGCCGTGCGAAATCTAGGACCGCTTGGGCAGTTCCTGACGAATAATTCTGAACTCCCCAAGGAACCAGTACCGTCAGTACCCCATCACAACCCTCAACAGCACGCTTGATGACTTCCCGGTCGTTGGTAGCCCCAGGAAAGACGGTCATACGCCCCTTAAATTCATCTAATTTGCTAACACTAGTCGCGCGGCAAACTCCCACCACTTCATAACCCCGATCAAGAGCATGACTCACCATATAGCGGCCGAGTTTTCCCGATGCACCGATGATGCAAACCTTTCGTAAGGCAGATTCACGGTTTTCTCTCTTTCCTGCATCTATGCCCATGAGCTTCCATCCTTGACAAATTTCACAAGCTGAATAATTTTAACCTTACAGTGTAAGGCTAGCCTCGCATTGATAGCTTGTCAAGTTGGACTGGCGAGATTGAGGAGAATTTCCAGTGTCAGGAGCTACGATTTGACCAAGAAAACCAAGCCGCAGCCAAAAAACAGAAAGCCTTTAAGCAAAGAGCAGCTCTTTCGTACCGCTGTCCTCCTAGCTGACAAAGAAGGTGTTGCGGCTTTAAGTATGCGCAAAATTGCAAAGAAGCTTGGGGTCGAGGCGATGTCGCTCTACCACCATGTGAAAAACAAGGACGAGATATTGGATGGTATGGTTGATTTCGTCTTCAGTGAGATCGACCTCCCTTCCAGCAAAGCCAACTGGAAGGCGGCGATGCATCAGCGTGCGCTCTCGACCCGCGAAGCACTCTCCCGGCATCCATGGTCCATCGGCCTTATGGATTCGCGGGCCAATCCAGGACCCGCAACCTTGCGACACCATGATTCCGTCATCGGCTGCCTCCGGCGCGCAGGCTTTTCCATCGCGATGACCGCCCATGCGTTTTCGCTTCTTGATAGTTATATTTATGGCTTTGTGCTGCAGGAATTGAGCCTGCCATTAAACCAAGCGGAGGATATACCGGAGCTGGCAGAATCCATTATCCAGCAAACTTCAGCTGATGAGTATCCCTATCTCACAGAGCTGGCCGTAGAACATACTATGAAGTCTGCTTATTCGTTTACAAGTGAGTTTGAGTTTGGGCTCGAGATGATCCTTGAAGGGCTTGAAAGAAGGCGGAATACAGATTGAAGGGAACAATATTTCATCTGTAGCGCGCATTCAAAACTCCTGCGATAAACCCAAACAAATGAGCCTCCCAGGAAATACCCTGCTCTGAAGGAAAGATACCAAAAATCATTGCGCCATAAACGATAGCTGTACTTAAAGAGATCAGAATATACAGAAAACGTCTATGAAAGATCCCAATAAATAAAAGATGAGCAAATAAACCAAAAACAAGTCCTGAAGCACCGATGTGTATGCCCGGCCTCGCCAAGGTCCAGGTTAGTACTCCTTGAATAATAATGATAGATACTAACATCGAGCCGGTTTTTTTGCCTTCAAGTAAGGAGAAGATCAGGCCAAAGGCGAGCAGGGCAGTTGTATTGGTGATTAAATGTGATAAATTTGCGTGAAGAAATGGTGATGCGGCAATCCCATACATACCAGTCAATGTTCTTGGTTGAATTCCATATGACAAAAGTGGAAACCCATGGCTTAGAAAAAATCCAATCCAAATCAATATGATCATCAGAAAGATTGCCTTGAGGCCCTGCATGGCTACTACTTTAATGCGAAGGTTTAAGTTTTGAGACGTTATCTAGTCGGCATTAGAATGCCTCTGTTAACAAAAATTCAGCGCAACCTTGTCCAGTGAATGTAATAACCGTCTTGATTCAGATCAGAGTGGACAATCTGCCCCTTTTTAAGCTCGAATCTAGACTGGTAATAACCGAGACTATGTTCAGCCTCATCTTGACTAACGTCAATTGACTGCAATTCCTCCCTGCTTACTGCCGTATGCAAATCACAAACTTGTGAAATTTCCTCGGATGAGGAAGCAAAAAACTCAAAGATTTCAGTTAGTTTCCATTCTTCCTTTATTTGTTCAAAATAACACATCTGCTCTTGCTCATCATAGCGAGCATCTGGCCTTTCCAAACAGCCGGCGACAAACTCTTCTAAGTTTTGATAAGCACCCCTATAGGGATAACTATGATATTCAACCGTTTGCATCAACTCTTCCTTAAAGCAACGTCCATCGTAGATTTCCGCCCTCGCTTTTTCCTGCTGCAAGGTCAATTCGTCCAAGGGTATGACAAGGTCACAGGTAGGGATAGAGTATTCGTCATAAATGGGCATTTCCCGACACTCAAGTGGATAAATCTGCTGACTGAGATCATGTACTAGCAGTTCTTGTTGCGCTTCATCAAAATTGAGGCTTAGAACTATGTTGTTGCTATCATCTCGCAAAACGCACCGCGAAAGTTCATCCACACAATCTCGATTTTGCAAATAAATCACTTCCAAACCATCTGGAGAATAGGAAGCGTTTACAGATTGGAATTCTTGCAAATCTTTAAAGTAATTTTTTACATGCTTGCGCTTAGTCAATAAATCCAGGTCATTATCACGACATTCAATTCCTTTGACAAATATCAAGTCAATTTCAAAGTACTGCGCTTGATCTGCTGCTTGATAATAGGAACAGCTCATCCAATGTACAGCACGGTCATCATAATATTCATGCTCGGCATGATCCTGAAAAAAGCAGCTTGTCAGCACTAGCACAAGGACCATCCATTTGAATAAATTTGACATACTTTCCTACATCCCCACTACTAAACTCTAGGGAAAATGCGCTCGAACCCCAAAGCTCGAAACATTCGATGATTCCAAGCGGTACTGATAATCTTCACCGTTTATGACGTCTAATTCGTCTTTTTTACTTGACGCTAATATTCGTGCATACACAGACAGGTAAAACTTCTTACTGCGAAATACACTTGTCTCGAGCTCCAAGTAGAGGCCAAGGGCCTCCAAACTTTGCACACTGACCTCCTTATGCCCATCAATTTTAAGTTTGCCGTAAAGAAATTCAGGACCGCCGCCGATCGAAAACAAAATCCAAGGTAAATAGGGAATCGTTAATCCGGCTTGCAAATAGAAAGTCGGTTGCAAGCCCAAGAAAATCGCCTCGATCGGTATTGCCGGATTGCGGAGGATATTGCCTTGACTGTCGACACTATAGGCACCAGCAGTGTTGCTATCAGGGCTATTTGTCATATTAAAAAATAGCAGGGGAAACATAAGGCCATAATCAAAGTGAAAAACCTTATAATAATAAGCACTTTTTAATGGATTCTGCAAAAAAATGGAAAAGCCATAACCCTTGTTACCCATCGACTCCCTAGGTGACCAACACCGGGAAGAGTTTTCTCCCGTTTTTCGACAGTAGTCTTCAAATTTCAACAAAGTATAAGAATGGGATTCAGAAATTTCGATCCCAGGCTTTAAACTTTGACCAAACGCCCAAACTTTAGGGCAAGTGCAAAGTAAAAGCGAAAGAATAGAAATTCTCAGGTAGTACCTAAGGAGCATGCTACGCCCTACGCCAGGGTGAAAAATAATATCTTACTAATACACATCGTCTATCGGTCAGGTGCTAGCAGTTTTAAAGTGTTGGAAATCAAAATTTGCTATCAAGATGGCAAAATCTGAGCATGTAAGCTATCGATTTCTAAATTTTCATTATTGCGGAGCGGCTGCGAAAGCTTTCATAAGAAAGAGTCGAAAATCAGGTGGAAGGAATAATCTGACCACCAAAGCTCTAGATTTAAATCCCTCAGGGACTTGCTTGCGCAAATCCCTCATCCCATTTTTAGCATGAAATAGATGCTTGAACTGCATCTCTGACTTTATCGTGGTTCAAGCTGCAACTTGATTCCGGGTGTAGGAGACATAGTAATATTTGGTGCTAAGGTAAATGATTCGTTAGCTATTGCTTTCACCCTGTATTTGCGAATGACATTGGCGATAATTAACAGGGCTTCTTTCATGGCCAGTTCATAACCAATACATTTTCTGGTGCCGCCACCAAAGGGAAAGAAGGCAAATTCTGCACGGGTGGCAGTTTTTTCAGGCAAAAAGTGGTCAGGCCAAAAATCATCAGGCTTTTCCCAATGGCTGGGATGTCTATGGACAGCATATTGTGGAAGAAGAAAGGTTGTGCCTTTTTTAAAGACATGTTGACCCCATTGAATATCAGCATTACTCGTTCGGTTCACCATCCAGGCAGTTGGATAAAGTCGCATAGATTCCAGAAGGCAGCGGGTCGTTAAATCGAGTTTATCCAGATCAGCTAAGCTTTCGTTGGAATCAGGTAGACAAGTTTTGATCTCATGAAAAACTTCGTCCTGGATTTTCTGATTCTGAGCCAATAACCAGAATGTAAAAGATAAGGTATTAGCTGTCGTGTCATGACCGGCGATCATAAAAGTTGCAATCTCATCACGAATCAGCTCATATGACATGGATTGCTTGGTTTCATGGTCTCTTGCCTTAAGCAAACGGGCTAAATAATCATCGCGATCTATACCTTCGTCTTTACGATAGGAAATGATTTCATCAATGATCGAATCCAGAGTTTTTTTGGCTTTCACAAACTTTCGATTACGTGGTGTTGGAATAGCCAAAGGTATGGGTAAAGCCGCCCAAAAAAGATGACCAATATAGTCTTGGCTATCGGTAAAGGCCTTCATGAGCGCTTCTCGGTAGCGATCAACGTCAGTGGAAAACAAAGCCTCTAAGGCAATTTGGAAAGTAAGCTCGGTAATCATATGATAGATATCGATCGACGTGGATTGTCTTGGCAAAACTTCCATCAAAGCCGCCGTTTTATGATGAATAATATTCAGGTAGCTTTCCAGGGCGTTCTGATTAAATGCAGGGTTTGCAAGTTTTCTTTGCTGACGCCAAATCTGCCCACTACTCGTGACCAGTCCTTCGCCAATAAGTGGTCTCATCCTCTCGTATATCTTTCCCTTTACAAAAAGACGCTCCGTCTGAAGAAAAACTAACTTAATAAAGGCGGGGTCGGAAACCAGCACTCCACGGATGCCTGGCATAGGGAACTTTACATAATCACCATAGGTTCTCGATAGTTGGCTAAGTAGGGCGACTCCGTGTTTGCGGAACTCGAAGCCGATTCCAATGAGAGGAGGTGTATTGGGGCCAGGTAATCTATTGTAAGAATCCTGAGGAACAGCTGCGGTAAGCACTTCAATTTTTGCCGACATATCTCATCTCATCTTTTTTTATATGGTTTAATGCATTTCGTAGAAGATGCAATAAATTCGCCAATGCTAAACTACTAATATTCCTTTTGATAATCATCCCTAAATTGTCGATTTTTCATACACCTCTGTGTGCTTTTTAAAGTCATCCTCACTATCTCCAGGCTTCATTTTTAGCGTTGGCAGTCTGAAACGGCTGTAGGATAATCAAGTGATTTGGTATGTTTAGCGGTTTACTTACTGTTACATTATTATGAGCGAGACTTGTACCTATGTCAGAAATCGAAGAAATCACTAAGAAAATACTGCAATTTCGCGATGCCAGAGATTGGCAGCAATTCCATAACTCGAAAGACCTGGCCATCGCTTTGTCGATCGAGGCCTCCGAATTACTGGAATTGTTTCTATGGCAAGACAATGAAAGCTTTGACCAGAAAAAATTCCAAGACGAACTGGCTGACGTTCTCACCTATTGTTTGCTACTAGCTGCTAAACATCGCTTGTCAATTCCAGACATCATCGCCAATAAACTGGCAAAAAATGAAGACAAATACCCCGTTCAAAAAGCCAAAGGGCGCTCGACAAAGTATACTGATCTATAAAAAACCTTGACTTCTAAACGAAGGACCTTTATCAACGTATCGATCAAGACTTTTACAAGGAGCGATACCATGATTAACTTACAAGCTTTTGCAAAAATTGAATATCAAACGGAAGCCTAGGAATCGCTCTTAAGAGATGTTTATGAAAAGCCCAGGTCTTTCCCGACCTGGGCTTTTTGATTTTTAACTCAATTTCAAAGTCTTAGGAGGACGAAGCCATGAACCAACACGACGCGTGCTTGCTAAAAGGCGGCCATTTTCTAAATCAAATACACTTCGTCAAGGATTACCTTCATGACAAGATCTCAGTTATTCAGTGTTCTGGTATTTTTAGTTAATAATTGGAAAAAGTTTAAACACAAGCGCTCGACTCTTCATCAGTTCCGCTACTTTTTTGATCATCAGGAAAATACTTATTTCCAAGCAAAACACGCCATAGATCTCTGTAAATGGGACAACGTTAAATAATCATTCATTATTCACGCCAAAAATCAGCCCGGCTCATCAACTCATATTTCTTGAAAAGACATTCTGAGAGGTTGAGCCGAACCCTTCACCGATGCAATTAGTTTCTAGGCAAGAAACGATCTGTTCAGGCAATGCTAAAAAGCTAAGATAAGATTGCTCTCAAACATCGTGCATTCCAAATCCAACCTTCAATGTCGGTAGTCGATATGAGATTGCGTTTTGCTATCATGCTTTTCTCGTTCTTATTGTCGTGCCAGGATGATATTGTTAGTACACCAAGCGCCAACCCGCCCCAACGTTATGTCTTAGGTGCAGCTGTTTCCGAACCCATTGATCTCATCAAAGCTTGGATGCTAGAAGAAGCGAGAGAGAACTTCATACAGAAACGACAACTTGCGTGGAACGTGCTCCATGAAATATGGAAGACTCAAGAACTTGGTCTTGGTAACACTCACTATAACTTACCGATCTGGCTAAGCTGGTATGATTCGCAAGAGATAAGTAGAATTTTTCGCGAGCTTTATCGCTTGCATGGTCGAGATGCTAGACAAGTTCGGGCTCCATTCACAGACGCGGCCATCAATCAGGTGATTCAATGGAACAAGCGCATGGCAGCCGATCTGCCTGAATGGGGTGAAGAGCGTTTGCAAACTTGGGTTGATCAATGGCAAACCCCAGAGCAATGGCATAATCTTGCCGGACTATCACGCACCTTGTATAGTCCATTAGCTTTAGAACATATCATGCAAAACTATGCGATGATCGATCGCTGCTATCAAATTTTGAAAGATTCCCCATCTAGCGATACCATACCGATACCACCTTGCGAAATCGATGAATTCCCCTATGGCAGCATCATTTTGAAAACATCCTGGACAAGGCTTGATGCACGTTTGCCTTTCAAACACTATCCGATCATGAATGATAGTTTTCCGGAAATCATGCAATCGCCAGATAAATCATGGTCCGATCTGGAATTAGCTGAGACTAACCTCCATCCACCCGGCTTTATCATGCAAACCATGAGTGGCCAGCGTTTTTTAATGACTGGCATGCATGCCATGATAAAGCTTAGTCGGCACTGGTTCTGGCTTAGTATCTGGTGGTCAAAAGATGCCGGGGAAAACCTAGATTTTGCCTTTGATCGTCCTGAGCAGACTTCCTCATGGCTGACCGCATACCAGATGTGCAGCAGTATCGATTTTAATGATTTGGCTCCCATCGATCGAGACAAAATTCCAGAATCCATACGTATTGCCAGGCAAAGTAGTTCACCCGAAAGCTGGTGCAGCAACCCATATTTGGAAAAAGGTACCGACAACCAGAAAACAAATTGTATCGGCTGTCATCAATTTGCCGGTTTAAATTTTTCCAGTGAAGATATCTTAGCAAAACCCTCGGTTTTTCCTCGTCACGGCAAAACGGAACAGATGCAAGGCTTCGTTGCTGACTACTTATGGTCTTTTCATCAGGGTCCGGGTGCATTTGCCAGGATGATCCGCGACACTTTAAGTCATTACGATCAATCCGATCGCTATCAATAATCATCCAAAAAGGAGAAACTATGCGGAAATGTTTTCGAACTCTTAGCTTAATCTATCTATTAAGCATGCCGGAGTTCAGTCTTGCGCAAAATACTGGCGTCGGTGATCAAGAATATCTGGAAATGGCTTATCAATCATTGCAAATTCTCGGTGCGGACATAGAAGGTTCGCGTAATCTCTGCTCTGGTTGCCACAATACCACAGACACTCAGACCTTGCGCCGTTGGACCTATCAAGCGCGTGATCTTAGTAGATGCCTCGATCGTCATGAAGGTGAAGATGCCCTCCGCATCATCCAATCTTGTCTGGTGAGCGAGGAAAGCCGAGATAGTGAATGGCAATATAGTAGCCAAAAACTTGGCTTCTATAGTGCCGCCGCCCATCTTTCGGATTTTGCAAGTTTGTTTCAGGAGGCTTATGGTGAAGCCGGTGAAGCCCAACATCAAAAATTTATCAAGCAAGCCGGCATGCCATTTCGAAGTGGCAAAAATCTGAGCCAAGACGACTTTAATCTCGTCTACACTTGGTTACGAATGGGAACTCCCTATTTAGAAGAACTGACCCAGTATACCGGCCCAAAAACTTGTGAAACTTTTATCAGTTCATCGATGCATGAGCACCTAGACGAGATGCAACGCTTCGGTTGGCAAGCAAAAAATGAAGCTGAAGGGATATTAATGTTTGCTTGCTCCAGCTCTTCTCCCTTGGACTGCTTCCAGCAAAAAAAAGTAGATGGCCAGTCTGTCTTTCCTCGCAGTCAGGATATTCCTTTTGCGAGCAACTGGCATGAAAGTTTTCCTGATGCAAACATCCGCCTTCTGCGCTCCATCGATAGAGAGATCCGCTACTGGAGCCGTTCATCTGCTGATGGTCGCTTTATTGCGTCTGGCGGTTACCCGAGTTTCATCATCGATCTTGCCGCGCAATTGGCAGATGAACCTTATCACCGTGATATCACCGTCGATGCCTACTTCGACCCAAGTTTCTTCCCCGACAATAGCGGTTTTATCTTTCAAGGTGAAAAGACAGGTATCTGTCGCCAGTCCATCTTGCAGAAGAATTCGACAAGCCATATCGATTTTACGGAAGCGGAATGTCAAGCCCATGATGCCTTCCAGGTTCCCCTCTACCAGGCCGTCGGTCAGTCTTTGGATGGGGAAGACTACCTTGCCATTACCGGCTCATTTATCTCTGATAGCGGTTATCCGGACCAGCTGCTCTCATCACAAAGCTATCAATTGGAAATCACGCCATTTCTCTTCAACGGTGATTCCTATGAACCTGGACAAGTCTGGCGCCATCCCTCGCCCTATCAACTGGACTGGAACATCTCACCCTCTGGTCGGATACTGGTTAGTCGCCAAATAGGATTAGTCAATGGAAAATTAACTGATCTCGGTTTTCATTTCTATCGACGCCAGCTCATCACTCATTCCCCAACTGATGAATCCGACTACACGCTGGAAAAACTTGCCAGTATCTGTAGCAAAGGAATGAAGGGTAAATTTTCCTTCAATGAAAATCTTTTTGTAACTTACCGTTATCTGCAAGAAGAGGATTATGCCGAATGGGGATTTGCTGATGCTCAAGATCCCGAATTTCAAAGCTGGCTCAAAAAAGGTATGGCCAACCTTTACTTGCTTGATATGCGCAATGGCGAAAGTAAGC
Organism: Oligoflexus sp. FD111; assembly: GCA_048816425.1. Lineage (GTDB taxonomy): Bacteria > Bdellovibrionota_B > Oligoflexia > Oligoflexales > Oligoflexaceae > JBMDZZ01. The sequence goes on from JBMDZZ010000001.1 coordinate 443,538, forward strand.
GCATCACCCAGCTTAAGCCAGGACAATTTGCACTTTTCCCGCACTTTCGCTCAGACGGTTGGATTTATTTCCAAGTTCTAGATCACGACTCCAATCAGCGCTACTTCTTTGCTAGTGACGCTGCATTGCATGTTCATTAAGACCATCCTTCAGCACTGGCTCCTACTTTAGGTGGAGTCAGTGCGGCTCTCCCTACCACTTCCCTCTGTCAATTCTCGCGAAGAAATAAGCTAATTCTTGTCCTGACTGGTTCTTTGTGACAAACTGGCCCTTCCTTGCTGATCACCCACAACTCGCAGATTTCAGCATACCGACCACAAGGAGGCTCATGATGTCGACACCTTTTATGGCTAAGTTTTATATTGATGTTGGCGGCACCTTTACCGATTGTCTGGCACAAATTCAGGGTCAAACCTGGCGCTTGGAAAAGTTTTTGACCAGCAGCATGATCCAGGGCCGCAGCTTCCACGCCATCGATGAAAAGACGATAAAAATCGATAGCCTCCATCCGCGAAAAGATTTTTTCCGAGGTTTCCAATTACACCTCATCACTGGACATACTGAAAAACCTGCATGGAACAGTCTCGTTACCGCCTCAGATCAGATCACTGGCGAAATAAGTCTGGCAGATTCACTATCGACCTACGAGGATGGCTCATATGCACAGACATGGTATTTAAAATCTCCTGAAGGCTCAGCGATTTTTGCCATCCGCTGGTTGCTTGGACTTCGCTTAGATGAACAGATTCCACCGGTAGAAATGCGCCTTGGAACGACACTTGCTACCAATGCGTTGCTTGAGGCTAAAGGCTGCCGCGTTGGTCTGGTATGCAGCGCTGGTTTTGAAGACCTGCCCATCATTGGTGATCAAACCAGACCCCAACTCTTTGCCTTAGAAGCCGAGGAAAAAACCAAAATTTTTGAACAGGCCTGCGGAGCCCATGAGTGGATCAACAGCCAAGGTGAAATAGTTGAGCCGATCACTAACATGGATCAGTTAGAAAACACGTTTCGCAACTGGCGAAAGCAAGGCTTGATCAGCCTTGCGATCTGTCTCAAAAATTCCTATCGCAATCCCATTCATGAGCAAAAAATTGCCAGCCTTGCGCTGGATCTGGGATTCCCATATGTCACCTGCTCCTATCAGGTTGCTGCGGTACAGAAATACTATGAGCGCATGCAAACTTGTTTGTTGGAAGCCTATTTGAATCCTGTGCTGAATCGCTTTGTGCAAGACTTAAAAAGGACCTTACCAGGCTCGGACTTGAAATTTATGACAAGCTTCGGCGGTCTGGTGAGTGAACTTGATTTCACAGCAAAAGATAGCGTGCTCAGTGGCCCAGCTGGCGGTGCGATCGGCGCGATTGAGCTGGCACGTGCGCTACAAATCAAAAAGACTGTAGCCTTTGACATGGGTGGTACCAGTACAGATATCAGTTTAATCGTCGATGAGCGCATTTCCTTACAAGACCAACATAGCGTTCGCATGGCACCAAGCAATCATCGTTTCACGATCAATCAGCCGGCCCTAGCGATTGATACGATAGCGGCTGGAGGGGGTTCCATCTGCTGGTTTGATGGCGTTCAACTGCGGGTTGGTCCTGAATCAGCAGGGTCCGAACCTGGGCCAGCATGCTATGGTCGCGGCGGGCCGCTCACCGTGACCGACTTGAATGTCTACTTGGGCCGCATTGCCAAAGATGATTTTAACTTTCCATTGGATGCATTCGCCATCGAGACTCGCCTCAATGAACTTGCTGCGATCGTTTCGCAAGCAAGCGGCCAGGACTTAAGTCGGGAGGAACTGGCCGACGGCTTATTAAAAATCGCAATTGAAACGATGGCCGGTCCCATTCGTAAAATGGCAAGTCAACAGGGTTATGAATTAAGCCAGTTTAGTTTGCTTAGTTTTGGTGGTTCGGGTTCGCAACTGGCTTTGGACCTTGCAGAAAGCTTACAAATAAAGCATGTCATCGTTTCTCCGCTGGCCAGCGTTCTCAGTGCCTACGGTATTGGAGCCGCTCCCAATAAATTAATGCAACGCTTTCATATACCGCAAAACCTTCAGGCAGGGGAGCAAGCAGCTGCACTAAAATCTTTTCTTGATGAAAAAACTCACAAGTTGATCGCAAAGCTCAACCGCCAAGCACCTAGCCAGGTTCAATATTTTTTGGAAATGCGCTATCAGGGTCAAGATCATATGCTCACCCTTATGCAAGTAAATTTAAAAAATCTGCGCCAGGAATTTGAAGCTGAGCACCACCGCCATTTTGGTTTTATTTTCCCTGATCGTCCGATCGAGCTCCGCCAGCTTATCATCGAAGTGATCGACTCAAGTCAAGCCCAACAAGCGAGCATTACAGAACAGACAGGCGATCGCCAAAACTCGTCCGATGTCCAAGTTTATTGGAATCAGAGTTTTCATACCGTTCCTGCAGTTTCTTGGTCGAACTTATCCACCCTGACTAATCACAGTGGCCCATTGATGGTACGTTGCCCGGGAACGGCTGTTTATATTAAAAATGATTGGCAATGGCACTATAACGAAAAGAAAATAATTGAGATATTTCAAAAAAATCGTAGCAGCAAAAGTCTTCCCGATGATTGGCATGACCCTATCCAGCTATCACTCATGAGCCATAAATTAAGCACGATCGCCGAAGAAATGGGAGAGCAGTTAGCCCGAACGGCAGTATCTGTGAATATTAAGGAGCGCCGTGATTTTTCCTGTGCTTTATTCGATAGTCAGGGAAATCTCGTGGTCAACGCCCCGCACGTTCCGGTACATCTTGGAGCCATGAGTGAAACCATTCGTAGTCTGTTAAGCCAGCCTGAGCTCTTGCTGGATGGTGATGTATGGCTCTGCAATCATCCTTATTTCGGCGGCAGCCATCTGCCGGACGTTACTGTCATCACTCCTGTCTTTGATCCACACAAGAAGAAGATTCAGTATTTTATTGCCAACCGGGCTCATCATGCAGAGATTGGTGGGATCACGCCTGGTTCCATGCCTGCCCTAGCCGAGCTACTGGAAGAAGAGGGTGTTATCCTCCCATTTATGAAAATTGTCGATCAGGGTCGATTTTGTGAGGCGAATGTGCGCGACAAGCTGCAAGGGGGGGCTTATCCCTCGCGGGCACCAGAAGAGAATCTTGCCGACTTTCGTGCACAAATTGCAGCGAACCAAGTGGGAAAACAAGCGTTAACCGCACTTTTCCCACCACAGGAAGCCGATAGGTTTGCTAGCTTCGCAACAGCACTTATGGCCTATACAGCAAGAAAAGTTTGCGATGAGCTACAAGACTTACCTAAGGATAGCTATTTCTTTTCTGATCGTCTTGATGAGGGCGCAAAGCTCTGCGTCGCGATAAAAAAGACATCAACAGAAGGTGGACATTTTTCCCTAATTTTTGACTTCAATGGTAGTGCAGCTCAGCAAAATTCCAATCTTAATGCGAATCCTGCTATTACCAGAGCTGCAGTGATGTATTGTATGCGTTGCTTGATTGATGAAGACATTCCTCTCAATGAAGGCGTACTGGCACCGATCCAATTTATCATTCCAGAATCTTCCATTCTATCTCCACAGAAAACGACGAGAGGTTTTCCGGCCGTTGTCGGTGGTAATGTCGAAATTTCCCAGAGACTATGTGACATCATACTCGCGGCGTTGGAAGTCTCCGCCGCCAGTCAGGGAACGATGAACAACATAACTTTCGGCGGAAGCCATCAAAACAAGGCTTTTCGCTTCTATGAAACCATTGGTGGTGGTATGGGCGGGAATCGTCAAGGGCCTGGCCGTTCAGCTGCCCAAGTGCATATGACCAATACCCGCATTACCGACGTTGAGGTTTTGGAAGAGCGCTTTCCGGTTCGCATTAGGGAATTTAGTATCAGACGCAAAAGCGGAGGCGCCGGCCAACATCCAGGCGGTGACGGTATATGCCGCGAAATCGAGTGTCTGGCTCCCATGCAGGCCTCACTCCTTACGGAAAGAAGACAACAAGCACCCTTTGGTTTACTCGGTGGCCATGATGGAGCTAAAGGCGAAAATTTACTTTGGAAAACGCTGGAATACCGATGGCTACCTTTAGCATCGGCATGTCAGCAGCAACTTAACCCGGGGGATCGCTTGCGCATCCTGAGCCCGGGTGGAGGCGGTTTCGCTCAACCCAATCCTTAGTGGCTGGTAGAGCTAGGAGGAATAAGAGTCATCTCAACGCGTCGATTTTCTTGCCGGCCATCGGCTGTGTTATTGCTGGCAACCGGCTGGCTCTGACCAAAGCCGACTGCTGCTAAACGCTGGGATTGAATGCCTTGGCGCTTGAGGTAACTCACAACACTTTGCGCCCGCTGCTCGGAAAGAACCTGATTCAATTGAGCGGAGCCTGTACTATCGGTATGCCCGGCGACTTCGATACCTGTTTCCGGATAAGAGTTCAACACTTCGGCAACCTTATTCAACAGTTCATAGAAACTCGGTTGAATCGTCGCTTTGCCAACTTCAAAGGTAACTTGACCTGGCATATTGAGGATGATTTGATCGCCCTCACGCTCGACTTCAATGTCGCTGTTTTTTAGTTGTTCACGCAGCTCTCGCTCCTGCTTATCCATGTAGTGGCCAACCGAGCCGCCGATCACACCACCAATAACCGCACCTGCAATACGAGCCCCTTCCCGAGTACCCTTACTGCCTTTGACTTGGTTACCCAGGACACCACCGGCAATGGCTCCAGCCAGGGCACCGCCAGCTGTTTTGCCAGACCCATTTTTTTCGCCGTTTTCAGTCGTGGCACAACTGGTTAAACTGCCTGCAATGATGAGACTTGCCATAAGGGATGTTCGTTTCACTGTCGCTCTCCTCCAACAGAAATGCATTTCGGAACCAAGCAGTAAAAGGGAAAAGTCCTCACTTACTGCTTTGAATCTTCCCCTGGCTATCATGGGAAAGATAAGACAATCATAAGCTCTGGACTTTTTATCGCTGCTCGCTACATATTTTTATTTAGAAATACTTGAAGTCAAAGAAGCTTTGAGATGGATATGTACTGGGGTTTTATTGGCCTGGCGGAACTTACCAGTCTTTTTTTTGATCGGAAAAAAAGCTTCTGCTCTGGCATTTGATTTGCACTAATAAGGAAGTTAAAAGGAGGAGAAAGGTCATAGAAGACCTTATACCTGCTTAAGTCCAATCTGATTTCTCGTCACAATTCTAATATTTCCCAACATTTAGCTTTAAAATCCACTGACCTGTTGCCGTCTGGCAGTGCATTATTTCAATCAATGATGCTTTTCTATTTCAATTTCAATATCTTACACAAAATTTCCTATCTAAACTGAGTTTCCAGCGTCATCATGTTTGCCTCTTTTTCTTGTAACGATCGTTTTCTATTTGGGTTATCGGGCGCCTTGAACAAACAGAGATGCTTTACGTCGTGCTAAAGAATTCTAGGACTTACTGCAACAGCAGCTAGATAAACAACAGATACCCGCATCTCATGGCGGAAATAACAAGTATGTGGCATTTGCTTTGCATTACATAGGGTAAGAAGATACGGAACCGACTTTCTGTTGATTCGTGTTCACGATAGACCAGGATGAGTCTATGAACAAATCTTGTTTTTATGGGGAAAGGATTTCCCCAAAGATTTTCCAAAGAATTGGTCCACCCCCTTATTGATGCAGGATCCCTATGAAGTCACCTCTACACCCTTGACTACGCTCCGTGCGTCCACCCCATCAGAAAGCCCTGAACTGATTGTTCAGGGCTTTCTTTATGCTCGAATTATCCTCATCAAACTTGCGGATTGAAAAGACAAATTTCCGACTCATTAAGCCAAGTCCAATGATAGTCCGAACCGTTTAAGATCAGGCGAAGACTGTTCCAATTTCATGAAGGCATGCAAACATGAAACATGATCACAAAGTAATTTTTGTCCTGTTCCTGCTTGGAAATTTGCTGAGTAACTGTAACGATTCTGATAGTGGTCGTGGTGGTGCTGTTACAGCAGCCACTCCAGGAACCGGCGGAGAACCAGACGAAGTCACAATTCCGGGTTTGCAAGTTGCCTTTGGGGATTTATCCAAAACAACTCTTTATACTTCAAATACAGCTGAAGAAAGCTGCCTTGATTTTGTTGTCGAACTCACAGATGGTGATAATGCAGCAGTCGCCGATGTCACAGTTTCATTAAGCATACAACCCAGTGGCCCTGTGGCAGACAGAGGTCTATTATTGCCAAGCCAGGGCGTCAGTGATGAAAATGGTTTTGTCGAAGGAAAATACTGTTCGGGCAGTGATGAGTTAGTTGGCTCATTGCTGGCTGAGGCTCAAGGAATTTCTGCGACCTCAGGCGAGATCACCGTGGTGAGTCAAGGAAGCTTAAAATTAAGCTTTAAAGAGTCCAGTGTTCCCACCATTCTCGAAACGCCTGATTCTGATCCTATCATCCTTTTAAACCTGCTTGAATCAGGTCCTTTCGATTGTACAACCTTATATTTTGAGTTAATGCTCAATGATGCGCCATTTGCCGGGCAAGAGCTAGAGTTTTTAACTCAGCCAGACTTTCCGAAAGGCTCAAAGCTTGCCAAGAAATCGGCGGAAGGAACCGTCGTCACTGATGCTGTTACCAGCCGCAAATCGGGCTCTTATACGGCAACAAGCTCATCCGAAGGTATTTTAGCGGTTCCTGTCTGTGCAGGTACTGCCCTGGGTACCATTCTTGTCACCGGTTCAGTTACCGATGAAGACGGCAAAATCATTAAAGCTCATTCACCAGTGATCAGCATCAAGGGCGGGATGCCCAATTTTCAAAACTTTTCCCTCACATTTGATTGGACCAATGCCCGTACTTTGAAAGGTTACTTTAATAATAATAGTCCATATACCGTCACCACTGAGGCGCGAGTTGGAACACGCTTTGATGGTGATCCCATTCTTGATTATCAGTTATCGGTTCATGCAGAGACAGGAAAAGTCGCGGTTGCCAACGGTGGTCTGATCAATCCAGAAACGGGAACAGCTAAATTTGTCATGAATGCCCTGCACATGGTCAACCAGTATGCATATCCCATCCATACCTTCGATGGCTTTCCAGAAGCCCGTTCACGCTGTCAACCGGAAGAAATCGCTGACAGCCTGGGAGGCATTGGCAGCTTCAGTTTTTCCAACCTTGCTAAAAACTGGCGTTCCACTCTTGTTTACATGATTCGCGGCCAGGAATTTTTCTATGATCGCAATGGCAATGGTCTTTGGGATGGTGGCGATGGTTTTTGGGACAAGAACCAAAACGGTATTTTTGATGGTAACGACGTCTTAACTTATGACCATAATAATAACGCTAGTTTTGACTATGATGGCGAATGGTTTATCGACTTACCAACACCATTTATCGACGTGAACGAAAACGGTCAATATGATGCAAATGTCGACATTGCCCTGATTGACGATGGTTATCTGCCTCCTAATGGCAGCTGGGATAAAGATACGATGATTTGGAAGAATGAAATTTACCCTATTTACATGGGAACTTCACACTATGGTATGCAGCGCTATCGCATCCAGCCTAACTACACGGACTTGGATGAGGATCTCGAAGTTCTCTGGGCGGGTACCTACGCTTCTGGAAGTCGTACCTTTGGCATTGAAACTATTGATGAAGATCTCCTTTGGGGACCGGGTGCTACCGACGCGGTTATGGCAGGAATGGGAGTTCATGGATCTCATATCTTCGCCCACGGTCTCTGCGGCAACCCGGTTCCTGGCGGAACCGAGATCAAAATCTTGGCCGAAACTGTCAGTCGAGCAGCTTACGGAGAACGAAATATCAGTAACCATATATACGTTCAGCCCGATGACAATTTATTGGAACCAGCCAGACGCTTGTTGAATGACTCGACTGGCGGAAGCACCGCTGTCTTTAATTTCAACTCTGTCGATCACCCCTACAAAGAATATGGTTATCCTGTGCACTTCAAAACTCGCATTGCCCCTTGCGATAATCTTTGTACCGGCGACCTTGCTGTTGGCGGCGTAGCGTGTGGGGCCGCCAGCTGGGAGCTGACGGCCGTACTTGCGGAAACAGAAAAAACAGGTAGCGATTTCAATGGCTTATCAGAGTTTGTTGCGATTCCTTCCGTGCAAACCTGCACCTGCGCTACTGGTGCCTTTTTCTCGGCGGGCAACTGCCAATGTCCCGAAGGCACGTCCGTACAAGGTGGCGTGTGTGTTGCCGAAGGAGCTTGATGTCGGCGCTTAGACCTCTCGCATCTGCCCTAAGAAAACTTCACAGCAATAAAAAGCTAATCTAGCAGTGGCCAAATCCAGGCCACTTATGCTAGATCTAGCGGCGGTTGCGTTCGCACACAGCAATATCGACGCATATTGTTTTTAATTGCAAAAATTTGCATTATTTCCTATTCTCTGCTCCCGCACTTTCTGAGGGGATGATCATGAAAACATTACCTGTGACCGTCTTATCCGGCTTTCTTGGTGCCGGCAAAACCACACTTTTGAATCACGTCCTTCATAATCGAGAAGGCTTAAAGGTTGCTGTGATCGTCAACGACATGAGCGAGGTCAATATCGATGCCAGCTTGGTAAAGCAAGGGCAAAGCAGCTTAAGCCGGACGGAAGAAACGCTCGTTGAAATGTCAAATGGCTGTATATGCTGCACCCTACGTGAAGATTTGCTGCTTGAAATTAAGCGTTTAGCACAAGAAGGGCGCTACGATTATCTACTGATCGAATCGACTGGCGTTTCAGAGCCACTGCCGGTCGCAGAGACCTTCTTTTATACTGATGAAAACGGCCATAGCCTGTCGGATTTTGCCAAATTGGATACGATGGTTACGGTCATTGATGCCAAGCATTTTTTAGAAGAGTTGCTCGCTGCGGATGACTTAAAAGATCGCGGCCTGGCTTTGGATGAAGACGATGACCGAACGATTGCCGATCTGCTGATCGAGCAGGTTGAGTTTGCTAATATCATTCTTTTGAACAAGACTGACCTGGTCACCAGCGAAGAGCTGCAGCAACTGCAGACACTCGTGCAAGGTTTAAACCCTTCTGCCAAAATCTTAACAACTAACCATAGCCGCATTCAGCTTGGGGATATTCTCAATACTGCCGCCTTTGACTTTGAGAAAGCATCAGCCGCACCGGGTTGGATGCAGCAGATTAATTTGCAGTCTGAACGCTCGGAACAAGAAGAACTGGGCATCCAAAGTTTTGTTTATCGAGCCCGTTCTCCCTTTCATCCAGAACGTTTTTGGAATCTGATTCATGAAACCTGGCCCGGAGTTCTCCGGTCAAAAGGATTTTTTTGGTTGGCGACGAGGCCGGCCGAGATCGGACTTTGGTCGCAAGCTGGCGGCTCATCGCATGTTAGCGGAGCAGGTAACTGGTATGCTGCTCTGTCGGAGGAAGATTTTCCACATGACGATCCGGAAGAAATGCAGCGTATCCAAAATATCTGGCACCCTGACTTTGGTGATCGGACCCAAGAAATTGTCCTCATCGGTCAAAGCATCGATCGGCAACATATGATCGAAAAATTGGACCGCTGCCTATTGACCAACGAAGAGTTGAAACTTGGCAAAGATTTTTGGCTGCGTGCAGCAGACCCATTTCCTCAATGGGGCGCGCATCATAACGCTGATGCCGAATGATTGCATTGCCTGTCAGAGCCGCTTTACTTGCCTGCAAACTGGCTCTGAAAGAGAATAAAGCAGCCGATACCGACAAACATGAGACCAGAAACTAGGCCGATATATCTTGGTGACAGAAACCCGCCAAGCCATCGGCCTAGCACAACACCTAAAAGTCCAGCCAGACTCAGCCCGACCACGACAGCGGCAGCGATCACCCAGGTTTTATCGGAGTTTGCCGAATAGGCCATGGCGGCTAATTGCGTTTTATCACCGATTTCAGCCAAAAAAATTGTTAGAAATACTGTAAAAAAAAGCTTCCAATCCATATGCGTTTCTCACATCATCTGTTGGTGTGAATTATGCGCTAGTATCTTTTCAGCAAAGAGGCAAGGGGTTGATCTAACACATAATGAATGATGTTAAAATCGATGTTTGAAAATTTTTGGTACGCCCTTATCCTGACAGCACTTGCCGGTCTAGCTACCGGCTGCGGTGGCTTAATCGCCGTTTTTGGTAAGCCAGATAGCGCCCGCTTCCTGAGCGCATCCCTCGGTTTTTCCGCTGGAGTCATGATTTATGTGGCTTTCGTCGAACTTTTTACTGAAAGTTTAGACATCGTCCAAGGCATCGTCGGTGAATTCTGGGGGCTTATCTTTGTCAATCTAGCTTTTTTTGGCGGCATGGGCTTGATCGCCCTGATCGACCATTTGGTACCGGAATTCGAAAATCCGCATGAAGTTCCGCAAGAACTAACTCAGAAAAAAAAATCGACTCTGGAAAAAACAGCCAGCACAAAGCTGATACGCATGGGGCTATTGTCCGCCATCGCTATCGCGATCCATAACTTCCCTGAGGGTATGGCCACTTTCATTGCCAGCCTGAAAAATCCTGAGCTTGGACTTTCCATCGCTTTGGCCATCGGTATTCATAACATTCCGGAAGGAATTGCTATAGCTGTTCCGATCTACTTTGCCACGGCAAGCCGCAGTCGCGCCCTGCTTTACTCGATTCTCAGCGGTTTGGCGGAACCTGCTGGCGCTTTGCTTGCTGCTTTCGTCTTAAGCTTTTATTGGAATGAATTGATTTATGGATTGTTATTTGCTGCAGTTGCTGGAGTTATGGTCTTTATCAGCCTGGACCAATTGCTACCAAACGCCGAGCGCTATGGTCAACATCACCACTCCGTGTATGGGCTGGTCTGTGGCATGATGGTGATGGCTTTAAGCTTAATTTTTATTTGATAAAGAAAAAATAAAGATAGGAAATCGGCTCGGAGAAAGACCACTCCACCCTCCAGGCGGAGCTGCTTTCTCCAATTAACAAACCTGGGCTATTTATTGCTTCCTGTCTCTCTATCAAGCAATAAGGCTGAAAAAATGTCTTCAACCTCTGCGGCAGAGAGTCACCAAGTTTGGACAAGACAAGTGATAGCAAGCATTTTGTCTCGAGCATACCTGCTTCACTAATCCTGCCAGAAACATCAAATTTCATCGGCATTTTCTTGAAGCTTTGCCAAGTAGGGCGAGCTTTCCTCGACTCTTACAGCGAAGCACATACCGCGTGAATTTTAGAGGCTACCTTCGTAGTCGGCAAGCAGAGCACACCAATCGACTTTTAATTTAGTTCCACCATCATAGGGAACCGCAAGACCTTGCCCTAATAAACTGCGCTCTAAATAACGACCATTGACACGTACATTGGCCAGAACACGAAAGTATTTATCCCGCTCAATATTCATCAATTCAATGCGATTGGCGCGTAATAGAGTTGCCGACACATAATTTCGAGCATGAACTCCCAGCCGTTGCTCACAGTTATCGCTAGTCCGGAGTTCAGGTGTATCGATACCTTTGACCCGAACACTGATATTTTCTCCAAGTAGAGGATGCAAACCACGAATATTGAAGGTGATCGTGTCACCATCATAATTTTTCACATATTCTGCGCAGGCAAAACTCGTCTCGGTATGGGCACAGTCAGCAGCGTTAAGGTAGGTAAAGTTAGCGGAAAAGAAAGCGAGCCAGATAACCATACTCATTCGCACTAGCATAATATCTCCTACAAAATGATGAATTCACCCGGAGACTAGCAAATGTCCGTGCAAACTTGATAAAAAAATTAAATAGTTTTTCTTAAATTTGCACAAATCATAGGTAAAAATGACCATTCAGTCATGATAAGCTAATTCATTCGAATCAGAGAAAGAAAGCTTGGCCTTATCGATAAATTCAATGTCAAATTAACCAGGTCATCAGGCCAGATTCTAAACATTTCGTCTAGTCCACCGATATCGCCTTCAGAAGACCAAAATAGCCCTTGAAGGATCAGCGTATGAAAGCTCAACAAGGCCTGCGTCGCGCCCTGTTTCTAGCCTGTGCCTTAGCATGGATTGGACTGGTGATATCCTTTGACCTGCGCTTGACGAATTTTTTCAACTGGGAACAATCAACCGAGCTGATTCAGCTACAGGAGAACTTGCGCGACTCCGCTAGTCTGCTTGATCCAGCCAGCGCCCAACTTTTTTTGCAAAATGCCGATCGTCTAGCCAGCATACATGCTGAACACTACCTTCTGCAACTCGAGGTACTCAACGGTTTCATCATCTTTTTCCTGATGCTGGCTTTGATTTGTTCGCTAATTATCGCTTTTCCCGAAAAGATCGCCCGTGCCAAAGGGTTTTCCAAATCTCAATCCTTCCGTTCCTCTAGCTCACTGCCAGACCAGTTAGACGAGACAGCACAAGACTTACAAAGAGCCGCTGATGATTTGAGTCAGTATTTGGAACTGGAAGAAAATGCCTCCGTCAAACAGGAAAAGACCGAAACTGTATATGAGCTTTTATTTGACACCGTAATCGGCTTGGCCTCTCTCATTTATTCGCAAACAAATGAGCTCGACTCCCTTATGGAAATATTTCAAGGCGTTGATAGTCACTTGCAGAAACTTGCTTCTCAGTGTGGCGACAATGCGAATTTTGCTGCTGCTACGCGTTTAGAGTGGAATACGATGGGAAATAAGCTGCGACAGATCCGGGAAAGCCATGAAAAGATTAAATCGAATGCGGAAAAAGCGACGAAACTTCAGCGCCAAAGCGATGAAATCCTGGCAAAAACTTTGGAGTTTCAGAAAATACATGGTAATCATGCCGGTCATATCAAATCCAACATGATACAAATGCATGAAAATTCGAAGAGAGGTTATCGTTCACTTGATGAGATGACATCAGCCATCGGCCAATCCAAGGATGATGTTCTCACTGCTAGTGACCTGGTAAAAGGATTATCGGAGCGAGCCGAAGCGATCGTCAATATTATTGATGTCATTGATGATATTGCCGAACAGACCAATCAGTTGGCTTTAAATGCATCCATCGAAGCTGCCAGAGCAGGGGAACAGGGACAGGGATTTGCGGTGGTTGCTGGCGAAGTCCGCAATCTGGCCGCCAGATCATCAACGGCGACTAAATCAATCACAGACCTGCTTGGCACCATTCAAGAAGAAGCCGAAAAAGCATCAACCAAGCTCCAAGTCAGCAGCGAAAGTGTACGCAACGCTCATGGATATATCCGAGAAGTTGACCAATCTTATCGAGAATCGACCATTCTTACCCGCCAATCGATATCTGCGTTGGATGCTTTAAACCATGAAGTTACTATACATTTATCAACACTCAAGCAAATCGAAAAACAAAATCATGAGATCAATAAACATCTTTCTCATATGAACAATTTAATGGACGATCAAGGTCGGATGACAACAGTTGTTGCCTCTGACTGTAACCAGCTAACAGTCAATAGTGATCGGTTTTCCCGCTTTTTAAATCGCCAGTTTTATGAATCCAGTCATTGCCAACGGGTTTTAAATATCAGCCTCAATATGATGAGCGACTTACGCCGTAAATTAGCACAAAGTCATACGGAAACAAGATCGATTAAAGATCATCTCCACGCACTTTATAAATCTTCGATGACAAATGAGAGTCAATCCAAGCGTCAACTTTTGTCTGCTGTGGAATCGCTACAAACGATTAGAAGTCACGCCAGAACATTGGAAGTCTGGAAGCATCCTGAGCGTAGTGATCTTTCTATAAGAGAAACACTTCGCCCCTCGGATCAAGACTTACAAAATACCAACGCGCCTGCTGAGCAGGCAATAACCAATAAGGTCATTGAAAAATTGCCTGAAGATGATTTTTTCATAGGGGAAAAGCATCCTGACAACAACAAAGCAGGATAGTGATGTCATCGTTTCTTAATGACAAAGTAACTTCACAAATGCTGAATCGGCACTTAAATGAAGCGCGCCGTCAGGGTGCTGATGCTTTGGAAAAATTAAGTTCCGGTGTCGTCTTCACCAAGCAGGATCCTCGGCCGGCTGATCGCGCTTTGGCCGAAAGCCTGGAGTTCAAACTACGGAGCCTCTCCAGCTCTAAACGGAATATCAACGATGCCGTATCCTTGTTACAGGTAGCAGAATCGGGCTTTGCTGAAATCACCAATATCCTGACGAGGATGAAGGAGATCAATATTGCCGGTGCCTCAACCACTATGACAGACAAGGAACGGCGCTATCTTTTTATCGAATACGAGGCGTTGCACCAGGAAATCGATCGTATCGCCAAAACGACTGAATATAACAGTATCCCTCTGTTAAATGGCGAAGATGAGAATGTTCCCGAGCAATTGATATTCCGCATCAGCGATCCTCACTTTGCAGAAGGGGCCCCAAACTCAAGCGGTGATTGGAATGAAATCAGGCTCGAAAACCTTCAGGATGTCATTGCAACAACAGAAGGTTTAGGGTTGCGTAATCCTAGAAGACTCCTTGAAGAGGAAAGAGGTGTCACCCTTAGTCAAGCCCAAGACCTCATGGAAGCAGATGATAGCCGTCAGTTTTCCACTGTCTATGATGAGGCCCAAGCCCGCATCAATCAGTATCGAGCCAGCTACGGTGCCATGCAAAACCGCTTGCAACAAGCTATGAGCTTCAATGAAGTCATCGAAGAAAACATTGCTGCTGCAAAATCAAAAATTGCTGACACCGACTATGCGACCGAAGTCTCCAATCTTACCCGCAGCCAAATTCTTACTCAAGCGACCACCGGACTCTTGGCACAGAGCAATTTCAATGCAACATTGGCTTTGAATTTAATGAACAACATTGTCAGATAAGTGGGAAAAGAGTATCTTTCGAGAGTGTCAAACCGGAATCTATATTTGCTACTTAGGGTCCATCCGGGAATGCCGGAAACAAGGCGCGAGGCGAAAATAGACCGCAGTGTATTCAGATACATGAGGATTTATTTTCGCCGATGAAACGCAGGATCAAGCATTTCCGGATGGAACCTACTTAGCCTATGAGGCCAGGCATTATGAGCCCCTTTCAAACTCTAAGCCGTCGCAATCCCTTTCGTCGCTATGATTTTCGACGTCTGATTGATACACGCCATCTTTTACCATATGATCAAACTGAGACGCACATCATTTGCGACATCGATAAAACCTATCTGGAAACCAATAGTGAAGGTGCGATCCAAATGATTCGGATCGCATTTGAAGAAGCCAGAGATAAGATTAGCGTTGCTGGAGCCTCACCATTTTTGATTGCTGCCAGGTGGGGCAATCCATACGTTCCTTGTCAAACACCAAGCGAATTTCACCCGCGATCCTTACACTTTGTTTCCGCCTCCCCACCCCAGTTACGTCGCACTCTGGAAGATAAATTGATCCAGGATGGTTTGGACTGGAATAGCGACTCTTTCAAGAATCAGGCTTATAATATTCGCAAGGGTAGGCTTGGCTTGCTACGGCATCACGTCGCTTATAAAACAGCTTCGATGCTCCACATCATGCAACAAGCGACGGAAAATTCACAATTCTATTTGATCGGTGATAACGCAGAATATGATGCTTATATTTACCTAGGCATCAGCCTCTTTTTGCAAGGTACCATCGACTGCCATGCCTATGAAAAATACCTTTGCGCCGGTGGTGTCCAGACACAGACTGCTGCTGATTTGCGCTCTTTGATGGAGCATAAACCAAAGGCTCGTGTCGCTGGCATTTTGATTCGCAAGGCTCCAGGATTTCATCTACCCCTACATCCACCACTTACCGACCCCATAGTGATGTTCGAAAATTACTATGAAGCCCTATTGGTTCTGGTTAAGTGGGGGCTTGTTGAAGCTGGAGCATTACCACGCCTTAGCCGTGAATTTCATAATCATCATGGCTTTAGCCGCGAGCGCTTGATCAGCTGCTTACAGACGGCCAAATCAAGCATGTTCAGGCAGGATTTTGTCGTACAAAAGGAAATTAATGCAACGATAAGCATGCTCGACAAAGCCGGAGAACTTGGCCGTATACCGGATAGCAGGTGTATCTTGCCCGCATCCTCATTAAGTGAATGGCAGCTTAGCCAAGAGCAAATGATCGAGCATGCAACTGCTTGGGCGGAAAAGTTAATTCAATGTCAGAGCTATCCTGTTACCAAATAATGGTATCCTTTGCCGTCTCCTTATGATTTGGTTCGGGATAGTCGATATTATAATGGATGCCCCGCGACTCTTTGCGTTTACGGGCACACTGTATCGTGAGAAAGGCCACATCTGCCAAATTTCTAACTTCGAGCAATTCTTTATTGATCTGATAATTCCAATAATAGCTGGAAAGTTCTTTGCGAATGGAACAGATGCGGTCATAGGCTCGTTGCAAGCGCTTTTCCGAGCGGACAATGCCAACATAATTCCACATCAAACGGCGAATTTCATCCCAGATTTGCGTCAGCACGACAAGCTCATCGGGCACGATTGCATCACCTGAATCCCAGCTAGGAATATCAGCTAAGCGATCACTTTGAGCGACTTGATGGACCGACACACTCGCAACACGCTCGGCAAAAACCAGAGCCTCCAGCAGGCTGTTTGAAGCCAGTCGGTTAGCGCCATGTAAGCCTGTGCAGGCCACTTCACCCAGGGCGTATAAACCTTTCACATTCGTCCGGCCACAGTTATCAACGACCAGACCACCGCAGCTGTAATGAGCCGCAGGAACGATTGGAATCATCTCAGTGGTGATATCGATGCCAAACTGCAAACAGGTTTGATAAATGTTGGGGAAATGACTTTTGATTTTTTCCGCCCCCATTTCCCGCGCATCCAGATAGAGGTGGGAAGCACCACTTTTTTTCAATTCCGCATCGATCGCTCGGGCAACAATATCTCTTGGAGCGAGCGATCCCAATGGATGATAGCGTTCCATGAAGCTTTCGCCATGAAATGTTTTGAGAATCGCGCCTTCACCTCGTACCGCCTCGCTGATCAAAAAAGTTTTGGCTTCCGGATGATACAAGCAAGTGGGATGAAATTGCATAAATTCCAGATTCGCCACCCGACAACCTGCCCTCCAGCCCATAGCCAAACCGTCTCCGGTCGCTCCGTCAGGATTCGAGGTATATAAGTAGACCTTGCCATGACCACCGGTACACAAGTAGGTCGCTTGACTGATAAATTTAATGATACTGCCTGATTCCTTGTCGAGCGCATAGATGCCGTGGCAACGGTTTTCGTAGAAATTAGGAGCATATTTATCACTTGTGATCAAATCAATCGCAAAGACATTCTCATAAATGTGAATATTAGGATTTTCTTCGACCGCCCGCACCAAAGTCCGCATGACAGCGTGTCCGGTCAGATCTTCTGCATGAATCACCCGGCGTTGGGAATGCCCACCTTCTTTGGTTAAATGATAGCCACCAAACTCAGAGTCATCCTGTACCTTGCTTTTGGTAAAATCCACACCCATTTCGATGAGTTCACTGATAGCCTTGGGTCCAGCCTGTACCACCAAAGAGACAATCTCTTTGTGACACAAGCCGCCGCCAGCAATCTGGGTATCTTCGATATGCTTGTCAAATGAGTCTTCCGGACTTAATACCGAGGCGATACCACCTTGCGCATAACGAGTATTGTTTTCCAACAATAGGTCTTTGGCGATAACGGTTACTTGTTGGTCTTTACCAAGCTTATGCGCTAACATAAGGCCTGCAATCCCAGAGCCAATGATCAAATGTTCTGTGGTCATAAGGGAATTCATGACGGGCTTCCTTTTATCAATCGAGGCTAAAATTGGAACTACCCAAAATCAGCGCTTCCACGTTACATTTGACAATAGGAGCTGCCAAGCCTAAATAGATCTGGCAACAAAAGCGAGCAGGACGATCAAGGGAGTTCATTTTGGAGAATCCGGCGCACAAAGTATCTAAGCGACTAAAAACATTGCCTAATAAGCTGACAGCGGCACGGGTTGCAGCGATTCCCTTTCTATTGATCCTCTATCCCTGGGAAATACCAGTTCTGCGCGGCCTTTCAGCCATGATCTTTCTTGCAGCGGCAGCGACCGACTACTTTGACGGATACATAGCCCGTAAATACGGTGGTGTTACCCGACTTGGCGCCGTACTCGATCCGATCTCAGATAAGATCCTCGTTGCCTCAGCTATTATCCTTCTCACTTACACCCAACAGTTGCCTGCCTGGATTTCGACTTTAATTCTCTGCCGTGAAATTGCGGTTTCCGGTTTGCGGCTTGCCGCTACCGAGTATCAGATGACGATCGAAGTTAGTCAAACTGGCAAATATAAAACTGCCGTGCAAGATGCGGCTATTGTCCTGCTGATGCTCAGCTTGCCAAGCCTACAAGTCCCCGGCATGATTTTAATTTGGGTTTCAATCGCGCTGTCTTATTTCTCAGCCTACCAATATTGGACCGGCTTTTGGCACAGGTTGCAGGCAGTCAAAAAAAATGACGAGTAAATTCAATGCTTTAAATTGACTTGGCGGAATTTCCCTCACTTATCTTAACTTTGCTAAGAAGCCGCCGATAATTAGCCTTGTATGCTTGAATTTTTTAACAATTTTCATAGATGTAGCTCATGACGACCAAGCCTAAGAAAAAAAGGTTTGAAGGTCTAATCCACTTTAAGGATTCACTGCGACAGACTGCTGTATGCTTGCAGGCCTCGCTGAACAATAAGATTGCAACTAGTGTTCAGTCGGAGTTTGTAAAACAGCTTGATGCGGGTCCGGAGGATGTTCACTTCCTATTGTTTTCATCCGCTGATCAAGTCGGGCTGGTGAGCCGTGAAGATGAGATGACTTCACATCATATTTTATCTCGCTTTCATCAAAAAACTTCCGATGAATTAGCGAAAGAGATTGAATGGCATCTGCATGAGAAAACCAAAGTTTCGGTGTGGATTGATCCGATTGATCATCTAGCAGCAAATGCCTTTTATCGCATTATTTCTCATGTCTGTTATTCCGGACAGACACTAAACCTGAAACATTGCCAAAACTGGGGAAGTTTAATTACTGACCATAGTTACTCAGATCTGCAACAGGCAAAAGTTTGGTTGGCTCAGTGGCAGTCTTTGTTTCAGTTGAATCAGGAAAGATTAAATCTGATTCGTAATAGCTTAGATCAAACTCATGCCTACTTTACTGATATTGATAATCTCTATTTGACTTCCGATGGAACGTGTGTTTCCCTTATCATTGAAGGAGAGTTACAACAACATAATAAAACGAACTTAACTCAAACAGTTCGCTTATTGCGTGATCTAACCTTCCATTCCGTGACCTTAAACTTAGGCGAGCGAGACCAGCTATGCCTGACGTCACCTATCAGATTAAATTCCGCCCAGCACCCTTCACCCTTAAAAAGCTTCATCTTGATTAAAGGTTTGCAAAAACACTCGACTCAGCATCTAGTGAAAAAAATTGCAAGTTAGTTTTAAACCAGCGTTTAAATCAGCCTGTGCTTTAGACTTGGCCGTGACATCCTCCCCGATTCCCCCTATAATAAAAAAATAGAGCAAGTCACTAAGAAATCGTAATATACCGAAGGTCTACTGACGATTCGCTGGGGATGCTTCGACTTTTGGGAGCCACATATGGCTTTACCACAAATTGATACGTCTATGGGTTCCATACTCGTCACAGTGCTTCTGTGGTTTTGGACACTAAAACGTTCACGGGTGCATCTTTTTCAGCAAGAAAATATGCTCCGGCAGCAAAATCGGGCTGCAAGCTGGGCGTTTTTTCTCTGTCTCAATCTGCAAATGATCACTTTGCTGGCTGATGGCGTCGTTTTCAGTTTTTCCATGGGAATAGCCTGTTCGGCAGTTTTCTTGCTTTTTCTTTTGGCCAGCCATCATCAAGGTGAGGGGTTTTGGTCTAAAAGGCGTAATCAGTTGCTCGCTGGCCTGGTGGCAAGCAGCCAACTTTGCTTGTTGTCTGTGGTACTCAAAGATCTTTACTTGATACCAATCTTAACAGCGTTATTGGTCGCTAATATCTGCCAAAGGCGATTTGTTGTCTTATTTTCCAATAGCCTCCGTGACCTGGAAGCCTTACAGGCAAAACTTATCAAGCAAGAAGCGAAAATCCACAACTCACGCCAAAACGACCCCGAAGACTCTCAACGCGCGAACTATCTCTTACAAGAAAATCAAATTGAATCAAGAGCTTAGACAGTACACTGCGAGCCATGGTTGACTTCTCCCTCAGAGGAAACCTACATTCCCAAATGGTTCCTTTTTACTGACTAGGAGAGAGATATACATGAAGTCAATCGATGTGGTGTCCATCTGTAACGCTTTGATGGACATCTTAGTGGAAGTCCAGGAAAGCGATGTCACAAATTTGAAATTGCGCAAAGGTATCATGCACCTCGTCGATGACGAACATCAAGCAGGTGTTGCCAGCCACTTTGCTGACCATTCCAAAACAGAAGAACTGGGCGGTTCCAGCTTAAATGCCATTCGCACCCTTGCTGAACTAGGCGCTAAAACCTCATTTGCCGGTATGATCGGTCAAGACAAATATGCCGAGCAAATTAAAGCCCGCATGGCCCAGCTCGGTATTAAAGCCAATTTACAAGCCACTGACAAAGCCGCAACCGGCTCATGCTTCATTTTGATTACTCCGGATGGCGAACGAACGATGAACACCAACCTCGGCGCAAGCTGTCTTTTTGATGAATCATTGGTACCTTATGAATGCCTTGAGCAAGCACGGATTTTCCACTTCTGCGGCTATCAATGGGGAAGCAATAGCCAAATCGAAGCGATTAAAAAAGCCCTCGAAACTGCTAAGTCACATAAAACCCTGATCTCGTTTGATGTTGCCGATCCATTTGTGGTGGAAAATCATCAGGGAACATTCATCGAAGTCATCGATCAGTATGCAGACATTGTTTTTGCTAATCGTGAAGAAGCGCAATTACTCTATGATGCCACCCCAGAGCTTGCTTGTGACAAAATCTGCGAAACCGGTGCAACAGCAGTCATCAAATTAGGTGCCGAAGGCGCGTTAATCGGCAAAGGTGATCGTCGAATTAAAATTCGCCCTTACCCAACTAAGGTCGTCGATACAACCGCTGCTGGCGACATGTTTGCCGCTGGTTTTCTCTATGGCCAGGCAAAAGGTGCATCACTGGAAAAAAGTGGTGAAATTGCAGCGCTTCTTGCTGCTGACGTCATTAGCCGTATCGGCGCGAAGATCTCAGCGGAAGCGATCGCCAAGGCCAAAGAACTATAATCTTACTGGCCAGCAAAACACCGCAGGCAAAAATTGCCTGCGGTTGTCCTTTGTTCTTACCAAGGTGTCGGTTTGCGTTTCGGAACTGCAAAACGGATCGACTTGGGATGTGTTGGATAAAAATCCGCTCCCTGAACCAGGTCCCAGTAAAACTTTTCAGCTTCTTTTTTTGATTGGAAAATCACATAACTTTCCCGAAATTCTTTCAACTCAGGGACAGTATAGCCAATAACCACCTTGTAGCGACCATCTTCCATAAACTCAAACCAGACCATGTTTGCGGAATGGGCGAACAGGGGCCAGGAGAAAAAACTTACTGCCAGTAAAAAAGCGAAGAAACTCAGGCGCAAAGCTCGGCTCCTTGTATGGCTTCAAAAGAAGCTGCCAGATGAAAAGACTTGGCCAGTGTTCGCCGACATGCCTGGACGGACACTATGTTAAGTCTCGGTTCTGGTGGGCAAAACTTAAGAAACCCTAATGACAAGGCAGGCAATCTCATGTAAAAGTGGGTGTTATCGCCTTACATTTACCTCCTGTAAAAGGGTAAGACCGCCATCAAAACTGCGTTTCATAGGAGTGAAGCCGAAGCATGAGCGACAAAAAAAAGGTCGGCTTTTGGAGTCCCGAGAATCTTAAGTCCCTATTCATATTGATTGTTATTATCATGTGCTTCCGGTGGTCAGTTGCTTCCCCCTACCATGTACCTACCGCCTCCATGGAGCCAACAATCAAGGTCGGCGATCGACTTTTGGCATTTAAATTATCCTATGATTTAAAGCTACCCTTTACTGATTACAGCCTAATCCGCTGGGGTAAGCCAGAACGCGGGGATATTATTGTTTTCCGCTTTCCGAAAGACCCACAAATTGACTATGTCAAGAGAGTGGTGGGGATTGCAGGCGATCGCATCAAAGTCATTGACGATATTCTCTATATCAATGGCGAACCTCAGGAGCGAGTTGAGTTTGAGCACGATCGTAGTATACTCAGCGACATCAATGACAACCCAAAAGGCAAGGCTCTCTACAAAGAGCGTTTAGACGACACAGAACACTGGGTCATCCAAGACAGGACACGCTTTCGCTTTCGTCCAGATGGCGAGCGCTATCCCGCCGATGGTGAATTTGTGGTGCCGGAAGACTCATTATTTGTCATGGGTGACAATCGTGACAACTCTACGGATTCACGAGCTTGGGGTGTGGTTCCACTTTCTTATGTGAGAGGAAAAGCCCAGTTTGTGATTTGGAGTATGTACCGCGGTGATGACGACAGCTTTTTACCAAGTTTACGCTTCAACAGATTTGGTTATCGCCTGATATAAACACTTAATTTAAATAGACTTTATATCTGAGCTTGAATGACCACTAAAATAAAACTGGTTTTTACCGAAAGTCCTTTTCAGAGGATGTGAAAACAACCACTGGAGAGGAAATCTTATGGGACAATTGGACAAAGACGGCAAAGACTTCAGTGATAACGAAATCCTCTTCGCACGCGAGTACTGGGCTGGTGATTCACGCGATGGCCATATCGTTAATGGCGACGGATATCATTATTACCTGCTAACAAAGCAAGGGAAGATATTGGAAGCGTACGAGTATTATGAAAAGGAAGATGGCACCTCAGTAGTGTCTCCCCTACCTGAGATGCTCAATATCGACTGGTTGCAAGATCTCGGTTTCGAGGACTTTGAAGTCCTCGATATGATTCCCGAGCACGAGTATTTCCGCATCAAAGAGCTGCTACACGAGCCCAGGACCTAAAACTAGTTAAGATGGCTAGAAATAATCATTCGTGTTCTAAGAAGAGGATGCTTCTTGGCGTTAATCCACCAGTTCATCATCCTCGCCTAGTTCTTGCAAATCACGGTGATCCAGTATGTGGCGATACCAGGAAACCGTTTGATCCACAACCCAGTGGTTGGCTGCGTACTGGCTTGCAGGGATCAAGTCTTCACAGTAGTCGCGTAACTCATGAAGTGATCCCTCAGGGTGTTCGCGAATCCATTGCTTAACAGATTTTTTGAACATGTTGAAATCGAAGAGTGGCATGACATCCCTTTCTCCTAGCTTGTTAAGCTTCCATGCTTTATCCTAACCACATCACGGAAACGAAGCGTAATGCTTGCAAAGTTGAATTCCCTTCGGCAAAAATATCCCAGTTCTTTAGGTAGGAATTGCCCAGACGCAGAAGGAAGCAACCATGACAGAGCCATTGAAACTCGAAAGTTTTGTCGATTTAAGTAGAATAACTAATCGGGAGTTATTTGAAGTTGAAAGTGTTTTTCAACTTTTTGGGCAGTCACTCAAAGACCGACTCAGCAAATATTTAACAGATCTTGGTGTCGATAAGCAACCCATCATTCATGGCAATGTGCACCCCCACGCTGTCTTAGAAGGGGCCGTTTATGTTGCCCAAGGTGCAACGGTTGGACCAGCAGCCTATATTCAAGGACCATGTTATATCGGACCAGGTGCTGAAGTTCGCCATGCAGCTTTTATACGTGGCTCCGTCTATGTTGGTGCCAAAGCTGTCGTTGGTCATACTACGGAAGTAAAAGGCTCCATATTTTTTGATGAAGCAAAAGCAGGGCATTTTGCCTATGTCGGTGACTCTTTGCTAGGATTTCAAGTTAACTTAGGCGCTGGTACCAAGCTCGCTAATTTGAAATTGAATGCCGGTGAGGTCAAAGTTCGCCTGCCAGGAATTCAAACACTCGTTAGCTCAGGCTTGAAAAAATTTGGCTCCATCATGGGTGACCAGAGTCAAACAGGTTGCAATGCTGTACTTTCGCCTGGAACTTTGCTTCTTGCAAAAACTGCTGTGCTACCTTGTGTGCACTTTCATGGGACCTTGGAAAAAGGTTTTGCCAGAGGAAGTTCTGCAAAATAGTTTTGTATCAGTCAACAAGCAGCTTTCAAACAAATATAGGGCTGACAGCAGCACTAAAAAATTATTGACAAACCTATCCACCACACCATACAAGATTACGGTATTTGCGATGTTATGTGGTGGATTTTACTATGTTAGTCTCGATTGGAATGGCCGCCTTTATGATCGGAGTCTCTGTCTCCACGCTAAGGCGTTGGGAGCGAGAAAACAGGCTCTTACCAGATCATAGAACCATCGGTGGTCATAGGCGATACTCGCAAAGAAAAATAGCGGAACTGACGCAAGAGAGTCGAGAAAAAATCGAAACCCATGCCATAGCCTACGCGCGAGTCTCAAGCTATGACCAGAATCGTGATTTGGAGGCGCAAAAAGAAAAACTCGAAGCTTACGCCAAGGAAAACTTTCCTAGCTTTGAAGTGATATCAGATTTGGGATCAGGACTAAATTACCGCAAGCCAGGCCTTAAAAAACTCTTAAAGAGAATTCACAAAGGCGACTTTAGCCATCTGATTTTGAACCATAAAGACCGCCTTTTAAGGTTTGGTTCGGAAATCATCTTCTCCCTTTGCAGGCACAAGGCTCAGCTTGAAAGAATGCCGCCTGCCGATCTCCTATCGCATCAAAAAGAGGAGGTATAAGAAGGCGGGAAAGACTGAGATCCGCTACTATCTACAAACTATCATTCAAGTGGTGAAAGATCCAAAACCTTGCTATGGCAGCGGAGCCATCGGCATTGATATCAACGTCGATCATCTGGCCGTTGGTATCATCGATCGCTTTGGCAATCCGATCGAGACCTTTTCCGTGCCTTTTAGGCCCTATGAAGCAAGCAGCGAGCAAAATAGTGCAGCCATTGGGGCCATCGTCCATGATCTCTGCGATCTGGCGGAAAGAAAGCAGATCCCTCTGGTGATAGAAAAGCTTGATCTTTCAAGGCTTATCGCCAAGCTTCGCTACCAGCATGCAAAAAAGACCCGTAAAAAACTTTCAGCGCTTAGCTACCGAAAGTTAATAGATAGCTTTCAAAGCATTACAGCAAAAAGAAAGGTCAAACTTTTAGAAGTCTTTGCTGGCTATAGCTCGCAGCTAGGAGCTATTAATTACCTTCACCTGAAAAAGAAAGTCAGCTCGCATGAGGCTGCCGCTTTTGTGATAGCCCGTCGTGGCATTTCGAAAAAAGATTATCTTGATAGGTCAAAACTTAACGGTGATGCTCCAGATGGACAAGTGATCCTGTCGCTTTTGCAAGGCGGCCTTGCTGGACCCAAAGCCTTAAGAAAGCTATCGCCGAAGATAAACTTTAAGCATTTCAAAGATGTTTATTTGCAATTTGATCCAGACCGCCGCCCTGGTGCCGAGCTTGGCTTTCTCAGAAGTCATGTCTTTGCACCAAAGGCCCGGCTCGCAGAAAGCGCCTAAGGTGCTCAAAGGATAAGTCTGGAAACTGCTCGCCAGGCGCCCTGTTCAAATTGGATAGGTTTTTAGGAGCGGAAGTCCAGAGCAGACTTCCCTTGTTGATTCACTGAAAAAAATAGACTCGGCAATAGGTGAATTCAGTGCCTTGAACGGAAAGGTCCCTTGGCATGAGCCAAAGAGCTGTCATCACAGCGAATCTCTTTGGCTAAGGATGCGCGGCCCCATTTCCGGAAACTTCGCTTCCGGATGGAACTTAGTCTAAAGCAACGATTTCCCACTGGATACCTGGTATCTTGGTACCAGGCGCCCCCATATTCAATTGACCTTCAGCCTTAAGAAATTCATCGCCATCCACCGAAAGTTTACCGACGACATGACTGGCATCGGCCAGAGTTGAGCCACCAGTTGGCGCACGGACTGGCAAGGCAAACGGCTGTAGTCTGATATTTGCAGCACTTTGGTAAATCCGCAAGGTTTGGACGCGGCCTTCACCGATGTCTAGTTTCGCCAGCAGACTGTTTTCATCCTGATCGACTATGGTCAAAGGCAAGTCGATTACCGTCATGGCAGGAGGCGTTCCAGAGCCTGGAATGGCAAGCTTGACGTTCAACTGTAATTGCTTTGGTAATTTTGCCAATGGCTCTTGCGCGACGGTAAAGATGCTGCGCCTTTCGGCTTCCAAGCGACCACCATTTTGAAAGGGAAGCCCTGCCTTCACCCGGAAGACATAACGCGCACCAGGAGTGAGATTTTGCAGCGGTTTTAAGCGGATATAGTTACCATCGACGAGGACTTCAGTTTTGACAACCGTGCCATTCATTTGCTCAAGCACAACATATTCCTGCGCAATTTCAAGCTGACTCAAACCAGGCTGGCTGGGATCAACTGGCTCAGCAAAGCCAACATAAGGCACAGCGGTTGGTGGGATCATCGTATCATCACGTAAATCAGGCCAAATTCCTAAAGGATGTGCACCTTTTGGTGTCAGCTCACGAAGAAAGCGAACTAACGAAGCTTTTTCATCTTCAGTTAATGAGACCTTGACATAATCCAAGGCAACATCAACTGCAGCTTCAACACTTCGCGCCTGTCCCTTAACGAAGTAAACACCATGACGATAGGCACCCAATAAACTTGGAACATCAGCTGGTATTCCCGACTTACCAACAGGAATTAACTGGCGGTTGGTATAAAGAGGCGGCGTGTGACAGCCAGCGCAAGTAGCCTTACCTTCAAAAATCGCTTTGCCTTGCAATGCCTCGTCCGAAAAGCTGCCATCGAGTTTGGTGTGAGCCGTGGTACGTGGAGCCCCTAATAAGCTTCCCAAAAAGGCTGCGAGGCTTTCCCCTTCTTCTGTAGTCGGCGGACGATTCAAAATGGAACTTGGGCCCATAAATCCAAAACTATCCGCATTGGAAGCATAGCCAGCCCAGCCAGCTGGGGTTGTCGCGGCAAGAAGCTGGATCGGACGAATATTGTGCCACACGGCAGGACCAAAACGCCAAATCATGCCATCGTTTTGTGATTCAATGTGACAACTGGTACATGAATGATTGTTGGCGTAACCAAGGCCAGGTCGACTAAAAACGATTTCTCCCTGGGCAACGTTAGCTGGCCTGGGATCATCAGTGAGTTTGATTCGTTGGCGAACCTGACCGTTGTCAGCAATAATAAACAATTCAAAACTTTGAAAGCAGTGGACGGCGACTCCGCCGTCAACCGACACGATATGTCTTGCGCCATGGCCTACGGGAATCCGATACACTTCTTCAAAGCTATTGCGATCAAGAACTATAACTTGGTTGGAACTTTCGGTAGCCACCCAAATGTGTTTGCCCTTAACAAGCACACCACTTGGATTAACTGCTGGTCCTGCAGAACCAAGCTGCCTGGTTAAATCCGTGAGCTGATAGGAAACATCACCATCCAATGGCGCCCCACCATCCAAAGGAATTTCTGCCACTAAATGGGTGAATGGTTTGGCACTTGGATCATTTTGTGACGGTAGTGTCTCGCCATCGCTGCCAGCTACAAACAGACTTTCTTCGTCATCACTCAAGGCGATCGCTCGTAAGTTTGCGGCAATCGTCGGGAAGGATTTGATAACGGTCAATGATTTGGTATCAACAACAAAGACGTCCTGGTCATCTTCCGCTGGCCTTGTGGCATCCGGACCATAGCTTAGGTTTGCCGATCGATAGGAAGCTACATACAGATAGCGGCCATCCTTGCTTAAACTCATTGCGCGAGGATCAAAACCAACCGCAACTTTACTTAATAGCTGCCGTGATTCGAGATCGACCACTGCAACTTTGCCTTCTGTTGCTAATGATACATAGAGGCGTTTTCTATCAGGGCTGAGAGCGACCGCACTTGGCTCGTCGCCAACCCATAAGGAATCTTGCAAGACGCCGTCAACGCGATTGACAAAGCCAACAGTATCGGCTGCTCTGTGAGCAACCAAGACATAGGGTAATTCAGGGTGACCAGCGATGGCAGCCGGCCATGGTGCAACTTGTGATGTCATTTGCACCTGATAATTTTGCGATTGATCTTTTTGCAATTTAGTTACGGTATAAGAAGCACCATTGGCAACCCAAATTTCATCACCGATAACAGCAGATCCATATAATGGTGTCATGTAGTGATTACGAAAACGCTCAGATGGGCTTCGTTCCACAACCGTCAAACTCAATTCGCTATCACTGCCTTGCAAAGCAAAAAGGTAGTTACCAGGTAAATCCGGAGTAAAGCGCGGATGTTCCGCACCACTGAGATAGAGCTGATTTTTACTACCCTTTGGCGTGGATGTTAATTCCCAAACTCCAAAGCGATTCTGACAATCAGCACCTGCAGCAGCTTTAGGTAAATAAAACGTTTCTCCTAAAGTAAACGCCCGGGTGTTTTGCAACTCAAGCTCTTGAAGACAGGCCGTGTCAGCTGCCCAAACAGGAGTCAACTGCCACTGGCTCAGTGCGACGACACCCGCACTTAATAAGAGACGTCGAAAATTCATACTTTCTCCCTTTCCGTAATTCAAACTTCTTACGCTTGATTTTGTGCCAAGATAGTCTAGGACTGCTAGGGCTTGCAAGGAAAATGGCGAAGAAAAATTTTGAACTGACTTTGCGTCGGCATATGAGCGAAGATAGACCAGTCATGCCGTTCATTACATGAAAGAGCGTAGATGAAAAGGAAGAAAAGCAAAATGGCACTCAGCAATTGCTGAATGCCATTGGCTTAGGAAACTTTCGAAAACTTCTTAAATATCACTTACCAGGGACTACACTTACTTTGAAGTGCAGCGTAGAAGTCGTTTGAGCAAGCGTTTCTTTTTCGACTTAAAATCATCATGCTCGTCATCTTTGCTTTGTGATGGATCTTTATCACCATCTTTACCATCTTTACCATCATCGCCTTTATCACCACACTTGCCTTCACAAGACCTATCGTCATCTTTTCCAGAACCACTACCTGGTTTTTTTACTGACTTCGGACGAGGATAGTCCGCTTCTTGCCAGGCACGAATGATCTCAACTTCTTCGCTGCTCAAACTTTCCTGAGCTGGCAAACCACCTTCTAGGATAAAGTCTGCAATGTCTTCGGCATTGGCAACAATGACCGCTTCAACTGTAAAATCTAAACCTGCAGCAGGTTCATCACCTTGATGACAGCTGATACAATTCTTTTCAAAAATAGTCTGTACTTGGATCGCTAATAACTCAAAGGCTTTATCTTGTTCAGAGCCGGAGCTATTTTGTTCCGCTTCCGTCACAACTGGGGGAACGACAGGGTTTTTCTTCTTTTTCGAACTGCCACAGCCGACATTCCATAAGGTCAGTAAAACAGCGGCAAGTATACCAAGCAATCTCCACATCATAAACACTCCTTCAACAACAGATTCCGATCAACATCAATAACAACAGTGCATTCAGAAACAGGAACAATAGTAAAATTCAGGATTCACTCATTCGTATTTAAATATTTCTCAGCCTATGATCTTGCATCACCTGGCCCGTCCAAGCAGTCTGACACTGCGCGGACATGCAGACCTTATGCAGGAGCTGTGCCGTCGAAGCCACATGTTAACTTATGAGAATGATTAGTTGGCAGGAAAATGAATCCGGAGTCACTGACGAGTTTTTTGACAGTGACTCCGGCTATTGAACAAAAAACCATAATTGTATTGAAACTAGAACTAGGAGTTTTTTTCTTGCTCCGCTTTTTCCAAAGCCGCAAGGCGCTTTTCCAGCTCTTTCACGCGCTTATCATAATCGGGCAAACGTTTAAAATAGACTTGCTGCTTGCGCCATTGCTGGGCAGGGATCGCCGGAAAGCCCATATAGGTGCCACCAGGCCCAATATTATGAATCACGCCAGTTTTAGCGCCAAAGGTTACCCCGTCTTTCACTTCAATATGACCGGAGAAGCCGGCATTGCCACCAGTGGTCACCCAATTACCGATCTTCGTCGAGCCGGCGACACCCGTTTGCGCCGAGAATAAACAAAACTCGCCCACTTGCACGTTATGGGCAATATGAACCCGACTATCAAACTTGGTCATCCGCTTGACTCGCGTTTCACCCATCGTCGCTCGATCAACGGTACAACACGCCCCCATTTCCACGTCATCTTCAATCACCACGATTCCTGTTTGGGGAATTTTGACAATTTCATCTTCACCCTTAGCGAAGCCAAAGCCATCAGCCCCGATCACGCAGCCGCCATGAATGATCAAGCGCTTGCCCAGCTGGCAGCGCTCACCCACAACAACATTGGCATAAAGGACGCTATCATCGTCAATGACAGCCTCGGCACCCACATAAACACCTGGATACAATACCACTCCCCGGCCAATCTTGGCTTTTGACCCCACATAGGCGAAAGGAAAAATGGTAGCTTCAGGGCTGACATCAGCATCTTCTGCAATAAAAGCCTGCGGACTGATTCCCTGAAAGTCGTGCTTCGGCTGGTAAAACTGCAAAGCAACTTTGGCAAAAGCCAAATACGGATTCTTATGAATTAGCTGCGGCAACTGACAATCAGGCATAAGCTGCTTGACGATGACCGCACTCGCTTGCGTCGTTTCGAGAAATTTTTCATACTCCGAGGAAGCGATAAAGCTTAAGCTACCAGGGCCAGCATGTTCGATCGGTCCTAGGCCGTTGATTTCTACAGTTGCTGCTTGGGCTGGGTCTTTCACATGCAATTTAGCACCAGTGATTTGGACGATCTTATCTAAGCGCATGATCAATCTCTTGAGTCGTTTTTAAGGCTAATTCTTTTGCCAAACCAATATAAGATGATGGCTGTAATTTCGCGAGCTGATCCTTCACTTGTTCCGGCAGTTCAGGCGTTTCCTGCAAGAGCTTGGTCAAAGCTTCCTGACTTACAGCCTGGCCACGGGTTGCCGCTTTCAGACGTTCGTAGGCGTCCATAACTCCATGCCGCCGCATGACTGTTTGGATGGCTTCTCCCAAAACTTCCCAGGCTGTCGATAAATCCTTGGCTATGGCTGGCTCATGTGCGGAAATTTTATCGAAGCCTTTACTGAAGGCTTTATAAGCGATCATCGTATGAGCAAAAAAAGTTCCCAGGACCCGCTGCACTGTTGAATCACTCAAGTCACGTTGCCAGCGGGAAATCGGTAATTTGTCGCTAAAGTGTGCTGCCAAGCTGTTGGCCACGCCGAGATTACCTTCACAGTTTTCAAAATCGATCGGGTTGACTTTGTGCGGCATGGTCGAAGAACCAACTTCGCCTTCTTTCACAGCAAGCTTAAAGTAGTTAATCGAGATATAACTCCACAAGTCCCGGCTAAACCCTAGCAAAATTGTGTTGAAGCGACGAATCGTCTCAACTATTTCCACCATGGAGTCATGGTTTTCAATTTGGGTGGTCAGAGGATTTTGCGTCAGTCCAAGGCGGGTTTCGATGAAACTTGCTGCCAAGTGTGGCCAGTCAACTTCCGGATAGGCAACGACATGGGCGTTGTAATTGCCCACTGCACCATTGATTTTGCCTTCAATCGGTAAGGACACCAAGCGTTGATAGACCTTAGCGAGACGATGACCAAAGACAGCTAGCTCTTTACCTAAACTTGTCGGTGATGCCGTCTGTCCATGGGTTCGTGATAACATCGGCAAATCCGCATAAGTGCTAGCTTTCGCACTAACTTGCTTGAGAATTTGAGCCATTTCTTGGGCCAGAACTTCGCGCGCATCCTGTAACATCAATGCATAGGCCAAATTATTGATGTCTTCCGAAGTACAGGCGAAATGGATAAATGCCAGTTGCTGGTCATCGGCTCCAGATTGTTTTAACAAATCTCTGATGTAATATTCGACTGCCTTAACGTCGTGGTTCGTTGTCTGTTCGATGTCCTTAATTTTTACCGCGGCATCGCGTGGCACATCGCACAGCCAAGCTTCAAGGCATTCTTTTTGTGTTGCTGAAAATTGCAAATCCTGCCCAATTTGAGGGTGTTCTGCCAAATGGAGCAGCCAAGCCAGCTCCACTTTCAACCGGCGTTCTATCAATCCCGCTTCACTGAGTATCGGCCCTAGGCTTTCCACTTTGGAGCGGTAACGCCCATCGACAACCGAAATGGCAAAAAGGCTCTGGTCTGCCATAGTCTAAACTTACCTCTATGTTCTAAGGGTTGGCACGATATGTCAGCGAAATACCGACGATTCCAGCAATGCAGGGTATACCACCTTCACTGGTGGACTTCCAGTGGACATCGGCCCATGACTGGGATAAAACCGGCAAGGTTGCAGCAAGATCAGCTTAGAAATCTCACGTATTCAATTGAAGGAAGGACCGAGTCATGGGTAATGTGACGGTACTAGTCGGCGCTCAGTGGGGAGACGAGGGCAAAGGCAAATGGATTGATATTCTCGCTCACGACGTCGAAATTGTCGCACGCTATCAAGGCGGCAACAATGCCGGACACACACTTTACGTCAACGGTCAAAAAGTCGTTCTCCACCAGATCCCAAGCGGTATCTTCCAGCCGGATAAAGTCAGCGCTCTTAGTGCTGGCGTTGTGATCAATCCGTCGGAACTAGTACAAGAAATTAATAAGGTCAAACCATTCGTGGAGCTCGTACCGGAGCGTTTGTGGATTTCCGCCCGCGCCCATGTCATAACACCATGGCACATCCATCTCGACGGTAAAAGAGAGCAGGAAGCCGACCAACCCATTGGTACGACTAAACGGGGCATCGGCCCAACCTATGCGGAAAAAGCCAATCGTAGCGGCTTACGGATCGGTGACTTTGTCGATGAAAAGCGTCGCCAAGCCTGGGTTGAGGGCATGCGCCGCAGTTTTCCTGGCTTCAACGACTCACTTGAGTCTCAGGCAGATGCTTGGCAGGCTTTCCACCAAGCTGCAGCAGTCTTACGCCCCTTTGTCCGGGATGCTGAGTTATCTTTGCGACAGGCCATTAAAAAGGGAAAAAAGGTCTTGATGGAAGGAGCGCAGGGTGCCTTGCTCGACATCAACCATGGGACCTACCCATTTGTGACCTCCAGTGAAACAGCTGCTGGCGGCGCATTTGCCAGCGTAGGCTTTGCCCCTCGTTTTATCGATAAAATCTATGGCGTCGCCAAGGCTTACACCACCCGCGTTGGCGAAGGCCCATTCCCCACTGAGCTGCACGATGACTATGGTCGGCAACTTGCGGAAAAAGGTAAGGAATTTGGCGCTACAACCGGACGCCCGAGGCGCTGCGGTTGGCTTGATGCCGTAGCCTTGCGTTATAGCCTCGATGTCAACGGTTTCGATGGCATCATCCTCAATAAAATGGATATTCTCACTGGTTTCGATGAGATTAAGCTTGCCGTTGCATACCGTCACCCGGAACTCGGTGAACTCAAGGATTTTCCCTGGAGCCTCGACATCCTAAAAGATTGTGAGCCGGTTTATCAGAGCTTCGCTGGCTGGCACGAAGAGATACCCAACTCCGGTCGGATCGCTGACTTGCCGGAGGCTGCTCGGCGTTATATTGAAGGCGTTGAGGCTGCAATCGAAGCGCCAGTGACGATGGTGGGAACTGGTGTCAATCGCAGTGATGCATTGTTTCGCTAGTTCAGATGCTTATCTGACTCAAGAGAAACCCAGTCCTCATTGTGCTTGATAGGGCCTGCTAAGGGCAGGCCCCCGCTAACTCCGATTTGCCACTATCTCGCTAATCAGATCAAAATCTGCCGGTTTTGCAAAGTGAGCGTCAAAGCCAACACTTTCCGCCTTAGCTTTGTCATCTTTACTGGCATAACCCGTCACTGCTATCAATAAGACATCCTTTAATTGAGGATCTTGGCGAATCCGTTGCGCAAATTCGTATCCATCCATCCCATCGGGTAAACCGATATCACCTGGATGTTTTCTATAGACTGCAAACTTCGACCTGACTCTGGCCATGACTTAAAGCGTAAGAGAGTCGTGGGCATTTCTTTGACAGGCAAAGGTGAATCGGTGTGCATAGCTACCTTTTAGAAATTAAGTCAAAGTGATGGTTCGACATATAGTTCGATCATTTTCATCGCACAGGGCAAATTAACCATGACTTTATATTCATCTAATTTGACAGCAATACTTGCCTCTTTCGTCGAAAAAAAGACATCATATGTTCATATATCAGACAGTAAACAAGTTTTGATGTAAACATGCAAGTACTGATGATGTCTAAGAAAAATCAAAGATATTCATGGGTTATTAACCAACCCGCAGCGCAAATTCTGACTGGCTCGAGATTTGCACTCTTATGCTTATCAGCTTTGCATGAGCTGATAAGACACCTTCAGCTTTACCGTATTCTTACTACTTTTGTTTGTTGTCGTTAGTCTATTTATTGCTGCTGTTATTGTTTGTGGTTATTGAGGTTGTTGCTGATGCGAAATTATGCTGTTTTTGTGAAACTTCTGGGTTTTTCTCTAAGTCTTTTCCTTCTCTTTGCATGTGGGAAGCAAGATTACGTCGTTGAACATGTCAAAGATTTTCGCTTTCATATTGAAACCGAAGACGAAGATATTCTTCAAGCCATCAATCTTATCGTCGATACATACAACGATGAAATGGGGTTTGATATCATATCTCTTGCCGAAAGTGAGCATGATGCAAATTCTTCAGTCAGCTTTCTTCATGGTATCCGCGCCGAAAATAATATTCTCGGATATGGCCACTGGAAAACTGTCGTCACGGAAGAAGGCAAAGACTTTATACCTAGCAAGAAAAAACTTCGACGATCCATCCACTACTCTATGGATTTAGAGTTTGATTTTGATAATTTCAAAGAAAAAAGCCAAGATATTCATGATCACAATAGTGGGGCCTGGGCTCACCTTTATCACTTATTCTCTCACGAAGTTGGTCATGGATTGCAAATGACGCACGAAGATAACATTACCAGTGTGATGTATATGAGTATCCCCGACAACTCACGACCGGATGTGGACTACCCGGCTTATTTTTCTAACGTTCGATTCTTAATTTCTGAAGAAACGAACACCAGTCATTGATCTACCGGTGTCTGAACTGAAAAAGGTTTTCTAATGCCCTCGTGTTGTTGCATCAGATTGTTCGAATGGTTCACGAAACTTTCGGTACGCTTCAGCCATCAATTTAAGTAAATTTTCTAGTTTTTCGTTTATCTGCCGCTGCTCAGTTGGCCAATTGTTAGCTTCTACTTGAGCTAAGCCTTGAAGCATTTGCCGAAGATTCTGTGTTTCTTGCTGCGCTTTTCTTAAATCATCACGAATACTTGGATCAAAGTCCTGGGTATGTGGACCAGCCATCGTCTGCCTTAATTGCCCTAGTTGCCCGGAGATATGCTCTAAGTTTTGATCCAAATCCTTCGTCACCCGATGCCGATGATCAACTGTTGCACCTTCCCAAATTTGAACCAATTGGCCCAGGTCGTCTTGGATTGACTGCAATTGAGACTGAATATGATTTTTGTTAACGAAGCTCCAGAGTGGATTCGGAAGAACAACAAAAAGGGACATGACTATGAAAATACTGCCTAATATTTTTTTTCCGGGTTGAAACGACATAAATATTTTTCTACCTTATTTTGTTTTACACTTTGCTAGCAAACTTAAGCATTGAACCGTTCAATGCCTGCTACCGACAGCTTTGTTTTATGTTAATGCGTTACCAACAGTAGATCAATGCAGCCCAGCGACTACATATCATGCAGTCGACTCTATGATTTCCGATATTAATTTTTTGACATCAATAATATTACGGCGCTAGCTGGAATGAACTTTGCTAACTTTCTCCTCCAATAAGAAAAGGAGGAACTCACAAATGAAACGTAAATTAAAAGATTCTGTGGTGGTAATTACCGGTGCTTCAAGTGGAATTGGACGTGCCGCAGCGATGGATTTTGCCAGAAGGGGAGCTTCTCTTGTGCTGGCTTCCCGATCTCAGGAACAGCTCGATGCGCTTGCCAGTGACTGCCGACGTTTTGGAGCGGAAGTGCTAGCACTGGCAACAGACGTCAGTCAAATCGAAGAAGTGGAACACCTAGCAAAAAAAGCGATCGAAGAATTTGAACACATCGATGTTTGGGTGAACAACGCCGGCGTCACACTTTTTGGACGAATCGATGAGGTGCCCTATAAAGACTATCGAAAAGTCATTGAAACCAATCTGCTCGGCTATATACATGGAGCACGAGCTGTCATCCCCCATTTTCGTGAACAAGGACATGGGGTGCTGATCAATAACTCGTCCATGATTGGTAAAGTCGGCTCACCTTATTTAAGCGCTTACGTCGTAAGTAAATTTGGAATTGTTGGCCTCTCTGAGTCATTACGACAGGAATTGCGTGACAGTCCTGGTATCAAGGTCTGTACTGTATTACCTGCATCTATCGATACACCACTTTTCCAGCATGCTGCCAATTATACCGGCAGATCCATAAAGCCTTTGTCGCCTATCTATGATGCCGACATGGTTGCGCAAGAAATTGTGCGCTTGTCCAGGCATCCGGAACGCGAAGTCTATGTCGGCGAAAGCGGCTTAATGATGGGCATCATGCGGCAGCTTTTACCAGGAATCGCCGAAAAAATGATCGCTCGCCAGGTGGAAAAAGATCATTTTACAGATTCTCCTGCCGAAAACAGTTCAGGCAACCTTTATGAGCCCAAACCGCAATGGTCCGGCTCCAGTGGTCAATGGCGAGAACTTGAATCAAAAAGGCATTTCGGTCAGACACTGGCAGTTGCCCTGCCATGGCTTGCCGTTGGCGTTGCGGCATGGATGTTTTATAAGCGAAAAGAACTGAGTTTGCCTGACCTCCGCAAAGAAGCGCAAGACTTACGGCATACCGCACAAGATCTGTGGGACAAAGGCAGCCCTCGCCTGAAGCTCATTTCCCAGGAAGCGCAAGAACGCTTGAGTGAAACAGCGAGCAAGTCATGGTCTAAAGCCAAGCCACGTTTAAAGCATCTGTCCGAAGATATGATAGCTAGCAGTCAAAACCTACGTAAAACTGTAGCTCGTCGTTAATGCCACAGGGAGCACTCTGCTCCCTCCTGCCTCAGTTGATAGCACTTACCGAGAAATGCTTTCGCTTTATCTTTGTCGCAGTTTACAATAATGCTTTCACTTCAAAAAATGAGAGGAGAGATAATGCGAAAACGCTTCCAGCTTATGGCTTGGCTTTTTTTTGCCACTTACTTATTCGCTTTCCAAGTTTCAGCGAACAATAAAAACTCCAACTCGATTTATCAATTCGATCTACCAGGGCTAAAGGGGCAAAAAATTTCTCTGGCAAACTATCAGGGCAAGGTCATACTCATTGCCAACACCGCCTCACATTGTGGCTATACGAAGCAATACAAAGGACTTCAAGGCCTGCATGAAACCTATCAGGATAAAGGAATGGTCGTAATCGGTGTACCTTCCAACAGTTTTAAGCAGGAATTCAAAGAGGAAAAGGAAGTCGCAAAATTTTGTGAAATGAACTACGGCGTAAAATTTCAAATGGCGAAAATCTTGCCTGTAAAAGGCAACGATGCCCATCCATTATTTCAATTTTTAACAGCGCAAAGTTCTTCCGTTCAAAAAGCTTCACGGCAAGATGTAAGTTGGAATTTTGAAAAGTTCCTGATTGATCGTAAGGGTCAGGTTCGCTACCGCTTTAATTCAAAGGTTGATCCCAATAGTCCGGAAATGAAGAAGGCGGTACAGAAGCTTCTTAGCGAATCTTAAAACTGATCAAAAAAACTGGACCGTTGATGGTCCAGTTTGCATGCTAAACTTAAGAAAACCAAAAGCTTCAGACTTACTCGGGCCACATATACACCAAGCCACGCATCTCTTTTTTCACCATGTTAATATAGTCAGCAAACTCCGGCTTACTAACATCGATAGGATCCAGGAAGTATTCCTGTTCTTTCATGTTGGTGCGCATCATTTTGGTTTGCCAGATATTCTCTGACTGCAATGCAAGATCCACACAATGGTAATCTTTAACGATTTCCGGATCGATATAGTCTTGAATCGTTCGCAACTCATGATCCATGTAAACGCGTCTTCCTTCGGAATCACGGGTGTAACCACGAACCACATAGTCAACGACAACGACATCAGATTCAAAAGCTTTAAACATATAGTTTAAGGCTTTGAGTGGTGAAATCTCTCCACAGGTGGCGATATCAATATCGACCCGGAATGAACAGATTTTGCCATCAGCTCGAAAGTCAGGGTAGGTATGCGCGCAAATATGGCTTTTATCTAAATGCATCTTCACATTGCCAACGCCACTACCTTTTAGATCACTCATGAGAACGAGAGAGCTAGCTCCCCATGGATCGTAATCTTGATCAGAAATTGCGAGCACATCCGCTTCAATAATATTACAAATTCCCTTCAGAATTTCTGTGATGCGGTTGGCATTAAAGCGGTCGTGAATGTACTTGATATAGGATTCCTGCTCCTTGTCATTACGCGCAATGCAGAAATCATAGAGATTAAAGCTAAGAGCTTTTGTTAAATTGTTAAAGCCAACCAATTTAATCGGTCCATCAAAAGGAGCGACTCGCTTCATGGCATCTTCCTCCGATATGAGCTATCAGCTCAAGCGACTTAATTCGTGACGGTAAAACGGGGAATTTCCCGTTGTAGAGCTGGAGAGATATCCCCTGCCCGCTGATTTCCCAAGAAAATGACTGATAACTGTAAGATATAATTAGCGTTTTCTTCGTTCTGGTTCAGATCTTTTTCACGAATAAAACGCAATCCCCAACACCCTGAAGGATCAGTATAGGCGATATTTACAGAAGTACCATACTGCCCCTGAGACGCACCTTCAACCTTTCTTTGTATCAGGCTCACACCCGTACTGACACGCGGTATCAGACCCGTACTGAGACTCATACTCTGCGTCCTGCTGATCCGAAAAAGAACGTCATTCGTTCCAGCAACTAACTCCGGGCTCTTTTCAAGGACATACCCAAAACTGACTGATGTCCGGTAAAAAGGCGGCAATCCTAGACTAAAAATGGTATTTGTGGAAGCCTTTTTATACAGGTTATAAATGACGCTAGTATTGAGACGGTAGCCATCCCAATTAAGGCCTAGATTCACAAACGGACCAATCCAAGATTCAGGCAGATTGACGTAAGGAACGATCCGGTTGCGCATCTCAGCTGCCTCATCTCCCACTAGCTGTTCGCTTAGAGCTCGAAGCTCGCGATTACGCTCGATCTGCTCTTGGCGCAGTTTTTCCTGCTCAAAGTCAAAGGTTATAGCAGCGCTAAGGCTGACCGGCTCTCCCAGGTTCTGATCTGTTAGGCGAAAGCGGTTCACATACCATTCAACCTTATCATTTTGCTCATCAAACATATCATTATAGCTGGTAATGTTCTGATCCACACTGCGTTGTAATTCGAGCTTCGCTTGTTCATGCAGATCCATCAACTTCTGTTCATTTTCATCATCAGTCGGCGTCTGCAGCTCTCCGTAATCAATATTGAGCAAACGCCGGACGTTGCGCCACCGGTGTTGCGTGGCCAAAGTAATCCGTTGATGGGGAACCATCGTTTCTTCATTCGAGACATCACGCGTATCTGTCGGCGTTAAAAAAGGACGATCCGAAGCAAAGTACACCAGCGATGCGCCGTTGCGATCGTTCAAGGTACCGTAAGGGCCACGACGGATCACGACAGGCCTTGAAGAAAAGGTCAGTGACCAGTTCATAATATGATGCAAATAGCGGGTGCCAATCAAAGGGTCTGTTTGATAATCCTTGGCCTGCATAAATCCAGGAAGCACTCCCATCCCATCCATCGGTAAGTTTAGCGTTAAACCTGTGCGCCAGGAACGAATCAAACTGCGATCTTCAACTAGTCCTTCATGGAAAATCTGTCGAACCTCACCATCAGCGAAATAGTCGACAGAAAAAATACAATCGCGCATCAAGGGTGAGATGACACCGACGGCTGCACGTTGCCATTGCCCACTGCCAAGCCCTAGTAGATTTTGACCTAAGGGATTAAATTTGCCCTGATCTTCTCGGATAATATAATTTTCCACGAGTAAAGAGCCATAGACCGGCATCGGCAGTAATCGTTGCGGGTCGAGCGAGATATTGCGTGTCATCAAGCGAAAGTTCAACGGTATCTGCTGCCCTTTAAATCGCTCATTAAGCAATACATTATCGCCATAGTAAGAACCTAAACCCAAAAATAAACCTGCACCGTTATAGCTCAATCGCGCTTTGGCTGTGTTAAAGGCATTGGCATCTGATCGTGTCGAGAACGCCGTTGTATAATCCTCTTGTAGATACAGGTCTTCGATATACCGATGATCTGAAATCAACTTACCATTACTGACAAAAGTCAACCTAGGGGTGAAGAAGTAACGCCCTTTCCATTCCTGTTTGCCTCGCCACGTATTACCTGGAAAGCCTAGTCTGTCAATAATTGGGGCTGCACATTCAGGGTCATAATTTTCCCCTTCTCCACAAAGATTAACCTGATTTAGATAGTAATCGAGTAGGTCTTCCCGCTCTGAACCTTTTTGCAGCCAGGTTCGATCACGAATGGTTTCCAAATTTAACTCAAAACCGGAATAACGTCTGGCTTCATAACGCATTTCCACGCCAAGTCGAGTTCCCCGTTTTTGAAACACATCTGTTGTCAAGGTGGCATCATAATTTCGATCAAAGGCAAAAAACACTGGTTGGGTATAAACAAAACCGTTGTCTTGATCACCTGTTTGAAAGCCTGGCATCAAAAAACCGGATTGACGCCGGCCTTTCATCGGGATCTTCAAAAAAGGGATGTAAAGCACAGGCAGACTCTTGATGAATAGTACCGAATGCTCCAAATCAATATAACCTTCCTGCTGAGCAAAGATAGAAGCTGCCCGAAAGCTCCATGCCGGATCCTCATCATCTTCACAGCGACAAGGGGTCCAGGCAGCATCTTCGGCCCGGAAATCGTATTCGTTTTTCCTTTCGAGGAAGCGACCGGATAAGAGGAAAAAATCTTTGCTCGGCACGACCGCAGTTGTGCCTTTGCCTCGCGTTTCTTCCCAAAAACGACGTCGTTTCAAAAATCGTTTGCGACCTTCTTCATCTTTACTGGAAAGGTTTGGGGCTGTGGCATTGCTTGTCAGTTTTTCCTGCTCCAGCAGCAAGGTATATTCATTTAAGATAGCCGGAGTTGGCTCTTCACCCAAACTCGATAAGCGCTGAAACTCTAGCCGCAACTGGCGCTTGCGCTCGTTGATTTCCTGGATACGGCGCTTTTGATCGGCGCGAAAGGAGAGTTCGGCTTCAGTGACCCCTAAGACCTCACGACTAACTTTGGTCACTCGCGCGGCATCATTGACCGCCATGAGAGCATTATCGACTTCGAAGTCACCAGACTCCCACCAAAAGCGAATTTCATCACCTGTGAATACTTGACGCTCACTCAAAAAGATAACGTGACCTTTAGCCGTTAGGCGTCGCTCATCGTAGTCCACCTGAATGGTATCAGCGGTGATGACATTACCACCTCCAATGAGGACAACATCACCTTTAAAAACATAACGGCTGCCATCACGGTCGAAGCCAATCGTTTGCGCGTCATATAGAAATTGCTGATCGATTTGAATGCCGAAGGCTTCAATTTCCTGCTCATCGACCTCGTCTTTTTCCACTTCCAAAGCCTCAAGACTATCGGCAAAGGCTCCAAGATCGGGTTGTAATTCCGACTTTTGAGCCAAAACGGCGTCATAAAACCCGCACAAGCTAAGGATGATGATCCACAGGCGACCACTAAATTTGTTCATTGGCAGCTTTAAAAGGCTGGATATCAAAGACATGAAGGATTTGCCCTACCGCGAGTACTGATCCACAAACAAGCCAGGGTGCTTGCTGATTGTGCCACACTTTTAGGGCATGTTGCCAAGCCTTTGCGAAACTTTCAAAGTAAGGTAAATCGTGATGGCGCTCTGCCAAGAGCTCCTGGCGCATGGCCCGCGGATCGTCGATGGTAAATAATAAAATTGGGCCGCATATCTTTCGCAACTGATCAAGCATCTCATCAATTTTTTTATCAGCCAAAATCGAAACGAATGCTGGCGGTTTCAGCCCTATCGCGGCCAGGCTTTCACCAAGGACACGGACTCCATCAGGATTGTGGCAGACATCAAACAGCAGAGGCTTTTGCTGCTGACCATTCTGAATCAGAATTTGTTGGCAACGGGCTACCATCGACAAACTTCGCGGCAAGCTCAGCTCACTGACTTTAGCGAGTAAATGCTCGATTGAAGGCAGATTGAAATAGGGACGAAGGCCTTTTTCCGCCAACCAATGGTAGGCCCCTAAGGCCAGTAAAAAGTTATCCTGTAAAAACCGAGGAAGCATCTTCAATCTTTCTGGCATAGCAACCCTGACTGAACGAATGCTTGGCAAGTGGATTTCAATCGTATCGTCTAGCCGAAAAAATTCGCGACCGCGAACATATAGCTTAAGCTGCAATTCCTGCACAGTCTGGCTGAAAACGTTAACGGCCTGAGCATCACTCAACAACTCACCGCTACAGCCCCAAAACATTGGCCTTCCGGCTCGGCCAATCGCCAATTTTTCTTGGGCGATCCCGGCAAGCTCCGCCCCCAAATATTGCTCATGATCACGGGAAATACTGACGACGATGGCAGCCAGGGGATCGACGATATTGGTGGCATCCCACCGGCCCCCTAAACCCACTTCGAGAATGATGAAGCGGCATTGATAGCGGGCAAACAGCCGTAAAGCAAGCAGCGTCGCAATTTCAAAAAAAGACAGCGATTCGTATAATTCGGGGCTTAAATGCTGCTGGATGCCTTCCAGCTCCGCCACAAGCTCTTCATCACTAGCTTGAGCGTGCGACATTTGATAGCGCTCCACAAAATGCACGAGATGCGGGGAACTATAGAGCCCTGTTGGAATCCCCGCGCGCTGCAACATACCCCACAGAAAACCAGCGGTACTGCCTTTGCCATTTGTGCCACCAACCAAAATACTTGGTATATCGGCAGCAGGTTTACCTAAGGCTGCATAGGCCGCTTGCACTCGGGAAAGTCCCGGCTTGATTCCGGCAACACGCTTTTTAAAAATCGATTCAAAATAAGCAACTGACTTCACAACACAGTTCCTTGATGTTTGTTATCTCAATTTATATGTAGCAAAAACTACGCTTTTCGGATAACTGCAAATCTCCTTCCCACCAAAGCTTCTTTGTGTTGTTCGGAAAATTATTTAGGTCAGAATGAAAAAATGCTATCAGCACGACATATATAGATGCAGTCTAAGCCGGCAATACACCTGCTAAAGAATGAATTTTTCCACTCCATACAAAAGCATTTTTCCTTGATATTACAACTATTTTCCATTGCATAGGGACATAGCTTCGCCTATATTAGGACTAACCCCAATGACAATAAAGACCAGACGATCTCAGATCTCTGCACCACTGCGGCCTTGCATCATTTTCCGCACCGTGTAGCGAAAAGAGATGGTTGAAGCTTTGAAATCTCGAGCTAGGGAAAGGTGTAGGCGTATGCATTGTAGACGTTGTCCTCATTTAGTCCGTCACGGTCAGCTTGGCGAAGATAAACAATCCATCGAGTTCAAAAATCTATGCGGGCTCGTCATCAAGCAGCAACTCTTGAAGGAACTGGGGCCAGAAAACGTCACAATGAAAAAGCCCCCACGCAAAACTACGAAAAAACCCGAGGCTGAAGCTGAAGAACTTATCCAGCAGGAATGTAAAAACTATCCATTTCCGAAAATTTTTGATTATATAGAGTGTGAGGTTTATCAGAGTACCTTTAAGTCCGCGAGTCGCAAAAACGACGTTATACCGACAAAAGATTTCCAGTACTCCGACGCCTTAAGCAGCAGTTCAATAACCGATATGGAATTGCTGTAAGCCCTGAGATCCCCAAGGGGCGAATCAGTAATGTTCCTAGTAGTCCTATACCCTCGTAAAAAGCCCAGAGGCGTCGCGGCCCCTGGGCTTTTTCCGTTTGCATGACTCAGATTAAAAACTTTAGCTAGCTTCCATCCGGGGGTGCCTTAGGCAAGGCATTTCCGGATGAAACCTAGCCAGTGGGCGGCTTACGCA
Source organism: Oligoflexus sp. FD111 (assembly GCA_048816425.1). Classification (GTDB taxonomy): domain Bacteria; phylum Bdellovibrionota_B; class Oligoflexia; order Oligoflexales; family Oligoflexaceae; genus JBMDZZ01. The sequence continues at coordinate 487,708 of JBMDZZ010000001.1, forward strand.
GCCGCCGCTTTCTTTTTCGTCTTGTCCTTTTTCCATCTTTCCAACCACAGTATGGAAGAGCTGGAAATAAAGGTCGAAGATATCGTCGCGACCAACACACCGATCGCCATCGCTGCAGCAAAGTTCCAGATCTGCGCGGTACCAAAAATCAGAATACCAACCAAAGCAGCTATCGTCGTAATCGAGGTGTTGATGGACCGCGTCAAAGTCTCATTTAAAGACGCATTGATGTTGTCATAAAGTTTTCGACGCGGGTTAAGACTGAGGTTTTCCCGAATCCTATCGAAAATAACGATCGTATCGTTGACGGAATAACCGATAACAGTCAGGAGCGCTGCCACCGAAGTCAAATCAAACGAGCGCTGGAAGAAGACGTAGAAGCCTATGATGACAATCACGTCTTGAATCATCTTGTAGACAGCTCCAGGTCCAAAGCGCATATCAAAGCGCAGACCAATGTAAATCAAAATACCGATGATGGCCCAAACCATGGACAAGACACCCTGCTTACGTAACTCTTGGCCAATAAGCGGCCCGACAAAGTCAACCCGCTGAATATCAGGTCCGTACTCAGCTAAGCTGGATAGGAGTTGACCACGCAGACTTTCTGTCACCGCAAGGCTATCGCCTGCAGCCTGCTCACCATTTTCCCCTACTTCTGCTGAAATTGGCTCACTCGGCGCCTCAGAGCGTACATCCCCACCTTCAAAACGGATCAGGTAGTGCTTCTGCCCTTCACCGATCGCCTGCAAAATAGGAGCTGTCACGCCACCTTCGCGCAAGGCCTCTCGGACGACTTGTGGGTCAACGTCCTTGTCGAGTAAAAGCTCGATCTCTGTACCGCCAGCAAAGTCTACTGACCAGTTCATGCCCTTCGTTCCAGCAGCTGCAAACACAGCGACCGCAATCAAGGCACCGGCAATCGCCACAGGTCGACCAAATTTTAGAAAGTCAAAACTAAATTCCTTCTTCTCAACAGCTGCAGCAGCACCCAACCAAGCACGGATCTGCTTGTCGGAAAGGTTGCGTGAGAGAACAAATTCAAAGAATAGTTTTGTCGCAAAAAGTGAAGTGAACATCGACACCAAAAGACCTAGGATCAGAGCAACGGCAAAGCCTCTGATCGGACCAGAACTATTTGTTTCTAAGAGGACGAAGGCGGCAATCAAGGTTGTGACGTTGGCGTCGATAATCGTCCAGAAAACTTTGCTAAAGCCGTTTTCTACCGCTTTTTTCGCAACCTTACCTTCTTTTAACTCCTGGCGGATACGTTCATTGATCAATACGTTGGCATCGACTGCCATACCAAGGGTCAAAATAAAGCCCGCAAAGCCTGGCAGGGTTAAGGCAAACCCAAAGCTAGCCATCAAGGTTAGCAGGAACAGACCGTTCAAAAGCAAAGACAAAGCTGAAAGCAAACCTGGACGGCGGTAATAAGCAATCATGAAAACCAAGACTAAAACCAAACCAAGGAGAACGGAGAAGACTCCTTGGTCTGCAAGCTCTGGCCCCAGGGTTGCACCGACTTGTCGTTCTTCCAAAATCGTGATTGGTGCAGGCAAGGCTCCAGAGCGTAAAATCAGCGCCAACTGTTGAGCCTCTTCCATGACCTCCTGTCGGCCTCTGTCGCTGCCCATCGTGATTTGAGCCGTACCACCGGAAATCTGTGACTGAATGACTGGATCGGAAACGACGATATCGTCAAGAACGATCGCCATACGAGTACCTATGTTCGCACCGGTAATTTCCGCAAAGCGTCGCCCGCCAGCACCAGTAAAGCGCAACGAAACTGCAGGTCGATTATCAAGTGAGTTAGGATCGAAAGTTAGGGTGGCATCCAGAACGTCTTCGCCGCTCAACTCCGTGGAAGCTAAGACGACATGAGTGGTATAGCGACTTTTTTGCCCACCCGCTAGTTGTGTTTCTTCAAAAACGAGCTGCCGATCTTCTGGCAGTAAGTCTTTTGTCAACTCAATCAACTGCTCGCGGCTTTCACTAACCAGCGATAAGACCTGGCCATTGCCACGTCGCTCAGTCGTCACTCCTGGCGGTAAGTTGCCAAGCAAACTTTCAAAGCCTTTGAATTCTTCATCTAACATCTTGAAGCTAAGTTGTGCCGTTCGTCCAAGTAGTTCACGAGCGCGCTCCGGATCACGAAAACCGGGCAGCTGCACGAGAATCGAGCCATCGGCGCGGCGACTGATCGCCGGTTCCGATACACCCCATCGGTCGACACGATTGCGGACAACTCGTTCCGCTTGCTCAAGAGCTGCTTCGCGGATACGGCTCAATTCCGAATCCGTGTATCTAAAATCTAGTTGCAAACCTTCGCGACCATCTTGTTCCAGACCTTCAAACTCTTCGGTAAGCTGCACGCGGAAGTCACCAACATCGACCCCATCTTTTAAAACGATGCGTAGTTTTTCCTGGCCGCGCAAAACATAGGCTTGCTCAACCATTTGGTTGTTTTCTTCAGACCAACGTGTAATCTCTGTAGCTAAGCGCCCCAGGCGATTTTCAATAGCAACTTCCAAATCCACACCAAGGACAAGTTGAACGCCGCCTTGCAAGTCAAGACCAAGCTTGATGTGCTCACGCGGCAACCAGGATGGAATCGCTTCATCCAAAACCTGCTGGTCGTTACGTTGATCTTTCGGTAACGAGAAGTAAATGAAAGTTGGGGACACATAATAAATCGCCCCCAGGGTCAGAAGAATGAGAAAAATCAGACGACTGCGAAGTGATTTCATGGGTCGGTTTGCTCCAGCTAACCTATGGGACCGCCAACTTGAAGTGACTGCCCGAATTGCGTCAATAAATAGTTCGGATCACCTGATGAGAGGTGACCGATAGAAATACCTTGACTAATAATAAGTTTCAGCAGTTTTTTGCAGACATCCTTTTGCTCCACCAAAGGTGACATAGCTATTTTTTAGCTATCTGCATGTGTTTCTGCTGCCTACTTTACCTGTCTACCAGCGATCGGCAAACTGCCAAGCTTCATCTGTATCTTATCGAAAACAGTTGTGTTTTAGCAGTCTCTCAAAGTCTATCCAGAAAATCAATGGTGGACTGTTTTCAAGCGATTTGCGAGCGGCACAGCTTTCGCAAAAGGAGCCGTCGTATCCAATCTTGATTAGGAGGAAGCTCCATGCGTAAATTTTTGCAAGGTCGCTCGATACTCGTTTTACTTCTCGCTTGGCCGATCACACTCATAACTTTGACGGCATGCGCCTTCATCGTCGAAGATCACAATCACCACAAAGCTGACCGCTATCCAAGTCAAAGTGGATCAGCAAATCAAGCTGGCTACCAATTTAAACCTTGTCCGCCAAGCAAAGTAGGCAGCAGCAAACCAAGTTCTTCTTTTTGCGGCGAACGTCCTGATTTCCCCAATAACGACTATAACTGGCAGACCAATTGCACCGGCCGACAGTGCCAAAGCGTGGAAATTTTCATCCACTACCTCCTCAATAAAGATCTTGGCAAAAGTCAGGGACTTTGGGTCGAAGCATTTACGGACGCTAGATTCCAGGGTTCACCCGCTGCTGCCCTTTTTATCGCCAACTTTGACAGCAGCAAGATCAGCAGTTTTGGCCCTGAAACGCTATTTTTGGCACCGGGAGAATACTACTTGCGCGCTTATTTTCACACCGGTCAGCAGCCGCCATTACCTTATGATTTTAATGGACTCGTCCTGGTCAGCGATCGCGCTGTCGGTGTTTATGGAGCCCTCTCCAGCCCAACACGGCTTGTCGTTCGCCCCGATCAAAAAGCCGAAGCGGTCCACATTCAAATCGATCAGCTTTTTGAAGATCCCGATGCAAAAGAAGCGACTCAGGCAAAAATTCGCCTCAATTTCACGAGCGATCCGAATGCTTACATTGAAGGTGATCGAGAGCTGCTGATCCAACTGCTCAATAGCCCGGATATCAATGAAGCACCGGAGTTGAGCTTCAGCTTGTCCAGCAATGAATTCCTGCGTCGCAATCGTAAGGGCCAAGCTGAATTCATGACTCCCGACTTGCCAGTGACGTCGTTTTACATTTTTGCCTTCTTGGATCGCAACGGAAACGGTTATTTTGACGAGGGTGAATTAGGTGGTTTTTACTTGAAGTATCAGGAACCCTGGGCTGTCGAAACTCGCGCGCGATACACCCATAACCTACAGGTCCGTCTACAATTGAATCCTTTTGCTGTCTTGCCTTAATCTGCTTGTGGGAGCTATTGCTCCCACCGGCCTCTTCCTTTATAGTCCACATTTTTAAGACTGTATTGTCGACCTGCCACGAAGGACTGTTAAAGATGTCAGATACCCCTCTTAGGCGCAAGCGCGGTTGGATGAACCTTCGCATCGATAAAATCAAAGAAGATACCTGGGACACCAAGACTTTCTATTTTGTCGATGAAGAAGACGGCTCTGTATCGTTTGATTATATTGCAGGGCAATACCTCACCTTTCGCTTCGATAATTTGCATGACAAACCTCTTGCTCGCTCTTATACCATGTCAAGCTCACCTTGCCAGAAAGACTATATCGGTGTCACGGTCAAACGTGTTCCCAACGGCATTGTCAGCAACTGGATGTGCGATAGTTTAAAAGTTGGTGACGTGCTTAAAGCTCGTGGCCCAATCGGCAGGTTTTGCTTTGATGCGACACGTTGCCAAGACCACTTAATCATGGTCGGTGCTGGCAGTGGCGTGACTCCTTTTTTGAGTATCATGCGTGAATATGCGCCCAAGCTGGGACAAGAAAATTGCCCAAAACGCCTGTCTTTATTGGTCGCCTATCGATCGAAAAATGATTTGATCGCTTGGGAAGATTTACAGGAAATCAGCAAATATCCTGGCGTCAACCTTAAGGTAACTTTGACCAGAGAAGATGCCACAGCTGAAGGTTTCTGGCACGGCAGACCCGACCCTTCCATGCTGAGCCGCTTTGTCGACAGTGCGTATGCTGAAGCTTCTTATATGACATGTGGCCCTGAAGAAATGATGAATATGACAGTCGAACATTTAAAAAGCCACCAAGTAGCGGATGATCAAATCCAATTGGAAGCTTTTTTCTAAATTCTGTGCGGGGGGCTTTTTCCATCGCTCACGCCCCCTTTTGCTCCGGATTCAGCAACTGTTGCTCTTGCCTTTGCGGCAATTGCCGATCCACAGGTTTTTCGAGTAAATCCTGCTCCGATAATTCCAGACGGATGGAAAGATAACGCAGTACATCCCGACTATTCACTAATCCCAGTAGGCGACTATCTTCAACCACTAGCAGCCGTAAATCGGGTTGCAAGGATATGCGATCGAGAATGCTTTTAACCGGTGTTCCGGAATGAATGGTATTGTTTTCCTGACAAGGCTGCATGACTTGCCTGATTTTTGTTTGACGCCATTGATCACGTTTGACTGCATGAAGATCTTTGGTTGAAACACAGCCGAGCAAGCGTCCTTCCTCTGACACTACAGGAAAGCTTTTATGGTGGTATTGTAAGACAAAGTCGGTGACCAAAGCAGTAATACTGATATCAGGCCTAACTGTAATGGGCTGCGTGTTCATAAAGCGATCGACCGTTTCGTCGCCGATCGTCGTCCGAATCAGAAGGGAACGGTAGGACGAGCGTGCAATCAAGCGAATGAACAAGCCAATCAAAAGATACCAGACACCGCCAATCGCATTACCACCTAAAAATGACAGAAACCCAAGTATGATTAACACCAAACCAAAACCTGAACCGATCGCAGTCGAAATTTTCGTCGCCCACTTCAGCTCCCCTCGCCAGCGCCAAAGTATCGAGCGCAGGATACGCCCACCATCTAAAGGAAAGGCAGGGATAAGATTAAACAAAACCAGAATCAGATTGATTTGCCATAGGTAGTTGAGAACACCGATCACAATGGGTGACCATTGTAAATTGATGGCCGAGCGAAAACCAAAATAGCTGACGCCCGCAATGACCAGACTAGCCATAGGACCGGCAATGGCCATCCAAAACTCTGACTTCGCGCTGACAGGCTCCTCTTTCATTTCGGCGACCCCACCGAAAACAAAGAGAGTAATGCCACTGATCGGCATTCCATAGCGTTTTCCAACCAATGCATGGAAAAATTCGTGAATCACGATGGATAAAAACAAGCCCAGAACGCCCAGTAAACTCATCCAAAAGTATGACATAGGTTCTAGGTTTGGATACATCATTGGAAAAAATGATACGGATAATAGCCAGATCAGTAAAAAAGCGATGATAAACCACGACAGATCAAGTTGGACTTTAAAGCCTAATATGCGAAACAGGGGAATTTTTCTGCTAAACATCACCGTTCTCCTTTCTTCTCGAAAGTTCGCAAGTATAGTAAATTCGAACGGCCAGTGATGCCATCAATAAATATCGTCATAGGTGTGAGTTAAGCCACATATTGAAAATTCTTTGAGCAAGTAGTCTGTATGTGGAAAAAAGCAAGGCATGGGGAAGAGAAAACTGTTGGCCTTTAGCTACAGCCCTAGCGATCAACGCCAGGACTGCCCTATTTTGCAGCTGCCAGGTGAAGCTAGTATCGTCATCCAATCAAGCTGACAATCAAGAGGCAATATCTCAATTGCTTGCCCAGTTTCCATACTGAGGTATTGTTCAGTTAAATACGCGATAGCATCGCTCCAGCCTGGGTTGTGACCGATGAGCAAGAGGCGTTCGTAGTCCTGCTTCATTTGCGCCATCGCAACCATCATCTCGTGGTGACCACCTAGGTAAAAATTGGGGTAAACATTGCGATTTAAATCATTTCTACCGAGACCTTCTTCCACCGCAGCCAGAGTTTCTAAAGTACGTTTGGCTGGACTGACAATGACTAAATCAGGAAACCAGCTCATTTTTGCCCATTGCTGACCCAAAAGCAACGCTTGCCGCTTACCTGCTTCCGTCAATGGACGCTCCTCATCGGTCGGAGCTGACGCTGGGCTTGTTGCTTGTGCATGGCGCAAAATGACGGCTTGCTTTTTCTGCTGCATGCTATCCTGCTTTCTGGTGTTTTTGATACTCGTCAAGTTTCATCTTAGCTGCTGCAAAATCAGGATGTTTTGCCACGCAACGCTGTAAAAGCTTGATCGCCTCGTCAGCCTTTTTATGGTTATATAACAAAATGGCTTTATTATATAAAGCGGCTTTATTATCCGGATCAACCTTAATGATTTGGTTGTAAGTTTTCAAAGCTTCAGGAAATTGATCAGATTCTTTATAAGAAATCCCCAGCTGATTTAAATAGGTGACGTTCTCTGGCTCGACAGAAAGTGCATGGCGAATATGAAAAACGGCTTTGCGATAGTCTTTCAGATGAAAATAACTTTGACTTAAATAATGATGCAAACCTGGAAAGGATAGATCGTTTTTTAGTGCAATATTCAAGACTTCGATCGCTTCATCAAACTTTTGGAGAACAAAAAGCACCTGTGCCACTTCTTCGTAGCGAATGGGATTAAGCGGCGATAAATTGATCGCCTCTTTAAATGCGGCAATCGCTTCCTGGTGCTGGCTGCGTTTAATCAAAATCTTGCCACGCTGCACATAAATCGGAACATAATGCGGATTTCTTTGTTGCGCCTCGTCCAAAAGTTTTAAGGCTTGCTCGGTCGCTTCCCGCTTCAAAGCAATGCTTGCTAGACCAAGCACTGGTCGAGCCGCTTTACTCGTTACCGTCAATAGGCGCTGATAGATAGCCTCCGCTTCATCCAAGCGCCCATCTTTTAGCGCTTTTTTAGCATATTCATAGACCATTTCCGGGTTCTGTGGATTATGAAATACGCGAAATGCCTGCTTGATTTTTGGCACGATCTCATTGAAGGAAAAAGGTTTTACCAGAATACTATCGACAGAATTTTCTGTCGCCAGCATGATTTTATTCTTATCCGGACTATTCATCGTGATCACAAATGGCCCCCGCACCAGATCCTCTTGATCGCGGATTTCATTCAGTAATTCGATTCCTCCTAGCAGCGGCATATCCATTGCGGCAATGGTCAATGCGACAGCACGCGGTGCCGTCTTTAGCCATTGTACAGCCTCATGTCCATCGCTACACTGCTTGATTTGTTTATAGCCGATCTTATTCAAATGATGGGCGAGAATCAGACGGACATCGTTTTGATGTTCAACCAGTAAAATAAGGTCCTGGAATTCAATTTTTTCAGGAGTTTGGATATTGAACTCAGCCGCAATCGACTTGTAATCTGACATGGTTGCATCCTCCTATATGGAGGGATCGGCACGACGCGGCTTTGAGTCCAACTATTAATTACAAACTACTAGAATATCAGGAAAAACCTTTATGAATTGCTTCCAGTAAAGCCTGATTTTCGGCTGGGGCACCAACGCTGATCCGCAAGCATGCGCTGAGACCAGGCCCAGCTGAAATATTGCGCACCAAGACGCCACGTTCGATCAAGCGCTGGTAAGCAATTTGGCACAAGCCCTGGCTACCAAACTTCACCAGTAGGAAATTGGCCTTCGAAGCTTTTACCCAAAACGATTCCCGTTCGCCTAGAACTTGTAACTCTGTATACAGACGGTCGCGCTCAAGTCTGACGTTCTCAACATTACGTTGTACAAAGGCCTTCATTTCCGGTTCACTTAAAATGACCTTTGCGGCTTCCATTCCAAAATGATTGAGCAGGTAGGGTAAACGCATCTTCCGCAACTCTTGGATGAGTGACTTGGCGCCGATTGCATAGCCCAAGCGAACACCAGCTGCACCCATAGTTTTGGACAGGGTTCTGAGTATCATCAGATTTGCATGCTTTTCCAGCAGCTCGATATAAGGCTCATCATTGAATTCATAATAAGCCTCATCTGCTAAGAAATAACTGTCGGGATAGCGCTCCAGCAGAGCCTGCAAATCATTTTTTGGCAAGAAGCTACCGGTTGGATTATTCGGTGAGGCAAAAACCACCAAAGAGCCCTGCGGTAAATCGGGCATCTTCTCTAAGCGAAAATCAAAGCGATCATCTAAATCCCAGGTTTCATAGCCGATTCCAGAATAACGGCAGTGACTTTCAAATAAAGCAAATGATGGTCGGGCGATCACCACTTTTCCGGGTAAATTGCGGCCAAGAGCATCGATGATCAAGCCAATCAACATATTCGAACCCGGACCTGTCAGGATACAATCAGCAGATATTCCTGCATACTGCCCCAATAGCTCGTGCAACTCATCACCGTAAGGTTCAGGATAGCGATTCCATTCCTTGGCTTTCACGCGACTAAGTATGCGATCTTTATACTCAAGCGGCCAATCCCATGGACTCTCATTCTGGTCCAGCTTAATGGGTACTTTAGGAGTATCAATGTGATAAGCCTTGGCTGCCAGTAATGTCGGATTAAAGTATGATTCCAACCACTCTTTGGCAGGTTCCGCAGGTACAATCGTCTGCTTACGGTCCATAGATGCGATCCCTTATTTTTTTAGAAGCTTTCTTAGTTAAATCGCTCACGACGACTCAACTGATCATAAATCACTATTGACACAGCATTGGCGAGATTCAAACTGCGGACACCGGGATGAAATATGGGAATGCGATAAAAGGCATCCTGATATTTGGTATGCCACTCTTCAGGCAAGCCAGTTGTTTCTCTACCAAATATGAACAACTCCGTGTCAGTTGGGACTTCAGTATACACTTTGCTCGCCATTTTCGAGAAGAAAGCCAACTTTCCTTGGTAGCGTTGGAATAATGGCTCAATGTCGTCGTGAATTTCAAGATCGAGAAATGGCCAATAGTCGAGTCCTGGACGCCGCAGATTACGATCATCTGTCGCAAATCCAAAGGGGCGGATAAGATGCAGACGGCAGCCTGTGGCGGCACTCAAGCGGCCAATGTTTCCGGCGTTTTGAGGAATTTCCGGTTGATAAAGACAGATTTGGGGGTGTCCGGCATGCATCTAATCGTTTGCTCCAGGTATGGGTTTCTTTTTTTGTTCAGCCTGCAGTTTTTGCAGACGACGGTAGCCTAACCGGAATCTCAGCATCGAGTAACTGTTGACGAGAACGTGAGCGAATAAGGGAGGCCAAAGACTTTGTGTTTCCTCATACATCCAGCCAAACAGCAGCCCAGCAACCACAGCCCACATGCTCCACGAGCTAATGCCGTTGGCTGGACTGAGATGCAGAAGCCCAAATAATAGCGAAGTAATGAAAAGCCCAACAGCTGGTTGAATAGCGCCACGAAATAATATCTCTTTCGCAACAGACGAGATGATAGCGATATAAAAACTGACCCACAGTGGAAGACGGCCCATAAAACGCATCATCAGCATACGCAGCGATTTGAATGTCACGAAGTATTCTTCAAACACATAGCCGAGAATGATGAGGACACCAGCACCAAGAACACCAAGACCAAACAGGTAGCTGGCCTCACTCCAAGTGCCTGGTAGAGCAAACATAGTGGCCAACGAGTCATACTGGTAGTAGCAAACCAGTAAGCCAACCCCACCAAGAATCAAATAAAAGTGTGTGGAATTTATCAGGAGACTCTGCGAATCTACAGAGACAGGGGATGAATCGGGCTGTTTGAATGGTCGTTTCTGCATGAATTTCCTTTCCCTTACGGGCCTGCTTCCTAGCAGAAAATTCGCGAACTTGCGAGTAAAATATCCCACGGATTCGCCGCTCAATATCGAGGGTAATATGCGTTTCAAATTATTTTTAGGTCTGTTGCTCGCTTGGCCCTTGTCAGCCTTTTCCGCGCAGCAAAAAGTAAATTCCAGATATCAGAAGACTTTTAACGAGATTTCCGGACTGATACAAACTTTTTATCGCGACGATGCGAGCGCGTTGAAAGACTGGGAAACATTTGTTCCTCAATTTGAGGCCATCCTTCCAAAATTGACAGAACCGAGCAGTTTTACTTTGAATTTGAACCGTGCTCTCGCTCGCCTCGGGCATGCCGATCCTGCCCTGATCCATCACACGGAGCCTAGCTTTTGGCTGCACCGATTACCTGACCCTAAAGGGGAGGCTAAACCCTATTATTTTGGCGCGTGGTTTGAAAGGCGTGGACGTCATTGGTACGTTCTTGATGTTTTTCCAGGTAGCCCGGCAGAAAAAGCTGGCTTATTGCGTGGCGATGAGATGCTGAAGCTAGAAGGTCAGGAATTTCAACCGATATTGTTAACCGAACATAAAGCCGATCGACGCAGTTTCCGGATTACTTGGCGACGCGACCCACTGGAAGCCAGCAAAGAGAGTGAGATTCAACCGATACCGGCTAAGTTTGATGAGGCTTTTGCAGAGCTTATCCTAGCTCAGTCCAAAGTGGAAAACATAGATGGCAAGCGTATCGCCTACCTTCGTCTGCCCGCCATGCGTAGCAGTTGGCTTGTCAGCTTTCAACAGAGTTTACAGAAAGTGATGGAAGAAGCGGACTCTTTGATCCTGGATCTACGTCATGGCCACTCTGGTCGGGATGCAGGCTTTTTACCGCTGTTTTTTACCGACAAAGCCGGAAAAGATTCCTCGTTTGCTAAATTTGCCACAAAGAATCCTATATTCATTCTGGTTGATCATACGACGAAAGAAGGCCTGGAATGGTTAGCCTATCTTTTGCGTGAAGAATATGGTGCCACCTTGCTCGGCGAGCCCACTGCCGGGCAAACGTTTCAAACCGAAGAAGTCCTCCTGAAAAGCGATCATTATCTGCTGCGCTTTTATCGAGCCGACCCGCAAGTTGAAAACGGTCCCCGCCTTGGCATGCCCCTGACGGTCGACCATAAACTGCAAGCACCTCTGGTCTATGCTCGTGGCAAAGATGAAGTTTTAGAACAATCGTTTCAATTTGTCCGAAAACAATTAATATCTCGATAATTAATCACTGAGAACCAAAGACTTTTAATTTATAAATTAAGAAAATTCCAAAAACTGCCGATAAGCAGCCATCGTTCCTTCTTAGAGGTGGAATAGACAAGCATGGCGATCTATCAGCAGCGGAAATGGATATTTGCGACTTTTTTGGTAATTTTTGCAGCAATAACTGCCTGCAAATCTTCCGAATTACGACCAGGATACGTGTCTCCTGAGAGCTCAGACAGCGAGTCGGGCTCGAAATTATCAAAGGCACAACCGCGACCATCGGAAGACAATGGCGGTTTACCAGGTTATCCATTGGTTTGTCAGATCGAAGATCGCAAAATTGACAGCCTCAATCTTGACTGTCAAATGCTGGCCGAAGACGGTCAATCTTTACAAATTGAAGAAAATTTCAGTGATTGGCAGTTTGACTTTCAATCGGCGAGTCCTGATATTGCCATCGAAACTCGACCGACGCCTGGGGCGTGGCATGCGAGCTGGAAAATCAGCTATCTGGCAGGAATTGACATCAACTGGGCTCTTGATCAATCAGTTGTCCACTTTGCTGGAAAATCCAAAAACTCTTCTCAAGCACCGACGATAGATTTAAGCTGGCGAGTTACTGAAGCCTTGCCCCCATATTGGGAGCAACGTCATTCACAAAGATTTCGCCTCGTGATTCACTCCATTGAGACCACTGATTTCATCGATCCCAGTGCATGTGTCACTTATCTACAGTTTTCAGCAAAGAAACAATGGCTTGAGCCGTCATATGATGAAGCCACGGATACGATGTTTTTTGGTGAATATCCCGCAACAGTAAACTCCAGTAGCAATCCACAATGGGCCTGGGAAGCCTTTTTTCCCCAAGGTTTTTGGGAGTCGAATTTAAACACCTATCATCACGAAGCACCCTTTGATACCCGCAACAATGATCCAAGTTGGGTCGAGATAAACTTTGGTGACACGCTGATTGCCGTAGATGGGATTCGGTTACAAGGAACACCTTTGGACTTTTATGCTGCTGGGGAATGTTCTCCCGACCAAATCAGCCTTTTACAGTCCAAAGATGGCGCAAACTGGCAGGTTATTCCGGCAGTCAATCGATTACCTGTGCAAACTGTAGCAGCATTCGTAAAGAGCTGGTAAACCCATGCGAACTAAATGGCAAATTAAAGACTTAGAAACTTATCGAGCTGAGATCTATCAGGAACTCAAAGTCATACAAGATGAAGCGAGCCCTGAAGTAAAGTTTTATCATATCCTGGAGCGCATCAAGCAATTAGACTCATTGGAGCCAGAAGACCAACTCAGACGGTTTATCTACACGATGTGCGCGCTTGTTCATCACATCCAATTTGGTGGACTTCAGGATGCCGAGGTGAAACAACTGCTTGACTTGGCAAGCGATCTACTTAAATACAACGGTATCCAACCCAGTAAATCGAAACTTTCCACCCTTCACGGTGAACTCCGCATGGTACGCAGTCAAATCTTCCTAAATCAAGGTGAGTTTTGGCCATCCATTTGGAATCAATTGATCGCCGAAAAATTAAGTGGCCCGGAAATGCCAGGTGGTGAGCCCTATCAAGCATCACTTTTGGGTATCAAATGCTTTCGCCTTGGCTTTAGCGAAATGGCTCAACAATACTTTATGCAAGTCGAACAACACTTGAATTCAGGTCGACTTTTTGAACAAGCTCGCATTAGCCGCATCAAACTGCTGCGACTAGCAGGAGAGCGTGATATCTTTCACGATTTGATAACTGCTAGCCGCTTAAATCCAGAGCTTTCAGAGGCCTTTCAGTTGGAAGTCAACTGGGAAGAGGCTTGCTTTCAAGCTATGGAGGAGTGTGATTTAGGACCTCTCTACCAGCTTGTCTATGAGAGCAAGTCACACTACCAGGAAAGCTATATATTAGAATTGCAGTTTTGGGCATGGTGCTTTCCCAACTATCGCTGGTTGCATCGCCTACCAAAACTTCGCACCATCGCCCGTAGACAGGAACTTGATTTTAAACAAATGGGATATTTCTATCGAGCTGCGCAGATTCTTGATCAGATTTATGACGAGAAGTTGCAAGACATCGCAAAACTGGAAAAGATCGAGCAGGTTTTCCGCTACATGGAGCGCGTAAGAACAATCGACAAAGAACTTTTTCTGTGGTTGGCACTGGCAAAGTGGTTGGAAAGAGAGAAGCATCCTGTATATTATCGTTTGACGATGGAGCGCTACCATCATCTTAGCTTATCCCTCAGTTTAGGCAAATCAAATGATGTTTTAGGCCTATTGGTCGAACAAAGCAAGCGACTCATTTCTTGATTCAACTTCCACGTCTTATTTAATTCAATGACTTACACTTGAGATGTTCATTTCGACCAGCAAAATCAGCGTCAAGCTATCAGTAACTGTCAAGCAGCGAAAACCATTTGTTTTTTGTAGAGTAGATGAAAAACTTACCAGCGAACAAGTGAATATGTTTCTTTAAGATATGACTTGCATTCCAAGCAGCGACTTCCCAAGGAATTTGAATCACAACAAAAATTTCCGTTAAGTTCTTTGTTTCGTCCCTATGGCCCAAAGCTTGCAAAGTTTCCTGTAACTAACAACAACCTGTACCCGAAACTATGCCAAGTGATTTATCGCGGTAATTGCGGTAACCCACATTGGGGAACAAAGGAGACGGAAACAATGAAACTCAATGCACAAGTACGAAGCCTCGTCGCTCTCAGCACCATTGCATCGATGAGCATGTGGTCTTGCTCTTCATCCAAACAGAGCGATACGACTAAAACGCAACCAGCGGTTTCAGAAAACGTTGATCAAAATCCGAAAAATCCTCAACCTGACCAAGAGAGTCCTGCCGAAGAAAAACTGAATATAAGCGAAATTGTCGCTCAGATGGAATGGGAGTCCTTTGCCTTTAACAACGAAACTGGTTCTGTTTATACAGGCTTTGATGGCGAGAACGAATTTCTGGTTGCTGTCGGCACTGTCGCTTTGGGCTTACTAGAAGACTTCGAACAATACAGCGAAGAACAATTAGATGAAATTTACGAAAGTCAAGAATATGCCGATGCATTGGCAGCAAAAGTGGCTACACTAGCAGTGGAAGTTGATAGCAACTTTTTTGAGATAGTCGAAGAAGCTGCATTTGAAGAAGGCAAAGGATATATATTAAGGACTTTAGCTGCTGGCAGTACCAGCATCACCCTAAAATTCGGCGAAACCAGTTCCAGCCTCACGGCTGAAATTGCTGCCTACACACCCGAGCAGCTTGCCGCAGGCGCGGAACGTTATAACAATGCTGTTGCAGGTGATACACCATCTCCGTCGTGCGCCTCGTGTCATGCAGCCGAAAATGGGGTCGATCACTCACCCTACTTTATGGCTCAGTTTACTGATGCTGGCATTCTGTCAACCATTGAAACCGGTATCAATAGCGATGATGATTATCAAACCAGCGCTCCTCACCAAATGACCTTTAGTAGTGAAGAGCAAAAAAATGGCATCGTTGCTTATCTACGCAGTCTTGATCCAACTGAATAAATAATCCAGAAGGGCGTCCCCTCCCTTGAATCGAAGGGAATCGATTTGTCTCATGTGTTATTTGGATCATGCATAGATAAGATGCATGATCCAATTTTCTATTTAAAAATCCTTGCTCAT
Source organism: Oligoflexus sp. FD111 (assembly GCA_048816425.1). Taxonomy (GTDB): domain Bacteria; phylum Bdellovibrionota_B; class Oligoflexia; order Oligoflexales; family Oligoflexaceae; genus JBMDZZ01. The sequence continues at coordinate 503,210 of JBMDZZ010000001.1, forward strand.
TTCGAGAAGAAAATGTGTCGTGGATCCAAAGTTCGGATTCTGAGCCTTAAAGCTTTGATCCAGACCTTCTTCCTGATCATATTGATTTAAATGATTTTCAAAATTTGCATGGATTCGCAACCAATCAATAGGCGTCACACTGATTCCCAACTGATAGCCAGTTTGTGTGACTCCCGTTTGCAGAACTTGTTGACCATTGCTAAGCTCATCTATACTGCTGGCAAAATAGTAGTCTCCATAAAGATGGTAGAACCCTTCAGCCATTAGCGAAACCCCGGTAAAGAGCGGAACCATATAGCGCAAAGCTACTTGACTAATGCTTAGAGCTGCCAATTCAAGCGGGTCAGTGCCGTACAAGCGTGAATGCCGCTGATCACTAAAGGTAGAGCGATCTTTTCTCTGTAAATTCAATGCTAAGTTACCCATTGGCATTTGTAGCTGCAAATGCGAGCGAATCAGAAAAAACCCCTGATAACCATCAGGCATACGCATGCGAGGATCAGCAATGATGTAACGGTAGGGATTAGCTTCAATGACCTGACTGCCGGTTGTCTGCAAATAATTTACCGACAGATCTATCTGTAACTCTTGAAGATCGACACCGAGACCGAAGGAAAACAAACTATCTTGAAATTCGTAACTGGCGATTTGATCAAACTGATTGGCAAAACTTGCTGAACCAAATCCTGTAAAAATACCTTGGTTAATATGCATTTTCGCCACAACCTGAGATATACCCCAACGACTCTTGGAGCGATATTCGGGTAATAACTCGTAGTGCAATATTTTTGCATCGAATGTTAGGGAGGGACTTAAGGGTATCCTAAAAAAAGGTTCGATTCCAAAGAAACCATGTCCCTCATTTATACTGGAAACCTCCTTCTGGATGAACCCTCCTGTCGTCTCATTTAAACGAACAATCCGTTCATCTGTGATCTTAGCTTCATAACCAGCATTTCCGCCAAACACTTGAAGACCGATGGTTTGATTTTGGCCATAGTCTGGATTTTCCACCAAGCTAGTCAGTGCAATTGCCAGGCTTTCACGATGCCCTGTCAAGTCAACACGATTTCTGACAAAGCTAAAATTTTCATACAAACTGCTTGCTTGATGCAGCATAAGCCCAGGAGTATAAGCGAACTGAATGAGATTTTCTTTCACCTGCTGCTCGGCTTCTTTTGGAGAGCGAAAGCGATAGACACCAGCATTCTGATCAGTCGGGATCGGCGTGCCCCGTGAAATTCCTTTTGAATTGGATGTTGAGCCGCCGGCAGTTTGATCTCCAGATATAACGGAACGCAGATCCTGCTCTTTTTGCATACGGATCTGTAGCAGAAGTTGTTGTTTGTTCCGTCGTAAACTTTCCGGCAAACGTGAACTGCGAGCCTGACTTAAATATTGCTGTGCTCGAAAATAATTTCGCAATTGAAAATAAGAAACTCCCAGATAATAGTGAGAATAGTCTTCAAGGCCTTCAATTTCAACCGCACGAATGAAACCTTTAATGGCCTCTTTCCATTCGCCTGCATGGTAAAAGGCGGCTCCCCAGGCAAAAGCAAATCGCGGCTCTATCGTCTCCGGCGCAGCTTTTTCAAAACTTTTCTTGGCTTTGTCAAATTCACCTTTGGCGTAATAAACTTCTGCCATCAACAGAAATGCCTGTTTGTTATCAGGGTTTTGTCGGATCAAGCGTAAGAGGAGTTTGCCGGCTCGGTTCAGCTTATCTTTTTGATAGGCTTCTTCTGCCCGACTTAGCAAAACATCGGCTGTATCTTCGGCAATAAGGGGTGTGGTTAATGTAAGACCAACTCCTAGGAGAATGGCTGATATCGTTTTTATGATACTGAGGATACACTCCATGAGCCCCAACACTAATAATCAAAACGATACAACTGGCTTTGTTGGTTCACTGTATGAATTGCAGCGGCAACCTGCCCAGACTTATCAATGACGATTTGAAACAATTTCTTTTCTTCAGTATAGTCGAAACGGGTAAAGGGATCGACATTTGGCAGCTTGTCTAGCAGAAAACGCAAGCGTTCAATCTGCTCCCGCCCAATGACTGAATTTTCACTTATGATCATGCGTGCTTCCCGAAGGTGCATGCGATTTTCCATAAATTTTACCCACTCACGCCCTAATTTCATCGAACTCGTACAATTTTTCACTTCGTCGACATGCTCAGCGCTCTCGATACAACTTAACGCCCAAAGCGATCCTGACATTTGAAATTGGGTATCGGAAATTTCACCACTTAAAAGATTCAACTTCCACTTCAACCTGGAGCGAAATACTTCAGCCTCTACCCGATCCTTATTTGAACCTGCTTCATTTAGTGCCTTCAATGCCATCATCATACAGGCTTCATAATAATTTCTTGGTGATAGCCAGTGCCGCTCCTGAGCCACCCGAAACCTAATCCAGTCGGAATCCCAGACTAATACTTTGGCCCAGTCTGCTGCTGGAAAACTAGCTCCTGTTAAAAGACTTTGCCATTGTCCTGAGCTGGCATCCCAACGTTTTTTCCAACTGGCAAGACTGCAATCTTTAGGCGTGTATTCCATATCCTTGCCACGCAAAGCTCTTGCGGCAAGCCCCGGCCAGGTGCCATCACGCTGGAAAGCAATTGCGCGGATATAAGGCAACCATGAGTCTAGTTGCTGGCGATTTTTCAGGGCCTTGTTAATATCCTCACGATTGCGATCCATAAACGCTTCAAATCGAACATTGTAATCATCACCATACAAGAAGATCGCCTGTGACATTAAAGGATCTTTAAACAAAAGGCTGATATCGGAAATCCGATTTTCCCTGACGAGATAAAAAACCACGAAGCTGATGAAACTGACTCCGAGCAAGATGGACACTTTAGTAAAAAGACTGACCGTCTTTCTCGATATGGAAGTTTCCTGAGGATCACGACGGATTTTTATTGAGCTGGGATTTGTACTTCCCCAACCAGAGAGCATTTCCCGTTTGATCAGGCCAATCAATTCCGGATAATAGCGTTTAATTCTATCCAAATCATCAAATGCCACCCAGGCGCGATTGCTAGCTGCAATCTCATCTTGCAAGCCAAACTCCATACGCCGATAGGATTCACGTACTTCTCTGAGCGTCATCGGCCCAATAAAGCGCTCCATATCGACTCGAATAAGATAAAGCTTTTCCGACATTTAGCCTCTCTTTACAGCAGAAACAACGACGGTAATATTATCCTGCCCACCATTCCGATTTGCAGCATCAATCAAAAGACGTGGCAATTCATTAATTCTATGCTCATTGCTTTTAATCATTTTCAAGATATCAGAATCTGACACCATTCCCGTCAGGCCATCGGAACAGGTCAATAAAAGTGAGCCGGGCTTCAACCCAATTTCATAAACGTCAACTTCACAATCTTCCGACAGCCCCAAAGCACGAACTAAAGCCCCCGGTTTGCTGGAATTCATAAGGGTTTCGTCTGGCAGCCAACCTCTTTCCACATAGTTTTCAATATTATGGTCAAAGGTGAGTTGCCACATATTACCTTTATAGTAAAGGTAGGTTCGACTATCACCCAAATGACAAATATAAGCCTTTTCACCAACAAAAAGGATGCAATTTAATGTGGTAGCCATCCCTTCCAGTTCTGATGTATTCCGCCCTTTATTCACAATTTGCATATTGACTTTATCGACACTTTTGATGAGGAAGGGGGCAACTTCTTCATGCCGTAAGCTCTCGCAGGAAAGAAACGCATGTGTCATCCCTTTGACAGCCATGGATGAAGCTACTTCTCCACCTTTGCGACCACCAATACCATCTGCAACCACTACTAAGCCTTGTTCGGCATTGAAGTAGAGACTGTCTTGGTTTTTCTTGCGCACGCGACCAACATTGGTATCGCCAAACACTAGAATCCGCAATGGAGGCTCCTCGAGTGATCTAGGTTTTTTTTTCGGAAATTTACTTTAAGACCTTAGCTCACATCGAAAAAGAGCCCGCGGGGAGGTGACGCATATCTTTTAAATCATACGATTCTATCTGCAATTTTGTTGATTTACTAAATTACCAGCTAATCCTGTCGAACGTCTTTGTTTAACTTTCGCCAACTGCTCAGGGCGTTTTGGTCGGGAAGGTAGACCCAACCTTGCTGCTCAAAAAATTGAGTCTGGGGCTTGACACAAAAATCATCACGAAACAATGCAGCCATGAATGCCGCAATAAACGCATTAAAATTTTCGACGGAAGATTCTACCGTATCCGCCTCATTTAAGGCGATCCAACCTTTGCGAAACATCGCTTCTAAAATTTCCGAACGATGAAAACGTCCTAATTCAAAAGACCGGTATAGATCAGCATATTCCTGAGGTAGCCCCAAAACCTTAACTAAAACCCGCAAGCTGTGCGGCACTGAGGTTTCTTTCAGAATGATTGGTTGCTCAAGGCAATTAAGGCGCCTTTGTAAAGTTTTAGCACGAACCAATAGAGGCGCCATGTTTGCGCTATAACTTGGTTCCTGCAAATGATGATCTGCTTCCAACCATCGCAACACATCCCAGATCCGCTGCGTCTGCGGATTGATAGGCCTTTTTCGATGTCGCCCCTTTGGGTGGGTGCTTGCCATTGACTGCATCATTGCGACACCCATATCATCACAGGCATTGACTCCCGGACAAACCGGCCGTTGACAGGCCACACAAGGCGGTTCAGTCAGTGGCGAGTCGACTATGACCTCTGCCGGTTGTGTCACTTGGAGAAGCTCATAGAGTCGCTCATCGGAAAACAGCTGGCCAATTGCTCCAATTTTTTCGAAAACATGGAGCATCTTTAGGTTGCCTTCCAAAAACCCCCCTGTCATTATCACAACTGAGGTCTTAGGTGAGTTAGGTCCCGAAAGATGGATACCAGCGGAATTTGCCCGGAGTCGTTTGTGGTTCAATGACATATCAACCTTTTTCTTATAAATACATCGTTGTATTTCGGTGCATGGCTTACCTAAACAGGATCTTAGGCGTCGGTCGCAAGGCCGTGTTTTTGATCTTCCTACATGTCACTTGCCTCGTGCCACACGCCCTTCTATTCGGCCAAAATCAAGATTTTCTGAGTCGTGGCAATGATGCTTTTCTGGACCAGAAATACGATGTGGCCCTACTTCATTACCGTCAGCATTTAAGGTCTCAGCCTAGTGATGTCAAAACCTGGAATTTGGTAGCAGCTACCTATTATCACCTGGGGCAGCCGCGTCGTACTCTGCAGATTTTAAAGCGTTATCGCGCACAGGCCAATCCCCGGTCGCACAATTTGTTTTACCAGGGTCTCGCTTATGATGCTATCGTTCAAACTGAGAGTGCGATCCGCTATTTAACAGAAGCTAGCCAATTCAAAGACCCCTTTGCTGCTCTGGCTACTTTTGAGCTGATTGCGATTTATGCTGCCTCCCGGGACTATAAATCTGCCTTAAGCTGGGTTGAGCACTTTCAGCAAAATTTTCCGGACGGCCCCCATCATCAAGTTGTTGCGGACTTGAAGGCTCAGTTGCAAATCCAGGAAGCGGTCAATATAACACAAAGCCAACGGCACCAGTACCAAATGGGCTTATTTCAGCGCCATCCTTGGTCGCTTTTTTCAACGCCTCATTTTTGGTATTTTCAGCTCGGTTATTACTACGCACAAGGTAGTCGGACCAATCCTGCTATCGACCAGCAGCGTCGTCCAACGGTTGATGAAAATGCACCATTCGAAGACACTGCCCTGCGTGTCCGGGCATCCTTTGGACTTGGCCCCTATCACAACAAAGAAACTTCATATTATTTAGGGTATTACTACAAGCAAGATTGGGCCACGACAAGAGATCGACTGGAAACTTACATCAAGGAACCACTCGATTTTAACTATCTTCCCTTTCGTCCTGACCTGCAGTTGCGAACCCATCGCTTGCTCGTCGATTTCCAATCATATATGCGAGCGAAGTGGTCGCTTGGAATCTATTCCCACATCGAGTTTGTTCGGGCAGGCTCATCACTTTATCCTGCTCCCGAAAGACCTGAGATTCGCAAAACGCTAAATGTGTCCTATTCCACAAAATTTGTTCCCTGGATAACCTGGCAATTCAAAGATGCGCAAGGCTTTCAGGCATATTTCCCATTTGAAAAGACGATTAATCAGGAGCAAAGCGATTTTTCCAAACAAAACTATCGCCTCTTTGATGTAAGCTCGCCATTTTTTAGTTATGCATTTGCCTATCAGGGAAGCTTTTTAAACGACCAATTGAAACTTCGCACTGATTTGTTCCGCTTCAGCTACCAGCATAACGACTATTGGGAAGACCATACTCGGACCGGCTTGTTTACAAAGGCCCGCTATCGTTTTATTCCCCACTGGAGCTTGTTTGCCCGCATCGGCATCTACACCGACGACTATGAATTTAAACAAATAAAAACGAATACTTGTGGATTTCAAACCCAAATTGGAAGTATCGCCGATCGTGGTATCAATTGCTCACGAGTCGACAGTGGGCAGTTTTTTCAGGGAGGGCTGCTTTATCAACCTAAGCCACACTATATCTGGCTGGCTTCAGCTTCCTATCTCAACCATGAAAATCCCGAGCTGAAAGTATATAATGAAACAAGAGTCGAGTTTCTCTTCAGCTTTTCCTTGGCATTTCCAGGCATCGATGACCCGACGGGAATTCTGAATCGATTTACGGAAACGTCGCTCGAGTATGAGGGGTTTTAATGGATCATATAAACAATAGTATTTTCGAACTGATTCGCGAGTGTACGGACAAAAGAACACCCATTTTTTTTTCCGCGGATGGTCTTGATGTCGTCTTTCAAACTCAAATTCTGGTAATTCGCGATGATACCATCGTCCTGGCTAATTCGGTTCCTCCTCAGTACATTACAGAGGTTGTCAAGTCCTCAAAATATTTTGTGCAAATTCAAATGATTCGCTTTGTTTCCGAGGAGATCAATAGTGATGGTGTCAACATCGTGTTTCCTCTAAAAAGTCTTAAGCCGATTGAAGATAATCGCAGCGCGAAGCGCTTTCCCTTTGAAGCCGATGAAAAAGTTGTGGTCGCAATGCTCAACCCTTATGATAAAGAAACCGTCTTACATAAATCTGTGATCGATATCTCATCAACAGGCCTATCCATCCGGAGTCCGGTAAATTCCGAACTTTACACACCGGGGACAAAGTTTCATAACATGAAAGTCATTATCAAGGGTAAAGTATACAATCAAAGTGACGGAACTGTGATTTACAAACGGAAATTTCTCGATCAAGAAGGGAATTCATATTACCAGGTCGGTATTAAGTTCGAATCACACGAAGCAAATTAAAACCCTACTTCTCACGATCGATTGCCTTGGTACGCTCCCTCCCGTTTGCATGTGAAATATTTAATACTAATACCAATCGATATCAGACTAGAAAAAGTTTCAAAGAGGCAATATGCAAAAACTGAAGAATAACGATAAAATATTTGTCAATCGCTCACTTAATCTTGAATCCATCACCTCCATCGGTTTTGATATGGACCATACGTTGGCCCTATATAATCGAGTCGAATTTGAAACTTTGGCATTTCGGGAAACCTTAAAAAAATTCATTGAAGCTGGGTATCCAGAGGAATTACAAAAGCTCAAATTTGACCCAAACTTTGTGATTCGCGGCCTGTTAGTTGATCAGGACCGCGGCAATCTATTAAAAGTGGACGGCTATAAGTATGTGAAAGTCGCCTACCATGGGCATCGTCGCTTGGAAAAGCAGGAACGGCATCTTCTTTATAATTCCAAAGGTTATAAAGCTGACGAATTTCTTTCGATCGATACTTTTTTTGCCTTGAGTGAAGTTCAGCTATTTATCGAGATCGTCGACTACATGCGCCGACATCCCGATGCCATAAAAAAATCTTACCGAGAAGTTTATCAGGACCTTCGGGAATTTATTGACTTAAGCCATAAAGATGGGACGATCAAAGAGCAAGTCTTAGCCAACATTGATCGTTATATCAGTCGTGATCCACAATTACCGCAAACACTGGCAAAATTGATTGATGGCGGTAAAAAGATTTTTTTACTGACAAATTCTGACTGGCCTTATACCAACGCTATCATGACTTATCTACTCAACAACGCCCTTGAAGACTTCCCACGATGGCAGGACTATTTTGAATATGCCATCGTCGGTGCCGGAAAGCCGAACTTTTTTACGGGAAGCAATCCCTTTTATGAAGTCATGCAGGATGGTTTATTGCGTCCTCACTATGGCCCGCTGACCGTTGGTTCTGTTTATCATGGTGGTAATGCCAGATTGTTTGAAAAGCTAACCCATCAAACGGGAGACGGCATTCTCTATATTGGTGATCATATCTATGGTGACATCATGCGTTCCAAGGAGCTATTCAACTGGCGAACCCTGCTGGTAGTTGAGGAGCTAGAAGATAATTTCGATAAGATGGAAGAGTTCAAGCCCGAGATGCAGAAAATTATCGAAGCGATTCATCAAGAGGAAACGTTACTCGAAGAATATCATTCTCTATCTGGCGAGCTTTCCCATATTAAGCGTCGGCAACGACGCCAGCACGGCAAGCTTACCGATGATAAAACAAAACAAAAGATCGATAAATTGCAAGCCAGTTTAATTGATAAAGAAAGCGAGCTGAAAAACCTAAGTCAAAGAATTCGCAAACAAATTGAAGAGCGGGAGAAAAAATTTCACCCGATTTGGGGGGAGCTCATGTACATGAACTTGAAGAAAAGCCGCTTTGCCAAGCAAATTGAGGCTTATGCCTGTCTATATACAACGAAAATAACTAATTTCCGCTTTTACTCGCCCAATCACAATTTCCGTTCCGTCCGAGATATCATGCCACACGACCTGTAAACTGGGTTTACATTAAGTTTCAGCAGATTATGTCCGATACCTCTAGGAAGACCCGGAAACTACCAATTCCTAGAGGATTCAAGTAGATGCGGATGCAGCTCATCGGCAATCGCTATCGTATCAAGGGCCTCATCGGCGAAGGAGGTATGGCCTCCGTATACTCTGCTATTGATGAGAAACTTGATCGTCGCATCGCAATCAAAATTCTGCACTCCCACCTGGCAAGAAATCAGGACATCCGCAAACGATTTCACCAGGAAGCCAAGTCCATTTCGGGGATCGACCACCCTAATATCATTAAGATTTACGATTTTTCCGGGGTAGATTCCGATCAGCTCTGGATCGTCACAGAGATCCTCTACGGTGTGGACCTTGCCGAATATGTGCAGCGCTTTCCCAGAAATCGGATTCATCCGCTTGTTGCTACTCTGATCACACGCGAAATCTGCAAGTCATTATCTGAGGCGCACAGGCATGGCATTGTCCATCGTGATGTTAAGCCAGAAAACATCATGGTCTTGGATTCCGGCCGCATCAAACTCATGGATTTTGGCATTGCAAAGGTTGCGCAAAACCCAAGCGCCACGCAAACAGGAACCTTTATGGGTTCACCCAGCTATATGTCTCCAGAGCAGATTCGCGGCACAAAAATCGATGGAAGATCAGACATTTACAGCCTAAGCGTGCTGTTCTATGAAATCATCACCGGAACCCTGCCCTTTGTCGGCAATACCACTCCGGATGTTATCAATAAAATCATCGTTGGCAAATTCTCCCCACCAATCGCTATTTATCCAGCCTTACCTGATAACTTAAATAAGTTGATAGTCCGTGGTTTGCAAAGCAATAAAGACCATCGTTTTCCCGAAATTAATCAACTTGCAGCTGAACTAGATAGATTTCTAGCCCAATGTGGAATGGCGGAAAGTCATGTCGAACTAGAACGTTTTTTCCGTAATCCTAAGGAATTTGAGAAAAAGCTTGCTGAGTTCAATAAGAATAACCAGCTCAAGCCTAAAATGCTGAAAATAACTGATTCAGGGGATAACGATAATACTCCTAGACCGCGCGCCACAACTCGGATGACAGCCCAGGGAGAGCAGGTTCAAAACCAGAATTCACCGACCATGCCGCCGGCAAACTCGATGCCTTCGAGAGGTTCTCTTGGTCCCACACCCGTATCCACGCATAGTGGCTCCAACGGTTTAAGGCCATCCCATCCGCAGCAACAACGCCATGTGAGTGGCAGAGCACGAAAAGTGACTCAGGTACCGCAAAGGCAACGGATACCACAGCGACCGCAAATGACGGTACGGGTGACCCGCGCGAAGCAAAGTTCCAATTTTTTCTGGACAGCGATCATTGTGATTTCGTTAGCTATGGTCACCCTGATCGCTGGTAAAATATTTCTGGGTGGCAACAGGGATGCCAATAATATTAGTCAAGTACGTAAAGAACTCCTGCGACAGAAGCAGGACTGGCAAAGAAGTCGGATTGCCACCAATCAAACTGCAGCAAGTAACCAGTCAAACCCCAGTAGCCGACGTCATGAAATCGAAGAAAACAAGGCTGCAAATCAGGTGTCAAGCTCATCGACGAGCGCAACAACTACGACAATCGAAGATCAGCAAAACCGGATCAGATCAAACCAAACTCCAACTAGAGTTGAAAACCCACCGCCTGCGACACGGGTTGAACGCCCAAGCACAGCTAGCAGCAATATCCGACGCCCCATATCGCAAAACCCTCCACGCCAGTTACCACCAAGAAGGACCAGCACTGTCATACGCTCCCAACCCGAAGGTGCCCAGCCGGAAAACATTGCTAAAGAAGAAAAGCTAGCAATCGCACCCCCTAAAGTGGTGAATGAACGCCCGCAAGAAGAAGCGAAGCCTGGTGTGCTTTACATTCGCAGTTTCCCTGCGGCTGAAATCTATATTGATGATCAGGCACGTGGCACAACAAATGATCGGCGGACTCAACTGCGTGGCATCAGCTTGCCAGCTGGCAAATATCGCCTCAGCTTGAGGCGAAATGGTTACGAATCTGCAGAAGAAGTCCTAGAAATTAAAGATGATGACAATCTGAAATTGAATTACGTTCTTAGTAAAAAACAGGTCTATGTCCCTGTAACTGTGCAGAGTAATCGCATACCGGCATTAATATATATTGAAGAATTGAAAGATGATGGCAGAAAAAATCAGCTTACTTTAACTGAAAATACTTATGAAATGCAAATGGAGCCCGGAACCTATCGGATTGAGGTCGTTTACAGTGGACAACGAGTCGAACGGGTCCTGGATATTCGTGAATCCAGTGATGCCTTCACCTACAATGCAAACTTCGACTAGGCGAGCAAAGGAAGACGAGTAAAGGCATGAACTTCCAGAGGCTCATATTATATCAAGCAGCACGCCTTTGCGGACTGGTTTGTTTTATGTTTCTAGTGAGTCTGCCACCCCCCGTGTATGCCCAGACCTATACCAAAGGATATGCTCACTATACCCGGGGTGATTTTAAAGGTGCTATCAGCGCCTTTCGTCAATCCCTGGCAAGAAAACGTCCAACAAATCGTGATGAACGTGCCCAACTCTTTAAATACATGGGTATCAGCTATTATATGCTGGGGGAAAAGCGAAATGCTGCGCGCAGTTTTGCAGCAGGACTGCGCCTCAATCAAAGCTTGTCGATTGAAGCAAAGGAAGTACTGGATGAGAACGTCATTCCCTTTTTCAAAAAAGTGGAAAAACGTGTGAAAGCAACAACGGAATCACAACTTGCTGCAGAAAATGAAAACGCAGATCCTCCCCTTCCCGGCATCATTTCCACAATTCTGATTCAATCAAATGCTGATCAAGCTGAAGTCGTGAAAGATGGTAAAATCATTGGTCGCGTCAATCGCGCATTTGATGCCAAGCCAGGAGTGATTGAAGTCGAAGTCCGCGCCAAAGGTTACGAGTCCAGACTTGTCCGCCTTTCCATCAAGCCAAAACAAAGTCATAATTTTGAAGTCAAATTGAAACCGGAAGCTGTGACAGGGCGCAGGAGACCCGACAACGAGACGGCTGAAAATCGCAATCGACGAGTCATCTTACCACCGGAAAAAGAATTTGAACCCATCCGGCCAATTGAAGAACAACCTCCAACTGCTGATAAACGTGCTACCCCGACTGAGATCCCCTTACCTGTGAGCGGACCAGTTGCGGAAAAGCCTCGATCTAATCCCGCATCTCCACAAGCTAGCTCGCAGCAGTTTAGTTTCTTAAGCCTCTTTCCCTTTGGCATCGGTCAATTTCATAATGGTTATTATTTTCTGGGAACTGTTTTTGCCATGAGTGAGGTTGGCTTACTAGGCCTCTACTACCAATCATTTTTACAAGAAGACTTCACCCGTAATGAGGCGACCGAATTCATCGAGCGAGAAAGTCGAGAAGGAACGGTTCCTTTTGAAGTCCTGGAGCAGTTTCGCTTGGAAAGCAATCAGGCGATCCAAAAGGAGCAACAAAAGCAGCAATTATATCTGGCAGGATTTGGCGTTCTTTGGGTATCAGGAATTGTTCACGCCATTCTCACTTCACCACCCCGAACTGGCATGGTTTTACAAGAAAGCTCTTATCCGTCGCTTGTTAAGCAGAAGCCAAACTCAGACTCGCGCATCGGTATCACCCCAACACACAATGGCTGGGCGCTGCAGCTAGAGTTTTATTTTTGAGCAACTCCCTGTCATGCTTACCAATTTACTCATTCTAACCGGCATTTTCTTCGACAAGTTGTAGCAAGTAAGTTATGGTCAAAAGCTGAAATAAGAGGCCCTTGCAGCTGGGGAAAGGATGGCTTTTGGACATTGAGACCTTACAAAAACGCTATGGTATCGCTCTGACCGGTGGCATTGCCTGTGGCAAGTCTACAGTGGCGAAGATCATCCGCCAACAAAACTTCCTCGTGCTGGATGCCGATCAGTTAGCGCGCGAGTTGACTGAGGCTGGCAGCCAGGCTATGGCAACGATTGCGGAAGTCTTTGGCAGTTCTTATGTCAATGCAGACGGTAGTCTCGATCGGGCCAAGATGCGGGAATTGATTTTTCGCGATCCAAAGCAACGCGCTCGTCTGGAAGCCATTATCCATCCTCAGTTGAAACACCAAGCCAGCATCCATTTACAAAAACATGGTTACTTGCAGCATCCTCAGCATTGGTTTTACGAAGCCAGTTTAATCTTTGAAAAACAACTGGAAGCGCAATTTTTTCAGGTATGGTGTGCGTACTGCTCCCTTGATGAACAAATCAAACGCCTGATGGCCCGTGATGGTTCGACTACCGAGCAAGCGCAGCTTGCGATCCAAAGCCAGATGCCAGCCATAGAAAAGGCCAATCGCGCTGATGTTTTAATTGACACCAACTGCCCGCTCAGTGAATTGGAAACAAGAGTGAAACAAGCGCTCGCCGGTTTAGGAAGAGGTGAATTGTGAGTTCGCAAAATCGACGCTCATCATCTGGAAGGCCAAAAAAGAAAGGCAAGGGCAAAGGCCGCATGCCAAACATTTTGCGTAGCAAAGCCAAACGCTCGATGAAGGCGCCTATTGAAGAACTGGATGAGTCGCATCATCTTTCACCAAAAGAGCGCAAGCAGATTCTTGATATTCGTCATCAAACAGAGCATTCGTTAAGGAAATGGTTACAAGAATCCAAAAAACTAGCCGAGCAAGGGCCAAGCAAAGAGTTCCGTTTGGACCCCTGGCAGCAAGAAGCTTTTGACGCCTTGCTTGACGGCGAGTCTGTAGTCGTCGATGCACCGACGACCGCCGGGAAAACCAGAATTATTGAAGCCTTTTTTAAAGTCAATTTGGCTAACCCTAATTTCCGTGCCGCATATACCTCACCTGTAAAAAGTTTGTCGAACGACAAACTACGGGAATTCACCAGTATGTTTGGCCGAGAAAATGTCGGCATCGCTACTGGAGATATCAAGGAAAACCTGCGGGCGCCCATCGTTGTTGCAACTTTGGAATCCTATCGCAATTCTTTGCTTGGGGTTGAACCAGATTTAGGGCGATCACTAGTCGTCTTCGACGAATACCACTTTATGCAGGACACTGGTCGGGGAAGTGCCTGGGAAGAAGCGATGATTTTAACGCCTCCGAGCTGTCAATTAATTTTGCTATCCGCTTCGGTGGAAAACCCTGAAGCCTTCTGCCAATGGATCGAAAAACTAAGCCATCGCCCATGCCGCTTGGTGCGCACCACAGAAAGGCCTGTACCATTAAGAAATCTGATCTTTTACAAGGAGCAATGGTTACTTGCTGACGAAATGGCAACGCAGAATCTGATCAAACCGATTCCGAAGCAAAGCCGCTTCCCTTTAGAGCACCAGGAAATTGCCCGACGCTTGAAATCGATCGTCCCACTAGGTTTAACGCCTTGTATCGTCTATGCGGGGCGCCGGCTTTCCTGTGAAAGCATGGCGAGCGAGCTGTGCAAGCAGCTTGAGCCTTTAAGCCCAAGTGAGTCGACTGAACTCAAAGACATCCTCGATAATGACTGCGATGTCGAAAATCCGTTAAGCTTCATGAAACCGAACTTGCGCCGTATGCTCCTCATGTACGGAGTCGGCTACCATCATTCGGGAATTGCCCCAGCGGGCAGACGAGCCGTAGAAGTTCTGGTAAAAATGGGCAAGCTGCGCTTTTGCGTGGCAACTATGGGCTTAAGCATCGGCATCAACTTTTCTGTTAGATCAGCTCTTATCAGCGATTATCAACGTCCAGGAGAAGCTGGATTTACGCAGTATGGCGCTTCTGAAGTCTTACAGATGTTAGGTCGTGCCGGGCGGCGTGGCCGTGACGTTGTTGGTTTCAGCCTTTGGTTTTCAACCCAATCCTATTTGAAGTTTGCGCAAGCCAAACGGGAAGTCGTACAATCCCGTCTAAAAAATGATCCGACAACCTTTCTTGGTTTAATGGGAAGAGGTTTTAAGCTCCGTGATATTGAAAATTTTTATGAAAAAAGTTTTTTACGTTTTGGTGATCGCAAAGCGAGCTTTACATTAATCCGTCGAGACCAACTGGTAAAAGCCTTGGGTAGCGATAAGCTGCCATGCCGCTCGTCAGCGAGAGATTTTGCCTTTTTCCAGGCAGAAGATGATCGCTCTGCTTGCCATCAATGCCCCTTTCGTGGCAAATGCCATCCCCATTTGGAACAAAAGTACCAAAATACTTTAACTCATTTGCACCTGCACCTGCACTTGATCGGCTGCATTGATGAGGATGAAAAACTCACGGAGTTTGGCTCCATTGCCCGCTATTTCCCACAATTTGGTGGTCTCGTTATCGCCCGTCTCATCACTGATAGATGGCTGACAGAAGAACGCTTGCTTGCTGGCTTGGAACTTATGGCTGCCTTAAGTTTGGCTCGCTTCAAAGATCCCGGCTTTTCCCGAAATTATGAATTTCCCTACGATATCGATCAACTGGAAGAAATGTTAGAAGACTACTATCCCGTCGAACTATTTGACGAATTATATGACCCACCCAACCAACGTCGTGACTCCTATGTGCTGAGGGAATTTAATCCCGCCGCCGGCTTTATCGTCCGGGAGTGGAACGCTGGCAGCAATTGGATCGGTCTCAGAAACCGCGTCTGCCATGAAAAGTTCGCCGAAGGCGATATGGTCAACCTCATTTATCGCGCCGCAACTTACCTCCAATCCCTTGCCCAAGCGAGAGTTCCGGGATTAGGCGAGTCGGCTCGTGGCTTGCGCGACCAGCTGCTACGCGACCCTCTGACACCGGCGATAAGACTGGAAGATCCTGATGAAGATTTGGAATCTCTCAAAGCCAGCCCTGACGAGGATGAAGCCACTGAAATGTAAACTTTTATGTTTTTTATAAAAAGTATCTTTGAATATTGACAAGCTCTCTAATTAATTATATCTAAATCCACGTCATCCGGATCAAGCATCCAGAAGTTTCTTAGCTTCGCCTGGAACCGCCGTGATTCTCAACGCTTATGCTTGGGAAGGCGTCCTAACCGGAACAGCGGCACAAAAGACACGCAGTGATTTCTCATGAAATGAATTCGATATAGCTCTACCACTGCAAGTTTTCCGTCCTTTCCCGTTTTTTTGGCAATCATTGCCGCATGTTCAGTCTAATCCCCAAATTCACTACACTTTTTTCCTAATCACCTTAGGTGGGTAGAGCTTGGGGGACCGACTCGGTCCCTCCCCCTATTTCCCCATAACTAACTATATTTACATGGCTTTTTCCAGGCATAAATTGCAGTCAACTTTCCCGGTGAATGCCCGATGGAAGTTTCTAGTTTCAAAGGAAACACCAAGAGGGAAGACAGCATTGAAGATCAATCCACGAGTCATCCAGTTTTTGACACTCACCCTCCTGGCTCATATGCCAGCCATTGCATACGCTGACACACTGCAGGACCAGCGTTTATATCGGAGCGCTTATTATCTTGGGAGAGGTGATGCAGGCATCGCCCTGAGTGATGATTATGAGGCGATTTTTTATAATCCTGCGGGTCTTGCCGAAGGTACTGGGCTCTATAAACAAACTGTCTTTCTTTCACCACAGGTGGACTTATCCATTGATACCCGCAATCTCGTGCAAAAAATCGCCCTTCAAAAGAAAAACGATCCGAGCACATTTCGCCAACACGTCGGCAAAAACCAACATCTTGGTTTATCAAACTTCACGGGCATTGTCTTTCGCCGGGCTGCTTTAGGTGTGATCGCCAACACCAATAATGATTTTTTACTACGTAAATCCGAGGACGAGCATGGTGCCGAGGTCCTAAGCGCAAAGTCGGTGACGAACGCTGGCATCACTTTCAGTTTCGCTGAGAAATTTTTCGATGATCGATTATTAGTTGGTCTGACTGCCAAATATCTCAATCAGATTTATGGTGCTTTAGATATCAACGTTCTCGACAGTCAGAATATTGCAGCTAAACTTGAAGGAGATGAAGTCCAGCAGCAAACGACTGGTCTAGGTGCAGATTTGGGAATCCTACTGAAATTTCATGGTCGTCATCCCTTTCATGTCGCCGCTACTATAGAAAACCTTGGTGAAACACGTCTGAAACCTGCCAAAGCCGGAGGGGCTGGTCGTTATTTGAAGCAGGTATATAACCTCGGTTTCGCTTATACGGTCAATTCCCATTTAAGTCACATGAAGCTTGCCCTAGATTTTCGCGATGTTGGTGGAAGGCTGGAAACAAATCCTTACAAGCGCCTGCACATTGGTGCGGAACTCGCCTTAGGCTCGGCCTTTGGCCTCACTGGCGGCTGGAATCAAGGATATCCTGGTGGCGGTCTCTATCTGAATTTATACTTAATGCGCTTTGATTTTGGCGCTTATACACAAGAAATGGGTACAACAGCCGGAGCCAGACCAGATAGTCGCTTTTTTTTACGCATGATGGTTAAAATCTAAGGCGGAGCCAAAGATGATTAAAGTTTTTTTCACTCTGCTCACTCTGACTATTAGCCTCGCAGTATTTAGCTGTGGTAGCAATGTTTTTGAAGGCATCGATCCAGCTGAGCCTGCGGAAGAAGCCACGGTTGCATTAGAAGAGCAAAAGCCCGACAAAGCCATTCAAATACTGGAAAACGCCTTACGGGCCGATCCAGAAAATCCGACTTTGTTATCCCTGCTCGCATCGGCAAAAGCCCAGCTTGCCGGCGTCGATACCATCGATTTAGCCTTAAGTATGATTAGTAGTGAGAGCAGTGCAGAGTCGGAAGCAAATGACATTGAAAAACTCTTTGCTGTGATGCCGGCAGCGACTTTGGAAAACATTCAACTTCTGTCCGAGTCGGTCGAGATTATGAATACCATTCCTGCTGTCGATCAGCTTAATAGTGATCGTTTCAAGCTATCCATGTTTTTCACTTCACTTATGACCTTGCGCACAAAATTTTATGACGCCGATGGTGATGGCCAGCTGGGTCCAGAAGAACTCTTGGAACTTGATGATGAGGCCGCAGTCGCCATATTGGAAGATCTGTTCGCTGCTGAAACAAGCCTGGCTAATAATCAAAATGATGGGGAAAACGGCGGTGTTGCAGACAAGGTCTCAGCCATTCGCAGTAAAATCGATACTGAAGAAGGTGCTAGTGATGCCGAACGGCTACGCAACTTTCTTTCGCGTTAAAAGCACAGGGAAAAAAGCTTTGTCCGCCTCACGACATTCCTCTTTTCCCTCTGTTAGGCCAATCAGATTCGTTTCACACCAACTTTGCAGCCTGTATCAACCGACGCCATAATATCTTCCCTGGGAATCAACTCCGTAGGTAAAGCGGCTCGCCGGATATTGGCACGAAATAAAATGGCTCCACGAAGCTTCGAATAATCCAGATCAGCATCTTCTAGATTGGCACCAGTGAAGTCTGTGCCCTCCAGATTCGCACTCCAAAGCGAGGTGCCTCGCAAGTCAGCATCGCGAAAAATCGCATCCTTCAAATTCGCATAGGACAAATTTGCGCGCCGCAAATCGCAGCCTGAAAAGTCAATTTTTATGAGATTGGCCTTGCGCATATCACGACCGGATAGATCTCGCGTCTCGGCTAGAAGCTCAAGGACTTCTTTTCTGGTCAGCGTCACAAGATTATCTGAATTTTTACTCATACGAATCCTCGTTCTAGCAATGTGCATTTCCCATTTCAAGGGCCTCGCAAACAGCCTGGGCGCTGTTTTGTTTAAAACAACGCCCAGACGACCGAACTATTGTATCATGGATTCGTTATATTATTGCGCCATGAGTTGAGCAACATCGAGCATGCGATGACTGAATCCGGTTTCATTGTCGTACCATGCAATTACTTTTAGCATACGGCCAGAAGTAACCTTTGTGCTTAGGGCGTCAACGGTACTTGAGTTTGCGCAGCCATTATAGTCGATGGAAACCAACGGCTCGTCACTGTAGCCCAAAATACCGGCCAAAGGACCTTCTGCTGCAGCCTTTAATGCCTGGTTCACTGCTTCCGTCGTGGTTTCTTTTTTCAACTGAACTGTCAAGTCAACCAAAGAAACATTAGCTGTTGGCACACGAACTGCCATACCGTCTAAGCGACCAGCCAATTCAGGCAGGACCAAACCGATGGCTTTGGCTGCACCAGTTGATGTTGGGATCATGCTAACGGCAGCGGCTCTGGCACGACGCAGATCAGAGTGAGGTAGATCAAGCAATTGCTGATCATTTGTATAAGCGTGCACGGTCGTCATCTGTCCGTATTCAATTCCAAAGTGCTCATGGATTACTTTCGCTACCGGCGCCAAGCAGTTGGTCGTACAGCTTCCATTGGAGATCACTTTATAGTCGGACTTTAATTTTTCATGGTTTACACCGTAAACAACGGTCAAATCTTCGCCATCTGCTGGTGCAGAAACGAGAACTTTTTTTGCACCCGCTTGGATGTGGCGATCGACATCGTCACGTTTTTTGAAAATTCCGGTACATTCAAAAACAACGTCAACTTTATGTTCACCCCATGGCAGCTCACGGGGATCGCGAATGGCAGAAACGCCAATCTCGCGGCCGTTGACGACAATAGCGCCTTCTTTAGCAGTAACAGTATGCTTTAAATTGCCGTGAACGGAATCGTACTTCAGAAGATGGGCCAGGGTTTTGGTGTTTGTCAAATCGTTGATATGAACCACCTCGATGTCGTTGCGCTCTAAGGCGGCGCGCATGACGACTCGTCCGATTCGACCAAAACCGTTGATACCAACTCGTATAGCCATGGGACACTCCTTCTTCAGTTTGTCTGTCAACACCAATGGGATGCTATACCCTATACCACGAATCTCTCGCATGCCAACCCACGGACAGAAGAAATTCATGGGATGATGTTCGCAACAATGCGGGACGGGAACCGGACTATTGCTTTTGTATATGCAAATCCTTACCACACAGACGGCCCGCCACCTTACGAGATACGCTGAGTTTCCCGGGAGAGCAAGGAAAAACTGGCTGCGATCCAGAGCTTGGAAGCTCTTTCTACTATGAAGTCGCTCACGTCATTCATCGCTAGGGCAAGTCATTCTTATGGAAAAAGTAAGCCAGAAAAGCAGACGATCGCCGTCAGCATGGTGGATATGGTATAATTAGCCTATTCAAACAATCACCAAAATACCCAAACGACCTACTGATTCCCGGTACTTGGAGGCAAAGATGACAGTTATATTTCGCCCAGCACTCATGATCATTCTGAGCATCGCTACCAGCATGCAAGGGCAAAGGGCTGCTGCACAATCGCCGATCGATCTGCCGTTTTTGGAAGACGCGCCGGCCGACAGTTTTAGCAATACAGCTCCTGCCGCCCCGATTCCGTGGAAGGAAGGCCAACGCCCTATCAGTATTCGTGAGGCTACAGGCCTTGATCTTGCGACCCAGATGGGCCTGAAACTAAACGGCCAAGGCTTTGGTCTTCAAGGAATATTTCTCCAACGGCTGTTAGGAATCTTGTCTGCCGCACAAACGGTTGAGCTACAACGTTGGCAGGGGGAATACGATGATAGTTTTGAGGGCGAGGTTCGCGGCAGTCTCGGTTTTCAACTGAGCCCGAAAGAGCACTATCTATTTGGGCCTTTTTTACATGTTAAAGCTGGCTATGAAACCTGGCAAAAACTCGACGTCAGCGAATCCAATGCGGTTGCTGGTCATGATATCGGCCTCGATATTAAGCTCACCCGCAACTTCTGGCTGACATTGGCCCGCAGCGACCTTTATTACGGCAAAGACATTGAGCGGACAAGCTATCGCCGCAAAGTAAAGGATCGACATTACAGTTCGACTGAAGCATACTTTACCCTCGCATTTTAGCGTGTCTAACGCCACGGGGGAACTTTTCTGTATGATTGCCGCTAAAGACTTATTGCCAGGCCAGATTGAAGATATCACAGCAGTAGGTCGCAAATATATCCTGCTGCAACTTAAAATGCCTGCGCCTTATAGCCAGAATCCTGGCCAATATTGCTTCTTACAACTCAGTGACGCCCAAGGAGCCTTTCAAAAGCCTTATTCCATCGCTTCCGAACCACGAAGCGATGGACTGGTCGAATTTTGCTTGTTAAATGACGGAGATCAGCGCACTCAAGCGGCCTTATCTGCATTTAAGCTTGGTGATGAGGTCTTGATCAGTCCCGCTAAAGGCCGCTTTCATTGGCCACGAGCCGCTACCCCTGCCGTCTTTGTTGCTGGTGGATCGGGTATCGCCCCCTTACGTTCCATGTTAAGGTTTCGCTTTTCTCCATCTGCTGGCGATTTTGCGCCGAGCAAGCTCTATTATGGCTGTGATGATTTTGATCAAATTCCATATTTTAACGAATTCCAGGAATTAGCGGCTAAACACCACGAGTTTCAGGTGAAATTTTTTATCCCGAAAAAATCGACGGCGATTGCTGATATTATGGTGCACGAAGGTTTCCCAACTCTCGGCTTAAAAGGCAGGTTTGCCAGCAATACCGAATTTTTTCTTTGCGGACCACCACCGATGATGATGGCCTCGAAAGAAACTTTGCACAGTCAGGGAATAAAGGGCGAAAAGATATTTACGGATCAGTACTGAGTTCACTTAACTCATTCAAAGCGGTGCGCGCCTCACGTGAAGATTTTTCACAAGCCTTCGTCAACTCTCGCAAGTCACGCCGCACGACCTTCAACGAATACCGACCATGCTGATCTTCAAGAAAGCTTCTGACAGCCGGTTCAATAGCCTCCCAACTTTCTTTGCGGTCTTGTTGCTCTAGCCGCGTTAGCTTTTCTGTATGAGCCAAGCGACTCTGGTGATAACGCTGAATGATAAAGCTGCGGACAAAGACAAACCAGAAAAACATTGCTGCTGCGGCCACCACCGTGCCTAAGATCGGAACCAGCGTTGGACTTAAGTTGTCCATCGCACCTGATTCCAGAAATAGCCAGTAGCTTAAAACTCCAAGAAGCAAACCTTGGACTATCCCTGCAACGAGGAGCTTCAACGATAGAAAGCGTCGACCACTGCCGTAGACTTGCAATGCCTGTAAAAGATGTTTCAAGCGTTCGCCATGCGTTTCAATAAAGCTCGCAAGATTATCTAGTCTATGTTTTGGCGCATTATCAATTGCCGTTTTCAATTCATCCCGCTGGTTTTTTAAAAGTGGGAGAAAACCAACTTTTTCCTGAGCTTCCTGCCGATTTTCTTCGGAGTATGTCAGGTAAATATGTGGAATATCCTTGCGGCCGGTCATCTGTGAGAGATTCCAACACAAGGTCCCATAAACACGCAAAAGATCATTAAGATTGGCACACTCATCAACCCGATTCAACACAAAGCGCAGCCGATCTTCAAATGTTGCCTTTGGTAGGGTTTGACGCAAGCTTTCATAAGTTTCCCGTACCGTACCCGCCTTGTGCGGATCGAAGAGGATGAGAATCAGATCAGCAATACTTGCTAATTCTGCGACAACTTGCTGGTAATCATAGCCACGATCTTTTTCAGTGATGCTATCGAGCATGCCAGGTGTATCAATAATAGCGAGATTTTCCAACAATGGAGCATGCACTCTTTTTAAGCGAAAATGGGAGGCAAAACGCTGCCCCTGCTGCTTCAAGTGTTGAAAAGGAAACTGCGGATCATTGAGCAGCACCATTCCATCACGTTCTTCAAAGGGCCCTGGCCGATCTTTATAGGTGATCACTGTAAAAGAATCATCCGTCGGTGCCTGACCAGTCTTTTGCACGTCTGTGCCCAGCAATTCATTGATGAGAGTCGATTTCCCAGATGAGTAATTACCAAGGATTAAAACAATTGGTCGCCACTTGATTTTATCTTCGAGTTTAAAAGTCGTGTAACCATATTTTAAAGCGACCGGGCTGAGCTTGGACTCAACAACACTGACCAGTTCCGAGCGCAACGACTCAATGTAGTTTTGGCGGTAGTTCTCGCCACCCATCCCATTTTCCTTGACCAAAGCATCCCCCATTACTGACGATCGACTTCATTTCGCCTCTATGATGCGTTTAAAGCCCCGAATAATCCAGTCAAAGTTCTTGTTGCCTGGGCTCGACATTGACAGGAGAAGAGCAGAGCGGTAGCTTGCTGACTGCAAAGGAGAGCGGATTTTGGCGATTTACTACCGTCATTTAGACGAGCATATTGTCGTTTCTGGCAAGACCTACCCCTACCGGGACATCATCAAAAGCTATGGCGGCCGTTTTGAAAATTCCCAACGTGTTTGGCATATTCCTCATAACGAAGCCTCGCTCAAAGCTATTGATGAGCTATGTCGGAGTGTAGGCGGTGGGCCGTTAAAAGATCCGGCCGCAACGAAGGCTTCGCGCAAAAAAAGCCCAACCGTGGAAAGCATACCCGTCAAAGCGCCTGTAGCTACTTCAGAGAACGCCGAGACAGCAGATCACCAATTAGGATTAACTGTTCGTGATCTCATGCAACAAACTCAGCTGGCGATACAAGCAGCCTTTCCACGCAGTGTTTGGGTCATTGGCGAAATTCAAAACTTCAGCATGCGTAAAACTGGAGTTTTTTTTCAGCTAGCCGACTTCAAGGAAGGTGCATCCCAATCAGCAACCATGACTGTCAGCACTACAATGTGGAGCAGTCAAGCTCGTGCTTTGGCGCAAAAGCTTGGCAAAGATGTCATGATGGGCATACTGCAAGATGGGATGAAGGTTCGCATCCTAGCTCAAGTGGGCTTTTATCGTGACCGAGGTCAAGTCACCCTCAACGTCCTTGACATCGATCCCCGCTATACGAAGGGCTCCCTTGCTCTAGCTCGCGAAGAGTTGCTCCGCGAACTTCGTCAAAAGGGTCTGGATCGCCTCAACGCCACCCGCCCTCTCACAGCCTTTCCGCTAAAAATCGGACTGGTCAGTGCTGAAGACTCACGTGCAAAAAGTGATTTTATCCACCAACTTTTTAGCTATGGCTTTCCTGGTGAAGTGATATTTTATGCCGCCCAGATGCAAGGCGAAAGAACCCTGACAGAAGTTTGTCAGGGGATTCAAAGCCTGGCTGCGGCTGGCTGTGATCTCATTGTCCTGACGCGAGGTGGTGGCAGTCTTGCTGATTTAAGATGGTTTGATAACAAAGATATCGCCATGGCGATTATTCAATGTCAGTTGCCAGTGATTGCTGCCATTGGTCACCAGGATGATGTTTGCGTAGCCGAAGAGGTCGCTTTTCGCCGGGAAAAAACCCCGACGGCCGCAGCCGATTTTATTTTAAGCATCGTTCAAAAAACCAAAGACCGGCTGTCGACTGCCGCTCAAGCGATGACGCGCACTTTAGAACAAAAACTTCAGCAGCAGCAAACCCGATTGCAGCATTTGAAAGAACAGTTGGGTATGATTTGTCAGCAGCAGCTCAATCAACTCAGCGAGAAACTAAATCGCCACATCTATCTGCTGCAGCAGAGTTTAGTCCAGCAAGAGCATAAATTAAGTCAGCAGTTACAAGCAAAAACTCACGAAATTAAGCGTTTGAGCGAACAGCGACTCTATGCCTTGCAAGAGCAAAACTTACGTTTTGGCCATCAATTACGTCAAAATTATCAGTTCGCCTTAGGGCAAGCTGCGATGAGCTTGCAAAAAACGGAACAACAACTTTTCTCCACTAGCCAGCAAAATCTGTTTCGCATCGAACATTTACTGGCCCCGCTAGAGAAAACGCTCCACCAAAACGATCCCCGCCCCTGGTTGCAGCGTGGTTGGACAAGACTGGAGTCATTAGCCGGACAGACGATTCGATCGGTTCATGCCCTATCTGTTGGCCAAGAGCTTCAGGCGCGACTGCAAGATGGTAATTTAAAACTTAACATTACTGAAATCGAAGCGATTCAAGCGAACAAGGATCAATCATGAGTCAGGAATCACAAAATTATCAGCAGATGTTGGAAAAAGTCGAAAGCATCGTCAAGGATATTGCTACCAGCGATGTTGACTTAGATCAAATGGTGGAAAAGGTGGAGGAAGGCTATACGCTGATTCAAAAGATGCGCGAAAAGCTTACTGCCACCAAAGCCAGGATTGAGGACTTGCATAAAAAATTTGAGGAGCCTGTCAGCGAAACTTAACGCAACGCCTCTTGCACTGCACGATAAGCATTCACTCTGCCATAACCATGGGTACGACTCCAGCCTGTAGGATCATAGGCCGCCTGCCGAAGTTCAATAGGATCAGCAGTTTCCTGCAGGATTGCTTGGACTTCATCAGCAGTTAAATTAGGGTTTGCCGCTAACATCAATCCAATTATTCCGGAAACCAAAGGAGCGGCTGCCGAGGTGTGCGAAAAGCGATACGAATATCGCCCTTCCCAGCTAGTTCCAGTGTGACCAGAAATCTCAGGAGTCTCTTTTTTTGTGAAAAAGTTTATTCCATGATGATTGTCGGATGTAACACCAAACGCACGACCTTTTCCGATTCGGGCATCTGAGTGTTAGGATAGGGTGTAACTTCCGACAAGGTAATTTCTAAATCTGCAAATACCAATGGCCCCTCGTCCAAAGTCGTGATGACGAGTAAGGATTCTTCCGTTTGCATTTTACTTACAACGGAAAATACTGCTGTCGCCACCCCTTGCCAAACACAGACCACATCTTCAGGACAACGACTATCAGTCAGTTCAATCAAAGTTACGTGATAGGTGCCGGCTGCAGTTCTAATGACCTGAGTTTCACCGACGACAAAGCTGACCACTTCATCCTCTTGTATTTCGATTACAGAGCCTTTTTCTTCAAAAGTAGGAGGCTCTCCTTTACCGTATAATGCTGAGCTCATCAGTGAAATCAGGCTTAAGAAAAACATGACCATTTTCATACGCTATTCCTTTTTTGACCAATAGAATAAACAATCTTTAGGCCCGGCATGCTACCGGTGCCAGTACTCGTTGCAGGTCTTATACTTGTCACATTGATTTAAAACAATCGGCAGGAATATTTATCCATCTTCACGATTCATCGATCAATCACCGAAAGGGCATATCCACCGAAAGAAATTCAGGCTCAGACTTGGAAGTTATTTAAATAGCTTAGCCCACCAAGCTTAGTTTTTCCAGCTGCTGCCGACAGCTTTAATGTGGTCGTTGTTGATTTCAATAGAAACTAGCCTTTTTGAGGGTAATTTAGCATGAAGCGGAGTCAATTCAGCAGCTTAGCTACATCATCGCTGATCCTTGTGCTATCCTTATCATGCGGTAAGGATGGAGATAATAAAGGTCACTTCTTGCATCATAATCAAGGTGCTCCGCCTAGCATTACTGCTGACTTTTCAGGAGCAATGGGAGTTTTGGTTATTGATCCGTCAAGTGGCAATAATCTTTGGCTTAATGGTATTCACAACCTGTCGCTTAGTCTGACTGAAGAAGAAAATGGCGATGGTTCTCTGGTAAAAGTAGGTGCTGACGGCGAGATCAGTCCAGCCCTGACAAGCTCGAATGAGGAAAACCCCGGTTTTATGCAAGACCTACCGCGAGTGGCTACAATCGCCTTATCGCCAGCGGGTGATATCTATCTGCACTTTGAACATCCATTCGTATATCGTGCGCCAGAGAATCCGGAGGATTGGAGCAAGGTTTGGGACCATGCTAATGGTTATCAGTGCCAAATCTTTAAAGTGCTGGGTGGAACGATTGATGATCTTCGGGTGAATCCACCGGAAGCCGGATCAGACAACCTGGAATGTATTGATAACATGCGCTTTGTTGATAGCTGGCAGGCACAGCGTAACAGTGTTTTTCAATTTGATGCCGATTCCAATGTCTATTATCCCGGCTCAATTCCCAACGGTCATGGCAAGATGGTTGTCTATCGCCGTTCGCGTGATGGAGCGGACACCAGCGAAGTGATCAATGCCAATATCTGCGTCCAGGATTTTCTGGTGACTCCTAACGGTGGCGTTTTCTATACGGGTACTTCTCAATGCGATGGCGGTGGTGGCGACGGCGGTTTTTTCCGTTATGTTTCACCTGAATCCGAAGTTCGAGAGATCGCCAGAGATTGGTGGAACTTTGTGTTCGAGCCGGTTGCTGATACGGAAGGTGATCAAGCCGTTTTCTTCGGGCCAGACCCAAGGAATGCGACCACGGCCTCATGGGATAGCGCCTGTCTTTTCCGCTTTGACCCCTCGGCTGGTAGCACAGCAGCCGACAGTATTAGCGAAAGTATCACCTGCGGTAATGATATTTGGTCTTGGATTTCAATGACCCGCACCGTGGATGTTGAAGAATTCAATGGCTACAACCCCCACAGTGGCAATCAAGAGATTCCAGAAGGATGGGTGGAAGAATTTACCAGTCGCTGTACCTCTGAAGGTGATGTCTTTGCCGGTGGTGGTTCGCAGATCAATGCAATTAAGCAGGATAGCAATGGTGAAGTTTATGTCATCGGCCGGGTTCGTATGAAAAAAGAAGGTGAAGTGACTTGTAGCGTGAATGTCAAGGGCCCACACTGTGCTTTGCGCGGCGCGCCTTATTTGGCAGGACATGATGATTACGGAACTGAGGAGAAGTGCCAATCTTCTGGCGGCAGCTGGGTAATCAATCAAGGTTGGTGTAACGGAGGTGGTGGCTCAACACTTACGACTTGTCACGATGCTGATGGAGGTGCTGGGGATTGGCATTACCACGATGTTCATTATGGTAATGTCGCGAGCCCCTTATGCTCAGTCTCAAGCGATCACCCCCAAATCGTGGGAAACGGTGTTATCTGGAATACTGATGTGATATTTGAAAACGCTGAACCAGCTCCGGCCCCCATTTTCAGCCGCGGTTGGCTGGGCTGCCAGATCAAAAATGCAGACTCTGGGAACAACTGGGATTGGACTAATGAGTATCGCGGTTTGGCCAAGGTTGATCAAGAAAGCAAGTCCCTGGTCCTGCTTTCCGGTAAGGACGAACAGGCGATTAATATCTGGCTAGTCAATGATGTACCCTACTATTCGACTTACAACACCGACCTGGGCCAATATCTGCTCAAGCGTTACAACTCCGAAGACTCAGAGAGCATCGTCGTTGCCGAGAAATTTGAAGCCTACAATATCGAACGTAGTAATGAGTCAGGTAAGGTCTTCTATGATGGCTTGGATTTTGAAACCAACTCGTATAGCTTCGGTACAATGTCACAAACGGCGCCTTACGAGCGAACAATCAAGACTGGCTTAACGGGTACAGTTAAGACAATTGTAATTTTACCAGAGTAAATTTGTTCCCCTATCATTTGCTTAACTCCCGCAAGCTAAAGCCTGCGGGAGTATTTTTTGAAAGTTTGTCCTTCCATTAAAATTTGTAAATAACAACACGCAAGATGCCTTGCCAGGTCTATCGCCGACCCGGATTTCACAGACTGCCGAGCCAAGTCCTTATTGCTTATGTTTTATGACACTCAAATCGCTAATTGAGAAGATAGATTAGTTGTTCGATTCCTTGAATACTTGATACTGTTTCAATATCGACCAGATCTTGGCGTAAAATAATATCAAGGTGGCTTGCACGCCAGCGCTGATAGAAGATGGGATCGCCTTCAATAAATGGTTCAGGAAAGCCACTATAGTTCATCAATCTTTCAAAAGCTTGTCTGAGCTATACTCAGCTCTCACATCTTTTAGCTCTCGTAGGGAAAATTGGTTTAGTCGGTATGAGAAAAATCGTCCAGCCAAGGAATCAACACTCTCGACATTTGACACTCCTTCATGAACATATTTTTGATAAAGCTCGATTCCTGAAAGAAAAGTTTCATTCCGAAGGATATGAATGCCTCTATGGCTGTTCTGCCTTATGCAGGGTGCTCTCACGAGTTCTTAGCAATTCCCTAGGCTGCACTTCTAAAGGTATGGAGTCTTTTAGGCTTTTTTTCGGATCATCGACTTTCAACTCTTGAAAGCGCCGGGCACTAACCAATACGCGAGATTCCAAAGTCCCTACCGCCTTATTATAAGATTCCACGCTCTGCTTTAAATGCCGCCCCATATCATGAAAATGTCCACTTAGATCAGCGATCCGGCAGTACAATTCCTTCCCTAAATCAGCGACTAATCGTGCATTCTCATTCATCGCCTCCTGACGCCAGGCATAAGCTGTCGTCCGCAACAAGGCTATCAAAGTCGTTGGCGTGGCAAGAATCACTTTATTTTGCACACCAGCCTCAATCAGCTGCGGATCGACCTGCAATGCCGCGCTAAAATGTGATTCTGCCGGTAAAAACAAGAGGACAAATTCCGGACTACCATCCAAACGTTCCCAGTAAGCTTTTTGCGAGAGCGATTGAATCTGCTTGCGGATCAAAGTCGCATGCTCTTTAAATAAATGGAGCCTCTGCTTCTCATCGCTGCTTTCCATCGCCTCCAGATACGCTCGCAAAGGTACTTTGGCATCGACGACGATACTACGTTCCCCGGGTAGTTTGATGATCATGTCAGGTCGCAGGTTTGATGAATTTTCCTGACTCACCGCTGATTGTTCATAGAAATTGCAGTGAGCCATCATGCCAGCCAATTCTACAACTCGTCTGAGTTGCAGTTCTCCCCACTTGCCGCGAGCCGTCGGCGAGCGCAAGGCATTAGCCAACTGATTTGTTTCCGTTTGCAAACGATGCTGCAGTTCCACCAAATTTTGTACCTGCTGCGACAAGCCCTCGTAAGCTCCTACTCGCTGTTTTTCCAGTTCCTGCACTTTGACTTCAAACTTATCGAGGGTTTGATAGACGGGTTTGACAAGATTGGCGATCGCTTCTTCTTTGCGCTCAAATCTTTCACTGACCTGAGCCTCATATTTTGTAAAGAGCGACTCGGCAATCTGCATCAGACCCTGGTGGTTGGTTTTCAAGGCATCGACAGACATGACCTTAAACACATCTTTTAAACGATTTTCTGTCGCCTCATATACTTTAATGCGGTCTTCGTGCTGCACCTTCTCCATTTGCAGCTCCGCTTCTAATGCAGCGATCCTGCTTTGACCGGTATAAAATTTGTTCCGGAACTCTTCCAACTGTTCTTGTATGGAATGCAGATTCTGCTGTAGTTGCTGGTTGGCTTTATCCTGCTCAGCAGACTTTTGCTCCAATAGCGAAACCTGCTGCTGACGCCGCATCAGCATAAAACCCATAGGCAGCAAGGCGATTCCCAAACCAGCTACTAACCATAGATACCAATCAATTATCAAAATTGACTCCATTAATTGCACTCGCTTTCCCAGAAAAGGCCCGCACTCAACGGCGCATACGGTGAAAGCGCTCAAGCAGACTTAAAGCCCATTGCGGCGCATGCGCCTTTTTCCAAACACCTGCAGCAGCTTTATTCGCCTCAATGAAGGTCGGATACGCATGAATCGTACCGAGAATTTTATTCAAGCCGATATTGTTTTTCATCGCTTGAACAAACTCGCCAATCAATTCACCGGCCAAATGGGAAACGATCGTCGCTCCAATAATTTTATCACTGCCGGGTTTTGTTAAAACTTTTAACACCCCGTAATTTTCTGACTCGGTGATCGCACGATCCAAATCAGACATATCATAGCTTGTCACTTCGTAGTCGATGCCCATTTGCTTAGCCATGGTCTCGTTCATCCCAACCTGGGCAATTTCCGGGTCGGTGAAGGTACACCAAGGAATGACGCTGTAATCGACTTTAAATTTTTTCAAAGGAGAAAATAAAGAATTCACCGCACAATACCAGGCCTGATGCGATGCCGTATGAGTAAATTGGTAAGGGCTAATAAGATCTCCACAAGCATAGATATTTTTTTGGTGGGTGCGCAAATATTCATCGACTTTTATGGTGCCATTAGGGTTTAGTTCGATCCCCAAGTTTTCCCAATTAAAACCACCCGTATTGGCTTTTCTGCCAACAGCGATCAGGATTTCATCAAACGGAACCTTGATCTCTCCCTGCGGAGTATCGCAGATCAGAATCTTTTCCGACCCTTCGACAATCCGGACTTCCGTTGCCTTGGCCTGTGTTAATAGCTTGATACCTTCTTCTTGAAAGCGTTGGATCACAAAGCTGGCGATATCTTCATCTTCACGCTCCAGTATTCTTCGCCCCATTTCAATTTGGGTCACCTGCGAACCAAGTCTGGCAAATGCCTGCGCCATTTCACAACCGATGGGTCCACCGCCTAAAACGATAAAACGCTTGGGCAAATCCCGCATATCCCAGAGATTGTCTGAGCTACGATAAGTAATCTGCTCCAGTCCTTTAATCGGGGGAACTGCCGGCGAGGCTCCCATTGCCAGAATGATATTGTTTGTTTTGAGAATTTGATTCTTAACCTTGACGGTATGCGGATCAACGATCTCTGCATGTCCGGTTACACACTCCACTCCGAGTGAAGTATAGCGTTCGATGCTATCATGCGGTTCAATGGTGGCAATTTTTTGCTTCACCCGGTCCATGACTTGCGCCAGATCCACTTCGCAGCTTGCTGACTTCACACCAAGCTCTGCATGACGGCGGATATCATGCACAAATCTAGCGGTGCGAATTAAGGCCTTAGAAGGAACGCAGCCAAAATTTAAGCAATCTCCACCCATTTTGTGCTTTTCAATCAGGGCGACTTTGGCTTTGACAGCAGCTGAGATATAGGCGCTGATCAGTCCAGCAGAACCGGCGCCAATGACTACATTATTATAGCGTTCACTCATCCGGGGCAATCCTCCAGGCTTTTCCTGCTTCGACATGATTTGACTTAGACTTCTTCAAACTACTCTGCAAACAGGAAAAAGTCCAAGTCGGAGTGAACGATAGAGGGGATAAGAAATCTTTTACGCAGACCTCTTAGTGCGTTTTCTCACTGGCGATTTCACGGCCCTTTGCTTTTTCCCACATTAAAGTCTGCTGAGTCACGTAATGCATCAAGTACTGATGGGAGACGATTCGCGATAATTCGCGCATCAGTTTTTCTTCAGCTCTTTCATGGGAAGACAAGATATAGCCGCGGAAAAAGCTGGAATCATCGATCAGAACAAAGGCAGGCACCTCAGCATCTCGTCGATTTTCCGGCACGAGATATGGCATGCCTTCTTCAAGCTGGGCCACACTCCAGCGATCAGAGATCGGTGGTAGCTGACCTTCAAGCATCGCTATCAAGCGCAACTTGCGGGGATTAGCCACAAAACGCTGCCCGATTTCTATATGCTTCGCCGACCATTCCTCAAAATTGCGCATCTGCTCTAACATCCGCTGGCAAGCGGAAGAAAAAGCATCGCCTTCATTTTTGACGTCACAGCTATCTTTGAGAATGGCGACAACCATCGGATACTGCTCGGTATCATACTGGGTGATACCAACAGGATCGTTCACAAAGGTGTAGGCGAATTCAGGGACGATGCCCATGCCTGTCACATCCACCTTTAGATTTGTTGCATAGAGATAAGCCAGATAGAACAGGGGCAAGGCCACGATAAAACCTGTAAATCCAGCAACTTTCAGAGCTTTTTTACGCTTTTGATCCATATGACGTTCCTCTGGTGTGTGAAAACATAGGCCAGCGGGATGAGGTGATATCAGGCGAGGTCGATGAGAATATTGTGGCATCTGTATTGGTCAGCCACTGTCGTTCAGTGGCTGACGGATACTTTCAGGCAATTTTCAAAAACTCAAAGTCTTCACACCGCTTCAGCGGGCTGACAGTTATCCCATCGTGTGATGCGGACGACCAACGGATGAATAAGTGAAGCCTTTTTTCGTCAAATCTCGCGCTTCATACTGATTGCGCAGATCAATTACCAGTCGATTCGCCATAAGTGCCGAAACCTTATCCCAATTCGGTCTTCTATACTCACTCCACTCCGTAATCAAGACTAAAGCATCTGCTGCCTTAATCGTGCCATAAGCATTATCGACATAGGTCAAACGCTCACGCTCACCAAACTCTCTGGCAAAGTTTGCCTGCGCTTTGGGATCATGCGCAGTCACGATCGCGCCGGCATCCAAAAGTCGGGAAATAATGGTCTTTGCCGGTGCTTCGCGCACATCATCCGTACCCGGCTTAAAAGCCAGACCCCAAACAGCGATGCGCTTGCCTTTCACATCATTGAAGTGATCAAGTATTTTATCCGTCACCCAAACTTTTTGTCGTTCATTGGCTTCTGACACGGCATCCAATACGGTGAGTTTGATGCCAGTCTTCTGCCCGGTTTTTCGCAGCGCCGCCACATCCTTGGGAAAGCAGGAACCGCCATAGCCTGGCCCGGGAAAGAGGAACTTTTTGCCGATTCGCACATCAGAGCCCATACCCTGGCGTACCTGATCGATGTTCGCTCCCAGACTTTCACAAAGGATCGCCAACTCGTTCATAAACGAGATCCTGGTGGCAAGCATGGAGTTGGCTGCATACTTGGTTAACTCGCTTGAACGGCGATCCATAAACAGCAAGCGACCGATATCATCAAGAATAAATGGGCGATATAGCTCTAAAAATTGGGCTTCGACAAGATCCGATGGCAAGCCGACAACAATGCGATCAGGCTTCATAAAGTCGCCGATCGCATCGCCTTCTTTCAGAAATTCCGGATTGGAGGCAACCGTCACATTCAACTTGGCCTGACGTTGCAATAGCTCGTTTTCAATGGTTTCCTGCACCATATCACAGGTGCCTACCGGAACAGTTGACTTCACAACAACAGTTAGATCATGGTCGAGCAGCTGGCCGATGGAAACGGCAACCGCCTTAACATAACTAACATCGGCTGAGCCATCCTCACCTTCCGGAGTTCCAACGGCAATAAAGGCCATTTCAGCATCTTTTAGGCTACTGGCCAGGTCGGTGCTAAAGTTCAACCGCTCGTGTTCCATATTGCGCCGAATCATATCTTCCAAACCAGGCTCAAAAATTGGCGAATGTCCGTCTTTTAAGAGCCTGATTTTTTTATCATCGAGGTCGACACAGGTGACACTATGTCCTACTTCAGCCAGACAGGTTCCGGACACGAGTCCCACATATCCAGAGCCAATCATTACGATGCGCATTGATTCATCCTTTCCGAGCCATTGTGGGCTCATCGAATCAGGTATTATGGTATACTGACTCCCTTGCCGGCTGGCAAGCCATCGCCCAGCAGATTCCATCTAAATTTTTGCCACCAACATACCGATGATCATACAAGGCTGAAATGATTTGAGAAAGCATTAAGCAATCGGTTCCTCTCATTGCAGCCATTTCGGCAAAGTGATATCCTCTGATTGAAAAAGGTTATCAATTTCTCTAACCCTTATGTGCGAGTTCTACCAGCCGATGGCAGACGATAAAACGATTATTGCAGATCCCGGGGCCAGCATTTTTAATCCGCCAAAGAAGTCTGCTGCCTGTTTTGTCCAATACAGCGGCACAAATCTGGGCAAGCGCTATGTTTTGGATGATCGAGAAATGGTCGTTGGTCGATCGCCGAACGTGCAAATCGTTATCAACGAGCAAAGTGTATCACGCAATCACGCCCAATGCGTGACCAATGGCGATCAGGTCTTGATTTCCGACCTTGGCAGCTCGAATGGTACTTATATCAATGACAAAAGAATTTCCAGCAATCACGTTTTACGAGATGGCGATATCATCCGCTTGGGCAACATCGTGTTCAAATTTTTCGCCCAAGGCAATATTGAGAATGTGTTCCACGACAAAATTTACCGGATGGCAACAATTGATGGCGGCACTCAGACTTTCAACAAAAAATATCTATTAGAAGCCTTGGATTCTGAGTTTAAATTCAGCCGCACCTATAGTCGACCCTTGTCTGTGATTTACTTTGACCTTGATCACTTCAAAAAAGTGAATGATACTTACGGGCATAATGTGGGCGACTTTATCCTCAAAGAAACTTCCGTTCTCGTGAAATCCATGATTCGCAAGGACGATATTTTCTGCCGATTCGGCGGAGAAGAGTTTGTGATTTTACTGCCTTCAACCGATGCTAAGACCGCCTATGAACTGGCCGAACGCATCAGACTGGAAATGGTCAAGTATCGCTTTAACACCGAAGGCCACCAAATTCAGCAAACGGTATCGATGGGCGTCTCGCAATTGAACCCCTCAATGGCTTCGCCGAAAGATCTGCTTGAAGATGCGGATAAAAAGCTTTATCAATCAAAATCGAACGGTCGCAATCGGGTCACCATCTGATCGATAAAAGCAAGGAGAAGTCCAATTGCGCTATATCCTTTTGTGCAGCTTGATTTTCTGGACATTTTCCTGCAGCACCACGCCAACGGTTGAGGTGCAAGTTCCTCGCGATCCAAGTCAGGATCGTCAATATTTTCCAGTCTATCAAAAACACACCAGCTACCAAGAAGTCATCCATAAATTCGCAACACACTACACTGTCCATGTCACCAGATTGGGCCCGGAATTTCGTACGGCATTAGGTGAACGTTACCAGAAAATTTTCAATGAACCGCAACCCATCCTGGGCGAGGTCACCGCAAAGACCGGTTTTTTTGTATCCCTGTTTGTCGCTAATCCCGAATTTCGCGATTTAACTGATCAAAATATTTGGAATATTCAACTTAAAACCGGTGATGAAATCAGCAAACCGGTTTTGGTCCAACGGCTGCCACAAAAAGAAAAATGGCGTCCTTTTTTTCCTGGAATCGGTCCTTGGAGCGAAGAGTATCTCATTCTTTTTGATCAAGCTCCCGGTTCCGCCGACGGCCCGCATGAGTTATTGCATACGGTAAGTAGTGAACTCATCCTGAATAGTAGTCTGGGTCGAGTGATATTGCCCTGGTAAAAAGACCCATGTCTTTATATTTCTTTCATAGCTACAATTAGCGCAAAGCATTCATGTTTTTCCCTTTACTAAGGCAAACTCAACACGTCCTTTGCCCCCAAAGGTTTGACAGCTATCCATCCTGCCTTGGTAAAATGGTGGTAGGCACAAACAAGTCAATGAAGCATATTCAGTGGCACGAGGGGGCAATATGTCTCGATTTGATCGAATGGACGTAATGGTTGAGCTAATTGAGCTCTGCAAAGAACTTCGCCAAGACATTATGTTACAACTCAATTATTATCGGGCTAGCGTCTACAAGAGTGAAACGGCAAAGATCATCAACAGCAAACTAGACCAGTTGAAAATAGTGGTGTCACTTTTAAACCAAGAAGAAATCCTCGACTTGTTCCGTGACTTTGAAGCCTCACGCAGCAATGGTAACGTTGCTCTTGCCCCTGGGGAATGCTTGTTGAGCAGCCGGTTGACTCATCTCTTCTTACAACTTGATGAAGCTTTTGAACAGGTTCTCGAAAGTCTTCAACAACACAATTCATCCACTCTGGATGGCTTACAATTTGCGAAAAATATTCAGCGACATCGTCGGCAACTACTGGCCATTTGCCGCCAAGGAAGCCGACAATGGTCTTTTTTTCGAACGATTGACGATAGCAAGTGAGGCACTTTGAAAGCCATACTGCAATTGCCAGCATCGCGCACATTCTGGATGGC
This sequence comes from Oligoflexus sp. FD111, assembly GCA_048816425.1. Classification (GTDB taxonomy): domain Bacteria; phylum Bdellovibrionota_B; class Oligoflexia; order Oligoflexales; family Oligoflexaceae; genus JBMDZZ01. The sequence goes on from JBMDZZ010000001.1 coordinate 539,519, forward strand.
CTGGCCGCTCTTCTTAACAGTACTCATCTTGTTGATTCCGGTTAGCCGCAATCTTGAATATGAATTCGCTTGGTTTCTTTCTCTGGGTTTTGCCCTTCTAAGTCCTTGGTTGGCCTGGGTATTTCCACGCTTTGCTTTGCAGGACATCAAATTCTGGGAAAAGTCTTTCCTCTACCCCGCTGTCATTCTCATCATTCCAAGTATGCTTTATCTCACAGGACTGTGCCCCTGTTCTGCCCGATCAACTTATTTTTGGTATGTCCTGCTTAGCTTGCCTGCCTGGTGGATTGGTCTCGGCTTGGCGAGCTTGGTTCAATCCTATCCAAAAAGACTTTGGGCAGCTCTTGGACTGGCTGGCGTCCAGTTGTTTTCCCTGCTCAGTGCCGCTGCCATTATGTGGTTTTTACCGCAAAAACGCCTGATACATGTATTTTTCGGTTTCATCCATGGGCCGATTTATGACAGCTGGCTTCCCATTGATGGCAGCATTATTTGGACAAGATTTTCCCACGCAGTGTTTGGCCTCGGCCTGATATGCCTGACACACGGGCTGCGGCAAAAAAACTTCCGGTACAAACTGGGCATTGCTGCCATCAGCGTCGGTGTATTAGGTATGATGAGCAGTTGGTTTCTGCCCTCCACCAGCCATGGAATCGACGCCCTTTCCCGCCTTTTACCATTAAAAAAAGAGGCTGAATTTTTTCGCCTTCATTACCGCAATGATAAGGACAATAAAAACTACGAGGATGAGATTCAGCACCTCTTCCTTGAAACCCGATTTCATGTCATGGAGCTGCGTGCCATACTAGGTGACGATGCACCGCACGTCGAAGTGTTTGTCTATCCTGATCAGGACCAAAAGAAACTATGGTTCGGTGGCGGCGGCACCGATATTACTGATGTGGTGACTCCCTCGATTCATATTATTGCCCGAACAGCACCTCACCCAACTCTACGCCATGAACTGGTCCATGCTCTCAGTTCCCACTTTGCCTTTCATGGCCTAGGTTTTCACCCAAACATGGCTTTGACCGAAGGTTTGGCGGTCGCTCTTGCACCACATCGACGATCACGTAGCCTGGATGAGGCCACAGCCGCCATGCTGCATCAAAACCGCTTACCTCCCTTAGGCGAATTGATGAGCCCCATGTTTTGGACACAATCAGGGGCACGCGCCTATACCGCAGCCGGCTCTCTGTTGCAGTATTTGATCCGAAACTACGGCATGGAACCTGTAAAAGCTATATATGCCGGCAAACGCCCAGAAAGCTTGAGCAACAAATCTTGGCAGGAAGTGATTGCGGAATGGCAAGATGAATTGCTGCGCCGCCACCCATCGAAACAAGACTTGGAAAGCGAATCCTTATATCGCTACCAAGGAATCCTGCATGACCTTTGTCCACAGAGCAAGGCGACAAATTCCCAAAGCAATGGCAATTTCTGGACAAGCATCCGCCAAGCAAGTGGTTGGCGTGCTAAACAGGACTACTGGCCATGGCGTTTTCAACTGGAGGCTGATGATATCTTTGTACGGCTTCAGTATTACCGTCGCCTCGCCTATCAGGCTGTCACTCAGTTTGATTATTTAGCGCTCGATCAATTAGAGCAGGACTTGCAAAACCAAGCACAGTGGCCACCGCGCACCATCGAAGATGTGGAATTGACGCTGCTTGCCAGCGACATCAAAAACTTTCTGCAAAATCATCAAGCTATCGAAATTCTTAATGATTTAATGTCTATCACGGCGGAAGACCTGATCGGTCCTGACCTGACAAGACAAATCTGGGCTCGCAGACTCATACTCGATAGTCCTTTACCAAATGAATACCAGCGTCAATGGCTTGGTTATTTAGCTAGCTGGCAGCCGATGCCTCAGTTGCCAGCTGAAAATGAGCCAGCTCCATGGATCATCAACTACCTGCGTAATTTTCGTTGGCGCGGGGAAGATCCTGAGAAATTATTGGCAAGCCAGCTACCACCTGAACTTGAAAAAATCCTGCCGCAGAGCTTTTTCGAGATGTGGTATCTGCACATCGGCTTTCGCTTAGCTGATAGCAAAAAATGGCTGTTTGCCGGGGACGCTTTGCAAAAAGCCCTTTCTTACAGTCAGAAAGGAAGTCAGGAAAAGACCGCCGAACTGCTGCGCATGATGCAGCATTTTCATTCCAACCCATTATAATATTTAACAAAATCTCTACAATTCAAAAAATACTTTAGACCACACCATCGTTGTCGATAATAAGATTGGGATGACATTTTTTTCATCACAAGTTCTCGTTTTCAAGTGATACCTTAGTGGAAGGAATGTAAGACCGATGGAGCAAGTTAATCGATTCAACGAAGTCGTCGTTTTCTGTGACGATCGCAAAAGAACCTGGCAATCCATTCAGCAAGCGCTCCAGCAAAGTCGATTGCCATTTATCAAACTCCCATCATCAACTTCGATTCGTCACAACTGGTCGCGAATAGCAAGCAGTCCACTTATCATCGTGCACTGGGACAACCAACGCCAGATCAAAGGTTCGGTATTTGAAGAAATACTTGAGGTCGATCGCAACTTTCCGCTGGCAGAAAAGATCATCGTCATCGTCACGGAACCGAGTCGGGAAGACATTATTTATTTTTCCGAGATGGGCTTACAAAAAATCGTGCGCATCGCCAACAACGCCATGCAGGCTGGAAACGGTATCAAAGACCTGCACCGACTGCTGACGAGTCCGGAACAAAACAATCAGTCTCATGCCAGACAATGGGTTGTTTTGCGACAAGAAGCCGATCAGTTACCGATGGATGCTGATGAAAATTTGGCCGAGGAATTGTGGAAAAAATTGGAAAATTTGGCTAATGATAAAGACCGCCTATCGGCCCGCTACCTTGATTTATTTGCTTGCCTGTCTTTTAAAACTGGCAGGGATAAGCAAGCCGAAATTTTCTGGCAAAAAGCCGTCGAGATCAATCCGAATCATGCCCGTTCCTATCAAGGACTGATTGAGCTTTACTGTCATCGCAAGGACTACCGGCGCGCCATTGATTTGATTCAAAACCTGCAACACCGCAATAAGCACAACATCTCCCGTCTGGTGAAAATGGGAGAAATATATTACTTAATGGCTGACGAATTAAAGGCAGAGCATTATTTTCAATTAGCTTTGGAGCGCGACTCTGAATGCAGTGGTGCTTTAAATGGTTTGGCATCAATGCGTTTCAGGCAGGGAAAGCTGGAGGAAAGCCGCAAACTTCTAGAACGCTCAACCATGGCCTACAAGTTGGCGGCAATTCTGAATGAAGAGGGCATCAAATTAGTCAAGCAGGGTCAATTTGAAGATGCGCTCGACCACTACTCCAAAGCCCAATACGTTTTGCCCCAATATCAAAAAGGCCCAATGTTATTGTATAACATTGGCCTTTGTTATTCCCGTTGGGGAAAATATCAGATGGCTGAAAAATTTTTATATCTCGCTTTAGCCAAGGACCCGGAATATTCCAAAGCGCAAAAGCTTCTTCAGCAGATTCAATTGCGCTCACCTGAGCAACATACAAGTGGCACTTGAACTGCTCACCATATGCAGGCTGTTGCTTATAGGCCGCGGATATTGGAAGCATCCCAATTGTAGACACGCGGTAATTGCTTGGCCTGACGAATCAGGTGTGCTTGCTGATTTCTTAAATACTGCACAATATTCGAGTTATTCGGATCAACTTTGAGCTTATCAATATTGATTTGAATATCGTTGATTTTTTCAACGTCATTCTCTTTTTTGTAAATCTCATCGAGTATGGAATTAAAAGTATTTTTCTCTGTCTCCGTCAACCCCGTGGTATTGCTATAACGGTGGTACTTATTCAGTTGCATCGGCTCCGTATCGACAACAACCGTACCGTCATCCTTTTTCTCCACCACAACTCCAGGCTTCGTGTAAATACCGGCTTTGGGTACCATATCACCAATGTTACTCATATCTTTTCTCCTTTACCTTTTGGTTAAAAGATTTTACCTTCGTCCACTTCATATTGATCAACACGGATATTTTCCGAATTGATAATGTGAGCCATTTCCGCTTCCAGGTAGCGCTTCAAGACTTGCCGCGACGGATCAAATTGCAAATCGGTAATTTTTTTTCTCAAGCTTTCTACCCGTAGGTTCGGGCTTGATTCCTTTCGTGCCTCATCAATAGCGACCTGATAGTCTTGCCTTTCCGCAGGGCTTAAACCATTCACATAGCCGTATTTGCGGCTTTTTTCGTAGTCCTCCCCATGCTGTTGAACGATAAGACTTTGGTCAACCGGCTTGCGATCCATGACCATACCGGGTTGACCATTTCGCGAGAAAATGAGATCCCCTCGTTGATAAGTCATGCACACCTCACAAGCTAAGTTCTGGCCCTAGCTCGATTCTAGCAAGTCGCATACATGAGCTTCAAGCTACGAAAATGTTTAGAATTTTCCTAGTTAATCCGGCAACTATTGCCCTCTGACAAGTGAAAATCCATTTAAGGTTTTTCCAATCTGTTCCGATAACTATCAAGATTTTGGGTAGATGAGGTAGGAATTAGTGGAAGGATCCTCAAGGGCTGGAGAGAGGGAAATGAAAGCTGTTATCTCACTAGACATGTACCGGATGAAGCGAAGACGATTGTATTTGCAACAGCACCGATCGTTAATCGATGAGTCAATTCAATTTTTTATCCGGCAAAATTTCCACTCCAACTTTGATCACCTGGAATCACGTTACTTAGCCGTAAAGAGCTTGCAAAATGAGATGGCTTGGGATTACTACGACTTTCGTGAAAGCCTTAAAGAGGCCATCAATGAGGTCTTTGGTAAGCAGCTTTTGATTGAAATCAGCAGGAAGAAGTGGTTTGATTCCAAATTTCTTGGTCAAGAAGAGTTGATTGATCGTTGTTTAAGCTTGTTTGTTCTTGGCCCAGCGGTTTCAGGCCTGAGCGAGTAGGGAAGAAAGATCCGGCGCCAGATCCATATAGCCATCGATCCAGCACCAACCAACAACAATCTAGACTAAGATTCCCCAGTCGGCGTTGAAAATCCGGGAGATCGAGAAGGAGTCTGGATATTGGAGACGATTAAGCCCTCAGCAATTTCGCGGAGCGCTGTGACAGCTTCCTTATTTTTGGTTTTCACCAAGGGAGCTTTACCTTCCATCAATTGCCTGGTCCTATGAGAAGCAACAGCAACTAATGCGAAACGGTTCTCGATATGACGTAGACAATCTTCAACGGAAACCCTTGCCATAGTTTACTCCCAATAAAATAAACTTAAGAAGACAGACCTAACCTAAACTAAGGCGGCAAGTCAATCCTTCTATGTCCAAGTTTGAAAAATATTTGAAAAGACTCTCTAATTTTCAACTATAAAGAACTTCCCTGCAAGTCACAAGGAAAGCGCTGCAGAAATTGCAGTGTACGCCAATTCGTCAAAAACCATCACGGTGTATATAATAGAACTAGGAATATGCCAAATAGGGAAGAACATGACCAAAACCTTCGCCTTGTGGCTGCTTCTTGGCATTCCGCCGGTGATGGTGACAGAGGAGGTTGTGGGCCTGCAAGCACAAACGGCACCACAACAGACAATGCGTGATTGGCAAATTGCGCAGGCCCGTCCTCGAAAGCGACCATCGACTGCGATCCAACAACAGCTGCGTCGGGCCGATCAATTATTTCAGGGGCGCGATTATGAACGCGCATCGTTTCTTTATACTCAAATTCTTAAACGCTCTCCTGACACTTTAGCCGCCCGAATCAATTTGGCACGATGCTTGTATAAACTCGGTCGTTTCGACGATTCATTCCGGGCTTTCCAAAATATCAAATTGGACGAGCTCGATCCTGAGGCCCGCTATGAGGTAGGCCAATCAGCCTTGAAAGTGAAAGATTTTGCCAAGGCTTTGGAGGCCTTTAAAGCGGTACCAAGCGGGCACCCACTCTACGATCTGGCGAATTATTACGGGGCTATTTGCGCCTCGAACCTGCAAGAATACCGACAAGCGGCTGAGCTGATGCGACAAGCTGTGGTGTTGCCCTCCAAACTGACTCCTTCGAAAAAAGCCTACCTGCAGCATATCCAAGAGATGATGGCGCAACAAGAAGCCGCTGAAGCCAAGAAAGAGGCTTTACGGCCGGAAACACCACCGCCTCTACCCAAGGAAGAGCCCGTCATCCCGCAAGCTTTTGGCTCGGGTTTTGGCCCAAATCCTGGCCATAGCCTGGCTATAGCCTTTCGTTCGACGATTCAGAATCAGGAATATATCGATTCTCCTAAGCTTCGTCATGAGCGGCAGGAGCCCTACCTGGAGTGGCAAGTCGCAAAGCGATTACCGCTGCAAGCCAAACAGGAAGAGCCGCACAACATGCTCTTGCATTTCCGCCTGAATCTCAGCCAGCTTACACAGAATCGCCGCGAAATGCGGATGATTGAAGATGAAAATCAGGAGCTACGACGGCTATTCCGCCAAAAGAACCAGGGCCAGCAGGATCTTATGAGCGAAGTCGATACGGGCATCCTTCCGCAATGGCACATTGGGCAGGATATGTGGCTTGTCGCAGGTGGTCAATTTATTGCCGTTTCGCCAGGTGTAGACCTGGGAAGCAGTTTTAGCCATTTGATTGGCGTCGTTGGTTTCGGTTTACAGAAGAAAGACTTTGAAGCGCTGCTGCGCTTGAGACTCATTGACACTGGTGGTGATGCCAAACGCCAATATACCCGTACCCAGCAGGAGGTGGACTTACACCTCCTACCGCAGGGACGTTTTACCATCGGCATCCATGCTAAGATTGCCCAATATTCTTATTCACAACCGGAAATCGATGGCCCTGACTACTTATCCCTATTTCACCTCAATAGCCGGCTTAAAATTGGCAGCATTGCCAGTATCGGTGCCGGCGGCTTTATTGAGCGCCTCGACGGTCAACGCTACCATAATCTCAACGAGATTCCAGTGATTGGCTTTAATCAAACAACCAGCGGTGGCCAAGTCGATTTGAAATTCGAGCCGTTTTGGTGGCTCAAACTGGAGCTGGGTGTCCGGACTGCTAATCGCATTTTTGAAGATCTTTTACCAGCTGAAGTAGAGCCGGCACAAGCTCTGCAGACTCGACAAGCAAACAGTTTGTTCGAAGTTTTTTCACAAGCAGCTTTGGAATGGCAATTTTAAGAGGTGATTGCTATGGATTTATTTTGGATTAAAACCTTGGCCCAGGCCCAGTACAAAGACGGTAATTGGACTTTGCCTAATCCTGATGGTATCAAACGTCACACTCAGCAAACCCTGCTTGATACCATAAAGGAATTATATCAGGAGCTGGTACTTGCCATTAACGCCTACAATGAGCATGCCAATCATCAACGACGGATTCGGCTGCTACCCGTATATAGCGAGACAGAACAACCGATGATCGGCCTGATCCTTATGGTCGGTTCCCTCCAGATGCGCTTTGAGCGCCAAGGTTATCGCTTGGAAACCACTTTAGAATCACTGCAAGGATTTCGTAAAATACAAGAAAAAATCCATTTTTTTGAGCCCCGAGTCGACGGACTTGGCGGTTTATCCTGGATCATGGACCGTAAATCGATTATGACAAATGAAATGATGATCAAGCAGTTACTCCATGATTTGTGCAGTACAGCCTACGAAATGGAGTGGAAAGGTTAAAGGGAGCTTCATGAAAATATTATTTTCCGAGAAGAGCACTGAGGTAATCGTTGACGCCTTAACAGATGCCATGGGTGGTCGTCAGTTAGCCAAAATGGTTTCGTTCGATGTCAAAAATGACCAGATGGTGGTCACCATTTCCAAGCTTGGCACCTCTACTTTGACATTCAGTCGCAAAGAAACAAGCGATGGTTCCGAGTTCAATTTGGCACAGGAAAAAATCGCTCTTGCCCACCGCCCAATGAAAAACGAAGTCAAAGAAAAAATTCTTAAAGTTGTCCAAAAGGCTGGTGGAAAAATCGCAACGGCATAGGCATCTGCGATGAACCGTCCGCTCACACCATATTTACCATGTCATCTGTTTTGGACAGGCAAACAGACGAGCCGTATTGATGAAATTTCTATTGGGACGCAGGCAAGTTATGGCCTGCACCTTATGGAGCAAGCCGGCGCTTGGATCGCTCTCGCCGGCTTGAGTCGTCTGCGTCACGGGCAACAAGTCCTTATTCTCGCCGGTCCTGGGAATAATGGTGGCGACGCTTTGGTTGCCGCCAGAATTCTTGTGGAAAAAGGCCTCAATCCGCAAGTTTGCTTTGTGAGCCCCAAGCCAACAAAACTCAGCTCATCGCGGCAAGTCCAGGAAAGCAAACTGCGCGAGCTACTTACCAACATTCATGACTACCAGCCTGGTTGTCTCCAAGGCCTAAAAAATCAGCGACTGATGATCATAGATGGCCTGCTTGGCTTGGGACTCAAGGGTCCGATTAGAGCCGGCGTCTTTCGCGACTGTCTGCAAGAAGTAGCCAGCTTGCAGCCTTCAGAGGTCATTGCCATCGATCTGCCGTCCGGTGTTCTTGCTGACCTTTGGCAGCAGGAAGCGCCGCTGCTTCCGGCAACGGTTACCGTCAGCTTTGGTGCAGCAAAACCTGCTCACTTGCTGGCACCGAGCCGTTCTTTTTGTGGAGAAGTTTTATTACGTCCCATTGACTTCCGCACGGAGGCCATCCAACAAACCTGGGATGAGTCCGTCGACCGACTTGCCTACTTGGCAAGCGATCGCCAAGCCAAAGCGCAGATGACGAGACTATGGCAAAAATTAAGCCCAATCGCTCATAAATTTACGCGCGGCCATGTTCTGGTTATCGGCGGCAGCCCCGGAAAGTGGGGAGCAGCAATGATGAGCGCTCGAGCGGCAGCAGCTACAGGCGCGGGCTGGGTCAGTCTGGCAATTCCCCAAAAAGCTATCGCACCAATTCCGGCCTTAGAGCCCTATCTCACTACAGAAGAGCTTTTTGCAGACGGCAAACTCGATCCTCATGCCTTGCAATCTTTCGTCAGTCAACGCCAGGTCAAGTCCATAATCATCGGCCCTGGCTGCATGCAAAGCCCGCTTAGCCTGGATATTGTCGAAGTTTTGCAAGGAATGAATCAGCAACAGAATCTCATATTGGTACTTGATGCTGGAGCACTGCAAGGCTTGAGCGCAAACATGGAAAAACTAGGAAAACCCTTTATTCCTGAGCGCTGTCTTGTCACACCGCACCCGGGAGAATGGCTAAAAATGGGTCATGGTTTACCAGCAATTTCCGACCTGGCGACGCTAAATCGCGCCCGAGAAAAGTTTTTTAACGTATATGGTTGTTCCTTGCTTTACAAATCCGCGACTCCCCTGTCCCCCCAGCCACTGCAATCAGGCTGGACGGCTTTGGCTAGCAGTGCCACTCATGTGGGTTTGGCTCGCGCCGGAAGTGGTGATCTCTTAGCTGGTATTGCTGCCGGTATGACGTTGACTGGTATCCCTGCCTACCATGCCGGGGTGATGGCACACCAATGGCTCGTCTGGGCAGCAGAGAAAGCGGCTAGCCAAAAAAGTCCGCATGGGATATCCCCTGAAGACCTATTGATTGAAATCCAAAGCTTAAGCCATTAAGGTGGTCCGAGCAGAAAAACGACGCCATAAGCGCGGTACCTCTGAGTGTCTTCAAAAAACAAGGAAGCTTTCCATGTATTTGATGCCTGATTCGAGTTTACTCCCGTATAAGGGTCACTTTCCCAAGCTGGGCTCCGGTGTGTTTGTCGCTTCAGGAGCTCGCTTAATCGGCGATCTGATGATCGGCGAAGAAAGTAGCATCTGGTTCAACGTCACTGTCCGTGCCGACTGTCACTACATTCGCATCGGTAAGCGCACCAATGTCCAGGACAACACCGTGATTCATGTCACCAACAGCCGCTTTCCAACCAATATCGGCGATGACGTGACCATTGGCCATAGCGCTGTCCTCCATGGTTGTGAGATCAAAGGCAAAACATTAATCGGTATGGGAGCTATTATCATGGATGGAGTTACCATACCGGAAAATTCTATTGTTGCCGCGGGTTCTCTCGTTACGCCGGGAAAAAGTTTTCCTGAAGGTCACCTGATCATGGGATCTCCTGCCAAAGCAGTAAGAGCCTTAACTACCGAGGAAAGCCAAAGTCTGGAAACTTCGATTCGCTATTATTTGGAATACAAATCGCATTATGTACCGCATTCAAGCTGAAAGCCTCCTGCGACATCTGCCCATACCTTTCTTAGAGCCCATCCTTGAGGAGGCTTTTGCCCAACTTTGGTGGCAAGGGGGAAACTTAGGCTTGCCTCGGGATCTCCAAACTGTCGCCGATTTAGCGAGCGCCATCCATTGGGATTCGTCAAAGGTTTGTGCGCGTTTGCAAAGGATTTATGAGTTAAGTCAGAATACTTGCATAACGGTTTCACACTTGAAAACCATGCTCGCCAAAACTGCAGAAATCGTGCTTCTCGATTTACGGCGAGACGAAGAATATATAGCCTCTCCCTTACCTGGATCTTTATCGATATCACAATTTTTTTTACCGGAAATCTGTCAGAAGTGGCAAAGAAACAACAACCCGGTGGTCACCATTGCAAAGCTTGATGAACGGGCTTTTTCAGGTTGCTTATACCTAAAAGAAATGGGTTTAAAAGAGGTCTATTACCTAGAAGGAGGCGACCAGGCTTGGCAACAAGATAATAGCCAAGCCTAGCTTTTGTGCCAATGAGTGGCTCAAGATATCAACGCGCACTCAATTGGTCAGCTGCCTGGCTACTTGGATAGTAGAAATCCATTGTCGCCTGGATATTCATTCTTTCAATCCCATTCAGATGAAATCGATCGGCATTGTTCAACTCGTGAAGGTAGGCTTCTCTTTCGGCGTTAGAGGTGCCTTCCATACCAAACAAGTCTTTCAAACGGATCATGGCAAAGTTTTGCTGGCAATGAACTTCAAGCTCATGGGCCAAAGTAGAACCGAGTAAACCCCAGCTGGTAAATGCAGCAGGTCCGACAGTCACTTCCAGTTTTCGCCCCCAACCACGCATGGTGGTCAAACCACGATCTTCCAGGAGTGGATCAAATTCAGGGTGAAGAGTATTCGCAGGAATTTGGATATCAAACATAGCCAATGCAACATCGATACTTTCCTGGCTTAACTCTGGCCTGGTACTGGGGGGTAGTACGCTAACCATCTGCACTAATTCACTTTGATCAGCTTGGCGAGCATCGTAGGCGTGTTTTGCCAATACGAGACTAACCGTCGAGATCGTCGACAGAATTGTAAACAGTAACGTTGGAAAAATTGCGAAAAATCGGGAAATCATCTCACCACCTCGTCTAATCTACAACAACAGCAACAACAGCATTCACAACGAAAGCACATCCCGAAATAGTCACTGCAATTCAGATACCAAGCATAAGCCGCTATCAATTAAGAAAGTTTTTACTCACAAGCTCGCAAAAAAACCTGCACCCGACCAAGATTTAGACAGCGACGCCTGGCAAAAAAAGCTGGAAAATCAAAAAGCTCCCTTCTGCAAGCAGAAGGGAGCCAACGACAGTATGGAAGGATTGATCACTTACTTATCGATGAAATCTAGCGATCGCAACGTCTCCAGCTCAACTTTAGAGGGATTTCATTGTGTGTAGAAAGCCCGCCCAATTGCAGTTCGCCATGCTCGCTACCAAAATCTTTTTTCCGTTGAAAAGCCTCTTCCCACTTTTCCTTGCTGTTAGGCAAAACCTTGAAATTAACTCCGAGCGCGAAGGAAACAAAAAGGTCTTGTTTACCACCACAGCTGGACCACTGAGATTCCAAGATCTTCAATCGATCTCGCTCATGGTAAAGGCGACCGCCAAGATAGGTCCGTTCAAATTGATAATCTGGCTTATCCTTATCAAAACCAAATGCACCGGAGAAATATCCATTTGACGAGTCTAAAATATCAGCCCTGATAGTCGTTTCCAATTGCATGACCGCAAATTGAAAGCCGTGAGGAACATTTAATTCGAGTTTGATATCGCAATTAACGGAATCACCCAAACCAGTTTCATTAGCGCTCGGTTTGAGCGTCTCAGTCTCCATGATCAGGTCATTTTTTTTCAGAATTTTTACAAACTTCAGGCACGCTTTCCGTGATTCCAAAAGTCGATCACCTTGTTTCCATCTCGAGCTTATTTTTCGTATGCTTAACTTTGAGTTACGTTCATCAACAGGAAAGTCGGAATCCCAGTCGTCACTTTGTGAAGGATCATAATCCATCCAAGGTTTGTCTTCCGATTGGCTAGGAATATCGATGTCGGGAAGTTCTTCGTGGCCCACACGATTTTTATCGCGGCTTGGCTGATCGATATCTGAAAATTCGATAAAACCGGGGCAATTTTCTTGGTCTGCACTCTCACAGTCAACGCCAACTTCAACGGTGTCTGTTGGCGGAGTTCCTGATTTGCGGCTCTTTTTAGTGCCGCAACTCGCCAAAATAACACTTAAAATGACGAAGATTATCAAATGAATACGCATAAACCTGTCTCCATGAGCCAGTAATTTTGAACCATTAGCTGCGGAGCATAAGGCATAGTGGCACAACATTTCAAGAAGAAAATGACATACTTATAATTTCGCTATTATTTCAATGAATTATGTCACCATGGTGGTCCTGGACCAAGCCCTCAAAAATCAAATTGCCGCCGTTTTCGGCAGATCCAGGTCCCAATTCGACCAGCCAATCCGCGACCTCAAACAAATCTTGATTGTGCTCGATGAGCAAGATCGTGGCTTCCTGTTCCCGCATCCGCGTTAACTGGGCTTTTAAGCGCTCAACATCCTGAAAGTGCAAACCACGCGTCGGCTCATCAAGGATCACCAGCGTTCCTTTGCCGATGTCTTTTGTTAAGAGCGGAGCTAATTTTAAACGCTGCGACTCTCCTCCCGACAAGTGGCTACTGGGTTGCCCAAGCTTCAAATAACCAAGTCCCAAATCTGCGGCAGGCCGTAATTTTTTCAATATTTTTGGATGATTGGCAAAGACTTCCAAGGCTTCTTCCATAGTCAGATCGAGGATGTCGGCGATGGAATGAGATTTATACCTGACATCTAAAACCTGCGGCTGGTAGCGCCTCCCGTCACAGACGGGACAAACGACCTTGGCATCCGATAAAAATTTCATACTTAATGACAAATAACCTTTACCTTTACATTCCGGACAACGTCCCGCATCGACGGATAAGGAAAAGGAGCGATTGGTTAATCCAGCAATTTGTGCTTCAGGAAGCTTTGCAAATAAATTGCGGATGTCGCCAAATACATCGAGATAGGTCGCCGGCATACTCACCGATGTTTTGGCGATGGGTTTGCGATTGATAAGGACCAACTTTTCTATATTCTGCCAGCCTTTTATCGCTTTGCAGTAATGCAATTGTGGCTTCTTTGGATCTTTTAATAAGCCCTCCAAATTATGGTAGAGCACAGCAAGGCTCAGCGTCGACTTACCCGAACCACTGACACCACCGACAAGGGTGATGGCGGAAAGAGGAATGCGGACTTGCTGCATTTTTAAATTAAACAGACGTGGTTCCTGGATTTCCAACCAAGCAGCTGGCCGAAATTTTTTTCGAGTTTTCTGGTTTCCAGTCTTTTTACGTGCTAGAAACTTTGCTGTTAAAGAAATATCGCGATAATCTTTCGCATCTTGCGGCTTAAATTTTGCGACCAGCTTCCCCCCGTGCCTACCCCCACCTGGTCCAAGGTCTATGATCCAGTCGGCACGACGCATAATATTTTCATCATGATCAACGATGATCAGAGTATTTCCTGCCTCCTTCAAACTTACTAAACTTGGCCAGATCGTTGCGATTTCCTGTGCGCTTAGACCTTGGCTCGGTTCATCTAATACATAAAGCACGCCACGCAGATTCTCGCCAAGCACTCCAGAAAGCCTTAATCGCTGGGCTTCACCACCAGACAGCGATCGTACCCGTCGGCTTAAGCAAAGGTAACCAAGTCCGACATGGACCATGCGATCAAGCTGATTTTGAATTTGTTCCAAGACTCTTTGGCAAGCTGGGTTGATCGTCGCTGCTTGCTGCTGTCTTGCTTGAATTTGCTGCTGCAGTTCTTGAATAGACAACTGTTGGGTCATTTGTGGTGAAAGTCCAAAAAACCTGATCGCCTCCAACTCACGTCGTAATCCGGTCCCCTGACAACTGCGACAAATTCTGCTATGTATACTGCTGCTTTCTTCCCAATCATCGTCGGTTTCGATTTTCAAATAACCTAACCCTCGGCAGCTTTGGCAAGCCCCGAGGGAGTTGATCGAAAAATATCGCGAATCAAGCTTTGGCCAGCTATATCCACATTCCGGACAACCATCTTTTAAAGAAAATTTCCGTGCTTCTGCCAACTGCGGAAAAGCATCAGCATTCATCGGAAAATATTCGCCTAAACCATTTCCCAGGTCCAAAGCTGTCTGTAATGAGCGCAGCAAACGTTTGCTACGTTTTTCATCTATTTTAATAAGATCGACGAGAATACTGATATCGTGCTTTTGATCTTTGGCAAGCTCTGGGATCGGGGAAAGAGAAACCAGTTCACCATCAATCAAGGCTCTCAGATAGCCCTTTTCTGCAAAGGCCGATAGCTGCTTTTGAAAAGCCCCCCGCTTTTTCTCAACAACAGGAGCGACAATTGCTAAAGATTGATCATGATAGCCAGCTAGGATTTGCTCCATAACCGTTTCGATGGCTAACTGCGCTGTCGGCAGGTTATGGGTCGGACAATTTTTTTCGGCAAACCTGGCAAACAGAACCCCAAACAACTCGCTAACATCGGTCAGCGTGCCGACTGTTGCCCGCACGGAAGGTTGAGTTTCATTTTGCGCCAGGGCAATTGCTGGGGAAAGTCCTTGGATCGAACCTACTGACGGCCTGGTACCGAGGTCAAGAAACTGCCTGGTATAATGTGACAAGGTATAAAAAAATCGACGCTGCGCTTCCGCCAGGATGGTATCGAAGGCCAAACTACTTTTGCCAGAACCACTGACTCCGGTAATGACGGTAATCGCATTCCGCTCAATCTGCAGATTGATATCTTGTAAGTTATGTTCTCGCGCTCCTCTCACATCGATAACGCTTGCCTCCACAAGAGGAGGATGTTCATTTCTTTTCATGATTGATACCTAAGTGCAAGTTTTAAGGCCGCATCGATACTTTCTGCATTAGCTTGGGATTTACCGAATAGGTCTGTCGCCGGCCCATGGTCAGGCGACACTCGCAAAAAGTCCAATCCACCTGTAATATTCACCGCATCATAAAAGTGCACAGTTTTCAATGGCCCAAGTCCTTGATCGTGATACATGGCGAGCACGGCATCGTAACGTCCCTGGTAGGCATGAAAAAAAGCTGTATCTGCAGGTATCGGGCCAGTGACGTCCCAGCCTTTGAGGCGCATTGATGCAACTGCTGGACGGATAATACTCTCATCTTCATCACCAAACATCCCACCATCACCACAATGAGGATTTAGCCCGACAACAGCTAATCGAGGGTGCTGTTTGTCGTATATTTTCTGTAAGCTAGATCCTAGGTCTTCGATTTTTTGCTGAATCAGCTCTGATGAGATAGCCCGGCTGACATCTTTCAATGCCAGGTGATTTGTGACAAGACCGACCTTCAAGCGTGGGCCAGCAAGTATCATGACCCCTTGCCGACCAGCAAGCGCTTCACAATATTCGGTTTGCCCCGGATAGGAAAAGCCTGCCATTTGACAATTTTTTTTATCAATCGGAAGAGTCACAATCGATGTCTGCCGTGACAATTGAATATCTTGTAAAACATCCAAAGATCTCTTTGCCAAAGCTCCACGCTCTGAAGGACTGAGATCTTCGGCATTTTTCTGCCAGCTTCCTTCGTCAAGATCCCAGAAATAAACTCCGGCTTTCATGTCGTCTCTCAAGCTTGCTCCATCGGCAAGCTTTTCTAGCTCCCAGGCTGGTAAAGATAAAAGTTTTCCTTGCCAATGCCACTGCCAATACGAACCGATCAAGATAACAGGAACCTGCGCATTTTCCAGTATGCTCTTCGATTTTCGCAAAATCTCAATATTGACACTGAAAGGATCACCCATAGTAATGAAAATCACGTGGCCTCCTCGTTCAGAAATGAATCGAGTGTATAGGTCGGTTGCAAATCATCCGGGATACTTGCAAAATAGCTCACTGGTGTTAAACCTGTGCCAACAAGTAAGGAATCCAGACCATAATTCTTGGCGCCTTTTATATCAGTCATCAACTGATCACCGATCATGAGAAGACTGCTTGAGCCGGCGCGGCGCATAGCTTCATCAAAAATTGGAGCAAATGGCTTACCTAAGCGAACAAAGTGTTGTCTCACAGATTCGCCATAGCGCAATACCAGTGATTCTTCGACGATTAAGCCGACTCCGCCTGCAGTCATTCCATACTCACCGGCTGATTTCGGGTAAATCAGATCCGGATTGGTGATAATGACCTTTAAACCCAAACCTTGATCCAGACGGGAAAAACAATAAGAGATGATCCGATCGATGCCTTCCAAGAGGGGATATCCCGTTTGATTGGCAATAACTACGAGTTCCGCAGGCTCACCTGCGAGCCAATCGACCAGCTTTCCACCAGCTCGCTCGACATATTGTTTTGAGCCACCCGGACCGAGAACGGCAACGCTTCGACCTTGAAAAGAGTGGGTAGCAAAATAGGAACGAAGCAAGGTACCAGAACTGATGATCTGATCGATGGCCAAAGTAAAACCCAAATTTTGATAGTGTTGCAACAGATCTTCCTCAATACGGGAACTCCCATTACTCAAAATCCAGAATGGTCGGGCATTCTCATGCAAACGATGAATAAGCCGTTTTGCTCCAGGTATCGGCCCCTGTTCATCCACCAAAACCCCGTAGGCATCAAATAAAAATCCCTCGTAACGGTCCTCAATCTCAGAAAAATGCTGCAATCGTTGCGTTTTCGGTTTCACGGATCACCTTCTCGTCTTTTTCCTGGCATCCTGCTCGGGAGACTCTGGGCTTGCCAAGCGGGAATATCCTGAATAATCTGAATCCGCAGTCTACGGAGAGTCCTATGTAGGGTCAAGAATTAGACCCAAAAGTTCCTCACTCTGAATCTTTTGTGACACCCTTATGGCTGGATGGGAAGTACTTAAATTGCGGCATGAGGGCGAAATGGATCAATATTTAATAGCTTTTGGCAGCAATCTTGGCGAGAGAGAGCATTGGATTCGTCAAGCTATCGCTCTTATCGAGGAGCTAATCGGTAACATCCTGAAAGTTTCGCAAGTCTATGAAACAGCACCGATCGGACCCGCTGATCAAAGCTTCTTGAACGGGGCCCTTGTTTGCCAGTCCAGAATTACCAGTCCATTTGCAGTACTTGAAGGTCTATTGTCAATCGAGAAGCGTTTAGGACGTATTCGCGACACATTTTGGGGGAATCGGACCATTGATCTCGATTTAATAGCCTGGAAAACTGGGGATGGAAAATTTCCTCTGATCGAAACCGAAAATTTGAGTCTTCCACACCCTCGCTGCATCGAGCGCGATTTCGTAATGGTTCCAGTCTGTGAAATCGCCAGTGAATGGTATTTTGCGCGCTCGCAACAATGCTTTTCCGCCTATCTCGAGAAGACTCAGATCAAAAGCATTCAAAAAAAATGGGGATCACTTGGATCCCCATATAACGAGCAAAATACCGAGAAAGATTAGACTTTATCTTTCAGGCCTTTCAATGGTCGCACTTTTACAACATTGCGAGCAGGCTTGGCTTTGAAAGTCATTTCTTCGCCAGTGAAAGGGTTCACGCCTTTGCGAGCTTTAACAGCAGGCTTACGAACCACAACAACTTTCATCAAGCCAGGAACTGTGAAAGAGCCTGGGCCTTTGCGCAGATCGTTACCGATCAGCTCACTCAGTGTGTCGAAAACGCCGTTAACGTCTCTTTTTGAAAGACCGGTTCTTTCGGAAATCGCTAAGAGGATCTGGCTTTTGGTTCTAGCCTTAGAAACCTTGTCAAAAGGCTTGTTGCTAGGAACTGCAGCGACAGAAGCTTTGGCAGCTTTCTTAGCAGTTGATTTCTTCTGAGTGGTTTTCTTAGCTGCTTTTTTGGTTTTTTTAGCAGTTGTCTTGGTGGCCGCTTTCTTGGTTGCTTTCTTGGTTACTTTTTTCTTGGTTGCTTTCTTCTTAGCCATAATTCTAGACCTCCTTCAAATACATCTAAATCAAAAAGCCTTATACCCTTTAAATTACGTTATGCTAAGCATAAAAATCAAGTTTTCACTTGTTAAAAAAGGGAAAAACCATATTTATCGACTCAATACCTTAATCTCTGCCCCCTGCGCAACAACTTTAAGACATCGCAGAACTATTCTCCACCCCGGCGGCAGGGCTCAATTTTTCAGAAAATCTACCGATTGCGAGTTTTGGGAAAAAAAGGGGACATCCATGATGAAGGTGGACCATACCATCCGAGATTCCTTGAATGGACGCACGTTGATGATTATTGAACCAAGCGTCAACTACCGGAATTCTCTGAAGGGGTTTCTGACAAATATGAAAATCAGCGATTTTCGCTTTGTTAGCAGTGTCCGCGACGCGCAGATTGCAATGCTGACTTGTGATGTAGGCCTCATTATCTGTGAATGGCAGCTACAAGGAACCAACGGCATCCAGTTTTGCCGTGATCTCAAGCGGAATAAAACTTATCAAACAACTCCATTTTTACTCTTATCAGTAGAAAATCTCAGAAAAGACGTCATTTTAGCTAGTGAAGTTGGTATCGATGGTTATTTATTGAAACCTTTCAGTTATGAAGAATTCCGTGACGCCATCCGCTTAGTCGTTCGCACTAAGAAAGCCCCATCGCAAATCAATGCCTTAATCGATGAAGGGCTAAATTATCTGGCCAATGGAAATCTAGGCGATGCTGAAGTCGTTTTCCAACAAGCCTTGGCTGCAAATCCGATGTCTGCCCGTGCATTTTGCGGCTTGGCCCATGTCGCAAGTGCAAGAGGACGCATCAGACGGGCAATTTCTCTATATAAATCTGCACTTGAAGTCAACCCAGATTATGTCGAAGGTTTAAAGTGTCTATTGGAGCTTTGCCTGGAGCATGAATCCGTCGATGAGTGGTTGCCCCTTGCTGGAAAAGCTCATGAGTTAAGTCCGGAAAATCCCAAATACACATTAATTCTCGCCCGTGCCATGCTGGAGCTACAGAAGTATGACGATTCCGAGAAATTTTTTAAGCGTACGATTCGGCTTTCGCCGCGCTTAGCTGAAGCCTATAAAGGGCTTGGCAAGCTCTACCTTATACAAGACGACTATGACTCGGCGATGAAGCATTTTAAAAAAGCCTTGGACTTTGATAAGTCAGATATTAGCCTTCTGAACTCACTTGGTCTCACCTATGTTAAGATGGGAAAATATGAAGAGGGTATCGAAAAGTATCTGTCTGCCTTGCAAATGGACCCCAGCGATTACCGCATTCTATTTAATATGGGCTATGCCAAAGAAAAAGTAGGAGACTTAGAAAAAGCCCGCCATTATTATAGCCAGGCTTTAAACCACAACCCGGAATATAACAAGGCAAAGCGCCGATTAATTAACCTGAAAAAGGTCTCTTAAATATCGGATTCATTGAAGCTGAGACTTTGCTTTTACCTACGTCTATTCCGCTCGTTTTATCCTGACTCTAATTACAGACTATTCCAAGCCTTCTGCCAGGTTCACTTTTTAAGCTTATCTCTCAGCTGAAAAAATTCATCTAGACACTCAGGATTGGCCACGGCCGAGAGATTATTGATAGAAGCTCCGCTGATTGCGTTTTTTACAGCTAATTCCAGCTTCTTGCCACTTCGTGTATAAGGAATATCAGCAACTTGGAAGATCAGGCCTGGCACATGCCGTGGACTTAATTTCTTGCGAATCAATGTTTTTAAGTCCTGTTGACGAGTATCAGTCAGGAGCGAATCTGCTGCCATTTTTAAGAAAAGTATGATCTTCGAGTCGCCACCTTGGTTATAATCAACAACAATGGAGTCGACTATATCCTCTTCCGCTTCTACCTGCCGGTAGATTTCTGCCGTTCCAATCCGAACCCCTCCAGGATTCAATGTGGCATCAGATCGCCCATGAACAACGACGCCTCCGCTTTCACGGAATTCAATGTAATCACCGTGACGCCATACCCCTTGTTCCGCAAAATCTTCAAAATATGCTGCGCGATATCGACGCCGGTCGGGGTCATTCCAAAAACCTATGGGCGCAGAAGGAAAAGGCGATTTGCAGACAAGCTCCCCTTTTTCCTTTCGAAGAGAGCGCCTATTCTCATCCCAACAGTCGATGTCCATACCTAAACCAGGGGCTTGAATCTCTCCGCGGAAGACTGGCAAGCTTGGAACCCCAAGCATAAAGCATGAAATAATATCCGTTCCCCCACTTATGGAAGCTAAATGCACATCAGGGCCGACCTCATTTGCAACCCAATCATACTGCTCGGGTAGCAGTGGAGATCCTGTTGAGAGGATTGTTTTTAATTGCTGTAAGGAGTGATCTTTGGCCGGGTGAACTCCAGCTTGCTGGCAGCTAGCTAAAAATTTTGGGCTGGTACCAAAAACATCGACTTTTTCAGACTCTAATATTTGCCAGATACGATCCAAAGAAGGATGGCTGATACTGCCCTCAAATAGAATCAAGCTGGCCCCGGTTGCCAAGCCACTTGCCATCCAATTCCACATCATCCAACCGCAGGTTGTATAGTACAGCAGCTTTTTACCTACAGTTAAATCACAGTGAAGGATTAATTCTTTTTTGTGTTGCAATAATGTTCCACCCGCACCGTGAACAATACATTTCGGGACACCAGTCGTACCGGATGAGTACATAATATAGAGAGGATGATCAAAATCAGTCGGCTCAAAGTAGATTTCCTGATGATCAGCACTTGCACCGCTGTCCAGCACCTCTGTATAGCGGTGAATTCTGCTTGTCGCTGGTATGGGCATCGTCTGCCTGGGATCAGCAAACAAATCAATCAGCACCCCATGTTCTATGCTCGGAATCTGCTGCAAAGTGGCAGCTATCTTTTCCCAGCAATCGATCATTCGGCCGTTATACTGATATGAAATGAGAGCGAATAAGACCTTGGGCTCTACTTGCCCAAAACGCTCGATGATGGCTTGCTCACCAAAATCTGGCGAACAAGATGTCCATATCGCCCCCAAAGACGTCGTTGCCAGCATCGCAATAAGGGTTTCGACCGTATTGCCCACGACACCTGCCACTCGGTCGCCTTTCACCACACCCATATTCCGTAAAGCAGTGGCATATCTCGCAACATCACGCTGCAATTCACTCATGTGATAGATACGTGGTTCCGTTAATCCCTCGACGTAGGAGACAACCTGAGTCGAAGAATCTGCTTGACTGGAAAACAATAAGTTTTCTGCAAAATTCAGTTGGTAGCCAGGGAACCATTTTGCATCCAAGATGGGATGTTTGTCAGCTGGAGCTGGCTGAAAACTGAGTTCTCCTATCTGGTGCCAGCGGATATTCAGAAACTTTGCAGCAAGTGACCAGAACTCTGCTGGTTGCTGCACCGACCATCTATAGAGTTCCCAATAGTCAGATAGATTTTGATGAAAGCTAGCGGTAGCGAATTGGCGAAAGGCTTCCATTTGGCTCTGTTTGGCACGTGCTTCACTTGGCCGCCAGATTGGTGTTGAACTCATATCCTAGCTCTCCCCCCCTAAGCTCTCTGAGCGCGATCAATTACACCTTGTTCCGATGACAATCGGACCTTGTATCATGACGAGTCAAAAAAAATAAGAGGGGATTATTGGTAAGGAGGAAATTACTATCAAAAGTGGATCAGATCTTCACCGATGAGTCCAATCGCTTTGCGATCGCCCGCAGACGCTTTAAACCGCCTTCAAGTGGTTCGTCTGCTTTCTTCGCTTGCGATTTTTCACTCTGAGGAGCTTCGTCAGGTTGCTTGCGATAGCGTTGTCCAGCAATCAACCTTTGCCCCCGCAGTATCGCCGCTTCGGTTTCCATGGACTCCAAGTTTTTTTCCGGTGACAGCTTCGGCACATCCAGGGAAGTCTCAGATAAGTTTGGTTTTTTAGTAATTTTTTCCATGGTCACAGGCGCAGTTGCTGGGCTTGAGCGTGGACTCATTTGCCTTGGGGATGTTTCAGGAATGCCTGTCTCATTTGCAGAGATGTGCAGTTGGTTTAAGCGGAGTTGAATTAAATCGGGCGATAACTCAAAAAAGGCGGCAATTTTCTCCACAGTCTGAAGCCTTGTCACGGACCGCTTAATCATGCCCATTGGTAGGAGTAAAGCGAGGGCAAACAGGTCGGCCTGTCTATCTTCTTCATCTTGCCAATCGATTTCATCTATCGAAATGCCACCTACACTTAATCGTGACAAAGGAGAAATTTCTTCCTTATATCCGTGTGAGCGACCCATCGCCTGAGCAATTTCAGGTTGGACTTGCAAGAGAAAATGACCTAGCAAGTGAGCTAACAAAAGATTGCGCTCGATAGGATCCTGGATCTTCGGATGAAGGATGACACTTGCCGTAAAGCGCCCCTGATGATCCTCAGCAACAAGCGCTCCAACCGAAACTTGCTTGGAAGTCTGCGTCGGAATTCCTGCGTGCACCAGTAGTCGCTCGACACTCAAGACAGGTGCATAGGCATCAGGACCACCGTAATATTTTCGAACCATGCAAACCAGGTTCTCCATATCAGCTTTCGCAACTAATTTTGCAATTTGTGGAAAGATTGCGATCATGAAAAACTCCTCTCCTATGATTCTACTTGAAACGAACAAATAATGGCAGTGTTGGTCAACATACTGATCAAAAAACCTGCCACAGACGACTTGGACATTCCTCCAATCTTGTCAATTCATAGCTCTGATATCATTAAAGAAAAAACTGTTACTAAAGATTTTTAATTTGCATCCGAAAGGACCATGAGATCAATGGTGACTTTATGGGAGGATACTCGGTGGCTCGACCGCTGTTTATCGATAAACGACTGAAACCAAGAAAAATGCTTACCGGCCTCCTGCCTGGCCCCCTTGTCAACGATCAGGGGAGAAAAATTTCCTGTAAGCCCGTGGATATTTCCGAGGACGGCATCGGAATTTTGACGAGTGAGCTTCTCAAAGTCGGTGATGAACTTAGTTTGCAGTCTCCTGATGAAACTGTCGTGCTAAAAGTTTCCTGGGGTAAGCGAGACTTTGGCAAACAAAATCTGTATCGTTATGGTCTGAACAGCGAAGGTGAGACGCAGAACCTGGAAAAAATATTTTTAGACTCCGGCTGCCTCAAGTAGACCCTTCACCCCCCCCGTTTTACTTGACCTACCTAAGCTACAACCAATTCTTGAGTCCAAGGCGGACGAAAAAAGATCGCCTGCTCAAATTTTTTTTTCCATTAAAAGTATGGAAAAGATTGAAATGAAAAAAAAATTTCGGTAACACATATATAAACCACGCGAGGTTTAGACAGCAACCGAAGGAGGAAACCTTGGAACTTCAAGAAGCTCAAGAATCGACCCCAGTAAAGAAAAAGACTACTCGTAAGAAGGCAGCAAAAAAGAAAGCCGGCAAGAAAAAAGCTACCAAGAAAAAGACGGCCAAGAAAAAAGCCACCAAGAAAAAAGCGGCTAAGAAAAAAGCTACCAAGAAAACGGTAGCTAAGAAAAAGGCCACCAAGAAAAAAGCGGCTAAGAAGAAAGCCACCAAGAAAAAGGTAGCTAAGAAAAAAGCCACCAAGAAAAAGGCGGCTAAGAAAAAAACTACCAAGAAAAAGGCGGCCAAGAAAAAGGTAGCTAAGAAGAAAGCCACCAAGAAAAAAGCTGTGAAGAAGAAGGCTACCAAGAAAAAAGCCACTAAAAAAAGAACGACCAAGAAAAAAAGCAGCTAGCCGATAGACAACGGCATTTTCACGAAGAGGCAGATGTGACTGCCTCTTTTTTTTTGGCAAACATTTGCCAAGTCTGAGATTTAAGCTACAATAAGCCTCCCCTGCATGAACACATTGGCGGCATTTGAAATGATTTCATGGAATCGAGTCTGGCTACTGATCCTTATTTACATCAAAGCATCGTTACGACGTGTTCGTTATGACTTTGCAAGAGAGCTGGTTGTCGGCATCTGCACCTTGGTCCTACTCTTCTTATTCTTTTATATTTTCAATGACTTCATCAATGTTAAGGTCGGTGAGTTGTCGTTGGAGTTAAAGCAAAAGTTTGCCGTTGGATTTTCTTATGCGATCATCGGTATCGTCGCTCTTGGGTCGGGAGCGATGCTTCGTAAAATCAGACACAATCCAGCCGAGCTGGCACAAGTAAGTCTAAGGTTGGGTGAGTTCCCCGGGACAAAAAATATTTACCAAATCGTCCAATCCATTTTAATCCTGGGTCTCAGCTTTGGACTTGCGTGGCTTCTCATCTACCGCTACTTCCTCCCTGAGCTAGAACCTGAGGCTTGGGTCAAGATTCAGACCATAGCTCTTATCGTGAGCATCTCGATATACTTGTGGCCAGGAAGTTCATCTCCAAATGAAGCCCACCACAGTCGATCGCGTCTTTCTATTCGCCTCACTGGCTCATCATCTCAGTCCAAACGTTGGACCTTGGTACGTTGGCGATTAGGTCAGCTATTATTACGTAATCGTACCACTCGTATCACCTTGGCAGCAAGCTGCATTCTTCATGGCCTTATTAGTCTAAGTGCCTGGGTTGCTTTACCTTTCTTTATTGCTGCGCTCATCGCAATATTCCTTGGTCTGCTTGTTACCGCTGCTTTGAGTACGCAACTTGAAGGTGACATGCGACAAGCATGGTTAGAAAAAAGCTTTGGCATTTCTCATGATGATATCGTCACCTGTTATCGCAGTTTGGGCGCCATACTTGGAGTCATCCAAGGCTTGCTCGCTCTTCTTTTTTATAGCTTTGCAGCAACAAGTCTGCCAGATGCAGAAAGCCTTAAACTGATTCCTTTGACAGCACTATGCCCTTTGCTCCTTTCCGGCCTCATGTTCCAGATCGATGCCCGGCGGCCTGCTATTTCACTTATTACTTGTTTTTTAATTGGCTTGTTTCTCGGAACTGCGATCATCGCCCACTGGCTTGGCTTTTTCCTACTACCAATTGCTCTCTATTATAGCAGCCAATACCAATCCAATCAGTATTATCAATATCAATAAAGGTTCATCATGCCCCAAGAATTGCTTACGGTTGCCGATCTAAAAATGGAGTATCCGAGCAGTCAGTTTCATTTAGGCCCACTTACCTTTCAATTGGAAAAACAACGGGTCATGGCCATCCTTGGTCAAAACGGTGCCGGTAAATCGACCTTGTTTCAAATGCTCACAGGTAATCTTCGACCCGCAGCAGGAACCATTCATATTTCCGGACAGCGTATGCTTCCCGATCGTCCTGAAGTCAAACGAATGATCGGCTACTTGCCCCAGTCCCTGCAACTGCCCCACTGGGTCAATGGCTGGGAATTACTCGCTTATGCCATCAAGTTGTATGGCCTCGATCAGCCAGAAGAACGACGTCAAGCCGCTCTTCAGTATTGGGATTGCGAATCTTATCAGTACAAGCCATTAGCTGCATGCTCCCACGGCATGCAAAAGCGAGTCGGCCTAGCACTTGCCACAATTCATAATCCAGACCTACTTATTCTTGATGAACCATTTTCTGGTCTGGATCTCTATCATATTCGCTCATTGCAAAATGTGATCCAAAAACGACGCGAGCAAGGACAAGCGACCATCTTAAGCACACATATTGCACCTTATGCAGCACAGCTCTGTGATGAGGTCATGCTTATTCAGAATGGCCAGATTCATATGATAAAGGAATGGCAAAACGCTGACCTCATGAGTCGAGTCGGCATGATCGAAGGCTTCTTCTTTCCAGAATCAAGGACACCTTCATGAACCTTTGGCAATTTGCAAAAACCTTTGCTAGGCCCCTGTGGCCTTGGTATCTAGCAGGAATGATTTTCCTGGCATTGACCAACTTCATTACCCTACAAATCCCACAGCTTGCCAAAACCATCGTCAATGCCTTTGAAAAAGCAGAAATCACCGATCACCTATCTCAGCTTGCCTGGACGATCATTGCATTAGGTTTCTTACAAATTTTAGTACGCAGTTTATCCAGGATACTCATATTTTGGCCCGGGCGAAAAATCGAAGAAACTTCAAAATCTTTTCTTTTTGCCCGCACCATGCAGCTACCCCAAAAATTTTTTGATCGCTACGGCATGGGTGATCTGATTTCACGCCTTTCCAATGATCTGGGTCAGATCAGAGTATTTTTTGCGTTTGCTATTTTGCAAATCCTAAACATGAGTTTCCTCGGTTTGTTTACAATAGTTATGATGCTCTCCATACATGTAGAGCTGACTCTACTGTGCCTTGCTCCCATTGGCCTCATGCTGATATTGACCAAATTCATGATGCCGGCTCTGGCCCGGTATTCACGAGAAAACCAAGATGCCGTCGGCCGGCTCACAAACAAAGTTACTGAATCATTTACCAATGTCCATGTCCTAAAAGCCAACGCTGCAGAAGACACCTTTCTCAAAAGAACAGAAGTGGAAAATCTTGCTGTTTATCAAACCAACATAAAAGTCATTATTTTCCGCACTCTATTTTTCCCATTACTGACTAGCTTGACTGGCATCTCGCAACTGCTGGTTCTCGGTTACGGTGGTTTTCAGGTCATGAACGAGCAGATTACGATCGGTGATATCCTAGCCTTCAATATTTATTTAAGTTACTTGGCTTTTCCTCTGACTTCAATTGGCATCGTCCTATCGATTTATCAGCGATCAAAAACAGCCTTACAAAGAATTACGCCTATAATCGATCATCAAGTGGAAGCAGCTACGTTATCCACGACCAGCAACCCAACGCTTCTAGCAAAAGCAGCTCTATTAGAAATCAAAAATCTCACCTATTTTTATCCAGATGATGAAAAAAGCGATCGTCATCAAACAGCGAGTCTGAAAAATATCTCTCTGCAAATATTTCAAGGCCAAAAAATTGGACTTTGTGGTCCGATTGGCTCAGGAAAAAGTACTATACTACGCCTTATTTCCCGATTATATGACCCTCCAGCAGATAGTATTTACTGGAAGGGCCGAGATATCCTTAGCTTTGAACCTCATGAGCTGCGTACACATATTGGTTATGGACTGCAAGAAGTTCACCTATTTTCCGACAGCATTCGGAATAACCTGGCTTTTGGCTTAAATCCAAAACCGAGTATGGAAGCTTTGCAAAAAGCGGCGTCAGATGCACAGATTACGGATGAAATTGCTGCTTTTGACGAGGGCTGGGAGACCCAGGTTGGTGAGAAAGGCATTCGCCTATCTGGTGGTCAAAAGCAACGTCTTGCTCTCGCCAGGCTGTTCTTGCGGGATTTGGATTTATTGTTACTTGATGATGTCTTGTCTGCCGTCGATAATCAGACGGAAGCACGACTTATCAAACGTTTTGAAGAAAGTCATAATACGATTTTAATCGCATCACATCGATCGTCAGTCCTTAAGGGATGCGACTTGGTTATTTATCTCCGGGATGGGCAGCTCATAGACCAAGGTCGATTCGAGGAATTAGCAGAAAAATTTCCGGAGTTAAGGGAGGAACGAGATGTTCGTCCAGACGCGCACGAATAATTTACAAAAACTGCTTGCCGACGTGAAAAGCCTGAGCAAGCTGTGGCCTTATCTACGTGAGAACAAAGGTCTGATCTATGCATCTATGGCCCTTATTCCAGTCATATCTCTGCTGCAAATGAGCCTGCCATTGATCGTTCGCCGAACGATCGATCAAGGTATTAGTCAAGGCATCGCACAGGAAATATATTTTGGCGTCGGCGTTGGAGTCTTCATTGTCGTCAGTGAATATCTGAGCCGTGCAGGCCAAACCATGATGACAGCATTAGCTGTCCACCGCATGATCCGTGTGATGCGTGAGAGTCTGATTCGCCACGTTTTACGTTTATCACCTCGCTTTCATGATCGGTCGCTGAGCGGCGCCTTGGTAACAAGAGCTACCAGCGACTTTGACAATTTAAGCGAATCTTTGAACCAAGGCGTCTTAACCTCTGTGGTCGATATTGCTGTCCTTCTAGGTGCAGTTGTCGGGCTCTTTATCTTGAACTGGCAACTCGCCTTAACGACTCTCATCATTTTACCCCTAGTTACCTTCATAGTGGTAAGTTTCTCCAAGTACCTAAAGCGGGCAATGCTTGCCGCTCGAGTAAAAATCGCTAGTTTAAACGCCTTCACTCAGGAATGCCTCTATGGGGTGAATACGGTAAAAACATTGACAGCACAGAATGATGCCCAGAAAAAGCTCGATACTTTGGCCGTTGAATATCGCAAAACTCAGATGAAATCGGTCATCCTCGATGCCATGCTTTTCGCCATCCTTGACGGTATTTCTTCAATTACCATTGGTATTATATTTTGGATCGCCGTTTCCCATTTAACTGATGGAAATACCGCTCTGACAGCAGGCATCATGATTGCCTTTGTTCAATACATTCAAAATTTATTTGACCCGCTCAAGCAATTAGGCAATAAAATCGCCATGTTGCAAGGAGCATTCACATCTTTGGAAAGAATCTTCGGCATCCTGCAACGAAAAGAATTTATTCACGGAGACGAAATCCCGCATATTTCCGCCGGCAAGGTTCAGTTTGAGCATGTAAATTTCCAATATGATCCTGACAGCAAAAAAACCGTGTTGACGGATGTTAGCTTTACTCTACCTGCTGGTCAAAGCTTGGCACT
The DNA here is from genome assembly GCA_048816425.1 of Oligoflexus sp. FD111. Classification (GTDB taxonomy): domain Bacteria; phylum Bdellovibrionota_B; class Oligoflexia; order Oligoflexales; family Oligoflexaceae; genus JBMDZZ01. Next base: position 568,395 of record JBMDZZ010000001.1, read on the forward strand.
GGTTGGGGCCACAGGATCGGGCAAATCAACCATCATCAAACTTCTCACCAAACTATATGACCAGTATCAAGGGAAAATTACTATTGATGACCAAGACTTAGCGCTCCTCAACCCGGAATTGTTGCGAAAACAAATCGCTCTGGTGCCACAGGACATTATTTTATTTGAAGGCAGCATCCTGTTTAATTTAACCTTGGGACACTCGGAAATACGTGAAGAAGATGCTATCGCCGCTGCTGGAATAGTTGGTGCAGATAGCTTTATCGAATCTCTACCTGGCAAATATCAGTTTGAAATCAGAGAAGGCGGACAAAACCTTTCACAAGGACAGCGACAATTACTTGCCTTTGCCCGAGCATTGGCAAGACAGCCGAAAGTCATCGTCTTAGATGAGGCAACTTCATCGGTTGATCCGCAGTCCGAGTTTTTGATCCAACATGCCATTGATCGCATGCTAAAAGGCCGAACTGTGATCGTCATTGCCCACCGTCTTTCAACCGTTCGCCGCTGCGATCATATCATTGTCTTGAAAAAAGGTCGCGTCATTGAACAGGGCAATCATGAAAGTCTGCTTGCCAATCAACACCATTATTACCGTCTACACCAATCTTTGATCGACTGAACAAAAAAGCCCTCACATGCACTTGATGCGAGGGCTAGGCTTACATATTGACTGAGTCAAATTTCAGTTATTATTAAGGATGATTAACGGCTTTTTTCTCCGCATTGCTCGACTTGTTGTTTTCGGTAACCTTAGCGCCTTTTTCTTGCTTGTCTACGACTGGTATGTTCGGCATTCCTGCCAATTTCTTACCATTGATCAACAAGGCATAGTCAGCTGCAATTTTGACCGCTTCCTGTAAGAAGATATCGTCTTTAATGTCAGAGTCCTGAGCATTCATCGCCGCCTCAGCAGCTTTTTCTTCTTCATCTGCTTCGTCTTTTTCTTTGTCAGCCTTCGCATCGGCAATCTTCAAGCTAATCTTTGAACGCTCTTCTTTGTTTTTTAAGAAGTCGTTGATCTCTTTTTGGACTTCGGCGAATGACTCAGATTCTTTGAGCCGAGATTGACTTCGTTTGTTCAAATCCGCGACGTAAGGTGTAGTTTGATTAAACATCTTATGCGGAGCCCCTTTGATTTTTTCAAAAGGAAGCGCGTAGTCATAAAATTTTTCACCAATTTCCAATTGATCAACCAGACTAGGCAAGATGATATCGGACTGAACCCCTTCCAGCTGCGTACTTAAACCTGAGGCACGATAGAACTGGTTGACAGTGACTTTCACAGCTCCAAGTTTCGGGGCCAAATCATTGAGGTTCTGGACAGTTCCCTTACCGAAGGTATGCGAGTCACCAACGATAATTCCTCGTTGATAATCTTGTATCGCTCCAGCCAGGATTTCACTGGCACTTGCGGAGTGGCGATTGATCATGACAACCAATGGCCCATCATACCAAGTCTTGGGATCTCGATCGTGATAAGTCTCAATCTCACCGTTTTGTGCTTTTACCTGAACGACTGGTCCTTTATCAAAGAATAATCCGGCGACATTAATCGACTCTTCTAAACTACCACCGCCGTTGCTGCGAAGATCCATAATCAGGGCATCGACGCCTTGCTTCTTCAGTTTTTCAATTTCCCGTTTGGTATCATTTGACGAACTACGATAGTCTTGGATTCTTTTTTGCCGACCTTCAAAGTCGATATAGAAAGACGGTAGTGACACAACACCGATTTTTACTTTGTTCTTCTTACCTTTAGCATCTGGCAATTCGACTTCAATCACCTCGGAGGAGGCTTGTTGTTCGGTCAACTGGATCCGTTCCCTAGCGATAGGAATCACCACCTTTTTCGATTTATTCGATTCCTCTCGTAAAACCGTCAGCTTAACAATCGTTCCCCGAGCACCGCGAATTTTTTTCACGACTTCTTGCAGATCAACATCGATGACATCGACTGGCTCACCCTCACCTTGCGCCACGGCTATGATCTTGTCGTTGATTTTTAACAAACCACCTTTTTCCGCAGCACCACCTTTGACTAGGCTGGCGACGATGGTAAAGCCATCTTCCGACCTTAAGCTCGCTCCAATACCTTCCAGGCTGAGCCGAGTACGGATACGAAAGTCCTCCAGTTCATCAGCGGGCATGTAGCTTGAATGGGGGTCAAGTGCTGTGGAGAAGGCGTTCATGAATACACCCATGACACGGTCTTTGGTTAACTCATTCTGCCGCTTCACCGCAAGTTGGTAACGTTTGTGCAAACGCTCACGCGCCTTTTTCTCATCACCGTTATCGACACCGGTTAGCAGAGTCATCTTCTGAAACTTCACCCGCTGCCGCCAACGCTCGTTTACTTCCTCAATAGTTGTCGGATAATCGACTTGCTTACGATCAACGTTGAGGTATTCATCGACCGTAAAATCATGTTTGCTATCGATCAGCTTGACAATGTACTTATGGCGTTCCTCGAATCGGCGGGTGTAACGGTTCATGACTTCATCAATGGCCGAACAGTCCATATTGCCATGAATCATGTCATTCAGTTTCGTCGCGTATTTTGCTTGAAACTCGTCGACATCAGCCTTGAGGAAATACAACTTCCCGGGGTCCCAGGCCTTGACGAAATTATCCAGAGTTCGCTTGGAAAGCTCTTCGGTGAACTCCGAATGCGAAAAATGCATTTTAAAATACAGTAGAGTCAACTGCCGCACTTCCGAGCAAGTCAGGGCGTGAGACTTGGGGGTGAACGCCAAAAAACCCAAAAGGATCAATATGATAGGCGTAAATTTTGTCATTCTTTTTAGGGGTTGCATGGGCTCCTCCGACTTCTTACCACGCGTTTTTTTTATTATCGGACATTTTTTGCTATTCGGACAGTGTTAGAAACTTGACACGTCCATAAACAAATGATGAAACGTGTTGTCCGTAAGTTGTAGGGTTGCTGGATTCCAAGTTTGTTTGTGGTAGTCTGGATCAATCTCAGTTTCACGATACTTCATTATGGTTTTGTATCAAGGTGAAATTAAGATGAGGCTAAGAGCCTCCGACTATGTATGTCGAAACAACAAAAAAGCGACCTTGATTGAGGTCGCTTTTATCAGTTTAAACTATCAAAATCATTAAAAAACTTCATCATGGCCAGAAACCCACTGCCAATCATCATCCCAATTGGCATCATAGTGTTGCGCAACTGCTTGTTTTGCCGGTGGTGGCGGTGGTAAGGCTTGTTTTTTCGGTTTGACGCGAAAATTTGCAGACGGGATACTTGCAGGTTTTGCTAGCTTTGAAGACGGCGTTCGAGGCTTCGCAGGCAGTTTTTTAGCTTGATTCACTGTCTTTACCTGGCGTGTCGTCTTTTCTACTTTGGGTAACGGTGGAGTCGCCGAGGGCTTATCGCTGATTGCCAATGGTACAAGCGATGATAGACTTGGTTGTTCACTCTGATCGGCAGAATTTTCCGCTGCTACATCGGCTAATTTCAACCAGCGTCGAACTCGCCATCGTCGAAGAAGTGATAAGGCAAAAAAACCAACGATTAAACCTAGGGCAGCGACAAAAGCTGGTCGCCATTTCATAAGAAAATCTGGTGCGGGCCCCGTAATCTCAATTGAGGTCATCGTTTGCCAGTTTTCTTCCATATTTTTATTGAAGTCCTCGGTTGTCTCAATAGCAGTCAAAAGAATCCGATTATTTTCTCCGCCAAGTAGTATATGCATTTGTGAGAAAGCCTGACCATTTTTCTGTAAGTATGAATAGGCGACGATTCCATCGTTTTCACTACGGAAATTAAAAAATTTGATCTCATCTGCGATCTGAAAGTTTTCAGCTTCCTGATGAGTTGCAGTAATTTCACGGCGCAAACGCTCAACTTGAGCTTCATCCATCTGAATCGTTTCGTAACTCTGTAAGACTGAGATTTGTCTTGCAGAACCAGAAGTATTCGTAGGAGACAAAGCTTCTTTGATGACAAGTGATTTACCATTTTGAGGACCAAGAATTTGCCAGGATTTGGGAACTGAAAGGCGGAAACCTAAATCGGTAAAGTCGAGTATGCTGCCATCTCCGAGACGATGCTCGTTTGCGAGACTAACCGAACTCATGCTACCAAGTACAATAACAATACAACTCTTGAGCAATAGCTCACTGATCTTATTCCACATGCCACACAACTCCATTCAACAACATCAAGTATCAACGGCAATTAGAAGCAAAAGGGACAACCCCCCCTTAAGCAGGGCTTATGACACGAATCATACATCCACGTCAAGCCATAATGACTTATTTAACTTAATTAACTGATTTTTTTTAGTTGCCGATAGCGACCGCTGCGATGCCAAAGAGCGACTTTAAGTCCTGGTCGGTAAAGTTCAAGCCAGCACCAACGTATGCGTTCAGCTCTTTGTTGACCCTCCCCGTAGCCGGATCTATGCGAGTTGGGTCGTCGATTCCGATGATGGTGAAGATATGATTGAAAAAGAGTGCTGAAGCATAGACCTTCAAATGAGCTGTCCGACGGACATCATCGTCATTTTGCCCAGCAAAATCAAAGGCTTCTACTGATAGTCGCAAGCGACTGCGGAACATATAAACATCAGCTGCGACACCACCTTTCGATTCAAACAAGCCCATGCGAGCGCCAATCCAATTCCAGCGCTTGGCTACCTGTAAGTTGAACCGTAGCGACTTTTCATCGCGAATCCTTTCCCGAATACGGGTTTCGTTGGTAACTGGGTCGGTGGCTATCGTTTCCGTCGTAGTATCCCGAATTCTCTCAGAAACATCAGTAAATCCAATAAGATAAAACAAGTCAGGCCGGGTCTGCAGCTTTAAATTGAAGTAGGCTTGACTGCTTTCATCACGCCGTATCTCGGCATGCGTTTCGACGCCGATTTGCAAGCGAGTTGCAGGTGCTAAAACTTCTCGGATATCACGAATGGCGCTTTCCAGCTCGACGAGCGTCTCGTCTTCATTGATAAGCTTCCCTAGAGTGCCTTCACCCCGTTCGACTTTCTCTGAAATCAGATTGATGTTTTTAGTCGCGCCTTTTACTTCTTCCATCGAACTATCAAAATTTGTCAGTATTCGTTCTAAACGCTCTCGATTTTCGCCATCTAATACATCATTCAAGGTTTGCGAAAACTCCCTTAGATTCGTGACCATCGTCTGAACATCTTCCCGATTTTCCCGCAACATGCCCCTGGCATCATTGGTAAAATCTTCGATATTCTTGACCATGTTTGCCATGGACTCACGGCCTTGCTCATCTCCAAGCACCGCGGCGAGATTTTCTGTAACTTTTTTGATATCTTGACCAATTGACCCTAAGACAGCAATGACTTCGTTGATATCACCTGGATCCCGAGCCTGCGGGATAAAACCGCCCTCTTCGATGATTTCCGTGCTTTTCTGATGACGTTGAATTTCAATAAACCGATCACCTAAAAATCCCACCGTACGAACGACAACTTTAGAACCTTCAGGGATCGCCACATCTGAACGGATTTCAAAGCGTACCTTGGTGGCTCTTTCATGCAAGCTTACCGATAGCACCCGACCGATCGTAACCCCGTTGGTGCGCACATGAGTTTTTTCCAGAATCCCGGAAGCATCGTCTAATATGGTGAAGTAGCGGATTCGCTTTTCTCGATCAAATAATCCAGGACTCAAAATAAAAATAGAAAAAACCGTAGCTGCTATGCCTACCAAGGTAAACAAACCGACTTTAAACTCAGTACTCAACTTACGCATGCAAGCCAGGCTCCCCAAATGAAACCGATGCGGAATTCAACAGTCCTTTATCGGAACGAATTAGACCACCATTAATGAACACTATCTCAATCAATCCTGTCACAGCTGGCATTCTTTAGTCATGGTCCATCCGGAAATACCTTAGGCATCCCTGATGGACTCTAGTTAGTTTCCCTGGATTACTGAAAACTCAGTCGCTCATCACCTTCATTAAAAAAATTCCATGGGACCTTCCACTTTTCCACCAAAAAACTGCCTGATAATCGGATCTTTTGATTCTTTAAAATCAGCAGGGCTGCCTGCAAGCTGAACTTTCCCTTTATATAGCATCACCAGATACTCGCCAATATCCAGCGCCGCCTTCAAATCATGAGAGATAACAATCGAGGTTAAGTCCTGATTACGCGCTCGCGAGACAGTTACAATAAGTTCATCAATCATTTCCGAAACCAATGGATCCATACCGGTTGTTGGTTCATCGTATAAGATGATTTTTGGATTATGGACTAAGGCCCGAGCCAATCCCACACGTTTTTTTTCACCAGTTGACAATGTGTCTGGCATTTTTCGACCATAATCCGGCAGGCCGACCTGCTGTAAAACCTCCTGAACCCGCGATTTGATCTCTGCCTCTTTAAGTTGCGCATGTTCCCGCAAAGGAAAGGCAACGTTTTCAAAAACTGACAAACTATCAAAAAGCGCAGCATGTTGAAACAACATGCCAAACTTTTGCCGAAAATGCCGCAAACCTTCTTTGTCAAAGGCTGCAACATCTTCCCCATCGACGATCACTTTGCCACTGGTCGGCTGTAGCAAGCCCATGATGTGCTTGATGGTAACAGACTTACCTTCACCTGACTTTCCCAAGATAACTGTAATTTTGCCTTCGGGAACCTTCAGCTCCAGACCATCCAAAACATGCCTTGTACCAAATGTCTTCGTAACATTTTGAAATTCAATAATCGTCACAGCGCAACCTGAATGTAAGTAATGATAAAATCGACTAGCAATAGTACCAAAAGCACTGTGACAACTGAGTTTGTGGTCGCGCGGCCCACACCTTTTGCACCACCCGAAGCGGATAAACCAAACTGACAAGCAAGAAGAGTGATAATTGCACCAAAGACGACAGCCTTCTGCATTCCTTGCATAATATCATTGATCTCCATCACCTGAACCATGCGAGAAAAGAACGTTCCTTGGGCAATTCCGAAAATGGTGGTAGCAATGAGCAAGGAAGCGAGCTGACCGATGACATTGAAAATGCCCACAAGTACCGGCAACATCAAGATTCCAGCCACCACACGCGGCACAACCAGATAACTGATGGGATCAACTGCCATCGCCTCCATCGCATCGATTTGTTCGTTTACCTTCATCGTGGCAATTTCTGCAGTAATCGATGCTCCCACCCGCCCAGCAAGTAAAAAACCAGCAATCAGGGGACTTAATTCCCGTGCTAAGGCTTTACCATTGGCAGCACCTAGCATACTCTCGGCACCGAAAATGACAAATATCGTGCCAACCTGTAAACTTAGGGCTGAGCCGATAAAAAAGGCGCAAATCACAATAATCATCAGTGATTGGTTACCGATAAATTCCATTTGCTGGAAGATGGAGCGCAAGCGGTATGGCTTTTTGAAAGCCAAGCGGAACGTCTCTTTGAGCATCAGCAAACTTCCGCCAATTTCATGACCAACCCCATGGACCTTACTCCCAAGGGCTTCCATAGCTTTTAAAAGGATTTGCGGCAACGACGCACTCGTCAAGGCCAAGCTCCGTTTTTTCTTTATCACCAATGAGGAGACAGCATGTCTTTGCTCCCATTTTAAATGCTGGGAGAGTTTGCTACAACTTTACTGAAGGCAAAAAGGCTGTCCAAAGAATGAATCATCGATTTTTGTTCTTCTATCAATATGATCGGTGCTTGCTTATCAAAATACTCACTTGCCTGAACTTGCATCTCTTTCACCGCTTTTTCATAGTGCTGGTAGGAACTTTCGATAATCTCCAGACCATCCCGGTAGTCTTGCCATTTTTCCGGTTCAGCTCGCCAGGTCCTGATACTTTGCGCCATTTCCTGGGTCGGGCAACGGTTGATTAGCAGCGCTCCGAGTGGGTACTGATTTTGATGCAGTTCCTTCAGTAAATTAGTGGAAGAACGCACCGCTGAATTATGTGGAGCTGAAATGAGAACAAAATTCGTCGTTGGTTCGCGCAGTAGAGCCGAAACTTTTTCGCCGGCACTATTAAAGCCTTTAATAACATCTTCCATTAGCACCAGAAATTCAGAGAGCATTTGCAGCATTTTCACGCCGGTAATGGAGGAAATTCCTGACATCAGTCGCCCACCGGCTTTGATCAGTCGGCCCGCACCAAGCTTTTGTGCAAAATGGAAGGGCTTGATCAGCCACGTCATCACCCGTTTTTCCATAAATCCGGCTAAGACGTTCGGTCGCATAAGGAAATCCAAGGCATGAGTATCCGGCGGTGTATCCAAGACGATCAGATCAAAACTTTCATCCGCAACCATATTCTGCAATTTGGCTAGAGCCATGTACTCTAGGGGGCCACCCAAATTTTGGGAAACTTCTTTATATATACTATTGGCATAAATACGGTTGCGAATGTTGGAGGATGGCGCAAAACGATCCACCATTTCATCGAACACCGCTTTCTGATCCAGCATTGCCCCGTAGATTTCACCTTTAGCTGCATGGGCTTCGTCCAGATGAACGCGGCTTAGCTCACTTCCAAGTTTTATGCCCAAAGCGTCCGCCAGTCGTTTGGCTGGATCAATACTCAAAAGTCCTACTTTTTTACCTAAACTTGCTCCGATAACCGCCATAACGGCGGAACTTGTTGTCTTACCCACTCCACCTGAGCCCAGGGCGACGATCACTCGACTGCGTTGGACCAAATCGACGACTGCTGTATTTTCTAGCTCTATCATGTCAGCTCCTGCGCTTCAGCAAACCAATGCTTTGCAAATCCTGGTGGCAGTGGTTCGTCAATCGCCCCCCTGTCTGGTAACAAACTTAGTCGCGGCGCCAGTTCTTGAGACTGCGTATAAATTTTGCTCAAGCCGTCTCGCAGGTTCTGTAGATTTTTACGCTCACTTAATATCCTTCGTCGCAAATAGCCGAGAGCAAAACCAATACCTTCCTCTTCCGCCTCCTCTTCTGACGGCAGAATTTGCTGTTTGACACTTAAACAGCGATTCACGGCGATATGACTGACAGAACTTGGCACTTCGTTGAACAAACGTTGTGAAAAGTCCAAAGCCTCACTGATCACCAACTCTTCCGGGGTTGTCACCAACATGGTTGCCACTTTACTGCCATCGAAAATAAACTCGCGGACTTTTCGTGTTTCCTCAATGACAGGCCCAACCATACCCGAATTCATTACGGCGTCTGGAGTTTTCAGCAAAGACAGGAAATGGCCCGAAGCAAAACCATCCAAAACGACCAGATCAAAATCTTTTTTCTCTTCACATAAGTGATAAAGGCGACCGAGCAAAGTCAACTCGGCAATTCCGGGGAGCATCTGGATGAAACTACGGACAATAGGTTTGGTGAAAACCTTCTCGAACAAACGGGCAAAACCGAGATGCAAGACAACAAAATCGCGGAAGTTGTCTTGCGGATTCAGGTTAATCACCGAAATATTCGGCCGCAGCAGGCTCAGTTTATGACCAACTGGTGGGTAACCAAAAAGCGGAGCTAATTGATCCTGGGCTGAAGACTCCACCATACAGACGTTCTGCCCTTCAGAAGCTGCTTTTTGCGCTAATGAAGCGGCCATCAATGATTTGCCAATTCCGCCCTTACCCGTCACTAAGACTAATTTTTTCGCAAGCAGCTCGTCAAACGCACCCAAGGCGACCGTTCCTCCAGCAGGATCCATCCATTTCAACCAACAGCGACTCTTTCAAAATGACATTTTAAAAGCTGCGGCCGAACTTGCAACGAGCATACTGTAGCAGGGCCGGAGGTCAGGGTAAACGCTTTGCCTTAGCTTTTCGGAGCATGATCAGCTTTGCTGACCACCAGTTCCGTCTTTTTTCTCGTTGTTGGCAGCATCATCCTCGATTTTTGGTGTGTCATCCTTTACGCCTTTTTTGAAGTTCTTGATGCTTTCACCTACAGCTCCTCCCAGTTTGGGTAGCTTCGAGGCTCCAAACAACAAAACGATAACACCAGCGATTATGAGCATTTCTGTCGTACCAAGGAACCCCATTGACAACTCCTTTTCTAAAAAATCGGTGCTTTGTACCTACAAAGCTCCAGATGACGTAAATTCAGCTATCAGCCACATCGGTGGCCATAATAGTGGGCAAGTGCCTAGCTTGCAAAGTTATTTCATTCCGCCTTTTCCAGAATCTGCATCTTAATATTAATGTTATCGGAAAATATTCCCGCTACAAAATATCTCGGTACATGACTTTCCATCAGTTTGTCTTTCATGAAGCGTAAAAACAAGTGCCGCTTTTGTTCGACATGCGCACCAAAGAAATCAATCTGTCGCAAACTGTCAATAGGCAAACTTTCAATTTTTGAAGAATCGTGTGGCAGAATAAAGACGCCATGATGGGCAGAAAGGGTATGCACCTTCCAAAACCGCACAACTTTACCATTGATCAAGGATAGGACAACATCGTTTTGTGGGGTCAGCACATTATCCGCCCCCAAAACGATGGGACGTGAAGGACCGAAATGACCACTTTGCACCAATCGCTCCTTCCGATCAAAGATGCTAAACGAAATAGCTAGCTCTTCCAACTCGCGAACTTTATCGTCGGTATACAAAATTCTTACAATTTCCTCATAAACATCTTCCACAGTCACGACATTCTTACCTTGTGAACTTGCCAATGTACGCAAAGCAAGCAGATAGTACCAAAGGTCCGAACTGAAGCCTTCCCGAATCGCCTCAGGACCGTTAAATCGGCAATAGACAAGGATATAACCTGATTCCGAAAGATTTAAACCCTGATACCAGACAGACTCCCTATGACCTCGCAGCGTGCCTTCCGACCAAAAATCCATCCACGAGCAAGGTTCAAGGTTGTAGGCTCCGGATGCAAAATTCATCTGCGGGTATAGAATACGGTTGCCATGATGCGAATTTTCGCGCAACCAAAGACCAAGTTTAGAACCAAACTCATCCAGCTCCTGACGGCTGCGCAGCGAATCCCGATCATACAGATCAACCTTTTCCAGAAATAAAAGAGCGAGGTTTTCATCAGCATACTTTATCGGAATAAGAGTATTCATGGCAGAACCAACTTTTTTCTTTAAACTTTCATTTTCGCTGACTGCACCCGCCTCATCTTTTTTGGCCGGGCCATCAATGTTAAGGCTTTGACCTAATATAATTGTTTCTTCCATATCCCCCGGTAAATCAACCACCTGAGTTTTTTCTTGATCCGTAAACAATGGTGTACTAGCTCGGTCAACGACAGCTTGTGAATCCATGCGAATTTTTGCCCAGGGAGCGTCTCCTTCCGGAATAAATAATGTCGAGCGAATATTAAAGTATGCTTCCAAATACTTACTGATGCCTTCCATGCTACGTTCTTTACCGACACCGGTAGTCAAAAGCTCCGATTGACTTTCGGGGCTTTGATTGACTATGAGCATGTGAGCATCAACAAATTCGAAGTGTCTTTTTAATATTTTTAAACTTTGTTGGAAAGCCGCGCGCACTGGGATGCCACTATTTATCATTTTTTTACTGAACGACAGGTATTCAACTTGCAAGCCAGAAATCATCGGTCGATTGAGTTTTCTTGTCGAATTAGGAGTTAGCGCAGCAATCGCCTGATCATAAGGAATACTAAAGTCATCTAAAGCTCTGATGGCAATCGCTTGCAGGAAGTGATAGCGGAGTTGCCTGGCGTTACTAATTAATTGAAAGAGATATTCTTTTCTTTTAAATCGCTTTTGCTTAAGTAAATAACGCCCAAACCAAAACTGGGTCATCATTTCCACTAAAGTGCTTTCGCTAAAACGCGCCGACTTCAAAGCCAGATCGTATTTTTCTTTTACTCGCTTGCCAGAATACATCTCTTCAAACCGCGCATCTACCAAGAGTGATACCGGCCTTGAAATATTCGTCAGATGATTGACATTTTCCCGTAAATACAAAAAATTGTCGCGCGCCTCGTTTTTGTCATAAGGTAAAGCCTGGAATTCATGTTTATATAAAGTCGGATAGATAATAATAAAAAGATGTATAAAATCATTCTCGTAAGGGTACAAGTAGCCTTGCTCTTGATGACAATGCTGCATTAACGCCATCTGATAGGCACGCCGCCCCTTATCAGCATCTCCCGAAGCGAAGGCCATGATTGCATCAATAATACTGACAAATAAACCGCTTTTCCTTGCTCCCACCTGCTCCCGACGCTTCAGGTAGCTTTGGTGTTGAATAATTTGTTCTCTAGCATCCTGTAAAAGCAAACCAAATAAATAAATGGAAACACCACGTGGGCTCAACCAGTGCCTGGTTCTTAGCTGCAATGGAAGTTTTCGAACATAATGCCTAAGTTGGGCTCGGTTACATTTTAAAAATTCATGATAGATTTGAAACAAGGTACCTTGCACCACAAGCTGCTGATTTTGATCATAGGTGACGCGATTTAAAGCTTTTTTGATATTGATGACATAGTCTTCAAACTTACTTTGAAAGTGGTCCAGGGTTAAGGTTCGCTGAAAAAGGAGATAGCCATAAGTTTGCTCAAGGTTGAGGTACTTGGCTGATTCCAAGACCTGATCGATCAATCGAAAGGCTGATTTTCGAAAGCCAAAATATCCCATGACAATGGCATGATCACCTAAGGTACGCAAAATTGCGTCGATACTGGCAAAGCCGCGTAAACACATCCTGAGTGCGACTGCGTGATGAGCCAGGGCAACTTTTACATCGTGATTGAGGGCGATACTTTGCCCCAAGTGATAGAGTTTTACTGGATGGAAGGCTTCCGTCACTTGCGGCTTTTGCTCTTGGGAAGAAGCATGGATAATCTTGAAAAAACGCCGATAAATGGCACTATTTTTACCAAAAAGTCCGCTTTGCAGGACTCGCCAGCCTAACCAGATCTTTTGTCGGAGGCTACCATTGGGTACCGGTAAATTCAGTTTGCTAAAGACCTGTCGTAAATTCAGCAATGTATTTGATATTTTCCCGTTTAACATATTGAAATAACTTAGTTTATAGGAGACCCTGGCAAAATCGGTCGGTGAATTGTTAAGGGCTAGCAACTGGCCATAAAAGCGAATCGCCTGGGTGTACTGCCGCTCAATGCCAAGTATGTCGCCCAGCATGTCGAGAACATGGCGCTTTGTTTCTTCCACTTCATGAGTCGAATCCAAACTTTCGACCAAACGATAAGCGTTGCGATAATACTGTTCTGCCGACACCAATGCACCAATGTTATTGGCACGCTCACCAGCGATAACATTATATTTTAAGGCCCGTTCCACAAGAACCTGATCAATAGCTGATAGCTGCCCATACTGATCATCGATTGCTTGATTAAAATGATGGACCAAAGTAAAGACGGTCTGCGTTGTCGGGTTAGGAATGAGCTCTTCCAATTTTAAGGCAATCACACGGTGCAATTCCTTACGTCTCGCCTTGGGAATAGCATCTTTAATGTAGTCCCTTATACGATTATGAGAGAAGGTAAATGCCTTGCCTAAATGGAGAAGTTCAGTTTCTTCGGAACTACGTACAATGAGCGAATCTTCGATTGCTTTTTGTAAGGCGCGGACAACAGTGATCGTCTGCACATTCTGTAAGACCATCAGCATTTCAAAGTTAAAGCTCGTACCAACTATGGAAGCCACTTCCAGTATCGATCGATCCATGGCATCGTAGGTTTGTATCCTGGTCAAGGTGAGATCAACGGAGTCCAAAATCAAATTGGCTTTGCGTATTGCTAAAACGTCATATTTCCAGTTTTTTGTCTGTGGCTCATACTCCAACAAATTGAAAGTCACAACTTTACGCAATAACTCCACTAGAAACAGAGGATTGCCGCTCGTTTTCTGACTTAAAAACTCGATCAGCTTTTCGTCGAAGTTTTGCTTCGTATTCAGAATCATCTGCGTTAACTGCAAGACATCATGGTGCTGAAAGCTGCGTAGTTCGATTTCTGAAAAGCGGCGTTTCAACTTTTGAAACTTGCTCATAAACTCAGCAAATTCTTGATTATCCTGATGACGCTGGGAACGGTGACTCAAGATCATATAGAAGCGCTGCGCATTATTGTGACTGAAAAAGCGGTCGATCAAGTCAATGCTTTTCGGGTCGGCCCAATGCATATCGTCAAAAATGAAGACCACCGGTTGATGATCAGAAGCCAAACAACGAGTGAAATCGGAAAATGCCTTGGCAAAAGTGACAAAATCAAAGTCGCGGTCGTATTCATCACGTCCGCCAATATCAAAATCGATTTCTTGTTCGTCGTAAATATATGGGCGTAGGCCAGGCACCACACGCGCCACGAGTTCTGCCGTTGAACCAAGAAGGGTTTGCACCTTGCGTCGTACTTCCTCGGCCTCATGAGGATTACTTTTCATCAGACGGAACAAATACTCATTAAATCCGTTTGCTAGTGCATTAAAGGGCAGGTTGTTTTCATGTCGGGAAAAACCAACGCTGATAAAACGAATTTTATGCTGGCCCAAATAACTGCGAAACTCCATCAGTAAACGGGTTTTCCCCGTGCCGGGTTCGCCCTGGATCACAGTCAGACGACTTCGTCCCTTGCCTTTGGCCACAGCATCGTAGTTTTCGATCAAAAGATCCAATTCCTGCTTGCGCCCGATCATTTCCAAGCTGGATGACATGACTTTTAGATGATCATAGCGACCGATACTGGTAGGACTCAAAGGTGTGAGAGCATTGGCGAGTAAGGCTGATTTTGCACGCTGCAAATCTACATGCAATCCAAAGGCAGTCTGATAGCGCATATCTGGATGCTTGGCTAGCAGCTTCATTACAATTTCATTGATAATCGAAGGTACATCCGGACGAATTGTGGTGAGCGGTTCCGGGCTGGTATAGGCATGTTCTCTAGCTAATTTTTCCCGGCTGTTACCGGCAAAAGGCGGTCGACCAGCTAAAATTTCATAAAGAACGCAACCCAACGAATAAAGATCTGCTCGATGATCGACTGTGGCTTCAATATACTTGTTGTTTTCTGGCGCCATATAGAGCGGCGTTCCAGCGATATCTTGAAAGCCATCATGAGCTTCGCTGTGATCGATTTCTGCTAACCTGGCAATACCAAAATCCAAGACCTTCACATGCAGCTTGGTGCGATCATCACCACTATAATCAACCACAATATTTTGCGGTTTGATATCACGGTGAATAATGTTCTTGCCGTGCGTATACTCCAAGGCAGAGGTGACCTGCAGGCCAAGCTGAAAAAAGAAATCAAGATCCTTACGTCCCTGGTTTAAGGTCTCTTTGAGATCTTGCCCCTGGGCCACTTCCATGACGATATAATAACCGCCTTCCAAAGCTCCCCGGCTTTGATCCGGCTCAAATAAGCCGAGTTCAAAGAAACAGACAATGTTCGGATGGTGCAGCCGGCTCATCAGCGAGGCTTCTTTTTGAAAGCGCAGCAAATCTTCATAGCTCAGCTTTTTATCGCGCAAGATCAGCTTAATCGCTACGGTTCGGGACGGATCATCAAAAGAAATGGCGCTATAGACGCGACCCATACCACCAACACCGATTTCACCGGTGATGCAGTAACGGTCAGCAATAGTGGCTCCCACTAATTTACGACTAGCAGCCAAAAAGTTCGCCCTCTTCCATGACGCTCTACCCCAATGACCTGGCAATTCATGTCGCAGTCGGGGCTGGAGATCATTTGTAATTCTTCCTGATTTCGTCTTGTTATCGGTGTACATGACAATTTCTTAAGCCGCTTAAAGCATTTTCCACATCTATGCATTTGCGAGCGGCACGTTTACCGTCGAAATGACTACGCATCTTCCGATATTGAGCAGAATTACCAAAAGGTCTGCTCGCCACAGATCTCCGTTTTACTTTGCAAAGTTTCTGCATTAATTTTGCTGTTCAAAGATGAATCAAGTTCTCTATTGATGTCATGCTTTGAACGGAGTCTGTTGGTCGAAGCCATTCCCCATGCTAACGCCCATCGACCAACTCCTGATTGGCAACCTGAGTGAAATATGAGGAAGAAGATGTCCCTAGCAACAACGGAAGATCAACCTGTTACCGCCATGCAGTCCTTGCAAAAGATGCGTCATACGAAAATTATCGGGACATTGGGGCCTTCATCATCCGATCCGGAAACCTTACGGAAACTGATCGAAGCCGGTCTCAACATCGCCAGACTGAATTTTTCTCATGGCGACCACGAGACCCATTTGCGCAATATTGAGTCTATTCGTCGCATTAGTAAGGAGCTGGGTAGGCCGGTCGCTATCCTGCAAGATTTGCAGGGCCCAAAAATCCGCGTCGGTAAACTGCTCCAAGAGCCTATGCAGATTGAACGTGGTCAATCATATAAGCTGCAGTACGGTGTGCAGCAGGTTGATCCGAAAACGATTCCCATCGACTACCGGGGACTCGTCCACGATGTAAAGATTGGCCAGCGAGTCATGATGGACGACGGTCTTCTGATTCTTGAGGTCCAAGACATACTCGACGAAACCGTTCAGGTTAAAGTTTTGGAAGGTGGTCTTTTAAAGAATCGCAAAGGGGTAAACTTTCCTGATTCCAAACTTTCATTACCAGCACTCACTGATAAAGACAGTAAAGACCTGCTCTTTGGTATTGCCAACCGCGTTGATTACGTCGCTCTGTCATTTGTTCAGGACCCAGCAGATATTCACCAAATCAAAGGCATGATCCGAGCTTTAGGTTCCGATGTACCGGTCGTGGCCAAAATTGAGAAAATGCCGGCCATTGAGCGTATTGACGAGATTGCGAAAGTCGCTGACGGTTTGATGGTTGCTCGTGGTGACTTAGGTGTGGAAGCCAACGTCGAGCGGGTTCCCAACCTGCAAAAGAAAATCGTCCGTGCTGCCACCCGTTATGGCAAGCCAGTGATCATCGCCACACAAATGCTGGAATCTATGATCATGAACCCCCGGGCCAGCCTCGCTGAGGTTGCCGATGTTGCCAACGGCGTCCTTGATGGTGCTGACTGTCTGATGCTTTCTGGCGAAGTGGCAAGCGGTAAATATCCTGTTGAATGTGTGAAACGCATGTCATCGATTATCGAACAGGTTGAAGCCTGGACACTGAAGCGTCCTTCGCGCTTTTCGCATGAAGAGGTGCAAACCTTAACTGGTGATTGGGAAGTCAACGAGTCGATTGCCATTTCAGCCTGTGAAGCAGCTGATGTCTTAGGAGCGAAGGCCATCGTCTGCCTCACCCTAACTGGCTCGATCGCCAAGTCAATTTCAAAGTGGCGACCAAAAACTCCGATTATTGCTATTAGTCCAAGGCAGGATGTGGTCCGACGGCTCGGATTGGTTTGGGGCGTCCACGGCATTCCCAACCCGCTATTCTATAACACCGACGTTTTGTTGCAAAACTTGCCTAATGTTTTGAAGGATTTAAATGTTGTAAATACGGGCGATGTTGTTGTCATCACAGCCGGTATCCCGATCAATCAGATGCGACCGACCAATATGATCAAAATCAACCGGATACCTTAAGACCATGCCATTGATTTGATTTCGGCCATTGTTTTTACTGCGATAGAGCATCACATCTGCTGCTTTGATGGGATCATCAGATTTCCCATCAAAGCCAGGTTCGACCCAAGATAGGCCAATACTAGTCGTCACTGTTAAACTGTAATCATCCTTTTCAAAGACCGTACGAATGATCAAATCTCGCAGGTGTTCGGCAATCTGCCAAACTTCGTCGGCGGATTGAGCAGGTACAGCCAAGATATACTCATCACCACCATAACGGGCGGCGATGACCTGTGAATTCAATACTTCCGCCTGCGAAAGCAAGCGCCCAACCTCGCCAATCACATAACTGCCGACCAAATGATTGGTGCGATCATTTATTTGTTTGAAGCGATCTAGGTCAAGCATAATCACGCCAAAACCAGTCTGACCTTGTTGGCAAGATTTTAAGACTTTGCCATATTCCATATTGAAGGAACGCATGTTGTGTAAACCGGTCAGTTCATCGGTCAGACTTAAAATTTTCAAACGATGATTTGCCGAACGCAGCTCATCGGTCATAATTTTAAAGCGATACAAGGTATTCACCCGGGCAATAATTTCCCGGTCACTGGCCTTATTCTCGATATAATCATCACCACCTGCTTCCAAACATTGAACGGGTAAGAGCTGAGAGTGAACAGAGTTACCTTGATAAAAAATCACTCCTGTATGCCGCTGCTCCTCATGTTCGCGAATCAATTGACAAAGCTCAAAGGAGCGCACACCTGCCTGCGAAAGATTAATGATCACGACATCAGGATGTTTGCGTTTAAATATTTGAAAAGCATTGTCAAGACTTCGACATCGGATAATTTGATACCTTACACCCGCTGGTTGGTCCAAGTTAAGATGATCATTACCGGGATCGAACACTCGATTCAATGAATAGCGAAGATCCGGAGAATCGGGTTCGATAATCAGTAACTTCATCACTTTATCGGATTTATGAATCACTTTCGTCCTCTAAGTCTATTCATGAAGCCAATCGATATCTCTCTTTGGCTCTGCTGGGATATCGGAGGAGACTCGAAAAACTTAATTTTCCTTGGCAGGAAGCTCTTGATGACGACAATCATTGAGATAATTCCGCTAATTTCCGGTCTTTTAAAAGTCCGACAATGTCCCAGGGCGGTTCTCGTTTTTGATTTAAAGGACAATGGGGGAGTTTCACACCAATTATGACCGAGCGTAATAGTTCAAGCAGCCGATTAAGTGAATCGGCAATCAGTAAGCTCGCAGCCAGATACAAATCTAGCTTGCGCTGGCCATTACTAAGAATTTTATCGCTCGTATTTCTGCTAGCAATCACAATCGCCTCCACCATGACTTATTTCTGGCTCAAGGAGCTTGGCGTTTTCCAACTAAGTGAGGAAGACTTACAAGAAATCCTTGAATATAAGCCTTATGATAATTCTATCGTCTATGATCGTAAGGGGCAAAAAATTGGCGAATTCTTCTCCGCTTATTATATCTTTACTCCCTATGAGCAAATACCAAAAACGATGATCGATGCCGTTGTTGCCATCGAAGATAGGAATTTCTTTGATCATTCCGGCATCGATTTAAAGGCTATTTTTCGGGCCATGCTAAGCTATTTGCGTCCGAATGCCTTGCGCCAAGGAGCTAGCACAATCACCCAGCAAGTTGTCCGAAATTTTTTGTTGACTCAAGAGCGGACGATCGACAGAAAAATCAGGGAGATCACACTTGCATTGCTTTTAGAAAAAAAGCTGAACAAGGAAAAAATCATGGAGCTTTACCTGAACGCCCTGTTTCTGGGCAATGGAGCGTATGGGGTAAGTGCTGCATCCCACAGGTATTTTGGCAAAAAACTGCAAGAGTTGGATGGTCATGAAATGGCCTTAATTGCTGGTCTCTTTCAATCTCCCAGTTCTTACAACCCCCATAAATATCCACGGCGGGCGAAACGTCGGCAAATGCTTGTCATCCGCTCCATGATTCAAGCCAAAAAAATCACTCTACTGACGGCCAAAGAATTGGCCCGAAAACCTCTTAACTATCAGCCTTACTATGTCATGAACCGGGAGACGGCTCCCTATTTTGTCGACTTTGTTCGCGAACAAACCAGTGAAATATTAGGTTCTAACGTTAACAATCGAGGCTTACGCATTTACACCAGTCTTGATAGTGAACTGCAAAGCTTGGCAAATGCTTCACTTGAGCAGGCTAAGCCATTATTTACTAAAGCCAGGATACACCTCAATAACAAAGAAGCCCAAAAGGCTGATGCGGTTGAAGCAGCGATGGTAGTGACCGATGCAAAAACCAATCATATTCGCGCGATGTTCGGCGGCAGAGATTACAATCGCTCTCAGTTCAATCGCGCTGTACAAGCCAAACGTGCACCTGGATCGGCATTCAAACCAATTGTTTATTCTCTTGCATTAGAAGAAGGTCATAAGTGGTCGGATGTGATCTACATTTCCCCCATTGCAGTCGATGACTATCGACCACGCAATCACTCGCAAAGCTTTCTCACGGAAGCCACATTGTTACGGGCCTTCTATCAGTCGATCAACACCCCGGTCGTGGAGTTGGGTCAGCGCCTGGGATTCAATCAAGTGCTGAACCAGGCGGAGAGACTAGGCATAAAAAGCTCACTGAAACGCGAAGCAGGCACTTTACTTGGTTCTTCAGAAGTCAGTTTGCTAGATATGGCAACAACTTATTCCGTTTTTGCCAATGGGGGGGTAAGAAATGACCCCGTTGCCATTTTGAAAATCACTGATCGAAGCGGTAAAATTCTATATGAGATCGGAGAAAAAGAAGACAGTCAAAAGCAGGAAGTCATATCGCCTCAATTAGCTTATTTGATGACTGAAGGAATGCGCTCTGTATTTCACTATGGAACTGCCCATCGCTATCATAAGATGGGAAAGTATGCTGTCGGCAAAACGGGAACGACCAATGAGTCTCGTGACAATTGGTTTTGTGGCTATACATCCGACCTTGTTGCCATTGTTTGGATGGGTACCGATGATCCGGAAGGCTTTCGCAGTGAAATCTCTGCAAACACAATAGCCTTACCTCTTTGGGCAGAGTTTATGCAACGAGCCATACAAATGAAAGCACCAGAAGCCTTTTCAATTCCTGAAGGAATCGCAAGTGCAAAAGTCAACCCTAACTATGGTTATCTCGATGAGAACGGTATCCCTATGTATTTTTATGAAGGGCAAGTACCAGAAAAAGAGCAATCAAATTTCACGACTCTGACCAGGTCGGGAAATTTTCGCAATATCTTTGACCGCTAAACAACTGTGGAGACTCCATGACCTGGAGTTGGTATCTATTCTATTTTTTATGCTTATTGAGTTGCTTCAACTCAGTGGCTTATTCACGATTGGTGGATACCGATGTCCCTGCTACTGATCAGCCTGCCCCCACCGGCTCAGCTTCATCCGTGCCAGGGCAGATCAATGAAGAGTGGTGCCAAAAAATCTTGAAGCAAACCGCTCCCCACTACCGGCAACTGTTTCGATCTTTAATCAATCGCAAAGATTTGAAAACCAATTTGCCGGTTTTCGACTTATTACGTTTTAAAGAGAGTGATTGTAGCAGCAGTGAAAACCAACAACGGCTGCGTCGGGCGCTTTCCATGCATAGCAAGCGTGTCGCTTTGCTATCACCATTTGCTCCTCATCCTTTGCAAAGCTTTACAAGTTATGTAACGCAAGCACTACAAGCCTACTTTAAAAGCCAAGGCCGCTCCTTTGAACAAAATGTTGTCACCCTCAATACGATGGGCCAAGGCGAAGCATTTCGACAAAGATTAGCGGAAGCCGTCTTTCATCATCATGCGAGTATCATCATCGGTGGCGCCAGTCGATTTGAAGCTCACTTACTAGAGGAGTGGTCGGAAAAATTACAAATTCCTGCAATTATTTTACATCAAAACGTCAATTTACGGCGCGTTCCGAAACATAGCTTTTATGTTTCACCCGATATTCCCCAGATTGTGCATGCACTCATGCAATTTCTCAATGAACGACGCATACGAAAAATTGCTATTTTACAACCCGGTAACCGACGCGATTTGATGGTGGATCACATACAACAGCGCTTTCAGCACAATCCGGCGATTCGTTATGAACTGTACCATTTTCGCCATCATGATTATGCGTCGATGGAAGGCAGCGCCCGCCGACTTTTTCGCATTGACGATCCTGATCGCCAAGAAGAACTTGAGAAACTCATTATCGAGCGCAAGGAAGAAGCAGAAAAGAAGGGAGTCAGTTTTGATCCTCGTCATATCATGCTACCAGCCATCGCTGACTTCGACGCTATTTACATCGCCGACAACTTCAAAACAGTCAGACACTTTGTCAGTATTTTTAAATATTTGAATGCGCCTAAAGTCATGTTGATAGGCAATCAACAATGGCGTGCACCCGAGTTACTCTCGCCACCAGAACCATATCTCGAAGGCTCAGTATTTTTTGATTATATAGGTAGCTATCAACGGCTTTTACCAAGTATGCAAGCTCCGACTGGCGACAATGAATATTTCACCAGTCCCGAGTATGCCAGTTCAATTGACATCAAAATTATGGCAATTCATGCCGTGCAAATCATCGATCGAATTTTGGCAGACCATCAGGTTCGCCGTTATGAAATGTATCAAGAGCTTGAAAAGCTGGAAAACACCGACCCTCAGTTTTTTGCCAATGGTCTGGTTTTTAATAAGTTCCATAGCACCTATTGGCCGACTTTTCTATTCCGTATCTGGCAAAACCGCTTGGAGTTACTGAAGCCAATCCACGACCCAAAACTTTCTCGCAGCAATCTGTCACATCAGAAAAACCGCTAAATATTGTAGCTTCGTAATGAACCGTTTAGCGATATTTCTTGCGAGTTTTGTAATATTCTTGTTTATCTAACGATTCTCGATAATCAGCTTCTCGGTGGACAGAGTCAGGTGGAAACTCGCCAGAATCGGCAACACCGAGACTTACATGCACTTCAACCATTTCCGTAGCACCGGTTTCCTTATGTGTGAAACTGAGCTGTGTCGAATTCTCATAATCCCTGATTCGCGTAATGATCGGTTTGGTTCGCTCACAGTCGGTGTCCGGGCAAAGCACTGTAAATTCATCGCCTCCCGAACGGGATATAATATCGGTTTTGCGGGTTGAAAGGCGCAAAATTTCTGCAACTTTTGTTATAAGATGGTCACCAGCTTCGTGACCGAAGGTGTCATTGACATACTTTAGACCATTGACGTCGATTGCAATAATACTAAAAACGAAGCCGCCTGTGTCTTTAGCCATATAAATATGCTGCTCCATGGCTGCATCAAGGCCACCGCGATTCAATAAGCCAGTTAAGGCATCGGTATTTGCTAACTTCTCCAGTTTATTTTGCAACAAATGGTTATGAATGAGAGCGGAGACTAAACTCAAAAATAAACGAATCGTTGAAAGCTGCTCGGTATCGATAGGATAGGCTCGCACAAAAACCTTCAGTTCATCATCTTCACCAATGTTACCGGGCATCACGATCCATTGCTCACTCTCGCCGCCCGAACCCAGTAATTCGGTAACCTGTTTGATATCACCCCCATAGATAATATCGCCCTCGATATATTTATAGGCCTGCGTCTCTTTCTCATCTTTAGCTGGAACGCTAAACATGAACTCATCTTCATCATCATCTAAAAAAGTTACATTATCGTCCTGGTCTTTTGAAACACTGATATCGTTACTTATGCGGTGATGATTTTTAACAATAAGGCGTTTTTCCTCTTCTGTCATCCCTTCAAAACCCATGTACTCAATGATTGAAGGACGCGATGAAGATTCAATAATCAACGCAAATGACCAGCTTTTAAATGTGCAGGCCAGGCGCTCTAAAACAAGGGGAATCATTTCCTGCAAAGATTTAATTGCTGTCAATTCACGGGTTGTATACAGGAGATATTGAATATTAGTTCGATCATTAACCGCACGGCTTTCACGGATCTGTAATTCGTGAATCTCTTGCTTTAAAGCCTCGACTTCGGTCTTTTCATCAGGATTTTCCAGGTTATCCTGCGCCTTTACTGGAATCACATCAACCACCTATCTATCTCAAGGGAAATCTTTCGCTGCATACAAACTAATCGGATATTTTCATGGGAGATTTTAGGGGCCTTTTGTGTTTTTCAAAAAACCATCAAGACGCCGCTGATATCCAATTGAAATTTTTATAGAATTTCAGAAAAATCTATTTATACAATCTGGCAAGAAAGAATATGTTTCGAGTCGACAACCATAAAAGGCTAATATTGGTGGGAGTTCTCAGGGCATTTACCTATGCATTATTAATTCGTTTATCGCCTCATCAAGGCTGGGACGGGCTTTTGCAGAACTATGGTCAACCAGAGCTGCCAGATGATTTGACCCAAATTCCTTCCATGGCACGCGCGACACCATTGGAAAAGCACGTATGGAAACTTTTTGATGACAAAGGAAATGAAGTCACAATAGATCATCGCCCTCGTTACATCACGACCGATATGCTTGCACTCAGGGAAGCGCTCTTCAAGGTGTGGGTATTGTCCAGTTACCAGTACTCATGCTAACAGACGAGCTTGCCAATGGGCGTTTAATGAAAGCCTTACCAAACTGGCGACCTCATCGCGAAGCCATCCATGTCGTATACCCTTCCAGAAGGGGCCTACTTCCCTCAGTACGGATTCTTATCGAGTTTTTTGCAGAAAAATACGCACAAATCGAAGAAGACTAGAAAAATCCAAGGTGTCAGCAACTTGTCAGCTTTTTTGCAACAGAATTTATTTCGATTTCTCATTCAATTTGTTAGAAGCACAGGGATGGAAGAGATAAGAGCAAATGAATAGGTGATAAACAATATGAGTAGCACTAAGCCGAATGACCAGCAGAATCAGTCAAACACAATGATTAACGCAAAGGTGCACTTCTTTGAAAGCCTATTGTGGGGATCACGTTTTTTAGTTTTGCTAGCGATCATACCAAGCTTGATTGGCGCCCTTACACTGTTTATTATTGCTACTCTCGATATCTTTAAACTCGTTAGCAATACGCTGGAATACTACACCTCTCAAACAAAAGAAGATTTTCACGATACAGTGGTTACCAATATTATCGTTGCAGTCGACATGTACCTCATCGCGATTGTGTTGCTCATATTTGGACTAGGTGTTTACAAGCTCTTCATTTCCAAGATCGAAATGGCAGAAGACGTTAACATGAAACATCCTTTCAACATACGATCCTTTGATCAGCTGAAAGACAAAATTGCCAGAGTAGTAATACTTGCTGTTATAATTGAATTTTTCCGTGCAGTCGTGGGAATTAACTTCGATTCACCATTAGACGCTATCTACCTAGCTCTTTCGGTACTAGCCCTCGCACTATCACTTTACTTGATGAAAATATCGGAAAAGTCCGATTAGGCTGATGTCGTTCTTGGACTGGAAACAGATTTTTCGCCATCGGTATGTATGTAACGTCGTTATTTCTGGCCTCTAATGAAAACTTGAAACTAGGACTTAATCCACTTTTCAATCTGACAAGACAGATTACGTTTCCAGGGAGCAATCAAGAATTTCAATGGAATCAAAACCAAAACTTCTAAAAGTGGATTGCAGTTCTACGATATCCGCTTCCGGCTTGGTCATCACCAAAGAGCCTCGTTTAGCAGACTTTCCACCGCCAGTAGCAATGTCCACTTTTAAAATCTCAGCTACCCGGCGAGCGATCGCGGCTCCAGAATCAATCCATTGAATATCTTGGGCGACATGTTCTATGAACTCCTGCCGCAAAAGTGGAAAATGCGTACAACCTAAAATGGCAACATCAACTTGAGCATGTCCATCATGTAGGAGCGGTGAGAGGATCTGCTGCAATTCGGTCTTGTTTATGACATGTCCTCGCAACTTTTCTTCAGCTATTTCCACAAGTCTGCTGGAACCAATTTTCAACACATGACAATCATGAGCGTAGTTAGCGATTAGCTCGTCGGTATAGGCACGTTTGATCGTCGCCGGAGTTGCAATCAAGGCGATCTTTTTTAACCGACTCATTTGTGCTGCCGGTTTGATTGCAGGCACGACCCCAACCACGGGTATCTGCAATTTTTGACGCAGACTTGGCAGAACTACCGTACTTGCCGTATTACAGGCCATCACCAGCATTTTTACTGGCGAGCGGCTTAGCACCTGCTGAAGTACTGCTTCAACACGGCGGATCAGCCAGTCGTGTTCTTTGATGCCATAGGGAAATGCTGCATTATCGGAAACATATAGTTGTTTTAAAAAAGGCAGCCTTTGGGAAATTTCCTGGGAGACACTTAATCCACCGACTCCTGAGTCATAAATCAAAACATCACTGCTTGCAGACATGAAATTCTACTCGACATTGAGCGGGTTGGGCCTTCTTGTATGAAGACAGCTTCTGGCAATCTTTGGTATTTTACCTCATCATAGCAGGCGAGGCGATGAAAGAATGCGCTTGATAAAGCTCACCTGTCGCCGAACGAGCTGGAGGAAGTATGGCGAAACAACAAAACTCAAAACGGCTGGAGACACTGATCCATCCCCAGATCCGCACGAAACTCCATGGACTAACCAAGATCTTACCAACAGGCCTGGTCACCCGTTTTGCCCCATCGCCAACAGGCTACTTACACCTCGGACACGTCGCCGCGGCTATTTATGTCTGGGGAGTCGCGAAAGCTGTCGGCGCACGTATTCAATTGCGCATCGAAGACCACGATCAAGGTCGTTGTCGTCCGGAATATGAAAAGGCCATATTAGAAGACTTGGCTTGGCTCGGCTGGAATGCTGATGAAGGGGTCACAAACGCGGCGTCCACCAGCCTATTTCGCCAGCAAAACCGCCAGCATCGTTATGCGGAAGTCTTTGCTGAGCTGCAGCGTCGTCAACTGATCTTTCCTTGTGATTGCAGCCGTAAGGCGATTGCTGCAAGTTTGCCCATGCGTGGGCCTTGGCCAGAACTTCGCTATCTTGGATGGTGCCGTCAACGCCGGGTGCCTCCGCAAAATGATTTTGGCTGGCGCTTACATTTACAGCCCCGAAGCTACCTAATTCGCGACTTATATATGGGCTTGCAGAAGCAAAACGCGGCGTTTCAGTGTGGTGATGTTCTGATTCAGGATCGTCAACAGCAGTGGACTTATCATTTTGCCTGTGTGATCGATGACTGGGACCATGGAGTGAACCTGATTATTCGCGGCCAGGATCTGGCTCATTGCTCGGCAAGACAAGTCCAGTTTGCGCAAATGCTCGGCAGAAAGGATCTTCCTTATTTTCTCCATCATCCGCTGATTCATGATCCAAGCGGCCATAAGCTAAGTAAACGCGACCGAGCTACCAGCATTCGACAGTTGCGCGCTCAAGGTGTCAGCGCCGAAGAAATCATTGGGAATGCTGCCTATCTTGCCGCTATAGTGTTGGAACCAAAACCGCTGACATGGAATGAAGTGGAAAGGATATTCCGATCATGAGCGAATGGCAGTTGATCGACTATATCAGAAAAGCCGTTCACGATCGTCCTCTTGTAAAACAAGGGATAGGTGATGATACCGCAGTCTTGGCAAGTCACCCGCGTGAGATTCTTGTGGCAACTGATACGATATTAGAAGGCAGTCACTTTGATCTAAAAACGGCTCATCCTGAACAAATCGGACATAAGGCCGTAGCCGTCAATTTGAGTGATATAGCCGCTATGGGTGGAGTTGCCGAGAGCGTCCTTATCGCTATCAGCGCTGGACCACAGCACGATCAAAGCTTCTTAGAGGCACTCTTTTCAGGTATCGTGGCAACCTGTAACCACCATCAGGTAAGCATAGTCGGAGGAGATACTACCGCCTGGCAAGGAGGATTAGCGATCACGGTAACCGTCATTGGCCGTCCCCATCCATTAAGGCAAGCGATCTTACGCTCGGGAGCCAAACCTGGTGATCTGATTGTCGTTACCGGCCCCTTAGGCGATAGCCTTGCCAGTGGTCATCACCTCAGCTTTCAACCACGACTGGAAGAAGCACGGCAGATATGTAATTTAATTCAGCCGACTAGTATGATCGACCTTTCGGATGGGCTGGCATCGGATCTAGGACACATTTGCCGAGCCAGTGGAGTCGCGGCAATTTTGAAGCGTTCGGCTATTCCGTTGGCAGCAAGCCTGACTCATCTACCTCGCGAAGAAGCGTTAAACCATGCACTGGGTGATGGCGAGGATTTTGAACTTTGTTTCACCATTGCTGAAGCTGATTTCACTCATCTGCAAAGCCTTCCCTTCCCCTTGCATGTCATTGGACACATGACAGAGGGATCGGGCATAAGCTGGGATCATGGAGAAGCGATCACCATTCAAGGTTTCGAGCATCAATTTCAGAAAAAGCAATGAGAGGCTTGCGGAATGAATCCATCTCAACAGGACGCGGAAAGACACTGGAAAAAGCAATTGATTTGGGAATACGACCTGCTCTGCGCCCATTACCGCCTGCAGCTTGTCCGACCATTATTGCAGATTGATGAATCCAGTCGTTTTTGGGGGCAGTACGACCCGAACACGCGCACACTCACTTTGCACCGACACCTCATCGAGCAATATCGCTGGGATGATGTCATCGAAGTTCTCAAGCACGAAATGGCACATCAAATCGTTTTTGAGCACTTTCAATCGAATGATCATACTCATGGCCCTCTGTTTCAGAAGGCCTGCGACATACTCCATATGGCCCCTTGGGCGATGAAAGCTACAGGTGATATTGGCGATGCTTTGAAAGCAGATCTTTTGGACCATGAACTGGATACTGATGAGCACATGTTACGCAAGGCGCGCAAACTCTTAGCTCTTAGCCAATCTGATAACGAGCATGAAGCTCTATTAGCCATGCAACGACTGCAGCAACTCTCCCAACGTTATAACATCGACCAGCTTTTGGCGCGCCGTCAACAATCCTATCGTTATTCGATTATTAATCACCAAAAAAAGCGCATTCCTCAGCATCAGAGTTATATCGCCAGTATTTTACAAAAACATTTTTTTGTAGATATCGTTTTTTCGACAGAATACGATGCCCAGCAATTGACGAGCTATAAGACCATGGAGATCCTGGGCAGCCAAGAAAATGTCGTGATGGCGGAATATATTTATCATTATCTTTGGAATCAATTGCCACGTATGTGGAAACGCCATCGTCAGGCAGGCGCTATGGGCAAACAAGCAAAACGTGCTTACTTACTTGGAGTATTGGAAAGCTTCGATGAAAAGTTAGCGATGCAGCAAAAAGAAAAAGAGAAATCTTTTGTCCAAACCAACACTCAACAATGGCAGGCTTTGGCGGCATTCACACATCCACAAGGCGCCCTTGCAAAAGCCAGAGCCGAATTAACAGCTTTCGTTCGCCGTCGTCACCCAAGATTGCGAACCACCCATTGGCAACTTAGCCATGACCAATGGGATAGTTATCGGAGTGGACGCAAAGATGGAAAACATCTGGATATTCACCCCGGTTTACAAAACCAAGGCAGTCAAGCAAAAAACTTGTTATTACAAGGTTCGAAATAAGGAGTAAAAATTGCGAGAGTTCGACAAGTACTACTACTACCAAAATGCAGTACAATCCCCAGAAAATGATGCAGAATTTTTAGAGTCCACCTACAAAGAAATTCGCGGCTTTTTGCCGAAAGTCATGCGCGAGGATTTTTGCGCAGCTTTTGCTCTTTGTTGTGAGTGGGTGAAACGCAAACCTCAGTATGAAGCCTTTGGTTTGGACATCGATCCAGAACCGATTCAATACGGTAAAAAGAATTATCTCACCCAGCTGAATTCAGAGCATCAGAGCCGGGTTCATATCATGGAAAGCGACGTCCTTGGAAACGATTTACCGCCCGCCGATATTATCGCAGCCCTAAACTTTTCTTACTTTTGTTTTAAGGAACGCAAACTGCTTTTACAATATTTCAAAGCCTGTCACCGCAGCCTCAACGATAATGGCCTGCTGATTATGGATTGTTTTGGTGGTCCTAGTTGCATGGAACCCAATGTCTCTGAAACAGAGTACGATGACTTTAGCTACTTCTGGGATCAAGACACTTACAACCCGATCAATCATCATGCAATGTTCTATATCCATTTTAAACGCAAGGGAGAAAAGCTAAGAAATAAAGTCTTCACCTACGACTGGCGCCTTTGGTCACTTGCCGAACTAAAAGATCTGGCCGATGAAGCAGGATTTAGCAAAGTTCACTTTTACTGGGAAGGAACGGACAAGCATGGTGAAGGTGATGGTATCTTTACCCGTACGACTGAAGGCGAGATCTGTGATGCGTGGGTAGCTTACCTGATCGCTGAAAAATAAATCTGAGCTTACAAGCTTATCTAATATGGCCCTTCGGTAGCCTGTATAAGCTCCGTTGGGACAGAAGAAACCCTATCATTTCCAATAGATGCTGCCAAGATCCGCAAGTTTTTCGCTCCCAAATTTAAGCTTTTCCATAAAAAACCGTTGAAGATTTGGGGGTTAGATATTAGTTCCGCGGAATCTTTTGGGAGTGGGCTTCCTTGCTTCGCATACCTTATCTAGGCATGATCGTGACCTGTCTGCTGTATTTTTACTTAAAAGCAGGTCAGACCCTTGCGTCTACTCCCATCATTCAAGACTTCCGGGGACAAAAGCATTTATTCAATGATTCTATCGTCCACCTATCCTCACCATGGGCCGTTATCCCTGATCGCTTTATTGATCCTCTTGACGAAAAAGCCTGGACTGATGCAAGTTTAGTAAGTCTGCCAGGAACATGGCAGAGTCTCTACACAGACGCTATCAAAATCCTGAGCTTAAAAACAGTCTATTTATGATTTTCTTTTCGCTGGTAGACATGGCCAAGGCCTATACTGGTCAATCAGGCACTTTTGTCATCCATCTCGGCTTTAGCGTTTTCATCCTAAGTCAGGCTGCAGCGATTGCTCAAGTTTACACCTGGATTTATCGTCGCTTAGTGGAAGAAGAGTTAAAACGTAAACACTCTTTCCAGCAATTGGGAAAGGTGTTCTACCCCCATCAGTTACAGATGATGGCTAAGGGCACACAACTGGAGCATACGATGCCGACTGGCAATGCTCAAGCTTGTGCCATCAGCTTTGATATCATTGGCAGCACAAAAATCAAACATGCCGATAAATTTCATATTATCAAAGAATTTTTTTCAAAATGTTATGAGATTATGATGGAAGGCTATGATCCGCAAAAGTTAACGGCAAATGCCTATCGCGTGAAAGAAATGGGTGATGGCTTTTTATGTAGCATTGGTTATCCGTTTCAAGTTCCGATTGAAGACAAAAATATTGCGACTTTCAGTGTGGAGCTAGCCTATCGATTTGCAGAATTGTTTGAAGAACATCGGAAAAAACTGGATTATGATCGCCCAATTCATTTCGGCATAGGCCTTGCCATGGGTGACATATATGCTTTTTATCCTGAAACTGGAACCAAGGAGTATGATGTCCATGGAAAAGCTGTGATACTCGCAACCCGCTATGAGCAAATGCGAAAATTTCTGGTAAAGATCAAAAAAGATGCTTCGTTTATCATCATACAAGAAGATGTCTATCTCAGCCTACCAGCCGATATACGCAGGCAATTTGAATGCTTGAACCTTGAAGAACATATGATAGCGGTGCGGGATGATCCTGATGCCGATAGAATTTACGTCAGTTATTTAATTAGCAGCCAATCAACAAATGCAGCTTAATCTCAGCCGGCTTTAAACCATCGCCTTCAATACTTAAACTGTGCGCCTTCAATACTTAAACTGTGCGCCTTATTGAGCAAAGTCGACTGTCATTGCTGCTGACTAGCTACTTTTTACCTAGAACAAGAAAGATTTTCACACCATCAAACTCATTAATATTTATGGACTATTTAACATTTTTTCTGCTTACGAAAAAAAAATTCACTTAAATCCCCAGATAAATTGCCGAAACCGAACATATCCTGAAAAAAGGGTCCCATCCTATTTAGGAGCGTACATGAGAGAGGTTTGGTTAAAGTTTGTTGTTTTACTGATTGCTTTGCTGGTTCATACTGCCTGCAAACATCAGGATCAGACCGAACTCGTTGGCCAGGATATACGCCTCGCGCCAGCGGGTAACACCTTCAGTTCCACCGGTGAATACGTGATGGATTCCGGTGATCTCATCGAAATTTATGTGCACAACCATCCAGAATATAACGGCCGCTATCGCGTTGATGGTGCCGGTTTTATCACCCTCCATAAAGTGGGTTTAGTCCGTGCCAAAGGTCGAAGCGCCCAGCTCTTACGTACTGCTTTGACGATCAAACTCCGACCGTTTATCAAACATCCACGGGTTGCAGCCTCGATTGTCGAGACAGGAAGTTACAAAGTTGTATTTTCCGGCAGCGTACGTCGGCCTGGGGTGCATAAGCTGGATGGCAGAACCACCTTACTGGAAGGAATCGCCATCGCTGGTGGCGTGCAAAGCACGTCAGTATCAGCAAAAATCATCGTTATTCGTGCTGACGAAAAAGGGATCAAAAGACGGTATATCACCGACTATCAGGTATTAATGCAGGGCTCACCAGTCCTTGATAATTTTGTCTTGGAGCGCGGAGACATGGTTTACATTAATGAATAAATTTCGAGAATTTTTCTGATATCAGTGCCGGTTGCAGAATTAGGGAGGTTTCATGCCACGTTTAGCAGCTATATTCTTCGCCATTGTGATGGTTTGCATCATGTGGGGAAGCAGCAAGCTCAGTGCTGATTCTAATAAGGACACCGACTTAGTATCACCGGAAGTTCACAGTCAACTCAATTTGAGCGATCAGCAACTTGCAAAAATTCAGGAGTTACGCAAATCACAAAAGCGCCAGGTTCAAGCCAAAGAACAGGCATTGAAAACCGCGCAAAATGAATTTCGTAAGGCTCTGCGTAAACATGCAAAAGACGAAGAGCTGAAAAAACATTTTCAAGCTCTGCAAGAAGCTAGAGCAGCAGTATCAGAGGCCCGATTCCAACAGATGCTAAAACTTCGCGGCGTGCTAACAGATGAGCAGCAGAAAAAGTTCCGTGGGCTCAAAGCGACGCGCAATGAGCCCAACTAGCTTAATTAGCTTCTATCCAGAAACGTCGTTTCCGCGGCCATAGACCCCCTATCCTGAATCAAAGACAAATGCTGTGATAACTGCTCTTTGGCTACTGCCAAGGGATCCTTTCACTTCAAGGCACTGAATTCACCGATCCCGGATGGAAGCTAACGAAAGCTTTTCGCGCAAAATAAAATCTTTTCATTGCATCTTTGGGAAAAACTTTTTATCTTTAAGTTGATATTGATTATCAATATCGTTTAGGTGTTGAATGACCAGTAACCTGCAGTTTGTTGAACCTAATCTCTTCGCAAATGGGTCATCGTATCCCTAGAGTATGGTGAAAACAAATCTTGATTTTCCGAGCTGATGATCAGCTCGGAAAACGTTTTTATTGCAGTTGCGTTTCCTTCGTCTCATCGAAAAGATCTTCCAGGTTATGCCCAAGTTCCACCATCTTTGTGCGCAGATAGCCTTCATTATGCTCGTTGAGCGCTGTCAATGAAGGGATGCGACTGGCAACACGAATTCCCGCCTTGCTTAAAGAACTAATTTTTTCGGGATTGTTGGTATTGAGTATCACCCCTTTGATTCCTCTTTGCTTGAGGATTAAGCCGGCGACTTCAAAAGTGCGCAAATCAGTAGCAAAGCCAAGTAGATGGTTCGCTTGAATGGTATCCGCCCCTTGATTCTGCAGGTGATAGGCCTTGATCTTGTTACCCAACCCGATTCCACGACCCTCTTGGCGCAAATAAATAACCGCACCAGAGCCACGACGCTGTATTTCTTTCATAGCCAACGTGAGCTGGTCGCGACAATCACATTTCAGCGAGCCTAAAACTTCACCTGTAAAACATTCGGAATGAATTCGAATAAAGGGAGTCTTTGCCCCTTCCAAATTGTAACTTATTAGAATCGACTCATCCGAGCTTTTGTTGTCCCGGTATACCGATATTAAAAAAGTACCATATGCTGTCGGGATCTGCGCTTCGGAAAAAAGGCTCACTTCCATATCGAACATCCACCATCTTCAAGCAAAAATATTTCGAGAGTCGGTCACCATTTATTTCTGACCTCAGAATATGACAAAGTCAGTTGAGGCATGCGACCGAGTTCCCTACAATAAAAGCCCAGGACCCCATTCCCAGAGGATGGCCGCGCTGGGCTGCCAACTTATCACGATGCAAGAGGAGCCGCCACTTGGAAATCTGCAAAGCATCTCCAAAAGAGCTAACGCAAATTTATGCAAATGTCCATGAAAGCTGGCCTCATCACCCCGATCGAGACATCCATATCAAGCTTAGACTGGAATCTGTCCAACACCAATACGCCAGCTGGTATATGGGCCATGTCAATGGTGAGATCGTTGCCAGCCTTGGCTGGTATCCCTTTGAATTTAAAGATAAAGGGAAAATTTACCATGGAGCGGGGATCGGTGCTGTCCATACTCCCCCGCAGTTTCGCCGGCAGGGCTATGCCCAGCAGTTATTACAGGGCGTCCATGCCATTATGAAGGGAAAAGGCGTGGATATCAGCCACCTTTACAGCGACATTGACCCCTGCTATTACCAGAAACTTGGCTACCAGATTTGCCCAACTGTTCACGTCAGTCATCAGCCCCAAGCTGGAGAGCTCAGTAATGGCTTGCAGATCAAGCCTTGGAAGCCATCAGGTTGGGAGCAGAGAGATCATATATATCGGCTGTTTGGTCCAGAAACGACCTTTCATCGCTGTGCAAAGCACTGGCAATGGCTGGAGCAGCGCTTTCCTCGCACTCAACATGTGCAGGTTTTCCATAACGATGATCAACCGATTGGCTACTTGAGCTTTTCCGCCGCTTACCGCACTTACCCGCAGCAATTAATTGATGCAGTTTTTCCTAAGGACTTGCCGTTTTCTCAGATTTGCACTCTTGTTGAACAAGCTGCTTGGCTCGCGGGCATGCGAGCCGAATTCATCGCCTGGTACCCTTCCTCAGTGGCTGCTGGCGATGAGCGGGCGAAAGCCGCCAGCAAGGAAATACCTATGATACTTCGTTTGAATGATGCCGTGCCACCCTACCTAGCCGAGAGCTTGTGGTTTTTTCCGATGGAACATATATAAGGAGGCATGGCAAAGCTGGTGGTAACGGGGATAGGATTGAAGTCGCATGGTGACATTAACGCAATTATCATACATAGTGGCAGTTGATCGATGTGGCAGCTTCAATAAAGCTGCCAAGCAATGTTTTGTGACCCAACCGACACTGAGCATGCAAATTCAGAAACTGGAAGACCATCTCGGAATTGTCATCTTTGATCGCTCCAAACAGCCCATTACTACCACCCCTCCTGGACGAAAAATTGTTGATCAAGCCAAAGTGGTTTTACGTGAAGCCGAACGCATTGATGAAATCATTCATGAGGCTCAACAAAAGGTTGAAGGCCTCTACCGACTGGCTGTAATTCCGACTTTAGCTCCATATCTCATTCCCCGTTTTACTAGGGCATTTATCGCCAAGTATCCAAAGGTACAGCTGGTGATTGAGGAAACAAAAACAGAAGATATCATTACCGCCTTGAAAATGGATCAAATCGATGCCGGTCTCCTCGTCACTCCTTTAGAAGATAGTAACATCATTGAACACCCTATTTTTGACGAGCCTTTTTACGTTTATGCTCCGCAAGAATCTGATTTTAGTAAAAAACAATTGATCACTCAAAGTGATTTGCCAACCGATCGCTTACTTCTCCTAACCGAAGGGCATTGCTTAAGGGAGCAAATGCTCAATCTTTGTCAGATTAGGGAAGAATTGAACGAAAGAGAATCACAGCCTTTGCTCTTTGAAAGTGGTAGCATTGAAACTCTGATTAATATGGTTGATCAAGGTCATGGTTACACGATTGTCCCCCACTTAGCTGCCTTCCAAAATATCAATC
Source organism: Oligoflexus sp. FD111 (assembly GCA_048816425.1). Classification (GTDB taxonomy): domain Bacteria; phylum Bdellovibrionota_B; class Oligoflexia; order Oligoflexales; family Oligoflexaceae; genus JBMDZZ01. Next base: position 603,919 of record JBMDZZ010000001.1, read on the forward strand.
GCTCTGGTAAATTCTTTCATTTTGCCGCTCCTGTGCCAAGCAGACAAGTCAGCCTGGTCACTCATCGCAGCTCCATACGAAAAGCAATTTTTGAAGCATTGTTGCAAGAGATCAACCTCTGCCTACCTGACGAGTTAAAGCAGCAACAAGCCAGCACAAAGACAATTGCCATCAAACGCCAGCAAAATCTCGTAGCGACATAATGTATTGAAAAATAGAGGTGAGAATTCAGTGCCTTGATGGGAGAGATCCCTTTGCATGAGGCAAAGTGCTGTTATCACAGCTTTTCTCTTTGGCTCAGGATACGGTTCCATGTCCGGTAACTGCGTTACCGAATGGAACCTAACTTGCGGTAACTATTTCGTCTTGGTCGAGAAGTAAGTTTAAGGCATCATCAAATGGCATGGGCTTACTAAATAGATATCCCTGCCCATAACGGCAGTTCATATCGCAAAGAGCTCGAAAATCTTCTACCGTTTCAATCCCTTCTGCTACTACTGGTACATGTAAACCATTGGCCATAGCGACGATCGCCTGGGTGATCACAAAGGTTCTTTCATCTCGCAGCATGCGTCGGATAAAGGACTGATCAACCTTTAAATTATCGACCTGAAACTGTGCTAAGTAACTCAGACTGGAAAAACCTGTCCCGAAATCATCCAAAGCAACCGGAAAGCCTAAACTACGGCATTTTTTTATCGCATGGATGGCAGCCGGACCTTCCATGAAAATCCGCTCGGTAACTTCCAGCTTGACTTGTTTACTATCGATGCCATTTAGTTTGACGGCATTGGTTAAGTCGTCGAAAAAATGAACATCATGAAACTGACGGCCAGAAATATTGATACTCATAAAGAGAGGTTCACTACTACCTTTGGCCCGCATCGCCCGCTCCATCATTGCCAGCGAGTAGCAGGCTTTTTCCATCACCCATTTACCGATCGGCACGATCAGAGACGTTTCTTCAGCAATACCCATAAAAATATCGGGACGTACAAGGCCTCGATCAGGACTACTCCAGCGGATTAAAGCCTCAAAGCCAGCAATGGTACGCCGCTGCAAATCGATAATCGGTTGGAAGTGCAAAGCAAATTCATCGGATGATAGAGCTTGCTTCAACTCCGACTCTATGCGCATTTTTTCCAGAACTTCTTGAGTCTGGTGGGAAACAGTATGCGGTTCAATGAGATCAATTGCCAGACTTGGCGTTAACGGAGCGTCCTTACCCTGCACTCGTTTGGCACTACGGTTGGTAAAGCGCATTCGCTTGAGGAGCATAGAAATTAATAATCGGACGATAGGATCTGCAGAATCGATCCTCTCCGAGATCGCTTCTGATGATACCATGACCAGTTCACATGGCTCGATAGCCACTGCAGAGGCAGAACGTGGTGATCCGTCGATGACAGACATCTCGCCAAAAATCTCACCAACCCCTAAAGTGGTCAAAGAGACTCTTTCTGCAGCGGAGGTGACAAAGATTTCAACACGTCCTCTTTCGATGATGTAGGCGCAATCACCAAGATCGCCCTCATCGAAAATGACTTCACCCACTCTGAACCGTTTTCGTTGCTTCAATACCAAGGCAACTTCACTCCATTTTCAATGGCTTCCGTTCTGTATTCGGTAGGCTTTTCAAAAAGCTGAAGTGGATGTTTTCATCATGTCAAACTTCTTGTGGTTGATTGAAATTAATTATCGAAATTTATTAGGAAAAATTCGTCACACAGAAAGAAAAAAAATCACTCCTGCATGCGATTTGTGTCTAGGCAATATTTGCATTTCTATAGCAGCTAAGTTACTGATCTTCCGGAAAAATTTGTTTTTCCCAAGGTTTTCAATATATTAGTAAACTTTACCCGCCACCGCATTTCAGCCATTTTCATCCCCTGAAATATCATGAATACAGAAAAGCAAACGTCTTACCTCGGGTAAAATTTTGTCCTCCCCCCTTGACTTCGAGCAAAGCCCACTTAATTTTCGATCGTGAAAGGAAGTGAATGTGAACTCGAACTCGAACTCGAACTCGAACTACACATTCAGTGTTTCCAAGATGAAAGGAGAATTGTCATGACTAGATTAGATCTTTTCCGCGAACCACGCTTGTCATCCCGTTACATGAATCCATGGAGTCAGTTTTTCAAGGACTTTGACAACATGTTCCGTGATTTTGATCGCCGCTTGGATCAAGGTCAAGACAACGTGCAATCTGTTGTCGACTGGCGACCCAGCTATGATTTAAAAGAAACTGATAAAGAATACGTCCTAAGTATGGACTTACCCGGAATGAAGCGCGATCAGATCAACATTGAATTACAGGGAGATCGCCTGCTCATTTCCGGTGAACGCAAAGACGAAAGGAAAGAAGAAGAAAATGCACAATATCTCGTGCAAAAAACTTATGGTCGCTTCCAGAATGTCTTTAGCTTGCCAGAAGGACTAAACCGCGATCAAATCGAAGCTGATTATGAAGATGGCGTCTTGTACCTGGTTATTCCCAAAAGTGAGGAAACTGAAGCTAAGAAAATTCGCATCGGTGAAAACAAAGGAGGTTTGTTGAGACGGATGATTGGAAAAAAAGAAGAGAATTCTCAAGAAAAAATCGCCTAGGCTTCTTGCCTAGGCAGATATGAAAGTGATTATCTAAAGTTCATTGAGTATCAAGGCGCCGTAAGTTTCAATCCAATGATAGAGATGACGAGTAATAGCAAGAATCCGATACGCAATGGTGTAACTGGCTCCTTAAACAAGATGATTCCTAGAATGCTTGCCCCAACAGCACCAATCCCGACCCAGACCGCATAGGCAGTTCCAAGAGGAAGAGACTGGGCGGCTTTTGCAAGCAAATACATACTTCCAATCAAAGTTATGATAGTAAAGATGCTTGGAAGTGGACGGGTGAAGCCTGCAGTAAACTTAAGACCGACTGCCCAACAGATTTCTAACACGCCAGCAAAAAACAAAATGACCCATGCCGATGACATAACGAACCTCTCATAGAAAGCGTCGTCTTATCTTAACCGGGTACGGCGCGTCTCGTCCGGGCAAAAAAGCAAAAATATTCTAGCAAGTCATTGTCTTGGCAACAAGCTCGTTGAGAACATGGATACACGGTAAGAAAAAAACTACTCTCTGCCACACCTAATTAACTATTTAATATTATTATTATTTTTAAAAACAAACAAAAAAACACCCCGCAACGCCAATCTGGTATTGACTTTTACCGAACAGAGCCTACCTTGGTTAAAGTGAAAACGTTTAAAATTTAAAATCAACCTTATCTCATCGTTGGAGGATTCCATGAAAATTCGTCCGCTCCATGATCGCGTTGTGATCAAACGAGAAGATCTCGACGAGAAATCTCGTGGTGGTATCATTATCCCGGACAATGCTCAGGAAAAACCTATTAAAGGCAGGGTGGTGGTCGTCGGCAATGGTCGTATCAATGATGATGGTAGTGTTCGGCCAGTTGACGTAAAAGAAGGGCAAATCGTCATTTTTAATAAATATGCTGGCGTAGAAATCGAGTTGGACGGCGAACAACACCTCATTTTGAAGGAAGATGAAATTCTTGGCATCATCGAATAAATAAATTGCTTGCAAAGATCGTCAGCGACGTCTGACCTGGCGCGAAGTAAAGCGAAAGGGCAGGCGTCGTCTTTTTTTTCTGATCCAGTTCAAAGAATCTTGAATTTTCGGTTTTGCAATCAAATGATCTAAAATGTGGCGTTTTCCAGGAAAATCCAGCATCATCAAGGCAATCATGATGGTTAAAAGTCCTTGTCCTGGTAAAAACAACATAGCAATACCAGCCAGTAGAACCAAGACACCGATCGAGTTTTTTAAAACTTTCCAAAGCACATGCAGGGTCCAGTGCCAATCATGGACTTGCCGCCGATCATGCCAATGTTGAAAGTAATCAGCGGGTAAACGTGTAATGATAAAGATGCTAATGATAATAGATCCGAAAAACATGACAACAGAGGCGGCAGCTATCCAGGTCAGCCAAAAGTATAGCTGTTCTCCATATAGATCTAAAAATCCCTGGAACCAATTTAATATCTCAGTCACTGATGATTGCCCTCTGTAAGCTGTCATGGAAAACTTGAGCTAAATGTGAACCTGATTTAGTCTTGACCCAATCTTGCCGCAATTCCAGTTCAATTCCGATATAATCTTTGGCTGAAAACTTGCGACGTAAGGCAACTGTGAAACCATCGGCGGTTCCACGGTAGGGGTAATTGCGACGAATCTCTAATTTAGGCAGGTCATTTTTCAATTCTTTCTGCCAGCGTCGAGCAAGTTTGAGTTCACCAGGCCTCTGGGGGTCATACAAAATTCCTATCTGCGCTGATCGGCGCTCCCCGTTCATGATAGGAGTGAAAGAGTGAACGGAAATGTGAACCACCGGCCGGTCTTGCCGCAGCTTTTTCATGAGCTCCGCTTCCACAGACTGACGATAAGTATGGTAGTAGCGATCTAAAATCATCTGGCGCTCTTCTATGGACAGCAGTTGTGCATATTTTGACCATAAATGGCGATGATGCAATGAACGATTCAGATCGACCAGTAAACGGCTGACTTCACCAACAAATAAAGGCGCAGCACTGATTTTTTGCCAAGCTTGGGCGACTGTATAAGCACCCGGGTCATACCCCCTATGACTCTTCAGATGTTTTTTATCATTGGGCAAAATATGACAATATTGAACTGGAATCTGGTTACTCGCATGCTCACAGCTTAGCAGAAGACCATAACTTCTAGAATGGGCCTTCACCGATAAAAACCCCCAGTTTGCGACAAGCCGGGTAAGACATGGTATTGCTCTAATATCTCTTCAACAGTGGGCTGGCCTGGTAAGTGCCTGCGTAATCTTTGACTGAAGTTTCCTTCATTCAGAATAGTATCCAAATCCTGAAGCATTGGAGCTAGGACTAGTCCTGGTGACTCAAGATCAGATTTCACATGCCGCCATAAGTCTTTTGCCTGGCAAGACTCTTGCAAACCAAACAACTGCAAAAAGTCCAAATCAGTAATCGCATGGTTCGAGCGTTGTAATAACTGTTCGTCGAAAATATTTCGTAAACGTTCCGTACTCATCTGCTTTTGTGCACTTAAAGGCGACCACGTTTCTTCATACATAGCCTTGACCAAGCCGATGACCGCAGCGACCAAGGCAAAATCAGCTGTCAAACTTTCTTGCTTGTCTAGCAAGCGAATTTCAATTGCTTGCCGATCAAAACGCGCAATTGCACCGCGTGAATTCAACCATTCTTCCTGTAGAATACCTTGCGGGTCCTTTGTTTGAATGGCCTGATAGGTTCGCTGTAAAACTTGCTTTTCATAATCCTGCTTCGTCCATACTGCTTCAGGTATGAGGGGGCCAGTAATTTCAGGTATCTGCCTTTGATTTTTGATATAATAAGCGAGACGATTATCGTCGATTTCCGCAAACTGGCCTTCGACTATCGGTGAACTTGCAGCAAGTACCGGCAATAAAGGTAAAACTAAGCGAACTGCAGCATGCAATCTGCCAAATTCAGCATCATCATAGAATGGTAGATTGATGTGGATGCTTTGCAAATTTACCCAGCCATGCCCACGACAATCAAATATTCGATCGTAAGCTTCATAGATTTCCCGATCATCATCTGGCCAAAGTTCGCCTTCCACACTTGGTTTCATAAGTGGATGCATACCACAGCCAAGAAATGTCGCATCATGATGAGCCAGGACAGGCTGCAAGTCGTGCAGTTCTTGCTGAAAACCTTGTTTCATCGCCATAAGATCAGCTGAGACGCCATTGGTCTTCAATTCGATGACATGTCTTGCCAATTCTTTTGACCAACCGCCACCTTTACGACTGATTTCAGGCGAAGGCTTGCCAGCAAGCTCTTCGAGTACAAGATCAGCAACCGAGCGGATGGCTAGTGATCTCGCTTGCACCAAGGCAAATTCCAGCTCAATACCAAAACCTGAAAAGGCATGAAAACGCTTAATATCGCCCATTTTGACTACCTTTCACCCTTTGTGCCATGCGATCAAAAAAGACCTGCATCACAGCTTCGTAAAGCTGATCTTTTAAGACCAAATCCTCACAGCCTGCATCCAAACTAGGATTATCATTAATTTCAATAATATAATAGCGGCCATCCAGTTCTTTGATATCGATGCCATAAAGCCCATCACCAATAAGCGAGGCCGCCTTTTCTGTGATTTGAATCAGTTCAGCAGGCACATCGTCTAAGGCTAAAGTTTCTGATCGTCCATCAACAAGCTTACCTGAAGCTGTCGCCTTGTAAATTTGCCAATGCTTCTTTGCCATAAAGTACTTGCAAACATAAAAGGCTTTGCCACCAATCACGCCGACCCGCCAGTCAAAACTAGTCGGAATATATTCCTGAACCATGACCAGATCAGAATCTTCCAGCATGCTGCTAAGTGAGCTGGCTAAGTCTTTTTGGGTTTTAACTTTGACAACCCCAACGGAAAAGCAGCTATCGGGCTTTTTCAAAACGCAGGGTAAAGGCAACTGCGGCATCAGTTCTTCCATATTGGAGGGGTGCACGACCCACGAGCGAGGCTTTGGCAATTGATGCTGATCTAAGAGTTCATTGAGGTATACTTTATTGGTACATTTCAGAATCGAATCGGGGTCGTCCATGACCACCAGTCCAAGCGCCTGCGCCTTTTGGGAAAAGCGGAAAGTATGGTGATTAACTTGGGTGGTTTCTCGAATGAAAAGCCCATCAAATTCTGCCAGCCTGTGGAAATCCTGTGGACCAATGAGCTCCGTTTCAACCTCGAGCTTTTCCGCAGCTTTGACAAATTTCTTGATCGATCGCTCATTGGAAGGAGGTAAGCTTTCCTCCGGGTTAACCAGAATAGCCAAACTAAAACGAAAAGGTTTTGGCGAAAACGGTTTAATGCGGCGTTTGAAATACTGCATAAACAAACCTTGAATCGTTTCCAAATTCACTTCCTGCAACTCTTCGATCGCCAACGGACGTATATCGGCCAGTTGCCAATGACTATCCTTGGTAAATTGTGCTCGCAATAAAGGGGCTGGAAAAAGCTGGTGAATAGCTGCCGCTAGGCGATTTTTGTCGCTTTGATAGGAACGACCGAAGATGATATCCAGCTCAAAGTCACCAGTTCGACTATCCTTTAAACTCTCCTGGATTAGGTTCTGAATCGCTTGACTACGAATTTGCACAAGAGGATGCGATTCCATATCCAAAATGGTTTCGATAGATGGAATGGGTTTATGCCTTCTTGCTGCTGCAAGCAGAGACACGTAGTAACCAGTGGACTGATAGTGAAACGAACGGCACAAATTGTAGACACGGTAATTGCCTTTTCTTAGGGCCTGACCGGTCGTGACATATTCGGTGTTGGACATCAAGCGGCATCCCGGGATTTCCCAAGGCCAGTCATCGGGGTTATCCACTACGAGAACATTTTTCATATGACTCTCACTCTAGTTATTTTTAGGTTGAATTACGAGTAGATTGGCATCGTAGGTGACCACTCCCAACAAAATGGAGCTGATCAAGTGGTGTATTTCTACCGGATATTCATATTCGGCTGACAGGGGGTTTGGGCTCAGTGGGTCACCGACTATGACTTCCTGAAAATCTTCGCCGTAACCTGTCAGAATAACAAAGTGTCCTGCGGGTTCACCACCAATGTCATCATAAACAGAGGTTTCTGGATTTTCCCGCGAACAGCGATAGAGGTGTGTCGCACTTAAGCCCGTGATAATAGGTATTTTTTTACTCACATATCGGCCGAGTAAACTGGGATTTAGGTCTTCAAACAGCAGTTTTCCACCCAAATCGAGAAAGCGTAAATAGCCCTCAATGCCGACTCTCAGTTTTGGATGCGTTTTTACCTCCAGTTGCTTGCGCAGCTTTTTCTTTAAGTCTTCGCCACTAAGATCAAACCAGGTCGGATCGAAAATCATCAGATTAAAGCAGTGAATGACTGCTTGATAGCCACGAACAAGAGCATGACAACCAAGATTGGCAGCTAAGGTTCCCCCTTCTTCCAGCATCTCCACTTCATCAATCACCGCCGTAAGCTCGATAGGGTCGCGATAGTATTGGTAGATAGAATGTAAGCAGGTTGGCCCGCAAGTAAGGTCATCTGGCTGAGTAGACATGGATAAATCAATACGCTTCTTCATAGGAAAAATCTCCAGACTAGATGAACCTATCTTAACCGAAAAGCTCACACTCATGGAAGAAGAGTGGCAGACCGCATGAAAAAAACACTCATCCGCCTCTTAGCAGCGACAGTATAGGAAACTTCTTGTCGCTCCCTATACTTTGATGTTTTATGGGTAACTGTTACCAAATGGGTATGAGGAGCGTTACTTTGGAAAATTGGTTTCTTGGCAGTCATATGCTTAGCAATATTGGCAGTACAGTTCTGTTAATCATTTCCGTACTGATCCTTCGCAGTTTCGTCATCCGCGCCATCCAAAAGTGGCCAATCCAAAATCTGGAGGTTCGGCGACGATGGATTGTACAAATTAAAAATTCCAGTTTTTTACTGTTACTTCTTGGCTTGGTATTTGTCTGGGGCACGGAGCTAAAAACCTTTGCCGTCTCCATCATTGCCATTGCAGCTGCCTTTGTCCTAGCCACCAAAGAACTGATTCTCTGCATCTTGGGTGGTTTGATGAAAGCAGGCGGGCAATCTTTTTCTGTGGGTGATCGCATTGAAATTGCCGGTGTCCGTGGCGATGTCGTCGATCATAACCTTGTGACCACAACCTTGTTTGAAGTAGGGCCCGGAAAAGAGTTTCATCATTTTACCGGTCGGGTTGTGACCTTGCCGAATAGTTTTTTTCTCAGCCAACCCCTTATCAATGAGACGGAAACTGGTGAATTTGTTTTGCATATTTTCCGTGTTGCCTATCCGCGCGCGAGCGGTGATTGGATCGAAGCTCGGACCAGGCTTCTGGAAACTGCGCGTGAGGTTTGCCAGCCGTATTACGCCAGCGCCAAAAGGCAGTTTATGAAACTCGCCAAGTCCGAAGGCCTGGAGACACCGAACGTTGAGCCGCGCGTGTCTATTTCTTATACCGAGCCGGACCGGGTAGATTTGCTCGTCAGAATCGCCGTTCCCAACACGGGGAAAAGCCGTATTGAGCAGGCAATACTCAGTCGTTTTGCTGGCCTTCCCGATCAGGTGGACTTACCTGACTGGAGAGAATCCACTTCTGAAAGAAACAAGTCAAAACAGTCGGATCAAGCCAAAGAAACCTAAAATTTCGAACCTTTGACTCTGTCGTGACGGATGCGCCATTTTACCAAAAAATTTTTTATTTGCTGAGTTTTTTTATAGACAAGCGCCCCGGAACTCAATAGTATCAGGGCTCCTTTGGGGGCGTAGTTAAGTTGGTTATAACGCCGGCCTGTCACGCCGGAGGCCGCGGGTTCAAGTCCCGTCGCTCCCGCCACCTTCTCCTGACATCAAATCCCATCAAAGAAATGATAACGATCACACAGGTGAAACATCTTCTGTCGGGTATTTCCATAGACCTTTATCAGATTGGTGCCCTAAAAATAAAACGATTGCCAGCGAGCCAATGCGCCCCAAGAACATAACCAGCATGATGATGAGTTTGCCAATATCATTCAGTTCTTGCGTAGCGCCAATGGACAGCCCAACCGTTCCAGAGGCCGACACGATTTCGAATAATGCAGCCAATGGATCAATTCTTTGGGTCGTCAACAATGCCGTTAACCCGAAATAGCCGATTAACAAACCGCAACTAACGACCGTTGTCGCCTGATAAATACTACGCTTGGTAATGGTACGATGAAAGGCTGTGACTTGGTTCAAACCGCGAGACATATTAATCAAAACATAGGACATAATCATAAAAGTCGTCGTTTTAATTCCACCTGCAGTGCCGCCTGGACTTCCGCCGATAAACATCAAACTCATAATGACAAAGCTTGTTGATGAATTGAGGGCACTAAAGTCTGTTGAATTGAAGCCTGCTGTCCTTGCCGATACTGACTGGAACCAAGAATTGGTCAATTTATCGACAAAATCCAAATGCATGAGTGAAGCATTCCACTCCAAGAATAAATAGAGACATGCTCCGATGACAAGCAAAGCTGTGTTGCCATAAACGACGAAACGATATTGCAGAGAAAAACGTGAGTCTTTAAAAATTCGCGGCAAACCGACAATAAAGGCTGGTGAAAGGCCACCTGCGATAATCAATATGCTTATTATAAGTAATATCGCTGGATAATTTTGATAGGGCATTAAACTATCGCTCTGCAGGGCAAAACCAGCGTTACAGAAAGCAGAAATAGCGGTAAATAAACCCCGCCACATCGCTTGAAAAAAGCTATCTCCAGCTTGCATAAATAAACCGCTCAGCAGCAATGCGCCGACGGCTTCGAAACTGAAGGTTACATAAAGTACTTGTTTCAAAGCACCAGAGATTGATGACTTACGGCCCATAACTTCGATAAGCGCTTGCTCTTCAGAGACGGATAGTCGGCGCTTGAGAAAAAGTAATAAAATTGACGACAACGCCATGATTCCTAGGCCACCCAGTTGAATTAAGGCTAATATACACGCTTGGCCAAATAAGCTAAAATCATGGGGAGTATCTAATACAATCAAGCCTGTAACGCAAACCGCACTCACAGCGGTGAAAGCAGCATCAATGAGTGAAATTTCACTTTCTGGTGCCGCACTTAAAGGAGAAATGAGAGCTAGCGTTCCTAACATCGAAAGAAGGGCAAAAAATATAACGACTGCACTTTCTGGCCTGCGAAACATTCCCTCGACTACGGCCGTGAGATCTCGACCCAGACGCTGACGCATAGAACCAAAGAGAAAGAGCAGTAGTGGAATACTGCCCATAATGGTAACGAAATATTCCCAAGTTTCAGACTCGAGATTTTTATAAAACAAAGGTATGAGCGAAACTAAGACCAATTGTAAAAAAATTTGAAACCGTATCGACAAGCTGATTCTTTTTTCAACCAAAATAAAGACCACCAAACTAACAGCCCCAGTAAATACCTGCACGGCACTCACTGCAAAGGGGGTCTTAGAGATCAAAATAAATATGCTCGAGTTCAAAGCGGCATAAAACAGCAGCAGGTGATAGCGCAGCTCTTCGCCCCAAGTTTCCAAATCCTGTATATTTTTTAATCGAGGTGGTTTCCGTCCGATATGATGCACGAAACCTGAGAACAAGAGCGCTACAAATGCGAAGACCATGATCAAATCTGGTCGGTACCAGTACTGATAGATCGCAATCCCAAGCAAACTGAGCATTCCAACTTGGATCAGAACACGCCCCAAATTTTTTGAAACAAAGACGACTTGGGCACCAAGAAAAATGAGGAATGCCAGGCCATAATAAAAATTTTGCTTTTCTTCGGTACCGGCAGATAAAAAACTAGCAAAAACAAAAAATAGCGGAGCAAGCAGGAGCACAAAGGCGATTTCCCGGGGTCGCAGGCTGACCAACCATTGCCTCTTTATATGAGCCATAAAAGCATCTCATGCCGCTTTAAGGACTAGTTTCACTACAGCCCTTCATCTATTCACTAAGTAAGTAGTGTAAAAGATGCGACAAGCGAAATGAAGACCTAACTTTTAGGCTCCCTCACATCACAAAAAGTAGACCTTTTTTTTCACATGGAAGCCGTTTTGCCATGCCTTTTCAACCTTACCTCTGCCTCATCCGCGGCAAAGTGACGACGGCCAGATCTTCTTTCCTGAAAACGTTCGATTCCTGTGTGGATCAATTGTCGGCCAGCCTGCAGCGCCAAAGTCGAAACTAAACCCGCCAGTATACCAGTCACACCGGTCTTCGAGGGCCCTATTTGCTGCTGCGTTTGCATTTCGCTCAATTCAGGAAGTATGGAAAGTAGCTCTTGGCGCAAAAGGCGTGTTCTCTTGGTAGCACGGCGACCAAGCCATGCACCAAATAGCAAGCCGGAACCCGCAGCAATTGCCAGGGTCTTTAGCGGGTCATTTTGCACTTTAACAGGAACGATTTCCACTTTCTGTTGTAGCTCTTTAATCGGAGCTTTAAGCGATTGTCCCACATGCTCAGCTGTTTCCTGAACTTTACTACTGATATGATCCGTTGTTTCTTTCACTCGTGTACTTGCATCCTGAACTGCGCCGCGAATTTGGTTACCCATCAAAGTCTCCATGGTAGCAATATTCTCGTGAAGGGATTCTCGTGTTGCAGCCATGGACTTACGGATCTCTGAGGCCGATTTCCCCTCATAATTTCCTGCACTTCGTCCTGTCACGATACTATCCGTTTTAGCCATTTCCAGTCCTCTTTCATTTCTGCAATCAATTCGCTTTTTTCCTTTTGGACGCTCGTCGCAATACTTTTTCCAATCAAAGCAAGTATTAACGCAAAGATAACCAGCACAATTCCGCTCAACAAAGTGACTAAATTGGGATTCGTCCATCCTAACTGGACACTCACAAAACCGACGAACGCTTCAACAAGACGAATGATGCCAAAAGCCGCAAGAAAAAAGCCTAGCGCAGCCATTACTGCTGCCGCCGTAATTTTTTTTGCTGAATTGGCGCTTTCTTTTTTTAACAACGCAATATGTTGATCCGTGAGCGTTTTAAAGTCTTCGCCAATTTCCTGACCAATACTTCTAATGGTTGCACCTTGAGCTCGCTGGCTCCTCTGCCGTGCAAGCTCATCCATATTTTTGTCCATAGACTCCATGGTTCCGTCAACCTATATATGGTTTAAATTTATCGTTTAAAAAGGCGATTTCCGATTACTGCACCAACAGCAAAACTAACAGCCAATGATGTCCATGGATATCTACGGATGGTGCCTGTAAACTGATCACCAACAGCCTGTGTGTCAAAGTCTTGCACGTAGTGCTTTGCCTGGTCCCACTTTTCTGCCAATTGATCTTTCCATTCTTCCATCATTTGCTCAGCTTCTTCTCGTGTTGGCAAATGGCGCTCTACTTTCTTTTCGACTTGTTCAACCTTGTCCGCAGCTTGCTTCATAGCTGATGATGGGTTTTGAGTTTGGCTTGTTGAGACTGTCATGGTGATCCTCCTTAGAACTAAATTTGGTTACACTTCTATGTATTGCACTGTTCGTGCCATCTTCATCAATTTCAGGAACCTTGTAAATGAGTGGTGCCTTGTATTTGCGTTTCTGGACGCGTATTCATGCTATTAAACGTAGGTCTACTGTAGTTTGTGATAAACAAAGCCTGCAAAGTCCCTGTTGTCTAGAAAAGGCACTATGAAAAAGACCATGTCTACAATTCAAGTTATTTCATAGATGAAGACTATGTTGTTTTGGCATTGCCTGGTTCTAAAGATCAGAGTCCTGTAACAATTGACTCAAGCGATAGGCACTTGCAATCAATCCTACATGGCTTAAACCCTGCGGAAAATTACCTAAAAACCGCCCGGAACTGGGATTAATTTGCTCTGCCATCAAGCCTAGTGAACTTAGTTTGTCACACATCGTTTCAAATAGTTCCCGGGCTTTTTCGGTTTTTCCTTGCAAGGCCAAGACTTCAACGAGCCAAAAGCTGCAGAGAACAAACGCCCCTTCTTTCCCTGATAAACCGTCCGGCGATTTTCCCGGATCATAACGATATATAAGACCAGATCCAGCAGATAGGTGCTCGGCAATTGTTTCTGCTGTAGCCACCATCTTTGGATGATTGGCATCAATCACCTTGCGCAGTGGCAAAGCCAAAACACTGGCATCCAAGCCGTCCTGTTCAAAACTACCATGCAGAGCTTGCAATTTGGGGTCCCAACATGAATCCAATATTGCATTTTGAATTTTACTGGCTTCGCTGCGCCACAACTCATAATCACCAGGCAAGTTAAATTTTTCAGCAATGCGTAATCCACGATCTAATGCAACGTGACAAATGCCTGCTGAATAGGTATGCGTTCGGAGTTCTCCACGCTTTTCCCAAATTCCATGGCCAGGCTCCTGCCACTTTTTTGCTGCTGCATCGATGAATGGACGAAATTTCTTCCATAATGGTTGGCCTATCGTAAAAACCTCACTCCATTCATAGGCTGCATCGATAATTTCTCCATAAACGTCATGTTGAATTTGTCGAGCGGCATCATTGCCAAAACGCACCGGCTTCGATCCTCTATAGCCTTCTAGTTCTTGACTGATTGTTTCCTCTGGTGGGATTTTTCCGTCAACGGTATATATCAATGAAGGCTGACCATGCTCACATTCTGCATCATCCATAACCCAGGCTAGAAAAGCCTGGGCTTCGCTAGTTAAACCAATTCTCCGCAAAGCATAACCAGTAAAGCATGCATCGCGTACCCAGACATAGCGATAATCCCAATTACGTTCCCCACCAATTTCTTCAGGTAACGAGCTAGTCGGCGCAGCAATGATTGCTCCATTTTCCACGTAGTCTAACATCTTTAAAGTCACAGCCGATCGTTTGATCAGATCCGGCCTGATTCCTTTATAATCAATTCGATTTACCCATTTTTTCCAGACATCGACAGTTTGATGAATGAGCTTTTCAGGCGTAAAGGGGCGATAATAAAAGGAATGAATACACCAGCGTAAGACAATTGAAAATTCATCTCCTTGATTGAGTTTCAATACCTGTCTACCTGGTTTACAAACCCGATTAGCTGTCACATAAATTTGTAACCTTAGCTGCAGATTAGAATTCAAAGTAATGATAAAACCATCTTCTCTAACCTGCTCCCGGGACTCATAACGAGGAAAAAAACCTAGCTCTATTGTCATGGGACCTTTATCGACAATCACATGTCGGACCAGTTCATTACGGCCAGTCGCCATGCCTTCAATGAGATTGGCATGCTCCTGTAAAGTTAAAGCATCAATAATGCGCATTGAACTTGACTCATCCCGCATCTCGGTGACTAAAACACCTGTATCTTTCACGTAAGCTTGTCTGGAAAACCTCGCCTCCACAGGTCTTATCCAAAAGGAGCCTCCCCGTTTCTTATCCAAAAGTGCTGCAAATAGGGGTTGGCTATCGAAGCGCGGCAGACAAAGCCAGTCAATTGCCCCGTGACGACCAACGAGTGCTGCTGTCTTTCCATCTCCTATTAATCCATAATCTTCCAGTGGCAACTCATCATTTTGCATATCAAAGTCAATCGGTAAAAACTCGCTTTCTGCACAGGTGAATTCAGCAAATTTCTGCATGTAAAAAACCTCCTCCGCCGCTTGAAAGCAATACATATACCAGAAGCCTTCTCCGAGCTTCTTTGTCCGTGGATTCATTATCTCAATCGTTGTTGCACTTCTATCCTGCTGCAAGAGGTATGTTTTTTGCAGCACTGATTTTGTAGTTTGACGGGCCATGGGAGCTACATAGTTGTAACTCCCATAGTTGCTTTTTAAGTATTTTTTCTCATTATGAAGCAAGTAGGAGCGTTGGTATCATGCTTTGGAATATGTGGTTTGTCGTAGGTGTCGTCTTAATCGCTATCGTTTTTACAATTTATTATGCAGCACGACGTAAAAATTACAAAAATGCTGAAAAAGATCCCAATCTGAAAAAAGCCCAGCACTATGACAGCATCGGTCGAACTGAGTTTATTCAAGACAATGCAAATCAACGAGAAACAACAGAAAGTAGCGAGGAAAAAGCTAAACACTTTACTCGCGCTAAAGAAGGAAAAGATGCCAGTTGAATCGACCTTAAACTAATTTCTTCTTAAAGAATGACGAGGCTAAGCAGGAAATTAACAGAAGAAATTAAAGCATTGAGGAGTAGACTTTATGAGACGACGGAAGGTTGCTGTGGTAACTGGTGCATCTGCTGGGGTAGGTCGTGCTGTTGCCTGTGAGTTTGCCATGAAAGGTTATGTCATCGCGTTAATTGCCCGGGGTAAAAAAGGCTTGGAGGCCGCTCTGCAGGATGTTCGCGAACTTGGCAGTGATGGTATGATCATTCCCCTTGATGTCGCTGACTATGAAGCTGTGGAAAAAGCTGCAGATGATATTGAAGAACAGCTGGGGCCGATTGATGTTTGGGTCAATAATGCGATGATTTCGGTTTTTGGAAACTTCCTTGATGTCAAGCCAGAAGACTTTAAACGTGTCACGGAAGTGAGCTATTTAGGTTTCGTCCACGGCACCTATGCTGCTCTTCGCCGCATGCGATTAAGAAATCGTGGTACCATTGTTCAAGTAAGCTCTTCCCTGGCTTATCGCAGCATACCCCTGCAGTCTGCATATTGTGGTGCGAAACACGCCATCGAAGGTTTTACCGACTCACTTCGATCCGAGTTGATTCATGACCGCTCCGATGTGCGCCTTACAACGGTGCAACTGCCGGCTATCAATACTCCCCAGTTTAAGTGGAGTGCTAATCTTATGGGAGTCAAATCCCAACCGGTTCCTCCTATCTATCAACCAGAAATCGCGGCAAAAGGTATTTATTTTGCTGCCAAGCAGCAATTGCGTAATTTCAGGGTTGGCGCAATGACAGATCTTATTATTAAATCGAGCCTTCTTGCTCCTCGCATCGGTGATCTTTATTTAGCAAAGAATGGTATCAAGGATCAACAGACTGGCGAAGCATTACCAAAATCTTATCGTGATAATTTATGGAAGCCATTAGATGATCAAACTGATTTTGGTGCTCATGGCGATTTTGATCGAGTAGCAACACAACACTCATGGCATCTCTGGTTTTCAATCAATAAAATAAAGCTATTCACCATTTTTGGACTAGCGACAGCATTTGTAGCATATAAAAAACAAACAAAGAACCTGCCTCTACCTGACCTTCATCAAATATTGCAAAAGTCAAAGAAAGTTGCGTAGATAAACTATCAATCCTGCAGTCACACATGAGTAAAGGCCGCTCTGCCTTTACTTGCTTACCCAGTCGTGTCCTCAATCATCGATTTAGCTTATGATTCTTACCAAATTACCGAAAACAAATGATAAGCCAAGCCATGTAAGTGATTGGGTTATGCAAAGACCCATGAAATGAGGCCTGATTCATGCGACTTACAGCTGATATGATCAATGATCTGGCAGAAGAAGTGAGCCATGAACTTGATCAATTGCTGTAAGCCAATACCAAAAGTGAAAATGCCTGGCTCGCAGCTGCTACCGATTTATTAAATCACGACAAACTTGATGAAGTGAAGGCTCTCAAAAACTACCTAATCGTTTTGGAAATACTCAGCAAAAACCTCAGCCCCAAAATTTTACGGGATCAAGACCTTAAAAACCTGATAAAAATTGCAGAAAACAGCTTAAAATACTGCGACATAAAACCTGTTACTTCGCGATTTAGCCACCTATATACCGAGCTTCACATCGCCCTTTCCCGGCAACAGATCATTCGTGGAGAGCTCTGGTCGTCCATTGCATCAGGGGATGTTGCCCTTTATCTAGGGAGGGATAGCCAGAAAAAAGAAAATTCCCATAGCGCAATGCTCAGAGGTATCCAAGCTTGGCAATTAGGCTGCATTGGAATGGCCAAGGTCGCATTTCATTATACGGAGCAGCTTGATCACGAAGCAGGTCAACTCTTACAAACTCGCCTTTACTTAATTCGAGCTTATCGACTGTCTGGTGAAACTGATATCGCTGAACAGCTTTTGACAGCCTCATATACGGATTATCCATTAAACAGCCAGTGGCAGGCACAGCTAGATTTTGAGAAAAACCTTCTTCAAGCGCAGAAGGGATTGAATCTTGTTGAGCTGAAGAAGAATGTCACGAAGAAAAGCGAAGGGCTTTCCTTTGCAAGTATAGCTCGTGGAAAATTATTCCTTTACGCATCCAGTCAGCGCGAATTGCTTGATCGGCTAAGCCATGATTCCGGCTCATTTGAAAAGGATCACACCTTTGATCCTCCGGCCGAAATGAGTAAGAAGCTGTTGAAAGCCATTCAAGACTGCTATGACGCCAGCAAGCCCTTGCATTTTCGACTGGAGAGCCTTGGAAAAAAGCTGGATGAGATGCAAGCCATCCGTGATCCAGAATTGCGCATACTTTTTATGGCTGCAGCCATTCGTTGGCTCTACCGCAGCAAGCAGCCAGCATTCGCAAAAATCATCTTGGAACTTTATCACGGCGAAAATCTACGTTTTACCGATGGCAAATCAAATGACGTTTTAAATCTGATCGATAGCGTCGCCGATCGCTTGCCTGAGCTTCCCGCCGTAATTCCTAGTCATCAGACCCAACAAAAAAGCCTAGGAACCATGGCGCGATTCTTAAAGGTTACGCAAATCGTCACGAAATCGGTCTATCACTTGGCACGCTATCGGATGAAAAGAAAGAAAAGTGACGCTGACTTTTTAGAAACCCAGCAGCAGGTCTTACACCAGATCATCTTAGGTTTCACCAATAATGTTGGCAGCCTACGAGGTCCAATGATGAAAATTGGCCAATATTTCGGAATTAGCCGCCTGCTTTCGGAAGAAAGCCAACAGATAATGCAGCAAGTTTACAATCAAGCAGCCCCCTTTAAACTGGATAAGATGTTGGAATTTGCCCGCCAAGAAAGTGGGATCGCCTTAGCTGATCATCTCCGCCATATCTCAGAGGATCCGATCGGGGTTGCAAGCATCGGTCAGGTTTATTCTGCCATCAATCGGGAAAATGTTAAGCTTGCAGTTAAGATCAGATATCCGGATATTGAATCGATATTACGCATGGACCTCATGTTCTTGCGGGCATTAAGTCCGATACTTCGCCACAGTTTACCTAACACCAATATAGGTAAAATCTGGAAGTATTTTGAATCCAGGTTTTTTACTGAGTGTGACTATCTGCAGGAAGCGGAAAGACAAAAGCAATTTTACCGGATATTTGCCGATTGCAAATATATCAAGATACCCCAGGTCTATCCGGAACTTTGCAGTAAATCAGTGTTTGTGACCGAACTGATTGAAGGGGAGCGACTGGATCATTTTCTGCAAGATGCCAGTGATGCTGAAAAAGAACGTGTGGCTCGGCAGCTGTTATATTTTCAATTAAAAACGACTCTTGCCCATGGTCTTTGGCATATTGATCCTCACCCGGCGAATTTTATAGTCACCAATGATCGACTGGTCGTGATTGACTTCGGAGCGATCAACGATGTGGAAGCAAAGTGGACAAAAATTCATCGTGAACTCGCCCGTTGTCGCGTCATGGGCGATGTTGATCACCTTCACGAAAAACTTCTCGGTTTCGGTATTTTAGAACCTCAGGTTATCGATCATCAGCTGTTTTGTAAAGAAATCGCCTACCATATGATGGCGCCGTATCAGTGTAATTACGAACGTCCATTTTATCTGGAAAACGAACTCAGCTTAGGCAATATGGTGACACAAAAAGGATTGAACCACGGCTTTCATTTGGATGCTGATGATTTTTTCTCATTTGCCGTTGGTGAATACTTTGGCGAACTCCTATCCTCGTTCAATATCTCCATCAATTGGCATCGTCATTATAAGGAAATTCTTGAAGAAATTGGTATTATCGATGAAAACCATCGGCTTCTAGCGTAATCAAGACCCACCATTCTTTTTTTCACCATGAACAAAATAGCGAACTAACTGGCCGGCCAAGCCTTAAGAAGAATTTTCACTTCTGTTAAAAATGCCCCATCTCACATGAATTTGGCTTCAGTCGAAGGCTCCGCCTCAGTAGAAGCCTAAAAAACATTAATTTTAAAGACTTAAGGGCATTTAGTATGAAGAAGCATTTTGGATTGATTCTGATGGTAGCCGGCCTATGCGCTTGCGGTCATGACCAGAGCGACTCCCAACTCCTTGCTGAAGAAGTTCCTGCACAGCGAGGCATTGGCCTGAACCAATATTGCGATCCAGCAGACACTATGTATGCTGGCGGTAACCCGTTGTTCAATATGCATACTGGTGAATTTGTCAAATTAGAAAACTACCTGGCAGCCAAAGGGCTCAACACTCTTTGCGATCCGATCGACCGCATGTATATCGGCGGCAGCCCGCTTTTTAATATGCGCACAGGCGAGATGATGACGGCCGAAGAATATCGTAGTCAGAAACGATGGGCGATCGGTTTAAATGTCCACTGCGATCCCAAAGATACCGTATACACTGGCGGCAGCCCTCTTTTTAACATGCATACCGGAGAAATGATAACGGCCGAGGAATACCGTGCAGCTAAGGGATTGAATCAATACTGTGATCCTTTGGATACCATGTATCTCGGCGGCTCACCTTTGTTTGACGAGCAGCGGGGCATTAAGATTGAATTGGAAGATTACTTAAGCCGTAAATTCTTAATTTTGAATTAAGCTCAATTTCTCGGCATAATGAAAAGAATTAAGAAAAAACAAAAAAGCCGCTTCAGTTGAAGCGGCTTGATCGTATTTAGGTGGCGGGAGCGACGGGACTTGAACCCGCGGCCTCCGGCGTGACAGGCCGGCGTTATAACCAACTTAACTACGCCCCCACGAGAAACAAGAATATAGTTAATACACCTGAGTTCTGTCAATCAAAAATATGATCAATTTGTTGCCGGAGCAGATACTGCCAATTTCGCTTCGGCAGACTGAGATTTCACATCCTGATCAGTCTGGAAATCCGCTGCTCCCTCCTTTTTAGCCCAGACAAAAAAGACTATTGTCATCGTGATCAAGTGGATAAACTTTCCCGGAACCCACATGATCAAACCGCCGATCCGCTGATCCTGCAAATAGCCCCAGTGAGCAAACCAGCTTGGCTGGGGAATGCCTTCATAGGCATACATGACTTCATCAGCAAAGGTTAATAAGGAACTCAAAACCATACCAGAAGCCATGATTAGCCCAATGAACAAGAGCCGCCCAGGTAATGGCAGGTGAGCCTTCATCGGATGAGGATCGATGATATTACGCCACAACAAAAAGGATGTGAGCGCAAAGCACGCATGCTCCAGGAAGTGATAAACATCGTTAAGTAAAGCCAGATTATAAAACCGTGGGACGTGCCAAAACCAATAATTGCCAATAAACAAAATCAGTGATGGTACAGGCCGCCCGATAGTCTGATTCAAAAAGCTTAATATTTTACTGCGAAGCAAGGGAAAGTACAGATAGCGGCGAAACCAATTCGGGACACCCCTAATGATCACAAAAAAGGGCACACCAAACAGCATCAACGGCACCCCCAAGTGGGTGATCATCATATGCTGCACCATATGGACCCAAAAAAGTTGGTCCGACAAAGGGTCAACTGGTGGCAAAAGGGCCATAATCGACAGGAATATGCCGACAAAAAACAGCCATAGCTGCCAAGTTTTGACCGGCTGCTTTTTAAATTTACGTAGGGCGCGGATGTAGAAAATCAGAACAAAGAGAAAAAAGATCAAAGTGGGATCCCACTCCCACTTTACCTCAAACAGCTCATCAGGAAGACGATCATACACCCCGTGTGCGTATGCATATGGCATGAACTAATCTCCGTAAAAGAGGCGAATCATACCATACTGGTCTAAGACTTCGAATATTCGAAAATTCGATTTTACCACCAATGGTTCAGATCATGAGAACAACCAACCCGGCACCAACCCCAATCATGAGAAGCAGTGACAGGATAAACAGGTTTTTCAAAAGTCTGGGGTCGTAACGCAAATGCATGTACCAACCCACAACCATCGTGAATTTAACGATGGATAAAATCGAAAGTGAAACGACCAGTAAAGTGGTACTAACACCCCAAGTTTCTCGGTACTCAAACACAGCCCATTCCAAGGCAGTCAGTACGCATAGGATGATACAAAACCACCAGTATAGCCCAGTTCCCAATCCTTCATGCTTATCCGATCCAACCATGACTCTGGCCTCCTAAACGTAGACAAAGAGGTATACAACTGTGAAAAGTACAATCCAAACAACATCCACAAAGTGCCAGTATAGACCTGCTACCTCAACCATAACCTCGTCAAACCAGGCTTCCCCTCGTTTCAGAGATGTGACCAGCATCGAGGTGATCCACAAGACTCCTACCGTCACGTGCAAACCGTGACAACCCGTCAGCAGGTAAAAGGATGCGCCAAATACGTTCGTATTGAGCTTCAAACCCACATTCACGAAATGATAAAATTCGTAATACTGGAAGCCGAGAAAAATAATACCGCCTAAAGCGACAACACCCAACCAGGTTTGCATTTTTCGCAAATTTCTGAGCTTGCAGTGATGCAGGGCTAACACCATCGCCACGGAACTCATCAGTAGAACGAAGGTACTCAATGTCGTCAGATTAATGTCGAATACCTGTGCACCAGTCGGTCCAGCAAGGGAACGACCACGGTTGATCAAGTAATTGACGATCAGCGTTCCGAACAAAAAACATTCTGAAGCTATCAGTGTCCACATCGCAAACTTGCGATTGTCGACGCCGGTATTGGTGATGTGAGCCTCTGCACTCATGCTGTATGGTCTCCTATTAAGCTTCTTCGTAAACCCAACCGTAAGTACTGATCGTAACTATCACAAGTCCAACTATCGCAACTGCCAAGCCAAAATTGGCAATAAAGAAGCCTGAGGCAGCCATTGTCAGTCCCGCAGCTAAAAGGATAGGCCAAAAAGATGGATTCGGCATGTGAATTTTGGAAGCATCGTAGCTCGGTTCAGGCGCCAAATTTTTGCGACGTCCGTCGTCACCATATTTACGATGCCAGAAATCATCTAAGTGCTTCACTTCTGGATCGACACCGAAATTGTATTCGGGCGGTGGTGAAGGAATCGTCCACTCTAGCGTACGACCGTTCCAGGCATCGCCAGGCGCTTTTTTACCTTTTCTCAAGCCGTAAATGATATTGACCGCAAATAGGATTCCACCGATGGCCGTTAAATAAGCACCAAGGCTGGCCACAAAGTTCCACAGATTCCAATTCAAGTCATCTGCATAGATATACTGGCGACGAGGCATCCCTTGTACACCTAAGAAGTGCATCGGGAAGAAGGTGACGTTAAAGCCGATCATATAAAGCCAAAACTGAGCCTTACCCATTCCCTCGTGCATGTAACGACCAGTCACTTTCGGGAACCAGTAGTAGATTCCACCGAATAACCCCATCACAGCGCCACCGTAAAGAACATAGTGGAAGTGGGCAACAACGAAGTAGCTGTCTTGATGTTGGGTATCGATCGGAGCCGAAGAGTGCATAATTCCGGAAAGACCGCCTAGGGTAAACATGGCGACAAAGCTAAGAGCAAAAAGGTTAGCTGTGGTGAAAGTGATACGACCGCCCCACACAGTTGAAATCCAGTTAAAGATTTTCACACCTGTCGGCACCGCAATCAACATCGTTGCAGCCGAGAAGAAGGTAGTGGCCCAAGGACCCATGCCAGTCGTAAACATGTGGTGAGCCCAAACGGCAAAGCCGAGAAAGCCGATGGCGCAACTGGAATAAACCATAACGGAATAGCCGAATAGTGGCTTCTTAGAGAAAGTTGGCAGGATTTCTGAAACGATACCCATCGCTGGCAAAATCAAAATGTATACTTCGGGGTGACCGAAAACCCAGAAAAGATGTTGCCACAGGACGACCGAGCCGCCATCACCGGGATTGAAAAAGCCTGTACCGAACTGCCGATCAAACGTGATCATGACAAGAGCGATGGTGATAACAGGCAAGGACAACATCAAAAGCACCTGAGTCACCAGAGAAGTCCAGACAAACAAAGGCATTTTCAGCAGAGTCATACCTTTGCAGCGCATATTTAGGATGGTGACAAAGAAATTTATGGAAGCAATAAGTGAAGCCAAACCGACAACCTGCAAGCCCATCGCCCAAAAGTCCGCGGAAAGGTCAGGAGTAAATTGCGTCGAGGTAAGGTTAGCATAACCAAACCAGCCACCGCGCGGCGCCTGATTGATAAGGAAACCGAAATTCAGAAGAATGCCGCCAAACAAGAAGATCCAGAAGCTAAGTGCGTTCAAACGAGGGAAGGCGACATCGCGCGCACCGATCATAAGTGGAATGAGGTAATTGAAAAAGGCAGCACTCAAAGGCATGACGACCAAGAAAATCATCGTCGTACCATGCATGGTAACCATGCTGTTAAAAACGCTTGCTGACAGGAATTCATTATTTGGCATCAGCAGCTGAGTTCGCATCAACAGGGCTTCTGTACCACCAACGATTAAAAAGAAAAACGAAGCTAGACAGTACATCACACCGATTCGTTTATGGTCAACGGTGGTAATCCAGCCCCAGATTCCAGTATTTGCAGAGCTTTGGTAACTCATAGCGTATTCCGTTCCTCCTGAAAAACTTCGGCCTGACCGAAGATCGCAATCAAATCAATTCCTGTGGTCACCTAGTAAGTCTTTGCTGTCGAGCGGTGTAGATAAGCCACCAATGCCTCGATTTCTTCATCTGTCAATTCAAAACCGGGAGCAAAGACCATCAAACTTCCTGGCTTGATCTTTTGTTTGCCAGGAGCTGAGTCGACGGAATCCCGTAACCACTGATGCATGCCTTTATAATCGTTGGCTAAGGTACCAGCAGCTAAGAGGCGTCGGTTACCAAAGTTCGTCAAACTTGGTCCGATTTGACCCTGCGCGTTCGTTCCTTCGATGGCATGGCAGGTAAAACAGGTTTTGGTCATGAACAATTCCTGACCATGCTTCTCCAATGCGGAAGCGACCAAGGGGGGCTCATTAAAAGTTTCACGCCAGCTATCAAATCGTTCTTGAGATAATACCACAGCCTGGAATCTCATACGGGCATGTGACAAACCACAGAGCTCGGCACAGTGGCCCCAATAATAATCACCTTCAGGATTCTCTAATTTAGGAGTCGTATATTGGATTAGATTGGTCTCGCCAGGGAGGTTGTCGACTTTACCGCCCCATCGAGGAATCCAAAAGCTGTGGATCACATCGTTGGAAGTCAGTTCTATCACGACTGGCGTATTCTCAGGCACAAAAAGCTCGTTGGCTGTCGTAATGCCTAAGTCGGGGTATTCAAACTTCCACCACCACTGATAGCCGATCGCACGAATGCGCATCGCTTCTTTCGGCGGCTCTTCGTATTGCTTCAGAATGAGTTCGAATGTTGGCAAAAAGATAAAGACCAAAAGAACGACTGGAATGATGGTCCACAAAATTTCCAGTTTGTGGTTTCCACGGATTTGCTCTGGCAGACGATCATCATCATCCGGACGCTCGCGAAAGCGCCAAAGAGCATAGCAAAAGGGCACTGCCACTGCGACAAAGACGATACCAGTGATGATCGTCGTGAGCAGATAGAGGCTGTTAATCTCACGACCCCATTCGGTCACAGTATCGATCGTTGACATCGGTGAGTCGAGACAAGCGCTGAGGGTGAGGCTCAGCAGGAATAGTAAGGACGCGTTTAACCATCTCGTCGCATGCTTCATAGGCCAGACCAACTCCATCCTGGGATCGATTCATACTAATTAAAAGGTTGTCACAACCTTATCCAAGATTTAACCGTGACTAGTTAGGTTCCATCCGGAAATACCTTATTCTGCGTTTTATCGCTGAAAATAAATCCTCAGGTATCTGAATACATTGCGGTTTATTTTCAGCTCGCGCCTTGCCTAAGGCATTCCCGGATGAACCCTAGTTAGGTTCCATCCGGAAATACCCGACTCTTCGTTTCATCGGCGAAAATAAATCCTCATGTATTCGAATACACTGCTGTTTATTTTCGCCTCGCGCCTTGACTCCGGCATTTTCAGTTGGATCCTAGTTATAATAACCATCAATTTTCTTCAAGGCCAAGAACATCATTGCTGCGGATCTTGTCCCCTGACTGTATATCTTAGTGCACATTTTTACTTTTTTGACTTAGCTTGCCCAGTCGCTGGGATTAGGCTAGGTCTCAAGTCGGATCTGACATGTTATTAAGACTTGTCATTGCAAGTGTCTCATTTTTATCATTCCCACCCATCCGACTCGACTTGCACAACGGATCGATAAGCGGTAGAAAAAGTCGAGCCGTATGAGCTTAGTCGCCATCTTGCTCGGGTCAACCTTAAACAAGATGTTTCATCATAGAATGGCTCTTCCAATTCTAATGGAAATTTAATAAACGGCTTTAAGGCTCGGAGCAAGACCTTTCCTTCACGGAGCTTTTTCATGACCAAAGTTCCTCGTCGCTTCGGATTAAGTATCGCGATGATCTTGCTGTACTTCACCTTACCCGAAAGCTGGCTGGATTTTGCGCGCAAACGCCCATTTATCAGTGGTGACGAGCTAAAAAGCATCGCTTTAAGTTTTCGCGCGCCGCCGTTACCTGAGTTTTCCGAGGTTGATTTTCCTCAAGCTCAACTCGGCCAAAAAATTTTTTTCGACACCCAATTTTCTAGCGACGGAACTGTGGCATGCGCCAGCTGTCATATACCAGCGCTCCATTTTACCGACCGTATTGCCGCCGCCAAAGGTGTGGGAATCGGAACGCGCAACACCCCCAGCCTCTTAAATCACGCCTGGTCTGACTGGTTTTTTTGGGATGGCCGTGCCGATTCATTGGAAGCCCAAGCCTTGCAGCCTCTGGAAACTGCCAATGAACATGGTATCAGTCGAGGCCGTGTTCTGCAGTTAATTTATCAGCATTACCTGCCCGATTATGAAGCGGCCTTTGGCCCCATGGAACCAAGCCTTGTGGCATTATTACAATCTCTTGGCGAAAGGGTTTGGCAGGCGATACCACCGCTCGACGATGACAAAGCGCTAGAATTTGATCTTTCCCTGAGCTCTTATGGTGTCGCTACCATCGGCTCGTTTCGCATCCAGACTAAGTTGATTCGCGACGCTCACAGGCAGGGGAAGAATCCACAAACCTGGTTTAGTCGCAGTGCCCTACAGCTTGAACCTCCACCTACGGACTGGACCGAACAGTATGAATCTTTATCCCCTACAGAACAGCAGGCATTAAACTTGGCGTTTTGGAATGTTGGCAAAGCACTGGCCAGCTTTCAAAGAGGGCTGACAGCAATCGATGCTCCGTTTGATCGATTTCTATCACGATTAGCCACGGCTGATGCTCCAGCAGATGCCTTTAATGATGAGTTCCACGATAGGCAATGGCAAGGCTTCCAACAATTTGTCCAAGCTGATTGCGTCAGTTGCCACAACGGACCCATGTTTTCTG
Organism: Oligoflexus sp. FD111; assembly: GCA_048816425.1. Classification (GTDB taxonomy): domain Bacteria; phylum Bdellovibrionota_B; class Oligoflexia; order Oligoflexales; family Oligoflexaceae; genus JBMDZZ01. The sequence continues at coordinate 631,046 of JBMDZZ010000001.1, forward strand.
ATCAACAATTTCATAACATCGGTTTGGATCAATTGGGAGAGGAGCTTGACTTAGGGCGAGTCGTCGGCACACGGCGCGCACTTTCCAATCCCTTTCGTTGCGGCTTTCAATTGATCGAGGATGGCGAGCAAAGTGAAAGCTGTCGAGAACTTGAGTTTCTCATTGTTGATCATCAAGAAACCCTGGGCGCGTTTAAAACGCCGAGTCTGCGAAACGTCGGATTAACCGCACCCTATATGCATGATGGGCGATTTACGACATTGGATGAGGTCCTTGATCACTATAATCGCCTCGACGTAGAGCCTGCGATTGGCCACCGCGAGGAAACACTTCGCCCCTTGAAATTTGACCGCGATGAACTTGAAAGTTTAAAGGCTTTTTTGCAGTCACTGAGTTCGCCGGTCTATTCTTTCTTCGAACAGCACGAGGTCACAGAGGCTCACAATCCTTAAGCGGTAAACTTCTTAAAATCGCAGTAGAGAAAGAAGGAAGACAAATAGAAAAAGGCCCATCTATTCAAAGGGCCTTTTTTCATCACTCAAAAAAGCTATCTGCCAAGATAAAAATTGCGAAGCAACTTAGCTTAAAACGGTGCCAGAAGCTTTTGCATAACGGACTTTTTTGCCGTCTTGCAGCTTGTAGCCGACACGAGTTGCTTTTTTAGTCTTTGGATCAACGAGAGCAACGTTGCTGACATGCACTGGCATAACCTTATCGATGATACCGCCTTGCTCGCTGGTCGTTCCTGGACGGGTATGTCTTTTAGCGATATTCACGCCGCTGACATAAATGCGTAATTTCTTTGCATCAACACGGTCAATCTTTCCAGTCTCGCCTCTGGACTTACCAGTTAATACAACAACTTCGTCGCCTTTTTTCAGACGGATCTTCTCTTGGTATTTCGTTTTCTCAGCCATTTCACGTATCCATTTTCAAGCGATTCGATGAACGTGCAGAATTTGCCTGTTTAGGGCAACATTTCCTACGGGAAACCCCTTGATAAGTCAAGCTCTGATTTCATCAACCAGAATTCATGGGCTCCGTTACTGGAAACTTGATACAATTCTTTTGGGATAATTACCAGCAAACTTGCAGCTGGGGCTGATAAAATGAACCCTGCCAAGTCCCCGTATATATCGATAAGCTAAGAACTATTTTAGAACTTTCTTAAGTTTTCCGATATAAAAACATACCGAAGGCCCATACTTGATCCATAGGAGCAGAAACTTCATGCTGCGGATTCTTGTTAGTTTACTGATATTATTTAGCTTTTCAGCAAAGTTGCCCGCCCAGTCCCTGATTGACGAGCAGGCAGGAGTCGAGCTGGACATTCAACCGACCGACGTCATTATCTGGTCGGCTATTCAGGCCAATATTGAAGACGATGGTCGTGTGGCCGTTGCTTTACGCTTGCAGACTCGCAATCATTTTTCGATTTACAAAGATCGCCTGGAATTTGCTGGCCCTCCAGGATTTGCGATGATTGACGGCGAATTTCCCCCCTCACATCTGCAAGATGATCCACTATCCGACGGTCAGGTTGAGGTCTACCGCGGAGGCGATTTCATTATATATTTTGATGGCTTAGAGCAGGTTTCTGCCGATAGTTTTCCGGTCTCGGTCACCTTTCTCGGCTGCACGGAGCGCATCTGCCTTTTCCCATATACTTTGGAAATGGATGTACCTCTATATGGCGCGACAAATGATGACTTTGCTGTGAGCGCCGATCAAGACCCAGCTGCCGAAGCAAGTTTAAGCCAAGATGTTGAAGTCTCCCCCTCAAGTGCCGCAGTCAATGAAAACCCTAGCTGGAATGACAGGCTTGTCGCATTTTTTCAAGGTGGTGAGCACTCACTTGTATTATTGCTTAGCCTGGCGTTTCTCGGTGGCTTGATGACAAACTTGACCCCATGCGTCTTTCCCATGATACCCATCACGCTCCGCATTCTGGGTGGCAAGCATCACAAACATCCACGTATTAATAGCGTGCTATATGCTAGTGGCATTATTGTCACCTATACTGCGATAGGTAGCCTTGCCGCTCTTAGCGGGGGACTTTTCGGTGCTTTCCTGGGCAATATCTATGTCACCCTATTTTTTGGTCTTCTCTTTTTTGCCCTTGGCTTATCGATGCTAGGTTACGGCAACTTCAGTCGTCTTCAATCCTTTGGATCGCGCCTAGGCAGTCGTCAGTCAACTTTTGCCAACGTGTTTTTAATGGGCACAGGCGCTGGACTTGTGGCTGCACCATGCACAGGCCCAATTCTGGGCGCTCTTTTGGTTTTTACTCCGCAACTAGAAAATGCCACGTTTTCCTTGCTGCTTTTCTTTTTCTACAGCGCAGGCTTTGCCCTTCCCTATTTATTTTTAGGCCTCGCCGCGAATCGAGTCAGCCAATTTAAAGCTCCAGCTACCTTGCAAGTCGGCATCAAAGCCCTGTTTGCAGCGGTGATGTTTGGCCTTGCCCTGTTTTATTTGAAAAATCCGATTCACAAATCACTGATTGCCTTACAAGGACATTGGGCAACGATGGCTCTTGTATTGACCGTGATCGGCTTCATCGCCACCATCTATGTCGTGCGGCACAAACGACTTGCTATCAACAAGGCAGCACTCATCGCCCCAAGCTTTATCCTTGGCCTAGGTCTTTTTGCAGGTTCACAATGGGTGTCCGGCGCCGATGTCCCGAGTCAACTCACTTGGTATAAGACGGAAGCCGAAGCCTATCGGGCAGCGGAAGAATTACAACGTCCCATCCTGGTTGACGGCTGGGCTGAGTGGTGCGTTGCTTGCAAACAAATGGATGTCACCACTTTTCAAGATCCTCAGCTTGTCGCCGAATTAAATGCAGAATGGGTCTTGCTTAAGCTGGACATGACGGAATTTAATGAAGAAAACGAATCGTTGGCAGCCAAGTATGGCATGCCAGGATTGCCGACTTTAGTCTTGCTCCCACCAAACGGAGATCTTTCTGAGAGTGTGAAGCTTACAGGTTACCTTGCAGGTGATAAACTATTGAAAGAGCTTCGGCAATTTTTTAGGGAATAATATGCTGCAGCACCTGCTTTATGTGGTCGCTCCCTCTCGTTTGGAAGATATTAAAAAAGCCTTATCGCGCTTACGTTCCGAACCGGTGACCGGCCCTTCAATGACTGTTAACTATCGGATTACGCACCGCTTGCTGGAAAACATGGTTTTGCACGTCGGCCTTCTCACGGATATCGACGGCATTACGCCTTATTTACGGCAACATCCCGTCGATCTATTGATTTTTGATGAGCGTGGCCATGACGGGATGGAAGCAGTCGAAGCGGTTCGCCACATCCATGAAGATGTCTTATCACTGGCGCAGCTCTGGGGGCCAGATTTCAACTTCCCCATGAGCCGCATCGTTATCGTGCTCAATAAAACACCAGATGTCGACTCTCGGGTATTTGCTCTGGGTCGGTTGAATGTACGCGATGTTTTGATTGAACCACGTAATACAGCGTTGATGATGCGTTGGCTCAAAGATGTCCTCTACCATGGCATCGTCCGCGAAAATCAAGTCGGCATCGCCTTAAGCGGTGGTGCGATCGAAGGTTTTCTTTATCAAATTGGGGTCATGCACGCCTTGCAGGTCGCTTTAACCGAACGCAGCATCTATGAAGTTGACGTCATTTCCGGAGTCAGCAGCGGCAGTATCGTGGGTTCAATCATTGCTGCGAAGGTGCCGGTCGGTGAAGTCGTGCGGATGCTACATGAGGCGCCAAGCCAGCTGCCAACTTTAAAATTTGCCACGATCTTTGATTTGGCAGGCATGACGATTCTGCGCCGCATCGCCAAGGTTTCATTAAATATCCATCGCCTCAAACCCAAGCAGTGGCTGACGAGTACAATACGCTCGATACCAACAGGCTTCTTCAAAGGCGATAAGCTGGAAAATTACTTCCATACGATCATGGCCAAGCATGGCGAAGGCGATGATTTTTCGCAGATCAAACCGCGCTTTTATGTTGGCGTTACGGATCAAGACACTTTCGAGCATGTGACATTTGGGAAAGCTCCGTTTGACAAAGTGCCCATCAGCGCAGCCGTACGCGCTTCATCAGCTCTGCCGCCGCTTTTTACGCCAAAGGCCTTGGATGGTCGCTACTACATTGATGGTCAGGTCACCAAAAGCTGCGATCTGGATTCTGTCGTCTTTGATGGGGCACGCCTGGTCTTTGTCGTCGATCCACTGAAACCGTTTCGCTCCCATACGGTCGGCAGCAGCGACACGCAAGGAGGCTTTTACGGCATTGTTCAAATGCTCAAAGCTTTGGTCTCGACCCGCTTCGAAGCTTCTCTCAAGGCTGTCAGCGAGCGCTATCCGGACGTCGATTTTCTCATTTTTCAACCGGACGAAGAATGCGCCCGCCTCCTAGCCGGCTCGCCATTGCGCACCCGGATGCGAACTGAGGTCATTGAAAGTGCATTTAAAGGGACTTTACGCCAACTCAGGGAAAGGCATCATGTCTATCATGCCAAGCTTTCTCGCTATGGTTTTCGCTTAAAGTCAATTGAAGAGCTGCGCAGCTTGGAATCCAGCTATAACGATATGCTCGTGGCCAATGCTGAGCTAGCTGAAGACGAGGCCTGATATCTTCTGCTTGCGAAACGCTGCTTGAACTGCCATGTTTTGCAGGTATTGCAGCAATTCTAGCAAGAAGGAGGTTGGAACTTGGCTAGCTCAATGACCCTCTATCATTACTGGCGTTCATCATGCTCATGGCGAGTTCGCTGGGCACTTGCCGTTAAAAAACTTGCCTACCATAGTGTTCCGATCAATCTACTGGCTAACGAACAACGTCAGGCCAGCTATTTACAAATCAACCCAAGCGGCTCCGTGCCTTGCCTCAGCGTTCAGCGCCGCAATTTAAGTGAATCGCTGGCAATCATGGAATGGCTCGAAGAACAGCATCCACAGCCACCGCTTCTGCCAAGCGACCCCTGGACTCGGGCCCAAGTTCGGGAATTTTGCGGCATCATTAGCAGTATACAGTCCGTGCAGAATTTAAAAGTCTTGCAATACTATAGTTCGCAAGCCCAGGATCGGCAGCAGTGGGCAAGGTACTTTATCGAACAAGGTTTGCAAAACATTGAAAAGCGCTTGCAAATGCACGCGGGTAGCTTTTGCTTCGGTGGTCAGCTGAGTTTTGCCGATTTGTTTTTAATACCCCAGGTCTATAATGCCAAACGCTTTACCGTAAATATGCAGCCTTATCCGCTCACCGAGAGCATTTATCAACGCTGCCTTCTCCTGCCTGAATGTGATCAGGCTGCACCACACAATCAGCCAGGAGCCAATCAAAGCCCCTAATGCATGTCATTGTGTAATAAACGGCTCATCTTTCAGCGGTTGCTTCTTCGCCACAGAAATCACTTGTGGCGCAAGATAATCCATCAAAGGCATCGGTGTGTTGGCAGGGTTGTACCAGCGGTTATAGTAAAAATAGTTGCGCATGACCAGTTTTACATAGGACTGTGTCTCACGATATGGAATACGCTCGATAAATGCCAACATGTTCGTGCTATCAATATTTTCCTGCCAACGGGCTGTGGCACGGGGATTGGCATTATAAGATGTCAGCATAAAAACCGGATGGGAATAACGACCTAAAAGCCGATGCACATGGTGCACACCAAGAGCAATATTGGTTTCCGGATCGAAAAGATTGTAGCTGTTTTTCGAGCGCTCCACTAAGCTTTTCCTATAAGCTCCGCTCACGTAGCCACGACTCAGCATCCTGGCTTCCATTCGTGCCGTTGCCGGCATAAGCTGCATAAGTCCTGAAGCACCTACGGGTGATCGGGCGCGCGGATTAAAAACACTTTCCTGCCGCATGATTGCGTATATAATCGGTTCTTCAACTTTTACACGCTGCGCGTAGCTTTCGATCAGCGGCATATGATCACGTGGAAAGAGCAGACGCTCCATACCCTGTGGCAGGGTATGACGAAAGGTTCGGGATAAGTTCCCATAGTGACGAATTGCCGATAGCCAGTCACCTGAAGCATAGAGATACATGCTCAAGACCAGATTCTGCATCTCATGATCAGGATTCACGTCCAGCTCACGGGTTTCACAAAGGGCATCCTCGCGTAGGCCTAGCTGCAAGAGAAGATCAATCCGCTTGATGATCGCCAAATCCTCGGCGCCAAAGCTTTTCTTCATGCTTTCAAAATCAAAGCTTGCAACATAATTGGGAGGAATAATAAAGCGCTTTTGCAGCAAGGTTTCCATCATATGATGCCCAAGAGCGCCATAAAACGTCGAGTAGAATTCGCTAGTAAGTCGGCGCCAGTATTCATAAGCTTGCAGATTTTCACCAAGACTCAGACTGAGCTTTCCTGCCCAGAAAAGGCCAAAAGACATCGTGCCGGTGTCCCGATCTTTGATGTCTTTTAGAACTTCTCTTTCTATTATTTTTCTCGCAAAATCCAGCGCCTGCTTTTCTTGAGATGTGATGGAATTCAGCACAACGAGTGAGCTGAGGGCTTCGTTAATCTGTTCATCTTCTGGGAACTTTTGAATGAACTGCTGATACTTTGCAATGGCTTCCGGCAAACGCCCCTCGTTTTCCTCGATTCTGGAAAATGTGTAGAGCGTGCGGCTTTCAATCTCTTTATGCCCTTCTTTTTGCGCGGTTTCGAGCAAGTAGGTAAAGATTTTCCGCGCCTTTTCAAATTCATCTTGACCCCAGTAAATCAGTCCTTGAGGCCGAAGAGCTAATTCCTCGCCGCTAAAGCCGTACGCTTTACTTAAAGGCGCCTTGATCTCCGTCCAGAAACGTAACCGAGCCCGGCTTCCTTTGCGTCGATAGCAGCTTTCGATTTTTGATAGGGTCGCCTGGGCAGCAGGAAAATGCAACTTGTCTGGATCATGTTTTAATGCTTTCAAGAAGTGATTTCGCGCTGTCACACAATGACGATTTTCTGCCGCTTCTTCCGCTCGATCAAAACTAAGGAACGGCTCTTGGCTGCGAAGCTTTTTACCGGCTTCCTCCTCCTCGGCAACGAGCCAACTGTGGTCGGCAATCAATCGTGGAAAAGGGCGAACTAGGTCAATAAGGTGCGGCTGGAGATCGACATAAGATTTTTCGTCCAAACGCGAGAGCAGTTCCTGCAAAGCATTTTCCTGGAAGCGTTTCGCTTTAAAGCCACCGATTCTGGTGATGTAATCTTTTGCCACTTCGCTTGTTAAATTTTTTTTATCATTATTTTGCAAATCGTCAAGAATCAAACGCTTTTGTGCACAGCTTCGTACCGGTATTGTCGATAATTTACTGGCAAATAACTTTCGTCTTTCATCCGGCAAATCATCTAATCGAAGTAGTTCAAACAACAGGTCTCCCAACAACGGGTCTGCTGCCCATGCCTGTTGCCCGATAAACTTTTCGACCTCCTGAGAAAGCTTGATGCCGCTCGACTGCCATCCCCGCCGATTTTGCTCTTCGAGCTTTTTCATGCGCAGATATAATTGTGCTGCTGGTCCTAAGTCAGACAATCGCTTATTGAAGTCTTCCTGCGACAGTTTCATAATATCAAATGAGGATTCTGCTGCCGCAAACCAATTCGCCAGTTTGGAGTCCATAGGTTGTTGATCACCTTTTAAAACAACCAAGTCCGTAGCCTCCGGTGGAAGAGGCGCATCTAGACGCGTGGTCCAAGCTAGGGGCAAACCAAGAAGAAGCATGATCGGTGATAAAATTCTCATTCTTACCCTAAAATGCGAAGCGATAAGGAAGACTCTTGATATAGCGATCTTAACATAAAAATTGTGGCATTTCCTGGTCTTCACGCTATCAATTTTTACCTACATGAATTCCACTGGTTATTTGTAATATTTATCGCTATCTTGGTAGAAATATTTTTTAATGTGGAAATGACATATGACCCCTGAGACAAATGCCGAAACAAGTCTGGCAAATGCAGCCAGAGCCCCCATTCACCGCCGCTTGTATGATTGGGTTCTCAACTGGGCAAATTCTCCCTATGCGATGACAGCGCTCGTTATCATTGCCTTTGCCGAAAGCAGTTTTTTTCCTATTCCACCAGATATCCTCTTAATGCCGCTGGTATTAGGCGCTCCCAGGAAGTGGTGGAAAATAGCTCTCGTCTGTACGATTGCCTCCGTGCTTGGGGGCATTGTTGGTTATGGTATTGGAGTATTTGCCTGGGAAAGCATGGGGCGATGGATTGTTGAAGGCCTGCTCGGGGTAAACCTGATATCAGTTGATGGCCGCCTGGATATTGCCTTGCCAGCCTATTTGGTGAGTAACTTTGAGTCTTGGTTAGGCGGAACCTATCTGTTCCAGGTTTATGATGCTTGGAACGCATGGATCGTCGGCATTTTTGGGTTGACACCACTGCCCTACAAACTTGTCACTGTGACGGCAGGCGTGGCTCGGGTTGATCTGGGGATTTTTATCATCGCTTCGATCGCATCCCGTGGCATGCGCTTTTTTATGGTCGCACTGATTTTGCGTCTAATCGGTGAGCCAGCTAAAACTTTCATTGATAAGAACTTCAATCTCTTGACGATATTGTTTGTCGTCGCCCTGATCGGTGGTTTTGCCGTTTTCAAACTCATTTTGTAAGAACTGAAAAATTTGCAGCCTATCCCACGACTCCTTGCAGGTAAAGACTAGTTTGTCGGTGGACTGGGCTCTCAAAAATCTGCTGTGTCTCGCCATATTCCAATAGCCTACCGCTCCCTTCCATTGGCCAGAAAACTCCAACAAGATCAGCAATTCTTCGCGCCTGGGCCAAATTATGGGTAACGATAATAACTGCTAGCTTGCGACGTAATTTGGCTATCAGCTTCTCGATCACCTGGCTGGAAATCGGATCAAGCGCACTGCACGGCTCATCAAAAAGCACGAGCTCAGGCTTCAGAGCCAAAGTTCTTGCAATGCAAAGACGTTGCTGCTGCCCGCCTGATAACGCCAAAGCTGGCCGACGCAAGCGATCTTTGACCTCTTCCCATAGCCCAACCTCACGTAGAACATTCTCAACCTGCATTTCTATATCAACTTTTGCGCGCACACCATGTTGCTTGAGAGGAAGAGCTATATTTTTCCAAATTGAAAGAGGAAAAGGGTTAGGTTTTTGAAACACCATCCCTACACGCCTTCTGAGAGCCATAACGTCGGTTTTCGCATGATTCACATCCCATTCACCGATTCGGATCGAGCCAGAGACTTGAGCCTGGGGTATCATATCGTTCAAGCGATTAAAACAATTGAGAAAGCTCGTTTTACCACATCCCGACGGACCGATCAGAGCCAGTATGGAGCAAGGTGCAAGCTGCAAAGAAACATCTTTGACCGCTGTCTTATTTCCATAGCGCACGCTAATGCCTTGAACATCTACATAAGAGTTTTCATCCATCGCACAAATGCCATCCCGGCAAGCAGTGACGCTTGGATGGAAAGGGGTATTACTTCGCAAATCCTTCATATCGTTGGTAACCTCCGCCGGGACCAGAAGCGACTCATGCCTGTAGCGACACTATTAATGACTATTAATAACAGGATTAAGATCAAACTCGTAGCATAGGCATTGGCATCGCCACCAGGTACATTCATCGACAAATCATAAATATGGATGGATAAAGCTCGACCGGAATCAAGCCAGGATTCTGGCATTCGATCAACATAGCCGCTGGTAAATATCAAAGCTGCCGTCTCGGCAAGTGCCCGACCAATTCCCAGTACCAAGCCAACAACGATACTTGGCATGGCTGCAGGTAGCAGCAAATGATAAAGCGTGGCTAGTCGAGAAAAACCCAACGCCGCTGCATTGCGGCGGTAGTCAGACGGAATCTGACGGAAGCCTTCTTCAGCAATACGGATAAAAATAGGCAAGACCATACAGGCTAATGTCAGACCACCAGAAAGAATGGAAAATCCCAAGCCAAGCGCTTTACTAAAAAAAGCATTACCGAAGAGTCCAAATACTATCGATGGAACGCCAGCCAGTACTTCAAGACTTTGCCGGACCCAGCGAACAAAACGCTGCGACTCATATTCCGCCAATAAAATTGCAGTTGCCAAGCCAAGAGGTAAGCTTGTCATCAAACAAACGGCAAGGATCATTAAAGTCGCTACAAGTATGGGCGCAATCCCACCAGCTCGCCCCGCATTCGATGGCTCTGTCAACAAGAATTCCCAGGAAATCTGACCAGCTCCTTGCACAAAAATATGAGCCAGTATGCCGACGAAAACGATGCCGATAAACAATATCGAGGAGTTTACCAAGATGGAAAATCCCATCTCAACCCAATCCCTTTGCTTAGTAAACATGGGTGGACTCCCGCTTGACTAGACCTGCCAGGAAGACTAACAGCAAAACCAACGCGACCAAGACGAGACCGCTAAAAAACAATGCCGAACGATGGTGATCCATTGCATAGGCCATCTCCAACGCGATATTTGCTGTTAAACTACGGACTGGCATAAAAATGCTTTGCGGCAGCTGCACGATATTGCCACAGACCATCAACACTGCCATCGTTTCGCCAATCGCACGCCCTGCAGCCAACAAAACTCCCGCTATCACACCAGACTTGGCATGAGGCCAAATCGCAAGTCGCAAAGTCGCAAGCCGAGGTAAACCTAATGCTGCGGCTGCTACTAGATATTTTTGGGGAACATTCGCAAAGCTCGATTCCGCTGTCAGCGCAATCGTTGGCAGTATCATTAAAGCTACAATCAATATCCCTGCCAGCAAGCTGGCCCCTGGTGCTTGAAAGGTATTGATCCAGGGAACAAGAACTACCAAACCCCAGAAGCCATATACAACTGAAGGAATACCGGCTAAAAGCTCCATCAAGCGGCGATAGATGAGGGCCAGACGAGAATTTGCACGACCATGACCAAAAAGGGCCGCTAATATTCCCAACGGAGTCGCAATCAAAGTCGAACCAAACATAATCAGCAGACTAGCCACCACCATTGGCATCAGCTGGTAGGAGTCTTCACTTGGACTCCAGGAAGAATCCATGACAAAAGAAGATAGCCCAGCATGTTCAAGTATGAGCCAGGATTCTCTGCCCAGATAAAGCGCGATCAATAGTACGATGGTTGCTGTCAGAAAAGCCAGCAAACATAAGCCACCAAAAAACAGGCGATCAATGCTCGATGGGGACGAAAAATTGACCTTTAACCAAATCATGCACCTGCTCCGATTGGGCAAAGTCAATGAATGCCCGGGTAAGAGTCTTTTTTTCCAATTTTGTGACGAGATTCAAAGAACGTGACAATGGATATTGACCATTTTGCACATTTGCAACGGAAGCTTTGACGCCTTTCAAAGGCAGCAGTTTAATTGGCACTCCTTGACTGGCGCTATATTCAGCGGCACCAATGGAAACATAGCCAATTGCCATGGGATTACCCGCAACCGTTTTGATGCCTTGCTCGTTATCACCGATGATGATTTGCGCTTTAATGTCTGACGCTTTCAGTGAAAAATACTGCAGAAACAGCTCCAGAGTTGACCTACCTGCAGCCTTGTTAACAACAGTGATCGCTGCATCTTGATGCCCAAGTTCTTGCCAATTGCTGATTTTAGCTGTAAAAATATCCTGCAATTGTTGCTCTGTTAGTTTGTCTACAGAGTTTGTCTTATGGACAATAATGGCAATACCATCAAGAGCGATGGAAAAAAATTTAAGTTCCTTTTCCGAAGGATGCTTTGCCCTTGAAACCATGCCGATATCTGCCATACCCTGCCTGGCATCGGCGATGCCCCGACTCGATCCTCCCGTTTGCACATCAACCCGAACTTTCGCGTGTTTTTTTTCAAAGCTCTTCCCCATCTCCAATACAAGTGGCGCAACGGTGCTAGAACCAGTAATCACCAATCGCCCTTCCAACGTCGCTTCCACGGCATGCACTTGATTTGACGCAATCAAAATAATAGACAGACAAGAAAATATCTTTAAAAAAACAACTTTCATCGCTCTTGTTTTCCTTTAAATTAATTCAGTACCATGGGGATGGTACGGGCAAACACATTAACAATTGTTCATATGAAAGTCATGAAAAAAAATGTCGCGCAAAACCAATGCAAGTAAATCGGTGCGTGCACGTCGCTTTCGCGTCTTAGGCGATGAAAATCGCCTACGGCTCATAGAAACTTTATTTCAAGGCCCAGCAAATGTCACAAGCCTAGCCAATCTCTTGGGACTTGAGCAAAGTTTGACGTCTCACCACTTAGCAAGTTTACGTAAAGAAGGTTTAGTGGAAACTTTCCGGGACGGCAAGGAAGTCTTTTATTGTCTAGCGAAACACATTATCGCAGGCAATTCTTGCTTGGAGCTTGGCTGCTGTCAGATTACACTCCATTGAAGAATGGCAACAAATTCATGAAACTTTCAATGGTAGGTAAATTCGCTGATCCATTTGTTCCTGAAAATTTTGTGCTACCATAGTATACCCGCCTTCGGCTCCATCTATAAAATGGATATGATCACGAAAACTATAAAACATTCAAGTTATTAAGGCATTTCCGAAACATGGGGACCAAAATTAAGTTCTCCCGAAGCCTGTTTTCAAGTAATAAACTCGTTCCAGGCTAGGATAGAGATTATGCAAAAGGTATTTGCTATGATGCTGTGGATCTTTAATCAGTTGCAAAGTATGATCAAATCCGTCGCCATCAAAAATTGCTAGATAAGCCGTTGGTAAAAGTCAATCTTCGTTTATTCTGGCTTTACTTATACGAGATAACGATACAGGCAGAAAATTTACAGTTCATTGAGCTTCGAATGAATAAAAGCCGTTCGAGGAAGATAAAATACCGACAAAATTTCCATCACGCCGCTCTTTCATAAAAAACGCAGGTGGTCTCCTAATCTTAGCAAGCGGCAGCAAAGAATTCGCTTCTATAGGCAATCTCCAGGATCGCCCTCAAGAGGAAATGATTCGTCTCAATCAAATTTTCCAACATGGAGTCGCATCCGGCGATCCTCAATCCTCTCATTCGCTATATTGAAACCAGTGAGCATGGTTATGGAATCGTTGATCTCACGGAAAAAAACGACCGCCGAATTTTGGCATGCCACCATTGATAAACCAAGTCATGGGGGAAAACTTGGCCAAGCTCTTTTCTGCGCAGAATCAAGCCAGAAGCTAAGTCGTATCCATAAGCCGATACCGAGCAGCGGCAAACAAAGAATACATGGACCAGATGATGTGGGTACCCTTGCCGCGCATCCATATCTAAGATTCTAGGACCTCGTTTAGGAGGGACTCAGGTATCGGTGCTAACTTCTGCCCGACGAGGGCAATATAGTATAAAGGCTCACCGGTAATGCTAAGCCGGTGACAATAACGACGATAGGCTTCGCATTGAAAAATTTCTTTCTCATATAGACTATTTATTAAACCACTAAAGCCTTTCTTATTCGAGCTTTTCAAAAAGTCATCCTTGATATTCATCGCTACCCAACCTGGGGTCGATATCATATTAAAGGCGTTAAAAAATGCTCGAACAGGAATATCACCGTAACCCAGAGCTGCCACTGTAACCAAAGTATTTAAGTTGGCATTCTTAATGATTTCCACAGTGGCGTCATTCGGCTTAGTCAGATCATCTATGAGGTATTCATCATAAACCCACGGGCGATCACGTAATGTCGCCTGCTTGGCTTCTTCCAAAATATCAACACCGATAATCCGTCGAAGTCCAAAAGACTGGAGTGCTTCACCCGCCATGCCATTACCAGCACCAAAATCAATGGCACCAAGGGATTCTGTGGGAATGTGCCGCTCTGTCATAACCGACTTAAAAAGCGAACTGACTTCAATCGGCGAAACACAGCGCAGGGTGCGATAAAATATCGTTTCATAGAGTCCCGGTATTTTAAATACTTCATGGTAGTCATGGAAACGAATTTTCTTCCACTTACCTTCAAATTCGACTTCACACCATTCCTCGTCTTGATCAAGCTGATCAAGACGAGGAAAACGAATCGCATACGGCCCCCGCTTAATGACTTCCTCAAAATTTTTCTGTGCCATTGCTACTCCTAATCCTTATGGTTTTATGAAACTTATATTTTTAATCCAGGGGAAACACTAAAGCGCTCCAATAAATCAAAAAGCCACTGTACGAGTAAAGCGAGACAAGCTGCCGGTAAAGCTCCAGCCAAAATCAACTGGCTATCATCCAGGCGAATCCCTCTCAGCATCGTCTGCCCAAAGCCACCTGCTCCAATCAAAGCACCAAGTGTCGCTGTCCCGACATTGATCACTGCTGCCGTTTTTATCCCACTGAGGACAGAGCTTAGCGCCAACGGCCAATACACAAAATGAAAGCGACTTATGGCCGATAAACCCAAAACTTCGGCAGTTTCCCTCATTTCATTGGAAATGCTGGAAAAGCCAAGGTAAGTCCCACGTACAATTGGCAACAAGCTGTAAAAAAAAAGGGCGACCAAAGCAGGAAAGGCGCCGATTCCAAAGATAGGTATCATAATAACAAGCAAAGCTAGTGATGGCATGGTTTGAATCATGCCAACAATCGCTAAAATAAATTGCCCACTTCGCTGCCAATTAGCTGCCCACATACCTAAAGGGACGGCAACGACGATAGCAGCAGCTAGCGAAACAAGCACCAAGAAGATATGCTCTCGACTTCGATCCAATATTTCATCAAACAAACTTACTTCTGTTACCTGAATACTTAAATGAAATACGTCTTCCAAATAGTTGGCAGCAACCTGCATCGCTGCCACACCTCCAAGCTTCGCCGCTGCATTCATTCGAATCATTTTTTGTTCGGAAATCTTGCCTGCCAATTGCTCAAGGTGAGGTTTAACTAAACCCTCTATGTCGCTTCGATAAACATAAACCGCCTCATACCGTGGGAAATGGCTTAAGTCATCTTCCAACACCAGCAAATCATAAGCTTCAATTTCAGCATCTGTAGTATAGACGTCCATCACGTCAATCGACTTGTTGGCAATTGCCCGGTAAGCAATATCGTGATCCATGCCGCGAAGCTGCACTTCAGGTAACGTATACCGCTGCTTTAAGGCCGACCAGCCGTCTGCACGTTCGATGAATTCATGCCCCAAGCCATAGACAAGATCAGGGTAACGTTGCAGGTCGGAAACTTTTTCAATACCCAATTTCTTCGCATGCTGACGACGCATGCCAACACCATAGGTATTGTTAAATCCCAAAGGTGGGCTTATTCCGATTCCCTGCTCCAGGAGAGCAGATTGAAGTTTTTCCCAGGAGTCCAAGTCAGGCTGCATCAGTATTTCAAACTGCAAAGTACCAGTGTACTCGGGATAGATGGCAAGATCCCCTCTTTGCATCGCTTCCCACAAAATACGAGTGCCACCTAGTTCATGCTGATACTGAACATCCAATCCTTCTTGTTCCAGAATGAGACCAGCAATATTTGCAAGGATCACGTTTTCTGTGAACTTTTTTGAACCAATGCGGAGATCTGTTGTTGAAGCAGGAGCAATGTCGGTAAAATAGATCAATAATACAGAAAGAATAGCGGCAACCATCAAGCAAGACAATCCGCAGATGCTTTTGCTCGGGTGTTTCATGTTTCAGTCGCCCTCCTGATAGAAGCGTTGGGCTGTTACAAATTTCGTCACATACGGATCTGCTGGATGATGCAACAAATCGTGGAAACTTCCTTGTTGCAAGACCTTGCCCTCATACAGCAGGCAAATTTTATCGGCAAAATACGCAGCCTCTGCCAGATCATGAGTTACGAATATGACGGTTTTCTTCAAACTTAAAAAAATTTTCTTTAAATCCTGCTGCAGATCAAATCTAGTCATAGGGTCCAAGGCCCCAAGAGGCTCATCTAACATCATTAGAGGTGGATCAAGCATCAAAGCTCGCATCAAAGATGCCCGCTGCTTCTGCCCTCCTGATACCTGTCGCGGGTAACGGGTAAGGATATCACGCTCCAGCTGCACTAAATCCGCTAGCTCGCCAAGCCTAGTTTTGATTTTTTCCTGTTCCCACTTAAGGTAACGCGGTAGCAAACTGACATTGTCTGCTAAACTCAGGTGAGGAAATAATCCTGATCCTTGTACCATATATCCAATATTTTGTCGTAGTAAGGTGAGATTATGGTAATTCAGATCAGGGTGCCGAATTTGAATTTTACCATGCACGGGCTTCAGCAAACCCAGTAGGGTCTTCAATATAGTTGACTTTCCTGAACCGCTGGCACCAAGCAAGACTGTCGTTTTACTTGTAGGAAAGTCCAAAGAGAGATCATGAAATACGGCCGTTCCCTGATAGGAAACGTTGACATGACACATTTCCAACATCAAAATACCATGGCCTGTTTTTAATCGTAAAGACACACTCTAACAAAATGAGACTGAAATGCAAAGCGCATCAAAATAAAAAACCGATGCGATAGGATTGCGCAACTGTGTTATATGTCAGTAAAGATTCCATATAACCATAATAATACTGAAACATAATATAAGGCATAATATTAAACAAGCGTGCGCGAAGCTTTATTCCCGCTTCCAAGGCTCCATAATGGGTTTTCGTGCCAAACTCACCTCCCGGATAAAATTGCATATAAAATTCTGTCTTAGCAGGGAAAAAATTCTCCGATAATCCTTTTACAGTAAGCCTAGTATGCCAGAAGCCAGTAAATTTTTTAATATCCGCATTCGTTTGCCAGTCAATGTCAAAGATCCAGAAAAATCGCGTATCCCACAGAATTTGCATCCCTTGCCAACCAAACTCTGTATTAATTTCGGTGAAAATATTGTCTAAAGACCGAGATTCTTCTTCATCCTTGCCATTCGATTTATGTTCCAGCCCCCACTTCACCCCTTGCACAAAACGCTGGGGTCGATGCCACTCATAATAAATCTCGGGATTGAAGCTGATATCTTTGAATGGACGTGAGTCCGAAGTGATTTTCCAGAACATCTGCTGCGTATAGGCAAAATAAAGTTCAAAATCTAAAATCGGTCGTACTTTCAAACTGAGTTGCACTTTCGAGTTTGGATGTCCACCGAGGAAGTAATTCTCGCGATGTCGAAAAAAATTATATGCTTCAACCGCTTCTTCGCGGCGCAACTCTGGAGATATTTCTGTAGCAGGATCTAAGCTAATCTTGGCGCCAGCGTGACTCGCCCCTAGCAAAATGCACGGAATAAATAACAAAATATAAAACACCAAGCTTTCCTCTCCGCTGAATAAGTCAAGAAACCTAGCAGATGCAGCTTAGGCTATATTCTGCAGTGCGTGAACTCCAGTAAGTTTTGCAAACTTCTTTTTTGGCATGAGTATTTTTGGATGACCTAGCAGATGTAATTCAGGTAAAATACTCAATAGATTTACAGAGTTTTTTTTAAAAAGAATGGAAGACCTATGAAAGCTTGCATCCTTTTCATTGCCACATCTTTATCATCAGCTGTGATAGCCAGTGATGTCAGCGTCAAACTCTTGCACCCGCATGAGTGGAGTGAAGACGAACAAAAGCAAATCATGGAAGCCACTGCCATCGCGTTTTCCCGCATGTTAAGAGCCGATGTGGCAAATTGCGCCTATCGAAACTCTTTCCGTGAAAATAAAGATCAGCTCCGTAAGCTTTGGGGATCGCAAATTCCAGTTCTTAACAAAACGAAAAATGTAGAAATTGAAGTCCGCAGAACTGCCGACAAGGTTCTCGGCAAAGCTCCAGTGGGAGTTGCAAAAATCGATCGTCGCCAGTATCAGGTTTACAATCTTAAAATATATTTAAACCAGGAAATGCTGCATCAGCACTTACGCGCCGATAAAAGCCTAGATCCTAATGGAATCTGGACCAATACCATCGCTCACGAAGTCGCTCATAATTTCGGCCACATGCATGGCAGTGGTGGCACCTGGGATCGAGACTATCCAGGATTTTTCCCAACAGAATTAGGTTACTGTGTCATGAGCGATGGCAAAACCGGAAGCAAAGGTAAATAAGCAAGCAGCAATCTTAAACCTAAGCGTATCTCACATATTCACCCAGACCGTGTCCTCTTCCATGGCAGCGAGCCCCCAAAAATCGGACGCCTGCCAGGTTTCCACAAAATCTTCTAGCGCAATCTTAGCGAAGGCTTTCTCCCCTGTATGCACTAAGATCACTTGTCCTTGCTCTTCAAAGCCAACAGTTAAATCATAGTGCCAGCGATCTTCCCATAGAGATTGAAGATGACGTAAAGTCAGGACTGGACGACCCGATTGCAAGGTGAAAAAAAGCTCCTCAATATTGTGAATACGCTCCGGCTCCAAACCGAAGCGCCGGAGAGCACTGATCATATCGAAGGTATGAGTGGCCTCAAGATTTTCCGTATAGACCATTTGATAGACCTTTTCGTAAGGAACAACCAATCCATGAAACTGAAGGAGAAGATGCAAGGCCGTCGGACCACAACCATTGCGATCTTGCTTCTTAAAAGGTACATCCAATTTCACCGCACTGAGTTCGGCTACCGGTAGCTTGATACTCTCTTGCTGTACGTTTTTTGTCGTTGTACAAGAGACCATAAAACCAATGACGCCTAATAGGAAAATAACTCTTGACCACATACATTCACTCGCCAATAGATGTTCATCGAATCCCGGAAATCAGAGTATAAACAGGATTAAGCCGATCAAAACCGCAGTACCTACACCTAAGGTGACGGTACTATCCTGCCCAGCCCGCTCTTTTTCTAATGCAAGATCCATTTCTTGAATTTCAGAATCGTTTAAATGAGCAACTCGTGCTTGAGCCTCAGTTTCCGGTACACCTTGTCTGACGAGATACTCTGTGACTGCTAAGCGTTTTGCAGCTTGGTTTTGTTGGGATGGATCTAGCTCCTGTCCCAATGCTACGGGCCCGGATACACCGATCATCATGGAAAGCACTGCTCCACGGATCCAATTTACGCTCTTATCGTGATAAAGGTTCATGGTCACTCCTCTTTCAGGCAAACTCAAGTTCTTTGCTAATTACCTGAAGAACTTAGTGCATGAACTGTTCCAGACCATGAAGGGGCAAATGAGCGGCATTCCTTCAAAAAAATGAAGGATTTCAACCTGAGGTCATATTGACACGAAAAGTCTGAGGAGAGGCTTTGTAGGTTTCCCACTACAGGACGTTTCTGTTTTATTTCACTTCTCTGACTGAGATCATCATTCAAAGTCCACATCGAGAAAGCCTAGTTGGTCCATTGCAATCCAGCCTTGCTTGCGATCTGAAATCTGAATGCGACGCCAACCATCGCGATGCTCTTTGACAATAACAGGCGCACCTTCGGACAACTCAAACAAAACTAGGCCGCTCCGCTCACTTGGTGAGGAATAAATCTTAGCCGTTTCTGCGCTAACCGCTCCCCAATGGGGCCAGAGCTTATGCTGCAAGATGCTGGCGACAATGCCATACAAGCCAAGCACGGCAAAGCTTATGGCCACAATCTTCAAGCCATTGCCCGAATCTCGCCGCAGAGCCCATATGCCAAAAATGACGCCACAGAACATAATCGCGAAACCAGTTAAGTAGACGAGCTCCTTTTTACTCACATAACCATATAAACTAAAATATTTTACCCAGGAAGGCTCTGGCCATACCCACTCAATAGCATCGCGATTCGCAGCAAGTGCCATCTGGATATTTTGCAGAACCCCTGCATCGCGCGGATTTAAGGCGAACGCCCGGAAATAAGCTGCTAATGCCTTGCCCCGTTCGCCGGATTTATAAAAACTATTGCCAAGGTTGAGAAAAAGGGAAGCGTTTTCCCATCCCTGTTCTTCGATGACAGCCTGATACAGTGCTGCCGCCTCCTGAAATTTACCTTCATAATAAGCATCGGCTGCATGCTCTAATCTCTCTTCAGCAGAATTCGCCATAAGATATGGAGAGGCAAAGCAGGATAAGAGCAATAAAACTGAAGGTAAAAGCTTTAATTTATCGCTTGCCATGATCTTTCTATTTCCTCTGTTATCTCACGAAAACGTTGCACCAAATTACCTTGATCGATATCTTCTCCGACTGTAGGAGCATAGATATAGCGATCACAATCTTTCAGTAGCCTAGCCAGTTTTTCCAACGCCTGCTCACTGACAGAATGCCTTAGCAAAAGCTCCTGCAATTCGCGTTGACTAGCAGTAAGAAAGCGAGCCTCCTGCGACTTATCGTGTAAATATTGGCGAAATCTGCGCTGCAAGCTTGCAGCATATTCTTCTGCAGGACCTTGGCCGCGCATACCGCTTATAGCCTTGTAAAAATTACGTGCTGCGCGGCTTTGTTTTTGTCGTAGCTGACGCTGCTCCGAGGTCTCGTCCATCAAGCGGCGGACCCAGGCAACTAAAGCAAAAGCCAAACCGCCAAGCCCCATACCCGAAGCAACAAACCAGTCTAATTTTGTCAGGCGATCTTGAGATTGCAGCTGGTGAACACCACGTAATCCAGCGATATCCTGATCAATCATCTCGACAGCACGCCGCTCAACATCAGCTGCCGTATCATCTCTTTTTTTAGCGATGCTTTCCTGTTCTTGACCCGCACGGGGCGTGACCTCGATGCTACCTAGCTCGCTTCTTAACCATTCATATGATTCAGTCTGCGGATTAAATATTTGAACAGCTACACTTCCAAGGTCTAAGATTCCTGGCTTGGAAGGTACCAAAGTATACTGAAAAATCCGCTCACCGACTACTTTTTGACCCTGAATTTGATCATTTGAGACAGGTCTTTCATTATAAACACGTAACGATGAATCAAATTCTGTTACTGGCTCGCTCATCCCTTCACTCAAACCATCACCAAAAATCCGAACTGTCAGATTGATATTCTCTCCAGTCTCAACCGAGCGTTGTCCCAGCTCTGTTTCCAGTTGAAAGAGCCCAACCAATCCTGAGTATTTCGTACTCCTGCCTTCTCCAGGTAGAGCCTTAACTTCAATCATCTCAGATTCACTACGAGTTGCTCTTTTCATAAGACGGGTTCGCCCCATCAGATCATCAAACATTGATGGTCGGCGCTGAGATTGACTCGGGTCAGGGAAGGCTGCATTCAGCACCAAGGCCGGTATTTCAAATTCACCGGCCTTGCTTGGTACAAGTAAAGCTTGAAATTCGATGACAGTGTATGCACGGCCATCTACTTGTTTTTGATAGCGTCGTTCGTCGCTGTTGTCGAGCTGACGAAATTCAGCAGGAAAGTTATCGCGCTTAAGATCAGCTTCGAGTAGGCGAACACGAGTAAAAATTCTATCGGTGACCACGATGGGCTCACCTACATACAGCTGATTTTTGTTCACGCTCCTTTCCACAAAGAAAGGTAAGTCCTGACGAGCATTTAAGTTTTGATTGGCTTCATGAACGATGATTTCCAAAGGCAAAGTCGATTGCTGCTGGCCATCGACAGTCATAACCAGAGCTGGGATTTCAAAGCTTCCCGTACGCTGAGGAGTCAAGTAGAAACTGACCTGATAGCGTTCACTGCGCTGGCCATTGATGATTTGGACACTGCTACTTGTGCCCCCTCTTCTGACGGTCATACCATCAATATCAGGAAAACCTGGTTCCTGACGATACTGACCTTCGATCGTCAACGTGTAGACAAAACTATCATCGATCGTACCTTCAACCTTATCCAGCTCACCTGTAAGAATTCCAGCCAAAGCTGCCGAAGCATGGAAGCAAACAGCAAAGGTAAGCATGAACAAAGCCGCCAGAATTCTGAATTCTGGCCAAAACTTGAGCCGTTGACCATTACCAAGCATTTTTACTTTGTCTCCGTCGCAATGTCTCCCGATCGATGGGAATATGGTATCGTCCAACTTTATCTTCAACTGAGCGAATCAATTTTTGTGCGTCCTGGATTTCCATTTGTTCTTGTGTCAAGACCTGCTCTTCACCTTCTTGCTCGGCCGCCATTTGTTGATTTGGATTAAGGGCGCTGCCATCGGAGCTTTCCTCCTCCGGATCTTGTTCAGCCATTTGTGAGTTTGAATTCTCAGACTGTTGAGAATCAGCATCTTGTTGCTGTTGATTTTCCTCATTTGCCATCGACTCAGATTGACTATTTTGATTTTCTTGACTCTGATCCGAGCTTTGCGGTTGAGAATCTGATTCTTTCTGCTCAGCTATATCCTGCTCATCTTGATTTCCTTGCTGCTTTTCGCCATCTTGATTCGATTTTTCCTGGTTTTCCTGATCTATATTCTGCTCGTCTTGCTGCTCATCAGGGTTTTGCTGCGTCTGTTTTTCCTGCTCTTCCATTCGTTCCAAGTGTTCTTCCAACCATTGCAAATTTTCCGCAATGATCGTGTCATCAAGTTGATGACTTAAAGCCGATCGCCAAGTTTCCAAAGTTTGCTGATACTGCTTTTGCTCAAACTCTGACATACCCTTATTGAACAACGCTTGACTTCTCAATCGATCGTCATCTGTTGCAGCAGCCTGTTGAAATAATGCGGCGGCTTCAGCAAAACGCTGCTGCTCATAGAGATTTACTCCCAAATTATACATGATACGAAAGTCTTGCGGGAAGTTTTGCAAGTCCTCCCGCAATTTTTGTTCTTCCATGACTTTCGCTTCATCAGGCTGAGGAGCAACTTGTTCTTCAGCTGCGCCTGTAGTGCTAGTAAAGCTAAAAACCAGCAAACTGATGATAATATTTGCAGCGATTGCTGGCCAAAGTCTAATCATGCCATCACCCTTTGCGGGACATCGTCCTGCTGTCTTTCTTGCAGGGTTTGTAGCCAGTTCTTGGCCTGTTGGAACATTCGCTGCAAATCGTCGTCACTCGCACGCTTTCCTTGAAATTTTATCTGCTCTGCATCGGAAAAAAACTGCAGAAGTTCCTCCACCGAGCATGGTAGTGATGGGCCGATTGCAGAGTTTTCATGCAAACTTTTTTGCAGCTCACGGAAAGTCATATCAGTGAAAGGAATCTGCGTCTTTCGCTCCATCGCAGCTCGCAAATAAAATGCCAACTGATAGACAAATTCTTCCTGTTCCCCGTCTTGGCTTGGCCAAGACAGACTCTTCAGGGCTTCTAAATAGTCCTGCTGTTGGCTGGCATGATGAGTTTTACCTCGATTGTAACGCCGCCACATATAAAAGGCCAAGGCGAGTAATCCAAGTAAAAAAATAGCCACAAACCCATACCAATACCAGGGCCATTGATCTGTGGTTTCAATCATTCCCATCAGACCATGAGGAGGTCTGAGTTCACCATCCATCATAGTATGTGGTTGATTCACACTTGCCTCACTTCATTTTTCCTTCATCAAGTTGCCATCATTCCCAAGTTCAAGGTACGTTGACCTGCTCTAAAAGCATTTGTACCAGATCATCCTGGGAAATATTTTCCGCTTCGGCCTCATAGGTTGGGATTAATCGGTGCCGCATGATATCCAATGCAATGTCTTTGATATCATCCGGACTCACAAAACTGCGACCATCCATTAAAGCTGCAGCTCGCGCCGCCTTTTCCAAGTTGATTGAAGCCCGTGGACTAGCACCCACTTGAATCAATCCCTCCATGCCCCTTACACCGAATTTTTGTGGTTCGCGAGAGGCACAGACCAACTCAACGATATAATGTCTGATCTTATCTGCGACGTAGATTTGATTGAGCAATTCGCGACTTAAGATTAGATCGTCTTTACCGATCATGCGCTCCAAAGGTATTTCCCGACCACTTGCCATGCGTGATACGATTTCTTTTTCTTCGTCGAACGATCCATAGGAAACTTTGACTTTAAACAAAAAACGATCGACTTGGGCTTCTGGTAACGGATAAGTGCCCTCTTGTTCGATCGGGTTTTGCGTAGCCATCACTAAAAAAGGCTGATCTAGGACAAAGGTTTCGTCACCGATCGTTACCTGTCCTTCCTGCATCGCCTCCAGCAGAGCCGATTGAACCTTTGCCGGTGCCCGATTGATCTCATCAGCAATGACAAGATTAGCAAAAATCGGCCCTTTTTTGATTAAAAATCCACCGGATCGGGGATCGTATATCTGCGTTCCCAAAACATCGGCAGGTAAGAGGTCAGGAGTAAACTGAATCCGTCTGACAGATAAGTCGGAGGTATCGCTCAAAGCTTTGACAGCAGTCGTTTTTGCCAGGCCGGGCAGACCTTCTAAAAGAACATGTCCCTGGGTCATCAATCCCATCAACAGACGTCGTGCCACATGCTGCTGGCCGACTAATCTTTTCCCCATCATTTCAACGACTGATTGTAGGCGAGAGGCCAATTCCTGAATTTGGGCTTCTGTTGCCTCATCCACTGACAGCGTCAATTTAACCCTCCATGTCGACAGTTGCTTGTTGATGCTATGCTTGACTCAGTTCTCATCTAACCCTCAAATGACCATCTTCGTCTTAAGAAGAGGATGAGAAGCGGCGCCAAAAGCAAAAACGCGCTCGCAAAAATATGTAGTATGGAAGAATCTTTGATTTTTGCCAAGCCGACAACCGCACATCCTGGACGGACAATTTCTGGTTTTTCCGTCAGTGCTGCGGCAGTTTTGGGTACTTCGGGATTGAGGGCGTAGTATGCATTGACGACACCACTGCCCAGCAGAGGGATGAGTTGCTGCTGATTCAACTGGGGCCGGTAAGCATTATTGATTCCGTCTTTGTATAAATTATCTGCAAAAGACGAGCGGACAAGCCGCGCCCGTAATTGATCATATGTCAGTTCAGGCTCCTTTGCCAAAATTAAGCCCGCAATACCAGCTACCACCGGGCTTGCCATCGAGGTTCCTGTCAAACAGCCGGAAAGCCCACCCGGCGCGCTTGACAGGATGCCGCTATTTTGAATTTGCAACCCACTACTGCCACCTTCAAAACAGACACCATCCCCTGGCGCTGCAATATCAACCCATACACCAAAATTGGAGCTCGCACTTTTTTGCGGAAACTCAGGCGAGGATCTGACATTGGAAACAGCGATCACATCATCAAATGCAGCAGGATACTGCCGTTTCATGGTGTCTTCATTACCAGCAGCCGCGACCATCAGGACACCACGGCCAAAATCTTTGAGAGAACGAATGAAAAGCTCTACCGAGCGCGATCTTTGAAATTTACCAAAGGAGGCATTGATGACCCGCACCAGTGGTTGGCCATTACTAGTAAAACCGGAAACGTAAGCCAGCCCTGCTATGATCGAGCTATCTTGAATCGAAAAGCTCTCCTCATTGCCTTTTCTCTTAATATCGACAACCTTCACATTTAAGATACGGCAATAAGGGCAGACTCCGGTGTATTCCGACCCTCCATCAGCAGCAATAATCCCCGCAACATGAGTGCCGTGCCAGCAGTTGCCACGATTTAAGCAGGCTTCACCAAAGCCACCAGTCCCTGCCGGGTAGGCTGCTCCATCTCCGAGGATATCTTTATAACTGACAGTCGTATTGCAGCCATAGATATCATTCCGGCAAAGCTTGTTTTGTCCCTGCTCATTAAAAAAGACACGTTCAGTTAAAGCGGGATGCGTGACATCAACACCACTATCCATGACTGCAATGACAGGTCGATCATTAGCCGGAGCCTCGATCATCGTTTCGATCGCATCAATAAATCGGACCTGTGCCAACCAAGGGTATTGTGTTTCATCACTGAAGTTTTCGATAATATTTTCTTCTAATTCGCCTTGTAGTTGACTGCGATAGTTGGGTTCAGCATACCAAATCAGTTTTTTTTGATACCAACTTGTGATTGCAGCGCGCGCCTCGTCTTCATCAGCGAAGTCAACTTGAGTTATATGCGCTTCCTGAGAGGCCTCTTGATCAGCACTCCAAAAAAACCGCTGTGGAGGAGTCTGCGGCATTTGTCCTTGCCAAGCAAATGAACGCCCTGGGTGACGTAAATCGAGACTAGCCAAATACCGACGGGATGCCATACCACGTACGTCTGCCAACCACGATTCATGAAACCTTCGCTGCTGAACTGGTGAAGAAAAATACAGACCAGAGCGTGTGGTCTGCGAGCGAAATGCCACCAAATAGCTGTAGGGTTTGACTTGATCACTACGTCGCTCTTCTTCTGTTGCCCAAACCAGGGAGCTATCCGCGTCGTCGTCCATGATCGATTCAGACTCTTCTCGACCACAAGCCCAAAACAGAAACACAAATAGGCTTAGGATGAGGCCTATCAATTGAGATTTCATGCGTACACCTTCTTCGAATTGCGACCAGTCCATGCATTTAAGGTTTATCAAATCTCGTGAGTAGTGCAGAGATTTTTTTCATCTTACCGGATTAATGCGTCACTTTAGCCACAAACTAACTTGTACTGATTTTGTACTTATCCACAGCATGCGTGGATAAGCTTTGAACTTGCCTTTAAACATGCGGTAAAATCAATAAGTTAATTGTTTTGATTAAAATTTAATCATAGTGTTGCTTCTAATTTAAAAACGCTAGATGTAGTAGACCAAGCAGACACTGATGACCAGATGGGTAAACTGATTGGATTAAGCCTTTCGTCGCAACGTTGGACTTGACTCTGTCAGTCAAGACCGGCCAAGGCCTTGTTGCCGTAACAAAAGAGCTTCTTTTGCAACCAGACGATCATCAAAATCTTCGGTGCGATTGCCGATCAACTGATAGGTTTCATGCCCTTTCCCTGCTATGAGAATCACATCGCCCGGCTCTGCCTGTTGCACGACCCAATATATGGCCTGTCGACGATTAACATCGGTATAATCGACCGCACTTCCATCTAAGCCTTGCAAAATATCCTCAATGATATGCTGGGGATCTTCGCTTCGGGGATTATCAGAAGTAATAACGATACGATCGGCTATAGCAGCCGCAGCCTTTGCCATCAAAGGACGTTTGCCCGGATCGCGATCACCACCGCAACCAAAAACGATCCAGACTTGCTTGTCGGTTAAACCACGCAAGGTTTGCAAGGTTCGTTCGATAGCGTCAGGAGTATGCGCATAATCTACAAAAACAATCGGCTCATCAGTTTGTTGCGTACGAACCGCTTCCAACCTTCCAGGAACGGCTCGCACGTTCATCCATGATTCAGGCAGCAGTTTTTTTTCGCTCAATGACTCGACAAGAAGCAAGCCAGCCAGAAAATTTTCCGCGCCATGTTCCGTGACAAAACAAACCGAACCCTGACGTCGACTTTCGCCGTCATCAATTTCGATCTGAGCATCGTAGAGGTTTCTCTGCAGAAAGCGAAAACTCGCCTGCTTCGACTCAACATTGACCTGTTGCGAAGCAGAGCGATAAATCAGTGCGGAAGAGGGACAATTTTGTCCCTGACCGTAGTTTTGTAGAGCGTCGAGCACATGGCGTGCAATCAGAACACGGGCTTGAGGGCGTAGAAATTCGGTGATAAATCGCCATTTTTCGGCAAAATATTCTTCCATCGAATGATGAAAATCCAAATGATCTCGGCTAAAACTGGTGAACGCTGCAGCCGAAAACTGGATCGGTCCCAGACGTTTTTGAGCAATGGCATGCGAGGAGACTTCCATCACTACATAGAACACACCACGCCTTCTCGCTTCCGCTAACAGGCGAAACAATTGCTCTGGATCAGGCGTTGTATGCCCGATATCAATGACTTCCTCAGGAAACATGGCACCTAAGGTGCCTATGCTTAAGCAGGGAATACGCAGCTCGGCAAGCATCTCTTTAATCACCCAAACGGTCGAAGTTTTGCCGTTGGTTCCCGTAACACCGATGATGCGTAAGTCATTCTCCGGATGCCCATAGCGGGCAGCTGCAATATAAGCCCAAGCCTTCCTACTGTCCTTTACCCGCAGGGCAGGAAGCGAGTGAGCCTGTAAAATTGCGGTTGAGGCTTCGTCTTCGTAGATCACCCCCCCAAGCTGCGACAGAACTTGAGAATTGAGAAATTGGTGAGAGTCAACTTTTTCACCACGGTAGGCCAAAAACCAAGAACCACGACTGATACGACGGCTATCGACTTGTAAATCAATCGTGCCCGTAAACTCTGCTGGCACATGTAATGCTTCAACAAGCAAGTCGGCAGCTTGCAAACAAGCGCGCAGTTCTGGAAAGGAAAACGCCGGTAGTTGAGTCATGGTCACCTCTGCTGACGAGTCGAAAGATCAAGTTGCCAGCAGTTTTAACATGCCCTTCGTTTTTCTACTAGGGACTTCAAACGCAGAACAGGAACTTTCACCAGGGCTTCAAGAAGCTCATCTGATAAGACAAGGGCCTTTTCAGAGTTTGTTTTTTGCCGCCAATCGAGAGCACATTCCAACTGCAAGCTTTGGCCTGAAGGATCCACTTTTAAGCGGATTTGCCGCTCCCCCTGAATCGCGCAAGACGTAGTAAGTGAGAAAGTGATCATTTGTGCTTCGTGATCGATCGAAAGCTTTTCCTGCAAGTTGGCAAGAAAGCCGTCTTCTTTATACTGAGCGACAAGATCCGATAAAGATAAGCCAACTCGACTTAAAGAGTCTCGATCTTGCCCAATACCGACTAAGGTAGACCAAAGTTCTTGCTCAGACGCGACGACCTGACAACGAAATGAAGCGTATGCCATGGCTAACCCACCTATAGAGACCTGTAAGGTAAACAGTACTATCGTAGCTTATTTTGTGGGAGAAAGCCAAATGCGAGGAAAAGGCCCAAGGTAAGAAAAGGTTTCTTTAGGCCTTTTGAAGAAGAAGCTTTTGCTGGAAGATAGAAATTTTATGGTTTTTTGGGATCAAAGGTCGGTTTTATCCCTTCCCAGCAACGGTGGTAATTATCTTGTAGCAGGCCGGCTTCCATTGCAAAACGCGTGGGTTTGTAAAGATAGGATGACTCAAACATAAAGGCCAGTGTTGCATCCTGATATTCAGGTTTAAGATCAGCCTGACTTGCTTGTTCAAAAGCTGCCGCTTCTGGACCGTGAGGGCTCATGCAGGAATGCAAACTACCGCCACCAGGCTCAAAACCTCCGGCAGGCTTGGCATCATAAACACCGTGAATCAAACCCATATACTCACTCATCATATTGCGATGAAAGTAGGGAGGACGAAACGTGTCTTCGGCCACCATCCAGCGAGGAGGGAAGATAACAAAGTCCACATTTGCTGTTCCTGAACGTTCCGTTTGCGACGTTAAAACAGTGAAAATGGAAGGATCAGGATGATCAAAGCTGACTGTGTTAATGGTATTAAATTGTTTTAAGTCGTATTTATAGGGAGCATAATTCCCGTGCCAAGCAACAACATCAAACGGACTATGATTTAACTGCGACTCAAATAATTGACCTGCATACTTACAGCGCAAGCGATGTGGACGGTCAGCAAGATCCTCATAACAGGCTACAGGAGAGGCGAAGTCGCGAGGATTAGCCAAACCATTGGAGCCGATAGGTCCAAGGCCAGGCAATTCCAAACGCTGACCGTAAACTTCCAAGAGATATCCCTTTGCACTGGCATCCAGCAGCGCTACTTTAAATTTCACCCCCCGCGGGATGACGATGATTTCCGTTGGCTCGACGATAAGTTGTCCCATCTCGGTCGTAAAGCGCAGACGACCTTGCTGTGGCACAAACAAATAATCACCATCGGCATTGTAAAATACTTCATCTTGCATACTGCGAGTACAGGCATACAAATGCACAGCACTTCCCGAGCGCATACTTGCATCGCCGTTTGTCAAAAAAGTCACCATACCATCGATGATATCGCGATCCTCCGGCCAATCAGGAAGTGGATTCCAACGCAGCTGCTGCGGGCTTGGTGAGCTTTCCTCACAAGGTGCACTGCGGATCAATCCTGGATCTATTTTGCGAAATGCCCCTTGCATCACAGAAGGTCGGATGCGGTAGAGCCAAGATCTCTGGTTTTCGTGCCGTGGAGCGGTAAAGGCTGTTCCACTGAGCAATTCAGCAATCAAACCATAAGGGGGACGTTGTGGCGAATTCCGGCCAATGGGTAAGGCTCCCGGCAGAGCTTCTGTGGCAAAATGATTACCAAAACCTGGCATATACTGCATATCATGATTTTCCATCGTGACCCCCTTGCTCCTTAGTGTTGGGCATTGCGAAGGCACGTTATCAAAAACCAGCTTTTCCTACAACTAAGTGTGAACTGCCAGCGAGAAGGAATTTTTTGCCTGCTAAGCTGCCTGCAATCCTGCCGATATGCTTGACGACAACAGCTTTTTGTCAAAAGGATCGGATTTATGAAATACCTCAGCCACATGCTGGCCATGTTGCTAGTTTTGCCCAGTTTTGCTTGTCAAAAGGCGAAACATGAGCATTCGTTAGCGGCACTCAAGTCACATATTGAGGAGCAGGCACAGAAATCTGAGCAAATACCACCAAAAACAACGACGACCCATGAGGGTGAAGCCTGGATCACTGACGATATGAATGACGGTGTGCGTCCACCCACCGCCCATGAACCATGGCAAAGTGAAGAAGACGACACCACAAGCTCAAGTCCGGATTTACCAACACCTCAGCAGAGTCAGCAAAGTTCTGCCACCGCGACACTTCATCAAATCAATCCACTAGAACAGGCTGACCGACTGATGCGGCGAGGATTTGACCAGCAAGCCATTGAGACTTATCTGGGTTTATGTCAAGCAGGCAATGCAGAAGCCTGCCATCGCTTTGGATATTATATGAGTCGCAGCGGCAACTGGCAGAACGCCAGCCGTTTTTACCAGGTAGCATGCGCAAATGGCATTGACAAGAGCTGCAACAACCTTGGTTGGGTTGCCGAGAAACGAGGCGATCTGGCAATGGCCCAAGATTTTTACTCATGGGCCTGCCTAAAACATCACAAGACCTCTTGTGAGAGTTTAAAGCGTGTCACTAAAAAAATTAAAAATTCTCGCTTTGCTCATCCATCTCATCAACTTCGTTAGGTCGATCGTAGCGTTCATTCAACCAGCTGATGATACGTGGGCTCACCGCAAGCCTATCATTATTCTTCAACAGCCGATGCTGCCCGCCATCAAGGAGCCAGCAAGTTTTATCATAACTCATCGCCCGCTCTTGCAAATCTTCCAATTTGCTAACGTCACCATAAGGGTCTTGCCGCGCTTGAATCAAAAACAACGGCAATTGTAGGTTATCAGCATCCTGCGACAGGCTCGTCAGGGCTTGTAGAATTTCCCAGAGTACACGCGCTGGCATGCCTTTGCCGGCAAAACCGATAAATTTCTCCGATTCAGGTGCTTCTTCACCGAAGGCCAGGCGTTTTAGCTTTTGTGGACCAAAGGGGCGTTTAGGCATAAAGCTAGCCATACTGCGAACCACTTGCTGCTGAAGTGGTGTCACCGGTAGCTGCCAGGGTAATCCGCAAAGGATCAGACCGGCAAGCAAGGGTTTGCGACTTGCGGTAAACATACCGGCAATTAAGGCACCCAGATCCTGACCAATGAGAAAAATCGGTTGCTTTTTATTGCGATCTTGGACGCGCGCGTAAATCAGATCAAGGTCATCCAAATAATCTTCAAATTGACGCACATAACCACGGTCCCCGCCCGAACGACCATGACCACGCAAATCAAATACATAGACCGCAAAGTTTTCTGCAAGCCAAGGACCGATGAGTTCACGATAGGCTTCACTCTGTTCGCCGTATCCATGAACCAAGATCACACTGGCTTTGGCTTCTTGCTGCGGGTTGGCTTGAAAGCCAAAGAGTTCGACACTATCGAATGACTCCAGGGTTTCATCCTGCCAAGTGGCATCCATGCCTTTTTCCTCACAAGCTAAAGTTGTTATTTCCACTATCATAGCACAGGTCGTGCTGACTGATCAGCCTCGTTTATGGCAGGGTAGATCGGGGGTTTTTTTGCCATTTTCTAGCTGTAAATAATCTGCAAACGATGTAGACTTCCCCGCCGCACTGACTGTTTTTCAACCGGGCGAGCGCAACGCTATCTCGGTGGTAGAGGAATTTTCACTATGAAATACAAAGATATCCAATGGGAAGATGAAGATACTGGCTTTGAAGGCGAAGAAAAACCGACGCCAGTTGAGGAGGAAGAAGATTTTGCAAAATTGATGGCAGAATCTGAAATCCACAATCTTAATTTACACACAGGCCAGCAGGTTCAAGGAACCATTTTATCCATTAATCCCCAATCGGAAACGGTCCTTATCGAACTTGATCCACAACATACCGGTGTGATGGATTATCAGCAGATTGTTTCTGATCAAGGCGAACAAAAATACCATGCTGGCGATAGCATTTCTGCCTACGTCGTGTCCCGCAAAGGTGGTGAAGTTTTGCTAAGCATGAACCTAAGCCAATCTCACCAATCCATGCAGGATTTACGCTTAGCGCAGCAAAACGAAGTTCCTGTCAAAGGAAAAGTCACTGGTGAAAATCCAGGTGGTTTTGATGTACAGATCATGGGAAAACGCTGTTTCTGCCCTGTCTCGCAAATCGATACCCGCTATGTCCAGGTTAAGGCTGAGTATATCGGCAAAGAATTCAACTTCCTGATTGAAAAAGTTGAAGAGGGTGGACGCAATATCGTTGTCTCTCGCTCCAAACTCTTGCAAAAAGAAGCTGAACTGCGGCTTGCTGAGTTGGAAAAGAATTTAGATCAGGATGTAATCTTGGATGGCACGGTGACCGAGGTTCGGGATTACGGTGCCTTTGTAGATATCGGTGGCATCGATGGCTTCTTACACGTTTCAGAGATGAGCTACAGCCGAGTCAGCCGCCCAAGTGATCTATATGCTAAGGGTGATCGGGTTCGCGTTAAAGTGATAAAAATGGAAAAACTCGATGGCAAACGCCGTATTTCTCTAAGCGCTAAAGCGGTAGAAGAGGATCCTTGGCAGAACGCTGCAAACGAATTCCAGGAAGGCAAGTCGTACAAGGGTCGTGTCATGCGCCTTGAAGCTTACGGTGCCTTCGTCGAGTTGAAGCCCGGTGTTGAAGGTTTACTACACGTTTCTGAAATGTCATGGGAGCGCCGGGTTCATCACCCTCAAGATCTGTTAAAATTGGGCGATTTCGTCAATGTTCGCATCTTAAGCCTCGACTCGAATCAGAAAAAAATCTCGTTGAGCTTAAAAAATATCGAAGATGATCCATGGCAGGATATTGAAAACAAACTACCTTTAGGCCATGTGGCAACAGGTCAGGTGGAGCAACTGAAAGGCTTCGGCGCCATTGTCAGCCTTGGACAAGGCATTACCGGCCTGATTCCGCTTGCCACTTTAAAGAAAGCTTTCGGCGAATCTTACCGCAAAAAAAGCTCTCCTCCTAAAGAACTTGAAGTCGTCATCCGCTCGGTCGATACCAATGAACGCAAAGTTCTTTTAGGCTTAAAAGATGTCGCCGATGAAGATCAAGATAATGCCGCTGAACTGCGTGAATATCTAAAAAGCCAGGAAGAAAAGCCCAAAGTTGCCCCGAAACAGCGTGGAAGCTTTGGTGATTTGCTAGCGGCAAAACTCAGTGGCGCGCAAAGCGACAAGAGTTAGTAAAAACACGAATGCATAAGCATTTTAGCACATAAAGCATAAATGCTTATGCCATCTTCAGCCGATCACAAACCGAACCGAAGGATAAAGAAAGATGACTTTTGATCTTAAGCAGTACATCAGAAATATCCCTGACTTTCCTAAACCGGGTATTCAATTCAAAGACATCACACCGATACTGCAATCCCCGGAAGCCTTGCAAGCGGCCCAACAACAGCTTCGCGATGCGGTGCGTGATCTCGAGTTTGATATCGTCGCTGGTATTGAAAGCCGCGGATTTTTGTTTGGGGTTAGCTTGGCTAGCCTTTCGGGCAAGGGTTTCGTGCCAATTCGCAAACCAGGCAAACTACCATATAAAACCTATAGCCACAGCTATCAGTTGGAATATGGAACCGATACTCTGGAAGTGCATCAAGACGCCATTGGCGCTGATCAAAGGGTCTTGATTGTAGATGATTTGCTTGCGACTGGAGGCACCATGGCAGCCAGTGTCGAACTGGTGAAAAAATGTGGTGGCCGAGTGGCAGGCTGCGCTTTTGTGGTTGAGTTATCTTTTCTTGAAGGTCGCAATGCCTTAACCGGCTCACCTGTGCGAAGCCTGATCAGTTATTGAAAAATTTAAGGCAAAACCGAAAATTTCGGTTTTGCCTATGGAATGTTCTTTAATTTTTCCGTGTTTAATGTGTATCCGCAACGCCCATGGACAAGTGGTTGATCCACTCCTTTGCTTGGCGTTCTTGCTGCGGATATTTTTGGGCTTGCTTAAAGGCAGCCAACGAAGCCTCTGTCCTACCTAAACGGTACTGAGCAATTCCCATAGCGACATAAGCAAGTCCTGGCTTGCTCAAGCCACCTTTTTTGATGCCTGCTTCTAGTGACTTCACAGACTCTTGCCATTGCTCTTTTTCCAGATAGAGCTGCCCTTGACGAACAAACACCGAGCCATCATCTGCCAAAGGTGCTGCTAAACTGAGAGCTGCCAATGCCCGGTCAACTTCCTGGGCACGAATCCAACTATCTGCGAGCAACTCATAGTGCTTCTTGTTCTTTTCAACAATTCCCTGCTCAATCGCCTTTTCTAAATATACGCCTGCCTTATAGGGAACGCCGCGAAACAAAGAAAGCCGAACGAGTTGCAAGAGATCGCGTTCCTCATCCAAAAAGTCCTTTTTGTAAGCGACTTCCAACGTGGCCAAGGCTTTATCGTCTTGATTGGTCGCCACATAAATGCTGGAAAGCTGCTGCCAGTATTCTTTTTTATCGGGATTGATATTCAACAAGGAGGTCAAAGCCACAATGGCCTTGGGATAGTTCTTCTGCTCATAGTAAAGAGCAGCAAGTAAACGATACCACGGCTCACGCGGTTCTGGATTCAATTCAATCGCCCGCTCTACCTGCTTAACGGCTTCGAGTCGCGCATTTAATTGTGCCAGGATCTGACCATAAAAGAAGTAGGCATCTGCATGGGGTGGATCACGGTTGTAAAGGTAATCCTGGAGCAAAGGCACCGCTTCCAGGTACTTTTCCTGAGCCGCGTTAACTTGAGCCAATGAGTACATCGTACTCAAAGTCGGTTGCAGTGGAAGGGCTTTCAAGTCGAGACACTTTTGAAAATACTCAGCAGCTTTCGCAAAATTATCATTTTGCGCATACACATAGCCTTTGGTTTGATAAACCTGGGCTAAACCGAAGGAATCACGCCTCGTTGATTCTTCAAGCATGTTCAAAAGATTGAGAGCATCATCGAATTTCCCTTCGGCCATCATTTGTTGGGCACGAGAGAGGCGATTGTAGTCACGCTCGCTTAGGTTACCTGGACGAGCATCCTCGACTTTCTGAGGTTTGCGTTGCAGCAGGGTCTTAATATCTGCCGCCACCCCACTAGTCGCTGCCAGGATCGTCAAACTGATCACTAAAAGCTTTAGTAAGTTCATCGCATTCCTCACGTTTAATCACTCGCAAATTTGAAATCAAATGTCGTGCTAAGTCGCCTTTCTACAGGCTCCCCATCCACATACTTTGGCTTGTAACGCCAGCGCATCACAGCTCTTTGAGCCGCTTGATTGAAAACACGAGGCGGATTTGCTGACTCGATCTTCACATCCCGGATCGAACCGGTTTTAGTGACCGTGAAGCTTACCGTTACCTGTCCTTCAATGCCTTGCATCTGCGCCTGTGGCGGATATTGAGGTTCTATCCGGACTATCGGCATTTCTTCGGCATCACCTGAGCCGCCACCACCGCCGCCTAGATATGGCCCCATGCCACCCTTCAAGCCTTCAGCCAATTTCGGGGCCTGAATATTCAGGTCCTCAGCCTGCGGCTTGTCGTTACTAGCGACATCCATCTTTGGCTGCTCTGGTGGACGTTCGGGTGGCGGTGGCTTCTGTGGCACCATCCGCTCGCGCGTTTGTAAGTTTTCTTCCTGTGGTGTGCGAATAAACTCCACCACACTTCCTAAGTCTTTATCACGGTCAAGTTTTTCGCCCTGGGAAATCAATACCGACATGAAATAGAACAATCCCAGGGTGACAACCGTTCCAGCGACTAGTGCGAATAAATACCGCATAGCTGATTATTCCTGTGGCTTGGCTGCAATTGAAACATTGGCTACTCCCGCTAGACGAATCTGATCCATCACCTGGATCAGAGTTCCAGTCTTGGCGCCCTTATCAGCTTGAATCACGACGGAACCCTCGGGGTTTTCGGCGTGAAGCTTCTCAATATTTGCTCGGACAGAACGAAGATCTATCTGTCTTTTTTGCAACCAAATATCGCCATTATCAGTAATAGCAATCAATATGTTAGCACGTTCCTTCTGCACTGTCGTGGCTGCTGAAGGACGGTTCACATCAATGCCTGACTCTTTCACAAAGGATGTCGTTACAATGAAGAAAATCAACATGATGAAAACGATGTCAAGCATCGGTGTCATGTCAATTCCTGCTTCATCCTCACTGCGTTTTTTGAATCGCGCTCTCATACGGCTACCTCTTCAGTGTAGGGAAGGCTGTCTGCAAGCTTGTCTGTTTCGACCCTAACCCGATGCTCTAACCTGGAACTGAAATACACCCCGGAAATCGAGGCGACCATGCCGGCCATGGTCGGAATCGTGGCCATCGAAATTCCGGAAGCCATGAGTCGAGCATTACCAGTTCCGGTTACTGCCATGACTTCAAAAACGCTGATCATACCCGTGACCGTTCCCATCAAGCCCAAAAGAGGGCAGACAGCAACCAATGTCTTGATAAAACCAACGGACTGCCCCAATTGGGTGCGGGTTTGAGAAATTAGAGCTTCCCGGATTTTATGGGCCGACCAAGACGTTTTATCGTTTCGCTGGGACCATTCGGATATCAGTTTTTTGGCCTCTCCTGGATAGACTTTCAGGAAATACCAGTAACGCTCTAAAATAAGCGTCCAAAGCACAAGAGTCGCAAACAGGATGACCAGAAGAACCTGGCCACCAGCTTCTAAAAAATCGCGAATGACTTCCCAAAATTCTAATAGGGCAATCATGCACGAGCCTCCGTTTCAACTTTTTGCGCCATCAATCCAGCACTCTGCTCTTCAAGGATGGAGAGCATAGACTTACTCTTACTTGCAACCATACTGTGCAACAGAATTAATGGAATGGCGGCAATCAAACCAAGTACAGTTGTAACAAGAGCCTGAGAGATACCACCAGCCATCAGCTTGGGATCACCAGTACCAAAAAGTGTAATTGACTGGAAGGTGCCAATCATACCGGTAACTGTACCAAGCAGTCCCAATAGTGGGGCAACCGCAGCGAGGATCTTAATGGTGCTCAAACCGCGCTCAAGAGACGAGGTACCCTTGATAATCGCTTCATCAAGCTTTAACTCAAGAGTTTCAATGTCTTTATCTTTATATTCTTCAAATACGCTAAAGATTTTACCAAGTGGGTTGCTTGGATCAGGTGTCGAGCTTACAAGCTGACGTTTGACCTTGGCACCTACAGAAGACAGGTAAGCAAAGCGTTCAACGACCAAAACCAAACCAATGATTAAGACCATGGCAATGACGTAGCCGACAATACCACCTTGTTGAAACCGCTCCCAGAGACTTGGCGCTTGTACCAAAAGAGACAGAATCGAGCCGCGTGATGGGTCGATACCGACTGGCTCAACAGTTCCAGCCGCAGCACTTTGGAAGTCCTCAGCCAAACTCAAGTAGCGCCCCTGTGGCTGCCGACCCAGTTCAACCATTTTTTCCACTTCGGGCAGATACTGCAGATAAACGCCGTCTGAAAGAAGGTTAAACACACCGATACGAGTCACGGTCTGATCAACTTCTTCACCATTGATCTTTGTCACTTTACCAGTAAAGTCGACGACCTTTCCTGACTCAGTCATTTCAGAAAGAAGCTCAATCCACAGTTTTTCCAGATCCTCGGTTTCCGGCAGTTCTTTACGGCGTGAGAGCTCGTCAACGAAGCTCGCACGGCCGGGATATTGAGCTGTAACCAACGAGTTTTCAAACTGACCTTTGGTATCACCGGCGACTTGTCTGACGACTCCAAATAGCTCGCCAAGAGTTCCCATGGTGACACGCAAGCGGTCTTCCAACTCAGCCAACTCTTTTTCATTGTTGTCATAAGAGCTTTTTAACTGGTCGGCGCGTTTTTTTTCTGCTGCAAGCTCGGCACGAGCTTTCTTTAAAATCTCTGCCTGCTGATTTTTAGCTTTTAAAAATTCCTGTTCACGCTGCTGATTGACCTGCTGGTCACGCATGCGATCACGTTTGACTCGCTCTAATAACTGGTCAAGAGTTTGTGGCATTTCCTGACCCATTGCAGCAGATGTGGCTGCAATGCCGGAAAGACCTATGACCAAGGAGAAGACTGCATTTGGAATCCAGCGCATTGATCGTAACATTTATGCCCCCTCGTTTGTCGGTGTCGGTACAGGAAGTGTCAAGAGATCTGGGGCAGCTTGACGCCGCGCGATCTTCAAGCCTTCATTGATGGTACTGCGATAGTTATCTGGCAGAGCCACCCATTCCTTTTTCGTCTTGTCCCAAAGACGAGCTTCACTACCATCGAGGGTTTGGTAAATAAGAACCACACGGCCGATACGCAAGAAGTCTACCGTGCGATCCGTGCCATCAATATTGACCGACGCATTGTAAGCTTCAATGGAGCGACCATACTCGTTTTCAACTTGGAAAGCTTCTAAGACACGACGGAATTTCTCAGATGTCGAAACATCCGCACGATCCATCATCTCAACCAAACTTTGTACTCTTGCTTTTCTTTCTTCGAGCAAGAAAGGTAAATCAAGTTCAACAAACTGCCCAAGGCTGCTGATCATACGCAGCATCAACGGCACAACTTCTTTATTGGTCACCTCGATCTGGTTAATTTGCTTTTCGATCGAGCCCATTTCTTGCTCTTGGGAGGCAATCAACTTCTCCATCTGGTCATTGTAGACCCGAAGGCTTTCCGTCTCACTGACAACAAGCCGATAATCTTCGAGAAGCTTGTTGGCATCCTCGGCGAGCGTATCGACTTTTTGCTGGGATTTTTGATTTTGTGCCACGGTTGTGGTCTGGATCTGGATGGATTCGGACACCTTATCGTCGTTGGCTAATAGGGAAGACGATAGTCCACCGCTGATGGCCAGAGACACTAAGGCCGGATACCACATCCGCCTCTTTGTAGGAAAGTTGATCACAGTCATAAGTACACCTTCTTTAAAACGAACATTCCGAGAGCGTCCCACCCTCCGAAACCGCTACCTAAAAATGAAGAGAATTCTTGACGACGGCTTATTTATCGCCCTGTTGTATATAACAGTATGGACTTCCTTGGCCAGGAATAATCCAACGGGCAGCGCAATATTAGGTCTTCTTATCCTAGTCAAACTTATCTTTGCCCCGACCTTTTGGTAGTGCCCGCCAAAGTCCCCCCTTGGCAGCGAAATACATTTTCACCTATAATCGTCAAGACTTTGACTTTGCGACTTATCACAGGTTCCAAGCACAAGCGACCTGTCGTTGCTGACTGGGTAGCCAGCCCAAAGTGTACGAATTTTTAGAAAAGCTCAATGATATGTCAATGATTAATTGAAAACAGTCAAAATTACAGAGATATAGAAAGCTTAGCTCCGCTTTTGCCACAAACGTTTTAAATTCTTGCTAAAATCTCAGACTTCCCGCAAAAAATCTTCAGATAAATTTTCAAACTCGCATTGTATTGCCAGGGTTATGTCGCCACCGAAATAGGTTAAGATAGATGAGAAGGCGATTTCACAAACCGGGCAAGAATAAGGAAGCCAAAAACGATGGCACGATTAGACTGGAAGGCTTTTGAGTCCTCGATATTTTCTGAAATTTCCCAATTATCTCAAAAACATAATGCTGTTAACCTCGCTCAGGGCTTTCCTGACTTTGATGGGCCAAAGGAAGTCAAAGAAGCTGCCATAACAGCCATTCAGGATGGCTTCAATCAATATGCACCGAGCAACGGAATCTTGGAATTACGACGTTCCTTGGCAGCCCGCCAAAAAAAACTTTATAGTGTGAACTATCAGCCCGAGGACGAAATCACCATTTTTTCCGGCGCTACAGAGGCGCTCTTTTGTAGCATCGTTGGGCTTTGTTCACCCGGCGACGAAATTATTTGCTTCGAACCCTTCTATGAGTCCTATCCCGCGGCGGCAATGCTTGCTGGAGCAAGTTTAAAAACAGTGCCTTTGCAAGCCCCTGATTGGCAATTTGATGCCAAATCACTTGCTGATGCGATTACCAGCCGGACGAAGATGCTGATTTTAAACACGCCGCATAATCCAACAGGCAAGGTTTTTAATCGCGATGAACTGAAGTCCATTGCCGAGTTAGTGATTCGCCATAACTTGATTGTTGTGACCGACGAAGTGTATGAGGAACTCGTGTTTTCGCCGGCTCGTCATTTTCCCTTGATTACTATACCGGGTATGCGGGATCGAACTGTTTGCGTATCTTCCTTTTCCAAGACATTCAGCCTTACAGGTTGGAAAGTAGGCTATGCTTTTGCACCAAAGCACTTGACCAAATTTATCCGTATCCCACACCAATATACGGTGTTTTGTTCGACCACTCCTTTACAATGGGGAATGTTAGCGGCCTTGGAGTTGGGAGATGACTACTTCCATCTCTTTCGCGAGGAATATGCCAAACGACGCATGGCTTTATATGAAGTGTTGAGGAAGCATGGTTTTGAATGCCGTCTGCCGGCTGGAACCTACTTTATTATGGCTGATTATTCGGCTCTTAGTGATGAAGATGACTATGAGTTCGTCCAACGCCTTGTGACTGAAGCTGGAGTGGCAGCAATTCCGACTTCTGGCTTTTATCTTGATGCCGCAAAAGCAAAGAGAGAAATGCGCTATGTGCGTTTTGGCTTCTGTAAGGATTTGAAAACGATTGCAACTGCAGATCGGTGTTTAGGCAGCTATTTCGGTTAATTTGTATAAACTTCCCCAGCATATACAGCTGGGGTTATCCATTTTCCGTGTCCCCCTTGGGGCAAGAGCAGATCTGGAATTCACAGCAAAATGAAAACTTAAGACATCGACGAAGACGTTGAAAGCTTCTTGTTTGCTGATGTCTCCTTCACGTCCTCAAGCATTAGAGGTTTGATAGGCAAAATGGACTCCAAAATAAAGCTGATGATACCAATATTAATCGCAATATCCGCAACATTGAACACAGCGAAGTCATGCCGCCAGCGGTGAAGCACCCAGTCAACATCAACAAAGTCGATAACATACCCCAACAATACCCGATCTATAAAGTTGCCAATGGCACCGGCCAAAATCATCACTAAACCAAACCGCGTCAGATGAAAATTGAGCGGCAATGTTTTTAAGTAATAAGCAATAAAAATGATTGCGATGACTGTCACCATATAGAAAAACGGCACGCGAAATTTGTCATCCATATTGGAAAACATGCTGAAAGCAGCCCCAACATTCCGTTGATAATGAAACTTCAATCTTAGAAAATAAGAAGACTCATCTTTATGGCTACGATCTTCACCAACGGAACCTATCTCAAAAAACTTTGGCTGATACATCCGTATGTCCGTCGCATGCTCCCAGCCAAGTAAAGTCGCTTGCGCATGCCGTTTGGTGACTTGATCGAGACCCACTGTGGCAATGAAAACCAAAACAAGAGCAAAGCTCATCAAACGGCCTGATCGATTCTGCAAAAACGGAAATTCCAACCATTTTTTTAACATAAATATTCAATTCCATTGGGATGTTAGAGGTTTTTAACAAGATACCACGATCGTCGGGACTTTGACCAGAGATTCCCGTCAGGGAATCTCCATATCTCCTGTTATCGCCGCTTCATGTTAAGTAGTAGCTGGTCTCGTCGTAAATCGCGAACCTCATCACCTGTGGTCAGATCCTTCATGGTATAAGTCCCCGCAAGTCGCTCTTCTTCACCAACGACGATGACCTTGGCAAATTTACGACGGTCGGCATACTTAAACTGGTTACCCAGCTTGCCTAAGTTTAAGCCGATATCGACCATCTCATCTGTGCCATTACGTAGTTCATCGACGATGTGAAAGGCATAAGGGAGGGCGTCGGCAGTCGCAACCGCGACAAATATGCCTTGCCTTGTTTCATTTTCCGTCTCGCCTAGCTCTTCCAAAGCAGCCAACAGTCGATCAACGCCGATCGATCCACCGATACCTGGCAGACTTTGCTTGCTAAAGCGGGTCACTAGATCATTATAACGGCCACCTGATGAAATCGAGCCAAAGCCGGGCAGTTGGTCAATCACGGTTTCAAATACGATTCCGGTATAATAGCCTAATCCACGCGCAATATTGAGATCCAAGCGCACCCGTGCTTTGGTGCCGCTTACCAGACCCCGCAGAACGCTGAGAGTTTGCCTTATCCTTTCAATTTCAATAGAAATATCTTCGTTTTCTGCAAAAATTCGAGTCAATATAGATAGATCAGAATCGCCGGCAGCATCCTTTGAGCTTAGGATTTTCTGCAGCAAATCGGCTCCCTCAGGTGTGGCGCCATCGATTTCCAACAACAGCTGGCGCACCTTTTCCACACCGATTTTAGCTGTCTTATCCAGGGCAATAAGCGCACATGCCTCGCCAGTCGCAGACAAGCCGGGGAAGGCATGCTGTAAGATGGCTGAAAGGACCTTCCTATGACCAATTGACATTGTAAAAGACGCTGGTACAAGACGATTTAAATTGCCTAAAATATTTAACAAAACTTCAATATCTGCAGCCTGGGAATCCACCCCGATAATATCGACATCGGCCTGGCAAAACTCACGATATCGCCCCTTCTGAGGCTTTTCGCCCCGCCATGAGTTGCCAATCTGCAACTTTTTGAAAGGGAACACCAGCGTCCCCTGGTGTTCTGCCACAAAACGAGCAAAGGGCACCGTTAAGTCAAAACGCAGTCCGACCGCACGGCCGCCATGATCTTCAAAGCGGTAGACTTCCTTGTCAGTTTCCTGACCGCCAGCCCCCAACAACGTCTCGGCATACTCCAAGACGGGAGTTTCAATGGCTTGAAATCCAGCTTGAACTGCATGACGCCAGATCACATCAATCATTTTCTTCCGCTGACTGACCTGATGCGGTAAGAAATCACGAAAGCCCTTCAGCTTTTTCGGTTGGACCTGCTTTGTTATCGTCAAGACAGTTGCTCCTTTCTTTCTGCTCTTGTAACGTCGAAATGCTTAGTTTTTCTGAGAGGATCTCACCTTATCAACGCGAGCGATCATACCATGCCCAGTTCTCTTCCCCGAAAGAAAAGCCGCCAATGCATCCGACCGGCCCTTATAATAGGAATACTCTTCGGATTTGCAACTGCATACGGACAAGAACCGACCGAAAATGACATCGATTCCGTCAAGAGCCACAGTTTAGATTTCACGGCTTATCCATTAGCCGCTGGAGAGATGAAAGTAGGCCTTACTTTTGACATTGGCCTAAATGAC
Organism: Oligoflexus sp. FD111; assembly: GCA_048816425.1. GTDB lineage: Bacteria > Bdellovibrionota_B > Oligoflexia > Oligoflexales > Oligoflexaceae > JBMDZZ01. The sequence goes on from JBMDZZ010000001.1 coordinate 674,483, forward strand.
AAAACGCAGATCGGGACAGATTTACTATCGAGCATTGGAGGGGCTCCAAACTTTCGTATAAAACACCGGGTCTTTCAGCAGAGGGATCACACGGTCAGTTTTGCTTTGGCCGGCACCTATCTTAATCGAAAGACCGCACTTTGGGGCGTGTATCATGATAATTTTGCTGAGCTTGATGTCCGTGTTGTCCAACCTCAACTGAGCTGGAGTCAGATCATCTCCAAACGACTCATATTGCATAGTCATTGGCGCCTCAGTATTGGTCCGACCCATGCCAGACTTTCCGAGGAAGGCTTACGCTGGTATCAAGGTAGTAAGTCCAATGGACCACTACCCGTCAACGACAATTCGGCTAAAAGCAGCAATCAGGCGAAGGGGGGCATGAACACCGAGCTTTCCCAGCGGACTTTGCAAATTCAATCCTTATTGGGTCTGAGCCGAGACCTGTTTCAACTGACTGGCGAATTGCAACGCGATCGGAGCAAAAGTTTATTTATGACAAGCCGTATTGAACAATTAGCCTTAGAAGATCTCCGCTCAAAATCACTACGCCTGACTGCTGCGCAACAATGGCAGGTCGGCCGTTTCAACTTCCGGCTAGGCGCAGGATTAGCGTATATCGTCTTATCGGGTCGAGACTTGGATCAGGTCACAATCGACGATGCTGGCTGGCATCCTGTGGCTGATCTGGATTTTTACTGGTTATTCTGACTTTCTCGAATTTCCTTGCAAGTCCGCCATAAAATAGATACAGCTAGCAACCCGCGGCAAATTAATGCTGGAATGGCGGTATTTATTGCAAAAAAGGATCGTTGATGAAACTCAATAATAAGCAAAAGAAGTTTTTGAAAGGTAAGGCTCACGACCTTCCAGCTGTAGTGTATGTTGGTAATAATGGTATTAGTGAAGGCGTTTTGCGGGAGATCAATCAAACCTTAGACTGCCACGAACTGATCAAGATCAAAGTTCGCTGTGATGACCAGGAAAGCATGCAATCTTTGGTTGAAGAGATTCAGGCACAGGCGAGTGCAAACCTTGTTCAAGTGATCGGCCATACTGTGGTATTGTATCGAGCAGCAAAAGAACCGCAAATACAGTTGCCTCGCTCCTAAATATAGCGCTCCCTGATTTTCAGGGATGATGCTTTCTGATGAGGTTATGGTCATGCCCCAGTTAAATCTGCAACGCCCAAGACCAAGCCTTCAAGGCATTTTCCGCCTCCGGTGCCCTTATTGTCTGAGTGAATCACTATTAAAAGACAAGTCTTGGTTTGAATTTAAACATGGCTGCAGCAAGTGTCGGTATGTTTATGAGCGCGAAACCGGATACTTTTGGGGTGCACCTTGGATGGTAAACTATCCATTGACCGGAATTGTCACGTTGATACTTCTTGTCGCTATTTATCGCTCTGACTTGGAAATACATGTGCTAGCAACTGCCAGCATTGTCTCGATTGCTGCCATCAGTTTTGCTATGCTTTTCTATCCATTTGCTAGAGCTATTTGGCTGGTGGCGGATCATTGGCTTCATCCTCTTTGCGAAAATGATGCCTGGTCACCAAAAAACGGAAAGTCCTAGTGAATTTATCACCCTTGCAACTGGAGACTTGATTCTTTGCGCTTTTTCGCCCTTTCAAAACGCTGCTTTTCTTCAACTGTCTGCGGATCGAAATGCGGCACCTCTCTTGGTTTACCATCTTCATCCAAGGCGACCATCGTAAAGTAGCAACTATTGGTATGGCGTTGAGTTTTCTTGATTAAATCTTCCGCAATCACCTTAATTCCAATTTCCATTGAAGTTTTTCCGGTGTAGTTGACTAGTGCTAAAAAAGTCAACATATCACCAATATAAATTGGCTGTTTGAAAAGCACTTTATCAACGGACAAAGTAACAACATAGGAACCGGAATAGCGCATGGCACAGGAATAGGCAACCTTATCCAGCATCTTCAATAGATCGCCACCATGCATATGCCCAGAGAAATTCGCCATATCGGGCGTGACAAGAACAGACATATGCATGGAACGAGAATTTAAGGCCTCCTCCAACTCTCCCATGAAATTCTCCTATTTAACCAACCAGTTGGTGAGACCCAGCTACTGTACTTTGAATCCAAGCCTGTCGGGGCAAGAAGATTAATATGGCAAAACTCACATGACGATTATCGATGGAATTTTGATCGAGATCCAAAGTCACCCGCCCTCCTACTTCTTCAATATAGGTACGCAGCGCATCCATTCCTACTCCCCGCCCAGAGATTTCCGTCACACCATCTTTTGTCGAAAAGCCAGAGTTAAAAATAGTCAACGCAACTGTTAAACTATCAACTGAAGCAGTAGTCAATAAGCCTTTTTCCCGAGCAATTTTCTCAATCACTTCCAAGTTCAAACCTTGACCATCGTCTTGCACCTCAATGCGCAGCTCATCACCGTCTTGAAATGCTCGGACAAAAATGCGTCCATGCTCTTCTTTACTAGCGATTTTACGATCTTCCGGCTTTTCTATCCCATGATCAATGGAATTCCGGAAGACATGAGTCAAGGCTCCATGCAAGCGATCGGTCCAGTCATCAACCATAAGATACTTATTTGGCGTTTGTAAAATTTCTGGAATGTTTTTACCTAGATCTCTTGCAATGGAATCCAGACCACGCGAAGCTTCATTGACTATATCCTGGAGGCGGGTATAAACACTTTCCAGCAAGCGATTTTCAATGGTAGCCAAATGGTTTTTCCCAATGTCAGTCCGCACTTCATCTTCAAGCCCACGAAGATGAGGGATTAATTCAACCAAATCTTCGCGATTCAACTTCACTGTTTTGTGAGACAAACTCCAATGCAACTTTTCCCGAGCTACCTTTTCGTAGATGCCTAAGCAAGCTTGTAGTTCTCCTAAGTCTTTAAGTAAGCTTTCTTGGTTCCAATCATGATTCCCCTTGAGTAACTCACTTAACACGTGCTCGACTTCATGAGTTTTTGCTGATAGAAGTTTAAAGTGGTAGGTCCTCGCTATACCCTTCAAGGTATGGTAATTCACAAATAAGCGCTTTGCCACCTGTGTCACACCATGCCGATTTTTTTTAATATAAAACTCATTCTCTTCAAGATATTCCATAGCTTTACTGAAAAAACGAATAAAGCGATCTTCGGCGATATTGACAATTTCATTTAATACGTCAATTTCTCTTTGATTTCTTTCGGCTTCCAAGCGAAGATGGCGAATCTCTGTCACATCACGAATACAGACTAAAAGTTTTTCCATTCTGTTTTGCTCGTCGGCAATCGGGTTCCAGTCAACTTCCAATACTTTTACGGCATCATTTGATTTCACAATCAGCTCTTTTGGCAGACAGTTTTGATTGATTTCATAATTGATGAGGTCTTCTCCCAGTGCACAACTCAAAGTTGCGTTAATCTGATCAGCCTGGTCGGCAGTTAAATCAGAATGTTTTAATAAAAGATCCTCAACCGTTCGACCTTCAATATGGTCCGTATGCAAAATCGTTTTGGTAAATGGAGAGTATTGTCTACCTGCAACCTGCAAAGGTGAAACTACTGTGAAAATACCTTGTTTGATATTATCAAGAATTGAACGTATATCACGAGTCTGTCGGTCAACTTCTTTTTGTAATTCACGCCCAAGAAGCTCCGACTGACGAAACGCCTGGACAAATTGTGATGCTACTATCTGGGATTGAAAAACAAGGAAGAAAACAATTCCATACCCCATAGCATTGAGGATGCCATCTACCAGCCCGAGAGCGGAAAGTGCCTCCAGAAATGTCCCGGACATTAATATAACCATTCCGACAAAGCACATGGTACCACCGATTTCACGGGCTAGAAACACGCGCGTAATCAGATAGCACATGAAACATGTACTTAAGGATCCTACATAGATTAAGGGGTTTCCTAGAAAACCAAACCATTCGGATGGAGTTAAGAGAATAAATGCAGTCAATGGCATTGTGATCCAGGCTGCAATCTTTGCATATATTGGTTTAAACTGCTTAGGAAAATAAGTCGATAAAAAGTAGTAGCCGAACATCGGGCCCCAGCACATCGAAGAATATATTATCTTCATTGTCCAACTGTATGCCATGGGCTCAGGCAGTAACCGCTGAAGACCGCCAATATAGGTAAACATTCTTAACGCAAATCCTGCTGAGAGAATAGCCAACCAGAGACTACCTCTATCTTCACGACGTCTTAGATAAAGGCTCATACTATAAAAAACTATGAATAATAGAATTCCAATTAAAAGATAATTTGTATTGCTCTCAACAAATCGTGTCGCGCCTAACTTCGCGGCAGATGCTATGGAAGGAGGTGCCCATAGGCCTCCCCAGCTATGGTGGAAGTTACTGAGATAAATAACGATCGCTCCTTCAGTTTCACCAGCAGGAATAAGTCCATAATGATTTGGATTTGGCCCAGGATAGGATGACTCCCGACTGCTACCTGGCTGACCGATTTTCAAGAGACTTTTAGCTTGCCCATTTTTTGATACCCAAAAAATCTCCGCCGCTGTGTATACGGAACCCGATTTTATTCCTAGCAAAATTTGATTAGGCAAATCTTGAATCTGATAGATATAGGTAGCGTGACCCTTATTATCTGGAAACCTCTCAGGATCAATTTCATAAAAAGACTTGCCAACTTCTATGACTTGCCCCTGATTGTTCTCTATTGCAGACCAAACTTCGGAAGGCTTAATAAATTGGCCTGGTACGACTCGCCAGCTACCTTTCATCTGGAAAGGCCTATCAGGATCCCAAGCTTTTAAACTCGCCCCATCCTTCTCTCCCTCAACGAAGGGATCTGGAAGAGCCAAGGCTTGCGCAAGGTTCGCATGATAACCAAACCCCCAAAGCACCAAGATAATCATGACTTGTAAGTAAGCCAATTTCATTGACCATCTCCAGACTTATCGGGATATCCATGTTTGATGACTGTATTTTTACTTGAATATTTCAATGAAGCAAAAACTCACCAAACCTTATTGCCATATTTTATTGTGTCAGATTTCCTATGAACTATAAAACAATCGGATGAAATTTTATTATTAATAACCTTGCCCTGTAAAACTTACAATCTGAGCCTTCTATGAACCAAAATCAACAAATGGATCAATTATTTTTAAAAACATGTGCACAAAAGAAGAAAATAATGAAAGAAGTATGGATGATACAGTGCATGGTGTAGCGGCTATTGATATTGCTTATCGCAGGATTCAATCTAGATTCAAAAGTATCGTCAATTTTTCAAGCCAAAAAATTAGCTACAGTTTCCGGCTAGCTGTGTTTTTCCCTGTAAAATTTGGCTTAATGGAAAAAAGCACTATCTGAAATATAGCCACTCTTCAATTGATTGGGCTTTACGTGTTTCAAGATTGATCTAATCAATTGACTCGGCACTACTGGTTTGGAAAGGTGATCGTTGCATCCTGCATCCAAGCAGCGATTTCTTTCCTCTTTCATGGCATGTGCTGTTAAAGCAATAATTGGCTTTTTATATCCCAATAAACGCAGGTTTTTAGTTGTGTCTATACCATCAAGATGAGGCATCTGCACATCCATCAAAATCACATCAAAATCCTGTTTCAAAGCTCTTTCAAAGGCCTCTGAACCATCTGACACAATCTCAATTGTTGCCCCTCGAAGAGTTAAAAGATAACGCAAAAACTCCTGATTATCTTTCGAATCTTCTGCCACAAGAATTTTTATCCCAAGCAACTCCTTGATGCGCTTCTCAACTTGTTCTTGGTTATTTTCATGAGGTTCATCGACGTCATCAGAGCTTGTTACAACAATGGTCGCAGAAAAAATGCTGCCCTTTCCTGGAATACTTTCCACAAGCAGAAGGTCGCCACCAAGTAGCTTTGCAAGACTTCTTGACAGGGCCAGTCCTAAGCCAGTTCCCCCAAACTTTCGTGTCGTCGAAGCATCTGCCTGGGTAAACGGATGAAATAGCCGGCTTTGTTGCTCCGGTGTGATTCCCATACCAGTATCTTTGATGATAAATTCCAATAAAACTCTATTTGAGTTCATCTCATGCTTAGGTAGCACCTTAAGGTTTATCAGCCCTTGATCAGTGAACTTGATTGCATTGCTCAGAACATTAATCAGTATTTGCTTTAGTCGGACAGGATCGGTTTTGATGCCATCAGGAGTGGAAGGATCACATTCCATCTGCAATGCAATGCACTTTTCACGAGCACGCAGATCAAGTAGAGATGAAACTTCTTTCAACAATGAATTCAATGAAATTTTTTCGCTTTCAATCTGAATTTGTCCGGATTCTACTTTTGCAAGATCTAAAATGTCATCAATAATCCGAGTTAGGCTATGACAGTTGCGAATGATCGTATCTATGAAATTTTCTTTTTCATCCTGATTTAGCTTCACTTCTTTTAAAAGCTCGGAAAATCCCATGATCGCACCGATTGGAGTTCTAATTTCATGACTCATATTTGCTAAAAACTGACTTTTTGCCTTATTTGCAGCATCTGCTTTTACAAGGGCCGTTTTCAGCTCATCTGCAGCCCGAATACGATCGGTAATATCCGTATTACTTTGCAGGAAACTTTCTCCGGCTCCTGATTGATCATCACTTTGCAAAACCCAACGACTCATCACAACCACTTGCTGCCCATCTTTAGTCGTCTGTCGTAACTCTCCCTCCCATTGCCCCTTCTTTTTTATTTCGTTAGTTATTTCCTCAATGGAAAAAGGAGACTCTGTCTTCAACAGACGATTGACTTCTTGATTCATCACTTCTTCACGTGACCAACCATACAGGTACTCTGCCCCATGACTCCAAAAGTCAATGCATCCTTTAGCATTACTCACAATAATGGCGTCTGCCGAGAGATCGATTAAACGAGCCTTTTCAGCAAGAATGCGTGATTGTTCTTTCAGCGCTTCTTCAGCAAGTTTTCGTTCAGCAAAAATTCTGACTTTGCTTCGCAAAATATGTGGCTCAATTGGTTTATACAAAAAATCTACCGCACCTGCATCATAACCTTTGAACGTCAGTTTTGGATCGACATCACCTGCCGTCACAAAAATTATCGGCATATCCCTACTCTTTGCCATACTACGGATTAATTCGGCGGTTTCGATACCATCCATATCAGGCATCTTCACATCCATCACGATCAGGCAAAAGTCTTGGTCCAAATTCAGTTCTAAAGCCTGACGCCCTGAGTCAGCTTTAAAAATATTAAATCCAATATCCAACGTACTTAGTACAGCTTCCATGGATTTCAAATTTTCGATCTTATCATCCACAAGGAGAATATTGGCTTTCTTCATTTATTCACTCCTGCCGAGGTGAATTTCGCACTGTTGGCTAGCAAGTCTTGTCAAAAACTTAGCAATTTCTGCAGTCTTCATACAAAGTGCATTGGGCACCAAATTCAATGCTGCCCGGGGCATTGTTTTCGCTTCTGCTGTAGTTGGATTTTGAACAATAACTGTTCCACCTAATTCAGACACTTTCCTAGATCCTGTTGCACCATCTTCATTCGCACCAGTTAAAACAATGGCTATCACACGATGACGATAGACATAAGCTGCAGACTCAAAAAGCACGTCTATCGAAGGTCTTGACCAATGTACGGGATCATCCACATTTAAAGCAAACACTTCATCATTTTCGATTAAAAGATGATAGTCAGGCGGCGCTAAATAGATTGTGCCATTTTCAATTGGACAACCAGCCTCGACTTCAAATACCGGAAGTGGTGTCCAATTCCTGACTAAATCGGCTAATTGCACGGTGGGATTTTTTGGCAAATGCTGAACAATGACAAGAGGATAAGGTAAACTTCCAGGAAGGTTTGCACATATTTGATGCAAGACGGCTATGCCGCCGGCTGAACCACCGATGAGAACTATACTTTTTAATTTACCTTGACTCACAGTCATTTCCAAACCACCTACCTCAGCTTGCGGTAAATGCGCGCGTCTCGATCGACTTCTGTAAATCGATCAGCAACCGTACAAAAACGAAGAGATTCTTTACTACCTAAGCAAAGATGACCTTGGTTAGACAAGCTCTCCCAGAAAAGCTGAAAAACACGATTTTGCAAATCACGATTAAAGTAAATCAAAACGTTTCGACAAATTATCAGATCGACCTCGGAAAACACGCTATCTGTAGCTAGGTTATGCTCAGAAAAGACTACTTTGCGTTTCAGTTCCCGGTTCATCATTGCATGACCATAATTAGCGGAATAATAGCTTGAAAATTCACCTAAGCGGCCTGCTTTCTGGTAATTGTTGGTGTATGTCTGCATATTAGAGATCTTATATATACCATTTCGAGCAATATCTAAAGCAATTGGATTAATATCCGTCGCATAAATTGTCGCGTGCTCTAGCAATCCCTCTTCTTGCAAGAGAATTGCCATGGAATAAACTTCCTCACCTGTACTACAGCCGGCATGCCAAATTTTTATATTTTGATAGGTTTCAAGGAGTGGAAAAACCTTAGCTACCAATGCTTGATAAAAAGGTGGATCGCGAAACATTTCGCTTGTCGTTACCGTAAAAAAAGATAGGAAATTTTGGAAAATTTCCTTTGAACGTAGAATTAGCGGAATCAAATCAGCCACCGATTCCACCTTAAATCTTGCCAATGCTCCTTCTAAGCGTCTGCGCAGAGAGCTTGATGCATATTGGCTGAAGTCATAACCATAGCGTAAACGAATGGCTTCTAAAAGAAGATGAACTTCAATCTCCTGCAAGTCGTCGATACTCGATTTAATTTCCATTTAGTATCCCCGTGGCGCTAACCAGACTTTTATCAATGACAGCAGTCTTTGTGCATCAACCGGTTTGGATGCATAGTCGTTGGCACCAGCTTCGTAACATTTTTCTTGATCACCTTTCATCGTCTTCGCAGTGAGAGCAATTATCGGCAATTTTTGGAATCGATCATTCTGCCGAATGGCCCGCATTGCCTGATAACCATCCATAATGGGCATCATAATATCCATCAATACCAAGTCAATATTTGGATGTCGATCAAGTATGCCTAAAGCTTCTTTACCATTGCGAGCAATTTCAACATTGACCCCTTTTTGCTCTAAAAGGTAGCTCAAAGCGTAGACATTTCGCACATCATCATCGACAAGAAGTATCGTTGTTCCTTCTAGGGCCTCATCTCTTAACTGCAGGTCTTTGAGAAGTTTTTGCTTATCTGAGGGGAGATCTGCCACGACGCGGTGCAAAAACAAAGTCATTTCATCAAGTAGTCTTTCAGGTGAGCGTGCACTTTTAATGATAATGGTATCCACATACTTTCGCAGCCGCTCTTCTTCATCTTGATCGAGCCTTTTGCCTGTATATACGATCACAGGAGGATGAGACATCTCCTCTTTGGTTGCCATAGCTTCTAATAATTCAAAACCTGACATTCCTGGCATATGCACATCTAATATCATGAGATCAAAGGTCGAACTCATCAGTTGCTCAAGCGCTTCTTGACCACTGCTAGCTCCCACAACTTCAATTCGCCCCCCCTCTTCGATAAATGCTTTCATACTTTTTAATTGAGTCTTATCATCTTCAACCACAAGGACTGTCTTGACAACGCGAGCATGCTGCTCCTCGATACGCATGAATGCTTTTTTAAGTGAATCTGGATCAACTGGCTTCATCAGATAACCAACAGCTCCCATAAACAAAGCATTTCTACCTTGCTCTGTGCCGCTGATAATGTGCACGGGTATATGTCGAGATTGGGGGCTTTTCTTTAAATATTCCAACACTCCCATTCCACTTATTCCGGGAAGTTTTAAATCCAAAATGATTCCACGTGGCTGATATTTGAGAGCATCTTCGATACCTTTTTCACCACTATGGCTTAATATACATTGAAAACCTTGTTGCCTCGCTTGCTTTGCCAATACCTGAGCAAACTGGGGATCGTCTTCAATCACCTGGATAAGACGATGATTATCAACAATCTCGTCCCGATCATCTTTAAATTTTTCCTGGAGGACTTGATCAATGTCTTGCTTATCTTCATCTTTTATATGAGCATGAACTTCTGGAAAATACTCTTCTTTTTTAGGCTGTACCTGTGGCTTCTCTATTTCAACTTCAGCTTTTTCTCCAGTTTCTTTGGTTAATCCGATCTCTTCTGGCAGATATAAAATGAAGGTACTTCCTTTATCCGGTGAGCTTTGTACTTCTATTTCAGCTTGCAAAAGTTGGGCTAGTTCCTTTGCAATCGATAATCCAAGTCCGGTTCCGCCATATTCTCGCTCTGTACTACCATCGGCCTGATGAAATGCCTGAAAGATCAACTGCTGTTTTTCTTGAGAAATGCTAATACCAGTATCTTTTACGGCAATGGCAATTGGTTTTTCACGACGAGAATGTTCTCGCCAGAGCTTCATCTCAATGCCGCCATTATGGGTAAACTTAACGGCATTTGATAAGAAATTTTTTAAAATTTGTTCCAATCTTCGCTGGTCCGTACGGATGGCTTCGTCGCTCTCAATACTTAATTTAAAACTTAAACCTTTTTCTTGTGCAGCGACCTGAAAAACTCCACCTAGGCTTTTTAGCAAATCAGCAAGACGAGTGTCGTCCACTTGAATCTCGACCTTACCTGCTTCAATCTTTGATAGATCCAAGATATCGTTGATTAGATTCAAAAGGTCGTTACCAGATGAATAGATCGTATTCGCAAAGTCGATCTGCTCTTCGTTTAAGCTATCTGTTCGATTATCTGCCAAAATCTGCGAAAGTAAAAGAATACTGTTCAGAGGTGTTCGCAGCTCATGGGACATGTTAGCTAAAAATTCTGACTTGTACTGACTTGCAGTCGCCAGCTCATGTGCTTTCTCTTTTAGTGCTGTTTCTGATTTTTTCAAATTGCGGTTAACTAACTCCAGGTTCTTTTTACTCTCTTCCAATTTCAGTTGCTGTTGTTCCAACTCCGCATTACTTTCTTCCAGGGCTGTATGTTGTTTTTCCATTTCTTGTTGCGCATGTTCCAATGCTTTTGTCTGCTCTTGCAACTCTTCATTTGCAACCCTAAGTTCTTCCTGCTGCGACTGCAACTCTTCCGCTTGTCTTTGCGTTTCTTCTAGCAGTTCGACAGTTCTCAGACGATGCTCTGCAAGATTAATTGATCCAGCAACCACATCCGATATCAGTTTAAGCAAGTTTTCTGCTTCTTTTGGAAAGGCTTTTAAGGCGCCTAACTCAAGCACTCCCTTCAATTCGTCATCTGTTATAATCGGTAGTAAAATGAGGTGGGAAGCAGATACCTGCCCCGTAGCAGAGGATATGTGCAAGTAATTAGCAGGCAACTGTTCGACTTTGATAATTTTCCGCTGTGCTGCTGCTTGACCGACATAACCATCATGCAACGATAGACTTCTACCTGCTTTTTCTTCGCTAAGAGCATAACGTCCGACTAGACGTAAGTTTGCTCCCTGCCTGACATGATAAAATGCACCCACATTTGCCTGTAGATGCTCAGCAAGAAAGTCTACCGTTTTTTGAGCGATGTCTTCTACAGTAAGCGATTGGCGCAGAATATCGCTTAGGTCACTATAACCCTTATCAATCCACGCTTCGCGTTCCAACTGCTCATTAAATTCCTGAACCCGTTGTCTTTCATCATTCAATTCGACCTTACTTTTGATCATACGGCTGCCAGTGAATACCACAGCCCAAATCGCAGCAATACCCATACTGCGGTTATAATAAACAACCGAATGGTCTTTAATGAGCGTTGGCGACAAAAAATAGCCGATAATCATCAGAATGGTAGTTATCCCGGCCAGTAAATAAAGTTGTCTCAAGTTGTTTAAATTGATTGCAAAGGTCACGATAAGAATATAAGGCGTCCAGGCCGCTGTACCCAACGGGGTTACCAAATCGATTGAAAAGATCAAGAACATGCCGATGATCAGCAATAATATGAAAAAGTGTTGCTGTTGAAAGAATTTCATTGACGATATCATACTCGCAATTTTCCTAGTTCATAGCTTATTATTTTACAAACTCACTACCCCTTGAAATGTCACAGGGCTCGCAGTTTTTCATCTTTCTTTTTTCAACACAAAAGCTTTGCTTGAGTTTAAAAACAATAGTTTTTCGCCCATCCGTTTCCACCGTGTTCGGTCGCCACCATTATTTTCCTATTATTTCAGATGGATATAGAATTCATCAGGTGTGCTACTGGCTCATGCGATAGGCAGAAGAAGACAAGACGCGTCTAGACTATTCTCTACCAAACGATATTGCAAGACACGGCAAGATGAAAAAGCCAAACGACCTATGTCACATATTCTAGCCGATCCATATTCTATAGTTAGATATGCTCAAAGAGTCGTTTTATTTGCTGCTACCTAGTTTTAAATAGAACAGATAACCCCGCCAATAAACACCTAATTTTCGTGATTTATCGCCAATTCATGCTTGGCTTGATAATTGCTGGAAAGAAGTTAAAAGACTAATAAGCTCATGGAGGAGAAAATGGAAAATCTACGAGTGCGCGATCTAATGTCGGAAAACTTGATTACCATTAACGCTGATCGCAGCTTAGCTGATGCTTATGACCTACTTGATGAATTTCAAATTCGCCATCTTTTAGTCATCGATACGAATTTGGAAGATGGAGGCCTTGAACTCATCGGCCTTCTCACACACAGAGACCTTGCAATGCGAGCACTATATCTCGTCGAGCGACGCCCTTATAGTGAAGGACAGGACATTCTGCGACAAAAGACTGTTGGCGAAATCATGACCCATAACCCAGAAACGATTGACCCCGATGCCCCTTTGCTGGAAGCTGCGGATGAGATGCTAAGTAATAAATTTGGCTGCCTACCTGTGGTCGAAGGAAAACAATTGGTGGGTATTTTAACGGAATCAGATTTTATCAAATATGTGGTTGAACTGATTACCGAAACGGATCAAGCTAAAATAAATAATGAAGTGAAACATTCGCAACCAGACCAAATCTCATAAGTCTTATGCAAATCTATTGGGATTCGGAACTTTGTTCCGGATGAATTCTTTTCAAACCGCAGGAAGGCAGCCTTAATACAAATAAATTATTCCTCGTAATAAGTTGGAATTTATGTAGAAATTTTTATAGTTCAAATCAAACGCTAATGCTCCGAAAGCCTCCATGTCACTTTTATGAAAAACATGGAGCGAAGCAGATCATGACTTATGGTAAAAAATATCCTCACATGCTTGCCTGCGCTATCCTGGGCGCTTCCTTATTATTGCCAGCTTGTGGCCAACAGGAAACCGAAGACGATGAAAAATCCGCTTCTGGAGTCGATGAAAGCGATGTCAGGACGGCAATTCCTAACCTTAATGTACTTTTAGTCGATTTACCGTCTTCCATTGCCGGCAGTCAAGGTTCATCTTTGGCTTTGCAGGATGAGGGTGAGGATGAGGGTGGTATGGAGAATTTATTCCTCATGCCCCGTGAATTTGTTGGTATGGCTAACCAGTTTTCTGGCATGATGCGGGAAGTCTTTCATCATTTATTTGGCAAAGCAGCTTGCCGTGATGATGATCCAAGTAATGATCCAGCGGATTGCGCTGATTTTCCCGGCATCATCACTGGAGCGATCAGCGAAGATCCAACTATTTTTGCCATTCCTGATGACCCAAGCGATCCAGGATCACCTGACTACCTGAAGTACTATAAAAACCCTGCAGGATCTGACTATGATTATAGTTTCGAACTCTACTGGCAAAACCCCGAAGACGAACTTTACTATCTAGGGCTGAGCATGTCCTTGTCAAAACTTTCCGATGATAAAGCTAAAGGGAAAGGGATTTTCTATCTTTCTGTCTTGCCTCCTGATGATGAATCAGATGATGGGGGGGCAAATATCGGTTCCATTGTCACCAGCTTTGACAATACAGGCGATACCACACTATTACAGCTCAATCTTTATGATATGGATCGCAGCCAAGACGAGCAAACTCCGGATCGTTTCGGCTTAAAAATTAGCCTTAATTCGGAAGGATTGCTCACTGGTGCCGGTTCTGTTATTCGCCCGGAAATGTCTGCGGACCAAGGATCGATGGCACCGTTTGAGACAAAGGAAGAATTTGCTTACGTCTTTAAAATAGCCGCCAATAGCACGGATAATGTGGCAGTAGAAAGCATAGCATTTCCAAATGGAGAGCATTTTGCTGAAGATGATCTGTTTGGCAATTTTGGTGTCGATAATATTATGAAAAGCTTTGTTCTAGGTTTCCTACGCACCAGCTCGGATGATTGGAATTGCAGTACAAATGGTTTTATTTTTGGCCTGGACAATGACATTTGTGAGTCAAACACGAATGTTAGTGATAACGATATTTTGACAGGAGTTGCTGAATTTTGCAGCAACAACCCTACACATGACCTTTGCACCAGTCCCATTGGTTCATACTCGGATTGGGCAAATCCTCTCTATTTGGATGCCGATGGCTTTGTAGGTACTGAAAATAAAAACAAACCAAGCGGAGCGGAATATGAAGGGCTGGCTGACCAATTAGCGACAACTGAGATTTATGGCCCGACTGATCTGAAAGCTGAGACAGCACCTGTAGCCGCTGAAGGTCTCCCGACTGTAGACTAAAACTGCCGAGAATTTCGTTAAATTAGGGGATATGCCTGAGACCCAATCAGGCTATCCCTTTAGCCTGGGCTTGTGATTCAATGATAAAAACGATGGAATTATGCCTAAGCTGGAATTAGGCCCGATGATTCACCGCTTGCCTGCCGGACTTCTTTAAGCTTCCGCTATTTTTGCCAAAGACTCTTGATTCCTGTCGTTAGCAATTTGCTGAACCCTTGCCAATACTACTTTGGCACGACAAAAGCCATGTTCACAATTACGCTCCTTTTTCTAAGGAAGATGAATCAGAGCGACCATTGACTTTGACGGGTGTCAGCTGCCCCAATTTTTCGCTCCATTGAGCGACCAGCTTTCTTTCGTCTTGTTGCGAGGGATGAAAATTGGGTGAAAAATATTTTAAGTAGGGAATAATAATTGCGGTAAAAAAACCTCTAGGGCCAAAGGTTTCCTTCAGAAAGTTCCAGGCTGCCTTTAGGTTCCCCAGTTCTCCGTCTTGAATCAGAAGTTTGGTCTGAAAATATGCCGTTTGCCCAATAAAAACACTGGTAGCTATCAGCATAGAGATGACGCGCGTGAAATACGAACCTTTCATAGCACAGAAGACGTCAAATGCGACAGACTTATGCTCAATTTCTTCAATTGCATGCCAGATCAGTAAGGCTCGCACTTTGGTGTCAATTTTGTCTAGAATATCAGGTCGCCGCAGAAAATTTGCGGCAATAATCGCTGTGATATGCTCTAAACCCACAGTTACCGCAAGATTGATGATCGGGTTTCTTTTTAAGGCTCGATTATAACGGATATTAGCCAACTCAGCGATCCTATCACAGTATTCCTTGGCGTGAGGTACCCGACTTGCCACCCAATCATTAAACTCCTGATGAGTCTTGCCATGAAGCAGCTCTTGCCCGATAAAGCCACGGATCTCTTTTTTCAATTGTTTGTCTGTGATCTGATTTTTGTAGTGATTGACTGATTTCACAAAATTTTCTTCACCGGAGGGAAATTGAAACGACAGGGTGTTTATCATATGAGTGGTATAGGGATTTCCATCAAACCAGTGTTGCTTCACCCCCTGAGTAAAGTCAGGACGAATAGCTCGAATCGTGATGCTGTTGCTTTCGATGTTTTCTTTTGAAGTATCCATAATTTTCCCTAATAAATAAGATCTTACCGTTACACCCAAAGTCTGCTATCTGCTAAGTCCTTCAATACTTTCAAGCAAGGATCGAACCAAGTGGAGCAAAGCTCTTGATCTATCGAAAACACCACGTGATATCTGTCATTTAGCTCAATTCAGCGAAACTGAAATCCACTGACCATATGCATCAAGGAACGTACAGCTCAAAATTGAGATTCTTCGATTATCCTATAGTAATCATTGAAATAACACAGCATTGACGGCCACAGCAAAACACAAAATCATGGGCTTTTAGCCATAACTACCAGCATCTATTAGATTTTTCAGGGATTTTGAGATTGTAGAACTAGCAACCAGAACAGATAAACTACTGAGAAGACCATTGCCAACTCAATATGGACCTTAGCCATGCAAAAATTGGTGCATTTTCTCAAACGTGAAGTTCGGCATCAGAACGGCCATTGCTTTCTTTTGACGATGAAGATGAAAATCCTGATAGAGTTGCATTGCGCCTGACATCATTTGCCAGATTATGAGCCATGCGAATCGGGTCAGGTAAGCGATATTTTGTTGCCAATTTTAATACCAGATCAGTGGCAAGCTTAAAAGAACACTGGTGACCTGGAGAAATATATACAGGCTTCACTTTTTTGCGCGTCCGTAATGCCAGACCGATGTATTTTTCCCGATAATAAATAGGACTGGTGGCCCCTCGCTCTTCTGCCAGACTTTCATGCTTGCCACATAGCAAACTTTTGGCGCAACCAATCGTCGGAATATCCAACCACAGCCCAAGATGACTGGCAATACCAAGCCCTCGGGGATGAGCAATCCCTTGGCCATCACAGATGATAGCATCAGGTTTGAGTTTCAGCTGGGTAAATGCCTGCAAAATAATCGGTAGCTCGCGAAATGACAAAAGCCCTGGAATATAAGGAAATTTCATAATGCCATCGGCACTCACTTCTTCCAAAACTGTGCCATCCCTAATATTGACAACGACAATCGCTGCATATAAGCGCTCATCGCCGCGATTAAAGGAAACATCACATGCGGCCACGTAACGAAAACTTCTCTCTACCGTTTCATCTTCGATGACGATCTGTTTTGCCAATTGCTTTTGCAATGAAATCGCTTCGCTAGGTGCTAGATCCCAGGAATGCACGTGTTTCACCTGCATAAATTCTCCAGGACGATTCGAGCATATTTCCTCCAGCAAGTGAGCGTTCTATTAGCCACTATCACCTGTAGGCAGACACTCTTATTCAAACTATCCCACGAATAGAAGGTGGAAACAAGACGTCGCGAAGGAAAGTTTCGCTTAACTTAAAAATTTGAATAAACCAATCATAGTAGGCAGCGAGTGAAGCAGCATCACTGGCTACGAAAGACTTGATGACAATAAGGAAGAAAATATCTTGTGAGTTTTATAGGTATATGAGAGATACATCTTATAACTCGGTGATATCAAGCGGTGGTTACCGGGTCTTTTATATGTCAAAAAAGGGGTTGCCATTGAAATCGGCTTTATGGGCATTAGGGTTTCGACCGTTTTTCTTGTTCGGCTGTTTCAGCGGCGTTATAGCCTTACTGATGTGGCTACAAGTGTGGTTAGGCTGGCAAAGTCCTGCACATGTCCATATTTTATGGCATTCGCATGAGATGATTCACGGCTTTGCCGTGGCGATTATTATTGGCTTTTTGTATACCGCCTCGCAAAATTGGACCGGTATGCGTGGCATTCACGGTAATTTATTAATGCTGATCACCGCTTGCTGGGCTGCAGGTCGATTATCCTTTTTGATTCCGGGCTTGCCCCCCTTTCTCGTTGCCATCGTTGACTTGTCTTTCCTACCAATTGCCGGAATGGCACTTGCCAATTATATACTGCGGCGAAACCAACGACATAACTTGGTATTCTTGGTCCTATTGGGGCTTCTCTGGGTCAGCAACCTCGTATATCACCTTGAAGTACTCGGATGGCAATCAGGAATAGCACGTGATTGGTTGTACTTTGCGGTGCATATCATTGTTCTCATGATAATCGTCGTCACCAGCCGAATCGTTCCCTTTTTTACCGAAAAAGCAGTCCCGCACTATCAACGACGGAAACTTCTCCTTGTTGATATTAGCCTCATCGCAAGCACAGCTATTTTTAGTGTGAGTCATGTTTGGTTTGGCCCTTCCCAGCTGACAGCCCTCTTTGCAGCAAGCACAGCTGTTTTAGCATTCATTCGCTGGCTGACCTGGTATGACTGGGGTATTTGGAAAATACCAATTCTGTGGATTCTCTATATAGGTTATTTGTGGCTGATCGCAGGTTTTGTGCTATCAGCTTTCAGTAGCTTAGGACAGGTTTCACCCTCGACTGCAGTTCATGCTTTTACCGTCGGCACGATCAGCACCATGATTTTAGGAGTTATTTCCCGCGTCAGCCTTGGTCATACGGGACGACCTATCAAAGCATCAACTTGGACTATTGCTTCTTATGTTTTCATCATCAGTGGAAGTATTTTTCGCGTGATTGGCCCGTTGCTGATGCCAAGCTACTATCACCAGTTGATCATTGCCTCAGGCGTATTGTGGGCCCTTGCTTTTCTTAGCTTTATCATCATCTACAGCAAAATTTTGCTGGTTCCCCGGCCCGATGGTCGCCCAGGATAAACCTGCCATTCAAGATCGGGAAGAGCGCGACGATACTAAGCCTCGACAGGCCCGAATCAGGCGGCCTATCGATGTTTCCATGCCACTGAAATGCCGCGTTAAACCTTCATTATGCAATGTCGTGACTTTTGCAAAATTTTCTTCTGACAAGGGACGTGAACCATCATGCAGCTCGGGCAAGCCCGTAAGCGCAGGCATATTACCAATTACGATAGCTGTCGCCCCTCGTTCAAGAATAAGTGTTGCCATTTGCTCAATGCTTTTTAATGCAGGTCGAACATCCGTCATTCCCAGACTGACCAAGCCGATTAAATGGTAGATCTCTGGAAAATGTAAGGTGAGCTTGCAGAACTTTTTCCTGAGCTTCATAAACGAGGGCGTCCACCATCCTCGTCTTGCTTTGACTTTGACAAGCGCTTAGAGAGATCAAGATAGTGGCTAGGGAAAAAATTGATACACTTTGTTTCATTTTTCAGCTCTCTTATTTTCCCGATCGGATTTTCCTGGGGTCAATCATATAAACTACTTACCTAGCAGATGCTGATATCTGAAGAGAATATAAACCGTAGTTGAATTATACAAGTTAAGCTACGACAATCACTCGCAAAATAACATGCGCAAAAAATCATCAGATCTAGCTTTAGCTGAGAGACCGAGGCCCCCTTCCACCCCCATTCAAAAAATGACAATTATTTTTGCATACTATCCTATTTTACAACAAAAGATGACGTACGATTCAAGCTGGCCCATGAATTGCTTTTCTCTTGTCAACCAGTTGCTGACTGGTCAAAAAATTTCAGAACAGTGCATGTACCTTCAGCACATGCACTGAGAACTGATAGTCAACTCTCTCGCTTACCCCTCCTGACCCCACAGAAGGGTCAGGGGGCATTTTTTTTGCGAAAATAATCTCTGATGTAATTGATAAATATCAAGCCTGCAAAGGGTAATATCAAGAGTAAAAGCATCGGTGCGAAGGGCATGACTGCTTCCGGCTGAAGTGCCTGTTGGATTAAAATCGTCAGATACATGCCGTAATAAATAAGGAAGAGTAGGCCTTCCGAGCGGCTGACGCGAAATCCTGTAAAGAATATGGGTAAGCAGACCAGGGCAGAGGCGATTAAGAATGTCAGGTTTAAAAGCAAGCTGGGTGATTCGACTGGAATTCCCTCTCCGCTCAAAAGTCCAGCAAGTCCCAATACGGCAAGTACATTGAAAATACAGCTTCCAACAACATTACCAACAGCGATATCAGCTTCCTTTCGGATGGATGCCAATAACGAGGTCGCCACTTCCGGAATCGAGGTTCCAGCGGCAACAATTGTTAAGCCGATGATCATCTCACTGACAGCGAACCTTCGGGCTAATTCAATTGCGGAGTCGACCAGGTATCTTGATCCTAGGACAAGCAAAACCAAGCCAATAACGATTATGCCGATATTTTGCAAATACAGCTTAAACTTACTGGATCCGGTTTGATGCTTGTGGGTTTCGAGATGATTGGTTTTTTCCGCAATTCTGATTGACAGATACAGATATGCAACCATTAGAACCAGAAAAATTGTTGTATCGAGCAAGCTCAAATGCCCATCAGCAGCGAAGACCACAAGCAGGATAGAAACTCCTATCATAATGGGCACATCGATACGCACAAGCTGTGCGGCAACCCGAAGCGGATAGATCAACGCCGCTGCTCCCAGGATAAACAGTATATTGAAAATATTACTGCCAACGACATTGCCAAAGGCTAAATCAGTTTGGCCTTTATAAGCTGAGAAAATCGTGATTGCAAATTCCGGCGAGCTCGTTCCAAACGAAACCAGAGTGAGACCAATAAGAAGGGGAGACATTCCTAATGCTAGGGCCAAGCGTGATGAACCACGAACCAGCAGATCTGCCCCAAGAACCAATAAGCCCAAACCAACTATCATCAAAAAGAAAACCGCCACAATACACACCCTCTAAAGATCATGTGAGGCCTTCTTAGGCATATTTAACGGTAGATGATATCGATCAGGGCCTCAGTTTCCGACATATCATCGATCAGGATCTCGGGCTCTGCCGCAAGCAAACTTTCCCTAGGCGCATAACCGGTACATACCGCTATGCAACGTGCTCCTATGGCACGACTACAAGTCACATCATGAGGCGTGTCGCCAATTACAAAAACTTGTTCGCCATGAATTTTATGACCAGCATGTGTCTCTGCTTTAAGCAGACATTCTCTTGCGATATCGTCGCGTGCTTCATGATGATCGCCATAACCCCCAAAGGCAAAATAACGATCGATCTGAAAATGTGCAAGCTTGGCAAATGCACCTTCTTCAATATTGCCGGTCAGCAGACCGATTCCTACTTGACCATCATCTTGCAAACGAGTCAGCAATTCTAAAACGCCTGGCAACATCACCCCACGGCTTTTCGGCAGGTGTTCTCGTAATTCTCGAAGATAGCTTTGATATAAACTGAGAAAATTTTCTGTGAGAGCTGGAACCTGATTCAAATCAAAAAGCTCTTTGGCAATGGAACGATCCGTTCTCCCTCCATAGTCGATTTCGACATTCGGGTCGGTAACCCCGAACTCGTCCCGCAAAGCGACCCGTAACGCTTCTTTACCGGCACCATTGGTCAAAACCAATGTGCCATCAATATCAAAAAAAACGAACTTTTTGCCTGCTGCCATTTCACATTCCCTTCGGATAAATCTCACCTTGCATCACACACACGGCTTGTCCAAAAATTTTCACACGGCTATCTGCCAAGCTCAAGATAAGTTTACCTTGCCGGTCCGATAACTGGAGAGCCTCTAATTGTGTCTTGCCCAATATATTAGCCCAAATTGGAGCTAAAAGACAGTGGACTGAGCCGGTCACAGGATCTTCATCAATACCTACAGCTGGCGCAAAAAAACGGGAGACAAAGTCGCAATGCTCACCTGGAGCTGTGACAGATAGATAGATACCTCGTTTTTTTAAATAATCAAGATTTGCTTGATAGTTGTGCACATCAACTTCTGATTCCAAGCGTAGAACCAAAGTTTCATTGCCTTCATAGACAGCACAGAGTCCGAACGTACGCAATTCATGAGGACAATCCTCGATCTTTTTTTCTAGGTATGAAAAGCGGGGAAAGTCCATAAGAAATCCGTCGTTTTGTCGCTCAACCTGCAATTCATCATAGGGCGAACGAAACCTGAGCTCCTGTAAATCCGGTTGTAGGAAGCGAAAGACTACAGTTGCCGCTGCCAGGGTTGCATGGCCACATAAACGGACTTCAGCACAAGGAGCAAACCATCGAATCTCATAAGCATCGCCATCAGGAACTAGAAAAGCCGTCTCGCTGAGATTATTTTCCCGAGCGATCTTTTGCAGCAAGGCATCTTCACACCAGGCTTCCAGAGGGCATACTGCTGCTGGGTTGCCGCCAAATGCTTGATCCGTGAAAGAGTCGATTTGATATACTGGAATCTTATGCGGAGTCATCATACCCTTACCTCAAAGTGTAATCCCCTAAACTTGACATTGGAATTTAACGAGTCAGAAGGTAATTTACCACCAATTTGACAGTTTATAACTGAGCTTAGCACTGAAAGGGAAATGTGTATAAATTACCTATTTGACCTTCAGCTGCGAATCTCCTAGGTTTTTGAGTGAAACCTTGCTTTGCCAAATCACGTGTTACAGGTCACACATGGCTTCATTTTTATCCTCACAAATTTGCAACGCCTTATAAAAGGAATCACTGATGTTGCACAAACCCATGCCAAGCGACTCTAGTCAAGGTATCCTTTTAGAGCGTTACTTAGACTGCCGTCGCCACAGCGAAAAAATATGTGAACCACTTGAAACGGAAGATTTCTCGATTCAATCGATGCCTGATGTGAGCCCACCAAAGTGGCATTTAGCGCATACCACTTGGTTCTTTGAAACTTTTATATTGTTACCTTATTTGGATGACTATCGCTTATTTCACCCAGAGTTTCCGACTCTCTTCAATTCTTATTATCAATCCATAGGGCGAATGCATCCGCGTCCAGAAAGAGGCAATCTTGCCAGACCAAGCCAGCAAGTTGTGCAAAATTATCGTAAAACTGTCGATGCTGCGATTGTAGAGCTTGTCAAAAATGCTCCAGATGAGCATCAGACAAAAATAAACGAACTATTGGAAATCGGTATTCAACATGAGCAGCAGCACCAGGAGCTACTGCTTATGGATATCAAATATAACTTCTTTAAAAATCCTTCATATCCCACTTACCTCACATTGACAGACGAAGCTGGGAATGCGGAAAAACTTCACCCGCTTCAGTGGCTCAACTTAAAAGAAGGCCTCTATCACATAGGCTCTCCCGAAGGAGGCTTTGCTTACGACAACGAAAAAAGCCGGCATCGCGTCTTTATTGAGCCAGTTCAAATTGCTGATCGCCTTATAACCAACTGTGAATATCTGGAATTTATTGATGACGGTGGTTATGAACGTTTTGAGTTCTGGTTAGCGGAAGGCTGGGACTTAATTCAAAGAGAACATATCAAGCATCCTCTATACTGGCTGAAAGATCGTAGTCAATGGCTGGAATTTACATTACACGGATTACAAAATCTTGATCCTTTCCGACCTGTCCATCATGTAAGTTACTTTGAAGCCGATGCTTTCGCAAAATGGAAAGCTTGCCGTCTACCATCTGAATTTGAGTGGGAGGCGCTCGCCCAACAAAATAAACTCGAAGGTCAGTTTTTAGATTTTTTCGATCTTCGACCTGCAAACGCCAAGTTCACGAATAGCTGTCATCAACTCTATGGCTATGCATGGGAATGGACGATGAGCAGTTATAGCCCGTATCCCGGCTTTAAGGCTGAACATGGAGCATTAGGTGAATACAATGGTAAGTTCATGGTAAATCAGTATGTTCTGCGTGGCGGCTCGTGCCTCACTCCAGAGGGACATGTGAGACCAAGTTATCGTAATTTTTTCCCAAGTCACAGCCGTTGGATGGTTTCAGGAATTCGCTTAGCGAGAGAGGAGTAGCCCTTGAATTCAGTAAATTTTATCGATTTAAAACCTGATGCCGACCACTTTTTGGAAGATGTTTGGAACGGTTTGTCAAAGCAACCCAAGCAGCTATTCCCAAAATACTTCTATGATCAAAAAGGATCGCAATTATTTGATCAAATTTGCCACCTTGATGAATACTATCCGACAAGAACTGAAATGGCGATCCTCGAACAATACAGCGAAGACATCGATCAAGAGCTTGATGTAAAAACAATGCTAATAGAATTTGGCAGTGGCAGCAGCATTAAAATTCGCAAGCTCCTGGATCAAAGTTCTAAAATTTATGCCTACTTACCAATCGATATTTCAAAAGATCATCTACAACAAGCTGCAGAGAAAATTAATCAATTTTATCCGAAACTGCAGGTAACAGCGATTTGTGCTGACTACACAAAAATGCGCGATTTCCCAGATTTTCCTGAGGAAAAAGGCCTGACGAGGGCTGTTTTTTTTCCTGGTTCGACTATCGGCAACCTTTCCAAAAGCGAGGCCATCACGTTACTGCAAAACACGCGAAACTGGATTGGCAATGGCGGCATATTAATCATTGGCTTTGACTTGATTAAGGACAAGCAAGTGCTCATCAACGCCTATGATGATAGCAAGGGTGTTACTGCTGCTTTTAATTTCAACCTTCTGGAAAGAATCAATCGCGAGTTGAATGGTAATTTTCAAATCAAACAGTTTCGCCATGAGGCGCGTTTCAATGAAGCAGAATCCCGCATTGAAATGCACCTTGTCAGCATGGTTGATCAAACGGTCGAGGTCGGTGACCGACAGTTCTTTTTCGAAAAGGGGGAAAGTATCCACACCGAGTCTTCCCGCAAATTTCTTGTTCCGGAATTTGACAATATGGCAAAACAAGCCGGTTTTCGCATGCTGCGCACCTTTACTGACGGACAGGAACGTTTCGCAGTTTGCATGCTAAAAGCGGACCAAGTTTAGAAGATAAGCCATCGTTTTGATCTTGCAAAAAAGAGTGCTCTATGAAGGAAAAACCAGTCTATTCAACTGATAACAAGCAAAGTTTGGCGGGTAAAAAGACTTCATCGAAGTCGGGTTTCCAACAAGGCGAAGGACCGATCAAAGTTCGTCTGGAAAAAAAAGGACGCGCTGGCAAAACTGTCACCGTTCTTTTCAACCTGCCGATGTCCGAGGCCGAAGCCAGGCAGCTTATGAAATCGTTACAAACCCTATTGGCATGCGGCGGCAGTTTAAAGGACTCGACGATCGAGTTGCGCGGCGAACTTGCCGATCGGGTCATTCAAGTTTTAAAAGACCGTGGAATGACTGCCATCCGAGCAGGAGGTTAAACTTGGAAAAGATCGAACGACCTCTCAAATATTGGCGTGAAAAACTCGATCCCATGGCATTTAAAGTCACACGTCAGGGTGCAACGGAGCGCGCCTTCACGGGTCGCTATCATGATCTCAAAGAGGATGGTGTTTACCATTGCATCTGCTGCGACCTGGCTCTATTTGATGCCCAAGCAAAGTTTGATTCCGGCACTGGCTGGCCAAGCTACTTTCAGCCAATCAATGATGAGCACATCGTACTGCGTAAAGATCGAAAATTTTTTATGGTTCGAACTGAAGTTTTATGCGCTCAATGCGAGGCCCATCTGGGCCATGTCTTTGATGATGGCCCGCCACCAACTGGGCTGCGGTATTGCTTGAATTCGGCAGCATTGAGTTTTAAACCACAACGAGGAGTTTAACGGGATTCGGTATATCGCTGTCGCCTCGATTCTGTATGCGTTTGGCAGGCTCCAAAAATGCCAGAGCGCGTAAGATTCGAGTTTAAATCTTGCCTCAAGCTTCGATTTTTGCAACGAAATTTTGCTTCTCGATGTGCCCAAGAAGTGTGCGATTAACCGGACTGTCGCTACTTCAGACAGGCAAAGAAATACAAATATCCATAAATACAGCAGCTTAACTGCAGAAAATTTCGGTACGCATCTTGAATGTCTAATCCTTGATCAACAGGAAGTGAGGCGGACCTTAGTTGTGGCAAGGACAATTTTATAGGTCGACGCACTAACCAAGGATTAGGAGAACGGTATGGCTAGCAAAACAGGCTTTGTTGCGCTTATCATTGGCGCAATAAGCATCTCATGTTCAGGAGGGGGGATGTTCAATCGGGGTACCCCACAAGTCACTTCAACTGGACCAGGTTCGGGAGGTGCGAACCCAGGCAAGACTTCAAATGAAATCGATAACGCAGAGCTTGGCACCTTAAATGAAGGTGACTGGCATTTAACCTTCGAACACTTAGATATAAGCACGATAGGCCTTGATGAGCAAGGTATGAGTTTTGGACTTGGAAAAGCCTTAAACAGTGTCAGCCAAGTCAGCGAAGTCATCAAAGTGTTACCAATCGAAGGTAGCTTAAGTTACTCGGTTGATCCCAAAAAATTTGGCTTCACTTCAGCTCAACAGCAAGCGGTTGAAAATTGCCAACACATGCAGACCACACAGGTAGACGGACGTGAGTTCTGGCAAGCTGATACTTTTATGTATTGTATCCTTGAGCCACGCATTTACTACCAAATGATGGGGATTGCTGGTGCCGGTAATATTGAAAGAGCGACCGAAGAACTTTATCTCAAAACCGAAAGAACTTCGCAAAACCATACCATTGTCGGCGTAAGAACATCTGATGTTGCCAATGGCAATAATCGTCTGATGCAACGGATCGAAAGGCCAGATGGCGGCGTGTACTGGGGAACAGGTGATTTCCTTTTACCCAATGGTATTGCCAGAGCCTTAGAATCCGGTGTATTCCCTGCACAAAATGCTGGCCGCGTCGCACAGTTGAAGGCTGGTGAATTTATGTGGGATATGGATAATGGTTTTATCGGTTATGCCCTCTCAGGTTTCGCTGCCCAGGCCCGATATGAAGCCAATATCAACGTAGCTAGTGATCCTAGTCGTGACGACGGCTTAGTCATCGCCGGATATGGTTGCATGGCCTGTCATGCGACTGGTTACAATGCTGGTATCTATATTCCGGTCGGTCAAGGCGATCCCAATGCCAGCTACCCAAGTGAGCAAGAATTTTTAGCACTTGTTCAAAGCGATAATGAACGTTTTTTAAATGCGATGCGTAAGCTCGGCTTTTCGGATGAAATTATTCGTGGTCCAGAACCTATCACTGCGATCATTCGTAATTTTGAGTCGCGCACAGGAACTGAATTTGTCGAAGGCGGCGCAACAGGCGCCCTCTAGTTCTAGTGTTACTCGTAATTATGGGAGAGTCAGTCCATGTGGTTGCAATCACTGGGTGAGCGGACATTCTGTCTGGCTGGCTTTCTTTTCATTTCTGCTTGCGCCGCCTCTGATTCCAAAGATCAGACGGCTCAGACCACAAGTAGCAATCAGGAAAGAAAGCCTGGGCCGGTATTTCGCATAGAAATTGAACAGCCATCGCTGGCTGTGCTTGACGGCTTGGAAGCGGCGGAAGGTTTACAAGCAAGCCTTGTGATTAGCCCGACACGAAAACGCTGCTCGATCGATGAGCAGCGCTATCAAGAACCTTATCAACCGGGCTCTTCCATAGCCATTGAGGTTGATGAGATTTGTGATTTTCAAGTATATCTGAGCATCGCGCCAGCCGGCGCTGACTTTCGCGACTCATCGCGATCCTTCGGATATGAAGAGGATATTGTCCCATTGATCAATCAATATTGCTTTAGCTGTCATAATCCAGAAAGTGAAAGCACCAACGATATGACTAGCTATGAAAATGTCTTTGGTCGCCGGGATTTAGTTCGCAATCATGTTATCGCTGGAACTATGCCTCCACCACCGAGCACCATGTTTCCGGATGAAGTATTCAAATTTGATCATTGGGTCAAACAAAATGCACCGCGGCAACGCTTAGAAGTTGGGGGTCAGGATGCACGCCCCATTTATCTTTCCAAACGCATTGCCGTTGCTGGTAGCCAGCTTGCGACTGACAAAGTCGTCAGCTTGCAAGGGGAGTTTAAAAGGGCAGAGTAAGTGCCCACTTGCTATACTATAGCAATACTATCAAGAGAGGGATTTCATGATTAACATTCATCTTCACCGTTTATTCATTGCAGGACTTATTTTTGGCTTTAGCCTTGCCTGCCAGAAAAAGGACCAAGAGGCGACTAGCGAAGAAAATACTCTAGCTGCCAGCGATGCCACCTTCAACTATCACATGCAGCCTTTCAATTATACCGTCGATGAAGGTGATCATTTAACCGGCGTTTGCTTTGCATTTACAGAAGAAGCATATGAACAGTTTCCCGCGTTGAGAAACAATGGTTTACTGCCAGGAGATTGCGACGACCAGGTTGATATACCTGAATATCCAAACAGCGCAAATTTGATCGGCAATTCCGTCGTAAAAACCTGCCTTCCTTACGCTAATGAGGGCCAGGCTTATGCGCGGGTCAAGGTTTATAATGTATCTTATCAGCGATCCAACCAGGCCAGCTACGAGACAAGTTTGGAAGAGGCGGAAGCGCTTTGCTCTGGCTTGGAAACCTTTGCTGATTTAATTGCTAAAGGGAACTAAGCATTCATGAGTTTCGCTTAGCCTACACAATACCATTTTGCCGCATTCATATTGAGGTCAAATACACATAACATTTTGACCTCAAGCCTCCTCATAAGTCCTTAACTCGCCTAGAACTACATCATAGTTTCCACAAGTACATAGAACTTGGACTACCGCCTCTGGGATTTTTATGATAACCCAGACAAAGATATCGCCAGGGGTGCCGTTTGGCTGAGAGGATAGTAATCCGACTCTCATAACCTGATCTGGTTCATACCAGCGTAGGGAGCGCGATCATCAAGACCTAAGTCATCCCACTCCCCTTGGCGACTCTCTCAAAAAAGTAAACACCAAGGGAGTACGCATGCCACCGAAATCAGAAGATATCCAAGCCGCCTCTCACCAGGATGACGTGATTTTTCGCAAAGTCTACATCACCGGTAAAATCTATCCACAGATCCGAGTTCCTATGCGGGAAATCCGTTTGAAAGGGAAAAATCCTCGCTATGAAAGCCTGTTAGTTTACGATAGTTCAGGCCCTCATACGGACCCGGAAGCAAATGTCGATGTTCGCCAAGGGATTCAGGCAATTCGCGAACCCTGGATTTTGGAACGCAATGACACAGAAGCTGTGGACAAGCCAGCTGCTGTTCATCAAATCAAGCGACTCGCAGGCAAGATGCCAATAATGCAGGCTCGCACCATACGCCGCGCCAAATCCGGCCACAATGTGACGCAGCTACATTATGCGAGAAAGGGCATCATCACTCCGGAAATGGAATTTATTGCCATTCGCGAAAATCAAAACCGTGTGCGTTATCAAGAGTGGCTCGACTCACAGAATGACGTCGAAAAAGAACGGGCAAAACGCCTTGCAGGGCAAAGCTTTGGTGCCAGCATTCCAGAACTGGTTACGCCTGAATTTGTCCGTGATGAACTTGCACGGGGGCGCGCCATCATTCCAAATAATATAAACCACCCTGAATCCGAGCCAATGATCATTGGTCGCAACTTCCTGGTGAAAGTAAATGCCAATATCGGCAATTCAGCGATTAGTTCAGGAATTGATGAAGAGGTGGAAAAACTCGTGTGGTCTGCACGTTGGGGCGCAGACACAGTGATGGATTTGTCGACCGGCAACGACATCCATGAAACACGGGAATGGATCCTGCGCAATTCGCCAGTGCCGATTGGAACGGTTCCACTTTATCAGGCTTTTGAAAAAGTTAAAGGTCGCATTGAAGACTTTGGATGGGAGGTATATCGGGATACTTTGATCGAACAAGCCGAACAGGGTGTGGACTATTTCACTATTCATGCCGGTGTTTTGAAAGACTACGTCGCCTACACGAAAAATCGTATGACTGGTATCGTCTCTCGTGGTGGTTCGATCATGGCTCAATGGTGTACCTATCACAATGAGGAAAACTTCCTTTATACCCACTTTGATGAGATCTGCGAGATCATGAAAAGCTACGATATCTGCTTTTCATTGGGTGATGGTTTGCGTCCCGGCTCGATTGCCGATGCCAATGACAGAGCGCAATTTGCCGAGCTGGAAACTCTTGGTGAACTAACGAAGAAAGCCTGGCAGCATGATGTTCAAGTTATGGTCGAAGGTCCAGGACACGTGCCCATGCACATGATCAAAGAAAACATGGATCGCCAGCTTGAGGTTTGTCAGGAAGCTCCATTTTACACCTTGGGGCCGTTGACGACCGATATTGCCCCTGGCTACGATCACTTTACCAGTGGGATTGGTGCAGCCATGATTGGCTGGTTTGGCACTGCGATGCTCTGCTATGTCACGCCAAAGGAGCACTTAGGTTTACCTAACCGGGACGATGTCAAACAAGGAATGATCACCTACAAAATTGCAGCCCATGCTGCAGATTTGGCGAAAGGCCATCCTGCTGCCCGCGATCGCGATGACGCCTTATCGCATGCCCGATTTAACTTTCATTGGGATGATCAGTTCAATCTTTCGCTTGATCCCGATACCGCACGCCGATATCACGATGAAACCTTGCCTAAGGATCGCCATAAAGGAGCCCACTACTGTTCGATGTGCGGACCTTCCTTCTGCTCGATGCGCATTAGCCAGGACATTGACAAGCACCAGGGAGCAACACAAGCATGAGCACCCGGCTTGGCATTATAGGTTATGGGCTCCTAGGCCGACTTATGGCCTGGCGGGCCAGCCTGCGTGGCTATCAAGTGAGCGTTTATGAACAAAATCAGAACGCTCAAGATAGTCAACAAGCGTGCTTTGCTGCAGGGGGCATGCTTGCCCCCTTTAGCGAACTGGAGCAAAGCGAGCCGCAGATCTTTCACCTGGGATGTGCGAGCCTGGAAATCTGGCCTCAATGGATCGCAGAACTTGATTCTGCCATCGACTATCATCGTCAGGGCAGCCTCATCGTTGCTCACCCGCGAGATCGCCAGTTATGGCTGGATTTTCGGCAAAAAACCTGTCGGCTGGCAAAGGCCGGGCAATTTCAGGAATGCTTAGCTCAAGACATCGAAGCGGAATTGCATCCTTCGTTAGACAAGGGGCTGTTTTTCCCCTTTGAACAGCACTTGGCTCCAGACTCACTGCTTCCAGCCTTAGCCAAGGAAAATGAAAAACAAGGTATTCGTGTCCATTACGGACAAAGTGTTCAGACAAAAGAAGATTTTACATCGCTCAGTGAGCGTTATGATTATCTCCTTGATTGTCGAGGTATCGGTGCAAGAAACTCCCTAACTGACTTACGTGGTGTGCGGGGAGAAGCTTTATTAGTACATGCAAAGTTAGTCCATATTAAAAGACCCATTCGCCTTTTGCATCCGCGCTATGCTTTATACATCGTACCGCGCCGAGACCAATACTACTACCTGGGAGCGACGCAAGTTGAAAGTGAAAATCTGGCGCCGATCACGGTACGTAGCTCGTTAGAGCTTTTGTCAGCAGCATTTGCTGTCCATACGGGCTTTGCTGATGCTCATGTTGTGCATTCTTTCGTTGGCTTGCGACCGGCTCTTAGCCATCATAACCCCAAAATTTTTGTCCATCAGCGTCGCTTGGCGATCAACGGACTTTATCGCCATGGTTACTTGCTCAGCCCGGTACTTGTGGAACATACCCTCAATTATCTTGAAAAGCCGCAATCAGAAAATATATTTCCCGAACTCTTCGTTCATCAGGAGTTTCATGTATGAATTTAAAAGTCAATGGCAAGGACATCAGTTTGCAAGGCCCCATGACTGTCGACCAATTCCTGGAACATATGGGTTATAAAAATCGCTTTGTCGCTGTTGCTATCAACCATAACTGCATTCCGCGCAGTCAGTTTTCGGAACACCATGTTCAGGCTGATGATCAAGTGGAAATCCTTGCGCCGATGGCTGGAGGTTAAGGCATGGCATGGAAACTGGCCGACCAGGTCCTCAATAATCGTATGCTCCTTGGTACTGCCCGCTACCCTAGCCCGCAAATCCTTTTGGAAGCGATACAAAGCTCAGGCGTGGAAGTGATCACCGTTTCTTTGCGGCGGGAAACCGCTTTAGAGAATGAGGGTCAACGCTTTTGGGACTATCTCAAACAAAGTAAGTGTCACATCCTACCAAATACTGCTGGTTGCCATAACGTTCGCGATGCGGTAACAACGGCTCAGCTCGCCCGTGAGTTATTTGGCACCAACTGGATAAAACTTGAAGTGATCGGCTTTGATGAAACCTTGCAGCCCGACCCCTTTCAAACGGTCGAGGCGGCTCGCATTCTTTGCCAGGAAGGTTTTGAGGTTTTTCCCTATACCACTGAAGATTATGTGGTAGCAGAAAAACTCATTGAAGTCGGCTGCCGCATCATCATGCCTTGGGCCTCACCGATCGGTTCTGGTCAGGGTATTCGTCATCGTGATGCCTTGCGTATGCTGCGCCAGCGTTTACCACAGGATATCACTTTGATTGTTGATGCCGGCATCGGCCGCCCCTCGCACGCAGCTGAGGCCATGGAACTTGGCTATGATGGAGTCTTGCTCAATACGGCAGTAGCCAGAGCACAGAGTCCGGTGCACATGGCGCAGGCATTTTCTCAGGCGATCGCTGCTGGCCGGCAAGCGTTTGAAGCAGGATTTATTCCCAGTCAATCGATGGCGGAAGCATCGAGCCCGGTTGTTGGGATTCCGTTTTGGCATCAGGAGAATTTAAAATGAGTAAAACCAGCAATAAGGTCTGGTTGATTGGTGGACTCGATCCTAGTGGTGGCGCTGGCCTAATGCTAGATCATCGTGTGGTTCATTCTTATGAGGTATTGGCTCCATGTGTTGTTAGCTGTATGACAGCGCAAAGTCATAAACGTTGTATCGATATCCGGCCGCTGACTTGTGAAGAGATCATCCAGCAATTTGAAATGTTGGTCGCAGGCGGAGCACCGGCTGCGATTAAAATCGGCATGATTGCTGGTCATGATGCATTGCAGACCATCGCGGAATTAATTTCCCATGTGCCCGTCGCTAAGATCATCGACCCGATCCTGGCCACTAGCTCGGGCTATCAGATCGCTGACCAGGAATGGTTGACCTTATTTCGTGAGTTGCTGCTTCCGCAGGCAAGCCTTATGACACCTAATTTACCAGAAGCGGAAGCCATTTCCGGGATCAAGATCACGGATGAAGAGAGTTTGCAGCGTACTGGTCATTGGTTTTTAGAGCATGGCTGCAAAACTGTATTGATTAAGGGTGGTCATCGATTTTCTCCGAATGATGCGGAAGTCAGAGATTTACTTTTTGATGAAAATGGTCGCATGCATTTAATAGCTCCTCATCACGATTATGCCATACGCGGTACCGGCTGCTTCCTGGCCAGCGCTGTGGCAGCCGGCCTCGCAAAGCAGCAAAGCTTACGAGATGCCATCGTCTATGCCCGCGCGAAACTGATGCAGGCAATGCAGACAGCATTGGGCGATGCGCAGCATATGGTCTTAAATGCTAACACTCCGGCTCTGCAATTACCAGGGCTCACTGATGCGGTTGTGCAGCCACGGGCTGAAAGCTTTGCACCAGTCGAAGCTGACGAACTGCGTTTATATCCCATCGTTGATCGCTGCGAATGGTTGGAACGTTTGCTTCCGCTTGGCGTAAAAACCGTGCAAATTCGGATAAAGGATCTGCTAGGTGACGAACTGGAAGGTGAAATTAAAAGAGCCTGTGAGATTGCAGCTCGCTTTTCTTGTCGCCTGTATATCAATGATTATTGGCAACTTGCCATCAAGCATGGAGCTTATGGTGTTCATTTAGGGCAAGAGGATTTGGCTCATGCTGATCTAGATGCGATTCAGAAAAGTGGACTGCGACTTGGCATTAGTACTCACTCTTACGAAGAGCTGGCTCGCGCGCTGAGTATTCGTCCGTCTTATGTGGCCTTGGGGCCGATTTTTGCAACGACCTGTAAATCGATGCAGTTTGGCCCACAGGGAATTGCCAAGATTTCTGAGTGGGTGCAGTTTGCCGATTGCCCGGTGGTGGCTATTGGTGGCTTGAAGCCGGAGCATGCCTCGGCTGTGTTGCAGCAAGGAGCTGCCGGGCTGGCGTTGATATCTGATATTACCGGTGCGGCTGATCCGGAGGGGCGGACTCGGGTTTGGTTGAAGTCGATTTCTTCCTAATTCATGATACTTCCAGCCACCCTCCAAATTTCTATCACAATTTGGAGGGTATTGATTTCGAGGCTTTTTATAATTTTTTCGCCGCCTTTCTGTTCCTCTACCTCGTTCAAGAAGCTTACCTTAGAGGATTTGCAGCTTAACCGAACTGACGAATCGCAAAGACAGAACCATTGATATGAAGCCTACGAAATAGCCAAAACGGTCAAATTTTTCTTATCTAAACCTTGAATCCATCATTCCCTGGTCCCAAATTTGCAATGACACCCTCAGCATACCCAACCCAATCACTTCACCAAGGAGTGGCGAGATCATGAAATCACAAAGAGACAACAGCCCATTTGCGAGCACTCATATACCAACCATTCGCTGGATCATAGTAGCAAATCAAGGAGAAGCGCGGTTCTTTGAGCAAAACCTCCGCGCGGGATGGATAAAATTACTAGCGAAGTTTGAGCACCCTAATGGCAGAATGAAAAATCAGGAAATAAAAGAAGGCGAACCTGGCCATAGTTTCAGTAGCTGGTCTGGCAGCCATAGCCGACATCCAATAACATCCGAAGTTTCACCCCATGACAAAGAAGCAGAGAACTTTGCCAAACAAATTCGCGATAAGCTAGAAAAAGCCAGGAGTGAAAATCTCTACGATGAGTTAGATCTTGTAGCCGAACCGCATTTCTTGGGAACTATCTTTGCACAATTGAACGAACTGACAAGTAGCTTTATCCAACATAAAATCAGCAAGGATTTATGTCATTTCACTGATTATGAGGTTACCGAGTACTTAAAGGAACACCTTGTGTCGCACAAAGTTGTTTCATAGTTCTTAATGTGAGTTTAGAATTAAGGGATTTTGCTTATAAGGAGAAGAAAATGGATGGTCCTCTGCAGATTAGTTTTAAAGATGTTTCCCAATCTGATGCCATTGAGGCTAGAGTTCAACAGAAATTTGCTAAGCTCATGAATATCTATCCAAATATCGTTTCTGCTTACGTCACCATTGAAGCACCACATCAACATCGACACCAAGGCTTCCTTTATCAGGTTGCCATTCGCCTGAGTTTACCTGAAGGCGAGGTTAATGTAAGTCGACGGAATCCCTTTGATGAAACGCATCGAGACATCTATGTGGCAATCAGAGATGCCTTCGATGCAGCAAAACGTCAACTTAGAGAATATGGACGCATACAAAGAGGTGATGTAAAAACCGAAGTGAAACCCCCTCATGGTAAAGTCGCCAAGATCTTCCCTGAGCAAGGATACGGTTTTTTAGAGACAATAGATGGTCGGGAAATCTATTTTGATGAGATGAGCGTGTTAAATAACGGTTTCCAAAACCTAAGTGTTGGACAGACTGTGCGTTTCTCGGAAGAAATGGGTGATGAAGGCCCTCAAGCAAGTACTGTAGCAGTATAAGTGTGGCACGCTTTTCTTGGAATCCACAGAAGATAATTTGCCGTTAACGATTTATAAGTCTTCGCGTTAACGGCAATTTCAAGGGCCATCACATCGAAAGACAAAACCGCAATTTCCCAATCATTTCTTCCATACTCTCGCCCCCCCTATGGCTTTCTCGGCAGCTATATTCATGATTTGATCATTTACAAGTTTGAGACTTAATTGATTGCAGTCAATTTAAACGGCCAATGTTATATTTCGCGAAATAGTAATCCGCGCCTCAATACCCTATAAGAATTAAAGATTTCATTGTTTATACCGAGATAATGGACGCACTTTAATTTGGAAAATTATCGCGATCTGCTTAATCTCCAAAGGAAATCTCATTGATTAATCGCTTACAAATCTTCACCGTATTCTTTCTGCTCATACTTTCATGCAGTGAGCAAAGCATATTCGCGCTGGAACAAAATATTATAAATATTGATGGCGATTTAAAACATTATAACCCTAAAGCCGGTGATATATCTTTTTACAAAGAAAAGAACAGCTTTCAAACAAGGTTCATTCAAAATAAGCAATTCAGAGAACTTTACCACAACAGTAAGTCTCCCAAAGAAAAATCGCAAATAGTGGCTGATTATTATGACAAACTCTATGAACTGAACCAAAGTTTGAGTATTTGGGATATCCTTAGCAAATATTCTGAAGACCAGTTTACAGTTTCCTCGATCCCAGTTCCCAATCATGGTTTGTCATCTGAAGTTTTCTGGTATCAGATAAAAATCCACTATGATGGACAAATTGACCAAGAATTTTTATTCATGGCGAATGGTTATTTTCGTGATATACAATATTTCGTGATCCACGAAGGTGAGATCATCCAACAGGAAAGAAGTGGATCGTATTATTACCCTGAAGTCAGACCAATTTACGAATGGGGTGGAGAGTTTGGCATTCCAATCACTCTCTCGCCGAACCGACCCAATTTAAGTATATTTTTCAAAACTCACAGTGACGGAACAAGCAACAATTTTGCTCTTAAAATCTTTTCACCTGAGCATTATCAACTAGAAAAAAGAAAGTGGTACATGACTCCGTCATTTTACTTTGGATCCACCGCTGGGTTGTTTATTTATAACTTGCTGATTTTTTTCGTCTCCCGCAAAAGTGGTTATCTTTACTATTCTTTGTTCTTAGCAGCTTCTATCAATATCTTTCTTATATTGAATACTTTCACTGTGTTTTGGCCGGATCTGATTGGTGGGATCTACATTGCTGAATATTTTATATTTTCGCATTATATCGCTTGGATCTGCTTTTTCTTGTTTGTTCGTAATTTTTTACGCATTCACAAGTTCAGTCCGCTCATGAACCGGTGTTTTTATGGTTTAATCGTTATCGCTATTATCTTGGCTCTACTTCATTTCACGCAAACGACAAAATTAGCGCACAAAGTTACAAATGATTTTTCAATTCTCTGTGGCATTTATATATTGGGAATTGCTGCAATATTGGCTTTCAAAAAAGATAAAAATGCCATCCTCTTCCTTGCCGCTTTTAGTTTACTTCTGACAGGATTAGTCGTGTATAGCTTTTTTTCCCGATGCATTCTAGCAAGAAATCTTTTTACTGAAAATGCATTTCAAATCGGTTCATTTTTGGAAGCCATACTCTTATCAATGGCATTAGGCGATCGCTTACGCCATTTAAGCATCAAAATCAGCCGGGCAAATGATGAACTGAGAAAGTATATTGGTCAAGTTGAAGAGTTGGTTGAGCAAAAGACGCGACACATTCGATCGATCATGGCACACATCAAACAAGGAATATTCAGTATTCTTCCTAGTCGCCAGATTCACGAAGATTATTCATACTATTTAGAAAACCTTGTTAACCAAACAAATCTACAAGGCAAAGATCCTGTGTCTCTTATTTTCCAAAGTTCCCACATGAGTCCTGATGACATTGAGAAAGCAGTTTCAGCCTTAGATACTTCATTAGACTCAGCTTTCGGATTTGAAGCGAACGCCTGTCATTTACCAAGAGAAATCCGCTATCAGGATAAAATTTTGGAGTTAGACTGGCAGATCATTACAGCTTCTAAAAGTGATGTCACCGAGAAAATACTCGTTGTTGTCCGCGATGTGACGGAATTACGACAATTAGAAGTTACAAGCATAAGACAAAAACGAGAATTATCCCGGATCGGTGAAATGATTGCTTTACCACCTAATACCTGTCGTCGTTTCCTCAGTCAATGGCGGCAATTGTTGGAAGAAAGTGCACACCTTCTTCAAACACCTACTGGTGAAATCCGCAAACTTTATATAAATTATCCTACTTTGAAGGGTTTAGCTCGAGCTTATCAATTTAAAGAACTTGTTGATCAAGTTCATCGTGCTGAAGAAACTTGTTCCTGCATTCCATCCATTGATATTGATACACAGCGTGAAAAATTATTCCATGATCTGCATGGAATTTTTGACTTGCTAAAGGATTATGAAACACTTTATTTTGAAAAGCTGGGTCGACAAAGCATTGAAAATCGAGGCCTCACTGAAAAAGACTTAGAAAATGGGTTAATGATTTTAGATCAAATTCCTGCCCAGTTTCAAGATTTAGTGCAACCTTTACGCCAATCACTGAGCACCCACTATTATCAGTCATCTGAATCATTATTAAGCGAAATATTTTCTCAGGCTGAAGGAATCGCTCAGGATCTGGGCAAAGCAAATCCAAAGATCATTTTACCCACTGAATCGTTACTTTTTACTCCCAAAGCTTCCCGGCTGCTGCGCGACGTACTTATTCATTTGCTACGCAATGCGCTAGACCATGGACTGGAATCACCTAAAGAGCGCCTCGCCAAAGGTAAACCTGAGCGAGGAAAATTGACTTTAGAATGGTGTTCAAGTGAAAAAGGCTTAAGTATATGCTTCTTCGATGACGGCAAAGGTTTGAATATTAGGCGAATTCAGCAAGTAGCTTGGGACAAGGATCTTATCGATCGTCATTGTGACGATATCAATCATATTGCACAGCTTATTTTCCGTCCCGGTTTTTCAACGGCTGAAAAAATTAGTGATATATCAGGACGAGGAATGGGAATAGATGCGGCGAGAGCTTATCTTGAAGAAAACGGTGGATCGTTGCATGTTACCCTTCTTAACAAAGATATTACATCCGAATTTATTCCCGCGAAATTTGATATATTCATTCCCCATTATATGTATATACCGTGCTTGCGCCTTGCAGTTTGATCACTAATATTCTTAATCATCTGTCCCACTTCGTTATAGACAGAAGCAGGGATTCGCATATCCACAACACGAGCTAAGATCAACCTGCAGCGAAGTGATTTAAATTAAAAGATCAAAAATATTAAAAGCTTATCGATTAACTTGGTGTATTCGTTTTGAGTAAGGTTAATCTGGCCATTTTTCTGCCGATATCTCCTCTAGGAAAAATTGAGCGTAGCTAAATGGGGTAATTTTCGTACCCAGGGCATTGATTCACCGAAACAACACTGATTTAGCTATCGAATTTAAAATCCGCCAAACAAGGATTGCCGCGTGCGGCTGTTAAAGATCGTCGAAGCGATGAAACTACTGATAAAAGCTTTAGGTCTACTCCTTTTCGCTGTCAGCTTTGGCCAATCAGCTAAAGCTCAACCAAGCGACGACAGCAGCATTTTAATCGTCAATCAAAACTCTGGCCGCGAAAAAATCACACTTGATCTTTGGCAGGTATACATTGGTGAGTATCGCAACTCAACAGAGACCCTACCAATAGCTTGGCAGAAGGTGCCTTATATTGGCAGCATTGAAGAACTCAAATCTCCGCTATATGGCATTGTCACTTATCGCCGGCTGATTCAATTTCCCGAAGCCGGACAATGGGAAATTTTTATTCCTGAACCCATCGGGACAATCATAGTGTGGATAGATGGTAAGCGCATGTTCAGCCATGCCCGCATTTCAACAGACATTCACAAGAACAAAATGATTCGCGGAAATTCACTCTACAATTTTGATGTCGGTACTGAACCCGTGGAAATTGCCATCGAGATCGCCAATTGGGAAAATCCGAATGGTGGTGGGTTTATGGCTGCACCGATATTGGCTAAAGCTCCCATATTACAGCGCCATAAGCAACTTTTGATGGGTCTCGATCAATTTATGCTAGGCGCCTTATTCATTATGGGTTTCTATCACTTTGCCTTGCACATTCTCAGGCCAAATGGCTTGATGAATTTGGTCTTTGGAGCCTACTGCCTGGCAGTTGGCCTGCGCTCGATGTTTGCTGGAGATGGACGCTATTGGAATCTGTTATTTCCCGAATTTGATGGTATTTGGTCTTGGAAGATTGAACTACAATGTCTCTATATCTGTACTCCTCTTATACAGTATTTTATCCGAGATCTATTTCCCAAAGAATATAAACATTGGGTACCAAACTTAATAAGCATTGTCAGTATTCCATTTTTCTTCGCGACCTTGGTGTTTGATCTTAATCTTGGCTGGAAAATTTTACCCTTTTATCAGTTGATTTTGCTTTTTGCAGCCTGTTATTCACTTAGCGCCGTACTTTTAGCTTTTTTCCGCAAACGGGAAAGCTCGGGAACTTTTCTATTAGCTGGAGTTCTACTCTTTATTGCTGTGGTCAATGACGTTTTAGAGTCAATGGGAACTATTGAAAGTGAAAAACTCATCACTTTTGGTCTTTTAGCCTTTATTTTTAGCAATTCATTTTTGATTTCACGACGTTTTTCCAAAGCATTTACGCGCGTTGAAGAAACAGAAAGAGAAATTCGTGTCTTGAATGAGAGCTTGGAACAGAAAGTTGACGAACAAACTCGTGATATTAAATCGATCTTGCAGCATATTCAGCAAGGTGTGTTAACGATTACAAGTGCCCAAGACTATCAAATTGGCCATGACTACTCCCCCTTTCTCACACAGCTTCTGGGTGAAAGTGACCTTGCTGGAAAAAATGCCCTCGACATCATCTTTAAAAATGCGTCTATCACTGCCGACAGCTTAAGTCGCATCCGCACTGTACTCGACTTCTCAATTGGTGAAATGCAATGGTCTTGGGAGGGTAATCTTGACAACTTGACCCATAGCTTTGAAAAACAAGGTGCTGAAGGTGAATTGCAGTATTTTGACATCGACTGGAATCCTGTCATCCATGACGGAATTATCATAAAAATCCTCGTCACAATACGAGATGTCTCCTCGATCAAGGCACTAGAGCGGGAATCTCGACGCAAAGAGCTTGATCTACAGTATATTTCTGAAATCGTCAATATCCCTCCACAAAAGTTCGATGATTTGGTGCAACAAGCCCTTGGCTACATATGTGAGAATCGGCGACTTTTAAACGCAAGCACCACCTATAATAGTGAATCACTTAAAATTATGTTTATCAACTATCATACCCTGAAAGGGGTTTGTCGTAGTTACAATATGACTTTGCTTGCATCAATGATCCATGAATCTGAACAGGCACTGGCATATTTACAAAAGAATCCGAGCGCAGTTTGGGATCAACAGGCTCTCATGAAGGATTTGAGCCGGGTCGAAAGCATGGTGCAAACCTATATAGATTTGAGCACAGAAAAACTTGGTAGAACACTTAACACCGATCAGCAGGTGGTGGTCGATCGCCAACTTTTTGAAGAACGAATCGAAGAGCTACAGAAAATCGATTTAAACCATTTATCGAAAGAAGAAATCGACATCATCGAAAAAACGATGAAGGCATTCCAAAACTCGTTCTTTTTTAGTTCACATGAAATTTTTACGGAAATATTTGAGCCAATTGAAAAGTTAGCTCGTGACTTGGGTAAAGATGAACCTGTGATCGATTTTAAAGATCAAGGCCTAACTCTCGATCGCAACCAACAGAAGCTATTTAAAAATGTATTCTTGCACATTATCCGCAATTCTTTGGACCACGGCATTGAAACTGCTGAAGAACGCATTAAAGCTGGCAAACCGCCAGCCGGAACAATTACCATCGAGTTGAAGCAAGAAGATGATCACATCATCATTCAATATTATGATGACGGCCGAGGATTAAATCTGCAACGACTGAGAAATATTGCTAAAGAGCGGAACTTGCTCGACGAAGACGAATTGGACGATGATAGCAAGGTCGCCAATCTCATTTTTACCTCTGGGCTTTCCACCGCAAATACCACCACACAGGTCTCAGGGCGAGGCGTCGGTATGGGCGCTGTTAGACAGTTTTTAGAGGATTCGCGCGGACAGATCATAATCCAGTTCACGGAAGAGCAAGAGAGAGCTGGTTTCCGTAAATTTGCCTTTTCGATTCACCTACCTAAGCGTATCAGTAAAGTCGCATAACCCCACTTCATACCCCCACCACGCCAACTTAACACGGCGCACCCAAAATTTGTCAGGATATCATCTACAAGACAAACTTAGATTCCCGCGCGAGTGGATCGTTGAGGCTCACACCAAGCTGTGCTACGATCCGCCCCGAACTGCTAACCAATTCAAATGAGGTTGGATCCCACCATGACATCACCTTTACAATCATTAGTGGCATCGGGTACCAAGCTTTGGATCGACTCCATCGATCCCGATCTGGTCCTCGCAAATCAAAAACTCGGCGCAACGGGAGCGACCTCTAACCCGATCATAGTTTCCGATATTCTGAAAACCGGCCGTTACGATGCCGAGATCAGCAAGTTAAAAGAAGCCGGTCATCCGACCAACGATGTCGCCTGGCTTCTGACGGATCGTCTCGTTAGCCAGGCCGAGGAAGTATTTTTGCCCGTCTTTGAAAAAACCAAAGGTAATGATGGCTATGTAAGTTTTGAAGTTGACCCATTACTCGAAGATGTCCAACTGGCCCCCCCATTGGATCAACGAGTGGAGCAGTACGTAGAACTCGGCAAGAAGTGGGCAAAAGATCATCCAAATCGATTGATCAAAGTCCCTGCGACTGAAGCTGGCTTAAATGCTTTGGAAGTACTGGTTGCTGCTGGCGTCAATGTTAACGTCACCTTGATTTTCTCGCAGCGTCAATATGCTCAAGCTCGTGATGCCGTATGGCGGGGCGCCCAAAAGCGCTCCAGCTTGGATCAGTTTAAAAGTGTTTTCAGTATCTTTGTATCCAGATTGGACGTTTATGCTGAGCAAAAAGTGCCTGGCTTGAGTGCAGAAGCTAAAGGCCAGGTAGGCATCCTCAATGCCAAGAGAGTATGGCAGGAAAACCAGAAGTTCTGGGCAGATAAAAAAACTCCGCTGCAGCAGGAAATGATCTTTGCCAGCACGGGAACGAAGAAGCCAGAAGATCCAAAATGGAAATACGTTCAAGCCTTCGCTGGTAGCG
This sequence comes from Oligoflexus sp. FD111, assembly GCA_048816425.1. Lineage (GTDB taxonomy): Bacteria > Bdellovibrionota_B > Oligoflexia > Oligoflexales > Oligoflexaceae > JBMDZZ01. The sequence goes on from JBMDZZ010000001.1 coordinate 716,899, forward strand.
ACATTGAAACAAATCCACCGGAGACCAACGATGCCGTTGAAGCAAGTGGCCTCACTTTCAACCGCCACATTGATCAAATGCCGCCTGCAACCCTTGTCGCAGAAATCGATGAAAAACTCGATTGGAACGATCTGGAGCGTACCCTGATGCAGGAAGGTCTGGCAAAATTTGCCGAGCCGCAAAAGAAGCTTCTTGCCTTGATCGAAAGCGTTTAAATCCAAGGAGAGGGGGCAAATCGCCTCCTCTTTTCGTTTTGGCGATTTTTTGAATACAGCAGAATTGCTTGTCGAAATCCATTACGCGCCATTCCCCCGCTACAACGCCTATCAGCCTTGAAATGACACGTTTTGCAGGCGATGAGGCTACCCCTTGACCGAAGCCCATATTGTTTCATCCTGCCTAAAGGGAATACTGGTAGCTTCGTCCGATTCTAGGTAAACTAAAAAAGAACGATCTAGTAACTTCTACTCGAGGACAAAGTCATGTTCGGTATCGGCCCAATGGAGCTCGCAGTTATCGCAATTGTTGCAATCGTCTTCGTTGGCCCTAAAAAACTGCCCGAGGTCATGCGTAAGATGGGTAAAATGTTTGTCCAGATCCGCCGCCAGACTCAGGATATCCGCGAATCCATGTCAGACGTCATGCGAGATGCCGAACGGGAACTCGAACTTGATCGGATTCGGGAACTCAAAGAAAAAATGAACAAATTGAATCCCCAGGAAATGCTAAAATCAGCTGTGAAGGGTGATGACGTGAAGGGCAGTGACAAGGCTGATGATCCAGACTACCACGAGTCCCATTATGTGGATGGAGAGTATAAAAACCCAGACGATGGCTTTCTTGATGCCAGGTTACTGGAAGATAACGGCTGGAAATACTTGCGCCCCCAGGAAAATGCTGAAGCCGCGAGTGAGCAGGAAGCCGGCAAGCCTGATGGTGAAAAACCTGCGCCAACGAGCGGACATAGCCCGTCTACCGAACCAGCAAATACTGATACACAAGCTAAAAGCGATAATCCCGAAGAACCGAAAAAGAGCTAATTTCCCTTATTTTTTCTGTTTTTTTCATGCACTCAACCGAACTCACCAAATAGCCAGTACCGACCTGATTATGATAAAATCTAATCAGGTTTCTCAAACCACTCATGATGCATAAATTCCCTGAAGTTTAAAGATCACTCCCCCGATCTGGGGTCGCAATTTGAATTGCGCTACATCGCCTTGAGGTTTTGAACTCGCATGCAAAAATGCCCACGGTTTGCGGTCTGGCTCGTCGCATTGACATCGCTTATGTTCTGGGAAAGCAAAACCCTTGCAGAGCCCTGGCTAGGTACAAGATTTGCACAAAACTGCGCTGCTTGCCACGCACCAGGTCGAAAAAATTTACCGCCGATTCTTCGTCGCTGCTCACTTTCCTGCCAAGGCTGTCACGTCAACCCCAATGGTGGTGGTCTACGCTCATTCTACGGAAAATGGAATGAGGATTACTGGCTTCGCTCCATGCGAACGAGGAAATTAAAACAACCGAAACCAGTTGCTCCCTTTCACAAGCAGTTTTACGGGCGAAAGCAAAACCGCCAGGCACAAGTCAAAAACATGAAAAAAATTATCGAAAAAGGCTTTCCTCTTGTGTTAAGCCAAAATGAATTTGAGAATGAACTTCTCTATGATCGTTACCATGATAAGTTTTATCATATTAATGCCAAATCACGCCGCGAGTTTGAATATAGCATTCCTCAGGATGATCCCTATCGCCAAATGGACGAAAGCAAAATTGATGGTGGCGCTGACTTCCGTCTCTTCGCTTTCAAAAACCTGGATGGCCCTGATACCGCCCTCCGCCCTTTCCTCATGGAAATGAGTTATGGTCTCCGTTACCGTCCGTTGCGTCACACTCATTTTGTTTATGAATCCCGTTTTTTTGGCCGACCTATCGGACAGCGTGTCGATCTCATTCCTGGCACGGAAAAAACCCGTAGTATGTACGCTATGGTCGATGATCTGCCGTGGAATGGTTATGTGATGTATGGTTACTATAAGCCCTTGTTTGGTAATTACACGCCAGATCATACCTCTCTTGCCCAGGTGATGGTATCTAACGTCACAACTGGGCAGGGCAATACCGCGCGCAACATCTATCGCGCTCTGAGTCTTGGCAGCGCCCCCAATGTTCCCTTTGGCAACTTGCACTACATCTCGAAGCGCGTTGGTGATAATCGAAATGAAAACGAAACGGGATTTGCCGGCAATTTCGGTCTGCGCTTTGTCAGCTTTGGTCTGCAAGTCACCTACAGCTTTTGGGCAACTCAGGATGAAACCGACAAGGCAAACACCAAGCAGGTTGAAATGCACGCCTTTGAAGCTCGTGGAACCTATCAAGACTATATCGTCGGTATTGAAGCTGTTTCGATGGCTCGAGATGATCCGACTCAAGATTTTCGTGAGGGCGGCGTCATTACATTGGAAGGTAAGTATCGCTTCTGGTTGGAAAACTACGCAACCTTAGAGTATGCCATTGCCAATACAGGCGCTGATTTAACTCCGGGTACGGCGAATCAAATCAAGATCGGCTCTCGCCACTTTTTAATACCTGGGTTTAACTTAACGTTCCAATATACGAAAGAAAACAACAAGACTTCCTTATCAAAGTCTGATCGATCGTACTTATCGATGATGGTCCATTCGCACTTCTAACGGCTTGGCTTCATTGTCCAAGCTACAGTATCTCCTGTTTTGATCAAGGAGCCGTGGCCTTCCAGAAGATAGGCATTCTGCCCAAAGGTCACGCCCTTAAAAACAGGATCGTAACGGTAACTTGCTAAAGTGGCCAAAGGTTCCTTGGAAGCACGACCTGTTTGCTGATCGATCGTTGTTACATTGCAACGGGTGCAAGACTTACAAAGTTTAAATTTCAGTGTACCAATGCTCAGTGTATCGATTTCATCTTCCAGAAAAGCGGAACCGCCCCCAAGTACAATATTCGGCCGGAAACGATCCATAGGCACCCTAGGCTGTGATTTTTGCTCAAGACGGCGATTGAGATCTTCCAAGGATTCCAGGGTGCAAATTAAGTAGGGAAAGCCATCAGCAAAGCCAAATGACACCGTTTTCTGATCCGTGTAAACAGGTTTGACTTGGCGAAGCTTATGACGATCTAAGGCGACAAGTCGCAGCTCCCGCTGAAACATAGCTGATAGAGCTGTGGCTACAGTATCGCCTAAGTCATGAACCAGAATTTCATCTGACCAGACGTAAGCTGTTCTCTGGTCACATTCTGCACGGGTATCGACCTCACAAACCTCTTCCTGATAGGATATCCGTATCACCTGATCATAAAATTCGGTTTTTAACAAAGTCAGCTGCGGCAGGGACCTTTGACTGACAAATTTACCATTAGCATCGATAAGCATGAATTCGCGGTCTTGCTGCAAGCCAGTTTGCAAAGCTTTTGTTTGACTTAACGTGTGTCTCTGTCCACCTTTGATCGGATATATGTGTAGACTATGAACATACATGACAAGCTCACTCCGCATTTGAATTGCATCCATCATTTCACGTTGATCCATCCTGCCAAAGGCAAGAAGCGCCGATCTTGGCAGGCTGTCGGATTATTCCTGTTCCTGCTTTGTCTGACAAGCCCTACTCTCGGCAAAAGCAAATATTTGCCGGCAAAGCAATGGAGCGGCGAATATCTGCAAGCCAATGAAGGTAGTGCCTTCATTCGCCTGCAATTGCGAGAATTCCAACGCTCTAGTCGCGGACGCTTTATCACCGGTAACGTGATCATTCAGATGAAGAATCTGAGTAATCAGCAATCCTATCAGCTCAGCCAATCAACACAGTCAAAGGGCCAACCTCAATATATTTGGAAACTACCGGCTGCCAGCTATCAGATCGAACAAGTCAATATTATCGACCATGAAGGTCGCAACCGCATTTGGCAGGGACCCAGCAAAACCATATTCAAAGTGACCGGGTTAAGCCTTGCCTATTTTGGCAATTGGGTCTTAAAGCCGGGGGATAAGAGCAAGCTGGAAGTCGAGTTCAGTATCGACAACGAGCCAAATTATCAGCACCAATTCCCTCATCAGACCTTTACTTATATCGTTCACGGGGTCACAGGACAGAGACTGGAGACTCTCGGCGGTGATGATGTCGTCAAAAAGTCTAAGGATAACTTCAGCACCAATCAAGAGGCACGGGCAAGTTTCTCGACCATACGCCAGATCTCTATGATGTACCAATTGAACTTAGGTCGGTTTAATAAGCTCAGCCCCGCTGTGGTCCGAACTTTGAACAATCAGGATGTCGAGCTACGTAACTGCTATTCCGACCAGCTCGATTTGGACGAGTCACTCGCTGGGAGTATTCGTTTTCGTTTTAAGATTTCAAAAAGTGACGGTGTGATGGATAAGATCGCGTATAGTGGCGGTAGTTTAAAAAATGAACAAGTGGTGCGCTGCCTTTACTATAAACTGGGACAAATGCAATTTCCCATCTCGACAAAACTTCAAGGCCAAATCACTTTTCAATTTTCCAACAAGTAACAGGAGAATTTATGATGGATCAAGAAGAGTTGAAAGAAAATGTCAGTCGATCAAGCACTTGGCTCCGGGGACTCTATGTTCTCATTCTAGCCCTTATTTTTCAGGTCGTCGAACTGATCATTCTTGCCATTGCTGTGTTTCAATTCCTAGCAGCGCTGCTCTCGGGTAGCCGATTTACCTCATTGGATCAGTTTAGCCAGGATTTGGCATCTTACGCCAAAAACATCATCCTCTATATCTGCTATCAAACAGAAGATAAGCCGTTTCCATTTCGGGACTGGCAAGAAGAGTCAAGAAAAATTTAGAAGCTCTCCTCTGGAAAACAGAGGAGAGCTTCAATGCTCTTGGGAAAAATCAGACCTTAGCGGCAGCGGCGCCACATTAGGGCAAATTTTTGCTTAAAGTTGCCATCAATTGAATCAGTACCTATAAATGCTTCTGCATCAGCGTGGTTGCGGCGATCAACAGAAACTGCCATGGAAGTATTCACGTTCAGAGCACGCTGAACACCGCAACGTGACCAAACTAAGGAAGTAATACCAACTTTCTGAGTGAAAGAGAAAGGACCGTAGATATCGCCGTTCCAATCTGGAGCAGGATATACGCCTCGTACTGGACGCAGGGTGTCCCAAGATGTGTTGGTGCGAACTGTCTGAGAATCGCCTTGGAAGTAATAAGAAGTGCTGTAATTAGCTTTTGTACCTTTTTGCAGGTCCAAGAATCCACGGTAGTCAAAAGATGCCACTGTATATTGGAAGCCTGATGGCACATTCAAGTTCAAAGTGATCTGACAGTTCTTGCGCGCGTCTCGTGGGCTGGCCCATTGTGAAGCTTCAGCAATATAATCAGAGAAAGTCAAGGTGAAGGCCTGTCCGTCAGGGGAAACATTTTCCGCTACTGTTCCGAGAGGGCAGCCGGTTCCATTGTAATTGATGCTTTGAATATAAATTTCTCGTGGGTTCGGAGTCTCGTTGGCAGAAGCATTGACCGCAGTAAAAAGCGCAACTGGAGCGAGTAATGTCGCCATGCTGCTTGTAATTCTCATAGAAAAGTTCCTTTCTCATGCAACAATTAATAACTGATGGTTGAGGTGTTAAACAAAAAAACCTTTTAGCCACCTAAATGCAGGGCTTATGCCAAAGTCTAAAAACACCGAAAATTACCCAAGTTAGTTTTCGCTATTTCCTTAAACCGCTCTAATTTAGAGAGGTTTATGCTAGTTGCAGCGAGAGTCATAACTACCAAGATAGTCGAAGATGGTACTTTTCTTGCTGAGATAAACAAAGATTCCAAAGATCACCTAAGATTGATCATCGTCCAAAAAATGAAAAAAGCTTCGGCTAATACTTAAGCTTGCCGCTTTCCACACTCAAGGTCGCTTTGGAAAATGGAATGAAATACAAGTCTGCTATGAAGTGGTCTTGTTAACTAGCTTGGGGAGGACGTTTCATAAATTTTAAGAAGGCAAAGTAAATGTCAGGGTTGTGGTCGAGTTCCATAATGCCACCGCAAACCGGACATGGATCATCAAGTGATTCGCGATAAGGATCACCGGGGTTGATATCTTTGCCCACGATGGTGAGTTTTTTATCCTCGTGCCCACAAGAGTCACAGAGGTAGTGAATGAAAAAGGATTCGACGACGCCATTCTTGCCAATAAACTCCGGTATCATCGAAAACTGATCAACCATGACTGCGGAGCAATTTTCCATGTGCAAACGAGCTGATGAACCTAGCACCGCCTGAACCCACTCACGAATTCCAGAGCTATTGATGCGCGTGACTCCACTGAAATCGATCCAGATTTCAGGAGCTTGGCGATTAAATACGTCTTCAAATGAGCTAAACTCATCAATCACACCAGATATTTTCACCCGCTTTTGATCAGTCCACTCAATTTTGCACTTGTTCATGCATCACTCCGCATACTCCCATGATAGACGTCCTATCGGCCGGCACAGTCAGGACTTTAGATGCTTGCGAATGACTTCGGGTAAGAGTCTATATCTAGCGGAAATAAATCACTTTTACCGGTTAAAAAAGAGTAAAATACTTTCCAAATCTTCATCAGCTTCGACTTGCTCCTGACATTGCTCGCAGCACATTTCTTGAATTTGCCTACTCAGCTCTGTCCTACCATCCTCGCACGAAAGCAAAGTGGTGCCTTCATGACCACAGGACTCACACTCATATAGCAAAGAAAAACTTGCTACCTTACATTCACCTTGAAAGGCTGGCAGCATATTGATTTGCATCATTAAATCTTGGGTACATCCTTCAAAGATCACTTCCTTACCTTCCTGAAAGAGAGATATGAAGTTGATCCAATGTCGAATACCTAGAGAATTCACATATTTAATGTTTGCAAAATTAATAATCACTTTTCCTGACTGAATTGCCTGTAATTCCGCTAAGATCGGGCCTGCCGTTTCATCCAGACCACCTTCCAGGCGGATATGAGCGGTTTCCGCTTTTTCTCCCTCGGTCAATATCTTGCTTTTCGCTTTCAGCACCATGGATCTCCGTGATCTAGGCAAATCATTACCTGTGGTGTCGGCTCATTTCAGGGCAAACTATAGGACAAAGACAATAGGAAAACTGCCTATATGTGGACTTTAATTGACGCCATCGACTCTTCGCCGATCCTCAGCTTTGTGATTAACCAGCACGAGGACCTCGTCGTTTTTTGTGGAGGGCTTGCTGAACAACTGAAAATTGATCGCCAAAGTATTATTGGTAGGTCCGCATTCAGCATCAATCACCTTCCCGTAAAAAAGAACCACTTCCGTTTAGCGATGGCAGGCAACAGCTTCAGCACCAGTGTGACCATTGAAGGCCGCAGCTATGAGACGACATTAACCCCTGTTATGTTGCAGGATGAGAATATTGAAGGGGTTTCTTGTTTTACAATAGATGTTACGGAAAGCCTCGAGCTTGAACAATTTCTAAATGAAGAAAGGCATCGTGTTTTCACCTCTCAGCGATTGAACTCACTTGCTAGTATCACTCAGGGATTAGCGCATGAGATAAACAACCCTTTGGCAATTATTAGCGGCTATGCCGAACAATTGCTGATGTTAAGTGAGCAGGAACCTTATCCGAAAGAGCGGATTCATTTAATTACTCAAAAAATCCACGAAGCAAGCCAGCGCTGTGGTGCAATCATTCGAAGTCTGAAAGACTTCTCTAGAGATGGTTCACATGACCCGTTCGAGCTAAGTTCTCTCACTCTATTGATTGATGATACCCTACGGGTCTGCGCCCAAAAAATCAAAAGTGCGGGGATTGAGCTGCAATTGGACGACTCACAAAGTGTAATCATGATCGAGTGTCGGATCGCGCAAATTAAACAAGTCTTTTATAATTTACTCGTCAACAGTATCGAAGCTTGCCAAAGGACAGATCATGGAAAAATTTCCATCAAGGTAGAAACAACAGAAAGGCTGGCACAGATAACCTTGCACGATAACGGAAGTGGAATTACGGAAAGTATCCGACACCGAATCTTTGAGCCATTTTTTACGACGAAAAAAGTCGGTAGTGGTGCCGGGGTCGGATTAAGTATGGCAAAGGGTATCGTTGAAGATCACGGTGGCACTCTGGAACTGGTTCCCTCCAAGGTGGGAACCACGCTCCAGCTCCGAATTCCGCTCAGACGCGCCCAAGCTGCATCTGCCTAAACTGACTCAAACAAGCGCTTAAACATAACCCAGGATTGGCTGGAGCCAACGCTCGACCTCTGCCACACTCAGACCTTTTCGTTTCGCATATTCACTTACCTGATCCTTGCTAATACTGCCGACACGGAAGTATTTTGCATCAGGATGGGAGAAGTACAAGCCCGAGACAGAGCTAGCAGGAGTCATGGCAAAACTTTCTGTCAATTTCACCCCGATATTCCGCTCCACATCCAGTAAGCGCCAGAGGATGTCTTTTTCTGTATGATCCGGACAAGCTGGATATCCCGCTGCCGGCCGAATACCGCGATATTTTTCTTTAATCAAGTCTTCAATGCTCGTATTCTCATCCAGACCAAAACCCCAGTCTTTGCGCACTTTCTTATGAAACATTTCGGCCATGGCTTCGGCAAAGCGATCACCTAATGCCTTGATCATTATGCCCGTATAGTCGTCATGTTTTTTTTCAAAGTGAGCGGCATACTCTTCCACTTCCGGACCGGCAGTGACAACAAATGCTCCCAGGTAATCGATACGACCACTGTCTTTGGGGGCAATAAAATCAGCTAAACTATAAAACGGCTCAACGTCCTCTTTTTCTCGCTGCTGTCTTAAAAAGTGAAACTTTGTCAAAAGCGTTGAGCGCTCGACATCTGAATAAACTTCCACATCATCATCGATCCGATTTGCTGGCCAAAAGCCGGTAATAGCTTTTGGCTGGAATCTTTGATTTTTAATGATGTCTTCCAAGATACGTTGAGCATCCTGGAAGAGCTCGGTCGCCTGTGGGCCCCATTTCTTATGGGTTAAGACTTTAGGAAACAGGGCTCTGATTTCCCAAGTCCAGAAAAATGGCGACCAATCAATATAGGCGGCGATTTCATCTAATGGGATTTCGGTAATGACCTCACAACCAAGACGGTTTGGAGTGGCAATCTCTTGCGTTTTCCAATCGGATTGAAAGCCATTTTTGCGAGCGTCCTGAATCGATAAGAAAGTTTTTTCGTTTTGGCTCGCAATATGGCGCTCACGCAATTGATGTTGCGTCTGCCGAACTTTTTCCAGATATTGAGGTCGATGCTTATCACTCAAAACCTGATTACACACATCGACTACCAAGGAAGCGTCAGCCACGTGAATGACCGGGCCGCTATAATGCGGAGCAATTTTGATGGCTGTGTGAGCGTTACTGGTCGTCGCACCACCAATCAAGAGAGGTACATGGAAGCCTAGCCGCTCCATTTCCCTTGCATTGTGCCCCATCTCATCCAAGGATGGCGTAATCAATCCGCTAAGACCAATAATATCAGCATCGATCTCTTTAGCCTTTTTCAGGATATCGTCGCAAGATACCATCACACCTAAGTCGATGACCTCGTAATTGTTACAAGCAAGGACGACAGCCACAATATTTTTACCAATATCGTGTACATCTCCCTTTACCGTAGCAATCAAAAAGCGGCCTTGCGCCCGGGATGATGTTTGCTGGCTGTTTCTCTTTTCCTCTTCCATGAAAGGCTGCAAGTAAGCCACTGCCCGCTTCATGACACGAGCACTTTTCACAACCTGAGGCAAAAACATCTTGCCTTCACCGAAGAGGTTACCAACGATCTTCATGCCATCCATCAATGGACCTTCGATCACATCCAAAGGTCGCCCGAGTTTGGCCCGTGCTTCTTCAGTATCGACTTCAATATAATCGACAATACCTTTGACCAAGGCATGACTGAGACGCTCTTCCACAGTAGCTTCACGCCAGGCTAAGTTTTCACTGCTCTTGCCATCACGCTTTTGGTCTTTGATCTGTTCGGCAAATTCGAGCAATCTCTCAGTTGCATCCTCCCGGCGGTTTAGCAACACATCTTCGACACGCTTTAATAGCTCAGGTTGGATTTCTTCATAAACTTCCAGCATACCGGCATTGACAATACCCATATCGAGACCAGCAGAAATCGCATGGTAAAGGAAAGCCGAGTGCATCGCCTCACGTACGGGGTTATTACCGCGGAAGGAGAAGGAGATATTACTAATGCCACCGCTTGTCAAAGCGCCAGGGCAGACTTGTTTAATTTCGCGCACCGCTTCAATAAAATCGACAGCATAGTTGTTATGTTCGGACATACCGGTGGCAACCGTCAGAACGTTGGGATCAAAGATGATATCCCCCGGTTCAAAACCGGCCTTTTCCGTTAGTAATTTATAAGCGCGCTGACAAATTCGAACTTTGTCATCCTTGGTCGCAGCTTGTCCCTGCTCATCAAAAGCCATGACAACTGCTGCTGCCCCATATTCCCGAACTTTACGGGCATGCGCCAGGAATTGCTCTTCTCCCTCTTTCAAACTGATGGAATTAACAATGCATTTTCCTTGGACGCATTGCAGCCCGGCTTCGATAACCGACCATTTAGAGCTGTCGATCATGATCGGTACGCGGGAGATTTCCGGTTCAGCAGCAACCAAATTCAAAAACTTGATCATGCAGGCTTCACTATCGAGCAAGCCTTCATCGAAGTTAATATCGATAATATTCGCGCCGTTCTCCACCTGTTGTCTGGCGATACTCAGCGCACTATCAAAATCACCCGCTTTTATCAGTTTGGCAAATTTCGGTGAGCCGGTGACGTTGGTTCGCTCGCCAACCATCAAAAAAGGAGAACCGGTAGAACTGCTCAAAACAAGGGGCTCCAAGCCACTCCAGCGAGAGCGGCTTTCCAATCTAGGAACCGGACGTGGTGCTTTGTCTTTTAACTTGTCGGCGATGGCCCTGATGTGATCGGGAGTGGTACCGCAGCAACCACCGACAATATTGACAAATCCGCTGTCGGCGAACTCTTCAAGAAAGCCACTGGTATCACTTGGTTTTTCGTCATAGCCCGTTTCACTCAACGGATTGGGCAAACCGGCATTGGGATAGCAGCTGACATAACAGTCGGCAATTCCAGCGAGTGATTCCATATAAGGACGCATTTCCAATGCACCCAAGGCACAATTAATACCAATACTGAGTGGCTTTGCATGGCGCACGGAATACCAAAATGCTTCCACGGTTTGGCCAGACAAGGTACGACCTGAAGCGTCCGTAATCGTCACCGAAAGCATGACGGGCAATTCTTCATCATGCTCTTCATGAAAGCGACTGATGGCGTGGATTGCTGCCTTGAGATTTAAGGTATCAAAGGTCGTTTCCGGCAGCAGAATATCAGCCCCACCAGCAACGAGACCTTTCACTTGCTCGTAGTAAGCATCAGACAATTGCTGAAAGGTGATGGCGCGAAACGCTGGATTATTGACATCCGGCGACATTGACAAGGTTCGGTTTGTCGGGCCAAGAGCGCCGGCAACGAAGCATGTTCGGTCAGGATTCTCTGCCATGAATTCCTCTACCGCTTCTTTCGCCAGTCGCGCCGATTTTTCATTGATTTCATAGGCCAGATGGCTCAGCTGGTAGTCTTCCTGGGCGATCACGGTCGCGCTGAAAGTGTTGGTCTCGATGATATCCGAGCCAGCTTCCAGATATTTGGTGTGAATCTCTTTAATAATATGAGGCCGTGTGATCGACAGGAGGTCGTTATTACCTTTGAGGTCAATCGGATGATTTTTCAAGCGCGGATCATCACGAAAATCTGCTTCTTCCAGATGATAACGCTGAATCATGGTACCCATGGCACCATCCAGAAAGACAATGCGACTTCGCAAGATTTCTTGCAGTTTTTGGCCGCGCAAAGAAAGTGGCTTCATAGACAAACTGAACTCCTAACAAGAGGCAGATAGCAAAGTTTTTATAATAGGGTAGTTACCCCGGGTGGTACAAGGCAAGCTTCAATGAGACGGCAAGTTTCCCCCAAGTTCGTTCCCCCAATGACACATTGACCCCACATATCTCTATAATCATTAAATTTTTGAATTTTTATTACATTTTTTCAAAAACCTACCGAAGACGTTCTATCTGTTTTTTTGGGAGGCCCACCGCTCATGATAAAATACTTCCGCTCAGTAACAAGCAATGGCAGCCTGCTAGAAGAAGAATACTTCTATAAGCGCGAGCAGGAACTGATTGCGAAGCTTAAAGCAGCGGAACAGGAACGTCTAGAAACATTGGAAAAAGCCAGCCACGTTCATCGGTGCTCTCATTGCGGCGATCAAATGAAAGAACAAAGCTTTGAAAGCTTAAACTTCCTTTACTGCCAGGCCTGCCAAAGCGTACACGTCACTAAGCAACAGCTGGAAAATCTCGGCCAGAACCACATGTTTAAGAAATTTTCTAATTATGTCTCAGGTTTAACGAAACAACTGCGACAGTCCAGTCAATCCATAATTTCATAATTTAGCGATGTTTATTTGAGAGCTGGAATAAGGTGTCCATGCATTCTGAATACTTCTGATTTTTCAAGATTGTAAATTGCACCGATCAACAATGCGTGGGTCTTGCTGTATCTGATCGAGTAGACCGCGGAAAGCCCGTTGGCCTTCAATCAGCTCCAGGCCCAGGCGAAAGCCTTCGTCTTCTTCGCCCGAACACCAAACGACACGACAATCGACGACAACCAAATAGGGATGACCAACTGTCACGACGACTTGAGTTCCTGGATTCAAACAGCGCGAGGTCCATAAGCCAATACCAGCCTCTGAGACATCCCAGACTAAAAACGGAATTTGAATATTGCGATCTGGCTGTGTCAGCAAGCCAGAAATCTCAATTGGTAATACTTGGGTGCGTGGTTCGCTTCGATCAAACATTTTTTTCATCGCCACAGTTACCACAGTGACCCCCATATCATTCATTATGAACCAACGTCACACTTATCGACTTGCTTGGAAAAGACTGGAGGTCGGCCAAATTCAGTAGGATAAACAGTCAATTAGACGGTAAATTATTGTCAGCCTGAGCATAAAATCCGAAAAACTTGGGCATGAGTGGATTTCATCTTTACATTCTTACCAGACATCATTAATAATCAGGTTCCTTTCAGCTTAAGGCTATAAATCTTAAGCATTGCCAGCGTGGCGGAATCGGTAGACGCAGTGGATTCAAAATCCACCGCCCGCAAGGGTGTGCCAGTTCAAGTCTGGCCGCTGGTACTTTTCTCTTTCATCACTGATTTATCCCAATTCCTCAGAACCTTGCCCTATTTTCATCACTAACTCGAACACCCCAACAACTTGACCGAATCCGAGCACAATTCAATCCACCAGTGCGCCTAGTTCGCTAAACTATCCTCCCTTACGGCATCATTTTTCTCGTGGTTTCGATCCGTATCCCACTAGCCGGCATTGCCAAAACTGCTTTTCAACACAAGTTAGGCAAAAAGGTGCCGACACCTCCTAAGCGTGGGTTGTGTAGCGCAGATGGATTTTTGTCTTCAGTTGTCAAAGAGCGTGGCGTTTTTTCTCTATGGGTACTGTTCCAAAACCCAACTGCATGATTTTTTGTTTCCAGCTTTCCATCTCCTTTTTTAGGTACCTGTTGATTCTTATGAACACTTTCCGCCCTGTCCTTGCCACCTGAACAGGTAAGAAAAGCATTTTCAGTCTAGTATGCTTTGCAAAATGAACTCGCTTGCCACCTGCCGAAATAAAAGCCGCCAGCCGCATCAGGTTGTAAGCAAAAGCTGCGATCAAACCATATGCCTTGTTCGCTAGAAGTTTCTGGCAAGGGAAATGCTTCAGATCAAAATTGTACTTTAGTTCGCGAATAAAATTTTCCGCATGCCCTCTTTTCGCATAGAGTAAGATGATTTTTTCTGCCTTCTTCTCATGAGCGCCAATCGTCGTCACCCAAGCTCGATACTCGTAGCGTTCTTGTGCAAATAACGGCTGATTACAGCCTTCTTTTAAAGCACGAATGATGACAACCCGAAGAGTTTGTCGCCCACGCAGCGGGTAATAAACTGTCTCTCCAATTTCGCATTCCCTGCCATCATAAAAATCCACATTCTTACAGGGCCGCCAATTTCTGATCGTTGGAATGAGCTTTTCGTACATGTTCGCTTTCATGGCGATGACAAAGTCAGCTGCAGCAGTTATGGCAGCATTGAAGACATCGATGTTGCAATAGCCGCTATCAGCCCGCAGGATTTTGCGGTGTGGACCTTCCGGCATTCGGGCAAATATTTGGGAGATGACTTCTGGACTGGAATTGGCAGTATAGGTCGCGCCTGGTCGGACGTCCATCCAGTACATAAAGCCAAACTGATCAAATGCCATGAGCGAGTCAAGGCCTCGGATATTTTTGTAGTTGACGGCTACTCCTTCCTTCTTTTGGCCATACTGCAAATGATCGGTGGAATCCAGATCGATAATCAGATCACAGTTGCCCATAGTTTTTGTCCGTATGCTATGGGCTAAATCAATAAGCCTGTAGCTGAGCTCCTTAATATGCACCTTGTCAAAGCTTCTCAGATACTCACCGTAGGTGTTAGCTGCATTGACTTTAACAAGGCTCGAGAAGAGGGCTTCGTCTCTAAGAGGTTCCATATCATCAAGGCACTCACAGCCAGCAGCAAAACCCAGCATCAGGGCCATGAATTTTTCAAAGCTTGATGTTTTGGTGGCGATCTTTGAATGAGGTAGATACGGGTCTATCCGTGATCTCAGTCCCAATTGCTCCATCATCAGTTGGAGCAAAGGCAGACCTCCAAGAGCTGAAAAGGATTGATGAACGAATTGATAGGAAAATCCAGTCCCAACTTCCACAATGACACTCCGCAGTAACGACAATAATGGCGTGTCTTTATAATCCAGATTTTAGTTTTTGGGAAGCGGGTGCGGAGGTTATGCGGCTTGTAAACCAATAACACCAATAGTTTCGAGCGATTTTCGCAAAAAGTTCTGAGGATTAAGATTTAATAGGTAGTCTAATTTTTCGTTATTTCAGTAAATAAAAATTTAGCCCCTCAGCATCTCAACAAGAAACTCCTTCCACCTCTTGTTGAAAGCTTGAGATTCCGCATTTGCTCCTGTCACCATTTTAGTGATTTGAGGAAAAGCAAAAGGAAAAGTAACAAGTGAGATCAAAGCCAGTAAAAACATTTTGGGTGATTGTCTTATAGCTGGAGGCAAGTTCAAATTTTGTAGTTTTTGTGCCTGAAGCTTATAGTAATTTGTCTGCTCCTTCAAAAATGGAATGGGATGAAGACCGAACCGAATGGCCTCCTGCATGAACAATCGCAAGACATCTCTGTTCGATTGGGTATTATCCACCCAATAAGAAAGCAAATCTTCAAGTGTCTGAGGCTGATCTTCAAACACCTGCCGACGTTCATGAATAATGTAATGGATCACGTCCTTATAAAGTTCTTCTCGACTTCCAAAGTGGCGGTAAATCAGAGCCTTGTTACAAGAGCTAGCAGCGGCAATATCTTCAATTGTAGTACCACTGATCCCCCGCTGCCCAAACTCTTGGATTGCGGCCATAATAATGCGATTTTTGGTTGCTTCCGTTTTTTCAACGTGCTTGGTTCTTTTTTTCAAGAATAGTATCCTTCCCAATTCCATAATTGTAACGAATACGTTACAATTTAATAACACAGGGTCGAATTTTGAGCAAACATTAGCTCAAACTCGTTCATGTCAGTATGTTTTATCCGCCCTCAATGGAGGAATTATGAGTCATCCATCACCTCGAATTCATGAAAAATTAGTCCTGATTACAGGCGCTAGTCGTGGCATCGGGCAGTCTTTGGCTAACGATTTGGCTTCTCGGGGTGCACATTTAATATTGACGCACAGGTCTAAAGAAGGCCTTGACTGCACAGGCCTCAGATCCAGTCATAAAGTTCGTGATATTTACATGGACTTGAGCCAACAGGAATCCATCGAAAACTGTTGCAACGATTTAATAGGTAGGGGACTAGTTCCTGATATTCTGATCAATAATGCGGGAACCGGGACTGTGGAATTACTTGAACGAATGGACCCTCGCGAGATCTCCAAAGTCATACAAGTTAACCTCACAGCGGCGATGCAGCTTACCAACTTGTTTTTACCAGCTATGTTAAAACGAGGCTCGGGATTAATTGTTAATCAGGCAAGTATCAATGCCTTTATTCATACACCTTTATTGTCAATTTATTCCGCTAGCAAAGCAGGTCTAACGGCTTTTACCAAGTCTCTGGAATACGAATTGGCTGGTACCGGAGTTAGTACACTACTACTCGTCACTCCCCCTGTACAAACTTCCATGTTTGAGCAAAGTTCCAAGGCCGCATCTAAGCACTTTAAAGGCATGGATGCCAAAGCTGTGGCCCCAGACGCTTATGCACGAATGATTGCCGATGCCATTGAAAAGCAAAAAAATGTGTTGAAACCGTCTGGTAGTCTAGGAGCTATGCTTTGGATGATGACGCACTTTTCAAACCTACAAAAAATGATCTTCGCCAAGTCTTTTTCACGTTGACCGTAAATTTACTTATTCCATCTCCACCACACCGCTTAAACACAAAAAAGGGCTGCCGCTCTTTTAAGCGAACAGCCCCTTAACGAACTACTCAAGAAACTTTTAAAACCAGATTAGAGCGAGTAAATCAGCTCCCGATACTTCGGTAACGGCCAAAGCTGGTCATCAACCAAGCCTTCCAGCTCATTACAATCCGCTGTAATCTGTGCCATCAAGCTTGCACCTTCTTCAGCAAGCATGGCACCCAACTTGGCTTGATCTTCTACGCCCCCAGCCTGCTCCAGGAAGTTTGATAATTTGTTCTTTTTGGTCACTAAACTATCAAGCAGTTTGCTGATCGACTCGTAAGACTGCTTTTGTGTGTTTGACACCTTTCCTAAAACCTGCTCCATACCTTGCAAGGCATTGGTATATTGCTGCAAATGCTGAAGCACTGCCGGAATGATCTGGGTCGACACCATATCTTCTTGGGTCTCTAGCTCGATTAACTTGAGCATACAGTACTGCTCAATCAGTACGTTGTAGCGCCCTTCAAGTTCTTCTTCCTTATTGAATATGCCGCGCTTCACCAACATATCGCGATTTTTTGGATCTAGTAATGCTGACAAAGCTTCAGGAGTGTTTTTCAAATTCGGCAAGCCACGGCGCTCAGCTTCTGCATGCCATTCCTCCGAATAACCATCACCTTCAAAGCACACTTTTTTCACTGCGGCGTAGGTTTCGTTGATAACTTCATAGATATGCTTTTCTGTAGGATTATTGCTACCTGCTTTAGCTTTTAAGCTTTCATTCATCTCCGACAAGGCCTGAGCCACTGCCGCATTGAGAAAGGCTAATGGGCGACTGATACTTTGATTTGAACCAACTGCCCGAAATTCAAACTTATTACCGGTAAAGGCAAATGGCGAGGTTCGGTTACGATCCGTGTTATCTCTGGCAATGATAGGAATACGCGCCAGGTCAAGGTTGATTTCCGACTCAGGCGTACTAATCTCTTCACCGGACCCCAACCGCTCCAGGATATCGGTTAAGGTTGCACCAAGGAATACACTCATAATCGCCGGAGGCGCTTCGTGTGCACCCAAGCGAAAATCATTTCCGGCTGAGGCAACGCTGCTGCGTAGTAGCGATGACCAGTCATGAACGGCCTTGATCGTTGCCGTCAAAAAATAAAGGAAACGGATATTCTCCTGAGGCTTTTGCCCAGGGTCGAGTAGGTTTTTACCCTGATTGGTCGATAACGACCAGTTCAAGTGCTTACCCGAGCCATTCATATTTGCATAAGGCTTTTCATGAAACAGTGCCGTCAGATCATGTCTTCTGGCTACCGTTTTGATGACACTCATAACAAGCTGATTGTGATCAGCAGCGATGTTGGCAAATTCAAATATTGGTGCAGCTTCGCACTGGGAAGGAGCAACTTCGTTATGCCGCGTTTTACAGGGAACACCAAGCTTATACAACTCGTGCTCACACTCCATCATAAAATTCAAAATCCGAGGCTTGATTGAACCGAAGTAATGATCTGATAGCTGCTGATGTTTTGGTGGAACACGACCTAATACGGTACGGCCGCTTTGCACAAGGTCAGGGCGCAGGTCATGAAAAGCGCGATCAACGACAAAGTATTCCTGCTCAGCCCCACAATTACTGACGATAAATTTCAAACTATTTTCACCAAGTAGGTGCATGGCTTCCTGGGCCGCTTCACTTACAGTGGCAATGGAACGCAAGAGGGGAGTTTTCTCATCAAGCGACTCGCCTGAATAGGAAATAAAGATCGATGGAATACAGAGCGTCAAGCCATTTACAGTCGACATGAGAAACATCGGTGAGGTCGCATCCCAAGCCGTATAACCGCGAGCCTCGAACGTTGTTCGCAAACCGCCACTTGGAAAACTTGAGGCATCAGGTTCTTGCTGCATGAGTTCAACACCAGTGAAGCGTTCGATCGAAGCGCCGTCACTGTTGAAAGAGAAAAACGCATCATGTTTTTCTGCAGTAGTTCCGGTTTGCGGATGAAACCAGTGACAATAATGTGTCGCACCTTTGGCAATCGCCCATTCCTTCACTGCAAAGGCAACTTTGTCCGCTAATTCTTTTGTTAATCGTCGCTTACTTGGTGGCGCTTCTCGTAAAATGGCCACATCAGCTGGAGGTAAGCGCTGACTCATCAGATTCCAGCCAAAAGTATGTGAGCCAAAATATTCGGATATCGGCAGGGCTGTCCCATCAGATTTCGTAGGCCGCTGAAATTGTCTTATTTGCCGCGAACTGGCGGTAGTTACAGCAGTTTGCCTAGCTTGTGATCGACTGACTCCGGACATGTTTTTTTCTCCTGGAAGTGAAAACAATGCTTAATTTCTGGCAAGCAATATGGCATTTCTTCAATTGCGAGCGCATAGTATAGTAAGGGATCGCTTGTATTCAGTCAACATGGCAAGCTGAATGCGCAAACTTTCCTGGCAAAAACGTAGGTTTTACGCTGCCACCAGCCCAAGCTGGAAAAACTATTCAGCCTTCTGAGCTTACCTTATATCGGCAAAGAAATTCAGTTTCTCACGAAAGACAAAGAGAATCATAATCGCGAGTTTTATCTCAATCTCATGTTCCAACCGACCATAGATCCCATCGATGGTGGACAGGCTTTTAGTCAAGGCGATAGTAGTAACAGTCGGCACTTTGGTGGCACGGGTCTCGGCTTGGCGATATCGCAACGACTTGCTGAAGCCCTAGGTGGGAAAGTTTGTGTGGAAGAATGTGAAGAAGGTAAAGGCGCTTCTTTCCTCATCTCATTGCTTCAGGAAAATGCCTCCTTTCCTCGGACAGAGGCCACTTCAGCAAAAGCAGGTCCACGCTTTGAACTTGAGTCAAGCACGGCTCGTAAAACACGCCTAGAAGGTACCAAAATTCTTGTTGCTGATGATTCATATGATAATCAGAAGTTCATGATGTTCGTTCTTAAAAAGCACGGCGCAGAAGTTGTGCTCGCCGCTAACGGTTTAGAAGTCATTGATTCTGTGAAACAGCAAGATGTTGATGTAATTTTGATGGATATACAGATGCCACAAGTCGATGGATTTGAAGCGACGAGGATGTTGCGGCAGGGCGGGTTTACAAAGCCAATCATCGCTTTAACTGCCCATGCCATGCTCGAAGAGCGCGTAAAAACTCAACAAGCTGGTTGCAATGCTCACCTGACGAAGCCGATTGATATTTCAGAACTCATCAATACCATTGAAAATCACCTCTTAACAGCAAGAAAATAGGCAAAAAAATCCCCGGCTCACAAAAGCGAGACGGGGTAGAAATCAATCTAAGCAATGCTTACTGGGTTTTATATTGCTGCAAACCAGTTTTGTATTCATGGCTAAAACTTACTAAAGTATCGCTATCAACTATATGCATACTCGCAGAATCGAACATAAATAGGACCAAATTTCCAGGAATGATATTACTTTCTTCGACAGGAAACAAATCATACAAGCCAGATGCACCAGTATAGTCATCATAGAAGGCAAAACACAAACCATGTTCTTGTGAAAATTCACCCGCAAAATAGCTGCCGTCAGGGCTGCGAAAGCCACAGGAGACATCTGTGATGCGCTCGTTCTCATTTAAGCTCAAAGTGAGATGAAAGTCGAAGTCACGGAATACTAAATCTTCTTCAAGATAAGTCTGCCACTCGACTTCACAATCATCGAGTGTGACAAAATCCTCGCAAAAGTGACTTTGAGTTTTTCGTTCCGCAATAGATAGTGTCACTTCATGAGCAAGGGTCGAATCTTTCTTGTCTGGATCTTGCACGGGCTTACCGTCTGCTCCACTCGTATCTTCATAAGTGGTCGTTTCCTTTTTCTCCGGCAGCTCATCAAAGCCACAGCTTATCATTGCACAAGAGAAAATTAAAAAAGCCAAGCTTTGTGATATTAATTTCATATTTCCACCTATTTATCATAAACTCAAAAATCTTCATCCCCAGCACAGTTACTTTGGACTAAATTTTATCATGAATGACGAGGTAGATTTTACTTAGTGATCACTCACTCTAGATTTCTTCGTCGTTGCTATAGACCAAAAGCAAATCCGCACGATCTGCCAGCCTTGCTGCCCGAGATGTCATAACTTCTTTCAAAGGGGAAATATAAAACTTAGAAAGAATCTTTTCTTCACCTAAGTCAAGGCTTTCCAGCAAACTACCATCAGCAGCATAAAGTAGAATCTGGCTGTCTTCGCTCAAAGTTACTCGATTTTCATCTTGATAGTCGAAAATCACATTCAAGCGACGTCCAAATCCAATGACTGTTCTAACTAAGGCAAACTCATCGAATGAATAGGAAACGGGCTGGTATCGCATTGGGCGATTGGAAAATAAAAGGGATTCAGCATCTTCCAAAGATAGACGAATTCGATCGATATCGTTGAACTGAAAATTATGGTTGAAAAAGCTTCCCTTTATGATGACCCGATCATTTTTTGCAAAGCAGTTTGAAACAATGCTGCCGTCTGGAAGTTGCTTTGCAGGGGCAATGGTTTGATAGCGATCGGGCGTTACCAAATCGCCAGATGATAATTGCAATTGAAGTTGTAGCGATGGTGAACAAATAAACGATTCATCCAAACTTTCCAATTCCATCACAAATTGACTTACTTTATCATCATGAGCCCACAATACCAGGCTCCTTAAATCATAGGAAAATGCCTGTTCTTCCGGGACAATCATGACCAGATCAGTCCGATTTTCAAAAGTCTCTCTATTCTGCTTCGGATCAACATCCGGATATAATGCCCGAATTGCTTCCTGATCCCGATTTGTCAACTGTCTAATTCCGGTGTAGCCCATGATTGATTGGAATAATAATTCGCCAAATGAGTCACGCTTAAATTCATGCCCAAGTCCAAGCACATGCCCTACTTCATGCGTGGTGGTCGATTCCAAACGTTCTTGTCTTGATCCTTGATGACTATTCATAGCAATAAAAACGGACGAAGCCACAATACGTGCAGTCGAATAATTAAACACTGGCATCGCCAGGCCTAACGTATAAGCATTTCTTTTGTTTTCAAAACGATAGGAATCAGAAAAATAGATGCAAGTGGAGTTTACATCGCTAAATGGTGGCGGATTTGGGTTCTCTGCTATTTCGTAATTTAAATAACCAATCCTGTTGCCTGTATTATCTAAATCCCATGCCTCAATCGATCGCTGGATAAGCTCTTTATTGGCAAGTGCATTTTCACCACAAATTTCAAACTTTACATTCTTTTCCCAGCCGATTGCTATGTCAGAGCCCAACAAGTAAGCAAATTTTTCGTTCGTACGATAGTAGAGCGAATCTTCCGGATCAGTGCTCCGGCGAGTGAAATAGGTCGCTGCAATGGATTTACCATATACAGGGTCTTGATATTGAAAAAGCAAAGAAAAGGCTGAGCCGTCACTTTTCAAACTGTAATGCCGAACACTTTCAATCGTGATCGATCCCGACGAGGGCCAAGACATCCTCGATAAATTCAGCCTACCGTTATCATCCAACAGAAAATGAAAGCGTAAGTCATAGCCAGTCGAACTTTGATAAACAAATTGCTTATCACTATCCTGTACAAATTGGTAACTCGTACTAGCATGCGGTGCATCATCACTCTTATCGGTCGAGTTCTTATCTTCTAAGTCCTGTTGCCCAGTGACATCTTCAACTTCGCTTTCTGGTATCCTTTCTTGAAAGATACTAAGGCCGGCAAACGAGAAGTCGGCGAAGTTTTGCAACTCGTCGATACGAAACGGCGACTTCGTCTGAAAAGTGGTACCTTCCAACAAGTCTTCGACATCACCGTGGATGAAGTAGGTATTTTGATTGAAATATGGTTGACCAAGATGGGCACGTTTCCGCTTACCAAGAGAGCCATCACATGCAGCAAGCAAAAGACTGCTCATTAAGAAGCATATAGTCAAGAACGATGAATTGTGAAACATAGCTCACCTCATGATCGAAATAGAGATGGAAACTGTGAGGGGTTAAGAGCGGCGTCCACAACGGATCTCCGTAAATTGGACGCAGCCGAGCATAACAAACCAGGCGATTTTCGCCAAGTAAGAAGCGCCCATGCTTATTCAGATCAGACGAATTTCATAGAAAAAAAGCCCTCCCTTCAAAAGGGAGGGCTTCCAAGGGACTTACCAATTTACGACGTCATTGGGAGAAATTGATAAGCTTACTGAGGGATTCCACGCACTTTCGCATACTTAAGGCTTGAGTTAGGCAAAAAGGAAAGCCACGCCGCCTTCCCAATCAACCCTGGAGCAAAATGACTTAATCAATGCAACTCGAGTAGAGAGAACAAGGCTTTTGATCAAATCTTGATATTGAGAATTAATATCATTTCTATCAGGATGCAAGTTTTTTTTCACCAGCGATGCAATTTTGCACCATATCATCGATATCGGTCATTTTAGCGCAAGCAAGGCTTCGTACCTGCATAGCAAAGTAAATTAAGGAATTTTACTTTGTAATATGCGCAAACTCTCACATAAGGAACGGGATCATGCATTTAAAAAGATTCCTATCTGCAGGTCTGATGATCTACCTTTGCTCCACCTTGTCGATGAATGCTCAAGATGCTGAAGCTCCTAAAATCATCAACGAACTGCCTACACCCAATGTTTTGGCACTGACACCTGAAAACTTTTGCAACGGCATTCCCAATGTCATGGCCAAGACCATGCAAGACATTACGATCGAAGTGAATGCCATTTGCCCTGGAACGGTTCCTTCTCAGGAATTTCTTGAAATACTTGCAGAGCCATACATGGGTAACGGTGATGTGGAAGATTTTATTTTCCAACTTCCTTCCAACGAAAACATCCCAGAAGGAAATATTCAAATTTTTGCGGGCTATGCCATGAAAATCCCCAGAAATGGGCCAAAGCTTTGCTTGCTGAAGAATTCTTTGTCGAGCTTCCCTATGCTTTCGACGTTCTAAAAATCGATTCAAGCTTCCTACCAGCACCTGCTAACAATGGTGATGCTGACATTTCCTTTACTGTGGAACAGGTCACTAACGTCAACCATGAACGTGTTATGTTTAACGATGTATTCCGCCATGAATTGAGAATGTACCGCCTCCATCCAAATAACTTTGATTTTCTGCTTGCCGCTCGAACACTAGCGACCCCCTCGGAACAGTTCCGTAAGGCCGTGGTCTTAAAAGGGGTAATAGCGGATGAAGCCTCCCCGAAAGATTCGGCTTACCTCATTACAGTATTTAACTTCATCATGAATGATCGTGAGGAAGATGATGGAGTGGAAGAAACTTTTTTAGAATTCATCATGCGGGATATGCAATCCATATATCAAACACATATCCAGGGATAAACTGTCAAATTGCAAGTTATTTTAATAATTTTTGGGGTGACCATTATGAAACATATAAAAATATTTATCGTCCTTAGCTTTGCTTTCAGTTTTGCTTGTAATCGAAAAGGATTTGACAGTAAAGGCATCGCAAGAGCACCAGAGACAAAGCCCATTGAATCAGTCGGAAATAATCAGGCTGTGGCGCCAGTTGACAATCGTAGTAGTGAAGAGATTCTCTGCCAAGAAGGACCTCTCGTCATTGGTCCCGTTTCAGAAGTCGACTTTTCCGCTCAATTTGCGATCGTCTGCAACGAAACCACCACGAATGAGTTTTTTAAAGAATTAGTTCGTGATGCTTACCAGGGAGGAGAAGGCACACCAGAAGTTAAAAAAGTCCAATATACCGTGGACGAAAATTATATTACGAATCTTGTCTTCGCGTATGCGATCAAAGTTCCCATCGAAAAACCAACCTTGATCACAGATCTTGAGGTGCATAATATTTTTGCTGAAGGTATTCGCGATGAATCTTCGGAGTTGGTTGTCAACGTCCTGAGTCGGGAGCCTTTCCCAAGTCGTCGCAGCATTGAAAAAGTCGTCTTGGAATATGATTTAAAAACCGCCCAACGCGCTGGTATTAATGATGTCCGAAGAACAGCATTCAACACCTATCTACTAAAAGAAAAGTACGAAGACGTCTCCGTTTCCACTGAAAATTTAGTGGATAATTCCAGTGAATTTTACCATACCTCTAACTCCTTGACGATCGGTCTAAAGGCAGAAAATAATCAAACCTATATCATCGTTGTCAATGATTTCGTCATTAAAAACCGAATTGATCCTGATTAGTCTCAATAGTGAAAGCGCAAGTATGACGCACTCATTTATAGGAAACCAGCTTATGATTCCACGCCCGAAAACCCGAGGAAACCATCCAAATCAAGCTACCTCATTACCTTAGTTTATGCTTTAAATGCCCTTGTCAGCCATCACTGGGAAAGTGATGGCCATTTTTTGACTTACTCGACTAAGTTAAGGAGTACTTGGCCTGCGATAAATCATGATAATGATTTTCATTTTTAATATTGCAAAAATTTAACGAGCAAGTTAAACTTTCAAAATATTCATCAACCTTAGGTCGGGCGAAGGATATTTTCATGAATACAGTAAGCCTCAAAACGTTTTTCTACTTGATTAAACACCTTGGGCAAAAATACCCGGAACAGGCCATTACTCGCTTTCTCGTGATAAACTCTAGTGTTATCCCTAAGCAAGGCCCCAAATCAACGCCGCCAAAGGCCCGCTAAATTCTCTCAAAATTTCTTAAACTTCCTTTGCAAAATTCCCAGACTTGCATGTCGCTGCCTCATTATTACCAGTCACAATCCGAAAATGAAGTCGGTAAGATAAGGGATTTTATGCGTCGCTTTCAACTTGTCAGACCGAAGTTTTCGCCGATTCGACCCGTGCCAAAAATCACCTTGAAAGCGAATCAGCAATTGAATTGGGCGATTAAACTGCGAGAACTTTGAGTTCAAAAGCTCGGCTTATGAGTTCGTCTATTTCTTATGGATTAGCTCGGGATTCACATAGGAAATGATGCCGAGTATCAATAGCAATGCCGATAAGAATAGACTGACAACAACTAAAATCAGTATCACACTGTGCAATGAACTGAAGCTGAAGCCTAGCATTCCAATCAAGGTTGCTAGAATAAATAATACCAATGCTGCCCAAAGCATGAGCTAATTCCTCCGCCTTGTCCGCAGCTTGGATTGCAATATTTATACCATGCATGAATCCAAAGGGTAAGACGCTCTGTCTCATAGCTTATTGGCAAAATACTACAGTGTGTGTACCGATCGAGATTCACTCAACGCGAAGTTTTGAGTAGATCAGGAAGAAGAACTGCTCATACGGCGATGAATTGTTCCTTTGGCAGGGTATTCCAAGGTATTTTGCAAGGAACTGATTTCTTCATTCGTAAAATTAGGAAATGGTAGATTTTCTTCTGCACGCAATTGTTGAATAAGATTCTCCTGATTTTGCAATTGCTCGTTTTTCATCCCTGAGCCATTTTCCGAATAAACTGTTCGCGATGGTAGAGCAAAATTTGTCCCGCTACCGTTAATGATGTCTAGCACTCGCAAATAGATATCTTCTTGGATAGCTAAATATTCATACCAAACTTCAGTTCTGACATGTGCAAAAAAGTCAATATTCATAGCATAATCTTGAAAGCCTAAAAACCTGACACGTACTCGATCATCATGAATTACTTTACCGTGAGAATAGAGTAGCTTTCTTAACTCCATCAAAATGTAACGCAACTGATCGGCTGTGGTTTCATAACGCAACATAATGGTGCTGCGTATGGTCATACGGTCCCGGCGGGACAGGTTTTCCAACTTCATTTGGGAAAATTCACGATTGGGTATGGTAATCACACTTCGATCGATGGTTCGAATCCTTGTTGACCTCAAACCAATATCTTCCACATTACCTAACTGATTATCAAATCGGCAAAAATCCCCGACCCTGACAGGTTGGTCGGTGATCAAAGCAATGCCACTAAACAAGTTTTCCAGAGACTTCTGTGCTGCCAAGGCAACTGCAATACCACCAACGCCAAGACCAGCAAGCAATGCAGTGATATTTATATGATAAACTTGCAATAGACCTAAAGCAGTCAGAATGAAGAGCAAAATTTTCGCAAATCGCCGCCCCAGAGGGATAACAGAATTGGCTGCGTAGAATCCACGTTGCCGGAGTCGACTTTGAAATTGGGTCGACAGCAGGTCAATCAAGCGAAGCGATAGCCATGTTATCGCAATAAACATCATCGTGATCAAGCTCATTTGTAAGACTTGTCGAGCAATGATGGTCAGATTTAATGGCATCAGCAGCAGATAATATAATAGGGCGCTTAATAAAAAGACCATCGGGCCATTTAGCTGCTGATAGAAATCACGATCCTGAAAGTTCTTGTAGTGTTGTAACAATTTAGGCAACAAGCTGATTGCTGTCAAGACGATCAGTTTCGCCAGAAAGTAACCTAAAGGTAAAAAAAGTAGCAAGCAGATCCACTGCCATAACTGGAGGCTTAAGAAATCATATTCCAATAAAAATCCGGGCAGGATCTCGCCTAGCCTACCATGCCCATAATTTAAATATAGTTCCGGCACTTCTTTTAATGTTGACTGGGAAAATTTCCAGACTTGAACCTGATTTTCCCACAGACGATCCATATGGATGACAAATTGGGCTCCCTGATGGTGAACCACACTACCAATCCGATCGCGAGTCGAGGGCAGGCCATCATCGCGCATACCCTGCGCTTGTTCCGCAAGACTTAAATCTTCCATCACAATGGTGCGATCAAGGATGAACTTGAATTTTCTGGCAATCTCCTGCCCCTCTGTTTGCCGCTTTCTTGATGGCAAAAATCGTAGATCGAGAAAGCGAGCAGCCGTTTCAAAATCACGACGGTCACAGGCGGCAATAAAACCTAAATAGCTACTGTACGGGGTATCCCGACGTAACTCATCTTTGAATACGATTTGGCTGGCACCCGTATCATCCTCATCTGCCATTAGAAGAGAAGACGGGCTCAATAAGTTAGCCAGCACCATAAGGAGACAAATGACCGGAAAGATCATGATCTGTCGCACGAGGTGAAGCATCGGATATTACCATCCATGCTGAATCCAGGCAGATATTGCCGAGAAGAATTTTACTAAACATCGCCTTATCAAGATGATAGCGCAGCGGGAGCCATCCAGAATAGGGTATTCCTTACCTAGGTTTCATTCTGGGGCCTATCTGGATAGCTGATGGCTCGCGTTCATCACGAGCCATGAAAATTGATGGTTGTCTGCAGAAACTGAACAGCTTCATCAATAGAATCAGTTATCCGGAATAGATTAAAATCATTCTGATCAATTGTACCAAGCGGTAACCACTTCTCGCGTAGCCACTTTTGAAAGTCTTCCCAAAAATCCCGGCCAAATAAAATCACGGGAAAACGGTGCAGCTTGGCAGTTTGGATCAAAGTCATAGTTTCCGCAAACTCGTCCAGTGTACCAAAGCCGCCAGGGAAAATAACAAAGCCGCGAGAATACCGCACTAACATAACTTTACGCACATAGAAGTGATTAAAAGTGATGTAGCGATCCATGTACACGTTAGGTTTTTGCTCGTGCTTTAAGATAATATTGCAGCCAACCGACTCACCCTGATTTTCCATTGCTCCCCGGTTGGCTGCTTCCATGATTCCGCCGCCGCCGCCAGTCATCACTCCATAACCTTCCTCGACAATTTTGCAAGCAAGTTCACGGGCTTTTTCATAGTAGTGATGCCCTGGCTGAATTCTAGCCGAGCCAAAAACGGTGATGAGTTTTTGCCGGCCACGAAAGAAATAGAACCCTTTTATGAACTGGCACAGGATTTCATACAGCCGCTTCAAATCGCCTAGAAAAAACGATCTTGGACGTTCAAGTAAGCGTTCCTCTTTTTCCCACTTTTTCATCAATAGGCTTTCTTGCGCAGATCTTCCAACTTAGCCTTTTCCGAAGCAGGGAGGTGTAAGCCTGAACTTCCTGAATAACCATAGATCAAATTTTCTTCGTAGAGATCAAATGCTCTCTTCGCCAAGACTGACTTTGGTTGCAAGCGAATCGCCTGCTCAAAGTAACGTTGTGCTTCCAATCCGATAAAGGCGTTGCCGATCACCAATTCGCTCAACCCCAACAGATATGATACATTTGCCTGGTCAGCGGGATTTTCTGTACTGACTAAAAGCTGCTTTAAGACCCGTGAAGCTTCAATATAATAAACCATTCCACTTTGATCGCGGGGATAGTCCATTTGACTTTTACCCTTAGCAATCAGATCTTCTGCACGTTTCAAATTAGGTTTTTGATTGGCTTTTTCCTCTTTGGTTAAATTTTCAAGAGAATCACGCCACACTTCCAAATCTTTTTTCAATATGCGAGGGTAGGGCTTTTTTAGCGCTTGCTTGACCAATTTTAATGCTCGCGCTTTGTCGTCTTTCACCCGTATCGTTAAGATCAAATAATTTAAAAATGGATCGAAATGAAGCAGCTCTTCCATCGACAAGCCTCGATCAAGAATCATGTTTTCATACTCTTTTGCGGCTTTATCAAATTGTCTGGAAATCGTAAACAGCTTCGGCTTATTAAACTCTCCCACTTTATCCCAGTCGATTTTTCCAGTAAGATCAGCAAACTTGGAATCCTTCTCGCTGGCTCTGCTGGCATGACAGCTAAAGCAAGTTGTTAAGACTTCTTCCAAATAAAAATAGGACTGGCCATAGGCCTTGCGTTGAAAGCTTTGATGAGCGCCAATGGCATCTGTTTCAAAGTTTGCTCCATAAAGTTTCATTTCTTCGTCATAATCGGCAGTCTTGCCATCAATAGCCTTGGCATGCTCTTGGATATTGCCTAGCAATTTGCTGATTTTTTCAGCGTTTTTCTCATCTTGGAATTCACTTCTGTCAAGGTAATACGGCAAAACCTCCTGGACAGAGACAAAGAGAGTTTGCATGATGGGGCGTAACTCATCCCGATACTTTTGCTCTTTTGGCGCAAAAGCCATGATGGATAGGGTGGAAATTAGCGCAATACTCGTGATTAAGCCCTTAGTCAGCCTAGATGACATAATTATTATCGACCTCATATTCGGGTGAGCACAAAAACTATTGGTATTCTAAGGGAAAATTATGAAGAGCAAAACCAAGATCTAATGACCGGTCAATTGTGTCGAGAATTTTTACCAGTAACGTCTCTGCAAGGACTCAGGTAAAATCCAGTAAATTCGTCGAGTCTGCGATTACTATAGGGACTTAAGCCATGACACCTCAAGAAGCCAAAGAACTCCTACAAAAACTGGATCGACTGAATGCAGAAATCGATGCTTTAGATCGTAAAATGTCGGCTATTTGTCAAAACGGGAAAGCTGAAGAAAACGACAGGCAGCAAGAAAAAGCCAAGCATCCAGCTCTGAATGAACTGAAAGAAAAGCTGGGCGCTGATTTTATCAAGCGTTCTTTTTGGTGAATCTTCTAAATCGACTGAGTGAAAGTTTGTAACTGATAACCGCAAGCGCGGGCATTTTGATCTAAAAAGATAGTAATATGCTGTTCCTCTACCGATATCAACCAACCAACTCTCTGAGAAAAATAGCTCATCGAGTCTTTTGCCTCAGGGCATGAAAGTTCATGCTCACCTTCGTGCATAAATTCAACTGTCTGTTCCAGGCTGCTATCATCTTCTGCACTGGTGGTTTGTTCCTGCCCCAATTGCTCATGTGTTAATACTTCATCCAGGTTTATCGGCTCGCCTGATGGCTCATAGTTTCTCTGTTTTTGCAGCACAAGCTCTTTTGGAGCAGGCTCACCGTATCTTTGAATAATATCACCACTAGTCTTAGCTTGGGATACGATCAAATCGAGGTCTTTTGCTTGGAAAAATGGTCCCTGGGAGATACAGGCAGTAAAACTTAGATTAGCCATGATGGCGATGATGAGCGAGCGCAAATCCTTTTCCTCGCGTGTTTAGAGATGGAAGATTTAAGAAACCGACTCTTGCCTTATCGGTCAAAGTTTAGCAAAACTTAAGTTTTTTAGTTTTTTATAGTAGTTTCAAGCAATTGATCACTCACCTTGATAAAGCAGGCCAAGTGCAAATCCCCAGTCAGGTGAATTAAAGTGCCAGATGACATTTTCAATCAAGGTCAATTCGAAACTTAATTTTCGCCATTGCTTGCGTAGGCCTAAATGCAGCTCATAGCTATTGCGACTATATTGCCCCAAATCTCTAGCAGCCCCTCTTTGGATCAGCATTTGACTAAGTAATTCCCAGTCATGCATTTCAATCTCGGTCGCCATAAGCCAGGAAAGGCTCGCATCCCTTAGCCAGAAAGCTTGATCACTTACAGCATCATGGCGCACATAATGGATTGCCGTCAGGAAAGCATATCGGGTCCATTCCGTTGATAATTGCAAATGGCTTCCATAGCTTTGGCTACCGCGTCCCATCAAACTATTGTCCGAAAACTCATTTGCCAGCACGAGGCCACCATTCACATGGAAGTAGCCTTGCTGATAAAGGCGTCTTCCAAGCCGAACGAAAGCGTGTTCGGTCCACCCCATTCCATGATTCATATTAGTAATTTCCAAACCATATTCCGGAATGGTCATACGCGTCAGATTTTGATCGATGGCCAGCCTTTCACCTTGGGGTATAAAAAATAAATCATGAAAACCAATAGTGATTTGATCAGTATAGGATGGATTCACTCGCTTTGCCCCGAAACCAACCCCTAGAGACCAATTCGTACCGAATCCTGTGGCGATTTCCAACCAATCATCCTGCGTCTGCCCATCCATGATAAAGCGCTTTTCATGTCCCCATTGATTGGCAATGCTGTGAGCCATCCGTACTTGTACCTGTCCGTCTTCAGGCACTTTGGTGCCGATTGGGATCGGATCGAAGCGAAAGAACTGACTCATTGATTGGGAGCGGACAGATAGTGGCTCAATACCATCGGCGTGGACGCAAGGAGGACTCAAGGGCAACAAACCGATGAAAATAGCATAAATCCAGAATTTTGGGCGAACTGGGTTCATCACCGAGACCTGTTTTGGTTTACTCAGGTCTCGGCAATTTTCACTAGAACTTTAGGGGTTTATTCGTTTTGAAAGGCACTAGGCACGTTTGAGAATTTGGCTAGCCATCTTCGGTAAGCGCTTGGAAAAGGCCATAAGATCTTTCAGCCCTGGCTTGGCTGCACGCAAAAGAACAGGTGTTGCAATTCGTCCCATAGCAACCTCTGGATCGATGCCACGTGCGAGCCCTTCGATCGTCAACAAACTTTTGGCCATCAATAACAATCCTTCGGGAACGGGAATTTGCAGGCTTTCGGCACTTTTTAAGCACATTTCCAACAGTTCTTGCAAGGATGGTTTGCGTCCTTCTTCCTTACCAAGTTTGATATGATCAGCCATGCGACGGATTTCTTGTTCAATCTCATCCCGATCGACTTCCACATCATGCTCTAGAGCCATTTCTTCCAGGGTATCGATCAAGCGCTCCATATTTGCTGCCATAACAGCTTTCAATAAAGCAGAAATATGCCGCCGATCAGAGTCAACCAACTCACCTGTCAGTCCCCAATCAAAGAGACCAACGGTGCCATCCGCAAGTAGGATCAGGTTGCCAGCATGGGGATCACCATGGAACAGTCCGATTTCAAAAACTTGGATCAAAAGCTCCTGCAACACGCGGCGGGCCAATTTTTTGCGCAAGGTTTTCGGGATGACAACTTCACCGGCAACCACATCGGCAAGAGAAATGCCATCAAACATCTCGACAGTCAGCACATTCGTAGTGCAATAACCATCGAGGGTTTGTGGCAGGTGAAGCACCTGCTGTTTTTTCTGGTTCAACTTGCTACGCATCCGATCGATATTAGTTTTTTCCAATTTCAAATCAGTTTCCAGACGCAGCGCTTGAACAAGATCCCGCAACTCACGCACGCCCCGGCGACCAGCAGCGGTCAACTCCAAAGGTCTCGCCAAACGAATCATCTGCTCAATCGCGTCTAAAGTTTCGTGCAATCTTTTTTTCGCATGTGGCTTCATGACCTTCATGACCCATTTGCGTCCCTCGTCATCAACGGCAACATGAACTTGTGCCATGGATGCAACGCCAATAGGATGTGGTTCAATGACGAAATCCTGATGCCAGTCAGGAACTTCTTCATCGAGGATCTGCTCGACTAGTTCGAAGTCCATCGCTGGCCAGTCACTATACAAGCGATTGAGACGGAGTTGTTCGGCAGTTTTTTTCCAATCACCGCTTAAACGACTCAACGCTACCTGCCCCGCTTTGCCATAGACAGGCCCGAGGGAATTAAAGCAATTGAGGATCACGTCGCCAACCAGCTCTAAAAGGCGCCGTTGTGACCATAAAGGATCCAATCCCGAGTCTGTCAGCAGAGCCTTAGAAAGGCGAAGCGGCGTCGCTATGCTACTTTCCAAGACAATGCTCTTGTATATTTTGAGGAATTCCCTTCCAATAGCGAAATGCTGGGCTAATGGGGAACTACGCTCACCTGCTGCTTTGACCTGTTGATTTTGATGATGGGCATTCAAGGACGATTCTCCTAAACCGGCTGCTACAATTGAGCATTGACGAGCTACCTAAGAAACAGCAACACTTAATTCTAAGCCATTTCTTACGTGGTTGATCGTTACCATATTATCACATACGTCGATTTATCGAAGTTTATTAAATTCTCCGACTTTAGCAATCGACAAAATCAAAGAAAAAGGACCAAAGCTATGGGTCTTAGAACCAAGACTGAAATTGTTAACAACTGGCTTCCACGTTATACAGGCACACCTGTCGATGAATTTGGTGAATATATACTTCTCACGAACTTCTCGGATTATCTGCAACGATTTGCAAAACGTTTCGGTCAGCCGATCCGTGGACTTGATCGGCCGATGCAAACATGTTCTGACGGTAAAAATTTAACCATGATCAATTTTGGCATCGGCTCGGCAAATGCTGCCACCATCATGGACCTGCTCAGTGCAATTTCGCCAAAGGGAATTTTGTTCCTAGGTAAGTGCGGCGGATTAAAGCGCACAACTGAACTCGGCCACTTCATTTTACCGATAGCAGCGATCCGGGGAGAGGGAACTTCTGACGATTATTTGCCACGCGAAGTGCCAGCGATGCCGTCATTCAAACTACATAAATTCGTATCAGAAAAAATCGTCGAAGCCGGCATGGACTATCGTACTGGTGTCGTCTACACCACAAATCGTCGCGTTTGGGAGCACGATGAGGACTTTAAACAGCGACTCCGCGATTTAAGGGCCATTGCGATCGACATGGAAACCGCGACGTTTTTTGCTGTCGGCATCGCCAACGAAATCTCACGCGGTGCCTTGCTGCTTGTTTCAGATGTACCGATGACGCCGGAAGGGGTGAAAACCGAGCAGAGCGATCGCAAGGTTAGCGAAAAATTTGTCGATTTACATATCGAAATTGGCATAAAGGCCATGACCGATATCGAAGAAAAAGGTGAAAAAATTAAGCATTTCCGCTATTAGGGTGAGATTCCCGGCTTCCTTTCAACAAGACAGAGGATGACGGGTGAACGTTCGGCGGGAAATAGCTCAAAACGGAGGATTCATGGCTGGTCATAGTAAATGGAAAAATATCCAGCATCGCAAGGGCGCACAAGACGCCAAGCGCGGTAAAATTTTCACAAAAATTGCCAAGGAAATCACGGTATCCACACGACTAGGGGGCGATGATCCGAACGGCAACCCAAGACTGCGCGCGGCAATTTTAAAAGCAAAAGCCGCAAGTATGCCCAAAGACAATATCGAGCGCGCCATCAAAAAAGGGATGGGTGCCCAAGATGGTGCCGATTATGTCGAAAAAACTTACGAAGGTTACGGCCCCTCAGGTGTTGCCGTGATGGTTGAATGCTTGACCGATAATATCAATCGCACCGTTGCCGATGTCCGCCACGCCTTTAACCGCTATGGTGGCAATCTCGGTACAGACGGTTCGGTCAGTTGGATGTTTCATAAAAAAGGCACCATCGTTTATCAAAAAGATAAAGTCACCGACTATGATAAATTCTTTGAAGTGGCGATCGAAGCTGGTGCTGATGATGTGAAAGATGACGACGATATCTATGAAATCATTTCGGCGCCAGAAAACTTCGAAGCATTGAAAGAAGCGTTGGATCAGCTTGGATTAGAAGCCGATGTCGCTGAAGTCATGCAGATTCCAGAAAATTACACTGCTGTCGAAGGCGATAAGGCCGAGTCGCTTACCAAGATGATCGAGGCATTGGAAGATCATGACGATGTGCAAAACGTCTATCACAATGCTGAATTATGAACATCCACAGGGGGTCTAAGCGGCCCTCTCCAGCGGACCCCTGCATGAGTCATCTCAGTCTCCAGAAATTTGGCATGTTCTTGCAATTTTTTCGTCATCTTTTTGCTCTACTCGCCTGTGTTGGTCTTTCACTAGAACACGTCCATGCGCAAGCAGACCGTGCTTCTCCTGCCCCCGAGCAGAAGCTGCAATTTCATCTGGAATCGATTGCTGTATCCGGTACCGAGCGCATCGATAGTCAAAGGCTGGCAGAGGAATTAGGGCTAAGTGTTGGCAGTGTCATTGACACCGAGACGATAGCCAACGCGCAAATTAGCCTGCTGGGCCTTGGTTTGTTTCGCTCTGCCATTCTCTCGATCAGAAAAGGTCAAAAGCCCGGTTGGGTGATCCTTTGGGTGGAACTGGAAGATGAGCCAACCGTTATCGGCCCGTGGGGGGTGGGCACGACCCTGAGTCTTTTGTATGGAGAATTCAAAGGTTCAAACTTTGATCAGGACACAAGCCCTTTTGCCACTCGCCTTCAGGTCGTTGGACGTAATTTATTTGGCCAAATGCATCGCGCCTACACTTTATTTGACATCGACGGTGGGGGAACAATCCGGGAATTCGAAATCGCTTATGGTTTGCCCCGATTTTCCAGGGAAAAGGTTCAATTTGATGCTAAATTAAATCTGGTCGATACCGAGGCTAGGTTTCTGCAAGGAATGGGTTTTGGTGCCCGAGCAGAAAGCCAATGGCGTTATGATGTGAGCAATCTAAGTAGCGTATCCTACGGCTTGGCCATGTATCTCAACCGACCAGGACGATTTTCCTATCCTGACATGCCTGATTCTGTTGTCGGACCTAAACTTGGTTTTCGCTGGGAAAGCCGCCTGCTTTCTTTTGTGCCACAAGCTGGATATTTGTTTGAATCCAATCTATTGCTTGCTCCAGGACAAGAAACCACCGGCATCATTGAGCTGCAAACTGCTGCTACCTGGAGCCTGTTAGAGCTCGCATATTTCACGTTGGACCTTAAGGCAGCAAAAGCAGGAACGCCTGAATTTATCAGCCGAAGCGAAGGCCGCATTGATATTCCGCTGAGCCAAAGCCGACATGATCAGGCCGCCCTTTTTATTTCTGGTCGACATGGCTATGATAAGGTCTCTGGCAACAGCCGTTTTGGTTCCGATCTGACATTTGGTATTCGCTATCACAGCCCTGGTTTTATTGCCGAGCTAAGCTTCCGTTATACGGAGTCTCCTGAGCCGATGAGTCGCTTGGTCGATGCCGGGGGACGCGGTTTATGAAAAAATGGCGATCAAGGTCTTTAGGTATCAGTTTAATTTTGGCGATCCTGGATATGGAAGCAAGATCTGCTTACGCTGTGAAGAAGGGTTCACCTCTTAGTCTGGCTGCAGATTCCAATGAAGTTTTAATGATTCCTGCGACCGATGAGTTACTGGAAAAGCAAAAAAAACTGATATTCTCTGGCTTTCCGGCCTATAGCCTCCTGGATATTTCCTATGAGGAAGGTGATGCTGAGAGATTGGTGCAAGTCAGAACCTGTTCCGCTCGTTATGATTTATGGGAAGAAAGGATTCATATCCTAGCTATTGATGGTGAAGATTTAAATCCCGTGACTTTAGGGAATTTTGATGAATATGCAAAAATTTGTCTCACCATCGCTTTGAGCGCGGAGCAGCGTAAAAAGCGAGAAAAAATCCAAGCGAAGTGGCTCGCGAGACTCAGCCTGACCCAACTGACCGGCGAAGAATCACAGAAAATCCGCGACTGGCTGGTCAAACAGCAATCGGGAATTATTAAAGGTCTTTTTTCACATATGCTAGGCGATCTGACTTTGTCAGAGACAACAAGTTTTGAATTCCATACCCGACAGCTTAGAAGTAAAGTCGATCAAGGACAAGAGCAGCATGAGCAGCCGCAAAATAGAGACTGAGTACCGCACCCATCTACCTTGGCATCGCATTTCTGTTCTGCGCTCGGCCATCGTCGCCACGGTAATTATGATTGGTGGTTACTTGATCAGCCTGATCACCATCAATGCGGTCAACCGATCACTTTCCAAGATCGCCTATGATGCAGAAATTGAGCAAACACTGGAATCTCACCTACAATTGATCAAAGATTACGATCAACTTTACCGACAAAATTTTTTGCAACGCTTATCTGCCTCTGAAAACATAGCAGCTCGCATTTCCGACCCGCAGATCGTTCGGCAAATTCTCGAGAAAGCTGATGTTAGCCAGCTTGCACCAGCGGAAAAAATTAGTATTGAAAGCCTACAAGAGGAAGTCAGCGGTTCTAATATTCAGTGGCTGACCCGCAGTCGGCTGCGTTTTGGTCAGTTTCTTGTGACGATTCCCAGCGATGAAGCCAGACAACGATTTGAAGCAGCAGAGGCGATCAAGCAACGTTATCAGCTGATCCGTGGTACCTGGGATGATCAAATTGGACCAGCTTTTATTCGGGTACACGGTTTGATCATCGCCGGCTCATTTTTTGTTCTTGGTGCGACACTCTTTTTTATGGCTCGTCGTTATCGTAGCCGTACCGGCAAACTGATTTCTGGTATGACCTATTGGTCGGAGGTCGACCCATCTTTTCGTTTCGCATCTAAAGATGAAGACGAAGATGAAATTGATTTGATTGCCAATCAATTTAATCAAATGGCCACTGAGGTAGAAGTCAATCGTCGCCGCAGTCTTTATTTGGAAAAAATTTCTTCCTGGCAAATCATTGCAAAAAAAATGGCTCACGAAATCAAAAACCCGTTGACCCCGATTCAAATGATGGTGTCGCATGTTGTGCAAAAATACAGTGGGAGTGATCAGAATTACCGCAATTTGCTCACGGAAACACACAAAATTATCGACGAAGAAGTCTCACACCTGCGTCGCATGGTCGATCATTTTTCCCAGTTTGCCAGCCTGCCTCAACCTAAGTTTGAAAAAATCAATATCGTCGATGTATGTCATCATGTGCTCGAATTGCAACGCCCGGTATTTCCGGGCCATCAATTTCAGTTGCTGGCTGACCTGGAGCAGGCTGTCTTGGTCAAAGCTGACCCGCAATTGTTGAAGCAGGTGCTGTTGAATTTAACAAAAAATGCGGCGGAGAATCAGGATGAAGGTTTACATATCGCAATTGATGTGCGGCCAACCCAAACTCGCATCTTAGTGGATATCAGCGACGATGGACCGGGTATTCAAGAAGAAGATTTTAACCGGATATTCGAAGCATACTTTACGACAAAACATACAGGCAGTGCCCCGGGGATGGGCCTAGGTCTGGCGATATGTAAAAAAATCATGATCGATCATGGTGGTGAGATCATGGTAAAAAGCCAGGCAGCGAGAACACAATTCACCATCAGTCTACCCATCTATAAAGAGGAATAAAATGAGCGGCGAAGAGAGTACAAACAATACCTCCACTCCCCATGATATCAGCAAAAGTATTCGTGGCAGGCGAATTTTAATCGTCGATGATCACCGTAATATTCGTCGCTCCTTAAGATTGACTCTGGAATCAGAGGGTGCCCTGGTAGACGAGGCGGAAACCTATGCCCAGGCATTGATCAAGCTGAAAAAATTCAACAAAGACAACCCTCCGGACTTTGAGGCTATCCTACTCGACATTCGCTTGCCTGATGGCAATGGCCTGGATGTTTTAAAACAACTGTCTCATCACCAGTTCGCCTCCCGGGTTATTATGATTTCAGGCGAGGGAACGGTGCAAGAAGCCTTTTTGGCGACCAAAATGGGTGCCTTTGATTATATCGAAAAACCCTTTGTCCCAGAACGCATCTTAGTCAGCCTCGGCCGCTGTCTGGAATTTAATAAAATCCATGAAAACCATGCTGCCCTGCAAGCCAAGGTGAATCAGGGACAAAGCATACTTGGCACAGCCCAATGTATGGAAGAGCTGCGCACGATCATTGAACGGGTTGCCAAAACCCAGGGTAGAGTCTTGATTCTCGGTGAAAGCGGTACCGGTAAGGAACTGATTGCCCGTAGCATCCATCGTATTTCCGATCGTAGCAATAAGCCCCTGATCAAAGTCAACTGTGCAGCTATACCCAATAGCCTAGTGGAAAGCGAGCTATTTGGCCATGATAAAGGTGCTTTTACCGGTGCTGTAAAATCGCGCAAAGGTTTATTTGAGCAGGCTCATGATGGGACTTTGTTTCTTGACGAAATTGGTGAGTTGGATCTCAATGTACAAGCAAAGCTCCTGCGGGTTTTACAAAACGGTGAACTAACTCCAGTTGGCAGTGAAAAGGTCATTCGCGTGGATGTCAGGCTTATCGCCGCAACTCATCGTGACCTTCCCGATATGGTGGCCAATGGTGAATTTCGCGAAGACCTGTATTATCGACTCAATGTTGTGACCATTAAAGCTCCACCTTTACGTGAGCGCCAGTCCGATATTCCGATGCTTGCCCAGCACTTTTTACACTTAGCCTGTGAAGAGCATTCCATCGGCGAGAGGCATCTTTCTGCCCAAGTCTTGCAACAACTGCAGGCCTATCCCTGGCCAGGAAATATTCGCGAGTTAAAGAATCTGATCGAACGCACGGTGATACTCAGTGATAGCATGGAAATCACCACGATTCGGGAGCTTGAAGAGCATATTCCTGCCAGCACATCTGCTCTCAACGAAAAATCAATTCATACCACTCAAACAGCAGGGAAAGCTACGGTTCATGGTGGCAAGTTTGAATTTAGCTCACCGATCAAACCCTGGCAGGAAATCCAGCAGAGTTTAGGCCGCAGCTATATCAAGCATGTATTGGAACAATGCCAAGGCAATGTCAGCGAAGCAGCCCGAATCCTTTGTTTGGAACGGGCTTATCTGCATCGTCTGATGAAAAAATTAGGCATTCAACGAGGTGTAGTCGTCTCTGATTAAGCCGGCATCCTCTTGTTTGCGATGGACTAGCCTTGACAAGGCTTCCATCGCAAAGTGAAGGATTGCACCAGCTCGCCATCTAGCGAGTCAACCGCTAGCACGCCAAAGCTATCTTCGGCAATTTGCGCATCAATGATGGCTTCACTCGTCAATTGCACTTGATTGCTGGCACATGGTGACCAAAGCAGCTCACGTTCATCAATCGTTTGCGTGCTGGAAAAGTTCTCAGTGATTGCTCCGGCAAACTCTTCCGCAAAGCTGATCGCGCCCGTTGAGCCGTCAGGAAACGAGTATTGGCCACGCAAACTGGCTGTTAAGCCTTCTTCCAGATCGACAAAGCCACGGAAGTCTGCTTTGATCAAGGCAAAAGACCACATGGCTTTTTGCTCGAGTTCAATATCAATGATACAGTTAACCCTTGCCAAACTTGGATCGATACCCGGCCCGGCTTCGGCAACAAAATCGTTAAAGATCAGAGTGAAAGCCTGTAGATCATCAGAAAGATTTAAACTGACAGTACCTGGACCACAAGCACTACCAGCAAATGAAACATTCTTGATATTTACTTGCGTATCACCTGGTCGATCGACACAGGGTATCGGGTCTTTATCATCTTCGTCAGCTTGCTCGTCGTCAGGAATATCCGCCTGGTCGTCGTCTTCATCATCACTTTGTGAAGGATCATCGCTTTGAGCAGGGTCATCATTTTTTGCTGATCGAAGGCTATCGACAAAGTTTTTTTGCCGATAATCACGCAAGTCTCCTGGTTGACATTCATCCAGATTAGGTTCTTGATCACTGTTTTGCGGCGGATTGTCTGTATCACCAAAATTCGCCGTCGTTGCATTGTTTGCCGCATGCTTTGCCGGCTGACATGCGCTGCTAAAAAAATAACAGGCCAGCAATATAGCTATACTGAACCTTTGCATCGTCATTACCTTGTCCCCTATCACCGCCGCCCTGATTAACCCTATACCCCTTACCGCAAATGCCTTGCCATGATGCCTTTGCTTTTATGTTTTTGATTTTAGGTACTTAGCTAAGTGATGACCGATAAAACCTGTCTATAGACACGACGCTGTAGCTGATAAAGGCAGCCAATCTTGCTGAACTCAAACGAAGACATAAAAGAATTTAGCTATGCTTAAAAAAATAACTGGCTATCCAGTCAATCATTGGATATAAGTAGAAATAAGACTAATTCAGGAGGAATTTAAATGGCTTACCAAGTCAAAAAAGGCGGCGCACCCTATCTACTCGGCACTCTTTTGATGACTTTGACAATGGCATGCGGTCAAGTAGACAGTAGTCAGTCAGACTTATCGGTAACCAACGGCCAAGAAATCGGCGAACGAGATTATCCTTCAACCGTCTTACTTATGATTCAATCTGGGCGAGGTAGCAGCATCTGCACAGCCACTTTTGTGAACGATCGCCAAGCGATCACAGCTAATCACTGTGTTTTGGGCCAAAACCCCAGCAATCCAACCATTTATTATACGAAGGTTGAAAATGGCGTCTTCGGCCCGAGCTATCGCCGCCAGGCGAAGGCTGTCAGCTACCATGCGCAGAGCCAATACAGTCTCGAAAATAACTATGGCGTCAATCGCTATGATTTAGCGATCGTTAACTTTCCTGCGCGCACCGCACCTGCGGTTTCTCCGATCGCCCAGGATACTCCTGAGCTTGAATCAGAGATTGTCATCGTCGGGTATGGCAACAATGAAAACTATCTCACCGATGGTGGTGCTAGCCAAGGTGGCAGTGGTTCTGGAGTGAAGCGCTTTGGGAAGAATGAGCTGCAACTGATCGAAGATGGTATGCTAGCATTCCTTGGCACTCCTTCTGCCGAAGATGGCTTAAACAAAGGTGAGATGGTATCCAGTGGCTCTGGTGACTCCGGCGGACCGATGTTTGTTAACGATGAATTGGTAGGTGTCACTTCAGGTGGTGGCCTGGGGACTTTGGAAACTGGCGAAACGGTTTCCATCTCGCAGTATGTTGATCTCAACAGTGACGAAAGTCGGGCTTTCTTAAGACGATATTTACTTCGCATGTAAGTTGCTACAGGGACCGACCACGGTCCCTTTTTTGTGTTAAGATCAGCTCTGATTGTTTTTCAAGTCGAGAGTCTGATCTATGTCTCTTCCAATCGATATCACACCCGATGACTTTGATCGCCTGATCCAAATGCTACCTGAAACTTGGCTAGCGGAACTGGCAAACTTATCTCAGCAGAATGGATTGAAGGCTGAGCAGATCAGGCCGTTTACCGATGGTTCTAACCTTGTAGCCGCCATTGACGAGAAATGGGTGATCAAGGTTTTCCCTCCCTTTCATCGCCATCAGTGGGAGAGTGATCATCGGGTTCTCCAGCATCTGCAAAATCG
Organism: Oligoflexus sp. FD111; assembly: GCA_048816425.1. GTDB lineage: Bacteria > Bdellovibrionota_B > Oligoflexia > Oligoflexales > Oligoflexaceae > JBMDZZ01. Next base: position 759,122 of record JBMDZZ010000001.1, read on the forward strand.
CTTGCACATACCGGCTTAGCGTTGGCCAAACTGATTCTAACGTCACCCCATCTAACATGGACATGATGAGATAGGTCCAGGAATTTTGCAGCTCACCGGAAGCAAGATATTCAGGAACCACCAGAATCAGTTAGGTGTCGTCCAGCAAATCGGTACCTTGATGGCCGAAGTTCATACGCTTCCCGTATCGAATCTGGAAGATCTTCAGCCTGGCTGGAAGGTGTTTATTGACCAGCAGTTTGCTGCTTGTCAGCAACGTCATCATAGTCATGGTATGCCTGATTGGTTTTTGGCTGAGCTTGATGCTTGGCTTGGTGAAGCAAGAGCCTTGTTGCCGCTCCTAAAAACCTATCCAATTTGAACAGGGCGCCTGGCGAGCAGTTTCCAGACTTATCCTTTGAGCACCTTAGGCGCTTTCTGCGAGCCGGGCCTTTGGCGCAAAGACATGACTTCTGAGAAAGCCAAGCTCGGCACCAGGGCGACGGTCTGGATCAAATTGCAAATAAACATCTTTTAAATGCTTAAAGTTTATCTTCGGCGATAGCTTTCTTAAGGCTTTGGGTCCAGCAAGGCCGCCTTGCAAAAGCGACAGGATCACTTGTCCATCTGGAGCATCACCGTTAAGTTTTGACCTATCAAGATAATCTTTTTTCGAAATGCCACGACGGGCTATCACAAAAGCGGCAGCCTCATGCGAGCTGACTTTCTTTTTCAGGTGAAGGTAATTAATAGCTCCTAGCTGCGAGCTATAGCCAGCAAAGACTTCTAAAAGTTTGACCTTTCTTTTTGCTGTAATGCTTTGAAAGCTATCTATTAACTTTCGGTAGCTAAGCGCTGAAAGTTTTTTACGGGTCTTTTTTGCATGCTGGTAGCGAAGCTTGGCGATAAGCCTTGAAAGATCAAGCTTTTCTATCACCAGAGGGATCTGCTTTCTTTCCGCCAGATCGCAGAGATCATGGACGATGGCCCCAATGGCTGCACTATTTTGCTCGCTGCTTGCTTCATAGGGCCTAAAAGGCACGGAAAAGGTCTCGATCGGATTGCCAAAGCGATCGATGATACCAACGGCCAGATGATCGACGTTGATATCAATGCCGATGGCTCCGCTGCCATAGCAAGGTTTTGGATCTTTCACCACTTGAATGATAGTTTGTAGATAGTAGCGGATCTCAGTCTTTCCCGCCTTCTTATACCTCCTCTTTTTGATGCGATAGGAGATCGGCAGGCGGCATTCTTTCAAGCTGAGTTTACCGTCTTTTTTGATTTCCTTCATATATGAAGCTGCTAAAGCATCTTTTATCAATGAAACGGATCTTTGACTTAAGCGAACGCCTTCAAGGCGAAAGTTTTTCTTGTGATCAAACTCTTGCCTTAGGCCATGCGGGATGGTGATATCAAGATAGTCAGTTGTGCCTTGGACCAGAGCTTCAAGGCCTTTTACCTGCCGGTTTCTATGCTTTTCGGTGCTATCGCCGAGAAAAAAGGCGGCAATCGCCAGCTAAACTCCGGGGAAATGGCTTTTAGTGATACCGCCAAGAGCTCATCACCTGAAGGCAATGAGCTCTTGGCATTCAAAATGCATTAACTCTAATTCACTTCTAAAGGGTTTTTATCATAAAGCAAATAATAATGTTGCTGGTCTGTAAAGGCTTTTTCTAGGCCGCATCTCTCTTGCATAACGCCAAACGAGAAACTGTAAAGAACGTTATTACCTTCAAAGTCGAGCAATGAGATACCTGCACCACTCACCAGCTCACCGCGCTTCAGAACACACACAGGTTCACCTTTTAAGTCTTCATTGTCGAATAAAGGCCAGTCTTGAAGCACTACAAAGTCCCAATCTTTGTAGCCAGAGTGAATGATCTGTTCTTTATCGCAATCGGTCTCGAACTCTTCTGGTTTCACTCGATATGGAGAAACCTTAGAAGTCTCCTCCATAAGAATTAGAAAATCATCCGTACGATTTGCTAGAAGGTAAGTCTCACCAGAATTAGCCACTAACAGCTGATTATTGTCAAATACATCTGCTGTTAGGGTGGCTAAGCAATAGTGGTCATTCAAATTATCTCTAGGTGGAGCGACTTTAAACTTTTCACTAGGGACTTCGGTATTATCTTCTTCATCTGTAAGTGGTGGTTGACTTTGAGAAGTCCTATCTTTCTGCCCACATGATAGAGGTAGGAGGATAAAAGCTAACGCAATCGATTTTTTTAACATGAGTTTCTCCTTGCGAATATAAATATGATATCTGCCAATCGGCTTTAGAACTGATATCAAATCCGTGGTAGATATACCATAACCACGCCATTATGGCAATATATTTTATCCCAATTATTTTATTAGTTTACTTCAAAACTAAGTATTAACAATGCTTTCAATAAGCTTTCTAATTTGATATTCAGGCTCTCCCTTCATAAATTCAGTCAACTTCTCTTTATCAGAATGGCTAAGTAAGCCTTTGTTTTGGTTTATGACCTGAATCATTTGGGTTTTGATACTTGCACGGTCTTCAAGAGCTAATGCTTCCATGACAAGCTTTAATGTATCACCGCTTAATGGGTGATGTGCCAAGGTACTGATCACCGCTAAACGCATTCCAGGATCGCTGTCTTTCAAATACTTCAATACATAGCTCTCCCAGTATTGAAGTGGAAGACTTTTTAATGCGTCGATAGCAGAAATCCGACTGGAAATATCATTACTGCTTGACTCAATAATTGCCAAAAGGGTTGGAATAGTTTCCGGCGAGGCCATATTCCCTAGAGCATCGATGAAAACTTGACGTTTTGCAGAAAAAGTTTCTTCTTTCGCGCCATTGTCCAGGTACTTGTAGTACTTAAAATAGTGGTCGCTTTCTAATGAATTACCGACAAGGCTTCCTAAAGCTAATAACGCACGTGTTTCAACTTGGCCTGACTTAGACTCGCCAATTGATTTTACTGTCTCAAGTAATTCGGTACTTGGTAAAGCCACGTTATGAATATATGGCATAACGTTAACTATGAAACTATCGTCATTAATTCTCGAATCCAGAATATTGGCTAAAGCGCCCGCAGCCAGCTCAGATCTTTGTTGACTAAGTGCGAGAATACCAAGTTTAAAAAATTGGCTTTGATGATGTGAAGCAATCAACTGATCCCTTAGGAGAGGAATAGATCTGGGTTGTAACTCAAGAAATGCCTCCAATTGAAAATAAAGGGATTTTACGCTCTCCATGTCACTTTCGTCATTTATATCACGAACTTGATTTAGCACATCATCAAGGTTTTTGTTTTGAATTCTATCAGATAGAAGATTGTATCGACTGCTCTGAAAGGACGGCAAATCTATTGCTTGTATTTTTCTAAATTCTGCGAGTGATTTGTGATCAAATTCAATAGAAAGCTCATATAGTTCCAGATCCAAGAGTGTGAGAGAGGCTGATAACTTTGATTCTCCTAGAGTTTGACCACGCACCTCTATAGTTAGGTCATCCTCGCATGTATATGACTGCATGATAAATCCATCTCTGGAAAAAATAATACTACATGCGGCATGGCCTTTGCTCCTTCCAACAGAGTCCGTTATGCTTTTTAAAACTGTATAATCAGGCTCGTCATATTTGATTTCATAAGCAAGTTTACGTGATTGCGCTGCGTCATTAGTTTGTGCATTCCATTTTTCTAAACTATTGTTAGAATCAAAATGAAAGGTCTTTATAATAGCACTTATGAAGTTAATTTGAGACTCGTCAAGAGTTTCAGCAAAGTAGAAATTTTTTATAGCACCTGTTTGACTATAATCAACGAAAAATGGTTCTTGTAAAAAAGATGCATCAACATGATTCCTGGTAGCAATTTGTAATTTAGCTTGCTCGAGCTGATATTTAACTATACGCACTGAATCAGATTCTATGATTTCACTAACTAATTTTGCTTGAATAAAGGATCTCGCATCAGTTCCTTGGAAAACTTTTCCCTGACTCTCATATGATAAATTATACACCGCCTTTGATTTCGCGTTAATGAGAGGAAAATGAAGTTCAGGTAAAGCTCTATCGCTAGAATCCGCAGCGATTTGACCTCTTGAGCTAGTTTTTTGCCCGGTTAACCCCGATCGCGTTTTAAAAACGCGATCGGGAGAAAGGGCTTCAATAGCCAATAGTACAATCACTAGTGTAATGATAGAGAAAACGAGTTTTTTAGACCATTTAGAACTCATCGGCGATCTTCCTTGCAAGTTCAATGACTTTTGACTGTTGGTATTGGATTGTTGCAACGTCATGTGCGATTTGTTCAGACTTTACGCTTTGCAGGTTCTCATCAACGTGATCAAAAAAGTCTTTAATTTTATTGTCAAGATTTTTTTCATCAATATCGGCAGGTTCAGGAGCCCCACTCAAAGTATATCCTGTTTCATTAGCAGTTTTTGTAAAGTTAAAAAGTACCCCTTGCGTTGTAACACCATCCCAGTCCCAGAGCTTGCGACGATAGTTCTTTTCACCGACAACCGGCAGGTCAACTCCCGCCATCAGATAGATGTTGCCATTTAAGGCCGTCAAATTTTGCTCACCTTTAACAAAAGCGGAAAGTTCTGGTTTACCGGTCTCTTTTGGAACTTTCATATCAATGCCACCTTGTATATTGAGCTCACTATTTAAAATTACAAGCTGACCTTCAACCCCAACCTTAGCGACTTTTACTCCTGCAGCCACCGTTGCATAGCCTGCGGCTTCAATGCCTGGAATAGCGCTAGCGGAAATGCTGGTCCGCGACGCATTTAAGGCATTATCAATATAAATCCTACCAAAACCACCGATTTCAAGCAGACAAGGAACAGGGCCGATCGCAAAAGGAATACTCTCACCCTCTCGGAAAACCATATCAAGATTGTTATCATCTTTTTCGTCTGATAATCTCCATGATAATAGCTTGCCTTTTCTATCGACGGAGTAGCGATCAATTTTTTTCCCAGCAACCTCTAATCCTGAAGAAATGAAAACATCACCCGAATCCTGAGCCCCTGCTTTTAAATATGCATATAGAAGATTCAATTTTACTTCATTAAAAATATCAACATCGACTCGCGTATCAAAAATCCCTTCAAGCTCTTTGAAATCTCCGGAAAGATTTAGCTGTGCGAGCGCTTTTATTAAAAACGAATTAGGATCTCCTTTCTCAACGTCCCACTTCTTATAAACAAAATTGCCTAAGTTGCGATTAGGAACTTGAAGAATGTTAGGATCTTCATTTAGATCTTCAAAAACAGGAGCCGAAGGCTTGATGCTTTTAACAGCCTTTTCATAGAGCTCTGTAAACTCTTTCTCAGCTAGAGAATCTTGGCGGTCAAAAAAGTCATTCTTAATCTGCTCAATTTCTTTTGGAATAGTCATGATTTTCTCATCGAAATCACGGTAGAGATCAATAATCTTTGTAGTTTGCTCAACTAATTTTTTTCCATCGACTAATGCACTTTCAATAAAGCCTGAATCTGCACTATCACGCAAACTATAGCCTAACTCATTAAGTGACTTTTCCAACTTATTGAGTTCTTCATAGAGTTCTCTAGCAGAGATATACTTTTTATTAAAGCTAGCAGCTAATTCATCTGTAAGTTCAACCATCGTATCAGGAGAAACTATTTTTCCAGTGATTGGATCTAAGTAGTCAAATGGTTTAAATTGGATAGCAGGTCTTTTGTTAAGCTCAATCCTATTTCTCAATATATCAGCCTGTAGGCTATTCATACTCATACTGAATATAAAGAGTGTTACAAATAAGTTCCGCATAATATCCTCTTAATTATTTTTTTAAAACTGCTTGCCAAGCTTCATCGAAGTGAGCGAGTTCTTCCATATTCATAGAATCAATTTCTGGTTGCCCAATTCTACTAAGCCACTTAAAAATGTCACAATTGTAGCGTCCTTGATTTAAAGTCCTACAATATTCAGAGACGGTATCATTCTTGATTTTTGTTGACTCGTAAACCAAATCATTCACGCGCCCACCATATGCTTGGATGAGTATTTTCAAGTTTCTTTTAGCAGTTTCAATGACAGCGGAAAATTGTTGGGATTCTTTTTGAAACATTGAAGCGGGCAGACCAACATTATTCATACTTTTGACTAGTTCAGAGTAAGAAAGTTCCAGCTCATTGAGGTGTCGTTTTGCGGCAAAGTAGTCCAAACTAAAGTAGGCTTGGTTAAAATTCGAGTGAGCGATTTCGATCTGTACAATATATTTTCCTACAATTTCATACTTTAAAAATAGTCGATCAATATTGGCTATTGCTTCCGTTATTTCCGTAATATTGTTATTAATAAAAGCCTGACGGGCTTTTTCCTTGAAAACTCTCACTATTGGTTCCTGCAGTGCTGTGAGTGTTTCTATAGTAGATTTCGTCGATTGTTGGATAGTAGACAACGATTTTGAAATTCCACTTATATGTTCTTCCAAATTTTGGTAGTCAAATTGAAATCCAGGAAATTCGTAGTCTAATTTTTTCTGTTGTTCTATTTCGTCCAATTTTTGATTTATTTCTAATAGAACGGTATGGGCATCTTCTTTGATGGCTATAAATTCCACATATTGTTTGAGAGCAAATTCATCAATATTTGCATAAGTCTTAAGCAAGGAATTTGAGTCTATGTTTTTGAGAAGCATAATGTGACCACTCTGCCAATTCAGCAACCATTTATTCAATCGCTCGTTTATGGTATTTAAACGATCTTTTAAGCTATCTTCGCTCGAAAAAAATTCTTTTTTCACTGACTCAGTCAAATTATTGATTTGCAAACTAGTTGAAAAAGCATCAACTTTTCTGCCGAATGCATCGTATCCACTAGCTTTGCTAGTAGCCATGACTTGTGATACTAGCAAGCTGATTAGTATGATTTGTCTCATATTGAGATTCCTTTGTTCATATCTAGTTAGGGTACTCCTCAATGATCGGAATACCCTATGCTTTTGTCATAAAATATCAGCTATTTCGCTTAAAGCATCTGCAATGTATTTTTGTGAACCTTTTCCAGCATCAATGAATTTTAGATTGATTCCAGTTAGAATTTCCCTAGATTCCTCTAAGACTTCTAGACTCGCCTCTTTATCAGCAAGTAAATCATCAATCGAACTGTTGTCTAAGATACCTTTTAACATTGCTGCCCTGATTTTGCTTTGTGGTTGACTATCTTTTTCCAACTGCTGAATCGTGAGTTCAAGAGCTGATGCTGAAATTTCGCCTTTAATATAAAGCCGGCCCCAGAGTAGGGTGCTGTCAATATTGTTCAGATGACGAATGGATTCGTTTACCAGTTTAATTTCACCATGAGCGGTTTGACTCCATAGACTCAAGGCGACTTCGGATGGTCTCGTTTCAATTTTAGTGATTTCAATTTGACATTTTTGGTGAATGGGTTGTGCAGTTGCGTTGGGATCATAATCCTTTAGACTTAGTGGTCCCAGACCTCTTACTTTAACAGTCTCGGACTTTGCATTATAAACGAAAGGTAAGCTCTGATTTTCACCAGCGGATACGACAATGCTGGAGGCCCAAGTAGCGTCACAAGTTGAATTGTAATGAATCGTAAATTCAGTATCGTATGCTTCTTGTTCATTCGTTAGTGCAACATTACTCACTCGGCAATTCATGAGAAAATTACCAAACGGATCGCACCTTAGGTGCTCACTTGCAATTGATACATGACTTGTACCGAACGCTAGTAGTAGGACAGCTAAATTTTTCATGACCAAACTCCTAATGATTTATTTTTACTTTTACAAATCGAGATAAATGACTTTTGAACCTTCAAAATCTAAGTACAGATAGGTCCCACTGGATGCTTGACTAATTCGCATCTCTAATTGATTGATAGGACCTTGAATTCGTTGCGAGTGAACAGAGAAAAAACGACCATTCCCCATATCTGTAACTGGAACGCCAGTAGGGATTCCACTTGGATGAACAGGGAAATTGTTTCGAATCCGAATATCTTCACTACTCAACCGCTCCTGATAGAGAACTTGAGTTCCTCCACCAGTTGTCACATCAAAAAGCATCGTTCCTGGATACCAACGATCATGACGAGCAGTACATTGGCGGAATGCATTCCTTTTTTTGCATGAGGTGTCATGGTGAATACCTGTCAGAAATAGACCTTTAAATTTGAATGAAAACCCATACTCTCCTGATTTGGGATAGCTCACGTATGGACCAAACGCAAAGAAGTTACCATTCTGCGCAAGGTTAAAGCGATTCGGCTCGGGGCTATAGTCAAACGGATGAACATTTAAATAAGATCCGAACTGTGTTCCAAAGTCACCTTGAAAAAAAGTATGTTCAAACCCAAATTTCGTTGGCGTGAACAGCCCTTTTTGGGCAAAACTTTGTGAAGCGAGAAGTAAAGTAATAACACTGATAAAAATTTTCATGTTTTTAGCTCCAAAAAATAAAAAGGCAAGCTCTCAAAAAATTATGAGGCTCAAATCAATTCATTTACGGGATCATTCGGAAAATAGAGGAGCAGTTGTTCTTTGTACCTTTCGATCTCATCAAACAAACCCAATTGATTTAATATCGAAATATACTTTTGAGCTAACTCCACATCATATTCACCCGGCATTAAGTCTTTATAGATTCGATGAAAGTCTCTTGCATCTCGATAAGCAGATAGAGCATTTTCATAATCGTTGAGCTCTAATAACTGATCGCCTAATGCGACATATTCTTGAATGTAACGGTAAGATTGCCCATTCTTTAACTGATAGTTCATGAATTCTTTTTGATGATTGATAGCTTGATCTATATCTCCACGTTCAAGGTGAGCTTTTGCAATCAACAGGAGAACGTCTTTGGGAGCTTCTCGATTTTCATAGTGATTCACTATCACTCCAGGTGAGATCCCATAGGCTTCAATGATATCTGTCAATGCGAATATAAAATCTTCCCTTGTAGTGGAGTCAGCAGTAAAAATGTCAATTTGTTTGAGGAGAATGCTGATTGCCGCACTTGGATTGCCATCATGATCTGCAAGTTTCCATGACATCGCTAAGATATTCTGTGCATTACTTGGTTCTTGATAATATATGATTTCGATAAGTTCAGCTGCTTCATCAGTTCTGTTATTTGCATGTAATTTTTCTGCGTCTTGGAGAGTTGGAACTAGTACTTTTGAATTTTTGCTTTTTGAATCAAGCTTAGATTTGGGAGCTAAAACAACAGTTGGTTTGGCAGATTCTATATTTTCTGAAGGAATGTTCTTACTCTCTTGCTGGTTTATGTTCCTGTCATTACCAGTAAAAAGTTTCTTTTGCTGTATACTTAAGGTGATGAGAACAGCAACAATGGATGAAGTTACGATTCCGAATATCAATATCCTTGATTTGGCAGTCATATCAATTTCCCTACGAGCTATGTGTTTTAGCAGCAAAAAAAGGTGGTCGATCATCACTTATGTTGATCTCTGTTCAAGCTTCATTTTTCACGCAGTGGAAAGAAAAAAATGTGTGAATAATATTGCAGTAAAAAAATTAAGTCGGCGTTTCAGAGGTTTAAGCAGGTTATATCGAGACAAGGTAGGTCAAATTGCCACTAGTCTGGTTTATGGGTGATGATCAAACATCTGCTTGGTGAGAATTTAAAAAGCTTATCAATACTTACAAGTGCCTCAAGCTGTTCATGAAACATCTTCAGAAACTAAGCTTAAACTTAAAGCCTAAAAGATGTAAATCAAAATGACACGCTCTGTTTTTGGTCTTTTAATCCAATTGATCTTGAGCCCATCTCTTGGCCTGACAATTATGTCAGCAGAAACTGTCAATATTGGATAACAGATTTATCCCCGCTCCGCTTCATTCTTGACTTAGTAAGCCAAAAAGATACATAGCAAGTTAATTAGACTTAAAAATCTACCCCCACCAAGCTCCCAGCCCAAGCCCACCAAGCGAGCAAAAGCCAAGTGGAACTTGTATTTTAAGGTAAAATGATTTAATGAATACGCTTATTTTGCGCGATTGTGGAGAAGAAAAATGATCGATTTCGTCCCCTATCTTGGATTTATCCTTGCTCTGGTTTTTGCCTTTTATGCTTTCATGAGCAGAAAACAAGTTTTAGATGTCAGAGCACTGCTCGTTGATGCCGGGGTCAAGTCGCAACAGCAGCGCGAACGCTTGAAGCAGGCTGAAAATCAAGCCACTCAGTCCCAAAAGCAGTTGTCCCAGGTCAATGAGCAATTAAAGAAGCTGGAAAAAAAGTCTGCCGATGCACGAGTCCGGCAAGAACAGCTGGAAAAAGAACTGCAGCAAGCGCGCTCACAAACTGAAGACCAAGTTCAACTGGTCCGCCGACAATTGGAGCATCAGACAGAGCAAAATCAGGTTCTGACTGCGCAACTTAGTGAAGCTATTCGCGAGAAAAAGCAGATCCAGGAGCAGGCTACCCAACTAGAGAAAAACCTGGAAAAACAAAGCAGCAGCATAACGCAGGAACTGGAAGCCAAACTTGCGGTAGCCCAGGAAAACTATAAAACTTTAAAGAATGAGCATAAGCGCAGCTTGCAGAAGTTAAATAAATTACAATCCCTGCTGAAAACAGTCGATCCAGCCGAGACCAAGCGCTTAAAAGCACGCTTAAGCCGCACCGAACAGCTCTACAAAAGCATGAAGGGCTTGCGTGAGATGGCGGAAGAGCGCAACCAGAACTGGGAAACTGCGATTCGCTTACTTGCCGCACATATCACCAACAAAAGTGTGATGGATCACAAAGAACCAATCGGTCCCATCTTGGGTGAAGCGCTGCAAAAAATCGGCTCCAGCCTCGAGGTCAATGCGCCCGACTCTTTTGCCCACGATGGTGAACAAGAGCCAGCGGCAGGCTCGGCGGAAAAAGCAGCCAAGCAGGAAAAAATGCTGGAAGAGAATGTTACACTTGCTGCCGCTAATACTGAGCCTAAGCTGAATGCGGAGGCCAGTGAGTCCAACCCATGAGCGATGCCGTTAGTGTTATGTCAGACAAGAAGAAGCAAACAGCAGGTTTTGACGATGCCTGGGAACTTTTGTCGCCACGGTTGACACCGCATCGACGAGAGCGCATGGAGCACGTCGCCCAGCATCGCACCAGGCATATCCGCTTAGCTTTGCAGGATATACACGACCCACACAATATCTCGGCCTGCATGCGCTCGGCAGAGGCTATGGGTGTGATGCAGGTGGATGTCATTAATTTGTATCAAAAATTTGCTAAGCCAAGTTCGGTGGCACGCGGTAGCTCGCAGTGGCTTGAACTTGGTCGCTTTGAAGATATGGCCACTTATCTGCAGCAGACCAAAGAAGCCGGAGTCAAGCTCGCCGCGGGCTTCCCCAGTCCGGATGCCATTCCCTTGGACCAAATACCGGTCGATCAACCTTTGGTGATCATTTTTGGTAACGAACACCTAGGCGTACATGAAGACTGGTTGCCGCATCTTGATTATCGCTTTACCATTCCCATGGTCGGCATGGTGGAAAGCTTCAATATTTCTGTATCAGCCGCCTTATCCATGTATGAGCTGACACGGCGAGCACGGGCAACAATTGGCGATGAACAGTTTTATCTGAATAAAGCACAACAAGTTCACATGCTCAACCAATGGGTTCTGCGTCATAGCCGCGATCCCATGCGAGAACTGAACAAGCTGCGACAGAAGTTAGCCCTCAACTCAGAGCCTTCGTGAAGGCTGCCCAAACAGACCTCCCTTTCCCCTAGCGAAGAACAGCAAGACTGACCAGCAAATGAATCCTAGAAGATGGCCGCAGGATTTGCTAAACCTCAAATAGCAAGAATGTGGACTCTTTTAGGAAATACTTGATGACACGTTTCAGACAAAGCTCCCTCTGTCTAGCTGGCCTTATGGCCGTATTTTTGAGTGTGATCGGCGCTTGCACCCACTCCAATAACGAACAGCTAGGCTTGCAGATTGACAACCTAGCCTACATACCGGCACGAATTGCAGTTTTACCCTGCCGGCTATGGCCAGAACAGGCAAGTTATCGGGAAATGCCACTATCGAATATCCCAGAGGACAACCGCCGGGAACTTTGCCAGAATCTAGATCAATTTGTCGTTGAAGGTTTCAAAAATCAGCCTTATATGCGTGGCATCAGCCCCTCAGTGGTCCTGGCACTTTTGGAGCGGGAAGAGAAACTAGACATTCTCGATCGCATCGATGAACTTTGGCGCAGGCAACCCAGTGATTGCAGCAATTGCACCAATGCGGTGAGCTACTACAAGCAAGCCATTTCCGAAAGGGAAAGCTGGCGACTCTGGCTTTCTGAGTTTAGTCGGGCGGCATTTAATAGTGATGCTATTCTCATTCCATTTATTACATACGCTCATGAGGGGCGAACTGAAGAAAGAGGCTTAAGTGTCGCTTACCGCAATGGCGGGACTATCTTGCTATTAATTGACACCAATACCGGCGCCCTGATTTGGGCTGGTGGCAGAGAAGCACAAGCGCGTCGGCAGCTCCCCAAAACGCAAGCCGGCCCCGAAAGTCCGGAGTATCCCGCATGGTCGGAGCTCGTCAATCGCCTCTTGATCGATGAAATCTGGCAGCAGTTTCCCGGTCGACAAAACTACTGATATGCGAATCGTCATATACTGTGGACGACTGATGAAAAAGCTTTCTCACGCTAATTTCATCAGTCATCGACAGCGCCTTGCACGACAAGAAGGAGAAGGGCATGGACCTGTGGCAGGAAAAGCAATTAAGCGCCTATCAAAAACTAACCAAGCTTCGCCAAGAAGCAGAACAAGGCGGCGGTGAAGATCGAATCGCAGCCCAGCATAATCGGGGCAAGATGACGGCCAGAGAACGCATCCAATGGCTGCTCGATCCGGAAAGCTTCACCGAGTTGGATGCCTTTGTTACTCATGACTGTCAAGACTTCGGGATGCATGACAAACAGATTATGGGCGATGGTGTAGTTACCGGCTACGGAACGATTGACGGCCGTTTGGTTTATGTGTTTTCGCAGGATTTCACCGTATTTGGTGGCAGTCTCAGCCTGTCCTTCGCCCGGAAAATCTGCAAGGTGATGGACATGGCAGCCCGCAATGGAGCACCTGTGATCGGCTTAAATGATTCTGGTGGTGCACGGATACAAGAAGGTGTAGCTAGCCTTGGCGGTTATGCGGAAATCTTTTATCGCAATGTTCAAGCTTCCGGTGTCGTACCCCAGCTTTCCGTTATTTTGGGGCCGTGCGCTGGTGGAGCCGTTTACTCACCGGCGATTACCGACTTTACATTTATGGTCGATCAAACAAGCCACATGTTTATTACCGGGCCGGAAGTCATTAAAACCGTCACCGGTGAAGAGGTCAGCTTTGAAGAGCTAGGTGGATCACTGACTCATACATCACAAAGCGGTGTCTGTGATCTGCGAGAGCCATCAGAAACCGATATTCTTGCCGCTGTGCGTCGCTGGTTATCCTTTATCCCAGCTAATAATCTGGAAGCCCCTCCCTTCCAAGCCCTCTCGGCAGAAGCCGAAGAAGTGGTAAACTCGCAGCAAGCCCGCTTAAAAGAGCTCGTCCCAGCAAACTCCAATCAGCCTTATGATATGGTCGAAGTCATTCGCTGCATTGTCGATCCGGATAGCTTCTTTGAGATGAAGGCCGAATATGCGCCGAATATCACAACAGGCTTTGCCAGATTAGGTGGGCATAGCGTCGGCATCATTGCCAACAACCCCAATCATATGGCTGGCGTTCTCGATATCGATGCCTCGGTAAAAGGCGCTCGTTTCGTGCGTTTCTGCGATAGCTTCAATATTCCGCTCATCACCCTCGTCGATGTTCCGGGATTTTTACCTGGCACCGATCAGGAAAAGCGCGGCATCATCCGGCACGGTGCCAAACTCTTGTATGCCTTTAGCGAAGCCACGGTGCCACGACTGACTTTGATCACGCGCAAGGCTTATGGCGGCGCCTATGATGTCATGAACTCCAAACATATCGGTGCCGACTTGAACTTGGCTTGGCCACAAGCGGAAATTGCCGTGATGGGTGCCGAAGGTGCTTGCAATATTATTTTCCGCAATGAGATCAAAACCTCTTCTGAGCCAGAAGCGGCGCGCAAAAAATTGACGGAATCATACGCCGCAAAATTTGCCACTCCATATGAAGCGGCAAAACGTGGTTATATCGATGCCGTGATTTTCCCGGAAGAAACCCGTAGCTATCTATTAAAGGGCCTTACCGCAAATCTGTCGAAACGAGTCCTTGGCCCAAAACGTAAACACGGAAACATTCCTTTGTAGAAAGTGAGCTTGTGTTATGACTCGTCCCCGTTTACAACGCATCCTCATCGCCAATCGAGGCGAGATCGCAGTACGCATCATTCGTACCGTTCGCGATCTTGGCTTGCAAAGTGTCGCCTTGTATTCCGATGCCGACCAGGACAGCTTGCATCGAAAGTTGGCTGATTTTGCCATTCATCTGCCTGGCCGTAGTTCAGCTGATACCTATTTGAATATCCCAGCGATCATCGCTGCAGCAAAAGCTGCCGGAGTTGATGCGGTCCATCCTGGTTACGGCTTTTTATCAGAAAATTCCAACTTTGCTCAGGCGGTGACGGAAACTGGTATGAAATTTATCGGTCCAACACCTGAGGCCATCGCGACGATGGGTGATAAGGTTCAGGCAAAAAAATTAATGCAGGAGCACGGAGTACCGACCGTACCTGGCAGCCCCGGCGCCATTGAAAAAGTTGAAGATTTAATGGCTCTGCTGGCAGAAATCGGCTTTCCCATGATTCTGAAAGCTGCTGCCGGTGGTGGTGGCCGTGGCATGCGGGTGGTTTATCAAAAAGATGAACTCGCCACCGCCTTTACCGCCTGCCAACGCGAAGCGCAAGCTTACTTCGGCAACCCTCAAGTGTTTGCCGAACGCTATATTGAACACCCCCGACACATCGAAATTCAAGTCCTTTGTGATGGTGAAAACGGCGTACATCTGTTTGAGCGTGATTGTTCGATTCAACGCCGGCATCAAAAGTTATTGGAAGAAGCTCCGAGCTTATACCTTGATGACAAACAGCGTGATCGCCTAGGACAACTTGCTGTAAAAGCTGCGTTGGCTGTGGGTTATGAAGGCGCTGGAACCGTCGAGTTTATTTGCGAGAGCCCCGAGCAAGCCTATTTCATGGAAATGAACACCCGGATTCAGGTTGAGCATCCCGTAACGGAAATGATCACGGGAGTCGATCTGATTGCAGAGCAGATCAAAGTTGCCAATGGTGAGCCCTTATCTCTGACTCAAAAGCACATCCATATCAGTGGTTGGTCGGTCGAAGCACGCATCAATGCCGAAGATGTGAGCCAGGGATTTGTGCCACGCCCCGGAATTTTAAAACGCTTGCAATTGCCGGCTGGTCCCGGCATTCGCCTCGACACGCATATCTATGCCGGCTATGAAGTGCCAGGTGAGTATGATTCAATGATCGCCAAACTGATAAGCTGGGCACCCACTCGTGATGAAGCTTTGGCTCGCCTAAGGCGTGCGTTGCAGGAGCTGGAAATCGAAGGCATTCCGACAACTGCTGCTTTTCATGAGGCCTTAGTCCAACATCCCCGCTTTGTTTCGGGAGAGTTTTCAACGCGCTTTCTTGAGGAAGAAGGGGAAAATTTGATCAGCTCTCTTGGTATGAATGCAACACCAGCAAACGGACTGGAAGCATTAGCTACCTT
Source organism: Oligoflexus sp. FD111 (assembly GCA_048816425.1). Taxonomy (GTDB): domain Bacteria; phylum Bdellovibrionota_B; class Oligoflexia; order Oligoflexales; family Oligoflexaceae; genus JBMDZZ01. The sequence continues at coordinate 774,820 of JBMDZZ010000001.1, forward strand.
GCTCGTCGATCAAATGGCATCGGCTAAGCAGCGCACAGAAAGCAAACAAGAGCAGCGACAAGTTTGGCAACAAACCGGACGTTGGGAAAATCATCGTCGCATTTGAGGAGGCTTGTTCAGGTGGAATGGCTAACAAAAACTGAAGATCAAACGCATCGCGTCAAAATCATGGCCAAACCGTGTTTCACTCAATGGACCCCGGTTCGGGTTAATGAGCAGGAATGGGAAGTTTGCTGGAACGCGAGATTAAGCTGCTTCTTTCTCCGTGATCCCCAAAATCCCGGCACGGAAAGTTCACTCCGACTTGCCGACTTTAAGGCCAGCCGTGAGGCTGAGCAATTAAGCCGGCAGGCAAGCGTCCATGGCGTGTACCAAAATCAGAGCTTTAGCTGCCAAGCGGAAATTCTCCTATCAGCTCCGGGGGTCGGCCAGAGAGCTGCCAGTCAGCAGTCGATGGGCTGCAAAATTCGCTCGCCGATGGTTGGCAAGGTGCTGGCTGTTAAGGTTGAAGCTGGACAAAGTGTCCTTAAGGGGGAAGAACTGATGGTGATCGAAGCGATGAAAATGGAAAACAAGATCTTTGCCCCGCAAGCCGGCATTGTCGATCATGTTTCTGCTAAAGAAGGCCAACAAGTCGCCCTTGGCGAAGAACTCATCAGCCTCGGCGCTGCCAAAGATTAAGGGGCAGCGGTTGCCTTATGTCCTAATAGGCAGCAAGTGCCGTCGCTTTGTCTCGCATCCATGCTACACTAGTCATGTTAGATCACTTATGGTCGTGCACCTGCGTTTTTTGGGGGTACCATTCATGAAAGCGACTTGCATCATTAGTGTTTTCACCTTTTTCGCTCTTCTCCTTGGAGCTTGCGAGCACTCAGGCGGCGGCGGCGCCGGCGTCCCTGGCAACGACGGTGGCTCTGCGCCGGTAAACGAGCAGGAGTCGAATCAATATAAGCAAGCTATCCTTAAGTGCTACAAAACAGGTGGCTCAAGGGTTGTAAAGATCGAAGGTGAATTGCGGTGCTTTTAGAGCACCAATCTCACACCGCCAGAAATAACTAGGCACAAATAACACACCCATATTTCACTTGTCGTCGTCGAAAAATTCCGCGATCATCCTTCCAATCCTTGCCAATTCTGAACATTCAAGTATCATCTAAAAGCATTTTTGCAGCCTTATCGGCTTTGGCTGATAAACCTAAACTTTTCAAGGAGTTTCACGTTGGAACGAACGCTTTCTATCATCAAACCCGACGGAGTTGAGCGTAATCTGATCGGAAAAATCATCGCATTGTTCGAAGAGCAAGGACTTCGCATTGCCGCTTTGAAAAAACAGCACCTCACGCAAGCTCAAGCCGAGGCTTTTTATGCTGTCCACAGAGAGCGACCTTTTTTTGGTGAGCTCGTTGAGTTCATGACTCGTAGCCCGGTCGTTATCATGTGCCTCGAAGGTAGCAACGCTGTGCAGAAAAACCGCGACATCATGGGTGCCACTAATCCGGCCGATGCAGCGGAAGGCACAGTGCGCAAACTCTTCGCCAAATCGATCGGTGAAAACACTGTACATGGCTCGGATAGCTTGGAAAATGCCCAGAAAGAAGTGGCTTTCTTTTTTGCCGAGTCTGAAATCCTATAGTCTCTAGCTTAGGGAACAATCGAATGATCAACCTCGTTACTAAAATCGCTTCGGAGTTAAGTCTTAAGGAATTCCAGGTCAACAATACGGTCAAGTTAATGTTCGAAGAAGAATGTACCATTCCTTTCGTAGCTCGCTACCGAAAGGAAATGACAGGCTCTTTGGACGAGGTCGCTCTGCGCGCCATACGTGATCGTTATGAATACCTCACGGAACTGGAAGCGAACAAAGTCAAGTATCTCAAAGTTGTCGAGGAACACTGCAAAAGAAAACCGGAACTGGAAGCGCAATTTCCAGAACTGAAGAAAAAATTCGAAGCAGTGGAAACCAAACAGGAACTCGAAGACCTCTATTTACCATTTAAACCAAAACGTCGAACAAGAGCGCAGGTTGCCCGGGAAAAAGGTCTCGAACCACTTCTGGAAAAGATCCTTACTCATGCTGCTGAGATTCAAGACTTAAACGAGGTTGCTTCTTCGTTTGTGACGCCAGCAGATGCGACGATTGAGCCAGCTCTGAAAGTTGCAGATGTCCAGGAAGCACTGGCAGGTGCTGCGGATATTTTTGCAGAACGCATCGCAGAAACCGCTGATTTACGCGCCATGGTACGGCAGTCCAGTTTGGAAACCGGCATGCTGGTTGCCAAGCAAATCGAAGAGCTTGTTGCCGCCAAGCCTGCTGGTGAAAAAGAGAAAAAAGGTAAAAAAGTCGATGCATCGAAATATCAGAATTATTTCGATTATCGCGAGCCGATTGGCAGTGCTGCCGCCCACCGAGTCATGGCCGTCCGCCGTGGCGAAGCGGAAAAAGTTCTGAAAGTTTCGATCGAAGTTGATACCGATCGCATCGTTCATGAGTTAAAAGAAGCAGTTCTACAAATTCCTCGTATGACGCCTGTGGTAAAATCCTGGTTAGAAGGCGTTGTCGAAGACTCCTATAAACGTCTATTGGCACCTTCAATTGAGACTGAGATTCGCCTCAATTTGAAACAACGTGCAGAGAAAGAAGCCATCCGCGTTTTCTCAGATAATCTGGAAAACTTGCTATTGCTTCCGCCGATCCCCAATAAAACCGTTCTTGGCGTCGACCCTGGCCTTCGAACAGGTTCAAAATTTGCTGTCGTCAGCGAAACGGGAAAATTACTGGATCACACAACCATCTATACAGACCTAGGTGACAAAGAAACTGCGAAGACAGAGAAAGCAAAAGCAGAAATTCTCAAGCTTTTGACGACTCATAATGTGCAGTGTGTAGCGATCGGTAACGGAACAGGCAGTCGTGAAATCAGTCGCTTGATTTCTGCTGTCATCAAAGATAACGATCTGAAAGATGTCAAGCGTCTGGTAGTGAATGAAGCTGGGGCCAGTGTTTATTCCACTATGGATTTGGCACGCGAAGAATTTCCAGACCTTGACCCAACCATTCGCAGCGCCATCAGCATTGCTCGACGCTTGCAAGATCCACTAGCCGAGTTGGTAAAAATCGATCCGCGATCAATCGGTGTTGGTCAATATCAACATGACGTGAACGTTACGAAACTGAAAAACAGCCTGGAAGAGGTTGTTGAGTCCTGCGTAAACCGAGTTGGCGTCAATGTGAACACGGCAAGCTATAAATTATTAAGCTATGTTTCCGGTATCGGTGCTTCTTTAGCGAAAAATATAGTCGTCCGCCGGGATAAAGACGGCAAATATTTATCCAGAGAACAACTTTTGGCGGTCGCGGGCTTTGGACCGAAAGCCTTCCAACAGGCTGCGGGTTTCTTGCGAGTTCCGGAATCTACCAATCCACTAGACAACTCAGCGGTTCACCCCGAGCGCTACGTTATTGTGGAAAAAATTGCCAAAGATCTTGCCAAAGAAGTCCCTGAAATTGTCGGCAAAAAAACCACAGTGGAAGCCATCCCGTTGGAAAATTATGTGTCGGAAGAAATCGGGATGCCAACTTTGCAGGACATCGCCAGCGAATTAATTAAGCCAGGTCGTGACCCAAGGGAAGACGGCGCCCGCTTGATGTTCTCTGACGACGTCAATGAAATCTCTGACCTGACTGTCGGCATGGTTCTTCCTGGTACGGTAACCAACGTGACCAATTTCGGTGCCTTCGTCGATATCGGCGTTCATCAAGATGGCCTGGTTCACATCAGTGAGCTTTCTGATCAATTCGTTGAAGACCCATCCAAAGTCATTTCAGTTGGCGAAGTCATCGAAGTGAGAGTCATCGATGTTGACTTGGATCGTCGTCGTATCGGCTTGAGTCGCCGTCTGAAAGTGAGCCCTGCGGAACAGCAGGCGAATAATCAAAGTCCGCAACGAGGCAATCTATCGCAACCGTCCAAACGTGGACCAATACGCCCGCGGCAAGGAACAGGAAGACAAGCCGCACAGGCAGCTGCGCAAAATGCGGGTCGAGGTAATCGGCCTAGACGTGACCAGCAACCGCAAAAGCAATATACGATGGAAGACCTACTCGCGAAGTTTAATCAGAGGAAATAAGCCATGTCACTTGAGTTGAACACACAGTTAGGAATTCTCGGTGGCTCCGGCGTTTACCAGATGGATGGCGTGGAAATCGTCAAAGAGCATCGCATCAACACGCCATTTGGCGATCCATCTGATGCGGTCATTGAAGGCCGCTTCGAAGGTCGTACGGTATACTTTTTACCTCGCCATGGGCGAGGTCATACCTTACTGCCAACAGAAGTGAACTATCGTGCAAATATCTATGCTTTGAAATCTTTAGGCGTCACTCACCTACTGGCTGTCAGTGCTGTGGGTATCATGCGAGAGGAAATCAAGCCTGGGGACATGGTGGTTCCAGACCAGCTGTTTGATCGAACGCGTGGGACACGTGCCTCAACTTTCTTTGGACAGGGAATCGTTGGACACATTCAGTTTGCCGATCCCTTCGATCACGACATGCTCAACTACATCGAGTCCGCAGCCAAATCAGTGACCGAGCGCGTTCATCGCGGCGGTGCTTATGTGTGCATCGAAGGCCCACAATTTTCGACACGCGCTGAATCCATGCATTACCGGGAAACTTTACGTCCTGCTGTTATCGGCATGACTGGCTTGCCTGAAGCTAAGCTCGCAAGAGAAGCGGAAATATGCTATGGAATGTTGGCTTTGGCGACCGACTATGACTGCTGGCATGACACCGAAGAAGATGTTTCCGTAGAAGCAGTCTTGGCTGTTTTAAAGGCCAACTCTGAAAGTGCTAACAAGATCATCAAAGCGATCATCACAAGCATGCCAGAGAAGGCCAGCTCGCCGATTTTTGAAGCGGCAAAGTTTGCTATCATCACGGCACGCGATAAAATTCCACCATCCCGTAAACAGGAACTGGCGATTCTTTATGGCAAGTATCTCGACTGATCGCATGACCATGAGGGGCGAGCATCAGCTCGCCATCTACTACGAAGACACGGACTTTTCAGGCTTTGTCTATCACTCAAACTATTTAAAGTTTTTTGAACGTGCCAGAGAACACCTTATTGGCATCGATTTTCTCAAAGAACTTTATCACAAGGGCATTCATTTTGTAGTCAGTGAAGCTCAGTTAAATTTCAAACAACCAGCCAAACACGGCGATCAATTGATCATTCGATCTGAAGTCGCTTTCTCCCGCTCCCCCATCTTACGTGCAAGCCAGCAAGCTTTTGTCCGCAGTGATGAAAATGAAACACTGCTTGTTGTGGCCCGCATTGATTTGGCGACGCTTAATAGTGACAATCGCCCGATCAGACTTCCGGAATTTGTGATGGAGCGATTTATGGAGCAACAAAGCCTATTATAGGGCTAAGGCTCAGCTTGGTTCGAACCTGCCCCAAAAATTTTCGGGCAGAAAGTACAAAAAAAGGAGGGTACACATGGCGAACAATCCCGTTGGAATCAGAGGATTTGACTTTATCGAGTTTAGCTCAGCTGAGCCGGAAAAGTTGGATATCTTGTTCAAAATGCTTGGTTTTTCCAAGTTGAAGCGCCATCGAACGAAAAAAATCGACTACTATCGCCAAAACGATATTCACTTTTTTGTAAATGCAGAGCCCGGCTCCTTTGCCCGTGACTTTGCCTCTGCCCATGGTCCTTGTGCCTCATCAACCGGCTGGCGGGTTAATGATCCAAAGCAAGCATTGACCGCAGCCTTGGAACGTGGAGCCCGCCTGGCTGAGCGCTCCGATTTTCAGGATGGTGAGCAAGCAGTGCCCGCGATCTATGGTGTCGGCGATAGTTTGATTTATCTGGTCGATCAAACGAAAAGCATGGATGAGCGTTTAAACGCTTGGGGCTTTGAAGACCTGGCTCAACCTGAGATGGTCGAGTCCAAAGGCTTTTACCTGGTCGATCACCTCACCAATAATGTTCACAAAGGTGAGTTGGAGCCCTTAGCCAAATTTTATAAGGATGTCTTCGGCTTTGAGGAAGTTCGCTACTTTGATATCAAGGGCGAGCAAACCGGACTCTTGTCTTACGCCTTACGCTCACCATGTGGCAGCTTCTGTATTCCTATCAACGAAGGAACTGAAGCAAAATCGCAGATCAACGAGTATCTGCGAGAGTACAAGGGACAAGGTATCCAGCATATTGCCTTGTTAACTCCAGACATCGTCAAAGTCATGGACTTGATGCAGACCGAAGGCTTGCAAACCCTGGATATTGACGACGACTATTATGACAAGGTCTTTGAAAAAGTCCCAAATATCAAAGAGGATCGGCAGAAAATTCAAAACTACAATTTGCTGGTCGATGGTGACGAGGACGGCTATCTCGTACAAATCTTCACCCATAATGTGATCGGTCCGATTTTCTTTGAGTTTATTCAAAGAAACGAGCATTTTGGCTTTGGCGAAGGGAATTTTGGTGCCCTATTCCGGGCAATCGAAAGAGATCAGAAACGTCGCGGCGTTCTCTAGCAACTACGATTCTGTTATTCTAATAACTGTCGGCAGCACGACTGCCGACAGCTTGTTATCCTTAAGATTCGAGGCCGCTCATCCTTCAAGTTTATGACTATCTCTTAGAATTCATCCATCTCGCAGTGATCATCATCAACTGTTGCTTCTGGGTGCACCGCAAGCTTTGGAAGATTCATCGCATTGTTTTTGGGCTAACTGTATTTTCGTGGCTTGGCATGGGTTATTGGTTTGGCTGGGGATATTGCTTTCTAACCGATGTTCACTGGGATATTAAGCGCGCATTGGGTGAAGAAAACCTACCTGCTTCTTTTGTTAGCTATATCTTTCATGACTATGTAGACTGGTATCCACCAGCCAGTTTTGTCAATCAATTGGTAGGCGGCGGATTTGCTGTCATTTTTGTGATTGTCATGATCCAGTTAGCTTGGCAGTGGTGGCGACGTATCAAGGCACGGACGCCTGCTCCAGGCAAATTAAATTAAAGGTGCTCGCACATGATAGCTGCGCTAAGGGACTACCAACCAACCAGGAAGCAGCATCTGCATGACCAGCGATACCAATTCCACCCTGATGATCTGAACCGGAAGACGATGTCCAATTTCCGCATGTAACGCCAGATCGCACAAAACCACCAACAATAGTACCGGTCCAACTGATAATAGCTCCCATATTGGTTCCAAATTCATTCATAAACATAGATAATAAGCATAGCCAGCCCCACATTTTTAAGTGGTTTTTATGTGTCATCTAAAGACTTTCCAGCTATGAATCCACCTCCCGTCATAAGTTACTTTCGGCATTTTGGAATAGGAACTTTTGACTAGTGAAAATTAAAGAGAAAAATAAAATCAGTAGTTTATACATCAATTACCATGGAGAATTTTCGAGGGCTTCCGGCTCCTATGAGCCGGAAAACAGGCAAGATTAAGAGGCCATCGACTCGTCGACAAAGTCCTGAAGCTTTTCTAAACCTTTAAAACCGGTATACATGCCCTTTTTCTGTTTGTCGGCAAACACAAAAAAGGTCGGCAGCATATTCGTGCCAGCCATCTGCAGCATTTCCGGATGGTCATCGACATTAATTTTACCAAAACTCAAGCCATGAGGATTATCCTGCTCCATACGATCAGTCGCAGAATTAGACAGCTTGCAAATACCACAACCACGTTTCCACAGTTTCAAAAAAACTTTCTCACCTTGATCTAACTTTTCTTTCAGCTGATCGGGTGTCCATGCATCCATATCATTTCTCCACTAAAGGCTCTCATATTCCTACTCTAGGTATATCGGTTTGAGGATAAAGAAGACAAGTCTTTCACGGTTCAATTTGCATTTGAGCGTAGCGATCACATGCTTGGATATCACCTAGATGTGCTGATATGTCGTGCAAATACCGGCGCCCTTGTGCTGATAAGGGACAGAGATATTGGTATTTACTACATGATTCTTTGTACGCTAACGTGAATCGATAACCCTTTGATTGACGCAGATCCTCAGGATAAACCTTTTTGAAAAGTTTTTCCATGATTGGTGTCAACTTTTGCAGGCGCTCTTCGGTCACTTTGAGTTGTTTCTGATAGCCTTTCAACAGCTCTTCGGCTTGTGTCCATTCAGCATGCACCTGCTTGGCAGCATTTTCTGCAGCGATCACCTGCTCTTCTATACTTCGGTCATACTTGTGTAATTTTGCCTTCAGTTTTTTCGTTTCCCACTCCGCCAGCAAACTGCCATGTCGAATTCGCAAGCGACGGATATGTTCACTGTTGGCCTTAACATGCCCGCGCAGACTATCGACATCGTTGTGTGCTGTCAGAAAGATTCCGCTAAGCTCGCGACGGCATTGTTCGCGGATATCCTCCTGTTCAGATTGGGCAAAAATCGGCCAAGTCAGCCATAGTGCCAAGAGCAGCCAAAGTCTGATCAGGACGCGAGTGTCATCTTTTTTTATGCTTCGTTGTTTCATCATGATTTTTATCGGTAGTTCACCTAATATCATGACAGTTTTTTCAAAAAAGGGGACTCCATGCTGCACCCGACACATGGGCAATGATCACTCAGATGCGAGGTCAAAATGAAAGCTAAAGCCAATTTTTTCGAGGACAATCCGGATATTTTATTTCATTTACAAAGTCACGATAAACTGAACCATCTTTTTTCATGGATGAGCCCAGAAGACTTGGAACACTTAGGGGTGGAGTCGACTAAGGACTATGCGCAAACCACGACAGAACTATTGAATATTCTTGGTGAGTTCAGCGGATCTGTGTTGGAAGCCAATGCCGCCAAGGTTAACGAGGAAGATATTACCTTAACTGACGGCAAAGTTGAGCTACCGCCCACTATCACAAGCAACATTGAACAATTAAAGGAATTAGGTGCCCACTATCTATCCGTAAGCCGGGAGTTCGGTGGCCTGGAAACGCCTATGCTTTTTGAGTTGGTAGGCAGTGAGATGATTGCCCGAGCCTGCCCATCGACCCTGTTGAACATCGGTTGGTATGCACCGATCGCTAAAATCATCGATCATTTCGGCTCTCAAGAACTAAAAGAGCGATTTATTCCTCAGATAGTGGACGGCAGCGTTTCCGGTTCAATGGCCCTAACAGAGCCTGACGTCGGCTCGGATCTGTCGAATATGCGAACCTATGGTGAAAAGCAAGAGGATGGTAGCTGGCTGATTTACGGCTCAAAACAATTTATCAGTAACGGTAATAGTGGCATCAGCTTAGTGCTTGCGCAAAACAAAAAAGGTGCCAAAGGCCTGAAATCGATCAACTTGTATCTGGTTCCCCATACACTGGATGGCAAGGACAATTATCGTGTGACAAAAATTGAAGAAAAACCCGGTTTGCATGGATCAGCAACTTGCGCCCTACACTTTGATGCTTCGGTCGGCTATCTGCTAGGTAAAGATGGCGAAGGCTTTATCTACATGCTTCATCTGATGAATGAGGCACGTTTGGCCGTAGGTTTTCAGGGTTTGGGCTTAATGGAAGCTGTCTACCGCTTGGCAAAACAATATGCCAATGAAAGGCACTCATGGGATAAGCCAATTGCCCAACATGAAATGATCGCCGAAAAACTGCTCGATATGGAAACGGAAACTCGGATTTTCCGCAGCTTGCTTTATCGCGGCGCATTTTATGCTTCCATGGTTGAAATAGGTCAAAGGATGCTGAAACAGGATCAAAATCTCAGTGAAGCGAAAAAAACCGAGGTTCAAAAGAAAATAGCCTACTACGATCGCAAAGTCCGCGAATGGACACCTCTTCTCAAATGGTGGTCAGGAGAAAAATCGTTCGTTCATGCCCGCACTTGTCTGCAAATTCATGGGGGATATGGCTTTACCAAAGAATACAAGCCGGAATGGTGGGTTAGAGAGAGCTTGATTTTAAGTATTTACGAGGGTACCTCGGAAATACAGGCTTTGATGTGCATCAAGGACACGATGAAAGAAATTATTCGTCGGCCAAGACCTTTTGCGGAAAGTCTGGTAACTTTACGGGTCAGAGCCTTGGCAGAGCCTGACCCTCTAAAGCGTAAATACTACAAAATGAAGCAAACGTTGAATCAGGCTTTGGTTAAACTATTAATGAAGCTTGTTACTGCTAATATGAGAGACAGCATTTCAGAAAATAAAAGTTCTGATATCATGCGACTTATTAGTCATTTAAAAACCGATCTTGTCAAATTCGACAACCTTTCACCAGCTCTCCATAATGCCGCTCGCATCTGCGAAATGAAAGCTATCGTCGCAATGGCAAAAGCTGCCTTAGAAGATGCAAAGGAAGATACAAATCGCTTGGTTTATGCCCAGCGTTTTATCAATCGCCAGTATCCGAGGCTTCGTCAATTGAAGCTGGAAATCGAGTGGAATGATGATCAGGTGATGCATCAGGCTCAAGGACAAAAAGAAGATTTTGCTCAAGCAGCTCAGCACTAAAAGCAATGCGTTCCGACCTTTTGTCGCCGGAACGCATTTCATTCTTTTCTGTGGAAAGAATTTCTATTTTTTAATAAAAATTAAATACTTACCCATCTTCTTTAACACCTTCACGTGTAAGTCCGATAAACCTTCTAGAGCAATCGAATCGTCAACATTTGAATAAACCGATGCATTGTTCCTACCATGACGGATGGTAAGAAACCGAAGAAGAGGGTCCTTAATTGCATTATTTTCACCTAAGCCTAGCAGCCTTACTCATCAGCTCGCTGACTAATTGTCAGGATAACTCGTTTAAGCGAGATGCTGGTAGTAGCCTCAAAGAAAATGAAGTTGCTTTGAGTCCTGAAAAACCAGAAAGAAGTGAAGAAGAGGAAACTGTGACAATCCCAACAGCCATCACAGGAGCATACCTTTTCTGTCAAAAGATATCTGCCGACATAGAAAATGATATACAAAAAGTTGGTTGTCGTGTTGAGGATGATGCTGGAAAGATCGAAAATTTTAAAGAACGTATCGATAGTTACACTTGGTCTTTTGAAGGATCGGGGGTCGAAATTTCGCCCAACACAATGGATGTGGCTCAAGATTGGCATCAGATTTTTGATATACGTGCCAATTCTAATGCACCCACGACTCAAACAAAATTTAGCGTTACTTTTACTATAGGTGATGAAACAAGCACATTAGATATCGAAGTTTTACTCATTTGGGACGAAGACTGCGCACTTCCTCTGATAAGCTTTGAAAATTTTCTCGATCTACCGAATCCTAGTGAGGTAACGATTCAAGATCAATTCTTGGAAAGTCATGGAATTCGTTTTTCGACACTCAGCGGTTCGCCAGTCTTACTTGCCGCATATAACCAGTCCGACACTCTTGTTTATTATGGTGGTCCGGAGAAAACAGCAAACTATTTAGCTCCAAATCAGAATGCTGGAAGTTTATTTATCTCCGATGGCCACAAGATCACTGAAGAGACAGATACAATCGTCATAGAATACAATCAACCAGCAAAAGAAGTCAGTATGGATATCGTTGACATTGACTTTTATGAAACTGTCTTATTGCAAGCATTTGACAGCCAAAATCAACTTGTCGATCAATTCCATTTTTATGCTAACGGCGAAACTTTATGGGACGGGCAATTAATGCGTTTTCAAGTGAAGAGCTCAACAGATCTTAATGAGATTTCTAGACTTCATATTTCAGGATTCAATCCATCAGGGCTGCTCGGCATAAGTTTTGGTATAGACAATATTTCACCACGCTGTATCCAACTGTAGTAGTTGATTTGCAACGAATCGAGGGTTTATAGATGAATCACGCAAGTTGGAGAATAAGCTTGAATTTCGATCGCAATACACGTTCCGGCATATGCTTAGCTGTTGCGCTGCTTTCCCCACTTATGGGATGTGGCAAGACTTCGTTTGAACGAGGATTAACTTCAAGGGATTCATCGGAGATTAAAAGTGATCCGTCCGCCGACGGTACGCAGACTGAAAGCACATCTGCCTTAGAGCCAGTATTAGTGGGGGGATCTTTCTTAACTTGCCAAATTTCTGCGGAAAATTCCAATCAAGAAACGGTGATGATTAATTGTCGTCAAGATATCGAAGATCAAGATGAGAGCCTCAAAAATTTATCCTTTAAGTTCACGAGCGGCTTCAGCCGCAATGAAGCGAGCTCAATCACGCCTGTATCGGAAAGAGTTGATGAGCAAATAGATGCCGGATATCTACTTTGGACATTTACGTTTCGCAGAGCTGATATCATCGATTCTTGGTTATATGTTGATATCAAAAATAGTGTCATCGATGTCGATACAAGTAATAAAGTTGATATTTTTATTCCTCCATATAAAGATACCGAATCTGATACAATTCAGTCGCCATTAGTTACCTTCAATAGTGGCACGCAAAAAATCGGCGATGATGGTGCAGGGCGAGGTGTAGAAGCCGATTGTGAGGGAATAGATGTCCCGGGCATTGCTAACGGTAGAAGTAAGTCTTATCAGATCACACTACCTGCTGGTGGCGTTATCAGCTTAATTTTTAGCAATCTTTGTGGAGTTGGCACTGGTCAAACCAATACAACAGGTGCATTTACGACAGCCATCCTACGTCACATTACGGGTGAAATAGCTTTTACGCTGATCTTGCAAAACCAAGAAGTCTTAGAATTCAGTTCACCAGTTTTAGCTGCAGGTGAATATAGCTTAACGATTAGTCCTGCTTCACGCAATGGAGCTCTAAATGACTTTGCATATTCTAATCTTCGGATTGAAGGGCCTGAAATGTTGATTGAGTGAAAACTCGCCAACCCATGATGCATGAGTTGGCGATCCATATTGAAATCAGAGGTCTACCCTAGATTTCTTACGGTCCAACTGAAGAAGCTTGTTGTTCGACAAACTGCGTCACCCATTCATAAACACGCAAGCCATTTGCCTGAGTTTGATAAAATCTCTCATTTGTCAAATAGGTATGATCCTGACCATTGACAAAGAAAGTCACAAAATCATCGGTCATATACCTATCTCGTACATCAAATAAGCCAGCACGGAACTTCCCTTCGCTCATCAGCGGGATAAACGGGCGACAACTGTTGTTGCCAAAGCCGTAAAAAATGCGAATGGTCATGTCAGCAGTGCTCGACAAAAAGCCGAACTGCCTTCCGCCATACTTGCTACTGATCAGTTCCAGCATGTTGGCGATTCCTCCACCATTTGGCTGCCGACAGTCGATGCAATCTTCTGGCATGGTTTCGTTCAGATTCCACAACCCCCTCCAGATTGATTGCAGACAGGGCGGAAGATACTCATCAGCAAAGGGAATACCCGAATCCGAAAGTAAGTATACGGGAGTACCGCCAAAGGCAATTTGTACACGATCAAAGTTATATGCGGCACCAAATCCGCCAGCACTCTCACCAGTCAGCAAAACGCGATCAACCGCAGCAAAGCGATCTGTGAGGTCCTGAAGGAATAGCCCCATATTTCGATAGCCGACAAATTTTTGGGCTCGATACCTTGAGCTGACATCGGCATTATCATTACTGCCTGCCATGACATCACCCGTACAATACGGGACATAAACTTTGTTCCAAGTTTTTACTGGATTTCTTTCATCGTCCGAATCCAGAATCCCAAAGTTATTTGGTGTTTGATTTGGATTGATTGAAGATGGATTATTGTTACAGGTTTGATCGTTGAAACAGGCACCACCACCCTCCAAGTAGATCACAAGATCAGTTGCATCAGCTTTTTCCTGTACGAAGAAACCAGCTTGGCTGCCGTCACGACAAAAACTGCCTTCAATAGCCTGCCATTGCCAATCTGCTTGAACATCTCCCTCTTCAAGAATGTTTTCTAATTCTTGCTGTTGTTGCACTGGGCTAGCATTCAGCTGCGCCCCCAGCATCCCCATAAAACACAGCAATACACCAGTAACCGGAACCGAGGCCATAATCCCCATTGGCCCTTCCTCCTACCCTCGTAAGATTAAAAAAAACTTTTCGCGGATTTATATTTTTAATTTTTTCAAATAATCGCTCACCTTGGAAGGCTTACCAGATGCAGATTTTTTAAACTGAAACGCTTAGTGTCGCGACTTCACGACATAATACCCTTTTTCAAAACTTTGCTCCAAAGAAGCAATTTTTTTCCGCTGTATTTAGATGTTTTGGCTTCAAACATAGACGATGATTTATCTATCTGCTTGAACTTGAGAGAATGCGTAAGAGCGATATTTTTTGCCGAGGAATCTTGGTTAGATTGAAGTAATATATCGTTTCTGATTAGTGTTGATGAAATCTTTCATCATTTGTTCTTTTTACCATAAAAAATGAATTTAAAAACATACAGCTGTATTCAAAAGACTACGTAAATTCCCAGCTTTTACCATAAACATTGCAAAGAACTAAAATTTATATTTTTTGACCAAAATTCACCTATCCGGATTGATTTCATACCAAGTCTCTCTAAAATGATCTGTGAATCGAAGGCGTTCGATAAAAAACTCGAATTGAAAAAATTACGATGCGATTACCCCCACCTTTGGTCACCTTTGGTTCATCACGTCCAGAAAATCGCAGTGGTTATAAAAAGGTAAACAGGCTTGATTATCCTACACGCTTCAGCGGCGAAAACATTCATCTGGCAATAATCAAATTAGATTAAAATTCGAATTTTAGCTGCCGATGGAGTTAGATGGTTTTTAAAGTTTGCCATGATAGCAGACAACTATATTATCAGCTTTTCAAAGCTAGAATCAGCAGTTGAGGATGCAACATGAAAAACCCCGGGTTTACAGTGAAAAAATAGCTATCTTTCGTTCTTTATGCAGGCTTGCTGACCTCTTGTGGCGGTAAGGATAGTGATAGCCAATCCAGCAGTGGTCAGTCTGTGCGACAATCCAAGTTTGCAAGGTTATGATTTTCATGATTACAGTTTTCTTCAGGTCAATGACAAAGAACCTGGAGATGGGGAAGTCATGGAAACAACCTTTCAAGTTTTTGTGATAGCAGATCGTGAACTTATTGAAGTTGAAAATGAAAATAATGAAGATTCAGAAAATGAAGAAGTGGTACTAGAAGATCCTGGGTTCAAATATAAGGTAGCTTCGTTAGTCGATACTTCCTATGCCGCTATCTGCTGGGATGGAACGGGAAGCGACGCAGATACCAGCGTCCATGAACACCCCAATGCGATGCCGCCTTTCACGCAATGGGCAGGAGATGCCGAGCAAACGGATAAATATTTTCCTCGCAACCAACCTAATTTTGCAACACAGGCGATTCCTTTAATCCTGAGCGTGAGGATTTCGGGCCAAGTGGTACACATCACGTTCGTGGGAAAAAAATTACAGGATTTTCTTCCAATCAAGGTTACGCTGTGGGCGACATTCTGAAGACTCCCGTTGTCAATGGGGAAGACTGTGGTAAAGATTTCATCAATTATGCGGACAATAATGAGAGAATAGAATGCGCTGAGGAAGGAAGTGAAGAACTTGCTGAACTGTGGTGGCGACGACTACCTCGGTAACTTATCAGCAAGTTGACAATAAATATGCTAATGTTTCGCCGCTCCCTAAAAAGCGGCGAAATTCAGACAGCTAGCCACAGGTTAACAACACTCTCCGATCATGATGAGATCAACAATATTTTCATGAATTGACGGCTTGCCTTTCGGTTTTTTCGAGCATCAAATTATCTTAATTCTACGCCGGAACCTTTTAAAAGCCCCTAAAATGCACCTGAATGGGTAAGGTGTCACGTAATAGTCTCAAAGCTCTATTGCCAATTCCAAAGCAAGTCTTTTGAAATAGCTACGTGCCCATTTGATTTTGGTTCGAATTGTATCCAGGTCTCAAATTTAGCATGCTTTCGCCAAAAATTCCATTCACAGAGGTATCATAGTGTTGGGATTAAACTCCAGCACAGTACTTTGAAAGAAGCTGCTACACGCGTGTTGTTGAATCGCTTACGATTCAACAGAATGGACGTTTCAGCCTTGCTGCGTAGCCTCAACTTCCTGCAAGTCAACATCGATAACATCCACTGGTTCCCCATCACCTTGCGCAACGGCAATAATCTTGTCGTTGACGCGCAATAAGCCGCCTTTCTCAGCAGCACCACCTTTTACCAAACTGGCAACAATCATAAATCCGTCTTCCGAGCGTAAACTTGTATTTTAGAGTTGCGATTCTATGACAAAGACGAAAAGCCCTTCTGGTCAAGCACCTCCACCTAAAGGAAGAGGCTTCCAGTCGGCAATCACCTGACGGTGATTACCTCATGGCATTTAACCGCTTCAAGCAGCGGCGAGATTCTTAATATTGATTGCGGCATTGGTGTCCGCATTTGCCGAAAACCCACAACTACATTCAAACCTTGCTTGGTCCTTGCGTGAGGATTTTTCGACTTTACCGCAGCTAGAGCAGGTCAATGAGGTATTTCGTGGATTCACATAGATCACTCGTGATCCATGTTTTTTACACTCCCATTCGAGCATTTGAGAGAACATATACCAACCTTCTCGCAAAATTGCCCGATTCAGACCTGATTTAGCTGCAACGTTTTTTCCTGGATTCTCCAAACTACCTTTAGCAGAACGACTCATATTAGATGTTTTTAGGGCTTCGAGCGCAACTGCAGCGTGGTTTTTGCTTAAGTTATGCGCTGTCTTCCACAAAAAATCATGTCTAATACGTGTTATTCGTTTGTGAAGCTTAGATATTCTTATTTTTAGCTTGCGCCAAGCATTTGAAAATTTAGTTTTTCTGACAAGAGCCACTTGTAATTTAGCGATCTTTTCTTCTAAGGTCTTAATCCTTGACTTTGGAAGTTCCGTGAAACTACCGTCGCTATAGGCTAGGCTTTTCGCTATTCCCCTATCAACTCCGACTATACTTGCGCTTGGATTTTTAATATTTTCATACTTGTTACCAATATCGCAAAGAACAGAAATATAGAAATCTCGACCTTCCTTGCGAATCGTAACGGATGTGACTTCCCCTTCCATTTCTCTGTGTTTATAGAATCTGAATGGTCTGTCTACTTTTGGTAACTTGATATATCCCTTGTTGGGGTTTGGATGGTCAGGAAAGTGGAAGTTTCCGATGGGATTTTTTTTGTTTTTCCCTTTGGAATCTTAATTCCCATGTCTTGGGACTTCTTTTTGAATTGCGGAAAGGAAGCCAGCCCCTTCCAAAATCTTTTGAAGGCTTGATCCAACTGCATCAGCGTTTGCTGTAGGGTCTGTCCTGGTGGGTTTCCAAACCAATGGTATTCGGCTTTTAATGCCTTTAATTCCGCTGCCTGATAGGCGTAATTAATGGGCTGATCCGATCTGGCTTTGACTTCACGGTAGTCGATCATCTGTCTCTGAGACAATGCAAGATTATACAAACAGCGGTTTGTGCCAATCCACTCTGAAAGAATAGCCCTTTCAGAATTGTTAATCTTCAGTTTGTACTTGAAATATTGCATGCCTTGCTCTTATATAGCGTCTGCAACCAAAATTATATCTGGTGTATTGATATGTCAAGCGATTTAAGAACAGGAAGACACTGTACATTTTTAATGCACGTCCATCTGGTGTTCGTTGCCAAATACCGTCGAAAGGTCTTCACAAAAACTATAGTCGATGATCTTGGACAAATTTTCTCAAAAGTCTGCAATGATTTTGAAGCGGAGCTTGTCGAGTTTGATGGTGAAAATGACCATGTTCACTTGCTTGTCAACTACCCTCCAAAGGTTTCTGTCTCCAAGCTAGTCAATAGTTTGAAAGGTGCCTCGTCGCAAAGAATACGGAAACGGGGTTATCCATCGATTCAACAAGCGCTGTGGGGTGGAAGTCTGTGGTCACGTAGCTATTTTGCAGGTTCTTGTGGGGGAGCGCCGATCGATGTGATTAAGAAGTATATCGAAGAGCAAAGTACACCGGAATGATTTTCTCTCCTACGCTGATCGCTTCGGCTCACAAACGCCTATCCATCCTGCACCTGAAGGACTGACTTTTACCCTTAAGTTAGTTCCTCCATGAACTCAATGCGCTCTTGGAGCTTTCTCCATCCTCTCCAGATATTTATCATCCCTGGTTCACCGTCATTTTTCCTACCAGCGAATCCTCCTAATCGAGCTAAGATAAGAATACCTTGCCTTATATCGAAATTTCCTCTGATCACCACCTTCAACTTTTTAGAGGAAATTTTTAGGACTTCTATTGCCTGTTCGTCAAATATATTTTGGGCTGACAATGTTGGAAAAGCCCTACCAAAATTGTAAAGCCAAAAAATATACCACGAGACAATAGATAGTAGTGAAGCGAGATTTTCAAGGCGTTTCCGGCTAGCAAGTCGCGCTTTTTCAACGCCAAAACCTGATTTAAGGACTCGATGAAAGCATTCTATAGACCATCTTTGCTTGTAAATTTCAACTATGTTTAATGCGCTTTTATCATTTGAGCATGGTAAGTTAGTTAATAAACGCCAATGTAGCTTTTTGCTCGAATTTTCTTTGCTTTTGACTTCGACGATGCTTACTTTAATATTTTGCATCGTCTCACTTTGCGCTTCAGGTAATCTCTGAGGAATCTTAAGAATCACGGATACAGAACGAAGTTCGCACTCAATTCCCTCATTTTCTTTAGAAACTATGAGGGTTGCTAGGGCTGGTGATCGGTCTAATTTATTTTGAATATTGTCCGTATCTTTCGAGCGAGGACCCTCTTGGGTCATGCGATTTGCCTTTGATCGCACAACGTAGTGGCTGCCACTACTTTCCACGTTATAGAGGAATTCAAAAATATCACATTCCCTGTCGGCAACATGAATCACCCTGTTTGCTACTTTTCGAAGGAGTTGGTCTGTTTCTCTGAAATGCTCAACCCAACGATAACTTTCTTTTTCCTCGAATGGGACTTTCTTATTAGAACCGGCTATATTCTTGTCCACTTGATTTCTTTTCTGCCGATAGTCATCATGTGTAAAAAAAGTTTGTTTTAGCAGGCCCAAAGGAATTCCAGATCTCGTTACAGCTATGGTGTTATGCAATAAAATTCCTTTGACACCAACCTCATAATTCTTGGCTTTATGACGTTCACCAAGGCCTTCAATCGAAGGGAACTGAGAGTATATTAAATCGGTGGTGTCCTGTATGACTAGAATATCCTCACCAGTATTTGCAGCTCGTTTTAGGGTATTACTTATATGACCACTTAAGATCGCTGATGGAGTAACATTTTCGTTTTGAAAAAATCGGTAGGCAGCTTTGCTATCTTTAGAACTCGCGCATGCCGCGTGTATAGAAAGCTCCGGGTTCCTTGAAATGGAAGAGGATAAGATCTGAGCTCTTTTGACCAGTCGAGAGTCTCCAAAGTTACAACCATTAAATTCGCAAGCGACAGCCACCATAATATTCCACCTACAAGAATTTTTGAATTTAAAATCTTGTGGTGAAATATATATATAAATATTAGTAGTTTATCAACTTACGGGTAAAAGTCAGACCTGAAGGAGCAGGTTTTTCGGCGATTTCAGATAAATAGTTGTGGCTTTGGCGCTTTTGCGCCAAAGCCCAATATTGTCACCTTGATTGATACCTGGCAAAATCTCTTAAGAAAATCTTCCGTCTCTTTTTTGGCACCGTGGAATCTCTATTGTGATAGTCGTCGGTTCGAGCTTACAAGCTCTTAAAGATCGACTGATCTTGCTACGGTATCCGTTAAACACGAGCTAAACAGATTAAATGGAAGACATACATAATTTTCTATATGACTTTACGCTATCTCTATTTACTTCACCCCAAAGCGTTGTCAGCTCTTTATCATGCCAATTAATTTCTTTAATTCCATTTTTGGCATTGTAATTTCTTCTAGACAACTCGATATGGATAAAAATATAGAGAGAGATTGCTCTATTATAAAGGTACTTTTTGGGGTTATCCCTATAACTTGCAACCTGAGGTATAAGCAGCTTGGTAATAAAATATGGAAATTCAGGATAATGCGCTACAAAAGCCATATTCCATGATTGATACAAATCAGCCCATTGTAAAGGCCTTGGTACTGTAAACAGCATGGATTTCTTATCTTCAGAAAACTTTGCAGAGACATCTTCTTCTTGTGTCTTCATGGCTGGGTATTTGACTGCCAACTGCCATCCACAAAATGCATTATCACGAAAGCCATTTTTTAGGTCTTCAAGCACAGCCTCAATAATATTGATCGGAACGAGAAATCTGAGGAAACCTGGCGGAATAGATCCTGTTTTATGGTACTTTAATATGAGGCTACAGGCAAATTCCACAGAAAACAGTTTAGCATGTTCGAAGAGTTTCATGAATCGGCCGAAATGTTCTTCCGAGCGCATCTTCTTCCATATATCAAAGCATAATTGGAGAACATGCCAGTTGTCATGCATAGCTTGAGTCAAGCGATCAAGGACAAGCGCTAAAGAGATTACATCAGGAAGTACCTGCGCTCCTTCTGTCTCGAGTTTGTGACGTAAAAAGTTAAAATGTTTATGTTCACATTTTTCAAAAAAATGAAGCAGGTTAGGATTGGATAGAGAAATTTCAAAAATTTGATCAATAAAAACTTCAACAGTCTTAATATCTATATTCGGAGGTAAAAGAAAGTCTCCTAATTTTTCAAGTTCGGCATCTTTCCACTTAGAATCAATGTCGATAAGATTAAGCATCAGGTAATACTTCTTCATTCCTTCTAATATTTGGCTATTGTGAAAATTGCCTAAGTAATGTTTTAGAGTGGTTGTGATATGTTGTAAAATGGCAAAATCTCCTTTATTTAAACGATTAGGATGAATATTAGAAAAGCAAACCTGTGCTGACGAGCTATGTTCCACAAATCGAGTCTTGCTTAAGAAGCCTGGAGAAGAGACCCGTCAGACCCTTCACTCAGCTGAAAGATTTGATTTTCAGGTAACCACAGAACAATTTCAAAGCTTTGCCATTGGCCTTGTTTAAGCTCGCCTACATACCGAATCGCCAGTTGGCCACCGATACTATGAAGTAGATCTGATACAGCATCAAGGCCGACCCCACGGCCCGATATTTCACTGAGGGTGGACTTTGTTGAGTAGCCGCTCTCCAGGATCACCGAACTGCAAACTTCGACTGGAACTTCACATTGCGGATTGGGAATAAGGCCTTTTGAAAAGGCGCGTTCGGCTATTTTTTTGAGATCAAGGCCCTTGCCATCATCACTCCAGATGAAACATTCCTTTGTTCCTGGCATGTATTGCAGATTCAAAGTGCCGGCAATGGGTTTTCCTTGAGCTTCACGATCGCTAGTTGATTCCAGTCCATGATCCATACTATTGCGTAAAAGGTGACCCAAAATATGCTGGAGCATCTCGTGAATATCATGACCGACATATACGGATTCAAGATTGTCTAAAATAATCGGATCTTTCTTACCCAATTCCAAAGCGAGTTGCTGTGAATCTCGTTTCAATTCTTTCACTAGTTCCTTACCTGAATGCAGAGTGGCATTCACCAGCTCACTCAACATGGGATCTTGCTGGCTCAATCCGGCCTGTTGAACGAATAGGATTAGCTTCCGCGCAGTTTCATACTCCAAACTGATTCGACTATTATCAAACGAATTAAAAAATTGATTAAATACCCTCACGTAGGGCTTGATCTCCTGCTCTATTTTTTGCAGATCGTCGAGGCCGAAATGATGAAGGTCGGGTTGGTTGATCGCAAGTTGAAGACAGTTCTCACATTCATGGGCAACTGTAGCGATTTTAGATAGCCGCAGAGTGCGTGAGTTTCCTTTAATCGTATGCAGTATACGAAAAAGATCTCGGCCTTTTTCAGCGCTTATTGTTGACTCGTTGCCTAGCAATTCATGAGCATTTTGTAAATACTTGTCCGTCGTTTTTAGAAAACTGCCGAATTGCCGAGGCTCCTGCTGGACAATTTCACCAATCAAATCTATGTCCTGAGAGTGTGCTGCGGCCAAAGCCCGCAGCTCCCGATCGTCGGTGACGTCGCGCAGAGTCACGAGAATCCGATCCACAATTTCTTCAGCATTAACCATAGGCTGCCAGTTAATCTCCAATGTCCTCAAAGGTTTTTCCGGCGGTCCAAATTGAATCTCTTTGGGAAGAAGGTGAGAGTTACTTTCAAAATTAATGACTAGGTCATTTAATGCAGAAGTCAGGGTGGATATAATTTGACTCTTATGGTCTGAATCAATTTGAGTTTTTTCCAAAAAAACATCAACAAAGCTTTGCCCTACGACCTTATCATTACTCAGAATTGGCAGCAGAGCTTTGGAGTGTTCCTCATGCACCAGAAGCTTATCACCATAGAGAGTGAATATTCCCTGTTGAATGTTCTGCAAGATTAAGCGTATATCACGGGTCTTTTCCTGAACCATAGCCTCGACTCGAGATAGGTTCATAGAAAGTTCGCGATTCAAAGCCTCTTTTGCTTCCTGGACAGCCTGTTTCATCCGGCTGACGAAGTTTGATAAGCCGAATGAAAGCAAGACGATTTCAATGACTACGCCTGTGATCATGCCCCATTGAGTCAATAGGTTGGCCTCATTATAACCCGTGTAGTAAGAAATAGTTAAAAGATCACCGACTACGAAAGCTCCCCAGGCAAACAGAAATATTTTTCCTTCTGGCAATTTCTTGTATGTCGTTAAAATAGCGCCAAATGCTATCCAAATAGCAAGAGCTACATTACCAGCGATAGTAAAAATGGCAGCAGTTTGGAAATCGAAAAAATTGAGGATAAAAGCAGTTACCGGTAGAGAGTATAAAAACATGCCTATTCGATCGAGAGATATAGAATGCTCCTTGAGATTTATAAATAATTGCGTGAATCGTATAATACACATCATAGTAGTACTTGCAAACAGGACAGTTCCCTCATCAATCCAAAACAAGTAATTGCCGGTTAATTGAGATATGAAGCCACTGAAACACATCTGAAAAAGAAAAAATGTCAATGCATACATTGAGTAATGCAAGTAGCAAGAATATCTCAAAGTAATATAGAGGAAAAAGTTATAGAGGCTCATGACTAAAAGAGCGCCAAGCAAGATGCCATAGATGAGCTGTGAGCTTAATTTATATCTCTCGAAATCGTCTGGATACCAAAGGGCAACTCGAGTGCCATTGATATCAGTGCTTCGATATTGTATATAAATTGTGCTTGTTCCAGGCGCCAATTTTAAATTGGCAAATGGATAACGATGCAGGGACCGGCCTGGGACTTCGACTCGCCTGTGACCCAATTCGCGGTGATCGATCGAGCCATCGGGACTAATGAGATAGAAATCTATGAAGTCAGTGAGAGACCATTGATCTTCGAAAATAAAGTCTTCAGTATCTGAACTTGGATTTTCCAAGTCAAATCGCACCCAAAATGAAACATCCTTGAATCCAATGATATTTCGACCTTCAGTAAAATCACTACTTTCTATTATTTCGGCAAGGCTTAGTTTTTTTGAAGGATCACTTAAAATAGAGACACTTGGGTAAAGGGGCCCTCCGCTAATTAATCGCTCTGCAGCTTTAACCTGACAAGTCAAGCAAAGCATTAAGAGAGATGCTAGGGATAGGGATAGGAATTGAAGACCCATTTGTAGAGCAATTCCGCAAAATCTATGCTTGGATATTTTCATGCTATCACAAGCCTTCCATCAGCAATACTTTCGCAAATACAATCGCCTTCTCTGGGGATCAAGCTTGACGAGGTTGGAATTCAAGGTAGTGAATCGTCACTTATTACCAAAAATTTAATGTCTGAAATTCTCTTAGAGTAAGCAGAAGCACCCGATACGCTTGGTTTAATCGAAGACAAAGGACACGAAATAAACAAAATCAGGACCTTGAGAATCGGGTAAAAAGTATTTGGACTGGAAAATCGCAAAAAATTAGTTTCTTACCGGGATTCCGGACTTCTGAATCACCTGCTCCGAATCAATAGCTACGATGGTTTGGTAAGTCATCCATCAAGAGGACATTTGTGGGAAGGAGTTGTCATCGAAGAAGTGATTCGCGGGTTTCAGTCTTTGGGCTCTGCATTTGACTACTACTACTATCGTACAGCTGCTGGAGCGGAGGTCGACCTTGTGCTGGAAGGAAGCTTTGGACTTTTGCCCATAGAAATAAAATATGGGCAAAGCATTTCGCTGAAAGAGTTGAGAGGAATTCGTGACTTCGTCGACGAGCGAAAGTGCAAGTATGGCATTGTGATCAATAATGATGAGAAGCTTCGCTTGTATGACGACAAACTTATTGGTGTTCCGTTTAATATGCTTTAAGTTCGACTTAAATACCAATCGATTTAAAAATTATTTCCATCGGGCTTTTTTGTAAGCGGGAGACAAACGCAGGCTTTGCATTTCAGCAAGGTCTCGCATCATTTCCACGTCACGCTGCCCTGCTAATTTCTTCAGCATGGGAAGCAGATCGACCTTGAACCCAAACTCCAGGCGACCATTGTGTGTTTGAGCCATTAAAAAATTGAGCCAGCGGGGTGGCATGAGGTACCGCTTAGTAATGGCAACGCGATTGCCGTCACAGTGAATTTCGATGGGGGCTGCCTGCGTATCG
The DNA here is from genome assembly GCA_048816425.1 of Oligoflexus sp. FD111. Classification (GTDB taxonomy): domain Bacteria; phylum Bdellovibrionota_B; class Oligoflexia; order Oligoflexales; family Oligoflexaceae; genus JBMDZZ01. The sequence continues at coordinate 799,416 of JBMDZZ010000001.1, forward strand.
TTTATGATCTGATAAGAAAAATCGATGCGGATCATCGAAAATTGACTTCGTGAGAGATGCATGAAAGCTGGAGATTGAGTATTCAAACTTGCAATTGTTTCAAAAAGAATAGCTCGAGCGAATGGATCGCCGAGGTAAGAGTTGATCTCCCAAGTCCCGGCAGTCGACTTATTCAGGCGAAGTGACGCTTTTGCAGGGGATGCCTGGGCTAAAACAGCAAAGGGGACAGAGAGAAGACTTTTGACTTCATAAGCAAAAAGTTCGAGCTGAACGACGTCTTTTACCTCTTGAGATATACCGATGATACCAGGGCCTGGTTTGCCTGTGTTGCTCATGTTGCTCATGTTGCTCATGTTGCTCATGTTGCTCATGTTGCTCATGGCTTCGCTGTTCTTTCCTGTTCCACTCATCCCTCGGCCTGGCAATAGGCTGGCATAATTCTGCGGTCGAGGATCAGTTGTGAAGCTACCCATGTGAGGTGAATTTTCATTCTGGCTTGAGTTGTCTTTCGTTCGTATAGGCTTGGCTACCGATTCCTTTGCGAACACATTCGACTTCTTGCGTTCGATGGCTGGGGGGGAGGCTTTCGAAAGGTCTTTGACTTGAAAAGTCAAAGAGATCGGTAGCTGGATTTCTTGCTTCACTGCGGCTGCATGTTTTGGTCGGGAAAGGCTGCGAATCAAGAAGAGGTGAACTGCCAAGGAGCCGATCACTGAGCCTATCGTAGCCCAAAATCTTGTGTTCGCATAAAAGTTTCGACTCACCTGGATGCCTCCCTTTCTGAATTCCAATAGAAATTCAGGCTCAATTAGCAGTTTCCATGCCACGGTTGAGGTTATAAAACCTTACTCCACGCCCATGTGAAAGGCAGAGAAGGTCATCATAACTCAAACCAGTCATGAAGCATGGAGAGTCTATCCTTGACTGCTTGTCACTGCTTGTCACTGCTTGGATGAAGGTGCAAGCACAACGCCTGCGTGCCAGGTCCGCAGCGTCCCCGAGCAGGGGCAGCTTGTGGCGAAATAAGCACAGCTGTAACCAGGAGTCACTTTTTTGGAACCAAAAGTGGCCATCGGGGTCAGCTGCTGCTAACAAGTACCTTTATAAGGTTGACTCTGAGAAATTCGTAAAAGGTGCTGTGATCTATGCTGGAGATCTTGAGCCTGAACTCAAACATGCATCAGTTATAAACTTCCGTAAAACTGCAAGTCTCATTGATAACGCGTCAACGCCTGCTTTAGTCTAAAGTAAAATCGAGCGATTCGAATAACTAACCAAACTGATCAGCAATGTGCGATTTAACATCTACTCACCGGCAAGTTTTGAGGCGCTGCGTCGATCCAGGAATTTTTGTAGTAAAATGAGCGAAATTTCGCAAGAAACCTAAGCATATGGAACTCGAGAGTAACAGCGAACTTATAAATGAAAACATCGCTCTCAAATCACAGCTTGCGGCAGTCAATGCCGAGCATGATCTCGTTGCTACGACAATAAAGATCTTTGGCTTCAAAATAAAGGAACTATTCACAGCCAAGGAATTCGCTCACTACAGCAGGGCAGCGCTGAGTTGGTTTGCAAAAAAGACAAGTGAAGTGGTTGCTCCTTCATTAACATGGTCACGAGTTATCAGACACCTGCTACACCTAAAGAATTAATCACAGGCAAATGGACGCCAGAGAAAATGATGGAAATGAAAGAAAAAGTAGTAGCAGCAAGACTTGCCAGAATTGGGTCAAACACAAGCCGCCACTGTCAGCCCTGTCTAGAATAGAACTCCAAGATTTCTAAGTGAGATCCCTAGCAAACAATGGTAATAAAAAACCAATGTCTTGGCAAAGTGCTGGAACTATTGCGAGACTGATCGATCGTAGCGTGAATTTTCGCAACCTAACCTTTCAAAGCCACTGGAACGACGCAGCGTGGAGAATTCCGATCAGCATATTGTGTATGAAGTGAACCAGTAAAATGATAGGCTGTTGATGAAAAATTAAGGCTTTGATGCGTTTGCAAACTCGAAGAAGCTAAAAGCAACTATACTTTGCTTGAATGGTAAAAGACGAAATCTCTGCAAGCCGCAAAAAATTGGAAAGCGGAATATACAAAGTCATTGTTCGAACTTAGGCGACCAAAAATTCCACAGGAATGAATATTTCAAGTTCAAAAGCAAGGAATGGACGGCCATCTTCAGCTATGTCAACCAGTTTAAGTTTAATGAGACCACCGCTTTTTTCAATGTATTCTTTTATAGCGGCCATTCCTACTCCACGTCCCGATATCTCTGTGATAGATTTGCTGGTAGATATCCCTGTATTGAAAATCAGATTTGCCACTTTCAGAGGATCTTTCAGTTCATCTTTTTCTAGATAATTCATTTTCTCACCAATTGCCCGTAACTTTGAAATATCTATACCTCTTCCATCATCCCTGTAACGGATAATCACTTTATCATCACCTGACAAATTTAAGTCCACAAAGATGTTTCCAGCGGGGTTTTTGCCTTTTGAAACCCTCTCTTCGAAAGTTTCTATTCCATGGTCCATTGAATTGCGTAGCATATGCACAAAGACATTTCTTAAAACTTCAGCGCCGTGCTGGGTAACATTGAAATCATCGCAATTTAGTGTGACATTGGGGTGTTCTTTTTTTAGGTCACGGGCCAATGTACCTATGTTACTAAATATATCTCGGACAGTATCCCCTGATTTGTGATAGATTGCGGAGGTTAAGTCCATATTGATGATTTTTAGAAAATCTTTAATGTATTCGGGAAGTGGTTGTTTAACAAAAGATTTTATATTTTGGATATTCTTTTCAATGATAAATTTTTCTACCACAATTTTGTCTGTAGTTTCCTTGCGACCAAGTTTTTGGGTATTTATATCGATATATATTTGAAGGATATCTTTAATCCTTGCGAGATCGTCAAGTAGCTTTTTCTGGTTCCATGCCTCATTTTCTTTATTTTTCAATAGCGCGCAATATTGTTCACCTTCATGCACCACTGCGGTCATCTTTGTTAATCCAAACATCCTTCCCATGCCCTTCAATGTATGAAGGTTTATAAATAGAATTTTTAGGGCCTCGATGTCGCGTGACTTGGAGTTTGTGATAAGCCTTTCGTTTTCATTTAATGCCATTTTGGAAAACTGTATCAATTCAGAAAACTTTTCTGCCGAAATATTCACAAGCTCAGAAATATAGTTTAATTCCTCCTGCTGCTCTTTTGTTCTAGTCTGCAATTTTCGCAACGCAGTTACATCGCGAATCGTAACCAGAAGTTTTTGAACTATATCATCTTCTTTTCGAACAACAGGAGACCAGTCTATTTCGAGCGTTTTAGACGATCCATTTTCAAAATACTTCTCAAATTCAGAAGGCAAGTTTGGCGAATTCATACTAAAATTAATTGAATCTTCGCCGAGGCAGGAGTAGACAATGTTACTAACGATGGCTGATTGATCCCCTGTCAAACTACAATTGTTTAAAATGGTATTATCGATAGTTTTACCTTTGAGATCTCTTGTTTCCAAAATATCCACGAGATGATCCGAGAATTCGCTATCAATAACAGCGATATTGTTCTCTAAATGCAACGTAAAGATACCCTGATGAATATTTGTAAGTATTGATCTGATATCCCTTGTTTTTTCCTCTACTTTCTTTTCAAGGCTATTATTTAAATCTTCAATGTCTTTTTGTGATTTTCTTTGTTCAATGCTTATTTTATCGCCTAGAGCAAGCGATAACAAAATAAACTCAATTGCAGAGCCTATTTGCACTCCAAATGTCGTGATGAAGTTTGCGGGCAAAATTCCAGAAACTCTAGAAGCAGATAGAATCCCTCCTATAAAAAAGATAGTAAACGCCAGCACATAGAATCTCGCAGCCCTGTTACCACTCAAGAGCGAGAACACTCCCATTAAAGTCATATAGCTGAATCCAAAAACACTAAGCAAAACAGTATTTTTTACAACCAAACTGTATGGGGCTGTCATCGATAGAGCCATCGAAACCAAACCCCATATCATAACAATCACTGAAAATCTATCCATTCTCGGTATAGTTCTCTTAGAATCGAGGAAATTTTTTGAAAATAAAAAACACCAGAAAAACGCAAATCCCACACAAAAGGGAATGTTTCGACTGGCCCAGAACGGGCTATCAGGCCACAAATATTGGAATGCAAGCCCATTCATACTGAATTGAAATATGACATAACTGGTTAAATACAGAACATAATATAAATAGCTGATATTTCGGATGGTAAGAAAAAGAAGTAAATTGTAGAGAATTATAACTAGCGCCATTCCATAATATAAAAAAAGCCCACCATAAACCGAACTCATTTCCTGAGCGAATTTTTTCGGTGACCATAGCGTTAAAGGAAATTGCTGCGAAGCAGTGCTTTTACTCTTTAAATAAATAGATTTTGTTTCTAATGATTTTGTCTGGATTGGCAAGATGAAGTTCATGTTATCGAAGCCACGTTCGTGAAATGGCCTTAAACTTCCCACCTTCTTCACCTCCACGGACCCATCCGAGGCTATAATATACAATTCAATTTCATTATGAAATGGATATCCTATCTCAAAAAGCCACTCCCGATTTTCCTCTAAAGTACTTTTAATATCAAATCGAAACCAATAGGTGAAACTATTAAAACCAAAGCTGGGAACATCCCATTTGCTCTCAAGCCATAATTTTTCATTACTTTCTGATCTGATATCATCAAGGGTCAACAGGCCATTTTTATCTTCAATATATTGGACAAGATTCCCTAATTGATAGCGATCAACTTTGTCTTCCAATATTACGATTGGAGATTTTCTTGGGTCTGTTGCAAATTCCTTACCTTGCGCCTTATAAGGTGGGACAATATTGGCTAATAATTCTATCTTTTTATTATCAATCATAGAGTCGAGGCAATCGCCTGCCGAATCTGTGCCTTTTTTTTGTTCCGGATTTAGACAAATGGATGCTTCAAGCAATGGGGTAAAAATGCAAACTATAAAAAAAGCGAACAAAGTGACTCTAACATCAAGGCTCATCTGTAATCCCTGTGCTGGGAAATTATCGATTCGGTTGCACCTACCAAGTGTCATGATATCATAGGATAAATCATTTTTGGGGGGATCACTCTTGCTTTTTGATCTCAAAGGACACTGCTTTGAGGGTCGGGTAAAAGGAGTGCCTTACGACACTCCTTTTACCCGACCCATTTTTTATCCTCCAGATTGAGCTGGCCCATTTCTCCGGGCATCCTGTATAAGGAGGATTCTTGACCAAGTTCAATGTCACCTGTGGAGTTTGAAAAAATCGCTTAAGGGTGTCCGGAATTTTAGGTGTGCTGGGGGAGTTAAACTGCCAGCCTAAATTCTGTCATTAATCCGTTCAATATTCGTGACTTTTTGATTCTTAGATTCTTCTAGTCAGGCGCTTCTAGCTTGCCGCCATCTGGACAATCAGGTATCACGCGGCCAATTCCTTGATGAGGTCTTTTTGAATTATAGTAAACCTGATAAGAAACACAGAGTCCGTGAATATGATTATTGTCGATGAGCAACGATCGATTGAGTATCTCGGTTTCTATTGATAGGTAAGCGTTCGATAAATGTCATTTTTAGCACGCTTTCGCCAAAAAGGCCCTTCGCAATGATTTCATAGTGTTGGGATTAATCTCCAGCACGGATGAACTAGCCGTCAGAAAGTAAATATTCATTCATCAGATCGCCTAAAGCACCAAAAACGAATTCCAACTCTTGGTCAGAAATTGTTAAGGGAGGCAAGAAGTATAAGGTATTCCCCAACGGCCTAAGCATCAGATGATGTTTGAGGGCAAGTTGCGTGATTTGTGACGCTTCTTTGCTAAAGTAGGTTCCCACCCCACTGCCAGGCATTTCCCAAGCCCATCATGCTCCCATAGCACCTGGCATTTTCTAATTTTAGCGGACTTTCATTTTTATTTAGCCAGCCTCGAAAGGCACTTTCCAATTCTAAGCTTCGGGCCATGCAGCCTTGGGATTCATAAACTTGCAGGGTTGCAAGGGCCGCCCGGCAGGCGATCGGATTTGCTGTATAGGTATGGCCATGATAAAGGGCTTTTCCGCGATCATCGTCATAGAAATCCTGAAAAATTTCCTCCTGAACCATGGTGACAGCTAAAGACAAATTGCCACCGGTTAGGCCTTTGGCCACACAGATGATGGCCGGTTGTAGGTTTACCCGTTGGTAAACAAAATTAGCTCCGAAGCGGCCCATTCCAGTAAAAACTTCATCGAGTATCAAGGGTATTTCATATTGCTGGCAAAGTCGGTTCAATTCCTGAAGCCATGATTCATCTTGAATATTCATGCCTGATGAACCTTGCACCATTGGCTCAATCAAGACGCAGGCTAATTCTTTATGATGTTGCTTAAATAACTGCTGCAATTCATTCAGGCGTTGGTTTAAGGCAGCCTTTCCCTCAGGATTATATTGGAGTCGCCAGTAAGGGCTGAAACATCATGTCACGAAAAGCGCCATGAAATGAGTCTGCAGCTGCTACCGCCATGGTTCCGAATGTATCTCCATGATAGGAACCTTGAAAACTTAGAATTTTGCGACGATGGTTGATGTCTTGATTGGTCCATCGTTGCAGTGCGATCTTCAAGGCGACTTCGACTGCGCATGAGCCATTGTCCGAATAAAAAACTCTGGGAAGTCGATGATCAGTTAACGCGCTTAATTTTTCACTGAGAAGACTGGCTGCTTGATGAGTGACACCAGCAAACAACACATGATCCAAGGTCGCCTGCTGTTTGGCGATAGCGTGACCAATAGCAGGATGGCCATGGCCAATGGTGTTTGTCCACCAGGAAGATATTCCATCAAGATATTGCTGTCCATCTGCTGCTTCCAACCAGACGCCCTTCGCACGAATGATCGGCAGGGCTTTAGGGCTGGTCTTGTGTTGAGTATAGGGATGCCAGCAATGCTTTTGGTCGGCTTGCAGCCATTTCGGTGACTTTTTTAATGTTTGATAGTTTGCTCTTTGATGTTGAACCCATTCTGCCAGAAGCTGACTTTGCTGGCGCCAATAGGGGTCTTGATTATGGATATTTTCCAGGTAGGGAAACTGATGGAAGGCGATGTCTGGAAACCACTCTCGTAGACTTTGTAAATTCTCTGGATGAATGAGGCCGTTAAGCACCACGCCAAGGATTGGAATAGCTTCCTGAGTGAGTTGTCGCAGGGTCAGGGCAGTATGATTTAATGTTCCAAGCTCACTGCGCGCTACCACCAGAGTCGGTACGCGGACTTCTTGCAGCCAGTCAAGCCAAGTTTCGAAATGCTGATTTAACGGCACCAACAGTCCACCGGCCCCTTCGATCAACAACGGTTTTGGCGAATTCTGATCGAAGTACTGGGAAAAGGCTTTGCTCAAACTACCTAGGTCCGGTGCCGGCTGTCCTTCGGCCGTTGCAGCTTGATTTGGCGAGGCTGGCTTCTTGTATATAAAGCTACAACTCATAGCTGCTAAATCACCAGCCAACTGTAGGCAGGCTTCAGAAAATGTAAAAAAACGGGCTTGAAAAGTGAAGTGCGCCAGCCGAAGCTGACGCACTGGATTCAGACTTTCTTACTTTTCGTCTGCTTAGTTCTGAAAGAAGACCCCGTTATCCGCACAATATCTGCATTATGAGTCAATCGATCAACCAATGCCGTAACGCAGGCCGCTCCGGGAAAGATTGTCGGCCAATCGGCGAAGCCCAAGTTTGTGCTTAAGACGATTGACTTGGACTCATAGCGCCGTGAGATTACCTCAAATAACGCATCAGCCGCCTTCTGCTCAAAAGAAAGATATCCCAGCTCATCGATCACAAGAACATCTGGCGAAGTATACTTCTTCATGGCTGTTTCGAACTTATGACCACTGTGCAAGAGGTCGGAAACAATCTTGCTGGCTGTGCTAAACAGAGCGCGGTGGCCTTTGTTAACGGCATTCCAGGCAATGTTCTTCGAGAGCATCGTCTTGCCAAGGCCTTGCGGCCCAATGAATATAACATTTTGATTCGCAGCCAGAAAACCCAAGTTGAGCAAACGCTCAATTCGGTTTCTATCGATTTCTTTCGGATGATTCCAATCAAAGTCATGCATCCGATGAAGCCGGCCAAGCTTCGCCTCAATGATCCGACGCTGGATTGATCGCGACTTCTTCTCAATAACTTCAAGGCGAAGAATGTTTTCGAGCGTTTGTGACTCGGGTTTTGATTGCCAGTCAGCGATTACTTTGTGCCAGTTTTCTTGCATGTAGGCGTGGGTTCATAGACCACCGAATTTCCCAGAAATTCAAAGAAAGCGAAGTAGAAAACGGCGATCAAAAAAGAAGAAAAATTAAGCGAATGCCATTGTATCACAAAAGGCCTGATTGCGGCCTCTGTTGGATTATTATCGATTGGCACCAAGGGATTTGATAGAAAAACTTCCATCTTTTCCCACTGCTTATTTGCATACGATATGGCCCTCCCCAACAGAGACTTGGGCAGACATTTGTTTTGCTGATCATCCATCCAGCTTTTGAAGCGTTCCATCAACGGCTTTGAACAAGACTGCCTTTTTTCAAGTTTTTCCTCTGGCGGGAGAGCTTGCAGCTCTTTTTCCACCCGGTAAAGATCCCTGATCATGTTGAGGCCTTCTGCCGTTTTCGGCTCAAGCTTCGGTGCTGCTTTCCTCAGGGCTTTGTCTGCCAGATAGAACTTTCTTCTAATATGAGTCATACAGGCTGCAAGCGTCACACCCTCTTTGTTGGCTGCAAAAGAATCATAGGAGCTCAGGCCATCACAGACGATGGTTCCCTGGTAGTCTGTCAGAAACGACTCCAACACCTTAGCGCCACGGCTAGTATGATACTGAAAAAGTATGATGGGCGGCCCAATCATGCTGATGGTGACCCACATATGGCTTTTTTGTGAAGCCTGACGGTTGTTTTCCTTAAGGACCTGGACCGGTGTTTCATCACAACCGATCACCCGTCGCTCCAAAAGATCATCGTACATGAGATTGATTAAGGCTTGTGCGGCTTGCCCGACTTGGATCATCCATCTTGCCATTGTCGTTCGATCCAGGTCGATGCCATAGCGTTGGAAAATCTTCTCTTGCCGGTAAAGAGGCAGAGCATCCTGGTATTTGGCTGTAACAATGTATGCCAAAAGGCTCGGTGTGGCGAAGCTTTTTGGCAGGAGCGCTGGCTCTGGCTGTGAAGTGACAATAGGGTTTTGTTCAGCCTCGCTCGAACAGCACGGACATTTGTAAGCCAACGTCACTTCTTCGATAATCTCAACTCGAGCTGGAATCACCTCCAGCTTTTCCGATGTTCGCTCGCCAATCTTAACCAGAGCCTGGTTATGTATCGGACAAACTTTTCTATCCGCTGGCAGATCATGGATCACTCTTCTACGCGGCAGATTTTGCGGCAGCGGCTTTCTTTTGCCTCGTTTTTTCCGTGCGTGACCTTTAACTTCACTCGTTTCATCATCCAAAGCTTCCACTGCGGCAACTTCAGGATCATTAAAAAGCAAAGGGGTTCCAGCCGGTTCGTAAGGTCTTTTTTCGGAACGCTTGGCAAACAGCATATGCTCGAGGGTATCGATTTTAAGCTGCATCTTCGAGACCAACTCAATCAGTTGGTCATGGCTAAGTTCTTTAAATTTTTCTTTTATTTCATCAAGCGTTTCCATGCCGCAGAATATGCCTGCAAAACCTCGATAAATCCAGCGCTAAATGATCTTTTTATGTAATTTTACAGCTGCAAGATCAATACCTTCCAGCAGCCAACGAAGCTGCTTTGCATCGACCAACAAAGTGTTTTCCCCTGGCTGCTTTGGCCATCTGAATCTTTCCTTTTCCAGAGTTTTCCACCACATCGCATAGCCCGTATCATCCCAATAGAGGATTTTCACCGCTGTCTTCTTCTTATTTCTAAAGACAAACAAGCTTTTGTGGGAGTAAGGCGGAAATTGCAAGCTGTGTTCGACAATAGTCGCTAAGCCATGGGCTTATTTTCTGAAGTCAACGGCATCGATAGCAACATAAATTTTATTGAAAAAACTGATGTCTCTCACAAGAACACCTCCAAAGTATAGCCATCTGGAGTGTGCAGTCGAATCTTTGGCTCAAAAGTTGTCGGTGTATCTTCTTTTAATTCAATCGTGGCGAAGCTTGCAGGGCTTGCTGTCACATCCTTTTTAATTGGTGATAATCCCAATCGCTTGCGATGAAGATAAAAACTCGCCGTTGAGATACCTTGTAATTTACAATATTCCTTAATTGAACGCCCACTGCCAGGCTGCTCGGCAACTAAGTTTTTCCAGTTTCGTTCTTTATCTATCATAAAAAAGTCTCCCAAATTGTGAATGGCGAGACTTTAACAAGTTAAAGATATCAGGATAAGTCGCTGATCATGAGGCGCTTACAATCCTTCTAAAAAAAATCGCCGCATTTTTTCTTCCAAGAAAAAGGAAAGCATCGACTCTGACTCCAATCCAAAGGGCTGACTGGCTTAAGGTCACCAAAGCCATTGACTTAAAGCGCAGCAAGGCTATCGAGAACGCAGATAGTCATCTGACAAAAAAATCCTTAGAAAACTTCTCGATGGATTCTTCTAGCTTAGACCAGTCCTGGCTTTTCTCTGGAGCGCTCGTCACCACAGCAACAGGCTTGTTATGATTTGGAGTTTCTTTTGAGAAAGCTCGATAAGCTTTTCGGACTGATCTTGTGAATCTTTTACGTCCCAATGGTTTGGCGCTTTCTCCATTTTCTAGTCTCATTGCGGAATGAGTGTCATGGCGCTCAATCAAATAAATGTACATACACGAAGGCCTCACTTGGGGCACCACGGAAAGTAATTCCTAGCTCAGCCAAATCGATCTTAGAAAAGTTCTCTTTTCGAGCCTCAAGCTCGTCGTAGACGGCCTGTGTAATCAAAACCATATCCTTACCTCGCCAGCCTTTCGAAGACGATTCTAGCTTTCTTCGCAGCTCACTGAGTCGAAATACCTTGGTAATTCCATCTTGCTCAAAGTCGAATTGCGTAGCCGGAGCAGCCGACCAAAAGCCTTGTATATCAGACGATACAATGGAAATACAAAAACTAATTTTTTCGTTTATTCGATAGAAAAATGCTTTCTTCGAAAAAGTAACGATGCCGATCGAGATATCTACCGCAAGATCAAATTGATTTTTGTGGGTAGTCCTAAAAGGGTGGCCTACAGAGTAAATGAAGCCATCCCCAAGCTCTTTGATACGATATCCTTCAGAGATTGGTGACTCCATCTTAAGTGGATTGACCTCATAAGACCGGTAAATGAACTTTTCGTAAATTGAGGACAATACTTTGCGCTTAGCTTCTTCGTACATCGGGCTACTAATATTTGATGAATTCTTTATATCGAATTCACAGACCACTGCTCGCCCCTTTTCTAGGGGCATTGTTTCTTCTAGATTGGACCCTGTCTTTATCATCGCAAGCTGATGCTGGTACAAAGTTCGCTTAAGCTGCTCCGCGAAATGCTGATTTTCTTGTTCTTTCAGACTGGTAATATAAAATGCCTCAAGCTCTCGGCGCTGCAGACCAATCGTAATGGCGATGGACACGAGACTTCCAATTAATAGTTGACCAATTAAGACAGATGCATATGGAGAGTAGGTGAAGTAGGTAATGGTAAGTGGCATAAGTGCCAACGCCACACCACGCCAAACCAAATACTTTCGGCTAATGAAAAAGGGGTTAAATACTTGAGCAATAAGAGCTAATTGGACAGGACCACCTCGTGTGACATATCCTCTACTCTCAACATAGGCCACCATTAAAGAGCTGATTGCCACGACCGTGAAAATGACAAAATTTAGAAAATGTTTAGCGTAATTCGGCTTCTTTGAAAAAGAGCCCACCCCAATTAGAATTGCATTTATCGCAGCGAAACTACCCCACAAAATTAGATCAAGTGGCTCGTTTGCCTTAAGATAATTATTTACTCCAGTGAGCAATGGATAGCCAACGATTATGAATCTATACCAACTATGAAATGCCCTCTCATAAGCACCGCTATCGAGCCTATTAATGACGGCTTCGCGATGATCTACAATAAACTCATTAATGACAGCTTTCAGCTCTGCCTTTTTACTTTGATTCAGCGATCTTTGGTTGCTGTCCATCATGCTCTACTGGTATTCTGTTGATCTTTCTTCTCATTATACCATAGCTAGATTGCACAGCACTCCTACCAAGACGCTCAAGCGCCATAAGAACAATTTTCATGCCCGTATAATTGGCGTTTATGACTTCAATGGAGGCCTGGGAGTGCGTTTTAACTCCCTGAGGAGGCCGTGGGTTTTGACACAGGACATGAGGCCTCATCTTTGCGTATAGCCTTTGAAGCCCCGTCCGCCGGATGTTGTAGCCGTATATTAGGAATGGCTTTCTATGAAATTTAATTCGTGATCGCATATGGAGCCAAAGACAAGTTGTAACCTTCTTTTCTCGAAATCTTTCTTCGACCCATACTCCGCCCAGCTCAATCAAATCGTCCTCATTGTATGGGTGATTGACCTCGTTTATCCGCAAAGCCTCCGCCGTTCTATACGGGCCGCGATAAATAAGCACGTACCCACCCACTATCTCACCATGAACATACAGCCCCCAAGCCTCTCCTTGGTTTTTGACATAATTAGATGGATAGCGAACACCATCTACAATTTCACCTCGATCAAGGAAATCCTCAAGATGTTGTCCTTCAAGCCTTAGTAGACTCACACCATTAGCTCTTACAAGCATTTTAAGCAACATACTGACACTCCTTCAAGTTGAGTTATACTTTTCTTCACTCATGAGATCGTCCGAGAACCTTTTTACCGCCTCTTTGCCACCATGCCACGACTTTAGTGATTTTGCATCCAAGGCTGCTGCAAGCCTTCCTCTAAGTTCTCCAACTTCAAGAAGAAGCTTTTCGTGTCTTTGAGTTAGTCCGTCATACTCTGAAAGCTTTTCGAACTGGACTTTAAGCTCAATTTGAGCTTGGCCGAGAGATTTTTCGTAATCCCCCATTTTCTTTTCAATATCTTTGACTCTCATTGCAAGCTTGCTATTCTCATCTTCTAAACGAGCTACTTCCTCGCTTGCCTCTTGTTTTTCTTGACTCATCTCATCAAGCTTTGCCTGCATCACATCACGCAGTTCTTTGTAATCTTCGTTGGCTTTGACCTCAGCCTTAGCCCATATTTGGGAACCAAGACTCACTACAAGAGCTTTAATGTCGTCCGGCATCTCACTTGTAGCATTGGCTTCAGGCTCCTGCCTCTTTTCTTTCCACTCTTTCAGAATTGGCTGAATTGTCGTAAAAGAGCCACCCCCCAATGATTCCCGGACCCTGGATAATGTAGGCTTGATGCCTTTTGCATTGAGTTCATCACAAATCGCGAAAATATTAGTTTTATCAGCTGGGCGCATCGCATCCTACTTCAGTCAATCAAGCAATTGACCAAAATATAATGTAGTATTGTAGTTAATACAATTACTATTATTTATGAATTACTACAAAAGACGATCAAAAATGGGTCTGTTTTTTGTCGATCATTTAAACAACTTGACATGCTCTGTAATTATTGGAAAAAGTCTTAAAATCATTCTATGCTTTTGACGTGGTTTATTGATCACAATATCGCGCCATAATAACACAGCATGATAGAATCAGAGGATACGATCACCAGGAGGACGACGTGACTCACTTAAAACTTGTCGAAGAGTTGGTGTATCTCTGCAAAAACCACTCTGTTGCTCACACACAAACACGTGAAGAATTGAGCCAGCTTGCAGTTGAGTCTTATGGAATTATGACAAATTCGATTCCGTAGGAAACCGTAAACCGTCGTTGCAGCAGTCAACGATGCTGCTATTTTTCGTTATGTCACCAAGCTACGTTTGCGCCATCGCTCATTTACTTCTTCCAAGGTTTCCGGATACTCGACTTGACGACGATCGACAGTCAAATACTCATCAATGGAAAAATCATGCTTGGCATCGATCAAGGTGGCAATATGCTTATGTCGCTCTTCAAAGCGCCTTGTGTAGCGATTCATGATATCATCAATCGCTGAACCGTACTTATTGCCTTGAATCATACTATTAAGCTTTGAACCGTACTTATTGCTGAATTCGGTCACATCGGATTTGAAAAAATATGAGCGTCCAAGGTCCCAGGCGCGAACAAAATTGTTCAAGGTTCCCGCCGAAAGCTCATCCGAAAACTAGGCTTACCCTTATCACAGCGCCATTGAACTCCACAATAGCTACGCTGTTGTCATGGCTATCGGGATAATATGTCCTTTTCAGACAATA
>JBMDZZ010000002.1:0-609418 GCA_048816425.1 Oligoflexus sp. FD111
CTCACCAACTAGCTAATGCGACATGGGCCGATCTTTAGGCGCGAGCTAACTCAACCACTTACCAAGCTGTCACGGACAGATGCCCGACGGCCTACGGCCTGGGCATGACACTCTGGGCTGACGATTATTCGTCCACCCGTCATCCCCAGCGCGAAGCGCGTCGGGGATCTGTTTGACAATTTGATAAGAGGTTGAGTAAGAAGCCTGCTTTACTCTTGCGAGACTATGCGGTATTAGCCAGCGTTTCCACTGGTTATTCCCCACCTAAAGGCACGTTCCCATGCATTACTCACCCGTGCGCCACTCTACTCATCCCGAAGGACTTTCTCGTTCGACTTGCATGTGTTAGGCACGCCGCCAGCGTTCGTTCTGAGCCAGGATCAAACTCTAACGTTTATAATCTTAAAGCCCCCAAAGGGACTCTAGTATCTCTCGTTAGTGTGCGACCTGTATTTTAAGTCACAAAACCTCAGAAATTGACTGTTACGTAATCTTAATTCGTTTGCGTCTTGCTATTCAGTTTTCAAAGAGCAGACCACCTATGCCGTTCACCCCTTTTGGGTCTTCCGGCTTCTTAACTCCCGATTTTTTCTGGAAGTCATCAGCGGCGTGAGGATGGTTTATACGCAGCTACTTATTTTCCGTCAACCCCATTTTCGAATTTTTTTAATTTTTTTTTGAAGAAACTGAATGGCAGTTTTTTCAAGAAATATGGTCAGATAGACGAGGCGCTAAAGTTGCAAGCTCATTTACCGATAGCATGCCGAGGAATATTGAAAGGACCACATTATGGCTCTCCAGCGATCGCGGCATTATTGCGGATTTATGCTCTTACTATACCTGATGAACGCCTGCGGTATCGTGGGCAGCAAATATATTCCCTATGCATCTGGAGGTGCGGCCAGCGTTTGCCCGAATGCACTAGGTGCTTATTCAGAAAATCTAGCGTCTGTTTTCACCGCAGATAACTGCAGTTGCCATTCAGCAACTGCTCCAACCATCTCCCCAGATAATGCTGTTAACAGTAACTCCTTCGTCCAGGCTGCTAGCAGACGGGGAAATCCACAGGCTTTAGTCAATTATCTCGTCAATGGGAGTCATGCTGGTTCTGCTGAAGCAGGGGATGCTTCTGCAGGACTTGATGCGTGGGCCACAGCTTGCGCCAGCTAACAGCCAAGCTAGCATTAGTCGATAAAAAATGGGGGTTTAGCAGTCAATGTTTTAAAAACGTTACCGGGTGCCTGTTTTGACCTCAGGAAAGAACTCAAAGAACTCCTCTTTTTCGTCTTCAGAGGTGTATTGGCGATAGGTATAATTTTTTACGTCACTAGTGACTTTCTTCAGTTCTTCAACCTTACAACGACTTCCGTAATCGATAAGAATATAGTTCAAGGCTGTTTGTAGCACCTTTAAAGCCATAATCACATGATCCATGCGTTGCGCAACGACATCTTCTGATGATAAGGCGCCCATCATGCCAAGAAGTAAGGACTTTAAGTTATCATCAAGTTGTGACAGGCGATTCATTTCCGCATGAAATTTCCCATCAAATCGTTTGATTCTATTGTGCAACAAAATTTCAGGATCAGCTGAACTCAGAGCACTTAGATCTTCACCTCGCTGCAGCTTGTCTTGTGCTTCTTCGAACAGATCGCTCACCATTTTCTGCAAGTCTTCAACTAGCACTTCTGTCTCAACATCGGGTGTGATGTAGGTTTTTTCAAGCACACTCTCTGCTTCAAGGCGCTTGCTGCCTGTTGTTTCACTGATTTTGTTCACCCCCTCCATAACCTGGTCCACCGTGGTCAACATAGTTTGGCGGATACCAGATAATTGTTTTTCCATGAGGGAGGTGAAATGCCCCAGAAAGTTAATCAACAACTGACTGGCTTCATCATGCTCGGGCTGAGCCATATACGAATCCTTTCAAGATGGAAAAGGAGCAGATGCTCCTTTTTTATCCTGCAATTTTAGATACTGCCGCTACTAATTGATCAGGTTGAAAAGGTTTGACCAACCAACCTTTTGCTCCAGCTTCTTTTGCTCGCTGGATCAAGTCTGCGGCACCTTCAGTCGTGAGCATAATCACAGGAACAGTACTGCCACTGGCCTTGAGCTTTTCGACCATTTCCAGACCATTCATGTTGGGCATATTCACGTCACTAATGACCATGGCAACATCAGCATTCGCTTTTAGCTTTTCAATACCATCTTGCCCATCCTCAGCTTCAATGACTTCATAACCTCCCTTAGTCAAAGTGAAGCTAACCTGTTGGCGAATCGTCTTCGAATCATCAACGATCATAATTTTCTTACCCATTCTATCGCTCCTTTCAAAAAAACCTCCTAGGAGGCCTGCTTAACTTCCTTGGGTTGTCCAAATATCTTATGAAAAATGACTTTCTCGTCTTCCGTAGTATAGCTGCGATACACCTCCGTCAAAATACGGTTGCGTAAAAATTTTATTTCTTTGACTCGTAGGTAAGTATCGTAATTTTGAATGACTTCACTGATACCTTCTTTTAGTAAGTATAAAGAAGAAACCACATGAGTGAGACGTTGCCCCATCACATCATCCATTGAAGCAGCACCCATGACTCTGAAAAGCAAGTTTTGCAACTCCAAGTCCAAGGTGTGCATAGCTTCCATATGTTTAGAAAAAACTCCTCCGGCACGCCGAAGCTTGTTTTCCAAAAATTCCCGACGACGTTCATCCGTTTCCGCCTTTGTTAATTCATCGTCTTCTTCTTTTATCTTAGTCGCAGAATAGCGGAACTCTGATGTCTTCTCGTCACGCACTAATACTTCAGAAGCCTGACTTTTCTTTTCATCCGCTTTACTACTCATCGAGTTGACGGATTGCATGACATCCTGTACCGTTTCTTCCATTAAACTACGGATCGCCAACAGCTGCTGCTCTGTCAAAGAGGTAAAGTCGCGAATAAAATCAACTAAAATCCTTGCCGCCTGGAAGGTGTCTTTATTGTCCAATGGAGTCCCCCGGTTTGGAGAAACAACTCAAAGCCTTCAGTGAGTTGACCACTCTGGTAATCATCACAACTTACCGACCTGAACTCTATCGGCCTCCCTGAACCAGTCTTGAATGTGTAGGTGCATATTATGAGTTGGGCTTGATTTTTTGACAAAATATTAGAAACTTAGACCTAAGTCACATTCACACAAAAGCAGGGAAAAGACAAATCAAATAACCCAATTAGACGGAGTTCTGTCAACAGTCTGACACCCTCTAGCACTCTGGCAAAGCATGCTATACTCAGAGTCAGCCGTCTCCTCTAAATACAAAAGAGTTTTCATCAGTGAAGACAGATATCCTAGACTTCTTCTACGAACATACAGCGGAATTTGAATGGCATGAGGGACTCGATCTTTACACGTCAGGAAAAGTGCATCATGTAAAAAGTATTCATGATTTGGTAACAGGCAAGGTTAGCTCCCATATTGGTGTGGATTTTGAAGTACGTATGAAAATCCAGCCTGGGGGTCGTTTTATCCAATGGTTAGAATGTACTTGCCGAAAAAATCGCACAACTGGACAGTATTGCGAGCACATCACCGCATTGATGGTCTCAATTCAACATGAGCAGCCCAAACTATTAGGCAATCTTGACAAGAAAATGCCACTTAAGGCTCCAGCTCCCCTGCGCCGAAGCAAGAAAGCAATCGTTGTCGCTGCCGCTGAAGAGGAAAACAAGCAAAAAGCTGATGGCGCGGCTCAGTCGATCATCAATCATCTGAAAAATATACATAGTATCCGGCTTATGGCCCACGGACCGACTATGCGAGTCCGTGCAGAAACCAAACCCGGAGAATTCAAAAACTATACATTAGAATTAGATGATGCGGCAAAGTTTCTGGCTTCTAAGCCCTCCCTTAAAGCCGCCAGTGAGGAAGTCAAAAAGCTTAAGGTTTATAATCGTAATCTTCATCTCGGTACCCGCATTTATCAAATCGAAGATGAAAAAATTATTGCTGAGCGTGTCATTGGTATTAAACATGCCGGCAGCCAGCATCCTGAACTGGATGCGAAGCTATCGCATAGCCTGTCGGCAGTAGTTGGCGCCCATCGCTTGCTAAGCTTAAAAAAACCAAAGGGCAATGAGGCTATTTTTGAGCTCATACCAATTAAATCGGCAGGCCGATACCTTGGCAAAGAGTTCTTTTACCTACCACAGCGCGGATTTTGGGCTTTACCAAGTGAGGAGGTCAACCCCTTCTGGTATGAGCTACCATTAAAAAAGACCTTCAAAGAAGACGCTGCGGCACAATTTGTTAAAGATAATTTTCGGGAGTACTTAGAACACGGCCCTGTTTGGCTTGATGAAAGCATCGACCACTCTGATATTCAAGAACAACCTTCCCTTTCGCAAATCAAAGTCCATAAATCTGAAGAAGGCTGGTTCTATTTAGATCCCAGCTACGGTGAAGGTAAAGATCAAATATCCATGATTGATCTCATGCGACATTTTCGCAAAAAACGCCGTAACTATCTCAAAGCTGGTAATAGCTGGGTCAAAGTCCCCGACTTTATCAAAGAGCATGAATGGGATTTGGATGAAAGCGGTCGCTTTCTAAAAGTTGACTCACTAGGTCTATTGCGGATAAAAGCTGCAATCGGTGACTTCGATCAATTCGTTGGCAGCAAAAAAACCTTGAACCAAATTCGCAAGAAGCTCTCCTTCACCCCAGAAGGCAAAACACCATCTATCAGTCATACAAAATTAAATTTACGAGAGTATCAGGAAACTGGTCTTAAATGGTTATGGTGGTTATACGAAAATAATCTCCACGGACTACTTGCCGATGAAATGGGATTAGGTAAAACTCATCAAGCTATGGCTTTGATGTCAGCAATTCAAAAACAAAAGCCCACAGCAAAGTTTCTTGTCATAGCACCAACTACCGTATTGGATCACTGGGAAGACAAAGTTAATGACTTTTGTCCTAATTTAAAACCCACGAAACACCATGGTCCAAAAAGAACGCAAAACATTCAAAATTTTATGAAACAAGTGGGCTTAATGATCACCAGTTACGGTGTTCTATTGCGCGATATTAAAGCTTTGTCAGAAATCAATTGGGATGCTGTGATACTTGACGAGGCCCACTTTGTTAAAAACAACGATACCGCAACTTATCGTGCCGTTTGTCGGATACCAGCTCATATTCGCATCTGCCTGACGGGAACTCCCATCGAAAATCACCTAGGCGAATTGAAAAACATTTTCGACTTTCTCATTCCAGGCTACCTTGGCTCTGATGAATATTTTAAAAAGCATTTTATGGACCCAATCGTTAAAGACAGTTCAAGAAACCAAGAAACGACGCTGCAAAAGTTGATTCACCCATTTAAAATGAGAAGAATTAAATCCAATGTTTTAAAAGACTTACCTGCAAAAGTCGAAGATAATCGCCACTGCACTTTGTCAAACGATCAAGTCAAACTCTATAAGAAAATTCTTGATTTAAAAGCGCGGCCGATTGTCGAACAGCTAAAAGATGACGCTAATCCTGTTCCCTACCTTCATGTCTTTGCTACTCTCACTTTACTTAAGCAGATATGTGATCATCCTGCACTGGTCAGCGACAATCCCCATTACCAACAAGGTGAAAGTGGCAAATTTGAACTCTTAAAAGACATCCTTGCTGAAGCCCTCGGCAGCGATCATAAGGTTGTGATTTACTCGCAATATATCAATATGATCAAAATGATTTCCAGCTATCTTAAGGATCAGGAAATCGATCATGCGGTTCTAACTGGTTCGACACGCAATCGTGGCCAAGTGATTCAACGATTCCAAACTGACCCCCAGTGCAAGGTGTTTATCGGCTCACTACTTGCCGGAGGTATTGGTATTGACCTCACAGCTGCATCAGTTGTCATTCATTATGACCGATGGTGGAACGCGAGCAAAGAAAACCAGGCAACGGATAGGGTTTACCGCATTGGCCAAAATAAAAATGTTCAGGTTATGAAGCTGGTGACACGAGGCACGCTCGAAGAAAAAATTGATGCGTTGATCCAATCGAAAAGGGAATTGTTTGAAAAGTTCATGGACAAAGACGAAGAACTATTCAAAACCTTCTCCCGTAGCCAATTGATTGAACTTCTCCAATAAGATATATAGCTTCGCGCTTGCTGATCAGGAGCTTTGGTCTGGGCAAGCACGAAGCAGTTTCATTCAGGAGCTGCTCAATTCAGGAGCGTAATTTCGGGTGATTGATTGCATCACGGATGCGAAATCGTACCATTTCCCGCCCTAGCACTTCGATCGTTTCGTTTAACGGCGGTGAGTCTTTTCGCCCAGTCAGCAATAAACGAATTGTCATGAAAAAGTCTTTTGGTTTCCAGCCAACCTCATCTTTGTAGGACGAAAGCATCTGGCCGATCATCTCAGCATTCCAATCATAAAGCTCATCGAGTTTTTCCACCAAATCCTTCAGCATGCTACGCAGCTCAGCTGGCGTTTTCCCTTTCGGAACGATTTCGACGTGCTCATAACTCAAGGCACCATTAAAAAAGAAGCTATTATTGTCGACAAATTGTTCAAAACGCGACATACGCTCCAATGCCAGCGGTTTCAACTTCCGCAAATACTCATCTGAGAAAATCTCGTTCCGGATATAATCGACAAACTGAACTTCATCCATTTGGTGCATGTAATGTTGGTTTAACCAGGTAAGCTTCACTTGATCAAACACTGGCCCACCTAAGGAAACCCGTTTAAAATCAAAGACATCAATCATTTGCTGCAGCGTAAAAATTTCTTGATCATCACCATAGCTCCAACCCATCAAGCCCAAAAAGTTGACTAATGCTTCAGGCAGTATGCCCGCCCGCTGGTAATAAAGTAATGATACCGGATTTTTTCTCTTTGAAATTTTCGACTTATCTGGATTCCTCAGAAGCGGCATATGAATCCACTTCGGCTCCTGCCAACCAAAAGCGGCATAAAGCTGCACATGTTTGGGTGTTGATGAAATCCATTCTTCAGCGCGAATCACGTGGGTGATTTGCATTTCGTGATCATCAACGACGTTGGCTAAATGGTATGTTGGAAAACCATCTGTCTTCAAGAGAACCTGATCATCAATGCGATGATTCTCAATTTCCACCTTTCCACGCAGCTCGTCATGAAAACTGGTCACGCCGTCTTGGGGCATTTTCAGACGCACAACATGAGGCAAATTCTGAGCTTTTTTCTCAGCCACCTCTCCGGAGCTGAGGTTGCGGCAATGGCCGTCATATCTGGTTTGTTCGTTCCTGGACTTCTGTTCTTGGCGCAGTTGATCCAAGCGCTCGGCCGTGCAAAAACACGGATATGCTCCACCTTTTTCAATTAAATCGGCCACATGTTTTTGGTAGATCGCCAAACGCTCCGATTGCCGATATGGACCAAAACCACCACCGATATCAGGACCTTCATCCCATTGCAGCCCGAGCCAACGAAGACTGGTTAATATTTGCGCTTCACTCGATGACTTAGCTCGGGTTTGGTCAGTATCTTCAATTCTTAATACAAATCGACCGCCGTGTTTTTTCGCAAATACGTAATTAAATAGTGCAATGTATGCAGTACCCACATGAGGGTCGCCAGTTGGCGATGGGGCGATTCTTACCCTTACCTGACCCGCTGTTGTCATTGATCAAAATTCCTCACCAAAAACTTGCAATTAGCGTTGACTTCCTCTATACAGAAACATTCGCCGCAAGGGCAACTCGACCTGGGGCCTCTTCTGGTTCCCCCATCATTCCCTGAAGCGAGTTTCACCATAACCGATTCAAGATTAGGCGGGAAGCTTATGGTGACCGATACCATGAATCACGACGAACAAATACACTCTGGTACGCTCTTTGTACGAGACATCGATCGCATTGATTGCGCAGTTTTTGACCCATCCATCGGTGTCATTGGCCAATCCTGGTATGTAGATATCGAGGTCGGTGGTCAACTCGACCAAAACGGATTCGTGTATGATTTCAGCCATCTCAAAAAACTTGTGAAGGCTGTTCTTCGTAACTCCGTAGACCATGCGCTGCTCATACCGATTATGTCAACCCATGTGCATTTTCAAGAGACGGCTCAAGGGGAGCAGTGGCAGTTGAAAGCCAAAACTCGCTTGACTGGTTTAGATTCAGACTGGACTTATCTATGCCCCAAAGGCGCCGTTTATCCAGTCAGAACTGTGAAAATCACCCAAGAAATCCTTGAGCAAGAGTGCTCCAAGCAAATTCGACACCGCTTGGGTAACAGCATTCATCGAGTTGAAGTGAAGCTTCGCTCGGAAGTGGCAAAGACGGGCGATTCATTCTTCCGCTACACCCATGGCATTACCAATCACGAAGGTCTTTGCCAGCGGTTATTTCACGGACACCGCAGTCGCATTGAAGTCTATGTTGCTGATGAAAGGCGACGTGATCTGGAACAATATATTGCCCATGATGTATTCGGCTCCATCATACATATCGCCTCCTTGAGCCAGGTAAAGAGCGGCCAGTACACGCCAAGGACCAGGCCACAAAGCTCTGAACCAGTGACTTTGGCTTATGAATCTAGCATGGGTTATAACGAAGCGACGATACCCGCCAATCGCATTTTCTTTGTCGAAAAAGAAACCAGTATTGAATGGATAGCCAAGGAAATCGCTCTCTTATTGGCGGAAAAAACTCAGGAACTGGCGACAATTAAAGTTCGCTGTTACGAGGGGATAGATAAGGGCGCTGTTGCTGAGGTGTGATGATATTTGATGATGCGGTATTGGAATAATATTGCGCAACAGCTTGCCACCACCAGTTAAGAAACGGCTCTTGTCCCTGACTCATAAATGATTCCGGATGAAATTGCAGACCAAGTACAGGCATCGATGCAGCATGCAAAAAGATGCCTTCGACTTCTCCCCAGGTGTTTTCAGCAAAAATCCAATCTTCCCGAAGCTTTTTACGGTTAACAACCAGTGAATTGTAGCTTGCCGCATGAATTCTGCCGGGAAGTGCTGGGAATTGAGGAATCCATCTTCTTATGAAAATGTCGCGAACTGATCCATGAAATGGTTCACAAGACATTTCCGTACCGGCTCCTAAAAAATGGCCTAGAATTTGATGCCCCAGACAAATGCCGAACATCGGCACTCGCCCCCATAAAGCCTTGACTAAATTCAAAGTTTCAACAGCATCCTGTGGCGCTTTTGGACCGGGAGATAAAACAATTGGTAGAGGATGGGCGACCCAATCTGCCAGAACAATTTCATCATAGGCTAGCCGATGTAGACGAAAAGGGCAGCCTTTGCCGCTAATCCAATCTATGAGATTGAAGCTGAAACTGTCATAATGATCTATGAATAATACGTCCACTGACATGAACCCTTCGTCTGCTCACAGATGAGAGGAAAGTACCCTATGGAAATAAGATCGACTAGTTCATTCTTCAGACTGGTTCTGGTCATTCTAAGTCTTGGCATGCCGCTAGGATCTCAAGTCATTGCTCAAAGTATTTCTGAAGACAACCAGCACTTGATTTTGGATCAACTTGGTAAAATCAATACCTATAGTCCACTTGAACCGGCGTTTTCGCGAGGAGCGATCGGATTTACCTTTGGATTAGGTTGGCAGCCTCGTATTTTCGATGATGCAAACTTGCAACAATGGGGAAATCCCGCTGAATATCAGGATATTCGGCAAGAAACCATGATCAACGCATACTTGGTCAAAGGGTTTAGTTGGCCGATCAATATTGGCGTCTCAGCAGGACAAATTCCTGCGACAACTATTAAACGGCTTGGCGGCCATGCTCAATGGACCATGTTTCAAGGTTTTAAATTGCCCTCACTTGCCGCACGTTTTGCCTTTAATCGACTCTCGGGCTTTCAGGCGACAGAGCTGGCAAGCTCACAAGCAAGTCTCTTAACGGACTACTCATTTTTGCGTTATTTTACGATTTTTATCGGTTATAGCCTGCAATATCATCAGGCATCCTATCGGGATCATATTCCCGGCTGGAATATCTCACGTATGAGCCAGTCTAGCCAAATTGTTAAAAACTGGTGGGATCAACATCAAATCATCGGCATCAATATTCGCTTTCTGCCTCCATATTTTCAATTGACGGTTGAACATCAGCGCTTTCAAGAAAATCAGGAACAGTGGTTAGGCAAGCTTTCTTTTGGTATTTGAAAGACAAGCTGCTATTTATTTCTTAAACAAGTCTGTAGTGAATCCATGATAAGTTTTTCCGGGTTTTCAGGAAATTCGTGACTTTTTACAAGCTGTTGCTTGCTCCGCAGTTTGTGAATAGCAGCCAGCAAACTATGCTCGTTCAGTTCTTTCTCGCGTAAAACTAGCGCCAACCCATGCTTTTCAAAGCACTCCGCATTATCCACCTGATCGCCCCGGCTACCTATCTCCAAGGGAATCAAGATCATCGGTTTTGCCAATCGCAGAAACTCAAAAATGGAGTTGGCTCCAGAACGGCTGATAATTAAATCTGCCGCTGCCATGACATCTTTTAATTCTTCATTTAAAAATTCGAAATTTTTGTAATTTTTTTGCCCTACTGCGGGACTAATCGCCTTGCCCTTACCGGTGATATGGATAATTTGAAAGTGCTGACTCAATTCCGGTAAAGCTTTCGCCAACGCATCATTAATTCTTTGTGCTCCCAGACTTCCACCCATAACAAGAATGGTCGGCAACTGGCTTTGAGGATCGAAGCCACTTATAGCCTTACCACGCGCAGCGTCTCCGGCAAGCAGGTCTTGACGAACGGGAATACCTACCAACTTCGCTGCTTTACCATGAAGATATGGTGCAGTATCAGGAAAACTGTAGAGAATGAGAGTAGAAAATTTCGCAATAATC
Source organism: Oligoflexus sp. FD111 (assembly GCA_048816425.1). Lineage (GTDB taxonomy): Bacteria > Bdellovibrionota_B > Oligoflexia > Oligoflexales > Oligoflexaceae > JBMDZZ01. The sequence goes on from JBMDZZ010000002.1 coordinate 10,874, forward strand.
TTATTTGCCAAGCCTGGCGTCAAGTCCGACTCGTGGGTGACAACAGGGATATTCAACAGCTTGGCAGCAATCGCAACCGGCACACTCACAAAACCGCCTTTGCTGTAAACGATATGTGGTCTGATCTTTACCAGTAGAAAAAATGACTGGAACAATCCGATGATCAAACGAAAAATATCAGTCAAGTTTTCTATGGAAAAATAGCGCCGCAGTTTCCCCACTTGAATTTGATAAAAGGGAACGCCCTGCTTTTCAATGAGAGTCTTTTCAATTCCTTTTGAACCGATGTAAATAGGCGTCAAGTTATTTTGCTTAAAATAAGGCAGTAGTGCGATGTGTGGCATCACATGACCAGCAGTTCCACCACCTGTCAGTACAATCTTGAGATTCTGATCTTGGCTACTCACGCTTTATTCCATTCTATTCGTTGTCCGTAGATCGACTTTTTGGATCGATGCCACGAAAAAGGCTCGGTAACTGCTGTTCTATCGGGTAAAACCTATCGATCGCCTCTTCAATCACCGTACTTTCGGCAATAGCTAATTGATAAGAAAAGGGTAATTTTGCAAGAAATTTTTGCAGTCCGTCCTGGGAGGGATCAGCGACGACCAGTAAGGGTTTTGGCGAAGAATTGACATTTAGCAATATGCATTTTAAATCTTTGGCTTCTTCATAGTTAATTTTCTCGAAAGATTCCACTTGAAGCTCATGCTCTTCAATCGTGATAACTCGCTGAACCTGGTAAATTTCAGCCAGTTGGTCTGCCAATCGATCTTCAGAGATGATATGAGTTTCGAGCATCGCTTCATAGGGACTCAGTTGCCATTTCTCGATATATTGCTTGATTAAGGCAAGGTTAGATTCCCCCAACTCACCTTTCTCAGCCAATAATTGTAGAATATCTTTCATAAACCGTTACGCTGTTCAAATTCGAGTCGATAATCTTCAAGCCCTCTAATACTCGTAATATAGTTGCTGCCGCACACTTGGACTTCCCTTGTGACAATACCCCAATAGTAATTCCAAATAATACGGCTACAAAAGTTTAATGAGTTCTGTTCGTCAACTTCAACACGAACATACATTGCTCGATTTTTTTCCTGGGTGATAAACACTAATTCATGCGCTGATCGCTTCCATTCGACGACGCGCTCCAACCAGGCTTTCGGTAATTTTGATTGTAAAAAACAAGGAATCTCCTGAGGCCGTAAACCGACCCACTGGCCATCCACCATCAGGTATCCATCTTCATTGGTCGCCATCTGTGGCAATTTTGCTAGAGCACCAGACGTCTGAAAGCTACTGTCTGAAGAGTCATACTTTAAGCGAAAGAGAGTTTGACCAAAAGGTGACGTACCCTCAATTGCCCATCCTTTCTGCTCCCATGCAACCCAGTCTAGGGGTACCGTATCAACAACTTGACCCTGATCTAAGAGGCGGGCCAGTAGCTCCCCTTCTCCATTGCTACAGCTCGAAAAACCTTCGGCAAAGTCTTCGGGCGCGGTCATTGATCTCGGCTCTGGGCTCGTTTGACAGGAACTTAAAACGAACAAGCCAAGCAAGCAGCCTAATATTCTATGAATCCACATCAGCTTTCATCTCTCGAAATTTAGACATAATCCGCTCTTGATCTCTATCATCAACTCGCCCTTTTGTCGCCATCTCATAATAATCGGTCGCCTTTTTCTCATTTCCGAGTGCTTTGTAGCAATCACCAATGTGCTCTAATATCACACCTTCGTTTGGTGTCTGCTCATTAGCCTGTTTCAAAATTTCTAAGGCCTTTTGATATTCTCCACGCTGGTAATAAACCCAACCGAGTGAATCTAGGTAATAGCCATCGTCCGGCTTTAAGTCCAAGGCCTTTCTAATTAAAGACTCCGCTTCTTTCAGGTTTTCTCCTCGCTCTGCGAAGAGGTAGCCCAAATAATTGAAAGCAGCAGAATGACTCGGGTCAACCTGAATTACTTGACGCATAACGCGAATACACTCTTTTAGCTTACCTTGCCTTTCCAGATTGACCCCTTGCATAAAAAGCAAATCAACCCGGTCTGGATACTGCTCAACGCCCTCTTTCAGGATTTTTACTGCGCTGGCAAAGTCTTCTTGATCAGAATAAATGCTGGCCAGAACCAGATAGAAATCAACTGACCTTTCATGTCCTGACTGAATCAGCTTTTGTGCAAGGTCTTCGGCTGCAGAAAAGTTATTGGCTTGGCGATAGAGATGAATCATTCTCGCAGCGCCATGAACATAGAATTCTGAATCTTCGGGGATTTGCTGATACACATGGATCGCATCACGATTCCGACCAATTTTTTCTCTACCCAGGCCAGACATATACAAAACACGAGCTGATTCGGGCTGCTGTCTCGCTAGCTCGTCTAAAACTTTTGCAGCTTCCTCGTAGCGTTCCAATTCCCAATAAATGAAGGCCATCTGAAGGCGCGTTCCAGGCACAATCTGACCTGTTCTCTCATCGGCGTCTTGTAAGAGTTTAAGTGCATCTTCCAAGCTACCAATTTGCTTATATAAATCAACCATGCGGGCTATCAGTTCGTCGTTTGTTGGATTCATGCGAAAGAGAGCTTCGTATAAATTCACAGCCTTTTTCGAGTCGCCATTTAATTCCAGGGTCAATGCATAAAGATGGATTTTTTCAGGGTCGTTACTTTGTAAATCGTATGCACGCTTAGCCGGTGGCAGCGCCTGCTTCTTTTGATCCATCGCCAAATGAAGCTTGGATAAAAGCGCCCAACCATCAGCAAAACTAGAATCTTGATCTAGCATTTCTTTGGTCAAAGCAATTGCTTTTTTAATATTACCCTGGCTACGATAAATCGTAATTAAGCCTAAATAGGGTTCCAAACGATCTTCATCCAGTTTTTTTGCTTTGAGAAAAGCGTCAATCGCCTCATCCAGCATGCCGACACCAGATAATAATTGACCATATAGAAGGTGGATGTCGGCAACTTTCGGGTAGAGCAAAACCATTCTTTTCGCTTGCAATAAGGCGCTTTCTGGGTCATCCAGAGCTTTCGACGCCAGCCATTTCACGCCGATATAGGCGTTAGGATCAAGATTATAGGCATCTTCGTAAAATTTCTTGGCGAGACTGCGATTATTTTGCAATGACTCATATTCAGCAATCATGAAGAAATAACTGGCATTCACTTGGCGTCTGGCTGGAGTCCATAGATCCATCGGCATCTGCTGGGCTTGCATCGATTCTTGCGTCGGCTCGGCTTTTTCATCATTTTCAACTGAATCAGGCTGTGAAGTTTGACAAGCGTTCAAAAACAAGAGAGCAGCTAGTAAGGGGTATAATCCTGACATCAAAAAACTTTTCCCCTCCATGGCATCCCCTTTTTATACGTGGTTGCTGCGATCAATGGGTATCCAAAAACTAAACATTTGATCGCTGTGCTGAAGTATTGACTGGCAGGATTTCTGGTGCTCAAAATAAATCTGCACCAAACTCAAACCTTTTGCCGGCGCGGTAAGTCCGGCAAATGTTCGATCCCTTTGCTCTATTATAGCAGAAATATCTTCAATCTCTCTTCGCCCTTGACCGACTTCCACCAATGTCCCCACCATTGACCGCACCATCTGTTTGAGAAAACCTTCACCGTGAATATATATTTCCACTAGTGGATTTTTGTTTTTTACCCAAATTTCATGGATCGTCCGTATCGTGGTTTTTGCTGATGAGTCGGTTGCACAGAAGCTCTTAAAATCATGAGTTCCTTGAAACAGTTGGGCTGCCGCTTGTAAACGAGAAATATCGGTTTGTTCCGAAACCGGCCAGACATAGTCACGCACAAAGGGGCTACCAGTTCGGCCTAACCAGAGCCGATAGCGATAAAGTTTGGCAACGGAGTCGCGAATCGGATGAAAGTCTGGATCGGCTGGTGCACAGGACCAGATTTTGATTTCTTCAGCTAAAAGCGCATTCACGCCGCGAATTAAACGTTGGCAGTCAAATTTCACCGCACTATCAAAAATTGCCACCTGATGCTCAGCATGAACGCCCGTATCCGTGCGAGATGCACCAACGACTCGCGTCGGTTCCCGTAAAAAGATGGTTAGGGCTTTTTCCAGATGATTTTGAACGGCTTTACCTGAAGGCTGCGACTGCCACCCATCAAATGGCGTACCCTGGTAGGCTAAATCGATCCGGTAGCGGTTCTTACTGCATGCTGGATTCATAGGTTTCAGCGCAAGGTTTCGAAAGTAAACATGAGGCCATAATTTTCACGATCATAGACCCCAAACTCGCTACTCGTCGATTTTTGGACTTCCATAAAGGGGGTCAAATACAAGCCACTGATACCAAAAACCCGCATACTGTAAGTAGAGCGAGCATCAATCCAGCTTAAATCAAAACTGATGGCTGCACCGTAGACTTGCTCTTCATTCCAACCCGAATTTAAATACGTGGAACCTTTTTGATTTTCGCTTGCCTTCGAGTACATCGTGTTTTGCACATAGACCCACTGCATGCCATACCAGCCTTGAAAGACGACCCAACGAGCGCGAAAAGGTGAGAAACTGATGGTTCCCGCTGCCTGCACGGGGATTAAAGTCAGTTGACTTTCCTGGGTCCGATCGACCTGGTTATCGGTAATATCCTGCTCCAAAGGAAAGTCAGCAACATTCAGATCTTTCGCCGCATATCCTCGGGCTGTGTAGTAACTGATGGCCGAACGGAAACCAAAGTCGACGCCTAAATTGAAGAAGTAATACTCACCCCAAACCGTCGGATGAATTTTTGGCTTACCAAACAGCTTTTCATAGTGATTATATTGGCTGCCAAAATTTTGCGGCTGAGCAATCCCTATTCCAAAATGGTAGCCTCTTTTTCTCCAAGCAGGCTTATTGGCCGGCTGATATTCAGTATCGGCAAGCTCGCTTTCAGCAGGCTCGGGGCTTGACTCCGGCTCGGGTTGCGGTAGTTCTTCTGCTGGCGGCAGAGGGTCTGTCGTCCATTCAGTCGCATCATCTTGCGCAAACAATGCTGATGTCAGCGAAATACAGAGCGAAAAAACAAATAGCTGAGGGAGCACCCTCTGAAGATTATGAGCTTTCAGCATTGCGATGTTCACCTGTGGGAGTATTGCCATCAATCATATTCTCTTCGTCTTGTTCGAAAATATCGTCGTCATCGACCAGCTTGGACCAGCCGAGCAGCCACTCGATAGGCCCACTCAAGGCATAGCCAAAGATCAATAAGAAGCCGATGAGCTCAGGTTGGTAAGCGATAAAGCCAACCAGAACGACAGACATTACAAGTAACTTAAAAGGACGGATGCCTTTAATGCGTAAGGTTTTATGGGAACGATAGGGAATATTTGTCACCATAGCGATGGCCAAACTAAAGCCTGAAACGGCAAGAAAGATCTGCCTGAATTCTGGCGCCTTAAAAATGTTATCGATCCATGTAGCTAGCCAGACTTGTTTCGTCGAACTTTCGATGCTCATCCATAAAGCGACAAAACAGGCGATGACGAGAGCCGCCATAGGGATTGGTAAACCTGTAAAATCACCGGATGCTTTACCAATCGAGCTTTGCACATTGAAGCGAGCAAGTCTTAGAGCACCACAGGCCATAAACATGAAGCAGATAATCCAGCCTGGTCGCCCTAACTCATTTAAGCCAGCATGATACATAAGCAGTGCTGGCGCAACTCCAAAGGAGACTAGGTCACAAAGGGAGTCATACTGGACTCCAAACTCACTGGTACTACGCGTCAACCGCGCAACTCTTCCATCCAGCACATCAAAAATGGCAGCCAAAATTATCGCGCCCGACGCCCACAAATAATCACCCTGCAAAGCTTTTACGATCGCAAAAAACCCAAAAAACAAATTTCCGGTCGTAAAAAGATTGGGCAAGATATAAACAGCGCCGCCAAGACGTTTCTTGGTTTTCGCTTTCAATTTGCTGCTCCTTTTCGCGTGTCATACGCTTCTTCCGGTGCCGATTTGCGTAAATACTGAGGCTCAGGAAGAAGTCCGTCATTTGCGTCTAGCTGAAACATAGTACTTTGAACCATACTAACAGCAATATCACCACAAAGAGAGTTTAATTGCCAATGACTCGTGGCGGCTATTCCATGCGCACCTAATGCTTGATCCAAAAGAGGCCAGGGAAGAACTGTTTCTATACTTGGCTTGGGTAATTGCTGCCAATCAAACGCTGCTCTGCTATCGCTAGTAAAAAGCTGAAGTTTCGGTGCCGTCAGATCAGAACCAAGGTCGACGATCCACTGCTGTGCTCGTTCACCAGGATGCGCAAATGCAACGTAGCCTTGGCTACGAGTCGCCGGCAAAAACCACAGATTTCCCGGCCGAATTTCCGCTAAGGCTGCCAGAGCCGAATAGCCACGCAGTGGAACTTCAGGGTGAGCCAACCTTACGCCATAAGCAAAAGCAAGACCAATTTTGATGCCGGTGAAAGAACCGGGCCCATGGCCAACGACAAATCGATCAAAATCTTGCCAGGCTAATTGCGAACCGCGCATGACCTCAGAAACCAGATCACTGACACCTGCAGCTGCTGCCCGATTCACGCTGCGTTGGCAATAGCTGAGAATATTAACGTGACGATCGCTTTCCTGAAATTCTGCAACTGCAGCAAAGGCGCCACGAATGGTCGTATCTAAGACCAAAACGATTTTATTTTTATCTTTTGCCTCAATCACTGCCATTGCCTTTCCTGTTAAAACATAGACGTCATGCCGCGAAGCATAGCGGTCCAAAATCGACTAATGTCGTTATAAGTAGCCATCACGACCAAGGCAAGAACCATGACAAAACCAATTTTTTGATAGTTTTCGACAATAATCTCGGAAAGAGGCCGACGCATAGCGCCTTCAGTAAATAACAAGACTAGCTGCCCACCATCAAGGACCGGTATGGGGATCAAGTTCAGTAAACCTAAATTCACACTTAACCATGCCATCGATATTAAAAACGTCTGCCAGCCTAGCTTTACAGAATCCGAAGCCACTTTCGCAATGGCAATCGGTCCACCAAGTGCTTTCAACGGTATATCACCAGAAAACAGACCTGCAACTGCTCCAGCGATAGTTTTCGTGATATAGGCCGTTTCCGAAATACCATAAGCAATCGCAGAAAAAGGGTTTTTATATTGCTCCGTAATCCACTCCGGATATTCCAGCGGTCCCCAGAAAGTCACTGGAATCGTATAAAGGGTCACTTTACCTTCAGCACGCTGAACTTCCATTGGTTTCAGCCCGACAGAAATGCTTTGCTTCACACCATCACGCAAAATTTCCAAATCAGCACTAGCCTGTCGATTTTCGGAAAGCAAAGTTCCCAGGGCTAATGGATCTTCAAGAGGCTTTCCATTCCACGTCAGCAAGCGGTCTCCCGGCAACAAACCCTCAATTTCCTCATTCAGCTTCCCTATAGTCAGTTGACTATCCAAGACACCGAGCATAGATTCCATGGAAGGTGCCGCCCCAGCCTCATATTCCGGTAAAACCACCTGATAGGTCTGCGGATCGACATCTTCACGAACTTCAAGCTCTTTCGGATCAACTTCTAATGCAACGACTGTCAATTCTCTTTGTCCAGACTCGGCCAGATTAGAGACATAGTGGCGCAACTCTTCCCAATAGAGAATGGGTTTGGTTTCACCATTTTCCACGACACCAGTTATGCGCATACCAGTATGCAAACCGGCTTTCGCGGCCGGGCCATCCGGAGAGGCAATGGTGACAACCGATGGGACATGCAATGGCGTAATTCCGATTCTACCTTTGGCACGGGCAAGCTCTGAATCGTCTACAGTATCGGGTACGATCGTCATTTGTAATGACTCACCATCCCTGTTGATCGTCAAATCCATGGACTTTCCGGGGGATTCTTCGATCACTCGTTGCAAATCCCGCCAGCTGCCAATAGCTTTGCCGTTAGCTTCGGTTATTTGGTCTTGAAACTGGATACCAGCTTTTTGCGCAGGACTATCAGGCACGACCTGACCAATAGTAGCCGGCGGCTGTTTCAGACCGTACATACCAAGCGCTGCAAAAACGAAGATGGCCAATAAAAAGTTGGCAGCAGGTCCGGCTGCAACCGTCAGAATGCGACCGATCAATGGCGCTCGATAAAACTCTTTGCCTTTTAGGTGGGGCGGCACTTCTTCCGAGCGCACGGCTCCGCAGAATTTCACGTAACCACCTAAGGGGATGACACTTAGTCGATAATTCGTTTCCCCGCGCTGAAAGCTAAGAATCACGGGGCCAAAACCGATGGAAAAGACTTCCACGCCTATTCCAAAAGCTTTGCCGACTAAAAAGTGACCTAGTTCATGAAAAAAAATCAAAGCACCCAGAAGCAATACTACAGCAATCACTGGGTGGGAAAAAAATTCCATAGTCTTTCCCTCTCAAAATGTTAAGGGGCAAGAAGGGGGTCGTGACAAAGATGGACCAACCCCTCCTTTAAGCTTAGGCGAAGATCCTTATTTATCGCTGCTAACTGCGATAGTTCCATTCTCAGATCTAGATATCCCATCGTTAATGAGAAAACCTCTAGCCTCTCAGATTGTATAGGATAAACCATATGATAGGTGCAGCAAAGAGAAGGCCGTCGACACGATCGAGGAAGCCACCATGCCCGGGAAAAATGACGCCTGAATCTTTAACCCCGGAAAACCGCTTAAATGTGGATTCGACAAGATCTCCCATTTGGCCGAAAGCACCTCCAACCAACCCAGCTAAGATGATCACACCCCACGAGCCCAGCTCACCTTGATATACCAAATTAGCAAGGCAGGCACCAACTATACTGGCAAGTAAACCGGAAATCGATCCTTCCCAAGTTTTTTTCGGAGACATGCGAGGTGCAAGCTTATGTTTTCCCCAAGCACGTCCGCCAAAATAGGCACCAGTATCACCGGCCCAAACAATGGTACACAAAAACAAAACGTACCTGGAACCATCGCCCATTAGGTAAAGGTCCCAGGTTGCCAGCCAGGGAAAAGCGCCATAGACGATGGTGATCAGCAAGCCCATGGTGCGCGCAAATGCTGTTTCATTATCAGGAGCGAGAAAGCAACCAAGTAAGATACTTCCCAGAAGCCCCGCTAAAATAGCTCCACGGGCCCCTTCAACAGAATACGAGGACGAACCGAGAAAAATAAGACAGGCAAGAAAGACCGCAGTCGGCACCATCCAAAACGGCACCTTTCCTCGGCCTTCGGCTCCTTGCGGTTTTAGCGCCACCTCCAAACGCGGCATCAACATAGCTGCTAGTTCATAGCTACCTAGGCCAACTAATACCATGAAGAAGGGGATCAGCACCCAGGTAGGTGCATAAATCAGCATGGCAATCATAAGAGGAAGGGCAAACGCCGCCGTCAGAATTCTTTGTTTCAGCATAATTATGACTTCATCCCGAGCAGTTTACGATTCAGCACTACGTTGATTGACAATCGGCACTGCCTCTAGCTTGATGCGCCCGAAGCGTCGATCCCGACCACCATATGCTTCTATCGCTTCCAGGAAATCTGCACGAGTAAATTCCGGCCAATGCCGATCCGTAAAGAAAAATTCGGTATAAGCCATTTCCCACAGCAAAAAATTAGAAACACGCTGCTCGCCACTGGTGCGAATGAGTAGATCAGGATCAGGTAAGTCGGCGGTGCTCAATAAGCTGCGAACAGTCGTCTCGTCGACGGATGAGGGATCAATATCTCCCTCTTTGACAAGATTTGCCAATTTTTGAAATGCTTGTGTTAGATCAGATCGGCCACTATAGCTCAGAGCTAAAACGAGCTGTAAGCCATCATTGTTACGTGTTTTTTCTTCTGCGTGCTGCAGAACACGTTGGCATTCGACAGGTAGTTTGTGGTGGTTGCCAATTGAGCGCAGTCGAACGTTGTTCTCATGCAACTTATCCACTTCCTGACGTAAGTACTTAGTCAAGAGACTGAATAAGGTATTCACTTCGTCAACTGGTCTGTTCCAGTTTTCCTCACTAAATGCATACAATGTCAGAACCTTGATTCCGAGATTGCCAGCGGTCTCAACGACTTCTCGCACCCGCTTGGCACCACTGCGGTGGCCAAACACTCGAGGACGACTTCTATGTCGTGCCCATCTTCCATTACCATCCATGATTATCGCGACATGGTTGGGGAGTTTACCTCGAAATTGCACTGTCATGGGTTTTTAGCGTCCTAATGTCGAGTCATGTCCTGCGGCTCTTGACAAAGACATGAATTCTGAATACATCGAGAGGGAATCGTTCAAATATCATAAATCATAAACTTTGAACATTCCCAAGGCTATAACTTTGCTTCCTGGCAGGCAAGCACCGAAACATACCTGACAAAAATTGCAAAAGATTTAAATATGACACTCTCTACATCAGCCCCGCAGGGCAAGCTTATCATGGCTGCAAACTCATTAGGCTTGCCTGACGATATCCCAACGCGAAGCTTAAACGCATTGCGTCAGTCTGATCTTTTAATCTTTGAAGAAGATCGTCAAGCCAGACAGAGTCTTAAAGCTGCTGGTATCCATCGCGACTACTACAAATTCACCGAACACTTGGAAGAAGCAACCCTGCATGCTCTGCGTCTATGTCTGCAAAATGGCGGCACCGCTTGTTACATGAGCGATCAGGGTATGCCTGTCGTTGCCGATCCTGGCCAGCAATTGTTAAAGATTGCCTATGAGCTTCACGCAAGCCTTGAAATCATCCCAGGCCCTAGTTCGATCACAGCTGCATTAGCTGCATGCCCCTTCTTGCAAGCTGGCTTTCGCTTTCTTGGCTTCTTGCCACGTGATCCACAAGAGCGCATGCTGGAACTGGAACGACTTAAAGTGGAAAAACAAGTGCTCGTCGTACTTGACACCCCCTATCGCCGTCAGCCTTTGCTTCAAGCTGCTGCGCAAGCGTTTGGTGATCAACGTCAAGCTCTGCTGGCCTTAGACATAAGCGGTCCACAAGAAGCCTATCATCTGGGCTCACTGAGTAAGCTAGCCGATTTAAAACTTGAAAAACTTAATTTTGTTCTGATTATTGAAGGTTTTCAACCAACAAAAGCAAAGAAAACCAAGAAAAAGTCATCAACTGCGTTGAAAAAAAGGTGAATTGCGATAATACGGCAAAGCGATTTGCATGCCAGCACTGATCATTGCCACGACGGGAACGGCGATGACTACCCCCAAAAGACCAAACCAGTCACCAAAGGCAATCACTGAAGCAATGACGATAACTGGATGAATGCCAGCTCGCTCACCAATGATGCGAGGCGTCACAAACATGCCATCAATAGCTTGAACACTGATAATGACGATGGCCACAGCCAAGACCATCGCATACGTACCACCTTGACTTATAATAACGATGATGCTCAGCAGTCCACCGACAATAACATCCAGATACGGCACAATACGACAAATCCCGGCAACCGCACCAATCGCCAGTCCAGACTGCAATCCAATCAGAGAAAAGCCGGCCATATATAAAATTGAAAGTATCAAAGCGACTACGACCTGACCTTTGATTACGCCCCAAAGAATCTTATTCATTTTGCTCATATTTAAACGCGCTAACGGTTGTATATCTGCCGGCACGAGGCTTAGTAAAAACGCGGTAAAAATTTTCCCATAACTTAAAAAGAACCAGGAAAAAATGGGGATTAGCGCAAAATTTAAAGCACCACCCAATACCATGGGCGTTGTCGACCAAAGTTGTTTGAGGGCATTGCTGGAAGTTTTGGTCAACTCCTGGGATAGGCTAAACCCACCGACATAACTTTGAACATCTTCATCATGAAAGTAACCACGACTGATAAACCATTGCTGCAATGGCTCCACATGACTTTGCAGATAACGAATAGCAGCCGGCGCTTTCTTTAAAATATCAAGTATTTCCTGATAAAGAAGCGGCAAAAATACAGCGACAAGACTAATGACAAGCCCGAAAAACAAGAACACCATACAGGTAACAATCATAGGACGGCGAAACTTAAGGCGTGCTTGCAACCAATCGATGCTTGGATAAAAAATGTAAGCCATGATTAGACTGATGGCTATAGCGAGAAAAACCGATCGATACATAAAGCCGATCAGCAAAGAAAAAATAGTTAAAATGCCAACTAAAATACTGAATCGTTTAAACTGATTCCAAGGATAGGATGCTAAACTTTCCGTCATGCAAACCCCTAAGAATTGGTCGCCGGATGCGTGACCCTGGAATGTTAACTTGTTGCCCGGCGAGCTGTTATTACGCGATCCAGTCCAGCTAAGTCTTTATGAAGACTAACATCCAACCATCCATGATGCTTGAAAATATCGCTGACAACAAGGCCTTGTTGGTAGCCAATCTCACAAACGACCGAGCCAAGCGGATAAAGTTTCAGATGCGCATGCTGTGCCAGTTTCCGATAGAAAGACAAGCCATCATCCGCCGCAAACAGGGCTCGATGAGGCTCAAAACTAAGCACAGAATTCGGCAAATTCGCCTTTTCGTCATGGGATATATAAGGAGGATTTGAGCAAATCACATCAAACAGAGGCCTTTCCACCGTCCAGGCCATATCATTCAAGGCATCTTCCTTGCGGAAATCAATGGCGACCTCGTGCCTTTCGCTATTGGATTGAGCGACGTCCAGAGCCTTTTCACAGATATCCCAAGCCTCCACCTGAATGGCTGGCAGCTGTTTTTTCAAGGCAATGGCAATACAGCCCGAACCTGTTCCAATATCCAGGACTCGCTGCGGTGTCCGTCCTCCAGCTGCCTCCTGTAAAAGACGTTCAGCAATTTCGACTAGATGCTCCGTTTCTGGCCGCGGGATAAGCACATCAGGAGTGACTTCGAACGACAAGCCATAGAATTCCCGCTCTTTTAGAATGTAAGGAATAGGTTCACCAGCAGCACGACGTTTTAATAACGCCCGAAATTTTTGCCGTTCTTCCATGTTTAGGGGCTTATCATGGTGCAGATAAAGATCGATACGCTGGCAGTTCAAGCTTTCAGCAAGCAGCAGCTCTGTGTCCAAACGCGCACTGAGAGATCCGCTTTTCTTCAGATAAGGGACAGACCAATTCATGATGTCCCTAATGGTCCATAACTCTGCTTTCATCCAGTGGACTGCTCCAGTTCCTGCTTGAGAAGCTCTGTTTGATGATGAGCGCCTAAACTATCTAATATTTCCACGATATCGCCATCCATCACACTGTCAAGCTTATAGAGAGTTAAATTAATACGATGGTCTGTTAGGCGGCCCTGAGGGAAGTTATAAGTTCGAATGCGCTCACTGCGATCACCGCTTCCCACCTGGCTTTTACGATTAGCACTGATCTCATCGGCCTGCTCCCGTTGAATTTTTTCCAAAAGACGGGACTTCAGAACCTTCATGGCTTTTTCCCGGTTTTTGATCTGCGATCGTTCATCCTGACACTCAACAACAATACCAGAGGGTTTATGCAATATTCTGACAGCTGAATCAGTCGTATTGACATGCTGCCCGCCTGCACCGGAGGCTCGACAAATCGTAATATCCAGCTCTTTCGGATCAATCGTCACGTCATCCAGCTCATCGGCTTCCGGAAGGATGGCGACTGTACAGGCACTGGTATGGATGCGACCTTGCGCCTCCGTCTGGGGAACCCGCTGCACCCTATGGACACCACTTTCAAACTTCAGGCGGCTATAGACGCGATCACCTTTAATTAGGATAATTGCCTCTTTATAACCACCGGAAGCTGACTCTGTGGCGGAAAGCATCTCAACTTTACAGCCGCTACGCTCAGCATAGCGGATATACATACGCAATAAGTCAGCAGCAAAAAGCGAAGCCTCTTCGCCACCGGTACCAGCGCGAACTTCCAAAATCACGTTTTTTGAATCGTTCGGATCTTGAGGCAAAGTTAACAACTGCAGCTTTTTTTCCGAGTCTTTTACTGCTTTATCAAGCTGATCCAGTTCTTCTTTAGCCATCGCCCGCATTTCAGGATCAGACTCTTCCTGCAGCATCGACTTTGCAGTTTCTTGATCAACTTTCTGTTGCTTATAAACTCGATACGCTTCAACTAGATCTAAAACCGAAGCCCGCTCTTTGGATAATCTTGTCAATTCCTGCGAGCTTAGCTGACCGGAAGAGAGTTGACTTTCAATTTCACTAAAACGGAGTTCAATGGACTCAAGTTTATCAAACATTTTCTTTGGCCCACTCAATAATTCTTATTTAGGCTCCATCCGGAAATACCTCATTGAAGCGGTTTATTTTCAGCTCGCGCCCTGCCTAAGGCACTCCCGGATGAACCCTATTTAGAAACCATAAAAAGTCGCCCATAACCCCATGCTAGAGATTATGGACGCTTCACGTTTAATTTTATTCGGCTGGATAGAAGCCAAGTCTTTTATCGCTTTGAAGGCGTTCTAGCCATTCATGGATTCCAAGAACTCGGCATTCGATTCCGTTTTTTCCATTTTATTCAACAAAAATTCCATCGCATCCACGGTATTGAGAGGCTGCAATAGTTTTCGTAGAATCCACATACGGTTGAGGACTTCCTTCGGCAGAAGTAACTCTTCCTTCCGCGTTCCCGACTTATTGATATCAATAGCTGGGAAGACACGTTTCTCTGACAACTTACGATCCAATACCAGTTCCATGTTACCGGTACCTTTGAATTCTTCAAAGATAACCTCATCCATACGTGAGCCGGTATCAATCAAGGCCGTCGCGATGATTGTCAATGAACCGCCATCTTCAATGTTTCGGGCCGCACCGAAGAAACGCTTCGGCTTGTGCAAGGCATTGGAGTCAACACCACCAGAAAGAATTTTACCTGAAGGTGGAACAACCGAGTTATAGGCACGGGCTAAGCGCGTGATCGAGTCAAGCAAAATGACAACGTCGTGCTTATGCTCAACCAAACGTTTTGCTTTTTCGATGACCATTTCTGCAACCTGCACGTGACGCTGTGCTGGCTCATCAAATGTGGAGCTGATCACTTCGCCTTTCACAGACCTTTCCATATCCGTAACCTCTTCCGGTCGTTCGTCGATCAGAAGAACAATCATCACGGCTTCTGGATGGTTTTTCTCAATGGAGTGAGCAATATGTTGCAGAAGAACAGTTTTACCAGTCCGCGGAGGTGCTACCAACAAAGCCCGCTGCCCTTTACCGATCGGGCACATCATATCGATGATACGCGTGGAATAGTTATGGGGCTGAAGCTCCATTTTAAACTTTTCCATCGGGTAAAGAGGCGTCAAATTATCAAAGAGGATCTTATCGAACCCTAAATCGGGAGGAGCACCATTGACGGCTTCAACTTTAAGCAGTGCAAAGTAGCGTTCACTATCTTTTGGCGGCCGGATCTGACCAGAAACCGTATCACCTGTCCGCAAATTAAATCGACGAATCTGCGACGGCGAGACGTAAATATCATCAGGCCCTGGCAAATAATTGTAGTCAGGCGCTCTTAAAAAGCCAAAGCCATCAGGAAGCGTTTCCAGAACTCCTTCACCGTAGATGACTCCACCGCGTTCAGATTGGGCTTGCAACAAAGCAAAGATGAGATCCTGCTTGCGCATGCTGCTGGAGCCTTCCACGCCTAGCTCACGGGCTAGTTTGTTCAGGTCTGCAATGCGCCGCTCTTTGAGTTCTTTCAGATTGATCTCTTGTTGGTCTGAGCTCTGTTTCTCAGCTTTCGGAGCCGCTCTTCTAGGTCTTGCGGTTTTTTCCGCAGCTGCCGCTGCTGTGGTTGCCTTTTCCTTTTCTGCCATGGATTAGCTCTCTTTTAATGAAGGTGGGTAGATTGAAAATTGGTTCATGTGGTTGGGTTATTATTCGATATGAGAAAAACTCATAAAGCCCTTTAGTATCTATCGTGTAAATCATTGAATGAATTGCGAAGCGTCAAGACGGAAATTGGCAGGTCTCTATGCCTAAGTAGGAAGCTATGCCCTTTCCTTGACGCTTGATTATTCGATTCTAAGGGATTTGTCAATCTCATTCATCTCGATCCCGTCCGCTAGCAGGTATAATTACCAGCATCTCTACTGTGTTTTCCGTACAAAATTGAACTTCAACAAACATGATGCCAATAAGACGTTGTCATCATAAGGCGAATCGGCGATAATCAGAGAATATCTACCTATAGAATTACTATCAACCAGGCTAGAGTTCCATCTATTTTTTCTGAATGAGGAGCTTATGAAAATTAAGACCTTCGTATTGGCAGCTTCAGCCATATTGACATCGATATTTTCGCCAAGTCTATATGCCCAAAGCTTTTCCACTCAAGAACGCTTTCAGGACATGTTTGTCACTGCGGGATATGGAACAGCCTTTGGCGCAGCAATGGGTGCAGCCCTGCTCAGCTTTCAAGATGAACCCGATCAAAGTTTACGCTATGTTGCTGTCGGTGCTTCACTTGGCTTTATCGGTGGCAGCCTATTAGGGTCATACATCGTCTTTTCGCCCGTTTTCCAAGTGGAACAGGAAAGAGAGAGCCAACTTCCGCTAGCTCTCCACCAGTCCAATGCGGATTTTGTTTTTCGACCAAGTATTGATCCCGAAAAGCGCCAAATTTCGCGGCTTGAGGGCATCTGGACGATCGCAAGCTTTTAACGCCTCAACTTATGCATAGAGCTCTTCAAGCAATTGATAAGCTCGCCGCAAGTGAGGAATCACGATCGTTCCACCAACAACCGTGGCAACGTTCAAACTTTCTTCCAGTTCAGCCTTGCTCGACCCAAGGCGAAATGCCTGAATGACATGATAAGAAATACAGTCATCACAACGCAAAGTCGCTGAAGCGACAAGTCCCATCAGTTCTTTGGTTTTGGCCGACAATTCACCTTCCAAATAGGTGTTGTGATCGACATTATAAATGCGTTTTAGCAATTTATTATCGGCACGATCCACCGCTTGATTTTCCTTCGCTCTCCTCTCCAAAAACTCTTTGGCAAGAGGACTACGCTCTAATACTTCAGCTTCACTAAATTGAAAAACAGGTTCTCTGCTTGATGGTCTCAATGGAGCTCTCCAGCTAAAGGGGCGGCCACGATTCGACCAACAAGATCATAATCATGCGCTTCTGTAATTTCCACCACTTGAATCGAGCCAGGCGTGAGTTTACCATCATTGATATAAACCAAACCATCAACTTCCGGCGCCTGGATAGACAAGCGCCCTTGACCAAGAAGATCAGTTTCTTCCGATAAGCCATCAATTAACACAGGAAGAACCTGGCCAATCAGCTTTTGGAGATTGTGCGCAGAAATTTCTTTTTGAACTTCCATAATTTCAGCTTGCCGGCGTTGCTTGAGGCCTTCCTCAATCTGTTCAGCCATCCGACCAGCAACAGTTCCTTCCTCTTGCGAGTAGGTAAAGCAGCCTAGATGCTCAAACCTCATTTCCTCGACAAAAGTTTTTAGCTCTGCGAAGTCTTCTTCGTTTTCACTGGGAAATCCCACCATCACCGATGTACGAATTGCAACACCAGGCACCGCTGCTCGCAACTTTTGAAATTGAGAACGCAACTGTTCTGCTGTCACATCCCGGTTCATCAATTTCAACAGACGATTACTAGCATGTTGTACCGGTATATCCAGATACTTAACGATTTTCGGATGAGATGCGAAAAAATCGATGAATTCATCATCAATATTTTCGGGGTAAACATATAAAAGACGAATCCACTCAATCCCCTCGATCGGCACAAGGGCTTTCAGCAGCTCTAATAAATCTGAGCTACCCCAATCTCGACCATAAGCGGCCAAATCTTGGGCAATCAGGTTGATTTCTTTAACTCCTTGCGCTGCTAGATTTTCTACTTCACGCACGACGTTGGCTATCGGGCGAGAACGCAGTTTGCCGCGAATCGCCGGAATAATACAAAAAGCACACGAATGTTGGCAACCTTCCGCCACCTTTACATAAGCTGAGGATCGGCTGAGGGTATTTTTCTTTGGCAAGCTTCCATCATAAAGATAATGGGTGCGGCGAGCCTTCATTTCTCCAGTAGCATTATTGAGGCGCAAAAACTCCGCAATCTGCGGGAATTCATCTGTTCCGACAAAGAGGTCAACCTCAGGTAAACCTTCTACCAATTTCTTTTTATAACGTTGTGTCAGACAACCGGCGACAACCAGCTTCATGGATGGATTGGATTCTTTCCACTGAGCCGCTTCCAATATCGTGTTGACGCTTTCTTCCTTTGCCGCATCGATAAAACCGCAGGTATTCACAATGATGGCGTCAGCATCGTCTGGCTCTTGAGTGACAACCCATTGGTTTTCTAAGAGAGATCCCAGCATCACCTCGGAATCAACCCGGTTTCTTGCGCAACCCAGGGATATGAGGTGGACTTTCTTGTTTTGGGGCGTTAAGACTTCCATACCCATCTCCTACGGGCCTTATGACAGAGGTAGTAGTGCAAGCGAAACTAAGTCATAAAGTTGCACCAAGCATGACTTGATATCACCAAACGCCCCGACCAGCAAGGGAATTTTATGGAAGGCATCATCTCAGTCAATGGTCAAATCAGCAGCCCTGACGAGGCTAGAGTCCCAGCTTTAGATCGTGGTTTTCTCTTTGGAGACAATGTCTTTGAAGTCTTTGTCGGTTTTGGAACAAAGGTCCTTGACCTCAAGGAACATCTGGCTCGACTACGCCAATCCGCATCAAATCATGAGCTACCGATCCCTTGGACTGATGACGAATTAGCCTTCGAAATCCACCATCTTATGTCACTTTGTCCAACAGAAAAGAAATTCATTCGCCTTGTGATCACCCGAGGCTGTGGTCTTGGCCTGGCTTTACCGGAAGACATTAGTCCGAATCGGGTCATTTATTGCTTACCGGCAAAACAAGAAGCATCTTGGGTATACACGGACGGTTTGCGCTTAAAACGACGTGCCATGGGCTTCACCGAGCGTGGTGCTCAGTCCAAAACTGGCAACTACCTGCGAAGCATCACAGCTCTGAAGCAAGCGACAGTGGAAGGTTATCACGATGTCATTTGGACTAACTCTGAAGGAGAGTTTACAGAGGCAAGTACCGCCAACATCTTTTTTATCGGTCGGACTGGTGATTTAGTCGAAATCGCAACCCCTCCTCCCACCAGCGGTCTCTTGCTGGGAATTACGCGATCCCGCATTATGCAGCTCTTAAACCAAGCTCATATTCCTGTGACCGAAAGAATCGTAAGCGTAGATGAGTTGGCGCGTTTTGATGAAGCCTTTCTTTGTTCAACAGTGCGCGGGCTTGTGCCAATCGCAGCAATAGATCGCCACCGCTTACATACAGCTCGCAAGCAGTCCGTGTTTTCACACACACTGCGCTTGTATATGGCATGGGTTGAGTCACAAATCGGCTATCGCGTGGACTGGAACACTGGCGTTCGCATAGAGCAGTAAGAGAGAGGAAGAAAGAAGAAGGGCCCAAAGTCCGGGCTCCGTTCCATTTAAGTCGGATCGTTCTTGGCTCGGGCCTGCGGCTGAGATTTACTTTCTTTCACCTTCTCGACCACGTGCTTCATCTGCTCCGCCTCAACATTGCTGGACTTCTTACGCATTTCTTCCATGATATTATGACGTGTTGTGTATTCAGAATTGTTAAGAATGACTTGCCGGCCCTTGCGATTCTTCAAATTAAACACAAGTGGCGCTTTTAGATTAGCCGTCATTTTTTGTGGGTCACTCGGCATGGTGATAATCACCGATATGACCGCGTCTTCCTCAGCCTCTAAGCTAAGATCAGACACCTCTGCTTCATTCACTTCTACGGTGTAATCAGGCTTAAATAACAAGGGGTTGATCAAAACAAAGGCGATGGCGCCATCATCTAGCGATTGCAACCATTTGAATGGGGAATCTTTATCATGATCTAGCAATACATATTTTTTCAACTCTGGAAAGCCGATCAATCCCGATGGTAGTTCGATCACATCCTTACCATCGACCTCAATTTCATTGAACCTTGTCGTCTTAACCTTTATCAAGGCCCGGCTCCCTCCGAGAGTGAATGAATATAGGGGAATGGATGACTAACAGACCTATACTTTTAGTCTAGCCTATTCCTGGTCAATCAAGCAAGAACAGCTTTGAAGTTATTGGCTTACTTATCTGAATTTTTCGGTGATCGGACCTGGCGGCGAAGCGGAGTTCGAGCCTTCGGATCATCTTTTTTATCAAATATTTCGGAAGCTTGCCTTACCGACTCCACATCTGTATGGGCGGCATCTTTGTTTTCATCCTGTATCCGTTGATACACTTCCTCCCGGTGTACTACAGTCGACGGCGCGGCTTTGATACCTAAGCGGACTTGCTTTCCTTTGATTTGCATCACAATAATCTTAACGTCATCACCTATTGCGATGCCTTCCCCCACCTTCCTTGTCAATACAAGCACCTCTAAACCCTCCCTGGTTATAGGTACCTAAGCACTTTCAAAACAACTCATTGCAGAAAATTCAAAAGCGATGGCTGCAGTAGCTTATTTGAAGCAAGCATCGTACTTTGCAAAACACCTTCCGTGCGTTTAAACTCGGAAGCTGACTTATACGTGTCGACGTCTTCCAGATTCGATAGTTCTTTCACAGTTACTTCTTTTGATAATTCAATTCTTCTGGCTGTATTTTCCACACCATTATAAATCGCACCAAGGGTCGCCTGATAGCTAGAAGTCTTATCAATTAAATGATCCAATTCATCCATAACCTTGCGGATGCCATCAAGATCGTCCTTATTTAAGCTGTCTTGCAGCACATCTAAAGCATGAATCATTCCGAAACGTCCTTGCTCTCGCTCTACCACATTTGGTTCAAACAGGTTTCTCGCTTGCAAATTAATTTGTCGGAAGGTGCCGTGATCAATCTGCAAAAAGATCGCTCCATCATCACCGAGAAAATTACCATCGCGACTTAGAGGAGGAGTCTTCGTTCGAAAACCGCTAAAAACATACCTTCCCCCATACTGAGCATTCGCCAAACCGACGATTCCTTCAATTAATTCTTTCACTTCTCGGGCTGCTGCCTTACGACTACTGACATCATAAGTAGAATTGGAAAGGCTGACCGAAAGTTCTTTTGCTCGGATCAGGAAATCTCCGATTCCCATTAATGAAGCTTCAGCTCTCTCTATATAGCCTTTTGAAAATTCAATATTCTTTTGATATTGCCCCATATCATTGATTGCAGTCTGTCGTTTTAATGACTGACCGAATGCAACTGGATCGTCTGACACATGATTGATACGTTTTTGCGTCGACACCTGTTCTAAAACATCTGAGTTCTGAGTCTTTGCATGCTCAACTCTTGTGCCTGTCACATGATATCTTTGTCGATCAGAAACGCGCATAGTTTATTTTCTCTATCGTTTCATGGCTAATACAGTTTCTAGCATTTCATCAATTGTCGTAATGACTTTTGATGAAGCCGTGAAATTTGCTTGCCATTTCAGCAAGTTCATCGCTTCTTCGTCCATAGAAACGCCGGCAACAGCCTCTCTTCTGCCTCTCAGATCATCAATTAAAGTCGTATTTGCCTTCTTGGTATGTTCTGCTCGCACTAGTTCCAAGCCAAATACACCAACATAATTGGCATAAAAATCATTGAAAGATTCATCACCATTGCTCATCACTGGCCGTTCTTTCAGCCGCAGCAACTCGTTGGCTATCACATTATCGCCCGGTGCAAATGGAGTTGAGGCTACTGAGATACTATTTAAATCCTCGTTCACCAGGCTATGCACCTGAATCGTTTCTGCCGCAAGACTCTGATCACTGGAAACTTCAAAAAAATCTCGCCCTAGCGATTCTTTAAAGCTTTGCAAACCATAGCCATTGCGATGAATTTCATTGAAACGATTCGCAAACTCATAGGCCATTTCATTATTTTTCGCGACTAAACCTGGTATGACTTCATCTCGCACTTCAATTAAGCCTGCAAGCCGCCCTCTACGGTTGGCATGTGTGACAACCGTAGGATTATGGGAGGCCCCGTTATCTACTAAGATGTCGTACATATTGCTATTGCTCGTGTTCAACTTAAGGCTCAAATTTGCCGCGAAGCCTTTTTCTACAAGAAGTGTTTCCTGTGGACCACGAACAACAACCATTCCCATTTCGCTTCGATAGTAGTTGATGTCCATAACTTCTGTAAGCTTGCGCAGCAATAAATCCTGCTGATCCAATAAATCAGAAGCTTCTTTGTCTCCTGGTGTATTCATGGATCGAATGGCGATATTCAATCGCGCGATCTCATTAATCAATGTATTCGCATTTCCTACCTCACCAGATACACGCTGGTTTAAGTCTTCGCGATAATTTTTCAAAGAACGATCATTTCTATGAAATGAATTCACCAAGTTTTGCGCATTTTCTCGCACACTGCTTCGCACTGTCATTTCTTCAGGAAAATTTGCCAAATCCTGCATGCTATTAAAAAAATTGTTAATTTCATCTGAAACGCTTGAGTTAAGTTCTGGGCTATAGATCTCTTCAATCGGTTTCATCGCATCATATTTTGATTCGCTTTTTCCAAAGTCCTGATTCACTTGATTGATCTGACGTTCCAAAAACTGATCATGAGCCCTGTTAATATTTTTAACAAAAACACCGTTGCCAATGATCACTCCGCGCCGCGCAGATGGTTCTCTCTGCTCGAGGTTTACCCGTTGTCTGGAATAACCTTCCGTATGTGCATTGGCAATGTTATGGCCCGCAGTATCAACTCCTTGCCGACTTGCAAAAAGTGATTCTGATCCAATGTTTAGTGTATGAAATAAACCGGCCATACTTTACTCGCGTGAGAGTCTTTTATGTCTTCACTTCTAAAATCGACTGAGATTTTAGAGATTTGGTTTTTCCATACGAGCTATAAACAGATTCTGCTTCCGAAATTAAACTTTGCCAGAATCGATAAGTTTCCTGATGGTGACTGAGCAACCTTCGCACAAGATAACTATTTGCTTCAATTTTAGGCTGGAGCTTCATTCGCAGGCTAATGACTTCTAAAGCTGTTTTTTGAATTTTAGGTGAAAGGTGCAATATGACCTGTGAGGCAAGATCCGAACGATCCATCGTATCTTCAATCAGTTTCAATGCTTCAATCAAATCAGTTAATTCGATATGCGACTTACTCTCCTGACGCCGACACAAAAGCCCTTCACGAAAAGATAGTTCTAAGTTTTGGTGCAATTGTTGGATAGTTTTCGCTATTTGACTTCCAAGTCGCTCCTTTTCAGGGACAATCTTTTCTATCGTTTTCAAGTCTGATTTTTGTATCGCATACTCTTCTGCATCCAAAATTTTTTCAAACTCAATTAAACCTTCAGCAATAAGGGTCAGCAAATCCCTCATGCTCGACAGCAAGGCAACTAAATTTTCAATCTTTTCTGCAGTGATGCTCATAGTTTAATCCGCTTAACCCAAATCAATGGGGTTTTTCGCTAGTTCGTCGCGGATCGCCTCCATCAACATACCATCTGCGATTTTGCCTGAATCAACACGATATTGGCCAGATGCGATTTTTTCTTTCAGTGCAGCAATGCGATCTTCCCGAACGTCAGACGTTGATTTGGCGATACTTAGCGCCTTCTCCCTCGCCTGTGCCAATTCAACAGCCTCAGGAGATAAGTTAATGGCATAATCCTTAGTTGGGGCACCAGCAGACCCCTTTGCCTCATCATCCGACTTAAGTTTTTCTGTTCGTCGCAACGCAGTTGAATCAACGTGTGTACGAACATCCTGTGGATTACCAACTAATTTCGAAACCATAAGGCCTCCAATACAGGAAATTTAAGGTCGGGAATCTTTGTATTTCTGCAATCCCACCTTCATATTCAGGAGCTCATTTTGTTCCGGTTTTTCAATCAAACCTAGAAGGTGTCTTTCAATTGATTCGGCCAGTCCGGTTGAGCGTTGGCTTGCGAGGGATTTTGCGTATTCCGAGTCGAGCATGCTTCGAAATATCTCTTCGCCATTACCGCCATCGATGAAGTCAGATTTTTGTATCGAGTCTCGCATTGATTTTAACACGATTTCGAGGAAAATAGCTTCAAACTCTTGTGAAAGTTTTTTTATTTGTTACACATTTTGCGGATTTTCATCTGAGCTCATGCGAGCTTGTCGACTCTCAGATAAGTTCTGTAAACTCATTTGCTCTGTAACATTTCGAATCGTCATAATAATGAAATTCCCTAGAGATATCTGATCTCTGCCTTTAATGCTCCGGAAGCATGCATGGACTGCAGGATACTGATTAAATCCTGTGGTTTGACCCCCATAGCATTGAGACTTTTCACCAGGTCGCCGACTGTCGTACCTTCCACAGGCACCAGCGCCTCCTCTTGTGGGTCGTTATCAGCTTGCCCAACAGCAAGGCTTAACCCATTATGCGACAGAACCACCTGGGAAATTCGAATGTCTCCCCCCATGACCACCGTACCTGTCCTTTCATTTAGCACAACAACTGCTGCCTGGTCTGCCTCAACCCGCAATAATTCCATCTCAGCAATAAATTCAACCGCTTGCTCCCTAAAGCGCTCGGGTAACTCAACCACAATCAAAGCTGGATTGACAGAACGAGCATAAAAGCCACGAAAGTGCTGATTAATTGCCCGCGTAATCCGAGAACTTGTCGTGAAATCCGGTTGGCGCAAGCTCAGTTCGACCTTACCAAGACTGACAAAACTCGGGGAGAAACTACGCTCTACCTGCCCACCTGAAGGCACTTGCGCGACTGTTACTGTTTGAGCCCCAGCCCCCGTAGCCTGAGCGACAACTACTGGCCCTTGTGCTACCACGTAGACCTGTCCATCGCCTGCACGTAATGGAGTAGAAAGCAGCGTTCCCCCAGCTAAACTAGCAGCATCGCCTAGAATCGATACTTTGACGTCAATTTTGTCACCAGCACGTGAAAACGAAGGTAATTTTCCAGTAACAACAACTGCAGCAGTCGCTTGGGTCAAAACTGCCTCTTCCCCCGGGTCCATTCCTAATCTTTTCAGTAAAGTCGACATAGCTTGGTTTGTACTGATCGAAGCTGGTGTATCACCTGTGCCGTTTAAACCGACGATAAGACCAAAACCCATCAGTTCATTGGTACGATGCCCTTTTATATTCACAAGATCTTTAATTCTTGAGTCTTGGGCAGATGCATGCGTGGCAAATAGTAAGGTGCAAAAGATTACAATATAAAGACGACTACTCATCTGCAACTTCCTCCACTTCGTCTCCTGCTTGTTGCAATCCACGAATAGTCTGCTCTTGGCGTTGGATAAGCTGTCGTTGTTCCTCTAGTTTTGTTTCTCGATCGCGTACTTCACTCTCCAAATCGCCAATCTTCTTTTCTATCTCATTTTTCATTTGACCGACGCGGTCTCTCTCTTTAACAACTAATTGTTTTTCCTGACCTAAACTAATAATTCTTTGTCTTAAACGATCACGCAATTGCACAAGTTCCTTGCGCTTACTTTCCAGTTGCAGAGCTTCTTGTGACTTAGCCTCTTCAAAACCACTTAGGCGCAACGTGTATTCATCTTCCCAATTCAGGGACTGACGTTCCGTCAGCTGTTGTTTTTGATTCTGATACCACGACACATCACGTAAGTCCGAAGTCAAAATAGCTTTATTTGATTGCAAGATATGCCGTGGAAGACGGGCTTGTATTTTGATAGCGTTTGATTCCGTCTGATTTTTAGAAGATCGAAAATATTCAACGATCGCGTCACCATTTGCTAGTCGTCTCATAACTTTGAAAGGAATCTTTGTTATCATTGGAGGCTTATCTTCACCAGGAGTTAGCTGTGGTAAGGCAGCAAGTAGATCCTGCTCCAATTGCTCAGGACTCAATTCCGCTCCACCTGGGTTTGCGGCGGCTGTTGATGCTTCATCCGTCGGTGTATTTGACGAGCGTACAAATACATTCAAAACGTCACCCGGGTCTCCTCTTGGTTTGTCATAGAACAAATAATTTTGTGGGTTATCCAATTGGAATAAGGAAGCGCCAACATCGGGCTCTTCACGCGCTACGATTCGGACATCTTGTTGGCGTAGGAATAACTCTTCTTTTTCTTGATTTTGATCTTGTTCAATAGAGCGAGATTTCCTGATGTATTGTCCACTTCCGCCATAACTATCGATAGGTCGCTTAGAAATCGGCACTAGAGTAGACTGACAAGCCGAAATCACAAAAAGCACAAATAACTTAACTACCATGCGCTTCATTCAGTCACCTTTATTGTCGAGGCTGATATCACCTGACCATTGAGGCGTTTACGATTCGAAATTAATTGGACGGGAACAGATTGTCCTAGGCTCCCAGAAGCCAGGGCCTTTGCCTGCCCCCTTAGTTGCAGGCTTCCCGACATTAAAATCACATCTACCAGTTGGCCGCGCTCCACCAGGAATGGCTCTTGCACATCATTTTTCCGCAGGTATTGCCCACGTTGTAACCGTCTTGTTAACTTCATTCCTGCAACTTGCTCAATATTTAAGACGGGCTCAGACTTTACTGCAAGCCACTCATAATCAAACTTTTCCGGCTTTACCATCTCGCCTAAAGGTATCGTCGTTTTCGCTACAGGCACCTGTGTCAGAATTTCCAAGCGAAAGCGTAATTTAAAGTGGCTATGGGAAACAATTCCTTGGCTCCTTGATTGTACATCAACAGAAATCTCTCTCGTCGGTTGATTGTACGACCACATCGATTGTTGAATACTTTCTGCCATTGATGAGAGATTTATAAATCGCCATGTTAAGTCACCAGGATGAACTTTAAGACCCGGAGGAAAAAATAGGGATTTTATTTGGATTCTTTTATCTGAGGAAAGCAGGGATTCCATCGCCAAAGCTAATTCTTCTTCTATCATTGACTTTTCAATTTCAACACCTGCTGTCACCAAACGCAGCGATTCATTCCCTTCGATTTCCAGATTGTAGCGCCCACCAACATCAGCAACAATTCTATTGCGCATGTCTTCCAAGCTCGCAAGTTTTGATTGGCCGGGCTTGGGTGCAGATCCTAGATCAATAGCTGCCACTTCATGACAGACGTTGGCAGGAGCGTGGCAATGAAAGACATCGCTGACAAAGATTCTCTCGCTTTTGAGAAGTATCTCATCTGCCTTAACATGCAAACTAACATCCAATTGAACTTGAGGAGCAATGTCTAAGTCCTGCTGCATCGGCGCTGTTTGAAAACCATAGTGGTGATCAATTGCATAAGCCTGATGCATTATACTTACTTGTGCTAAAGCGCTAAGAATTATTTTTATCATCATCTCATAAAACTCTAGCGAATATTATTCGTCTGCTGAAGCATTTGATCACCAGTTTGGATGACTTTACTGTTGATTTCATAGGCCCTTTGACCCGAAATCATATTAACCATTTCTTCGACGATATTTACGTTTGAACCTTCCAACTCTCCTTGACCGATACGACCGAAGCCCTGAGTATTCGGCGTTGAAACGATCGGCTCTCCACTAGCTGGCGTCGCTCCATACAAATTGCGACCGAGGGAATCGAGTCCAGTAGGATTCACAAAGTTTGCCAGTTGAATTTGTCCAAGTACTTCTGCTTCGGAGCCCACTCTGGCGCTAATCGTTCCATCAACAGTGACATGAATTTTGTCATGCGTAATTCTTTCCGGGACTACCACTTCGGGGACTAACGGGAAACCTTCAGTTGTAACAAGTCGCCCTTGATTATCGATTTTGAAACTTCCATCCCTTGTGAAGGCAATCGTTCCATCATCTTTTTGCACTCGAAAAAAGCCTTCACCTTCAATCATCAAATCAGTAGTTTTATTGGTGATTCTGATCGCGCCTTCATTAAACATCTTCTCAACCGAAGAAACTCGAGAGCCGGCACCAATCTGAATGCCACTTGGCGCCATGGTTCCGGTACTTGATGTTTGTCCTGGGGCTCGCAAAGTCTGATAAAGCAGGTCGTGAAAGTTTGCTCGAGAACGCTTGAAAGCCGTTGTATTCACATTCGCCAAGTTGTTGGAAATGGTGTCAATGGTGATTTGCTGAGCTTCCATTCCCGTTGCTGCCGTGTAAAGAGATCGCATCATACCATTTACCCCTTATTTATGCGCGAACGTCGCCAATTGAATTTGAAGATTTTTCCATCATTTGATCAAAGTTCGAGACCGCTTTCTGATAGGCTTCATAAGAACGATGTGCCATGATCAATGAAGTCAGGTTCTTTATCGAATTTACATTCGAGCCTTCCAAAAATCCTTGTCTCACTCTAGCAGTCTGACTAAGTTGAATGTCTTCCTCAGGCCCACTATATAGATAATAATTTTGCCCAACTCTCTCTAAACTCTTAGGCTCTTCAAATTCGAAAAGCTTCAAGCGATCAAGGAGCTGACCGTCCTGCAAAATTTCCCCTTTTTCGTTCACTTCAAATTGGCTTGAACGCAGATAGATCACGCCTTTTTCACCTAGAACTGGATCACCAGATTTTGTGATTAGAGCTCCATCCCTCGATAAAGTTAAATCACCTGCTCTGGTAAAGCGTGGACCTTCATTGGTTTGAACCTGGAAAAATCCTTGTCCTTCAATCATGAAATCGAGTTTATTGTGAGTGATCACAGCCGGCCCTTGGGTAAAGTCTCGCTCCATACCAGCAATGCCCACATATGACATTTCATTACCTTTTAACGGGCCAATTTTGTTTAGATCGACTTTAAAATTTGCTGGAGGAATCGGGGTTGGATAGTTTTTGTAAGGTTCAGGCTCTAAAAGCGTAAAGGTAACATTATCACCTTTGAAGCCAACTGTGTTGATATTTGCCAAGTTGTTAGCAAGGGCTTCCATCGCTCTTTCATGAGATAAGGCACCTGCTACAGGTGTATATATATTTTTGAGCATATGGCCTCCAATGAACCGTGTCCCTGCCATAACAGCAATAAGCAAGCCAAAATTCTCACTTGCCAGACCTGTAGGTCAAGTTGCGAAAATCGCTTATGTTCTCTAGATCGAAAGGGAATTCGTCAAAGATTTGACTGAAAAAGAAAGAGGTAAATTTTTCTTGGCGTCATGATAGTGCCACAAAGATATGTGTCAGGTGTTTGACTATCTTACTCGTCTTAAAATCATGGCTGCAGCATTGCCACCAAACCCTAATGACACGATCAGAACAGTTTGTAGCTTTTCCCTTCTTCGCTGTGCATTTTCCTGATCCAACTCAGATAAGTAGGGATGCTCGAAAAGAGAGTTACTTAAAAGGTGAAAAGTACCAAGCGAAACACTGATACTACCGGCAGCGCCGAGCGTATGCCCTGTCAGGTGTTTGTGAAAAACAATTGGTGGCCTATGCTCACCAAAGATTGCCTGGTAGCAAGCAAACTCAGCTTCATCACCTTTTTTGGTAGAAGCTCCATGGCCGACAATGAGATCAATATTTTCAGATTTTAAATCTGCCAAGTTTAAAACTTGCCGAATCGCACCCTGCAAGGCTTCCCCATCGGAGCTTACTCCTGTCAATCCTTTGGACTCGCTACATCCCGAAAACGCCAAGACTTCAACACAAGGTCCATGAGCTTGACGCTCCAAACGCAAAAGACAAGCTCCATCTGCCAAGACCATTCCATTACGATCAGGATGCAAGGGACGATGAGGCCATGGATCTTGCGCCGTAAATCGCGAGTAAACACGGGCCCGATTAAGAATAGCCAGCGTGAAAGGAGTCACCGCACACTCCGCCCCTCCAACAATCGCGCCATCCAATATGCCAGCTTTCATCATGGCAAAGCCCATACCAACCGCA
This sequence comes from Oligoflexus sp. FD111, assembly GCA_048816425.1. Classification (GTDB taxonomy): domain Bacteria; phylum Bdellovibrionota_B; class Oligoflexia; order Oligoflexales; family Oligoflexaceae; genus JBMDZZ01. Next base: position 40,659 of record JBMDZZ010000002.1, read on the forward strand.
TGTAAACCTGTTGAACAAGCTGCGGATAGCGCCACATGAAGTCCGGTTAAGTTTAATGCCTTGCTAACAGTCGATGGCAAGCTATTAGCCGTTGTGATCGGGCTTGTTTTCGCATCTACACTCTCATGCCGTGAAAATCCTTCGATCGCCTTTTCCAGAGAGTGGGTCGCCCCTCTCGATGAACCCACGATACATCCATATTCACTTGGGACAGGCCCTGCGCTTTCCGCCAACTGCCTTGCTGCCAAAACAGCCAATTTCGTGACGCGATCATGCCCTCTAGTTAAAGGGTCCTGGTCTAAATTATGGATCGCTTCCCTAGTTTCTTCCGTCAGCAAGCCAACCGGCAGATTTTCGAGACTTTGAAAATTGGCTCGTGCCGCAGCCATAGCCTCGATACTTTGGAACTCATTGGGTCCAAGACATGAAATCAGTGATCGACCAGTAATAAAAACTTGAGAGTTCGTCATGTTTGTTGAGTCCTACCGGAGGCACGCAATACACTATAATCAGCAAAGATATAGTCGCCCTCATGCCCCAAACTTTCTAACTTAAAGCGAACAGACAGGTCTAAGTCTGGTTGGATCAAATAAGGAGCATCATGTCGGGCGATAAAAATAGGCGATAATGTAAGACTCAGGCGATCAACTAAGCCTTTTTGATAAAACATGCGGTTAATAATACCACCACCGAACAACAAAACTCGCTGAAAACCGCGGTTTTGCAATTCATTGTAGACAAAGTTAGCAGGATCTTGCGAGCCATAGGCCAATGACTCAACATCTTCATGCCCAGTTGGTATGCGCAGCCCTTTGGCGCTGATCAAATAGCGAGGGATATGTTTTTGCTGCCAGAAAGCATAATCTTCTGGAATGCCTTTTTGACACATAACAAACCAGCTCGGTGCCTGACCTGATTTTCCAGGATGATCCAAGCATTCCTGATTCGCACGAATGGAGCTCGCACCAACGACGACAGCTTCTGCCGACTCAATGAGATCTCGGAGATGACGTTGATCAGACGCCGAAGACAGACCACTTGCCTGCCTGACTGAATCTCCCTCTAATGACTGACCGCCAATTCTACCATCCAAACTAGCCGCCATGACGTTGATCAATTCCATGCAAAACCCCGCAAAAAAAGGAAAGTTATGGAACTTTCCTTTTTACATGACCGCTCTGATTTTTCACGTAAAGTCTTTTAGTGCACGACAGTATTGGCAGCAAAAAGTTCGTCGATATAGCGGCCGACTTCATCGCCACTTTGTGACTTTGCAGCAGCTATTTCACTGATAAGCCGATTTCGCGCCTTGTCGAGCATTTCTTTTTCGCCGAACGACAGCTCTTTCCCATCATCGCGATTATGCAGATCACGATAGACCTCGGCGATCTCGAAAATCGAACCCGACTTAATCTTTTCCATGAACTCTTTTTTACGGCGATTCCATACCATGGAATAAGAGCGAGCCGGACTTTTTAGGGTTTCAAATATTCGCTCGATTTCTCCGTCTGTGACCAGACTACGGACGATCATTTGATGGGAGTCTTTGGGAAAACGGACCTTCAAACCGCTGGATAGAATTTTAAGTATATAATAATCTTGATTTTTACCACCCAGGCTGAGAATTTCTGTACCCTGGATGACACCGACGCCATGAGTTTTGTGAACAACTTTGTGGCCTGATGTGAAGTTCATAAGCTTAACCCCTTACTGGACATTTCGTTTACTTGCGCAAACGGGAACCGACAGAACTGGGATCAACAAGCAGGAACGGAGTGGGGTATGTCGAGAAATTAGTGCGCAATCATGGCCTCATCTTACTGATTTCACCCTATTTGTCAATTTTTTTAAAAAAATATTAAAGATAACCAAAATATATCCCAACTTATCCGGTTGAAAACGCGCCTAGCCCCCTGCACATATACAATTGATACCTTGCAATTGGCTTCGATTTTCGATAAGTTGCTCGCCTGCCCTGAGTGGATCTTGGAAAAATGCCATTTTTCCTTAACAAATTGAAATAATTAGAACGTCTGACTCATAGTAAGAAAGGTTCCCAATGGCTCTTGGTAAGGCTGAAAAAGCGCAACTCATAGAAAAATTCGCAACCAAGCCAGGAGATACTGCGTCTCCCCAGGTCCAAATTGCTCTATTGACTCATCGTCTGAAGCAATTGAACGAGCATTTTAAAGGCCATAAGAAAGATCATCACTCCCGATATGGCTTGTTAAAATTGGTCGGTCAACGTCGTCGTTTGATCAAATACCTACGAAATAAAGATGCCGAAGCCTACAAGAACCTGATCGGCGAACTTGGGCTCCGCAAGTAATAAATAAAGAAAGAAAGTCTCTATTCGAAAGCGTCTTTATCTCGAGCCCGTAACTTGATAGTGTTGGGTAGAATAAAGGCGTTTTTTTAATTTGGCAAATGCCAGCAGTCACGGAGAGTGCGACTTATGTCCCTAGTTAAAGAAGTTGTGGTTGGTGACAAAACCATCCGTCTCGAATTTGACAAATATGCAAAGCAAACGAATGCGTCTGTCATGATATCTTGCGGAGACACCCAGGTACTTGTGACCGTCTGTGCTTCCGATGAAGTACGCGAGGGACAGGATTTTTTTCCATTGAGCGTCGACTATCTTGAAAAATTTTATGCAGCTGGCCGTATTCCCGGTGGCTTTTTTAAGAGGGAAACTAAGCCGAGCGATCAGGAAGCGCTTACCGCCAGGGTTATTGACCGTCCCCTACGCCCCAGCTTTCCTGAAGGCTACATGTGCGACACTTATATCACTTGCACCGTGCTCTCCCTCGACCCAGATCATCACCCCGCACCTCTAAGCCTCATTGGCGCCAGCGCCTGTCTCATGGTCAGCGATATTCCTTTTAACGGACCTGTTGCCGCCCTACGAGTCGGCCGAAAAGACGGTAAATTTATATTAGACCCGGAACTTGGTGAAATCGGCGATTTGGATCTCAATATTGCTGCCAATCCAGATGCAATTTTGATGGTCGAGGCTAATGCGAACTTCCTAAGTGAAGATGAAATGATCGACGCGATCCAGCACGCTCATGAAATGATGAAGCCGTTGTTTGAGGTGCAAATTGAAGTGCAAAAAGAAATTGGCAAACCAAAACGGGAGTTGCTCACCGAGGCTGGACATGAAGCTGTGTACGAACAGGTTAAAAGCCAATGTCTCCAAGCTTTAATAGACGCCATGACTGTCAAAGAAAAGAAAGCGCGCGGCCAAGCCATCAAGCAAGTAAAAAAAGAAACCGTCAGCGCATTAAACCCCGGTGATGAAGCAAGCTTGACAGGACAAATCAAGGCTGCATTTGACAAACTTCACGAAGACACCATGCGATCAATGATTCTTGAGCAGGGTAAGAGAATTGATGGCCGCGGTCTAACGGATATCAGACCAATCACTTGTGAAGTCGGTGTTTTAAAAAGGACTCACGGTTCAGCGGTTTTCACGAGAGGTGAAACCCAAGTACTGGCGACAGTTACTTTAGGTTCTGGTGAAGACGAGCAACGGATGGACTCCATCCTACAAAAGAATATTTTTAAAAGTTTTCTCTTACATTACAATTTCCCCCCTTATTCTGTCGGTGAAGCAAGATTCATGAAGCCGCCTGGCAGACGGGAAATTGGTCATGGCGCCCTCGCTGAAAAAGCTTTGGTACGAGTGATTCCAGACACGGATCGATTCAACTATACGATTCGTCTGGTTGGTGAGGTTTTGGAATCAAATGGCTCATCTTCAATGGCGACTGTTTGCGCCGGAACCATGGCTCTTTTGGACGCCGGTGTACCCATTGCCCAGCCCGTTGCTGGAATCGCCATGGGTTTGATCAAAGAAGGTGATAAATATGCTGTTCTTTCAGACATCTTAGGTGACGAAGATCATATCGGTGATATGGACTTTAAAGTCACTGGTGGCGAAGAAGGTATTACTGCCCTGCAGATGGATATTAAAATTAGCGGTCTATCCAAAGAGATTATGGAGCAAGCATTACGCCAAGCACAAGAAGGCCGCCGCCATATTCTGAAAAAATTAGTTGGTACGATTGAAGAACCAAAAGAGATTAGCTCACACGCTCCTCGGATTTTCCAAGTCAAAATCAAAGAAGATAAGATCAGAGATCTTATTGGTCCTGGTGGCAAAACCATCAAGCGCATCGTTGCTGAAACAGGCGTAAAAATCGACATTGGTGACGACGGCATGGTCAACATCATTGCTCCTGATGGAGAAATGGCGGAAAATGCCAAACGCGTCATCCGCTCTGTAACTGCTGATCCTGAAGTAGGTGCTATCTACTTAGGAACAGTCAAGCGGGTGGTTGATTTCGGTGCCTTTGTAGAAATTCGACCTGGCCTGGAAGGCTTGCTACATATTTCTCAGCTTGACAATAAGCGCGTCAACAAAGTGGAAGACGTCGTGAAAGAGAGTGAGCAAGTTATGGTCAAGATTATTGAAGTCGACCGTCAAGGTCGGGTGAAACTAAGCCGCAAAGATGCCCTTGGCCAATCACCAACTCAATAATTATTTCGTGGGCAGAGGGGGAGCCCCCCCTGCTCAGCAGCCACCCTCTCAGCTTGCAGCATATCCTGGAGTAAAACTCGTGATTCGCCTAAAGTTCCTTGAAGACTGTACGCCTCGTTACATGACAGCAGCAAGCGCTGCTTGTGATCTCATTGCCCGGGAAACCGTTGTCGTTAAAGCTGGGGAAGTCGCAAAGATCCCGACAGGAGTGTGGATTAGTCATGTTGAATGGGAGAAGGTTCCAGCCAATCATATTCCTGAATTACAAGTTCGGGCACGTTCCGGCCTTGCATTTAAACATGGTCTAACCCTAGCAAATGGGGTTGGAACAATTGATGCTGACTACCCAGATGAAATCGCTGTTTTGCTTCTCAATACCAGTCGACAGGACTTTACTGTAGAAAAAGGGATGCGTACGGCTCAATTGCTACAATCTCTGGTAATGCGTATTGATGATATCCCCGTCGGTGGTGAACGAACAGGTGGCTTTGGCTCAACTAAAGTTTGAGACCTTTTGGAATCTCTAGGCCGATTCACTCAAAGCAGCCGAAAGCTCAAGAGCTCGGTCTACCATTTCCCTGCCTTGCTCCAACTTACCCGTTTTCATATATAGCTGGCCAAGTGCCATAATTAGACCTGTGTGTTCCCCTACCATCGTCATTACTTTCTCCAAAGCCACGATAGCTGGCTCCAGGTCTTCTTCCACTTCTAAGCAAGCCTGAGTCAACTGCAACAGGGATTTGGAGTTTTCCGGTTGTAAAAGTACCGCCTGACTTAACCAGTATATCGCTTCCTCATGCATAGAATTTCGCCTATGGATAAAGCCGATGCCCTCATAAGCTTCTGCAAGATTAGGTTTGAATGCCATGGCGCGCTTAAAAAAGATAAGCGCATCTTCATCCATGTGACTTACCACTGAAACTTTTGCAAGACCCAAAAGGGCTTGCCAATGATTGGTGTCATATTTCAAAGCTTTTTCATACAGACGCATCGCATCATCAAACTTTGACTGGCTGAAGAGTAGGTCAGCTTTTAAACACTGAAAAGTAGCTTTTTGATCAGCCGATAAATCATCCACCTCCTTCCACTCCTCCAAAAGTTTTTCTGCAGGCCCCCACTCCGCTCGTTCAATCAACGTTTTCACATTTGAACTCAAATTCGCAAAATTGGATTTCTCAATATAAGTATGACCTTTGGATTCACACAGCATTTGCGTCATCACAAAAGCCATCTTTTCGCCAACACTTGTAGCTTTAAAATTGTTGCTTACGTGAATTTTTTTTTCCTCCCTCGATCGAGGTCCTTCTACCTTGCTAAGAAGCTTACTGAACTCATAAGATAGAGCTTGGAAGTTAGCTGCTTGTTCGACAAAAATCACATCTAATTCATCACGATACTCAGATACTGCAGAAGAGCCAATACTCATTGTTGTCATACCAGATTTCATTGCTTCGAGTATCCAAAAATCACAAGTGTCATCTGTTCCCCGCAATGCACATTCAATTGCAACATCACTCGCCGAATAGAGATCAAATTCAAATACTGAAACATCCTGATTTAAAATAAGTATATTCTTTGATAGCCCTAATTCACAGATTAGATATCGATAGTCCGACTCTACAATACAATTAACCAGAAGGAGGCGAAATTTTTCTGCCAAAACTTTATCACTATCTACCAATAGCCGAGCCGCAAACAGAATATTTTTCAATTGCTCATAATCGTTTAGTTTTTGCAGCAAAAATAAAACTTGCTCCTGCTTTACCCCGATATACTCTCTAAACTTCAATCGTCGAGTCGGTTCAAAACCAGAGTGATTTAATGAAGAAAAAGGGCACAGTCTAGTTGCTTTTTCATGATCTAACCCTTCTATATTGAGAACTTCAATAGCACGCTGTGAAAAGACAAAAAGGTGTTTCACCATTCCCATCAACTGATTATGTATTACCAATTTTTCCTGACTGATTCGACTGCAATAAGGCTCATCGGGATTTGTTACCAAAAACAGAGGTACTGCATATTTTTCACAAGTTTTCGCTGCTTGGTAGCTTGTCATCTCATAAGAGCCGAAAGCCAAGACCGCATCCGCATTTTTTATGTAAGGTTCCAGACCTCGTAAATAACCCGGCATGTGCTGTACATTTTCAAATATCTTGACAGGAATACCTAATCGATATGATGAAAATGCCTGCTCTGAAGCCAAAGTCAAAATTTCAATGGAAAATGATGATTGAAGAGAAACCAAAAAGTCCAATATGCGGATAGGTTGTGACCCATTATAGATTACGATCAGTTTGTGGAGACCATCCATAGCACTACCACCCATCAAAAATTTTTTTCCAAACAAGACCTCGTTGTCTTGTTATTCCTTCTTAGCCGTCTTAAAACTGGCATCACTATCCAGCACAAAGCTACCCTTAATTGGACGCAGCAAGTCTTCGCTTTCTATCGTAACACCGAAGTGAAGTTTATTATGGTAGATCTGCTCACCAACTTTTACAGGGAATCGGACGATGCGACTTTGTTTTGGCTCTAACTTAAACGGCTTGCTAAGATCTGAATGATGCATCAACGTTACTTGCTTTCCAGTCAAATTGGCTATTTGAGGCACAATGGATTTCGCACTATATTGCGAGTAGTTTGTGATATTTACCTCAATAAATGCCTGTTCTCCTGGCTCAAGGACACCTAAAATTCTTCCTCCCTCTTCACCAGTCAACTGCACTTCATATTGAATGGATGGATGATTTTTAGGTTTAATGATGATCTCCCTCTTTTGAACTGTATGAGCTTGTGACCAAGCATCGACAGCTAGACCGAGCGTAACAGAGAAAGATTGATGAGAACTTGATATATTAATTGGAACTTCAATTTTACCCTTCTTCGTTTCGTTCGCTCGCAAAGAGCCCACTAAAACTTCATGAGTATCGAGATAATGACTATCCGGTATCATAAAAACCGACAAGCGACTCAGAAGATTATCGCTTTTGTTTGTTATTGACCATGGGATGATTAACTTTTCACCTTCAACAACTTCAATTTTTTGTTCATCATGTATTTTGAATAGAATATCACTTTCACCGAAAGCTATAAAAGGCACTACTGGTTTGCGCCAATCTATTTTTACTTTTCCTGCTAGCCAAGATTCTGTTTGTTGACTCTTCTGCGATATTTGTTTCTTGATCATGGGATGACTATTTGCAAGCCAGTATGAGGAACGCAGTCTTTCAATTGGAACAGGGCGATCATTTTTCGTTATCAAGTCTCTTATGAGTTCCTGCGCAAAAGAAAGTATGTAGTCCTCTTTCTCAGCATCTTGCTCTGGAATTAAATAATAACCCTTATATTTTTCCGGCTGCCTCGTGTAGTTTTTTCTGCTCTTATTTTGATCAAGATGGAGAAACTTTTTAGCGATAAATTGTTCGTTGCGATATCGATCCAATCCTAACATATTAACATTTTCCGTTTTTGCCCAAACTGGCTGCAACCATATATCTGGCATAATCCCGATACTTTGAATCGTTCTGCCACTCGGTGTATAATATCTTGCGATTGTCAATTTTAAGGCTTTTTCCCCTGGCAACTCAAAAACAGTTTGCACAGTACCCTTACCAAAACTCGGCTGTCCAATGATGACAGCTCTATTGTTATCCTGAAGGGCTCCAGCCACAATCTCGCTTGCCGAAGCAGTTTCCGGGTTTATCAATACCAGAAGTGGAAGGTCGACATCCTTCATGTCATAATATGCTTTTTCCAATTCTCGCCTTTTACCCACAGTTGAAACGATATCACCATTGGATAGAAACAAGTCGGCAACTTGCACTGCTTGATCTAGAAGCCCACCTGGATTCGAACGCAGATCTAAAATTAAGGCGTCTAACGGCTTCTGCTTATTATGGCGAAAGATCAATTGCGATATTTCTTGTGTCGTTCGACTGGAAAATGATTCAACAAACAATTGTAAAGTTCTGACACCATCATTTTCTAATATTTTGCCTTCAACAGATGAAACTTGAATGACTTCGCGTTTTAACGAAACTTCGACAGGCGCTTCTTCCCCATCTCTCAACAATGATAGCCTGACCGTCGTACCTGGCGCACCGCGCATATGTTGAACCAAATGATCTAAAGAGCTACCAAAGGTCATGATGTCGTTAATCGTCATAATTTTGTCGTCTTCGACGATTCCTGCACGAAAAGCCGGACTTTCCGGTAGTGGCTTTATAACGGTAAGCAAGTCATCTTTAATACCAACGACAACTCCAAGCCCACCAAAACTACCTTCCGTTCCTTGCCGCAAATCTCGATATTCTTCTCGATTTAACAAAGTGCTATGAGGATCAAGTGATTGTAGCATGGCATTTAAAAATCTAGCGGCACCGTAACTTGTCTGCGGATAAGTCTGAGTATCATTTGTTTCATCTGACTCTGAGACTTCTGTGGATGAGGTATCAAGGATTTTTGCAATTTGTGCTGCGTGAATTGCCAGATGATCGAAGGTATAATTTTCAGGCAAGACTAACTCGACACGCCCCCCTTCAGATGAAACAATGATGCGTTCCTCACTGATATTTATCAAACGAACATCACGATTATCTGTCAAAACGTAAAGTGCACGATCAAGTAAGTCACGGCTGGTAAGACGAAATGCATCGACATAGTAATTCTGAACGATCGTGATAATTGAATCGATCAAGATGGTCTGGGAAATATCTTGAAAATCGCCAGTTGAATCTTCGCTTTCCCTGAGACCTGGAAAAGGCTCACCGTCCAGGGCCGATAGCTTAAGACTTGTATGTTCGTATCGCTGTTTAACAAGTTTTCCTGTGACTACAGAAATTCCATAGCCAACAGCAAGTAAAAATAACCAACGATATATTTTCTGCCAAAACCTTTGATTCATAGCCGCTCCTAAAGCAACTATCGACCATTCAGTAGATTTTTTTAGGACTTTTATTAGTTGAAAAATCCACTTAAAGGCAGAATTTTAGGCGGCCTATTATTTCAGCAGCTTCCATTCAAGCTGGTCATCAGTTCATTTGCAAACGGCTTAAAATTGTCAGCTAGACCTTATAAAAATATGGGCGAAATCGTTGTCACAAAAGCATTTTCCCGCCCGCCAACTACTTTATCATCCTATAATTGTTAGATTTAATTAAATTTACGCAAAACTTTCAAAATTTATTAAGTATTTTTTAAAGCATTCCGAAAAAACAATGGATGGATAGAAGAGTAGACGTTTTAAGGGGTAAGCTATGCAGCTCACAAGAAACAAAGCCCAAAAATCCAAGGCCATAGCTAAGCCCCAAGCCGATCATGACAATATCAAAATTTCAATAGCTCACCTCTTTATCTTCCTCACACTTTTGGGTATTGTCTTTTATTCTCAACAACTTATGGGCTCTGATCAAGAGAAGCTACAGGAATCCATGCGGCAGCTGGAAAATAAAATTTGGATGGTTGATCCCGCTGAGCTTTCAAACCTGGAAAAAAATGTGACAAGGCTGATCCAAGAAGAACCTTTCAGTCCTTTCGCCCACTATCTGCTTGGGCATCTATATTTGCGGCAATTTAAAAGTGATCCTGCTGATATGGCTAAGTTACGCAAATCTTCGGAATTAGCCCAGCAAGCAATCGATCTCAATGAAGACTCTGAGTACGGCTATCTTGTTTCTGCAGCAATTCTGGATATGATGGGATATTCCGATAATGCTGCGAAAATGATTGATCCAGCCATCAATACCAAAATTAAAGAGTCTTGGCGAACTCTGTTTGTCCGCGCGCAATTGATGGCTGGGCGAGACAGTGTAGACCTTGTCCTGGAAACAGTCGCAACAGCCATTGAGCGTGAACCCTCTGCGCGCCAGCTGATAGCTCCTTATGTCGTTGCCTTAATTCGCTCTGAGTACGAAGGCTCCGAGATCATTAAAAAGCTAAAATCTTGGAATCATGACTTTCCAGATGAAATTTTCATGCAAGGCTTAGCCGTCGCATATGTCGATGAAGGATCGTACAAAGATGCTGTCAAAGTCTATAAAGATATGACCAAGATCTATCCCAATAACTTGGACGCTCAGATCAATCAAGGCATTCTCGCCTATTTTCATCTGAACGAATACCAGAAAGGCCGTCGGCTTTTGGAGAAAAGCCTCGAGCACCAAGCATTATTAACAGATGTTGAAAAAAGGAGTCTGGTTGAGTCGCACCTTGGCCGGATCTACTTGAAGCAAGGCTTAGTCGATCAAGCACGAGGACTTTTTCGAAAAGCGATAAGCCAAAGTTCTGACTCATTTGAGTGGTTAAGCTTCAGTCAGCAATCATATAAACAAGAACAGCAGTTTACTGAATTCGCCACTCTGCTAAATGAATTGAAAGACGATATTCCTGGATCTGGTTTACTTTATGCCTTACATGGCGAAGTCATGTCAGAATACCTAGACCAACATGAGCAAGCGGTCAACGCCTACCATAATGCGATATTACTAGAGCCTGAGAAAATAGAATATCACAATGGCTTGGGCCTGGCCTATTATCGCCAGAGAGATATGTCACGGGCTTTGGCTACTTTCAGTCGCGCCATCAAGCTTGACCCTCGAGACGCCACAATCCGCTATAACGAAGCCTGCATCCTCTCGCTACTAGGTCGTACCCATGAAGCTTTGGGTTCGCTACGAGAAGCTTTAAGCTTGGACCCGAGGCTCATTCAGACAGCAAAAAACGATGATGATTTTGAAAATATTCGCTCGTTAAAGCAATTCGAAGATTTGGTGGAACCCCTACCATCACAACTGACTCAGCTTCCATGAAACCGGAAGCTAAGCCGTCTAGATACCCAGCGGCTTAAGATCACGTTTATAGATAAGAAATTCGCGAACCCTCTCACAGTAGCCATCCAAACCTTGATACCAATAAGAGTCATTCACAGAGAACTGATCAGCCAATAAAAGCTGGTCCGCGTCAGGCATACCTAAAATTAAATTGATAGGCAACTTATGAAACTCATACTCATATGGTGGCTGTTTCCATTGAAAATGATCTGCGCCTAAATCAATCGTAGCTCTCGCCAAAGCTAGGCCTAGCTTAAAAGTTTCAATCGCAGAAGCGTCTGTGATATGAATCTGCAAGCCAGCACAAGTTACACCTGCCCACTTTCCTGAAGTGGGTTGGAATGCAGCCGGACGAAGATAAACACCTTTAGGATCAAAGATCTCACGCACTCGCTTCACAAATTTTTCACCATCGCCCAAATACGGAGCGCCAATAAATTGGAAAGGTAAAGTCGTACCGCGACCTTCAGAAGCATTCATACCTTCAAACAACACGGTTGCAGGATAAATGGCAACTGAATCAAATGTGGGTAAATTAGGCGAGGTCAATGTCCAGGGCAAACCAGTATCCGGCCAGTACATATCTGCTGACCAGTCTTTCATTGGTATAACTTCAAGTTCAGCACCAATGTTTTTATTAAAAAGCTGGGCTGCTTCGCCAATTGTCAAACCATGACGCAAGGGAATGGAAAACTCTCCCACAAAAGAGCGGACCTCTAAGTCCAGTACTCGCCCTTCAGCAACCTGACCGCCCAAAGGATTTGGTCGGTCCAGAACCACCAGCTTTTTACCAAACTTCTTTGCGGCGCGCAGGCAGGCAGCCACGGTGTACTTAAAAGTATAAACGCGACAGCCGACAATTTGCAGATCGACCAGAATCGTATCGATTCCAGACATCATCTCTTCCGTCGGTTCTCTGGTTTCCGAGTATAGACTATAGACTGGTAAATTGAAGGGACCTTTCGCGTGCTCCGACTCAATCATATTATCCTGCAGCGTGGCATGAAAGCCATGCTGTGGACCAAAAAAAGCAAGCAGTCGCTCGCCGAGTATGTCTCGACAGAGTTGCCACGAAGGATAGAAGTCATGGTTCAAGGAGGCTTGATTACAAACCAAGGCACAGCGCCCCCATGACTGACTCCATTGTGGATTAGCAGCCAGACGCTCAATTCCAAGTTCCACGCTCTAACCCCGACTATCTATCTTTTGAATCAATTGATTGACACAGTCTTCAAGAGACGATCCATTGACGGAGGGAATAACACTATTTTGATCTGTCGAGTGCTCACCGTGTCCGATCCACTTACCCTCACCCATCTCATTAATTTCAAGGAGATAATTCACTCCTTGATGCATGTAGGTAAATTTATGGATACGAAAGAGTTTGCTACCCTCTGGAATCTTGATCGTCTTCCAGTTCATCCTTGAACCTCATGGAATTAGCTGGTCACAGTTTCGTTAAGCATAAGAAAACTTTAATCGAATTTAAGGCCCGAGTCCAGCATGAGCCGGTTTTATCGTTTCGCATTGTCGCGTTTGATCGACTCCATGAGCTGCCTTTCGGCCTCAAATGAGCCATTTTGATCCAGCATATGCTGAAGGCGACGAATCCTAATCTGACTTTCGGCTCTTTCCCGCACACTATCATAGGCCCAGTGTGTGGCTTCTTTTTTTCCTGCCTCGAGCTTGGCGGTCACGGCCATGGCCTGTGAACTGATACTCATACTCATACCGAAAATAGCTAGGATAAAAAATAATCGCATAGAGGTCTCCTGTGTTCATTCCCCAGATACCTCTATGCGGGATAAATATTCAGTTTTGGCGAAGGCTGATCCTAAGCTTGTTCCAGGTCAAGATGCGATCGTGTCGCGATTCTCGTAAGTTTCACCACCGCGATTACGTATAAAGTCACGAAGTGCTTTTTCATTTTCTCGGTCAATCTGCACAATTCGCACTGCTATGCCACTACCCGTTTCTTTTTCAGCCGCATCTCCCGGCCGAACAACTCGCGCCATCTTGCCATTAAAAAATATCGTCTGCGACTCTTCCAGCTCGAGCCAAACTTCCATGATGCTGGAGCGATTGAAAGGAAACCGGCCCGGGCTTTCAAACTCTAAGAAAAATCCTGTATTGGAAATATTCCTGGTCGTAAGCTCATATTTTACTTGGGCACCAATTGAGCAAATCACAACCTTCAGGGGCTTTTCCAGAATAAGCCTACGAACTTTCCGATTCTCCCTCAAGTGCTTCACAATCAACCCCCCTGCACTGACCTTTTCCCCATCATCATTCATGAGAGGCATCATCGGTCAGTTGGGGGGAAAAATTTAGCTACCCGAAAAACGTCAATTAACTCTTCTGCTTAGACTGAGCTAACTCTTCATCAAAGATTCTTTTAAATTCTTCGTATGGGAGGGCTCCTGACAGCCGACGACCGTTAATGAAGAAGGCTGGAGTTCCGGTGACGCCGAACTCTTCGCCGGACCGATAGTTCTCTTCAATGAGGGCAAGTTTTGCTTCAGGATTATCAAAGCACTTATTAAATTTTTTCAGATCAAGTCCAATGTTTTTTGCATAGGATTTCAGATCATCATCGTTCAGGTTTCTTTGGTTGCGGAACAATTCCTCGTACATTTCCCAGTATTTTCCTTGGTCCTTGGCACAGTGTGCAGCAACTGCTGCTGGCTTGGCGCGATTATGAAAACCTAAGGGAAAGTCGCGAACCACCCATTGAGCTTTACCTTTGTATTCCGCCATCAGACGTCGCACGGTCGGCAAGACTCTCTCACAAAAAGGGCACTGGAATTCTGAATATTCCACCACTGTGATCGGACAGCCTTCTCCAGAGCAGCCCATCGGTTTGGTGTCTTTCGGCTCGGGACCGTATTTTACGGGGTCGGTCTTACTCAGCTTCAAAGGAAAGCGCGGCTCTTGCGGTTTTTCATACATAACGAGCAATTTTTTAGAATTGATTGCTTCTTGTAAAATATCTTCGATCACATCTCTAGTTTTAAGCGACTGTAAATACTCAACAACCTGGGATCTTTTTTCCGCGTCGCTCATCTCTTTCAGCCGCGGATGGTCTTTGAATTTACCGAGAGCGTCAGTGATTTCCGCATCTTTGACAGTCGATTGCTTGGCTAGGTAAGCGTCACGAGCTGCTTCTGGGCTGGTTTTTTCTTTTTTTGCTAAATCTTCCCAATATTTATCCAGAAATTGCTGGCGAGCAAGGCTATCGATGAGTTCGTATTTCTGCTTCTCTAATTCATAAAATTTGCTTTGGTGATCCTTATACAATTGATCGACAGTGACAACTTGACCATCGATACGAAACGCTGGTTGTGCTGCTAGCTGCGCAGAACAAAAAGATAATAATCCTGCTAAACCAAGCAGGCCCCCAAGTGACTGGCGCAATTTGGATCCGAAACTCATACGATTTATTCCACTCCTCGTGTTGGAATTTCCAAAAATGGGCATACCACGATATTGATAATCGTGGCATGATGATAATTCCATTAGCCTTTGACAATCTCTTTTGCCCACTATCCATAGTAGGTCAAAAATAATCAGAGATATCATTTAAGTCTACATGTAATACACGAAAGACTTGTAGGCATTGTATATTAGAAAGACATTTTTCGGATAGCGCGCCAGTATGGGAAGACCATGAATATGTCAGAAAAAAACGCCGACAACCTAGTCTGGATCGACATGGAAATGTCCGGTTTGTTTCCGGAAACTGATGTTGTTCTTGAAATTGCCACGATCGTCACCGACAAAGAATTGAATATTCTCGCCGAAGGGCCATCACTTGTCATTGGTCATGAAGCATCTTTATTTGATCGGATGGACGAATGGAATCAGGAACACCATGTGAAGTCAGGACTATGGGAGAAAGTTGTCCGCTCAGTGGTAAGTTTAGCTGAAGCTGAGAAACAAACGATCGAATTTCTTAATTCCTACACTTTAGCGAGACAGAATCCATTGTGCGGAAATTCGATCGCTCAAGACCGGATGTTTATTAATCGTTACTTTCCAAAACTCAATCAGCACCTCCACTATCGCATGATTGATGTCAGTTCAATTAAAGAACTGGTCAAACGATGGTATCCGGACGGTCCTAATGCTCCAGCCAAGCAAAACAACCACCGAGCTCTGGATGATATTCGTGAAAGCATCGAAGAGCTAAAATTCTACCGCCAAACCTATTTTTTCCATGAATTACCGACGAAACCTTCCGGTTCGACCTGACACTGTAGTATTTCCACTTTGGGAGAGACGGGCATTAATGTTACAATTTTTGGTAGGACCCTCTCGCGCCTTGGATTAAACCAACGTGTAAGGTCTGATAGGCTAAATGCCTAGGAAAGGAGGTGGTGCTTGGTGTGTATCGATTGCACTAGTAGCACGGAGGTGATGGTCGCTTAGACTATTACCTCCGCCTACAACCGGCTCCACCTCTTATGTTCGGGGCCGGTCCTCTCTCGTGGCACCTGTTCAAGCTTTTGACAGTCTTCCCCTAGTTTTCTCCATTAATTTTATAGTATTATCCTGGATCATTCCTTGCATTTAATCGGTCTATTTGGCGGCTGAAGCTGGAGGGAGGTCTATGCCACAGCATTCGTGGAATCATTTCATTGGGTTAATACTCTTTATATACTCGGCAGCTCATGCTCGGCCAATCACGTCACAAAATAGTACAATTGCCGAAATCACCAAGCAAAAGCAGCTTGTATCTAGCCAGATGCAGCCCATTCGTTTGACGAGTATTGCCATCGAACCTGATGCAACAAGCAATGAACGGCACAGCTTTCTGATTCAAGGCGGGCTGCATGGTAACGAAACTTTGACCTCTGAATTTGTCGAGTGGTTATCCCACAAAGTTCAGCAGGGACAAAGTAGTCTGAACCAACTTCCAGCAGGATCAACGATCGATTTTCTGCCTCAGGCAAACCCTGATGCCTTTGGTATTAGTCGCTACAACAGTAATCGAGTCAATTTGAACCGAAACTTTGGGGTATTGTGGGGCATGTCAACCGAACCCCATGGTGAGCAAGCTTTTAGTGAGTCGGAAACCCAAGCCATTCGACAATTAATGCAAACCCGCCGCTATCTTTCCGCTGTCGATATTCATGGCTATATCAATTGGGTCGTTGCCCCTTCTCCTCCCCAGGTTCTTCGGGAAAGCAATAACCCCATGAATCGCCTATATCGTGGCTGGATCGAGGAAATTAAAAATAATTTAAAAGTATTACCCGGCTATCGAGTCAAAAAAGCGGGACTTTTAGGCGACGGTGGATCGTTTGAGGATTGGGCGTTTTGGGGAAATCAAACGATGTCTTTTTGCTTAGAAATGAGCCATCCGCAACGCCTAGCAGTAAGCCGCCATTCAGCCGAACAAAAATTTGATACATTTGAAGCCTACGAATCTTATATTCATCGCATGTTTTCATCAGCAATCAAATTGCACCAGCAACATACGCAACCAGATTCCCAGTCAATCGTTAGCAAAGACACTGCAACAAATGAATCCAGCGAGAAAAAAGGCCACTGATTTCGATCAGCAGCCTTTCCGTTTTTTATTCTTGGTCTAGTTGAATTTTTTTCACAAAGAAATTCGGCAGTGCAAATACGCCTGTCATCAAGTCATGATTTAAGAATTGAAGACCTTCGCCTTGACTTAGCAATTGGTCCAATCGATTTCGATCGTATTGCGATGGGTCGATTGGCTTTTGACTCGCCATCGTCCAGGACCAGAAACCGCGTGGGTAAGTCGGAACACTTGCGATATATGCAGCGCGATGAGCAAATCCCGCAGAAACATTGCGGTGAATCCGATGAAGTAGCGGTTTATCAAACCATGGAGATTCAGACTGACAGACCATTAAGCCGCCATCTTTTAGCGAAGCCGCAACGGAGCGATAGAAATCGCCACTAAACAAACCTTCTCCCGGCCCGATCGGATCAGTTGAATCCACAATAACCAAATCGAGAGCCTTCGGCGCATGCTTCTTCATATAATCAACGCCATCACCGATCATAACCTCAACCCGCGGGTCATCCAAGCCCGAGGCAACAGCAGGAAAATACTTTCGTGAAGCTTCGACAACCAGTGAATCGATTTCACACAAAGTGATTTTTTCAATACCAGGATGTTTCAACAGCTCACGAACTGTTCCTCCGTCACCACCACCGATAACGACGACGTGCTTAGGATCTGGATGCTGGAGCGCAGGAACATGGGCGATCAATTCATGGTAGACAAACTCATCCTTGTCCGTAATCATAACTAGGCCATCAATCAGCAACATCCGCCCATATGTTTTTGTTTCGATGACATCGACTGTTTGAAATTCTGATTTGCCACGGAACAACACATCTTTGACCTGATAAGCAAGACGCAAGCCACTATCATCTTCTTCTTGAAACCACAGTTTCATATAAACACCCTATTTAACAAATAACACATGCCAAGGATCAGCAAAAAGCTGCCTTGGACAAGTAAAATAATTTCTAATCTGAATCCTACCGTTACCGGCGTGAACGCTCTTGATTGCGAACGTACTCCAGAAATGTTGCCTTATCGTCCATGATAGACTGATAACGACCGTGGCTCATTCCACCCCGATGCTTATTGCCTCTAGGGCCGCGGTTTTGGTTGTTATTATTATTATTCTGGGAATGCCCTGAACGATGATTGGGAGAAGCGCTCGCTGGATTACGCATTTGATTTTTGCGCTCAACGATTTCCCAAGCACGGAGAACAACACTTTCCGCTAGTAACTCAGTGACGAAGTCTTCAATCGAAAGACCTTCATCTTCCGCCTGTTGCTGAATTTTCTTCAACAAAGATCGGGACAATTTCACTTTTAAATTCAGATCTTCTTCTTGTTCCTGACCAAAACTAGGAAGGTTTTGCATGGAGTTAACCTCATCGTCGACTAGAGATCCTGGGGTTTCCGCTGGGAGATTGGCATTTGCAGACACTTGTGCATTGGACTCTTTGAAAACCTTCGCCGGCTTTTTATCAGCTTTGGCAAATATTTCTTCCAATGGTGGATTTTCATTATGCATTAAATCGTCTTGCTCATGAAGTACGACGACTGGAACTTTTGCAGTTGCTTTTGTAGCCCTTTTCTTCGTACTCGTTTTTGTGCTACTAGCTTTACTAATTTTTTTCTTTGATTTTAATAGCTTCGGAGATGAAGCGGGAGGATCGACGGCCTCTTTAGTCCGCTTTCCGGGCGCTTTTTTTGCGATTGGTCTAGTCTTTTTGGCCTTGACCTTCTCAGACATACAAATCTCCACTGCAAAGTTCAATACTTGCAACCTGAATCGAGGGATTCAGATATTAAACCGTTGAGAAAGGGGACGAAGTACTTTTCGTTCTTAGTATGACGGGCTAGCGTAGGAGGAGCTAAACCCATGCGAATCTTAAGGAAAAGACAATGCCTCGTGTACTAATATCACTTGCCTTAGAACGTAAGCACAAGTCAAGACTAAAATATTAAAGAAACCAATGACAGAAGGCAAGTTCGCCTTTTGACTAGAGATCGTTTTTAGCGCTAGAGCTTTTTTTCGACTAGCAAAAATATACGTCAGCAAGCTTCACACGAGGTCTTCGCAGCTTTTATCTCAGATCTTGCCGTAAGGATTTTCAATTAACTGTTGGATCACAAGCTCTTAGCACTCATAATATAAATGATCGATCGCGATTTCACCAGGGCCTGGACCTGCTCGACTCTCAAAGCTGTTATGATTGGACTCTCGTATGATTCATGCTTTTCAAGTGATCAGCTTTTTCATGTTATTTCTCCTGCTTGCATGCTTTCCCGTAAAAGGCGGCGAAGAAGAAGGAACACTATCGATAGCCTGGGAATCTCAGGTACGCACTTTCGACCCACGAATGGCCGTCGACGCAAACAGCCAGTACCTCGAAGACCTTCTCCACTGCAGCCTCATCAGCTTCGACCATAAGGGCGAGTCTGTCCCTATTTTGGCGAGTGAAACACCTAAGTGGGACTCTGACACGAAACTTCTTGTTACCATACGGAAGGATGCGCGCTTTAGTGATGGCAGTATTGTGCGCGCAGCAGATGTCGTCGCAACTTATCAGTCGCTACTAAAGAATCAAAGTTTTGCGCGTAGTATGGCTTTTCGTGATATTGAAGAGGTTAAGGTAAAAGGAGATCTACAAGTAGAATTCACCTTAAAGCAACCTGATGCTACATTTGTCAGCAACCTGGTCGTTGGCATACTGCCGGAAAAAATCATCAAAAAAGCAGATGCTGATATCAGTACTAGTCCCGGTTGTGGACCCTTCGTCATAGCAAAACAAACTGTTAATGAACTCACCTTGGTACCTAATCCTCATTACAGCCTTAGCAGTAAACCTAAGATTCCCAAGGTCAGCATAAAAATCGTACGTAGCGAACACACCAGATTTGCTAAGCTGCGCGCCGGCGAAATAGATATCGCTCAGAATAATATCAATCGTGACACGATTGAAGATGTGACTCGCCGCTATCCGAATCTCGAAGTACTGACGCAATCAGCATTAAAGACAACATATGTTGGATTTAATATGAAAGATCCTCTTACCAGCAAGCAGAAAGTTCGACTCGCTATTGCGCACGCTATCGATCGACCAAGTATTATCAAACTCCTTCTGGCTGGTCTTGCCGAACCAGCGAACTCACTCCTGCCGCCAAAATCATTTTTCTACAGCGATGAGGTCGAAAACCCTGAATACAATCCCAATCTTGCTGAAAAGATTTTGGACGAGGCCGGATTCAAACGTGATGGCAAATACCGCTTTCGCCTTAGTTATAAGACGACAGTCGATGCCACTCGTATCAACATTGCCCGAGCTATAGCCAGCCAGCTACGTAAAGTTGGCATCGAAGTTCTGGTTGAGCCCATGGAATGGGGGCGATTTAAACAGGATATTGAGGCTGGTCGTGTCCAGATGTGGGGATTAACTTGGGTTGGATTTAAGGACCCTGACATCTTTCGCTATGCTTTTTCAAGTGAAACCATCCCACCAAACGGCGGAAATCGAGGGCATTATAATAATCCAAAAATTGATAAACTATTGAATTTGGGACGAATCACTGTCGATCAGAAAAAGCGCAAAGAAATTTACGAAGAAGTTCAGAATATTCTGTCTAAAGAATTACCTTACATCTTCCTCTGGCATGAACAAAATTTTGCTGTAATAAACAAGAAAGTCAAAGGATTTAAATTGTATGCAGATGGCCGCCTATCGTCTTTATCTGAAGTTTCTTTGCAGAAATAATAGCGGAGTCCAAGCATGCTAATTTATATCATCAAGAGACTTTCTGGTCTTATACCTGTGGCGATCGGTGTCTTGATCATTGTTGCTACGATGATTCATGTGGTGCCCGGTGACCCAGTCGATACCATCCTTGGTGACTACGCAAGCAATGAAGACAAAGAGCAATTGCGGACAGCTTTGGGACTTGATCAACCTGCATGGCAGCAGGTTTTTTCCTACTTTGCGAACGTTATATCCGGCAATTTCGGCACCAGCTTAGTCTATTCCCGACCCGTTCTTGAAATGATCCTGGAGCGATTGCCGGCGACCATTGAACTTGCCATCACCTCCTTAATTGTCGCGTTATTCATAGCTATCCCCTTGGGGTTAATTAGTGCCTGGCGACAAGGAACATGGCTTGATTTAACCGCGATGGGTTTTGCTGTCTCTGGGGTCGCAATCCCCAACTTCTGGCTAGGACCTCTGCTGGTTTTAGTGTTCTCATTAGAACTAGGCTGGTTACCAGTTTCGGAGCGCGAAGGCTTTCTCTCATATATACTGCCTTCTATCACAATGGGTACAGCCTTAGCCGCAGCCTTAAGCCGCATGACTCGCAACTCTATATTGGATACTGTTCAAGAAGATTTCGTTCGAACTGCTAGGGCGAAAGGATGCAGTGAACTAAAGGTCATGTTTGTCCATGTGTTTCGCAACGCTTCCCTACCTTTGGTAACGGTCGTCGGCTTGCAATTTGGCGTTCTTCTCACTGGCGCAGTCATCACTGAAAAAATATTTGATTGGCCGGGATTAGGCAGCTTGTTAATCGAAGGAATTCAAGCGCGTGACTACCCTATCATCCAAGGATGTGTCCTATTCTTTGCTAGTTCCTATCTGCTCGTCAACCTAGTCACGGATTTGGTTTATGCCTTTGTCGATCCCCGAATTAAATTAGAAGGCTAAACTTTAGAAGGATCATAGTCATGATATCGGAACGCAATAGCATGCGTGAGTTATTAACAAATCCTCGCTTTATCAGCGGTAGCCTGATCGTCGCGTTTTTTATTTTCTGCGCTATCGCTGCTCCCTGGCTCAGTCCGCACAAGCTCGAAGAAGCGGACTTCATGGATCGACTTTGTCAACCGAGCCATTTGCACCCTCTTGGTTGTGATGTCTTTGGTGCCGATATTCTTACTGTGATGCTCTACGGTGCTCAAACTTCGCTTTATGTGGGATTTCTCACCGTACTCCTATCCCTCACCATTGGTGTCACGATCGGTCTGGTCAGCGGTTTTTTCGGTTCCTGGGTTGATACTTTACTCATGAGAATTGTTGATATTTTCATGGCTTTTCCGGGCATACTGCTAGCTATGTCGTTGACGGCGCTAATGGGACCAAGTATTTCCACAGTCATATTTGCCATTGCTGCAACTGGCTGGACAAGTGCTGCCAGGATCGTCAGGGCGCAAGTGTTGACCTTACGCGAGCGGGAGTTTGTTCTTGCAGCCCGCGCCATCGGTGCTTCCAAGCGCTCGTTGATGTTTCGCCATATTTTGCCACAAACCCTCTCCCCCCTCATTGTGCATGCAACCTTTTCCTTATCAGGAGTCATCATCATTGAGGCGGGACTGAGTTACCTGGGCCTAGGAGCTCAGGACGGAGCATTAACATGGGGTGGCTTATTAGGCCAAGGCAGTGAAATACAATTAAATCGAGCTCCACATATCACCATCGTACCAGGAGTCGCTATCTTTATGCTGGTTATTGCTCTCAATTTTATGGGAGACGCGCTTAGGGATACCTTTGACCCAAAACAACAAGAAAGCTGATCAAAATCATGGCGACAAAGATTCTGATCGTAGATGATTCGTTGACAGCCAGGCATGTCTTAAAAAACTTTTTAGCAAGTCCTGAAGTGCAGCTTTTTGAAGGCCGAAACGGTAAAGAAGCTTTGCAAACTCTCGCACAACATCCCGATATGAGTCTCATCTTTACCGACATGAACATGCCGTGGATGACTGGCTTGGAATTAATCGAAGAATTAAAAGCCCATCCTAGCTGGCAGAAAATTCCTGTTTGCATCACGAGTACGGATAGCAGCCCAGCTCTATTAAAAGCTGCCAAGCAGTTAGGTGTAAACGCCTATCTTGTCAAACCGATCAAGGCAGAGCAAATTCAAACGATGGTTCAAAATTTTCTAAACAGGCCTGTAAATCTTGTGCTGGCAAAGACGATAAGGCCACCGGCTCATCGCTAAATTCAAGCATATGTCGATGGGCGCCAATGCCTAGGATTTTCAAGCATAAATTTGACGAGACTTTGCTTTAAATGATCATCAAACACTTCAGGCTGTAAGCGTTGTTTGACTTCAAAAATTATTTTTTTCTTTTCAGGGTCCAGAGTTTCTAGATAAGATTCCTTGAGCTTCTGATATTTTTTCCTATCGAACTTGCGCATTTTAGCCAATTCTTCCGCTGCTTCCTGCTTTAAGCGGGGAATTGAGCGCGCTTCATCTTGCTGAGGCGAAGTTTCAGGAGGTTTTTCAACAATCTGCTGTCTCACTTCTTTTCGGATAGAGTTCGGTTTTGGCAGTTGGTGTCCAAAATGATCACGACTATGCAATAAACTTGAAGAACTTACGAGATGCTCCAAAACCTGTGGTTGATTTTGATTCCGTTGATTGCCCAAACTGAGAGAGAATAAACGCTTCAATTCACGCTGCTGATCTTCGGAACGCAACAGCTCCTCACAGAAAGAGCGATATTTTTCTTCTGGTGCAGCACCTGACTCAAAAATAGCGTGATAAGGGCCATCTTTTATTTCGTCATGTAACGTCAAAGGATGAGTACTCGCATAGCGGATGAGTAACTCAAGAAAGAGGGGACGAGAACTATAAAGAAAGGATGATTCCACAACACAGTCCATTGACTGGGTGTTGAATTCATCTCTTGGCATTGCCAGCCATTCCAGCCACAAGTTTTCAATACCCTGCCAGCGGCCGATCTCTTTTGGTCCAGCAAAGATGGCCAATAAGCTTTTCCAATCACGACGTCGATCAAAATCCGCAACAACATTCATCTCGTAGTCATTTGCCGCTAGGTCCGCTAAGTAATGCGGGGCTAATAGCCAGCTTAAGATCGGACCTTGTTGCGAATCGGACAAAGACGAATATTCAAACTCGCCTGATTCCAACAAAATACCATGATCAACTAATCGTCGTCCGAGACGGCGAAGTATACGTAGGGATTGAGCAAACCGGGAAGGATTGACGATAGCAGACTTTTTTTTGCTAAAGCTCATATCCCGGAATATATCAGCAAGCTGCTCACCAACAGCGCCGTCTAGACGCAGCAATTTCTGTTCCCACTGCATGGCCTTTTCCAGTCGCAGAAAGATCGTTTGGTCGTAAGCTTGTAACTCCAACCACACAGGTTTCCATAGCTTCAACGGCGGTTGCGTCGAACAATAACGCAAATTGCGCTCTCTCTTTTCACAGATACGCTGTAGCTCTGCAAAGGGATCGACAAAGCCAAACACCAGTTCTCGGTTATCCGCATCAACATCGAATTGTATATTCCATTCTTGGCGGGGGTGATGGGAGTCAATCCGAAATCCTCGAAATAGCGGTCGCGTCGTCGCTTCCCCTTCTGAGCCATAGGCTGCCAAGTGAGATGCACTGATCAGCTGCAGAATGCGATCAAAAGCAAAACGTTGCTGTAAACTAGTGTATGGCGAACTTTTTACATGATCCGATACACGGATGGATATCTTCTGCGCTCCAGCTAATAGTTGGCTTTGTATTTTATGAATTAATGACCCTAAAGCATCTAATTCAGGTCGATTTAAAGCAGGTATCAAGCCCATTTGGCTGGATAAATCAAAAGGATCAGAAATCCGTTGGGGAAGAGAGGCGACAGTCTCAAACGCCTTCACCCACCATGATGGCATAATATATTTGGTTTCTAATCCAGAAGAATTCATTGAGATCTCTTGCCCCAATCTGTCTGAAGACGACTGAAGGCTCTGTGAGCTGTGATTCTCTCACTCGACGACATGACACCGCTTTCGAGGTATCGCACACTCTAATACATGCATCCGCATTTTTAAAGTTCGGACTTTGATATTTATATGTCAATTTGATTTAGTTCAGCGGTTTTTGCCCTACCAAGGAGACTTTGAAATAGACTGACAAGCCGTTGATAGTCCTCATTGGCCATTCGTACCAATACATAGACATTATGGGTAGATTTTGCATCCCCCGTTATCGGACCCTGACTTGCCAATGTTTCGTAGTAAATATCTTCAACGCGAACTTGGTGCCAAATCTCGTTTCGCCCAAGCTCCTCCAGCAAAGCATCCAACTCCTTTTTCGCTGCAATATTATCGCCGCCCTCAGCTAATCGACCTCGAACGGGATCAGCCAGCGAATCAAGCAATTGACGCTTCATGTTCGCCAGTGCTTGAAACTGCGTTTGTTTGATGGCAAGCGGCAAATCTCGCATCTCTTTTCTTACCATAAGCATTTGCCGGGCAGCATCATTGTCGCGCAGTTCTAGTGATGGTTGCTCGATCCAGCTCGGTGCATCCTTTTTTGAGCGTTCGACAACCTGCGTTTGTCGATTCATCGTGCACGACAGGACCAAAGTCACCATCGGCACAAGGATTAAAAGAGAGAATATTATTTTCATTTCGAGTAGTTCCGTTTACGGGCATCGAGACGATCAGATGAACCGTTAATCTCTTTTTCTTTCAAGTAGTCACCAATACTCTGCCGATTCTGGATACGTAGCTGCCGCATCCGCTGAATAACTTTGTCATAAAGAGAGGGGTTACTTTTGATGATCTCTTTTAAGACGTCTAGCTCTTCAAGTCCGCCACCGCCAATACGTTCCTTTTTACCTGCCATAATGATTCCTTTCGCAAAAAAAGACCTATAAGCGGCTTCGGCAGGATTATCCATTTCATTGAGTATAACAGGGCGTTACCATTTTAGCTTAATCGTAAATGGAACGAATATTCAAGCGGTCACCGTCGCTTAAAACTCGTGAATGCATGTAAGGCCCAATAAATGTCTTTGCATGCATGATTGATTCTTCATCTTCATTTTCCATAACATGATCTAATCCGAGCAAGTGTCCAAACTCATGCAAAATCACAGTTTCCCCATCGACAATCTGATTTTTTCTTGAATCGTCTTCTGCAGGTTGGAGCGCATCTTGAAACAAATATACTTCCGCGTTCAAAATCACATCACCGCGGACGATCTGATCACTTTGCCGATCATTTTCCCAAACGGTAGTCGCCAGAGTGGTCGCCGGTTTTCCGGTTGTATTCAGCCAGTCTGTCTCGTAGTAGATGATTGTTTTATCGTCGTTAAGACTGGAATAAAGCTCGTGACCACGCTCAGCCTCAATGACCCCTTCAAAGCTTATGATGGTATATCCGACAGCATCGCTCCAGCTTGCTGCGGCAATGATACTCGCCTCAACGATTTGATCTGGCGAGGATGCCTCGACAAAAAAAGTAACCGGAGCCTGCCAACCATTGAGACTATGAAACGGACTCGATGAGCTTACAGCCTGGCTTTGTAAAACTGGGCCTTCATCAATATGCCGCCTCTCTGACATGTCTCCACAGGCCATCTGCATAGATACACATAGAATTAGGAGTACTTTTAGAGAAATTCGCATGCTACCTCCCCACACGAACTTCTCTAAAACCGGGGAATTAAGAACTCACTGTTGATATTAAACTCATTCGGTCGCGATCAATGGAATTTAAGCGCAATCTAAAAAAACTGGTATTCTTCTATAATTTCCGATATATACATATTTTTCTTGAGTGCTAAATGAGATGCCATGTCCAGCCCAAAGACCACGATTCGCCGCGACGACGGATGCGGACACCATTTGCAGAATCATAAGTCAGACGATAAAGTTCGTATTCGAGATTCAGCCCCGACCCAAGGCGAAAGAAGAAATCACCTGAAAATCGGTAGCTTATTACTTGAGCCGTCGCACTCACCCGGCTATCGCTATGACCTGGGGCATGAAATTTTTCAATTCGTACAGGTGAGCCTTCCAGGCCTAGATTCACGCGAAATACCGGTGAAAGATTCCAGGTCAAACCACCCACGGCGCCTGGTAGTCCGTATATTCTAGGATTTTGAAAAGCGTCATCATCAGCTTTTTCGAAAAAAAAGAGCCTTGTTTTCGTGCCAACAAAATAGCCCAAACCAAAGTCACGCAAAAGGACTAGGTGAAAGCTGTATTGAAAGTTGAGAAATGGAATGGAAGAGCCAAGCTCAAAGGCCTGATCTTTCGTGCCTACATGACCGCTCCATATGCCCATATCGATACCTGAGTTCAACGAAAAATTATGGTCGCGGCGAAATCCTCTGACAGCACGATCCCAAACATGACGTTGCTCACGAAACTCCTGAATTTCTTTTAGTCGTCCTTCTAAGAGTGGTGAGACATCAAAGAAACTTGATTTCGGCTTTTCCTGTGGATCTGAGTCTTGGCTCCAGGCATTTTCAGCAGCAGCCACACTGAAAATAAAAAGGAGGTAAAAACGGCTAAGCATCTTGAAAGCTCTCCCAATAAGTACTTTTGGTAGACTATGGAGTACGATATAACCTCCTTCTCCGTATTATGAACCAGCCTATGGCATGCAAACAATGAGGAGCTCATGGAGACCGCGTCACCCACTAGCAATCCTGACATTCAGTTCTCATGGGATCACCTAAATACTTTAATCAATCAGCAAGACCCGATGGTCTTAATCATTGCTCTGCTGGTTATCATCGCCCTATTTGGTGGTCTTGGCACATGGATTTATCAGCGACGAAAAAAATCCCGCGCATTAAAACCGGAACAAGCTCCTCGTGAAGTGCAGAAAGCACCGGCTAAACCCGCAGCCCCTAGCCCTGCTATACCAAGCGATGTCAGTGACATAAAGAGCATTGATCGTGGTGCATGGCTCGTCAAGCTTCGCGGCGGCTTAAGTCGGACCCGAGCACAAATTGCTGAAAACCTAGCTACTATTCTGTCAAGACATGCCAAGCTTGACGAGGACTTACTGGAAGAGCTGCATGAGACTCTATTTCGTGCTGATATCGGCATTGAAACTGCAGATAAACTGATCCAAGAAATTCGCAAACGTTTCGCCTCTCAATCAGCCCCGCCGACATGGGAGGAGGTGCGAGCCGTCCTTTCCGAAAATATCTTAAGCATGTTGAAACAAACGGATGCCCCCTTAAAAGAGCCAAGTACTGGGCCTCTGGTTATCCTGATCGTTGGGGTGAACGGTGTCGGCAAAACGACGAGTATCGGTAAACTCGCTGCTCACTATTTGGCGCAAGATAAGAAAGTTCTCCTCGCTGCAGGTGACACCTTTCGTGCTGCAGCAATTGATCAGCTGCAAGTTTGGGCTGAACGTCTTGGCTGCGACATCATTAAGCATCAACCCCGTTCAGATCCTGCTGCTGTCGCTTATGATGCCGTCAAGTCCGCGATGGCCAAAAATTATGACGTCCTATTAATCGATACGGCAGGCCGCTTGCATAATAAAAAAGAATTAATGGATGAGCTGGGCAAAGTACGTCGCGTGATCGGCAAAGACTTGCCCGAGGCTCCTCATGAAACCTGGCTTGTGATCGATGCCACCACGGGTCAAAATGCGTTCCAGCAGGTGAAGGCATTCAGCGAGGTTTGCCCTTTAACCGGATTGATCGTCACAAAATTAGATGGCACTGCCAAAGGTGGAGTTGTTATCGGTACGGCTGATCGCTTTTCCTTACCAATTCGCTTCGTTGGCGTAGGAGAAAAAGCTGCTGACCTTCGACCGTTTCGTGCAGAAGATTTTGTGGAATCATTGTTTTGAGCTTGAGGCTTGCTGGAGAATGCTATGAATGGAAGGGGAAAGATGGTGGGGATATCCTGACTCGAACAGGAGACCTCTACGATGTCAACGTAGCGCTCTAACCAACTGAGCTATACCCCCAAAAGGACCTTGGCACAGAGCTCATGAACATGAAGAACTCGAGTACTTGCCAAGGCCTGATTTATTAACGATTCCAAGATAGTCTGTCAACGAATTTTTACTATTGCTTAGCAAGCTTGGGCTGTAATAGGCCCCAGCAAGTCAAGTCATCCGTCAAAAACCACCCTTCATGATTTTTTCCACGACTTGATCCGGCACCGGCTCGTAACTATGGAACTGCATGGTGTAAGTAGCTCGCCCTTGGGAAATCGATCGCAATTGGGTCGAATAGCCAAACATCATGGATAATGGCGCTGTTGCATCCACCTGCTGCAAATGACCTTTGACATTGACGCCATTAATTCTAGCGCGGCGACTGTTAAGGTCGGTGATGACATTTGAGAGGAAGTCCTCAGGGGCCAACACATCTAACTCCATAACCGGTTCCAAAAGTATCGGCTTAGCTGCCCGGACTGCATCCCGCAACGCCATCGAGGCGGCGATCTTAAAAGCATTGGCATCAGACATTTCAGGATCGACTTTGACATTGATCAACTGCACCTTAATAGCAAGCAGAGGAAAGCCTGCCATAACGCCAACCTGCATTCCTTCTTCAAGGCCACGCTTAATGCCACGCAGCAACTCGTCAGTTAAAAGTTTCTGCTCTTGGCATTGATTTTGAAAACTTAGACCAGTACCTGACTCACCAGGGCTTACAGCAAGCTCTACCTGTGCAAACTGCTTGAGCTTCTCCGTTTCCCGATGGAAAGTCTTTTCAACCTTAGCTTTAGCAGAAATGGTCTCACGATAGCTGACCTGTGGTTTGCCAACATTCGCGGCCACACGAAATTCACGTAAAAGTCGATCTGTAATAATTTCCAGGTGTAACTCACCCATTCCACTGATCAATGTCTGACCAGTTTCACTATCCGACTTTACCTTGAACGTGGGGTCTTCATTTTCCAAACGCGCCAAAGCTTTTGTCAATTTATCGCTATCTGCCGTACTCTTAGGTTCGATCGCAATTGATATCACCGGTTCTGGCACATCTAAGGATTCCAAACGGATCGGATCTTTTTGATCACAGAGCGTATCACCCGTAGCAACCAGCTTTACGCCAGCAATGGCTGCGATTTGTCCGGCAAAGATTTCATCTACTTCATGTCGCTGATTGGCTTCCATGAGGAGAATTTTTGAAATACGTTCGCGCTTATGTAAACGTGAATTATAAACCACAGTGCCGGATTTTAAGACTCCGGAGTAAACACGCACATAAGTTAACAAGCCAACATATGGGTCAGATTGTATTTTAAAGGCGAGCATGGACAAGGGTTCATCTGGTTGGCGCTTGCGGGTGACGACCTCTTCTTTTTCATCTGCTGTAAAAGCTTTAACATCAGGAAGGTCAAGTGGTGATGGCAAGTAATCAACGACTGCATCCAGCAAGGGCTGTACGCCTTTATTTTTAAAAGCGCTACCGCAAAGCACAGGAACAATTTTTAGTTCGATACAGCCTTTGCGTGCCGCTCTTTTGATTTCTTCCTCGCTGATTGGCTTACCATCGAGGAATTTTTCCATCACTTCTTCATCAAAGTCGGCTACCTGCTCTATCAACTGCTCTCGTGCAAATTCAGCTTCATCTTGCATGTCTGCAGGAATTTCCTGCTCTTGGTATTTGGCCCCAAACTCCTCATTTTCCCAGATGAGCGCCTTCATTTTAATAAGATCAATGACGCCAGCAAATTGATCTTCCGCTCCAATAGGCAGTTGGAAAGGGACTGGATTCGTACCGAGACGTTCACTCATTGAAGCTACGGCCTTTTCAAAGTCAGCACCAATGCGATCCAACTTATTAATAAAGGCAAGCCTGGCGACCCTATATTTATCTGCTTGTCGCCATACAGTTTCTGACTGTGGCTCAACGCCTGCAACTCCATCGAAGACGGCAATGGCACCGTCTAAGACGCGCAAAGACCTCTCCACCTCGACTGTAAAATCCACGTGTCCGGGAGTATCGATGATATTGATCCAGTAATCTTTCCACAGGCAGGTAGTAGCCGCCGAGGTAATGGTAATACCTCGCTCTTGCTCCTGCTCCATCCAGTCCATCGTCGCAGTTCCTTCATGAACCTCGCCGATCTTATGAATTTTACCGGTGTAATAGAGAATGCGTTCGGTAGTGGTCGTCTTTCCAGCATCAATGTGTGCCATGATGCCGATATTTCTCAGGAGAGCAAGATCTGGAATCTTGGCCATAACAGCGCCTTTCTTCAATCGATGAAAAACGCTACCGGCACACCGACCGCCAGCGTCTCGGAAGGTTCCGCGTTGCGGAGGTCTGAATTACAGTGACAATGAAATGTTTACTTCTTCAAAGAACTGCCCTTGAGACCTAGTTTCAGCGGAAACTATAAACCGCTCACACTAGAGATTTCTCTCTAACGGAGCAGTAAGTTATATCGCGACGGTTGCATACAAAACAATCGGCAGGCTGACTGCCTGCCTCAAAGAATTACCAACGATAGTGAGCGAAAGCTTTGTTCGCATCAGCCATCTTATGAACGTCTTCACGACGCTTGATGGTAGCACCCCGCTTGTTCGCAGCATCCAAAAGCTCACCAGCAAGACGCTCGCGCATACTTTTGCCTGCCCGCTTGCGTGAAAACTCGATGAGCCAACGGATTGCCAAAGCCTGGCGGCGTTCGGGGCGAATCTCAATTGGCACTTGATAGTTGGAACCACCGACACGACGGGATTTAACCTCTAGCATAGGCTTCGAGTTATCCACAGCAACTTGAAAAGTCTCTAATGGATCAAGTCCCTGAGTCTCAATGATGTCCATTGCACCATAAAAAGCCTTCTCCGCAGCAGACTTCTTACCATGCTTCATCATACAGTTTACAAACTTGGTAATGAGCTGCTCTTTATATTTCGGATCAGGAAGTACATCTCGTTTCTCAGCTACACGACGCCTTGCCATCGGTTCTTACTCCAATATTCGATCGGTATGGTTAGCTTTTTGGTTTCTTTGCACCGTACTTACTACGGCCTTGCTTGCGATTAGCTACACCGGAAGTATCCAGAGAGCCACGCACAATGTGATAACGAACACCGGGAAGGTCTTTTACTTTACCCCCGCGTACCAAAACCACACTATGCTCTTGCAAGTTGTGACCTTCACCACCGATGTAAGAAGTCACTTCGATACCATTCGTCAAACGAACCCTGGCAACTTTTCGGAGAGCGGAGTTTGGTTTTTTTGGCGTTGTCGTATAAACACGAACGCAAACACCACGTTTTTGTGGACAGCTTTTCAAAGCAGGGGCTTTCGTTCGGTTCTTTTGAACTTTCCGGCCTTTAGCAATAATCTGGTTGATCGTTGGCATACTATCAATTCCCTTAATCCAACAGCTTAAGCGAGGGGAGTATCACTACCAGCCAAATGGCGATAAAGCAAGTGCAAACTCGCGCTGTCAGGCAAAAATAGGGGCGGAACTAAGCCCACCCCATACCCATTAAAAAAACGGACACTTTAAGTCGTTGTAGCTTCAGCAACTTCTGATTGGTGCGAAGAAACTGGCGCATTTCGTAGTCGAGACTCCAAATGGCGGTACTGCAAGGAGCCTGTACCTGCTGGGATCAGCCGTCCCATAATGACGTTCTCCTTCAAGCCGCGCAAGTAGTCGACTTTGGAGTTAATCGCCGCCTCAGTCAAGACTTTAGTCGTTTCTTGGAACGAAGCCGCAGAAATGAAGCTGTCAGTTGACAAGGAAGCCTTTGTGATACCCAAGAGAACTGGCTCAAATGTCGCCTCTTGTGTGCCCTCTTCCCGAGCTTTCATATTCGCTTCTTCCAGATCAAAACGCTCAACTTGCTCACCAGGCAAGAAGCGCGTATCGCCAGGACTTAGAACTTTCACTCTTCTGCACATCTGACGCACGATAACTTCGATGTGCTTGTCGTTAATCTTCACCCCTTGGAGACGATAAACTTCCTGCACCTCATCGACCAAATACTTGGCAAGTTGCAGAGGTCCCATAACCGTCAAAATATCATGAGGGCTAGGAGATCCATCAACCAGAGCCTCACCTTTCCGCACGTAGTCACCTTCTGTAACAATGACGTGACGGCCTTTTGGAATCAGATATTCGGAAGACTCACCATCTTCACCGATGATGACAACTTTACGCTTACCTTTTGAATCGGCACCGAAAGTGACCGTACCATCACGGTTTGCCATGATCGACAAGTCTTTTGGTTTACGTGCTTCAAACAACTCGGCAACACGCGGCAGACCACCGGTGATATCCTTGGTTTTTGCGGTTTCCCTTGGAATTTTCGCAATAACATCACCAGGTTGAACCTCAAATCCATCTTCCAGGAAGATACTCGCACCGACCGGCAATGAATAGCGGGCCTCGCGCTTACCATCAATTGATACGACGCTGCTTTGAGCATCAATGATTTCAATCGCCGGCTTCAAGTCAGTACCACGAGTTTCAATAATAACTTTTCGCGTTAAGAAGGTGACATCGTCAGTACGCTCTTCCATCGACTGACCTTCTTTCAGGTCATGATAGCGAACACGTCCGCCAACTTCTGCCATGATGGAAACCGCAAACGGGTCCCATTCGGCTAGGCCAACACCTGGCTCAACCTCTTGGCCTTCTTGCACCAGCATGGTCGAACCATACTGGATCGGATAAGTTTCCCGAACCAGTCCAGATTCTTTATCAACAAGGTGAATCTCACCACTTCGGCTCAGTGCGATTGACTTGTTCTCGCGATTTTTCACAACACGCAAGCGATCAAACTTCACGATACCGGAGAATAAGGTTTCAATAGTGTTCTTTTCCACCTTGTGCGTGACCGTACCACCAAAGTGGAACGTTCTCATCGTCAGCTGCGTACCCGGCTCACCGATCGATTGGGCAGCAATCACACCGATAGCCTCACCAACGTTAATGATGTAGCCAGTTGCAAGGTCGCGACCGTAACACTTCGCGCAAATGCCCATGCGTGTGTTACATGTCAGTACGGAACGGATACGGATCACTTCGATTCCAACTTCATCGATGCGTTCGGCAATCGCTTCATCAACGATTTGACCGGTAACAGCAATCTGATCACCAGTGCTGGGATCAGATAAGTCTTCCAACAGGGTACGGCCGAGAACCCGATCACCCAACGACTGCTTCACATCTGCACCTTCACGTAAGGCAGTCATGGAAATACCGTTGGCCGTTCCACAGTCATGCTCCGCAACAGTTGAGTCCTGGGCAACGTCCACCAAGCGGCGAGTCAAGTAACCGGAACTCGCTGTCTTTAAGGCCGTATCCGCCAAGCCCTTACGCGCACCGTGAGTCGAGGTAAAGTATTCCAGTACCGACAAACCTTCACGAAAGTTTGCCGTAATCGGGGTTTCGATGATTTCACCAGAAGGCTTAGCCATCAAGCCCCGCATCCCTGCCAGCTGACGAATCTGCTGAGCGGAACCCCGTGCACCAGAGTCGGCCATCATAAAGATCGAGTTGGAGCTAGCGACTTCTTTGGTGACACCTTTGTGGTCAACCTTTTGATCTTTGGCGATGTTGTTAAACATTTCTTCTGCAATGTTTTCCGTAACCTTCGCCCAAATATCGATAACTTTATTGTAGCGCTCGCCTTCCGTTAAGAGACCTTCGGAGTATTGCTCCTTGATGCGCTTCACTTCTTCGTAAGCTTGATCCAACAATGGCTTTTTACCATCTGGAACAACCATGTCGCCGATAGCAATCGACAATCCGGCTTTCGTCGAATAGCGATAGCCGATCGCTCGCAATGCATCCGCTAACAACACCGTCTTTTTCGGTCCAGCAACACGGAAAGTTTCATCAACTAGGGCGGCGAGCTGCTTTTTGCCCATCGTCTGATTAATCGTTTCAAACGGCATTTCATCTGGCAGACTTTCGGACAGGAGAACACGGCCAACTGTTGTTTCTTGGCGAACGCCGCGAATACGTACAGAAACCGGTGCTTGTAAACCTACCTGACCATGATCGTAGGCCGCTCGTACTTCTTCTTCAGAGGCAAATATTTTGCCTGCACCGACAGCTTCGATGTCGTCCTTTGTCATATAGTAAATACCAAGGACGATATCCTGAGTTGGCACGATAACTGGTGTACCAGATGCAGGACTCAAAATGTTGTTGGTCGACATCATGAGAACTCGGGCTTCCATCTGCGCCTCTACCGAGAGCGGCACGTGGACAGCCATCTGGTCACCGTCAAAGTCGGCGTTAAAGGCAAAACACACGAGAGGGTGTAATTGAATCGCCTTACCTTCGATCAGGACTGGTTCGAATGCCTGGATACCCAAACGGTGCAATGTAGGCGCACGGTTCAGCAATACTGGATGTTCTTTCGTTACTTCTTCAAGAATATCCCAAACTTCCGGGCGCTCTTTTTCGACCAATTTCTTCGCAGATTTGATCGTTGAGACGATACCGTGCTCTTCGAGCTTGTTGTAAATGAATGGTTTAAACAACTCGATCGCCATTTTCTTCGGCAATCCGCACTGGTGCAGCTTCAGGTTAGGACCAACCACAATGACCGATCGTCCTGAGTAGTCAACCCGTTTTCCCAAAAGGTTTTGACGGAAACGTCCCTGCTTACCTTTTAGCATGTCTGACAAGGAGCGTAGTGCTCGCTTATTCGGTCCAGTGAAGACCTTGCCGCGTCGGCCGTTATCAAACAGGGCATCAACCGCTTCCTGCAACATGCGCTTTTCGTTGCGAATGATGATTTCAGGTGCATTGAGCTCGATAAGGCGCAACAAACGGTTGTTACGGTTAATCACACGACGATACAAATCATTCAAATCTGAAGTCGCAAATCGACCACCATCCAAAGGCACCAGTGGACGTAGGTCAGGTGGCAGAACCGGAATTACCGACAACATCATCCATTCAGGCTTGGCGTCGGTATGATTAAAGGCTTCGACCACTTTAAGTCGTTTTTGAATCTTTTTTCTTGCCGCTTCTGATGTGGCATCAATCAAAGCCTTACGCAGATCTTCTGCCAAGTCTTCAATTCGCAGGTTTGAGAGAAGCTCCTGAATCGCTTCTGCACCTACGCCAACTCGGAAGGCACCATTACCGTGCTCTTGCAGCAAGGTATCATATTCTTCTTCACTAATGACCTGGCCCAGGGTCAGGCCAGTTACTTCTTCATTGCCTACATCCAATACGACATAGGATTCACTGTAGAGAATGCGCTCGACATCCTTTAAGGCGATATCCAAGATCGAACCAATGCGGGAAGGCAATGACTTCAAAAACCAAATGTGAGCAACGGGCGTCGCCAAGTTAATGTGGCCCAAGCGCTCACGGCGAACTTTGGAGGAAATAACCTCGACGCCGCACTTGTCACAGACGATACCGCGGTGCTTCATCCGCTTGTACTTACCACAGATACATTCATAGTCTCGAACCGGACCAAAAATCTTGGCACAGAACAAACCGTCACGTTCTGGTTTAAAAGTCCGGTAGTTGATCGTCTCCGGTTTCTTAACCTCACCAAATGACCAGCTTCTGATTTTCTCAGGAGAAGCTAACGAGATTTTAATCGCGCTAAAACTAAGAGGATCCGTTGGTTTATCGAAAAAATTTGTTAAATCGTTCAAAACCTATACCTCCATGAGGTCGTGTGAAATGGCCACCGTCTAACGGACGAATGAGTTACTGAGCAAATCCATCAAGTCCAATCTCTTGATCATCTCGTATCAGATTTACATCCAGTCCGAGACTCTGTAGCTCCTTCACCAGTACGTTGAAGCTCTCAGGAAGGCCAGGCATCATCATATTCTGACCTTTGACAATCGACTCATACATCCTGGTTCGACCGAGGACGTCATCAGATTTGACTGTCAAGAACTCCTGCAGAGTATTCGCCGCGCCGTATGCTTCCATGGCCCAAACTTCCATCTCTCCCAAACGCTGGCCACCGAATTGTGCCTTACCACCCAGAGGTTGCTGAGTGACGAGAGAGTATGGACCGATGGAACGGGCGTGGATCTTTTCGTCAACCAAGTGGTGGAGTTTCAGAACATACATCACACCAACAGTCACTCGGTTATCAAAGCGGTTACCAGTTCGTCCATCAAACAAGTCGGATTGACCATCTTGATCTAATCCTGCCATTTCTAAGTATTCACGAATCTGATCTTCGCTTGCACCATCGAATACCGGGTTCGCCAAGTGGACCCCTTCTCGATACTTGCGAACGAAAGTCTTCAGCTGCTCATCTTCGCAGCTATTTAGGAAATCATTGACCTCTTTGTCATCGTTCCAAACACGCTTGATCAGATCAATGATCTCTTGGCGATTAAAATTCTCTTCCATCATGCGGTTCAGGCGCTCACCTATGCCTTTGGCGGCCCAACCAAGATGCGTTTCCAAGATCTGCCCCACGTTCATACGTGACGGAACACCAAGTGGGTTCAACACGATATCAACTGGTCGACCATCTGTTAGGAACGGCATGTCTTCTTCTGGTAGAATCCGCGACACAACACCTTTGTTACCGTGTCTTCCGGCCATCTTGTCACCAACCTGAAGCTTACGCTTGATCGCGACATAGACTTTGACCATCTTGATCACACCCGGAGGCAGTTCATCACCTTTACGGACTTTTTTGATTTGCTCTTCCGTCATAAAGCGGATCAAGTTGATTTTTTCACGCAAGTTTTCCACAACTTTGCTGAGCAGACTGTTCTTGTGAGCATCTTTAACAGCAAGTTGTTCCCAGTAGATGTAATCCAGTTGGTTTAAGAACTCAG
Organism: Oligoflexus sp. FD111; assembly: GCA_048816425.1. Lineage (GTDB taxonomy): Bacteria > Bdellovibrionota_B > Oligoflexia > Oligoflexales > Oligoflexaceae > JBMDZZ01. Next base: position 78,104 of record JBMDZZ010000002.1, read on the forward strand.
CTTCAACCTGCTTGCCTGGTGCAGCGATCGTTTGTGCGTCGCGGCCGCGAATTTCACCAGCTAAGGTTTCACCGGCAGCCAAGCGGGCGATCTTTCGTGCCGCTGACTCTTTGATAATGGAAATTCTATCCGCCTCGTCTTTGCGCAAACGAGAAATTTCCTGCTCTTCAATCTGCAAGCTTCGGGAGTCTTTAATCGCCCCTTCACGAGCGTAGACTTTGGCACCAATCACGGTTCCAATGACGCCTGGCGGTACCCGCAGCGAGGTATCACGAACGTCGCCTGCTTTTTCACCGAAGATGGCACGCAGAAGTTTTTCTTCTGGAGTCAATTGGGTTTCACCCTTCGGCGTGATTTTACCAACGAGCAAGTCATTGGGCTTCACATCAGCACCAATCCGGATGATACCGGCATCATCTAAGTTCTTGAGAGCTTCTTCACCAACGTTAGGAATATCAGCGGTAATCTCTTCCTGCCCCAACTTGGTGTCACGCGAAATACACTCAAATTCTTGAATGTGAATACTGGTATAAAGATCTTCTTTAACAACCCGCTCAGAAATCAGAATGGAGTCCTCGAAGTTGTAACCACTCCAAGGCATGAAGGCGACGACCACATTTTGACCGAGGGCCAACTCACCCATTTCTGTCGCGAAACCATCGGCGATAATATCGCCTTTTTTCACCTTCTCGCCTTTCACAACGATGGGCTTTTGGTTGATACAGGTATCGACGTTTGAACGTTTGTTCTTTTCCAATTTGTAGATGTCAACCTCGGCTCCGACTTCGGTAATGTCGTCGGTTTCTTCCTCAGTTTTGATCACAATACGCTCAGCATCAACAGACACGACAAAACCATCGCGCCTTGCAACGACGGTTGCTCCGGAGTCACGGGCAACGATACGCTCCATTCCGGTACCAACGAGAGGTGCTCGGGTCTTCAGAAGCGGCACAGCCTGGCGCTGCATGTTAGAGCCCATCAATGCACGGTTGGCATCATCATTCTGTAAGAAAGGGATCAAGTTTGCAGCAACGGATACCAGCTGGCTTGTAGAAACGTCCATCAAGTCTGCTTCGTCGGCGCGAACAATCTCACTTTCACCAGCACGACGGGCATATACCAGATCTTCATCGCTTTCCAGGATCGAGGCCTGGGCGATGACGTGATCATCATGCTCTTCGGCTGCCGTGTAGTATTTTACTTCCTTGTCTTCGAGGCTTTGGAATGGCGTTTCAATAAAGCCATACTCATTCACTTTCGCATAACTTGCTAGTGATGAGATCAAACCGATGTTGGGACCTTCCGGCGTTTCAATCGGGCAAATACGACCATAGTGAGTCGGATGAACGTCCCGCACCTCGAAACCTGCACGCTCCCGGCTTAGACCACCAGGACCGAGGGCTGATAAGCGGCGCTTATGCGTCACTTCTGAAAGCGGGTTTGTTTGATCCATAAACTGACTGAGCTGTGAGCTGCCGAAGAACTCTTTTACCACTGCCGAAGCTGGCTTGTTATTGACAAAGTCATGTGGCAGTAGTGTTTCGACGTCACCCAGTTGCAGGCGCTCACGAATCGCTCGCTCAATCCGCAACAAGCCGATGCGGTATTGGTTTTCCAACAACTCACCAACAGCACGGACCCGTCGGTTACTAAGGTTATCGATATCATCGATTTGACCTTTTTCATTCTTCAAGCCGATCAGATATTCAACTGTCTTTAAGATATCTTCTTTAGTCAAAGTGCGCGTTTCAACGGGAAGATCAAGACCAAGCTTTTGGTTGAGCTTCATACGCCCTACGGCACTTAAGTCGTAGCGATCGGGATTAAAGAAGAGGTTGTCAAAAAGCGCTGTCGCTGGCTCAATCGTGGGTGGATCACCAGGACGCATACGTTTGTAGATTTCAAGAATCGCTTCATCTTTGGATTCGATCTTATCAGCTACCAAAGTGTTACGGAATGAAGCGTCTGTGTTTACGCCGTCGATGAACAGCAAAGAAAACTCTGAGACACCGGCCTTGATAATATTGACCAGATCGTCCTGAGTCAGCTCTTGGTTCAGCGCAACAACAACTTCACCTTTTTTATCTTTAATCGCTTCAGCAGTATACTTACCGACGAGCTCTTCTTGCTCCATCGCCACATATTCGATACCAGCTTGTTCCATCTGGCGAATGGCACCGACTGAAATTCTGCGACCCTTTTTCACCAGGACTTTACCTGTAGAGGGATCGACCAAATCTGTCAGGGCACGCTGGCCACGAAGAATCTCGTAGTTCAGTTTCTTTTCAAACCGACCTTCTTTAATCCGGATATTTTCTTTCTTATAAAAACGATCCAAAAGCTCCTCTTCAGTATATCCTAGAGCTTTAAGAAGGATCGTCGCGTGCATTTTACGGCGTCGGTCTATCCGTAAATAGAGAATGTCTTTTGCGTCAAACTCGAAGTCGAGCCAACTGCCGCGATAAGGAATAACCCGCGCAGTATAGAGCAATTTACCAGAGGTACTATTACGCCCCTTGTCGTGGTCAAAGAAGACACCTGAAGAACGATGCAACTGGGAAACAACAACCCGCTCCGTTCCGTTGATGATAAAGGTACCATCATCAGTCATCAGTGGGATTTCGCCGAAGTAAACTTCTTGCTCTTTTACATCTCTGATGCTTTTTACGGCGGTGTCTTTGTCTAAATCCCAAACAACCAGGCGGATCACGACTTTTAATGGAGCCGCGAAACTCATTCCCCGCTGCCGACATTCGTCGACGGTATATTTTGGTTCTTCGAAGGAGTAGCTCACAAACTCAACAGAGGCTGTTTCTGCAAAGTGAGTGATTGGAAAGACCGAATGAAAGACCGACTCAAGGCCAACACCCCGACGATTATGCGGTAATTCCTCCGCTTGCAAAAAAGTGTTGTAGCTGCTCTTTTGCAATTCGATCAGGTACGGTATATCAATCGCTGGCGGTAACGTGACAAATTTCTTACGGGGTCGCGTAAAGCTAGAAGCGAGGGAGGTCATGCAGCACTCCTATTGAAGGAATCCCAATTACACAAAGACAGGGATGCATCGATCCCTGCCGCTTGCATTTCGGACGGTGTGTAGTGGCTTATTAACCCTACGGTCACAACGTTTTCAGTCTTCTTAATGTAAAGATTAAAAAAAATACTCACCCAGAGGCATTAGGATATCTCGAATTTTTTCAATAAAAAAGCGGAAAGTTCCAAACAAGCCATGTTGCCATAGCTTATTTGGCAAAGCTTTCCGTTTCTAACTTACTTCAGTTCGACCTTAGCGCCAGCTTTTTCGAGAGCTTCTTTCATCTTTTGTGCTTCTTCTTTAGGCACACCAGCTTTAACTTCTTTTGGCGCACCTTCAACAAGATCTTTCGCTTCTTTCAAGCCAAGACCAGTGATCGCACGGATTTCTTTGATGACATTGATTTTCTTGTCACCGTGGTCAGCCAGAACTACAGTAAACTCATCTTTTTCTTCTTCCGCTGCAGCTGCGCCGCCAGCACCTGGCATTGGAGCGAATGCAACTGGAGCAGCTGCACTAACACCAAACTTGTCTTCCAGCTCTTTTACCAGCTCAGCAGCTTGGAGAAGAGTCAAATTCTCTAAAAACTCAACAACTTGTTCTTTAGTCACGTTGGACATGATTGTTTTTCCTCCCAGTCTATCCAGCTATCACAAGAAAGGATCATGAGGACCCTTCGGACAGTTGGATTAAGCCTTCTTATCTTTGATAGCGTTAATAACCTGTACCAAGTTACGGCTGACGCCGTTAAGCACCCCTAACAAGCCTCTATGAGGCGCAACCAACGAGCCGACGATCTGTGCCAACAGAACTTCCTTGCTTGGCAGGTCTGCGATAGCTTTGATCTGCTCTTTACTGACGACACTGCCTTCCATGTGACCCGCTGTCACTTTGAAGCTTGGATTTGCTTTTTCAAATTCCAGGGCAGTTTTCATCGCCTGGGCAGTATCGCCAAAGGCACATACTACACCAATTGGTCCTTTTAGACTCCCTGACAAATCAGACATGTCTTGCACGTCTTCAGAGATAGCCTTCTTAGCGACCCGATTCTTTAAAACCTTAAACTCTGCGCTTGCTTCCCGCAGTTTGATGCGCAGGTCTGTCACTTGTTCGACTGTCAATCCACGATATTCCGCGACGATCAGTGCGTTTGACTTCTTAAAGCGTTCAGAAAACTCTTGTCGTAACTGCTGTTTACCTTGGCGGTCCATTTCATTCCCCCTTAGAGCTTGAAGGGAGCAGGATCAATGCGAACACCTGGCCCCATTGTCGCCGATAGACACATCTTTTTCAGATAAGTCCCTTTTGCTGTTGAAGGCTTAGCTTTCAAAAGCGCATCGAGCACTGACCGTACGTTGTCAGCCAACTGCTCTTCCGCAAAGCTCGCCCGACCTACTGAAGTATGGACGATACCAGCTTTATCGACCCGGTATTCGGCTCGACCAGCTCGCAATTCGTTCACTGCTTTCGCAACTTCGAATGTCACGGTGCCAAGCTTCGGGTTTGGCATCAGACCCCTTGGGCCTAAGACTTTACCAAGGCGACCAACAACACCCATCATGTCTGGCGTTGCAATCACATGCTCGAAATCTAACCAGCCATCGGAAATTTTCTGTGCTAAATCATCTGCACCGACAAACTCGACATTCAGATTGCTTGCTTCGGCAGCTTTTTCGCCTTTAGCAAAAACAACGATTCTGACTTTTTTGCCGAGCCCATGAGGGAGGGGAACCGCGCCTCTGATATTTTGATCAGCGTGACGAGGGTCAAGACCCAGGTTCACAGCGAGGTCGACGGAAGCATCCATCTTTGAATAGGAAGTGCCTTTAACAATCTTGCAGGCCTCAGCTAGGTCGTAGAGCTTATCGCGATCGACTTTTGCTAAGGCTTCACGGTACTTTTTACCACGTTTCGCCATAATATTCTCCGTAGTCCAATCGAACTTTGCAGTTCTCCTACTATGTCAATAAACTATCCCTTGACTTCTAAGCCCATACTACGAGCAGAACCCAAGATAATCTTCACGCCAGCTTCCTCATCATAAGCATTGAGGTCAGCCATTTTTGTTTTAACGATTTCTTTAATTTGATCCATCGTTACGCTGCCTGCATCAGCCTTATTCGGTGTCGAAGAACCTTTCTCAACCTTGGCTGCCTTTTTCAGAAGATCTGAAGCGGGTGGGCTTTTGGTGATGAATGTAAACGACTTATCGGCGTACACAGTAATGACAGTTGGCAAAATGGAGCCAACTTGCTTTTGGGTCTTCGCATTGAATTCCTTGCAGAAACCCATGATATTGACCCCGCGCTGACCTAGAGCTGGTCCAATCGGGGGAGCCGGGTTTGCTTTCCCTGCCGGAATCTGCAACTTGATAAATCCGACAATTTTCTTTGCCACTGTAGATAGCTCCTATATACGAGCATTCTTGTGGAATGCTTAACGAACGATTGGAAGACGGGGTTTACGTTATTTTCACGCAAGCGTCAAGACTTTAATCAGCTTTACCCATCGCTAGATCTTCTCAACTTGGCCGTATTCAAGCTCAACTGGCGTTTCTCTTCCGAAAATACTGACAAGAACTCTGACCTTAGCTTTTTCCGGCCGTACCTCGTCAATCACGCCATCAAAGTTACTGAAAGGTCCTTCCATAACCTTGACTGCTTCGCCTTTGGCGAATTGTACTTCTTGAACAACTTCTTTTTTCTCCTGCACACTTTCAGGAGACGTAATTTTTAGCACTTCATGGTCTGGCAAGGCTCTAGGGTTCTTCGTATTGCCGATAAAGCCTGTGATCTTAGGAGTACTTTTCACCAAATGCATGGTGCTATCGTTAAGATCCATTTGTACGATGATGTAGCCAGGAAATGAAGTCTTCGATACCGAGCGCTTCTTTCCCGCTTTGGTCACGCTTTCACTCAAAGTCTGCGGAATATAAATTTCGCCGAACTTATCTTCCATTCCAGCGCCGCGCGCTCTTTCAAGCAATGCTTGTTTTGCTTTCTCTTCGAAGCCAGAGTAGGTGTGTACTACGTACCACTTTAATTCCGCGCTCATATTTTATTCCCGCCAAGCTAAAGTTACTTATGAGCAAAATGCCCGGTAGGTTCAAACCCCCGAGCTCGCTGCCTCACCATCTTACTGCTTAAAGCCTAAGCCTTAAAACTTAATGTCGACGACGTTGTCTCTCAATCAGCCCAACAACAACCCGAGAACTTTCGCCCAAATCAAGTCGAATAAAGCCAGAATGACAGCAAATACCCCAACAACAACGCAAACAACAATAGTCATTCTACGTGTATCTGGCATAGATGGCCAGGAAACCTTACGAAGCTCACCTATCGCAGCTAAAAAATAATCATGCCGCTCTTTTTGTTTTCCCACCAGTAACGTGATCACAGCCGCTAGAACAAGAGCCAACAATGAAGAAACCGGCGCATAGAGCTCATTATAACGATCAGCCCAACCTGTCTGAACACCAACAGTATCAGCCGCTCTCCAAAGAGTGAACGCAACCAACCCAGCAAATACTACATAGGCGATTCTTAGCCAGGTAGCATCATCCTTAGTCATAATTACCTCTCGTAAGCCCGATCGATCCCGCTACCAGAAAATACAGAAAGCAGGCGAGGAGGGACTCGAACCCCCAACCCTCGGATTTGGAATCCGACGCTCTACCATTAGAGCTACTCGCCTACGGAAAAAAAAGCCTGCTATTTGCAGGCCTAAAAATAACTTTTTTTTTACTCGACGATGTCAGCAACAACACCGGCGCCGACGGTACGGCCACCTTCACGAATCGCGAAGCGGAGCTCTTTGTCCATCGCGATCGGTTGAATCAATTCAACATCGATATCAACGTTGTCACCAGGCATTACCATTTCAACATCTTCTGGAAGAATAATGTTACCAGTTACGTCAGTCGTACGGAAGTAAAACTGTGGTCGGTAACCTTTGAAGAATGGAGTGTGACGACCACCTTCTTCTTTTGTCAAAATATAAACAGAAGCCTTGAATTTCTTGTGAGGCTTGATGGAGCCTGGCTTCGCCAAGACTTGACCGCGGAATACGTCTTCACGCTTTGTACCACGAAGCAAGATACCGACGTTATCACCAGCTTGACCTTCGTCAAGAAGCTTGCGGAACATCTCAACGCCAGTACAAGTCGTTTTGGTAGTCTCTTTGATACCAACGATCTCGATCTCTTCACCGACCTTAACGATACCGCGCTCAATTCTACCAGTCACAACAGTACCGCGACCAGAGATAGAGAACACGTCTTCGATAGGCATCAAGAAAGGACGGTCAACTGGGCGCTCTGGCTCAGGAATGTATTCGTCACAAGCAGCGATCAATTCAACAACTTTTTTCGCCCACTCGGTGTCAGCAGTATCAGACTCAAGAGCCTTCAAAGCTGAACCCTTGATGATTGGCGTATCATCACCAGGGAACTTGTACTGATTCAGAAGTTCGCGGACTTCCATCTCTACCAATTCAAGCAATTCTTCGTCATCGACCATGTCACACTTATTCATGAACACAACGATACGAGGAACACCGACCTGACGAGCCAAAAGAATGTGCTCGCGAGTCTGAGGCATAGGGCCATCAGCAGCACTTACTACAAGGATAGCGCCATCCATCTGAGCAGCACCAGTGATCATGTTCTTCACATAGTCAGCGTGACCAGGACAGTCAACGTGCGCATAGTGCCGCTTGTCTGACTCATACTCAACGTGTGAAGTTGAGATCGTGATACCACGAGCTTTCTCTTCAGGCGCATTATCGATCTCGTCGAATGCTTTTGCACTACCACCGTGAGCGAGACTCATGACTTTGGTGATGGCTGCAGTTAAAGTGGTTTTTCCGTGGTCAACGTGGCCAATTGTCCCAATATTGACGTGAGGTTTGGTCCGTTGAAACTTTTCTTTTGCCATTTTTCCCTCCCGCTAGCGGCAGAAAGCGAAGTTAATCGAGATAATAGATATTCAAAGCTAAAAAGCTTAGATCTTCGGATGCACGATGATACATCTTAGATTTTCATAATAACAGAGCAAAATACTACTGGATAAGGAAATGGAGCCCAGAACGGGAATTGAACCCGTGACCTCGTCCTTACCAAGGACGTGCTCTACCCCTGAGCCACCTGGGCACTTTTCCGTACACTTGCTGCAAAAAATGGAGCGGGAAACGGGATTCGAACCCGCGACCCTTAGCTTGGAAGGCTAATGCTCTAGCCAGCTGAGCTACTCCCGCTATTGGAATTTCAACCGACTGATCGGTGACAAGTGGTGGAGGGAGATGGATTCGAACCATCGAAGACTTGCGCCAACGGATTTACAGTCCGTCCCCTTTAGCCACTCGGGCATCCCTCCCTAAGCACTTGCGTGCAGCACAATGGAGCTGGCGATGGGACTTGAACCCGCAACCTGCTGATTACAAGTCAGCTGCTCTACCAATTGAGCTACGCCAGCACCTAGTCTCTTGGTCGCCAGAAAATACCCTAAGCTCCCTCAAGTGTTAGAGTGAATTACACTCTTCCAAAGCTGACTGTCAAGCGAAAGCTTGGAAGAAAAGCCATTTTTCACTGGGTATTCTGTATGGGTCGCAGCTGGTGAAGAAATATACCTGCCGCAACGGCAACGTTAAGCGACTCAACGCCCTGAGAATGACTATCGATTGCGATCATACGATCACAATTGCGCCTCGTCAGAGTTCTCATCCCCCGATCCTCACTACCCAACACCAGGACAGTCCTGTCGTAGAGACCAGTTACTGTGCTGACCGACTCGCCGTTCATATCTGTCCCTAAAACCCAGAAACCTTGCTCCTTCAACTGCGTCAGCGTCCGACTTAAGTTTGTGACAAACACCGGTTTGACAAAGGCAAAGGCTCCTTGGGCAGCGCTGATCGTCCCTCCAGTAATGTTAGCCTGGCGATCTTTCGGCATGATCAGCCATGGCACTCCAAAGAAAGCCGCGCTTCTGGCAATAGCGCCAAGGTTTCTTGTATCAGTTATTTGATCCAGAGCTAAAACTAAGGAAGAAGCTCGATTCTCCGTCAAATCATCCAGCATATCGGACTCTGACCACTCGACAACCTTGATCTCTGCCCGGAAAGCCGTCGGTAAATCGGTACGAACCGATGGCCTGATATTGACTTGGTGATTTTCAAGTAAGATTTTTATCTTTGTCTCGGAAGCTGGCTGGACTTCGATACGCAAAAGTGAACTCGGCGAAGCTCGCAAGTATTCTTGTAACGCTGACCAACTGTTTAACCACAAGGCTCGGTCATCAACTGCTTCGCTCGTAGCTGACCGGCCAGGCCGCCTGGAGCGACGAGCCCCTGAGCTAGAGTCCCTTGATTGTTTTGGATTCATGTCAACAGCATTTCTTGAAAGGATTTTTTAAATTTCCAGCCCTTCTCTGGCAATAAGTCACCTGTAACTTGCAAGAGAAACTGGATCAGACTTTGCAAATGGCCTAACATAATTTTCTGCTGAAGCCTACTGTTTCGACTTCTCGCATACAAACTACGCACACTCTCTGCGGCAAGTACGCCGTCATTCTGCAAGAAGAGAGGTGAACGGTGAGCTCGATACTTGCGCTCCAAAAAGATATGTAGTTCGGTGGTAGGAAAAGGCACCTTCTCCACCTCAAAAGCTCTTTTTGACGCACTAAGAAGCACATGATAGGCATCAATTAAGCTTTTTAGCTCCCGAACTTCTATTGCTGACTCTGGAGTCGACGAAGCACTTTCTTTTAGATGACTCACTTCAGCTACACGCGAATTGATGAGATCAAGAATAGCTGAATAAGTATTAAAAGGCGTCAATTTAGACTGGTTGACGATATTCTCTACTATGGGCGATTGTCGGATCATATCTACCATATCGTCCAGAAAGGTTCCGCCCTCCTGCTTCGCCGATGATTTGATCATCAGTTTGACTTCGGATTCCTTTTGCAAGCGCGCAACAAAAGAGCGAAACATCTGCCCAAAGCTGGCGACATCTTCGATTAAAGCTTCCATTGGCTCTTCAAAGATCACTGTTGTCGGCGCCATCACGGTACCGGATTGGATTTGATAGTAAACATAGTCGGTAAAAAAGACAGACTGAAAGATGCTGCTAACTTGAAGTTTCAAGGCATCCCAGAGATCAGCACTGGTGAACTGTTGACTATCAATGAGGACCTTACCGAACTTAGTTGTGCGATTGACCTGTACTGCTGCCTCGGTCATTTGTTCCAGGGTGATCATACCTGCTCGATAGATCACCTCACCTAAGCGATCATCAATCAAATTCGAGCTGGCGAATACAAGACGGCCTTCTTTGAAGTAAAGCTTCTTGATATGATTACCGTTATCGACGCTGACAACTCCAGAAAACTTACGTTTAACAAACCCAAAGAGAGTCGAAATAAAAACATCCAGGCGAAAATAGGCAAAACCCTCCTCATCCCCGGATAACTCGCGATCATTTTGCTTTAGAATGACACGACTTCGCGAGATTGGTTTAGCAATCCATTGCTCGCCTTCTATCCCGGTTAAACCAGAAATGTTGACCCCGCCCCCTAAAGGTCTAACTGAAATTTTTTCCTTCATGGGTTCTATCCTCGTTGTTTGGGGTCGATACCGTAAAGTTTCAATTTACGGTGCAGGTTGCTTCGTTCAACACCGATCGATTCTGCTGTTTTAGTGACACTCCATTGATTTTCTTCTAGCTTATCAAGAATGAATGCTCTTTCAAAATCAGTTTTTGCTTGCTTTAAGGTTGCAGCTGCCATAGCGCTTTCCAATAACGGATCGACCACAGCTTCTGGCCCATGGTGGTCTGCTTCATCTATGGAGCTAAGTAGACCTTGTAATTGCCGAGCCGTGATATCAGCTTCAGGTATCATAATACAAAGCCTTTCCAGAAGGTTTTTCAATTCGCGGATATTACCTGGCCATTCGTAATTACGCAGGATTTGATAGGCATCCTCGTGCAGACGTTTTTTTTCTTCCCCCAAGTCAGCCGACATCTGCTCTAAAAAATATTCGACCAGCTCACGCAGATCATCGCCGCGCTCGCGCAAGGCTGGAAGCTCGAACGGAATGACATTTAATCGGTAATACAAATCTTCCCGAAACCTTCCCTGCTTGATCTCTTCCTTGAGGTTTTTGTTGGTGGCAGCGATCACCCGTACATCGACTTGAATGGATTCTGTACCTCCCAATCTTTCGAATGATCGCTCCTGCAAAATCCTAAGGATTTTTGCCTGTGTTTTTAGAGACATATCTCCAATTTCATCAAGAAACATCGTTCCTTCATGAGCAAGTTCAAAGCGACCTTTCTTATTGTTGATGGCGTTGGTAAAGGCGCCTTTCGTATGTCCAAAAAGTTCACTTTCAATCAATTCTTCTGGAATCGCTGCACAGTTCACGGCAACAAAAGTTTTTCCGGCACGCGAACTTCCCTCATGGATATGCCGCGCCACCACCTCTTTGCCGGTACCATTTTCCCCAGTAATCAGAACCCAGGAATTCCTTGGAGCGACGATATCAATCTGTCGCTTAATCAGTAGCATCCGGTCACAGCCGCCAATCAAGGGGGAGAGAGTATCGGATTTTTGCCTGTTGGCTTTTCTATGTTTCATATCCAATGCGTGTTGCATCAACGGCAGGATTTTATCCAACGACAAAGGCTTTTCTAAATAATCAAAGGCCCCTAATTTTGTTGCTCGAACAGCTGTTTCAATCGCTCCATGCCCGCTCATGATGACAACTGGCACATCAGGATCAAGTTTTTTCAAGCTTTGCAGGGTACTGATGCCATCAACTCCAGGCATCCATACGTCCAACAAAACCAAGTCTGGGCGGGACTCTTTGAAATGCAAGACCGCTTCCTGCCCATTGCTGGCTTGCTCGCTACCCCAACCTTCATCTTCAAACACGTCCGCTAAGGTAAGACGAATTCTTTCTTCATCATCGACAATCAAAGCCCTAGGCTTCTCACTATCGTTTTCCTGAGTCATGCATCGACTCCTTGCTTAAGCTCTACATCATGTTGTTGGGACTCTTGCTTGCACCTGCAGCGGCAGTTCGATAATCATCGTTGTACCAACAGGGTGGTGATCGACGATGCGTAAATAACCACCATGATCTGAAACAATTTGATTGACGATTGCCAAGCCCAAGCCGGTACCATCCTTTTTTGTCGAATAGTAAGGTTCCAGGACCTTATCTTTGACCTTATCAGGGATGCCACAGCCATTGTCAGAAACTTCAACTTGCACCACTTTATAATTTTCCAAGAGGCGCGTGCGAAATATGACCTGCTTGGGTTGCCGCTCAAGTGGTATGGCAGCAATGGCATTACTTATGAGATTATTGAACACACGTGCCATTTGTTCGCGATCAAGATCCACCTCGGGTAAATTTTCTTGTAAACCCGCCAGGTCAAAGTCAACATGACTATAGCTTAAACTGTAGAGACCGACCACATCGCGAATAATCGCATTCAGTTTTTCCGGCTTGGTTTTCACTGAAGGTAAGCGCGAAAACTTGGAAAACTCATTGACCAAATCTCTTAAGCTATCCACCTCGGCGACAATCGTTTCAATGCAAGACGAAAAAACCTCCTGATCACGGCCATCAAATTGATCGCCGAATTTACGCAAGAGTCGCTGCGCACTAAGCTTAATCGGCGTAATTGGGTTTTTAATTTCATGAGCTATGCGTCGCGCAACCTCCCGCCAAGCGGCCACCCGTTGAGCTTTCACCTGCTCACTGGCATCATCAAAGACGACCACCAACCCAAGGTCTTCACCATGTTCATCCTGAATGCGAAGGCCATCGGCCAAAAGAGTTACGGACCGACCCATTTCAGCTAGATCAATCTGTCCATGAAAGGCCGTGCTTTCTTCCACTCTTTCCGAAAGTGGTTGCCAAAAAACCTGCCAAAGCTTCTCTCCTAAACCCGCTCGTACCGGTTGACCAAGAGTTGCTACAGCTTGAATGCCTAGCAATCGTTCCGCCGCCCGGTTTACCGAAGTAATAACATCGTTGGCATCGACTGAAATCACCCCAGCCGAAATGTTTCGCAGCACCACTTCCATATACTTACGTCGGCGGTCGAGCTCTTCGTTGGTTAACTCCAAACGGCGGGTAAAGTCACGCACTTGATCCTCATGCGTTTTCAAGTCTTCGGTCATGCTGTTAAAAGAGCGAACCAGTTGTCCTGTTTCATCATCGGTACGCGCTGCCAGATTGATCGCATAATTACCAAGAGCAACCTCACGCGTCGCCTCAGCAAGGCTCTGTATGGGAGCGATGATCCCCTTGGAGACATAAAATCCGAGCCAGGTTGCAGAAAAAACAATGATCAAAGCCATGAGGATCAATAGAATCACGTAGCTGACACGAATCAGCTTGGCTCCCGGTTTGAGGTTCGCAAATTCATCCATTATCGCCTCGACACTTTGAATGATTTGCGTTTCAAAACGCTCTTCGGTCATTACCCCGCCGATAAGCTCACCTGTTTGCGGATCATGAATCGGCGCAATTCCACGCACCACATCCCGACCTTGCTCGACATCGACCAAGGCGCGCGAGGTCATGCCAGGATTAGCTTGAAAACGCACCATCGCTTCTAACACAAACTCCCGAGCTTGGTCTGACAGGGGTTCTTGGCTCAAACCCTGACTCGTCCACTGAAGCTTGGCAGAACGATCAAAGACCTGCAGACCATAAAGGCGATACTCGCGGGTAAAACCTTTCAACTGGCTGGTGTCGAATCGTAGACCGTCTTCCAAGCCAAAGGGTTCATCCGCACGAACTCCAATTTTTTGTAGGGCAATGCGCGCTAAACTTTCAATTCGGCGCTTATCACGTTGATAAACGAGAGCGCCCGCTTCACGCGTCTTATACATCGTTTCTTCGACTTTTGAGGAAAACCAGGTCTCAAAACTTTCAGCCAAAAACCGCGTCGATACATAAAACATCAACAATGTCGGAGCCAAGGCAAAGAAGATTAAGGTGATGACGAGCTTCGTTCGCAACTTGGAACCGATGACACCTCGACGACGCTCAATTACCAATTTGACGCCATTACGAAAAATCAAGAACGTCAAAAACAGGATTAAGACCACATTGATGTTGATCAATCCAAAGTAGACAACTGTCGTCAATATTTCTTGATGCTGGGCCAACTGCCTGCTGAGCTGGAAGAGGTTACCTTCCAAACGCGACAATGCAACCAACAGAACCGTTACCACGACGATGGCAATCAGTTCGAATAATCGCTTTCTTTCCTCGGGAGAGCGCCAATTCATATTTGGTATGACCTGTGATTAGTCAGCAACCACAAGAGGAATTTTCGCAAATAGCCTCTCATAACGATAGAAGCGGATCTCATGAGTTGTATCCTGAGCAGTTGACTCAGCCGTCGTTTCGATGAGATAACGAAATGACGGATCTTTGGCATCTAAATTAGCGACAACTTTTTCCACCTTAAATTGATCGATAGTACGCAAGGGAAGCTTTTGCTCAGACTTCACCTGCACCGAAGTGCCGTTCACCTTGACCATGACGTGATCCAAGCGTGGCTCTTCAACTTGAATATAAATTCGACCATGAAAATGCCGCTTTGATGAAATATTGATGCGGTAGATTTGATTTTGCTGATTGTGCGCCCAATCCGGGTTTAAGTCACGGTCAGAGCGAAACTCAACTTGACGATCATCGGCCGAATCTTTTCGTGCCCGATAGCCGACGACATTGATCAGTTCCACATCGCGTTTGCCGTTCTCAAGTTGCGCAAATAATACCTTCAAACGATCCCCCCAAACGACTCGAAGCGTTTCGCCAGCAGCAACCTGCTGATGTTGACCGTTGACAGCTACCACCACGAAGGCGAGATTGCCTGTCTTTGTGATGCCAGGCAAGTCTTGTTCTTTTAAAGTAAAGCCAATTAGACATATTAAAAAACCTAGCCATCGCATCAAGGACTTCCTCCTAGCCTCATCTAACCGAGATCATTATAATCCATGGTAAGTTCAAAAAGCATGTTTCTCGGGGGGCGATCACTTATAATCATAACGAGACTATCACATTTAGACAGGGAAGTCTTATGGACTTACACGCTGAGATCCTTGAGAATTTTATCAAAGACTTGCAGGCGAAAGGCAAAAAACCCGCGACCGTTGAGTCTTATCATCGTGATGCCAAAGAATTCTTAGCATATATCTATGATATCGGCATGAGCATGGAAGATGTTGCCCCAGAAACAATGCTTGCCTATCAGAATCACCTGGCAGCTTTTGACAAAGAAAACTCTATCCGTCGTAAAGTCATTGGCGCGCGGCATTTCTTCCGCTTTATCAGTGACCACCGAGGTCAGGCAGAATCACCGCTCGACCATGTGCCAATCCCCGAAAGATTGGAACTATTACCCTTGCAGCTGCCCCGGCAGTTTCTACAAAAATTGGTGCAGAAACTCGATAAACAGGGCGGTCTGAAGAGCAAGCGTGATTTGGCCATCTTGCATTTACTTGCTCTGGAAGGTTTAAAAGCTACGGAACTGATCGACTTGCTGTGGGTCGATTGGCTGCCGGGCAAGGCCAGCGGCAGTTTACGCATACGCGGAGGTCGCTCACGAACGATTGTCCTGCAACCGGAAACCAATCAAACTATCAAACAATACCATGCCATAGTCGAAGGCCTCAAAAAACGTACCAGACGTGACTTCCCTAATGTTTTTATTGCCTTCAAAGGCCGCGATGCCGGTACGATTTTAGACCACGTCACCCGCCATGGTTTGAAGTTTCTCCTCTATGAGCTTGGCGAGCTAATTGGTGTTGACAAGTTAAACACGGAACTTCTAAGACACCATGCGGTGCAGTATCATCTGGCCCAAGGACGTAGCCCGGAAGAGATCATGAATCATTTTGGTTTACGGCGTCTTGGCAATATCGCGAAACATCAAAGCCAACGCAGTCATTCACTCAATTAAATGGGGTCGCTTTGCAAAACGACGAATTCTGGATGCGCATGGCCCTGTCGATTGCAAAAAGTGCAGCTAGGCAGGGTGAAGTGCCTGTGGCAGCGTTGATAGTAAAAAACAATCAGCTCCTGACATCGGCCATGAACTTGCGGGAAAGCTGGTTAGATCCAACGGCACATTGTGAAATTTTAGCACTTCGTCGAGCTGCCGAGCTGCTTCAATCCTGGCGACTTAATGATTGTGAAATGTATGTGACATTAGAACCTTGCTTGATGTGTGCCGGCGCCTTATATCAGGCTCGGATAAAACGCGTGATCTATGCTGCCAGAGATGCGAAAGGCGGGGCGATGGGTAGCCTCTATGAAGTGCATTCTGATCAACGCCTCAACCATCAAATCGAAGTCACTGGGGATATATGTGCTAAAGAAAGCCGGTTGATGCTACAAGATTTTTTTCGTCGCCGGCGGAAAAAGTCGCGTTGATACTCGCTAAGGATCATCGCCGACGGACTTTTTTCCCAAGCCTGAACAGCATTAGCAATAGCAATACCACTCCATAAGCTGCCGGTTGCAACCAATCAGCTTTTTCTTTCCACAGATAATGAATTACCGCTAAAACGGCTGCCAGATACACGCTTCGGTGCAATAACTTCCAACGCTTAAAGCCAATGAATCGCATGGATTGCCCGCTCGATGTGAGCGCCAGGACGAGTAGGATGATAAACGCCAGAAAGCCCGCGATAATATATGAGCGCTTTGTTAGATCACTGCTGATCAACTGCCAGTCAAAGCGATGATCCAAACCAAAATAAAGCAAGACATGCAGCAGTGCATAAAAAAAAGCTAACAGACCAAATGTTCGGCGATACGGCAGGATTGCCCGCCAAGAAAAATGGCGCTGCAACGGTGTAATTGCCAAACTGACGAGTAAAAACATCAACCCCATATGCCCCGTCCAGTGGGTCAGGGCTTCCAAAGGATTTGCACCAAGTGCTTGCCAAACAGTAGCTATCACCAGAATAAGTAGTGGTGATAGACTGAATAGCATCACCAACCACCAGATGAAGCGCTGACGCGTCTTGGATTTGACTTTCATAAGTAGCTCCAAGTTCTGAGTGACGATCCTAATAGGTTTGCTTCTTCGGGCAATCTTCGCTAAACCATGTCAATGGTTCATCATAAGGAGGGAACATGTCCTATCAGTTTTATAAGATTTTACACTTTATTGGTATCTTCATGGTTTTTTCTGGCCTCGGAGGCCAATTGTTACATGCCTTAAATGGTGGAAGTCGTCAGCACCCAAGCCGTAAATGGCTTGCTATCATGCATGGTGTGGGCTTGCTTCTCATGTTCGTCGCCGGTTTTGGTTTGATCGCCAAATTGCAGGTTGGCTTTCCCGGTTGGGTTTGGGCGAAGATTGTTCTCTGGGTTGTGCTTGGCGGTATTGGCGCTATAGCTGCTCGTAAGCAAGACTTAGCCAAGGGTGTATGGATCGCTGTCATTGCCATTGGTGCAATTGCCGCTTACCTGGCTAGCTATAAACCCTTCTGAAGCAGGACTCCAGTTAGAATCTGGAGTCCAAATGCAGGACTCCAGTTATCAGAGTGACTTTTGGCTTAGCGTGCCTTTTCCGTAACGGTCACCTTTTTCATGACGACTTTTTCCACTGGCTGATCATTTGCCCCTGTCGCCACCGCACCGATTTTTTTCACCACCGCGAGACTGTCTTCGTCCGCTGTTTTGCCAAACACAGTGTATTGATTGTCAAGATACGGAACTTTTTCCAAGCATAGGAAAAATTGAGAACCGCCAGAGTTGGGGTCACTCGTTCTAGCCATCGACAAGACTCCCGGCTCATGTGGTTTGCTGTTAAATTCAGCATCGATCGTATAACCGGGGCCACCAGTGCCGTTTCCAACCGGACAGCCACCTTGAATGACAAAGCCTTTCACAATACGGTGAAAGGCAAGTCCGTCATAATATCCAAGCTTAGCTAAAGAGATCAGATTCTTACAGTGACCGGGAGCCAGGTCTGGATAAAGCTCCAAGTTAATTTGGCCCATGGTGGTGTCCATTTGAACCTGATACTCATTTTTGTCAAAGTCGATGGACTTGTTCATCTCATTGACTTCTTTAGAATAATCTTTCATCTCAGCATCCTTAGTTTGCGTGTAACTAGCCACATTTGCAGCAATACTCATGTTCCTAGCACCGTTCTAAAGACGGCTAGATTACCGTCTGCCCGACAAGTCAGCAAGACCATTCTCGGCTTGCATCATTTCCGAAAACAGCATAAGAGAGGCTCTTCTTAACGACGACCAAACGACTGGAGAAATGCATGACAGTCGATCGCTATATCGCAACTTGTCCGCTTGAAATACAAGATTTAGTTTGCCAGGAATTACAAGATTATGGCGCTGTCAATATCAAAGCCGGCTTTAAGGCCGTCCACTTTGAGGCTGACTTAAAAACCGCCTACGAGATCCATTTAAAATTGGCCTCTGCGAGCCGCATCCTGCGCATACTTAAAGAGTCGGCCGGCAAGACTTTGACGATGATCACCGATCAATCAAACCGTGTAGCCTGGAATAAAATTTGGCCAAAAAATGGCACCTACCTTGTCGAGGCCGTACTCGGTGATCGCGAGCACGATCTGAGTTCCAATGACCTCAGCAAGGCCGTGCGTCACGGCATTGAAAAATACTTTCAAAAAAACGGACTAGCTTTACCCAAAGTGGATTTAAAGGAGCCCACCCTTAAAGTTGTGGCATTTTTACGCCAAGGGCGCTTGATGATCAGTGTCGATAGTTCGGGTAAGACGCTTCATAAGCGCGGATATCGTCACCTGCAGCATCCAGCACCAATCAAAGAAACCCTTGCAGCGGCCTGCCTTCGCCTCATGGATTATGATGGCAACCAGGTCTTCTATGATCCCATGTGCGGCAGTGGCACAATTGGCATTGAAGCCGCTTATATAGCCTTGAACAAAGCTCCGCTCATCCATCGCAAAAAACTCGACTTCGGCATGGAAAAGCTCGCTGATTTCCAATCAGATCTTTGGCGCCGTGTGCAAGAAAGCGTGCGCTTGGAACGCCGAGAAGAGCCTGCCAGCCCCATTATCCTTGGTGATATTCGTCCGGAATTTGTCGAAATGGCAAAGCAACATGCATTGAAAGCCCGTGTGGAAAAGCACTTGCAGTTTCGCCTAGGCTCATTTTTTGATCTTGAGCCTCCAGCCCCAAACGGCATGATCCTGATGAATTTGCCGTATGGCGAACGTCTACAAAAAAATCAGGTGGAAGAAATGAAAGAGTTTCTGCAACGCCTGGGGAATCATTTAAAGCATCACTACCAAGGTTGGCGAATCGGTTTATTAGCTGCTGAGCAATCGCCATACAAGCTTATCGGACTCAAGCCGGACAAAAAATGGACACTGCTTAACGGCAGCATACCTTGTAAATTGCTCGTATTTGATATCTATGCCGGCAGCCGCAAGGATTGGAAAAAGTCAGAAGCGGCACAACATGACTCTTCAGTTAGAGCTTAGTTGCCGCAAACGCTCATAAGTCAGTAGCGCCACAGCTACTGATAAATTAAGTGAATCGGCAATTCCAAGCATGGGAATGCGCACCAGCTTTTGCGATTGCTTCTTCCATAGCTCGCGTACGCCAAAGGCTTCGCTGCCAAACAAGGCAACTATCGGTTTTTCTGTTAATGGGGCTGCATAATATTGGTGAGATGCTTCAGGCGATAAAGTAACAAGCTCGCATCGCCTTTCCTTTAAAAAGGCCGCAAACTCATCATCACTGAGGGCAAAGACAGGTACCGAAAAAACTGTGCCGAGACTGGCGCGAATAACATTCGGATTCCAGGGATCAACCGACGACCCTAATAGAATGACACCATGGGCTCCAGCCCCATCCGCTGTGCGCAATACTGCGCCGAGATTGCCGGGTTTTTCAACGCCATCAAGCGCAATCAAAAACAGCGGCTCCTTGTTCGGCTGCTGCAGATCAGCAAGGGTCCAGGTCTTTTCTTGAAAAACAGCTAGCAAACCATCAGTATTTTCACGCACCGCACACTTTTGAAAGATGGTGTCGCTAACAGGCCAAACCTTGGTCCCGGGAACCAAAGCTATGGCTTCCGCCGCTTCCTGCGAAGCTTCAGCAAGATCTGGCTGAACCAAAAGAAAATCCAAGTTCCAGCCAGATTGCAAAGCCCGATGGATTTCCCGCGCCCCTTCCACCGTAAACTGCCCAAGTTGCTTGCGACCACGCTTTTGCTGACAGCGGAGGACGCGTTTTATTTTTTCATTACTGAGCGATTCAATCATACGCCTAATCTCTAACAAAAAGGCAGCAGGCACCGGAGGGTAAAGTTCGACCTGAATCTTTTTCCGGCACTACCATTTCCTCAAGCAGATATTGACCGCTGACCTCAGGTAGAATATCAGATAACAAATTACGCATGGCAAGAGGTGTATAGCCATTGGAATGCGAACTTAACATGACATAGCTAAAGTCATCGGCCAGTATCAGTTTCAACTGGTCGAGCAAATCGCAGAGATGTTCTTCAATTTTCCAAACCTCACCCCGATTCCCACGACCAAAACTAGGTGGATCAAGAATGATGCCATGGTATTTACGGTTGCGACGCACCTCGCGGCTGACAAACTTCATTGCGTCATCAATAATCCAGCGAATCGGTTTGTCTTGTAAGCCATTCAATTCAGCCTGCTCCCGCCCCCAACTGACGCTGGTCTTAGAAGCATCCAAATGCACGACATGGGCTCCCCCTTGGGCTGCAGCCAAGCTTGAAGCCCCGGTATAAGCAAACAGATTGAGAACCTGGAATTCGTCACGTTGCTTCAAACCGTTCTGGCTCAATTCCCGCAGTCTTTGCCAATTATTGACTTGCTCAGCAAACAAACCTAAATGACCAAAGTCTGTCAGTCTGATGAGAAAGCGCAGACCGCCGTAGTTCATTTGCCATTCCTGAGGCAGACGCTGATTATGCCGGTGCCAAGTGCCATCACCACCGCTAAAGCGTTCATACTTGGCATCGACTTGCTCCCATTGGTCTTTGCCTAGTCTTGGGCGCCAAACAGCTTGCGGCGAAGGGCGCACGATACGATAGGGACCAACTTGTTCCAGCTTTTGAAAGTTACCACTGTCGAGCAATTGGTAGTCATCGTGTTGCATATCGTCATCAGCCTTTCGAAGGAAAGAAACTTTAATTATCTGAACAAAAAAGAACCCTCCGAGAAGCGGAGGGTAGGACCATTCCTTTAAATGAATGGATGCATGCACTTAAAATCCGGGTGTCTGATAGCTTAGACCCAGGGCCTCTGCAACTGCTTCGTGAGTTGCTTGGCCCTCATAAGTATTCAAGCCATAGCGCAACGCTTGAGAATCTCTCAATGCTGAATGCAGACCTTTTGAAGCGATTTGCAGTGCAAATTTCAAGGTGACGTTCGTCAAGGCGTAGGTGCTGGTTTTCGGCACATCGCCTGGGATATTTGTTACACCATAATGAATCACATCTTCTTCAATAAATGTTGGCTCATCGTGGCTTGTCGGTTTAATCGTTTCAATACATCCGCCCTGGTCGATCGCCACATCGACGACTGCCGAAGCTTTTTCCATCGAGCGCACCATTTCGCGAGTCACCAGGCATGGAGCTTTTGCGCCAGCAATCAAAACCGCACCGATGACAAGATCAGACTCTTGAACTGCCAAAGCTATATTTTCCGGTGTGGACATCAAAGTATCGATGTCAGTACCGAACACATCATCCAGATAAGCCAAGCGGGAAGCGTTAACGTCAAGAATAGTGACGCGTGCGCCTAAGCCAATCGCCATCTTCGCCGCATTGATACCGACGACTCCGCCACCGATAATCGCAACTCGTCCACGGCGTACACCCGGAACACCACCAAGTAGCAAGCCCTTGCCGCCACGGTGCTTTTGCAAGCACTGCGCACCAACTTGAACCGACATACGACCTGCGACTTCACTCATCGGTGTCAGAAGTGGTAAGGAGCCGTTTTCCAACTGGATGGTTTCATAAGCAATCGAGGCGACCTTACGTTTGATCAACTCATGTCCTAATTCTTGCGCTGCAGCCAAATGCAGGTAGGTATAAAGGATCTGACCTTCACGCATCAGGGAAAACTCACTGGCGATCGGTTCTTTTACCTTAATGATCATCTGTGCCCCAGCCCAAACGTCTTCGGCGCGATCGACGATCGTTGCACCTGCAGCAGCAAAGGCTTCATCAGGAATCCCTGCTCCAAGCCCTGCACTCTTTTGCACTAAAACCTGATGGCCTGCGTCAACCATCATTTTCACGCCGCCTGGCACTGCGGCCACCCGGTTTTCTCTATTCTTGACCTCTTTGGGTACACCAATGATCATTTCCTATACCCCGTGACTAATCGTTTAAGTTGATCCACGAATACCGGACGTTATTACGTCAGTTCACATTACAGGTCAATGACCATTCCATCATAGGCAAATTCGACGCACCTGGGCAGGCGGGAGCGGTCGCGCGTGTGCTCAACTTCATGGGAAAGGTGTGAAATCACTCCTTTTTCTACTCCAAGTTGAGCGAATAGATCGAGCGTCTCGGGTATCACACTATGCGTGCCGTGTTCGCGGAAATGGATGCCACTGGCCACCATGACTTTGACCTTCCCACGCCAGGCTGCAATCTGAGCCTTGGAAAATCCCTTAAAGTCAGTGACATAGGCAAATTCACCAAAGCGAAAGCCACATGATCTCACATGTCCATGCGGCAAGACGATCGGTTCAATTTCCACCTCATCAATGACAAATTTCTTCTCAGGAATAAACCTCAGGTCAATCTGTGGCTTGGCACCGAGATAGCCTGTTTCTTCAAAGGCATAGGCAAATCGGCGGCGAAACTCGTCTTCATATTCCGCCAATAAATATGTTGGAATCGTTTGGCGTTTTTTAAAATAAAAAGCCCGCAGGTCGTCAAATCCCTGGGTGTGATCAGCATGCATATGGGTGTAGAGCACAGCATTAATAGAAGGTATGCCTGCGGCGAGGATTTGCAGTCGCATCTCTGGCGCTGTATCGATTAAAAAGCGGCGATCTTCATCGACGACAACAGCAATCGATGCTCTCGTCCTTTTGTTTTTAGGATCGGAACTCTGACAGACTTCACAGGTGCAGCCGATGACCGGAACTCCTGTGGATGTTCCCGAACCTAAGATGTGGACACGCATCCATCCTCCTTATCGGAAGTATTGAGTCATGAAAGGGATGGGGTCCTGACCGCTCTTCACCATCTCATGGATCGCACGAAGACGTGCAAGGCGATCCTGTTTCCGTTTTTCCAAATCCTGACCTAGGCGTTCTACCGATGCATTTTCCCCCATCCAAGAAACCCATGCGCCACCGCCCGGATCATCGTCCCAAGAATCCTGCTGCACCGGCAAATACTCTAAAATACCGTCTCGATACAAAAAGTCGATGACTGTTTGCACATCGCCTGAGTCGGCGCCTGTTTTTGTTGCAAGACGACTCAACAACTCTTCTTCCCGAACGAGCTTCCTGTCAGCAAACCAGGATTGGAGGTTTTGATAGATACTGACGAGCAAATTGTTTTCCGGAAAAGACCGTTCAATCATAAATCGCTGTATAAAATAATCTCGAGGTCCATAAAACAAATAACAGTGAGCCGTCTGACCATCACGACCAGCCCGCCCAGTTTCCTGCATATAACTATCAAGATTTCCCGGCATACTAGCATGATGGACAAAACGAATATCTTTTTTGTTGATACCCATACCGAAAGCTTTGGTGGCTACCATAATTTGCACATCATCTGCATCAAAGGCCTGCTGTGAGCGTAATCGGTGCTCTGCTGACAAGCCCGCATGATAGCGCTCCAGCTTTTGCACACCCGCCCGCTGCAGCATCGCATAGATCTCATCAGCCTGCTTGCGCGTTGCGGTATAGACGATACCAGAACCGGTTTCGTTTAAGACACCGTGCAATAGAAGTGTTTTATGCTCATCCATACCGCGAGAACGAATCGTCTTCAATTTCAGGTTTTCCCGCGTCATGGGACTGTGAATAAAAGTAGCATCGCGCATTTTCAAGGACGCCATTATCTGCTGACGATCATCAGCTGTTGCCGTTGCGGTCAATGCCATCTTCGGACAATTGGCGATTTGATCCAGATACTGACCTAAGCGGAGATAATCGGGTCGAAAGTCTTGCCCCCATTGATTGACACAGTGAGCCTCATCAACGGCGATTAATTCTATCTGGCAAGAAGATAAAAAGTCCCGAAACGATGGCAAAGACAGTCTTTCAGGAGAGACAAACAGTATCTTAACTTGTCCCTGACTGACAGCATTTAAAATTTCGCGCTTTTCACTGGGTGAATGCATGCTATCAATGGAAGCCGCAGGCACTTTCAAGTCAAGCAGTTCACGTAACTGATCCCGCATCAGGGCAATAAGTGGCGATACAACCAAGACGAGGCCTGAGGACATCAGCGCTGGAATTACGTAGCAAAATGATTTCCCACCAGCTGTGGGCACCATAATCAGACTATCAGAGCCAGCAAGAAAGCTTTGCACGGCTTGTCTTTGAAAAGGATATAAACTGTTTACGCCTAGTCGGGTCGCAATTTCTATATCCCACTCCGGCTTTAAAAATTTATCCTTATCGGCACTATCCACTTAGACCTTCCTTGTCATCTATCCTGCCAAATACAAATATTTGGCGCACTGAGTTTCGCGTCCATTCATGCTGAGATTACGTGATTGCTTCCATTTTGCCAAAAGTCTTTGCGACTGCTAGTCTTAAAAATACTGGGACAGTCCGTCCAGTCTCACTGAGGATAACAGAATTGAGCATAGTCGTTCAAAAGTACGGTGGTACCTCTGTCGCTACCATCGAACGCATCCAACACGTTGCCAAACATATTGTGGCGACAAGACAATCACACAGCAAAATAGTCGTAGTCGTCAGCGCAATGGGAAAGCAAACCGATCAACTGCTGGACATGGCCTATCAGATTAGCCCATCACCGGTTGAACGTGAACTAGACATGCTGCTGACTGTTGGTGAACGCATCACGATGTCTTTGCTAAGTATCGCATTAAACGATTTGGGCGTGTCGACCATTTCCCTAACTGGTTCACAAAGCGGCATTATTACCGACACCTATCACGGCAACGCCCGCATTAAACGCATACTTGGCGATCGTATCGAGCATGCCCTGGAATCGGCAAAAGTCGTCATTGTCGCCGGATTTCAAGGGGTCAGCCTACCCAGCAAAGATGTCACCACTCTAGGAAGAGGTGGCTCTGATCTGACAGCGATTGCGCTTGCCGATCGCTTGCAGGCGATGCGTTGTGAAATTTATAAAGATGTCGATGGCATTTGCACGGCTGATCCACGTTTAGTTCCACGAGCACAGGTGATTCCCAAACTTAGCTGGAATAGTCTGACACATTTGACTTGGGCTGGCTCTGGTGTCGTTCATTCACGCGGCGCGCATCTTGCAGAAAAACGCCAAATACCTTTGGAAATCCGTTCAAGCTTTGATCTTGATCGTCCGGGAACTTCGGTTGGAGCAATAGAAACCATGGAATCTGCCGTCATTCACGCTATCTCACACGTCGAAAACTTATCTTTCATTGAGGTGACTCACCCCTCGTCGTCGCTCACCAGCCATCTCACACGCTGGCTTTGGGGACGCGGAACGAGTCCTAATGTCAATCAGCAGTATTTCACCGATCGTTGGCTATCTCGCCTCTCGTTGCCGACAAGATTTTTGAGTGATTTTCAAAAAATGTTAAATGCTGATTTTCCACAGGCAAAACTTGATATCATTCATGAGGATCTGGCAGCTATCACCGTCGTCGGACATGGTTTTCGACAAGAACCGGAAATCTTGGATCAAGTACTCTCCGGATTAGTCAGTCAGCCTCTGATAATGGAATGTCAAAACCATACTCTAACGCTCTTTGTCGCACAGCAGACTCTGCAAGCTAATATGTCTGCACTGCATGAAAAAATTTTCAGCGAGAAGTCCCAAGAGACTTAGAGAGTTCTTCCGCAAATGTCGGATGAAACCTAGAGAGATTTGGTGATACCAACAAACAAACCAAAGCTATTGGAGTCCTGTAAGCGGAAAAAACTAATACCGGCGCGAGGCTGGATGCCCTCGCGCTTCATCACTGCTGCAACGTGTCCGCGTAAGATCAATCCAGTTCCTGGTTGGATGCGATCGTTCAGCACCTGAGCCACATCGTAACCGCCACCGATCTTGGCATTTACAGAAGCAAAACCAATGTCGCCACCGGCGGCAAAAGCAATGAAATTATAAGGTAAAAAAACCTTCATGATACCGCCTGTCAAACCAATCGCTGAAATGTCGACAGGTTGCACAGGTATGCTTTTCAAGTTATCCGAGGCATTACCGGAACCGGTTAAATAATTGAGTCGTCCGACGAGAAAAATGCTGTCTTTCAACAAGCGATAGTATTGGCCCTCGAAATTATAGGCGACGACAACATCGCCTACACCCATGGAATAAAGTCCAAGAGAGGCTCCCCACATTTCCTTAGAAATAGGTTTTTGCACGCGAAAAAATCGATCTGGATTTTCTGCAGCTGCATCTTCAATTCGTCGCGCCTGATGACTGCGAAAGATGTTTCCCCAGCGCCTTTGAATTTCGATCATGCGCTGGATACCCTTCAGTTCTTTCACGACGCCGACAGCTACCAGCATATTTTCCGATGAGAAAACGCCAACCCGATCACCGATGGTTAATCGAGTCGATCTGACTTCACATAGGGTCTGCTGCTGATTGCAGCGTAAGCTAAGAGAGGCAAAAAGCTGCTCCGTCAGAAGCATCGCGCCGAAAACGACTGTAGTCAGGCCTTTTAACATACCTTGCACCATGTATTTGGATCATTTGTTTATTTATGAAGATATCGGGGGGGAACCACGAAGTCAAGGTGACTTGTAACGCGGCAGCTGGCGAGCGCGACTAGGTGTCGCCTTTCAATAGATCCGCAAGGCGCTTTTGAATGGTTTCATCAACCTCAATCGCATGAAATTCATCGGAGAGCGCACCTGCTAAAATTTGAAATGCCTTATTATAGGCGACGCGATTGCGGCCTGCCGGCAGTGAGCGCAAGAGTTCAGGCAATGTAGGCCAGCTTTCAGGAGCGCGAAAGTCACTTGCCTGCATGGCTAAGACAAACAAACAAGAGGTTTCATGGTCCGTCAGTTTCAACAAGGGCTCGATGGTTCCCAAAGCCTGCAGTTTCCCTGCAAATTCTGGCTTTCCCATAAATTCAGCCCATGCCTGTCGCACCTGAGGCATTAGTGGACGACTGCTATCAACTTTCACATGAATGCCGGGCCACGGCTTGATGTCATTGGCAACCCGAATGATATCTCTTTGATCACGGCAGGCAACGAACAGGCTAACTTGTTGTAAGACGATCATCTCTGAACTCCTTCTTCACCAAGTTGATCTAAAACGGCTCGCGCAATGGATTGCACAGTTTCCAAGGTACCTTGCGATCGAGTAGCAGTCGCTTCCACTTCGGGTAAACCTCCGGGATTCAGTTCATGACGCAGTAGTTCTAGTGGCAGTGCTTCTTGGTGATCACGTTTGTTATACTGTAGAACTTTCGGCAGCATGATCAAATTTTGACCCAGTCTGCTGAACAATTCTTTAGACTCTCGCCAGCAGTTCATATTTTGTTCCAGCGCCGAAAAGCGACTGTCATACACAAAAACAACTCCGTCCACACCTTTGATCAAAGTCGATAAAACAGTTTTGTACAAAGGTGAAAGCGTCATCGTATACAAATGCAGCTTTATTTGAAAATCCTTAAGATACCCTAAACTAAGTGGCAAGAACTCGAAAAATGGCGATTTTTCCGGCTCCAATTGAAAGCGGTCTTGACTGAGACTTAAACCACGCTCGCAATAAATGGATTGGAAATTGGCTGTTTTACCTGAGCCCTGGGGCCCTAAATAAAGAACTTTACAGTTGATTTCACGGGTTTCTAGATTCGTGAATGCCATTGTGGCCCCCTGGAGATTCGCTGGTGCCGTCTTCAAATTCGATCTTACTTATCTTACCACCGAATGCAGCCAATACTTCACGTGTGAGCGGATGTTGGGTTAATTCCGTTTTCAGCTGCTCCCGCATGTCGCGCTTTTCGCGCTGCTTCACTTCAAGGATCGATTCTGGCCGAGGGTTCGCTGTTACGCCGACTGGTACTTCCCCAGGTGCTTGCTCAGGCTTTTCCTCTGTCTTATCAAAAATGGTGACCCGTAACTCACCTTGGAAACCAAACAACTGCTGAAAATGTCCGCGCAATCGGTTTTGAGATTCTGGATTGACCAAACGTGAGGCTGCAAAGCTCTTACTCTCAACTTTGACATGAATCAGTTGCTGACTATAGCTAATAGGATAGATTTCTTCCAAAACCCTTGCTTGCAAAGGCTTTTGCTTTTTCCATTGGTCCACAAGATCACGCCACGTTGCTGGCCAATCGTTCGGCGTTTGCATGGGCTCAGGTGCTGGTGGCACGGCTTTGGCTTCAGCCTCTTGCTTTGGAGGAGAAGCTGCTTCTTGCTGTTCAGCAGATACCTCTTCCTTCACAGCAGCCGGTTGGGATGGAGTCGCTTGGAATCTTTGCTGAACTTGTTCCGCGGTTTTCTGAAAACGCTGCTTTAAGGACATTTCCCGCTTAGGAGCCGGATTGGGTGACGATGCTGGAGCAGGATCAGTTCGCAGTGGTGCCGGGGCAGCTGTATTTTCCCGCCGCATTTCACGGTTGGGCAAATTCCCATTGCTTGCCTGCTGCAAGATCTGACCTAAGTTTCTTAGATCTGGAAGTCCCGGATCAAAGCACCATTCCATCACATAGTTCTCAAATACATAGCGATCAAGATTTGAGCCCTCAAGCTCTTTTCTGCATTGCACTAAACTGCGAAACAAGCGATTGCAGTCAAAGTCAGAAGACTTCTTTGCAATACCAGCAAGCTGCTCGATTTCCTCAGGATCTAATCCCGTCAGCAGGAGCTCCACTGAGTCCGTCCCCAATTCGCGAACGATAAAGCTGTGACGGACAAACTTAATTAACTCTTCGACCACTTCAGCCAGAGGGACCCCTTGTTGATCCCAAGAAGCGATCATTTCCAAACAAGGTTGAGCTTGCTTGCTTAATAAGCTTTCCAACATGGCTAAAAACGGTTTTGAGGAAGCGAAAGCCAAGAGTTTATCCATAGCTTCCATATGTACCTGGCCATTGCCAACGGCAACAACCTGATCGAGAAAGGTCAAGGCATCGCGCATTGAGCCGCGACCCTCTTTTGCGACCAAAGCCAGTGCATGCGCTTGGTAAGGTATATTTTCCTTACCCAGAATGTAGGCCAGGCGATCCATGATACAGGCCATGGACAAGCGTTTAAGGTGAAAAGTTTGACAGCGGCTGAGTATCGTTTCGGGAACTTTATTTAACTCTGTCGTCGCAAAGATGAACACCACATGTGATGGCGGCTCTTCAAGGGTTTTTAACAGAGCGTTGAAAGCGCTCTGCGAGAGCATATGCACTTCATCGATGATGTAAACTTTGAATTTTGATCGTTGCGGAACATAATCCAATGTTTCCTGAATGGCGCGAATATCATCGACGCCCGTATGCGAGGCACCATCTATTTCAAGAACGTCTTCATGACGTCCATCGTTAATAGCCAAACAACTGGTACATTGATCGCAAGGCTCCTCGCTTGGTCCCTTGTCACAATTCAAAGCCTTGGCATAAAGGCGGGCAACCGTCGTCTTACCGATTCCCCTTACCCCTGAAAATATGACGCCATGGGGGATGCGCCCCAATTGGATGGCATTGCCAAGGGCTTTCGTCACACCGTCTTGTCCAACCATATCGGAAAATTGGCGGGGGCGATACTTACGGGCTAAGGATTGATAGGCCAATACTCACCTCAACAAAAAAAAGCGCAAAGTGATAGCTAGAGGACCCAGACACCTACTTCAATCCACTACCGTTGCTACCTTCCGGTCCTGGCGGGGTTCATGGTGAAGCACCATCTAGGATCTAGCTATCACTTTGCGCTCTGCAAAGCAAAACATACAGCCCACTCCGACACTTTGAGCGTCTCATATCGACTGGCGGAGAGAGAGGGATTCGAACCCTCGAAGCGGTTTCCCACTTACACACTTTCCAGGCGTGCGCCTTCAACCACTCGGCCACCTCTCCAATCGGACTTCAAAGTCCCAACAGCTAAAGCTGTTTGCGCACCCTTACTAAGTCACATAGGAGGGGAAAGTGCTCTGAGAGCCCACCCTGAGTCTATTCTTATCCTAGCTTGAGAATCTCATACTGCAAGGCAAAAGCAGACTACTTCTTCCCTAGAAGACCTAATTAGGGAACCAAACGCTAATGAGTTTAGCGTTTCCTGTCAAGACCTATTTACCAAGCCAAAAGTAAGGATTCGATTTGCTTTGCTCAGCGTTCCAAGCTAGCTTCGAAAAAACTCAGACGTCCAGTTTTTAGCTTCGTGTGAAAGGAAAAACCTCGTATGCAGCTCTTCACGAATCCTTACTCCCGCTCTTGGTCGCTTCGACTCGTCCTGTTTTCTAGCCTTTTTACCATTGTCACGAGTGCTTGCACGCATACCCCCTCCTCACCAGCAGCGCTCTATTTTTCACAAGTTCCAACAGAGCGTGATCCAAAAGAACTCGTCGCTCGCTCGAATAAAGCTATGGTCGTAACAGCTCACCCTCTTGCATCAGCTGCCGGCCTGGAAGTTTTGCGCAAAGGTGGCAATGCAGTTGATGCCATGGCGGCAGCATCTTTTGCTGTTTCTGTCGTTCGTCCCCAGTCAACTGGTATCGGTGGTGGCGGTTTTATGCTGCTTTATGACCCCAAATTAAAAAAAACCAAAGCTTATGACTTCCGTGAGCGAGCACCTTTGAAAGCCAGCCGCGACATGTACATTGATGAAAAGGGAAATCCCATAGGATTTCAATATCAAGGACAAAATATCCCGCGTGCCTCGTTAAACGGTCACTTGGCTGCAGGCACGCCAGGCCTAGTCCATGGAGTGGTTGAAGTTCATAAAGAATATGGTCGCTTAAGTTTAGCTGAGGTCATGGCACCCGCTATTCGCTTGGCAGAGGAAGGTTTTCCCGTATATGCCTCGCTCGCTTCTGCCATGAAGCGGCGGCAAGAGGTTTTGGAAAAATTTCCAGCTACTAAAGCTATCTTTTTTCGCAATGACAAGCCGTTAGAAGAAGGAGACGTCTTGGTACAAAAAGATCTCGCCTGGTCTCTACAGCAAATTGCGAAAAATGGTCACAAAGCCTTCTATCAAGGAGAAATTGCCGATCGCATCGTTGCCGAAATGAAGCGTGCCGGTGGATTAATCAGCAAAGAAGATTTAACCCGTTACCGCACCATTCGTCGCCAAGCACTACGCAGCAAATATCGGGATTATGAAATCGTCACCATGCCGCCACCTTCTTCGGGAGGCGTCCATATCAGTCAGATGCTGAATATTTTAGAAGGCTACGACATCGGCAAGCTGGGCTTTAGCAACAAGCAATATTACAATTATTTGATCGAAGCCATGCGCTATGCCTACTCGGATCGCGCCCATTATCTCGCTGATACAGACTTTGTCGATGTTCCTGTTCAGGCTTTGATTAGTAAGGATTACGCCCGGCAAATCAGAGAAAAAATCGAACCCGGCAAAGCTGCTGACTCCTTAAAAATTGGCCGAACGAAACTTCCTACGGCCGAATCACCATCTACGACCCACCTGACAGTCATGGATGCCTCCGGCATGGTCATCAGTAGCACACAGACAGTGAACTATTTGATGGGATCAGGCGCTGTCGTTCCTGGAACAGGAATGATTTTAAATGATGAGATGGATGATTTTTCCATTCGACCAGGACTACCCAATGCTTATGGGCTCGTTGGCAATCAGGCAAATGAGATCGCTCCACGAAAAACCATGCTTTCTTCCATGACCCCAACCATTATCTTTACCAACGATCGACCTTATATGGCATTAGGTTCGCCTGGTGGTTCTCGCATTATCAACACCATCTTGCAGGTCATTATTCATAATATCGACTTTAAGATGTCCTTACCACAAGCCGTCCATAGCCCACGTATCCACCATCAATGGCTGCCAGATAAAGTTTGGGTCGAATCACCCGCATTGGATTCTGTCGCCAAGGAATTGCAGAGCATGGGTTATAAAATTGAACATAGCCCCATGTCGGTTGGTGATATTCAAGCAATTCAATTTGATGGCAAGGAAATGATTGGCGTATCGGATAGTCGGAGCGATGGCGTCCCACTGGGACTTTAAGTAGTCGTGCGGGGGTGTTCCCGCACGATACGGAATCTAAAAACTTAGGCTTGAGTTTTGGAAGTCTTCTTGGCCGTTTTTGCTGAGCCAGCAGCTTTGGACGCTGTGAACGTTAAGGCATCCTGAATAATCCGCATCTGCTCTTTTTCATGGGAGCGGACGTTTCCTTCTGCTGTCGTACCTGCACTGGTACGACCGGAGTAGCGGAAACGTCTTTGGCGGGTACAAAGCTTCTTAATTCTGTGGCGAATGAAAGTCCACCAACCCATGTTGGAAGGCTCTTCCTGCGCCCATAGAACCTCTTTTGAGTTGGGATAGGACTTCATCACTTCATCGACCAAGTGCTCTGGGAATGGGTACAACTGTTCGATCCGGACGATCGCCACCTTGTCTTTATGATCCAAATCCTCACGGTTTTTATCTAAATCGTAGTAGAGCTTACCAGTACAGAACACGATTCTTTCGACGCGCTCCTTGTCTGTGATTTTGCTATCATCAATCACTTCGCGGAAATTACCTTTGGAAAAATCTTCTAATGTCGAAACACATTGAGGATGCCGCAGCAAGCTTTTTGGCGTCATCACAATCAAAGGCTTGCGGAATGGACGATGGAGCTGGCGTCGTAGCATGTGGAACAATTGCGCCGGCGTCGTGGGGTTAGCCACTTGGATGTTATTATCGCCACATAGTTGTAAGAATCTTTCTGGACGCGCGCTGGAATGCTCCGGTCCCATGCCTTCGTAACCATGTGGTAATAATAAAACAAGACCACTTGCCTGCTTCCACTTCGCTTCGGATGCAACCAAAAATTGATCGATGATAATTTGTGCGCCGTTAACAAAGTCACCAAACTGAGCTTCCCACATCACAAGGGCATCGCGGTTGGCAACTGAGTAACCAAACTCAAAACCCAAAACACCTTGCTCGGAAAGTGGACTATTGATAATCGTCACCGGCGCTTGATCTGCACTTAAGCGACTGAGACAGTGCAATGATTCACCCGTTTCGTAGTCACGGATGACAGCATGTCGGTGCGAGAATGTTCCTCGCTGACAATCCTGCCCGGAAAGACGAATTGTCTTACCTTCCAAGGCCAAGGTGCCAAAAGTCAAAAGCTCTGCCAAACCCCAATCGATGTTGCCTTCACCTTCGATCATTTTCAGTCGACTATGAAATAGTTTTTCGATTTTGGGATGAGGAGTAAAGCCTTCAGAAATATGTACCACTGACTTTACAACATCCTTCAGAACCTTATCAGAGACAGCTGTATTTACTGGTTTAAAGCTATCCTCTAAGCTAGCCTTAACAAGACGAGTGCTGTTTTCCAGCTCTTTCGGCACTGTTGTCAGGATTTCAACGTTTTCTTGACGAATTTTATCCAATCCCTGCTGCAGCTTCGCACGGAATTCTTTGATTCTCTGATCGATGCTGTCTTTGGTTAACAGCTTATCTTGCTCTAATTTGTCAGAGTAAATCTTTAGAACAGTCGGATGACGTTTGATTTTTTTATACATGCTCGGTTGAGTAAAACTTGGCTCATCCGTTTCGTTGTGACCGTGACGGCGATAACCGATCAGATCGATCACCACATCTTTCTGAAATTTTTGTCGATAGGCTACCGCTAGCTGAGCCGTCCAAATCACAGCTTCTGGGTTATCAGCGTTCACGTGTAGAACAGGAGCCCGCACAATCTTTGCAATATCAGAACTGTAGTGACAAGAGCGGCCTTCATCTGGACTTGTTGTAAAACCAACTTGGTTATTTGCAATGACATGAATCGTGCCACCGGTTTTATAGGACTCTAAGCCGGAAAGGTTTAAGGTTTCTGCCACAAGACCTTGACCGATAAACGAGGCGTCACCATGTATCAAAAGAGGAAGTACTTTCTTTTGATCCTTGTCGCCCATCATCTCTTGTCTTGCACGGGCAAATCCTTCAACAACAGGATTTACAGCCTCCAAATGTGATGGGTTAGGAGACAAATAAACGCGGATCGTCTTTCCTGATATAGTTTGAATATAGCTGGCAAAGCCTTTGTGATATTTGACGTCACCATCGATTCCATAAGAATCAACTTCACTTCCCTCAAACTCTTTCAGCATTTGCTCATAAGGTTTGCCCATGAAGTTGGCCAAAACATTAAGCCGCCCCCGGTGTGCCATGCCCATGCAAATCTCTTCGACCTGATCTTGTTGAGCATGTTCAGCAATCACATCCAAAAGGGGAATCATGGCTTCCAGACCTTCGATGGAGAAGCGCTTTTGACCAAGATAGCGATCCTGTAAAAACTTCTCAAAACCTTCCGCCTGAATGAGCTTATTGTGGATAAACAACTTCACATTTTCAGCAATTTGCGGTTGGTTCCGGCAGCTTTCCATTTTTTCCTGAAACCAAGTCACAGACTCGATTTCATTGATATCGCGGAAATCAGCGCCGATGTGACCACAATACGTATCTACCAAAAGCTGCTGAATTTGCTGAAAGCTCACCGGACCTTCAAATGGCAGGTTTGCCGGATGGAATAGTTGGCTGGGGTCAACCGCACCAAGCCCATGCTGCTCCGGAGGCAAAAATGCCGAAACATCCGGTTTTTCGCTTAAAGGGTCGAGGTCCGCACTTAAATGAGCGATTCGCCTATAAAGATTGATAAAAGCTTCGACTTTTGCTTCTAAATCAATCTCTCCAACGCCACCAACAGAAGGAAGCTTGCCACTGCTTAAAGCAAATTCAAAGCCTTCAAAGAACTTTCGCCAGCTTTCTTCAACAGAACCAGGATCGGCTCGGAACTGCTGATACATTTCATCAATAAAGCTGGCGTTGGCTGCATTGACAAAGCTGAATTTCCCGTCATCTATCACACGTTTCATCTGCCAAACCTTTCTCAAGTCTCCCTGGTATCGACGATCTCTCCCCACCCAAAGAGACTACAGATCAAACACTATATGCCACGTTTCATCCATGGATGGCTCGCTTGTCCACTGCCATGGCTGCCTCTTTAATTACTTCGGCTAAAGTCGGGTGAGCATGAACTGACCTTGCCACATCTTCAGCACTGGCCGAATATTCAAAGGCAATCGCCAGCTCAGCAATCAGCTCGGAAGCTGTCGGACCAACAATATGCGCTCCAATCATGCGATCGGTACGTTTATCGGCAATTATTTTCACAAAACCGTCTGCTTCCGCCATAGCTTTGGCTCGACCGTTCGGGGCGAAAGGAAATTTGCCCACCCGAACCTCGATTCCTTTTTCCTTACACTCTTTCTCGGTATAACCAAGGGAAGCGACTTCTGGCCAGGTATAGACAACGCTAGGAATCGCCAAATAGTTGACATGACCAGCTTTGCCGGCAAGCAACTCCACGCAGGCTATACCTTCTTCTTCAGCTTTGTGGGCTAGCATCGGCCCATCAATGACATCACCAACAGCATAGACATTGCTCACAGCCGTTTGAAATTTATCGTCGACCTTGATCTTGCCGTTTCTTTCCGTGCTAAGACCGATCTTTTCGAGCCCTAAATTATCCGTATAAGCCCTTCTTCCCACAGCAACGAGAAGTTTGTCGCAGTCGAGCTCAATGCTTTCGCCCTTTGCATTTTCGCAAACAACTTGCAACTTCTTACTCTTCTTTTTTACTTCGGCAAACTTCGTTTTTTCGTAAAATTCCAAGCCTTCTTTGCCCAAAGTCTTTTTCATCACTCGAACAACATCTTGGTCCATAAAAGGCAATATGGTGTCTGCTGCCTCGACCACAGAAACTTTCGCACCAAGGCGAGCCCAGGCACTGCCTAGCTCTAAACCAATCACACCACCACCGATGACCACCAAATGTTCTGGTACTTTATCAAAACTCAAAGCTCCAGTAGAGGTGACGATCTGCTTTTCATCAAATGGAGCGCTTGGCAACTCAATTGGTTGACTGCCTGTGGCAATGATCACATGCTTGGCTTGGACGATCGTATTATCTTCGCCTTTGACTTCAATGCGACCTGGACCAACAAAGCGACCATGCCCTTTCAAGTAGGTCAGTTTATTCTTCTTAAAAAGGAAAGCAATACCGTCTGTTAACTGCTTGACCACACCGTCTTTGTGTTTATGAATTTGCTTTAAGTCAAACGATACCTTGTCATAAACCACACCCAAAGTCTTCGACTTGTGCAAGGCTGCATGATACGCCTCAGTCGACTGGAGTAAGGCTTTACTTGGAATGCAACCGACGTTTAGACAAGTGCCGCCAAGTGCTCCTCTGGATTCTATGCAAGCGGTCTTCAAACCTAGCTGTGCCGCACGAATTGCTGCCACATAGCCTCCAGGTCCGCCACCAATAACGACGAGATCAAACTGTTCTTCTGCCATCTTTTATACCCCCAGGAGTAGACGAGACGGATCTTCGATACAATCCTTGATTTTCACCAAAAAGCTGACCGCTTCTTTACCGTCGACAATGCGATGGTCATAAGAAAGTGCCAGATACATCATGGGCCGGATCACAATTTGCCCGTCGACTACCATGGGACGTTCCTGAATTTTGTGCATTCCGAGAATCGCACTCTGCGGTGGATTCAAAATTGGAGTGGATAGCAGCGAACCAAATACACCGCCGTTCGAGATCGTGAAGGTTCCGCCTGACAAATCATCCAGTGAAATTTTACCTTCGCGACCTTTCTTGCCATAATCAGCAATTGCTGACTCAACTTCGGCAAAATTAAGCTGATCACAGTCTCGCACGATCGGAACCATCAAGCCGCGGTCCGTGGAAACAGCGATTCCGATATCATAATAATCGTGATAGACGATATCCTGACCATCTACATACCCGTTAATGGCTGGGAAACTCTTGAGAGCATCAACCGCAGCCTTAACAAAAAAGCTCATAAAACCAAGACCGACGCCATGGATATCCTTGAAGCCGTCTTTGTATTTCTTCCGCAAACTCATGACAGCAGACATATCCACTTCATTAAATGTCGTTAACATCGCTGCGTTATGCTGAGCCTCGACCAATCTTTCCGCAATTCGTTGACGAAGACGGGACATTTTTTCCCGACGCACGTTCCTCTCACCGCTGACACGTGGCACTTGCGGAACACTTGCTGCTTCGGATTTGGTGCTTGATGCTGGAGTCGCAGCTGGCTTTGTCGAGCGAGCTTCCAAATGATCGACAATATCGTCTTTGATAAGCCTACCGCCGCGGCCAGAACCTGAAATCTGTGAAGGGTCAAGTTGATGCTCTTTAACCATTCTAGCCACCGCCGGACTTTGGGGTCTTTCATCACGGCCAGCTGATGCTGCCACAGGAGGTGGCGGAGGGGGGGTATCGGCCTTCTTCTCTGCTTTTTCCGGTTTAGCTTCTTTTGCAGGAGCGTCCGTCTTTTTTGCGTTGGTATCGATTACTGCAAGGACATCACCAACGCTGACCGTATCTCCTTCAGCTTTTTTCTGGTGAAGAGTTCCAGCCGCCTCGGCAACGATCTCAACCGTGGCCTTATCTGTTTCCAGCTCTACAAGTACATCATCGACTTCAACGTATTCCCCGTCAGATTTATGCCACTTAAAGATTTCACCTTCTTGTACGGACTCACCGACAGCCGGAACTTTCACTTCAAAGGCCATAGCGTCTCCTGAATGGTATATGCATGTTTCATGGTCATTTCGGTGATTGTTATATACGAGGTTCTCCTGTTCCATGTCTTAGTGACTAGTAAAGACAGTAGGCTCGATGTTGCCTTGGAGGGGAGAATTCCTCTAATCATTATAGTTTCTTCAGATTTGATTAAGACTGGTATTTCTTGCCCACAATGGGGGAACGTCAGGTCTTAAACTTACCCTAGGCTTATATGATGCGAATAGTAAAATGATGCAACCTTAATAAGAAATTCCTGACCAGTTCATCTGCATTCTTCTTTCTTTTATTATTTTTCGGAAATCTTGCTCGCAACCTTGTCCAGAACACCTAAGTGAACTTGGTCAGACAAGGATGCACCTTGCTGGCTCAAAATCATCAGCTCGGCTTGGTATTCGCTAGCCGCTAAGTTCTCGCGGAAGTCACTCGCCTGACCCACGCCAACTTGATCATTCAATTCACCATGATAAAGAAAGACGCGTGAGGGTAGCCCTCCAAAATCCCAGGCTATGGATCGTCGCTCATATGCAAGATCGCCTTCTTGAGAAATGATTTGATCAATTTCCTCTTTTAGACTCGGATCTTTCGTCGTTGAATGAGCCAATTCTACATCATAAATTCCGTTACCTAAGACGATCACTTGGAATCGATCTGCCTGCCGGGCCACGATACTTGCCGCAATCGTCGCACTGTTGACAGCCCAGATTCCCTGATAGGAAATGTTTTCCGTATGCTTTAATAGGGCACGTAGCGCCTGTCGCGAGTGTTCGCCACCTAAATCGCTCTTTCCAGTCGACTTACCAAATCCAGGCCGATTCACACCAACAACCCCAAAACCCTTTGTCAGAAAAACCTGGGCAATCCAACCACGACAAAAACCTTGATCATTCAAGCCAGCATCATCACGGTTGAGGAGCATGAAATAGCGAAGACCCTGCTGTCCATTTTGTTCCTGTGGCTTGCAAGTAAACCATTCCAGTTTATGCTGCTTATTTTGAAAATCATAATTTAAGACATCATTTGTTTGCTGCACGGCAACTGGCTCTATGCGTGCTTTACTACCTTCAAACTGGATCACGGACGGATTTTTTTTCAGATCACTCACACAGCTTTGAAGAAATAAGGAAGAGCAAGTCAAAGAAAGCATCACAACTTTTTTTCGCATGGGACTTCAACCTCATCATCGATTTGCAGGCACCCTTTAATGCACTTCCTTAGGTTACAGTAGTTTGGACTGTGTTTCCAAACTCAAGATCGGGAAATCAAAATTTCCTAGAAAAAATCAGATTTTTAGCTGTTTTTTGAACAAAATTAAGGAAAGATGAGAGAGCTTTGAAGTCGTAATACGCGAGCACTTCTTCACACTTACTGGCAAAGTGGGAATAAGTTTGAAAAAATAGCATTCAACTAAAGAGTTTGACGCACCATCTCATGTGCAAGAGGAGGCCAAATATATGGCCTAAGCATTTGCGTTGATTTCAGGCACTTTTAGAGCGACGTCTTTTACTGCATCTTTTTCGTCGACTTTGACTTCACCACGCAGCTCTTGCTTACCGTTTGCATGATGTTTTATGTCACTTTTCAGTTGCTGCGGCTGCGGCATTGCTTCAGGGTCCATGGTAGAGCGGCCATTGAAACGCGCCCCTTCTTCTATAACCAAGCTAGGTGACGCCACATCCCCAGAAAAGGTGCATGACGAACTTAGCTCGACTCGGCTGTGCGCCTTCACCGTTCCATGCACTTTTCCTTGAACCACGATCTCATCCGCTTGGATATCAGCGTTCACAACAGCCTCTTCTTCAAGGATGAGTAAACCTTCAGAAATGATTTCCCCATCGATGCGACCACCAATTCTCGTTGAGCCTTTGCAATAAAGCTTCCCCGTGAAGTGGCCCCCATTGGTCAATATCGTGACGGCATAATCACGAGTGGGTTCTTTTTTGACCGGCTTGTTGGCAGCCGTTTTTTTCGATGGATTAAACAAATTTGAGCCTCCTCAGAAAAATCCGTGGCCACTTCGGCCTCACCAGCAAGTTTGCGTTACCAATGATGACTTCCCCGCTACTATAATAAACCTTTAGTTTGATCACGACAGGAAGATCGACATGGCGTCTTCACCATTGAGTATAACACCTTTTCCTTCATTCCAAGTACCTGGTTACCAGGCAAAATGGATCGTCTCTGCGAACTGGGATGAGGAAGATTTTGCCTACTACAAGGGAGCGAAGTTACAAAACGCAGGGCAAATCCTAAAGCCTCCACCTAGTTATGGCAACAAAAGAGAACATCATGGATATCGTATGGCACAGATGATCCTGGTTTTGTCAGACCGATCGAAGGATCACAGGCAGGCTGTTGCGGAAATTCACATCTTCCGTCAGCGTTACACGACAGCTTTTATTTTTGTGTCCTGCCCTGACCAGTCACGACTTGCCACCGACTTGCGAGAGAACGCGGTCGGCAGTTTAATTTCGATGTGTTTTTTCCATTATCACTGTGATCAGGCTCGTCTCTTATTTCTGACAGAGATGCAAAAGCCGGCAGCTGACAGAGCGTTTCCATGGGGTGAAATGCGAGAGCTTAGCAGCTTTCCCAATCACCCGACTCTCTTCGCAGCGCGACAACAAGTCATGCCCTTGATCCGATTTCAACAACGGATCATAAGCCGTGGTTACTGGGATGAATCGCATCGTGAGAAAATCTATTATCAGCAGCTTAGCTATATTAGAAAAAAAGAGGCAAGAAAGAGCATTCAGGCGAAACTCAGTCAAAAAAAAGTCAGAAGACGCAGCTTACTTGCCCGCATCTTCCGACCTAAAATTGATGATTCTCTTTTTTAAATTCGCTATTCGCTATCGCTAGTTTTTTCTTTTTCTTTCGCTTGCGAAGCTTCTTCTGCAGCTAAAGTTCCTGGGCCGTCACCATCAAACCATTGCTGCAGAGCTCGAATGATCTCTCGACTCTGTTTTGCACTGGAAATATTGAATTTGCTTTGTTGACGGTAGACGCCGTTGCGCTTTTGATAGCGACGAATAGAAACTTTCGGCTGGCTATACTCATCGGTACGTTTATCAAGTTCCTGATAAAGGAACATGATCGTCGTCCAGCTACCGCGTGTCAGTATATTTTTATCGAGCTGCTTAACGATTACCTTGTCATCTTCGACATACTCGATGTCAATGTCATCTATGGTTTCCGCCATATCCGCTAGCCCTTCCCATTCCAAGCAAGAAACGTGAGTACGGATACGTACTCACGCGGCCAAAGCAAGTCTCTTTGTCCATTGTATCGTGATTTTATCGCTTAGAAAACTGGAAGCGTGCTCGTGCGCCACGTTGTCCGTACAACTTACGCTCTTTTTTACGGGCATCACGGGTAATCAGGCCCTGAGATTTGAGTACAGAACGGTACTCAGGATCGATGCTAGCCAGAGCACGGCTCAAGGCATGACGAATCGCACCAGCTTGACCAGAAAGGCCGCCACCACGAACATTAATTTTGACATCAAATTTGCCAACGTTGTTTGTTAACTCAAACGGTTGGCGAATTACCATCTTAGAAGTGGCACGAATATAATATTCGTCGATATCACGCTTATTAATTACAATTTTTCCTTGGCCCGGCTCCAGGTAAACCCGAGCAATGGATGTCTTGCGTTTGCCGACTGCATGAACTGGTTTAGCCATGGTCATCCTTCCTTAACAAGTCTAGCTGGAGCTTGAACTGGTTTTTGAGCTGTATGCGGGTGTTCACTTCCGGCATAGACCTTCAGATTCTTCAATACTTTACGTCCCAACTTGTTGCGTGGCAGCATTCCTTTAACAGCTGTTTCCAACAAGCGTTCCGGATAGGTCTGAACGAG
Organism: Oligoflexus sp. FD111; assembly: GCA_048816425.1. Classification (GTDB taxonomy): domain Bacteria; phylum Bdellovibrionota_B; class Oligoflexia; order Oligoflexales; family Oligoflexaceae; genus JBMDZZ01. The sequence goes on from JBMDZZ010000002.1 coordinate 120,016, forward strand.
ATCTTTTGCCATCGTCGCTTTGATGCCGCCAATGTAATTTGAGTGGCGATAATAAACTTTCTGATCCCATTTTTGGCCGGTCAGAACAACATCCTTAGCGTTGATGATGACGACATGATCGCCACAATCCAAGTGAGGCACAAAATTTGGTTTGTGCTTGCCTCGCAAAAGACGGGCGACTTCACTGGCTACACGGCCTAGAGGTTTCTGAGCCGCGTCCACGAGAACCCACTCTTTATGAATGTCGGTAGGCTTCACACTTTGCGTTTTCATTTGTTTTAAGTTCTCCAGAGTCTCCGCTTTTCCAAGAAAAGCTGATCACAAATCCGAGTCGAGGGCCGGACTATATATGATCTCTTCCATTTGCGTCAACCGATTCTTACGATTGGCAGGAGATCATAAGTACGGACAAGACAAGGGTCAATTAAAAAGCTATGCCATCAGGATGACGCGGAAAAGGAATCACGTCTCTGATGTTAACCATTCCCGTGACATATTGCACCAGACGCTCAAAGCCAAGACCGAAACCCGCATGTGGCGCACCACCAAACTTGCGCAGGTCAAGGTACCAGCTTAGCTCTTCTGGATGAATTCCCGAAGCTTCCATACGCTGCACAAGAACGTCGTAGCGATCTTCCCGCTGTGAGCCGCCGATGATTTCTCCAATCCGTGGCACAAGAACATCCATGGCAGCGACAGTTCTGTCATCGCCATTAAGGCGCATATAGAAGGCTTTAATATCTTTTGGATAGTCAGTCACAATCACTGGCTTTTGAAAGACCTGGTCCGTTAAGTAACGCTCATGCTCTGTCTGTAAATCAATACCCCACTCGACGGGATATTCAAATTTCACCTTGGCTGCCTGCAATTCTTTGACTGCGTCGGAATAAGATATTCTCGCAAATGGCTGGGAACTCAATTTCTGCAGCTGCTCTACCGTCATATTACCAAAGTGCTTTTCCAAAAAAGCCAGTTCATCGGGACATTCTTTGATGACTTTCGCAAACATGAAGCGCAGAAATTCTTCCGCCAAGACAGTGTTATCATGCAAATTGGCAAACGCCATTTCGGGCTCAACCATCCAAAACTCAGACAAGTGTCTAGTCGTATTGGAATTTTCTGCACGAAATGTCGGGCCGAAAGTATAAATAGAGCCAAAAGCAAGCGCCATCGCCTCGCCGTTTAGCTGCCCAGAAACCGTCAAATGGGCTTTTTTACCAAAAAAATCCTTAGACCAGTCTATCTGACCTTTGTCATCCCGAGGCGGATCATTCATGTCCAAGTTTGAGACTTGAAACAACTCGCCGGCACCTTCACAGTCTGAAGCCGTCAGGATAGGAGTGTGCGCCCACATAAAGCCACGGCTCTGAAAAAACTCATGAATGGACGTCGCTAGTAAGTTACGGATGCGAAAGACCGCGCCAAAGGTATTACTCCGCCCCCTCAAGTGAGCGATTTCTCTCAAAAACTCTAAAGTATGACCTTTTTTCTGCAACGGATAGTCCGTCGGGGAAGCGCCTAGAGCAGTCAATTTATCAACATGCAACTCCCACTGTTGCCCCTTGCCTTGCGACTCTTTCAAGACGCCATCAGCTTTAATTGCCGCACCTGTACTACAATCCGCGAGAACTTCGAAGGCTTTGGTATTGCTATCGACGACAAGTTGCAAGTCCTGCTGCGTAGAGCCGTCATTGATAACCAGGAAAGCAAATGCCTTGGAAACACGCTTGGATCGAACCCAACCACAAACTGTAATTGATTTTCCAGCAGATCCACCTGAAAGGATTTTTTTAATAATGACTCGACTCACCCTACATGTCCTCGCGTCTGTTCTAGAGGTAATGTCTCAAATTAAGCTCCACTTGAAGCTCAGCGTGTTCTACTCAGTGCTTCAGCCGCAAATGCTGCCATTGCCCTTGGTTCAAGAACTGCCGCTCTTTTTCCACCAACAATCGCCAACTACCATAAGGCAGATATGATTCCTGGCCTTCCCGACTATGGTTGTAAATCTCGTAATATACCCCAAGCACATTTCTGGCAACCCTGTACCAGTTAAAATTCTTGACCTGCTTTAAACCTTTATCACGAAGACTCTGCCTGAGGCTCTGGTTGCGGATCACTTGGTTTAAGGTCTCAGCTAACTGATCCGCATCATAAGGGCTAACCATCAAAGCCGCATCACCAACGACTTCTGGTAGTGAACTTGTATTTGATGTGACCACTGGCGTGCCGCTTGCCATCGCTTCCAATGGCGGTAACCCAAAACCCTCGTACAGGCTAGGATAAGCAACGACCAAAGCATTCCGATAGTATTCCTTCAGCATCTGATCACTAACGAAGCCTTTAAAAACTATATCACTTTGATATTGCTTAACTTTTAGCTTGGTGTCCGCAAACAACGGACTTTCTCCGCCAATCAAAACCAGTTTCGGGCTCATGTCCGGATTTTCATCGCGCAGTTTCTCATAAGCGCTGATTAAGGTACCTATATTTTTGCGTGGTTCTAAAGACCCAACATAGAGAATGTAATTATTAGGGTCAGGAACTTGATCAGCCGCTGCCAATTGTGCATCATGAAAAATCTGATCGACAGCCCAATAGATGAGCCGAACCTTCTCTGCGTCAACGTCGCAGAACTGCAAGAGATCGTTTCTCGAATTGTTACTATTCGTGATAATCCGAGTCGCCTTTTTCGCCAGACGCGGAATGATGAAATTGTAAACACGATGGAATAAAAAGCTATACCATTGGGGATTGACGACAAAGCAAAGGTCGTGAATGTGGATGATCGACTTTCCCCGGTAGAATAAAGGCGCCATATTTGCGGGCGAGTGCAAGATATCGACTTTGTGCTTACGTGCTAAACGAGGCAGCTCAAACTGTTCCCATAGATGGTTACGAAAATTTTCGCCCTCACGAATATTCGAGGCCACTATAGTCACATTGGGGTAGTTCCACTCTGGATTGTTGAGTTGAGCTTTCCCCGTAAAAAGAACATAGTCAGTGTCCCGATCAACCTCAAAGAGAGTCTTAATCAGATTATAGGCCGCTCTCTGAACACCAGTCCGCTTTGCCACCAAGAAGCGGCCGTTAATACCGACTCTCATGCAGTGGTCACCCCAACTTCGCTACAGGTAGAGGGCAGCTGACATTGTTCATAAATATTCAGAGTTTGGTACGTCATAATATCCCAGGAAAATCGCTTTGCATGCTTGAGACCTCGAATACGGAGTTTTTCACGCAACGAACTATTGGAAACTCCAAGTTCAAGAGCCTTAGCTATGGCTTTAAAATCATATGGATTTGCAAAAATTGCGTTCTCCCCGACAACTTCCGGCAAACTCGATGAGCGAGCGACAACAACAGGAGTTCCACAAGACAGGGCCTCCAACGGCGGCAAACCAAAGCCTTCATAGGTGGATGGGTACACGAACAAATCCGTCATGGAATATACAGCTGGAAGATGCTGTTCTTCAATAAACTTTGAAAAATAGATAAGATGCTTTTTCCCGTAGTTTTCAGCTATACAAATCAGACTGCGATCCACGGGACATGCCAAAACTAACGGGATGTACAAGTCCGAGAAACAGTATGCCCGCACTAACTGATGGACATTCTTATGAGGCTTATTATTTGACACACAAAGGATAAATTGCTCGGGAAGCCCGTAAATATCACGCACGTACTCACGGTAGTTGAGATCAGAAACAGGCTGATATGTTTCTGACACCCCATTGTAGGTCACAAAAATCTTTTCACCTGACAGGCCTAGTGTGCGCACTATTTCTTGCTTACTAAATTTACTTACCGTCAAAATATACTCGGACCTACGTATGCTGTTTCGAACTATGATGTGGTAGTAGAACTGATGAAAAAACGTATAAAATTGAGGCAAAACCATGTGATTCAGGTCGTGAATCGTCATGATCATTTTACATGGCACAAAAATCGGCGCCACAAACGAGGGAGCATGGAAAAGGTCGGCACCAACCTTTTTTAGAATACTCGGGATCTCTCGTTGCTCGCGTATCGAAATCCAGCTAGAGCGCAAGGTAATAAGCTGGATGTGTTCAGGCCACGAAATATCTTCTAATGGCGAGCCCGGATTGATTAAAACGAAGAAAGTGTGGGATTTGCCAATCTCTTTCAAACCGTTCAAGAGTTGATATACATAGCGCGCAATCCCATGCATGCTGCCTGAGCGAATCATTCGTGCATCAATTGCAATTCGCAATATTACCTCCAAGTGCCTACCGAAGTCTGAAGCCTGATGATTTGACTTCACTAGCTTATCCAAATCCAGTCATTTTTTAAAACCTAGAAGCAAAAAAGAGATTACGCCATTAGGGCAGCAACTATATTTTGTCCCTCTACGAGAATCGATCTTCAAGTTCAAGCAAGCGTGTTACAATTTCAGTCATCACGGGATGAAGGGAGAAAGGACTCCATGCAAGTCATTGCCCACAGAGGGGCATGTCAAGAAGCCCTCGAAAACAGTTGGCAAGCGTTTCAAAAAGCGATCGAACTAGGAGCTGACCGCATCGAACTCGACGTACAGCTAAGCCTCGACAACCAGCTAGTCGTGATCCATGATGAAACTCTTGATCGCGTTTGTCTGCAAAGTGGGAAAATACCTCATATGACACGCAGTGAGTTAAGTAAAGTTCGCCTGAAAAACCAGGAGCCTCTGCCTTTTCTCGACCAAGTCATCAGTGACATACTCCCACAAGTCGAACTCAATATTGAAATCAAACCCGCCGGGACAAAAATAGTCGACCTTACGATGGAAATGCTGATCAAGGCGAATATGACGAAAAGAGCTGTCGTTTCCTCGTTTCATCATGAGACAGTCTTACACCTTGCCAAGTATTATCCTACACAACGCGCCGCCTATTTATGGTGCCGTTCTTGGGTCTGGCCCTGGCAAATACAACAGCATCCACAGAAGGTCATTCCTCAGCTACCGACAACAATTATTCACCCGGATGCCAAGCTTGTCACGCCTCGATTTATGAAAGTCGCACGCAGAAGACAGTGGCAGGTATTTCCCTATATCTCCATAGGAAATGAGCAAGACCGAGAACGCGTTTGGCAAAAACTTTACGATCTTCAAGTAGATGGTCACTGCACCAACTTTCCCCGTGAAATGATCGCTTGGTTAAAGGAGAAAGACATTGCGCCCAAAGTCGCCTCAGTCAACTAATCTTGAATGGCAAACCGATTATTTTCGCTCGCCAGTGGATCAAACCAAAATCCGCTATGCTGTTTATCAATCGAAGACGGTGGAGCCAAAACGGTTTATTGTCTTTCTCAACGGCAGAACCGAGTGGATTGAAAAATACGAACAGATTCCTCAATGGCTGGATCTTCCACCAGGTTATGCTTTCCTTACTTGGGATCATCGTGGGCAGGGAGCTTCTGAAGGTCGGCAGGCACACGTCGACTCTTATAATCATTTTGCTGAAGACACCGCTGCTTTGATCGAGCATGTTGTCGGCGATCGACCTTATGGCATCATTGCCCATTCAATGGGTGGATTAATTTCCTTATATACAACCTTATTGGGTAAAATTTCGCCTGCATTTTTAGCTTTGAGCTCGCCTTTATTAATGCTACCGAATACCCCTGTAAAGCGTTCGATTTCAAAACCCCTGAGCAAAGTGTTGACTCGCTCACCCCTCCGTTTTCAGCACACGGGTGTCAGCTCTATGTTGCGGCAAAAGTTTCATGGCAATTCACTCACTCACAGTTTCCAAGGTTTTAATCTCGTCGTTCGTTCGCATTACCACAACCTTAGTCCAACTTTTGGTTGGGTTCATGCCAGTTTTGAAGCCATTGCCTTTGTTAACAACCCGGTTCACCTTAAAAATCTAAGTTGTCCGACTCTAATTATTTGTGGAAGCCAGGAAAAAATCGTCGACTATTTAGGTTTTCCCCAATGGGTGATGAAAGCCAGGCAGTACGCTGACGTTAGTGTCGATCTGATCAAAATACCGGCCGCCCGTCACGAGATATTAAATGAAATCCCACGCTACCGGAACCAAGCAATCAAAAAGATGATTGCTTGGGCTAAGGAAAGTCACTTTTTTACTGTGAAAGCTGTTCAGCAGGAGTCGATGTCGGGTTAGCAGAAACTTTAGCGTTGCTGACTCGAACTTTGTACCTCAGGAGATCGTACAAGTTTTTTCATAATTTCAGCAACTGACTCTACTTGTTTAACGCCGTGAACACTACGGCCAGCCTGATAATATTCGCGATATTTATTGCCATCGCGCAGTGAACGTCGCAGCTGCCAGACTGATCGTAAGCTATAGAAAGTGCGGGCCCAGTGTTTGGTTTTAGGCGAGCGCAATAGAAAAGCTGCCAGGGCACCTGGTTCAGTTCCCATTTGCTGAATGTAAGGGGTGTTGATCACAGAGACGGGCACGCCTGTCAGTTTGCGAGTCGCTACAATATCAGACTCGCCTGCCTTCACTATAGCTGCTTTATAATCTTCATGGGCGGTGCATTCTTTGCTGGCGATAAAACGGGTTCCCATCTGCACACCATCATAGCCAATTTCTAAGGCTCGATAAAAGTCAGTGCTATCTCCGATTCCACCGGCACAAACCAAGGGCAAACCGAATTGCTGTAGTTCCTGGTGAAGCTCTTCTGGCGAAGCTTCACCGAGATGACCACCAGCTCTTTTGTTGACACAAATTAAACCATCAACTCCGCTATCGACCGCCTTCTTCGCCCACTCAGCACTGGTTACATCATGAAAAACGACAGCTTGGTGTTTTTTTGCAATATCCACGACCCAGCGCGGGCTACCCAAAGCAGTAATAAAAAAGCGCACCCCCTCTTCCAGGGCAATTTCAAGCCATTCTTTATTTTTTTCTAAATATTTTTGTGAAGATTTCTCGATCAGCAAATTTAGGCCAATAGGTTTTTTGGTCAAACTCCGAATATATTGCAAGCCTTCGCGGAACTTATAGGAATTCACAAAAACCAATGATATCGGCTGGACAATACCAATTCCACCAGCTTCAGAAACAGCCGCCACCAGCTCGGGGTTGCTACATGGATACATAGCTCCACCGATCACTGGATATTCGATTCCTAAAATTTTTGTCAATTTTGTTTCCATCAAAAGCTCCATCACTCATATCTTATGGGTTTTTAACACTCAGTTACATTTACGGCCAGACCACCCCTTGATGTTTCCTTATACTTGGTCTTCATATCTGCACCTGTCTCTCGCATCGTTTTGATCACAGAATCTAACGATACATGATGCTGACCGCTGCTTTTCAAGGCTATCCGAGCGGCATTGATTGCTTTAACTGCACCCATGGCATTGCGCTCGATACAAGGGATTTGCACCAAACCACCGATCGGATCACAGGTTAATCCAAGATTATGCTCCATGCCGATTTCAGCAGCTTGCTCAACTTGCATTGCTGCTCCCTTTAAAGCAGCCACCAAGCCACCAGCCGCCATACTGCAGGCCACACCAACCTCGCCCTGACAACCGACTTCAGCTCCAGAGATCGACGCATTTTCCGCATATAATATACCGATTGCAGCAGCTGTCAGTAAAAAGCGATAAATGCCCTCCTGATCTGCTCCTGGCCAAAAATCTTCGTAGTATCGCATAACAGCCGGGATGATGCCAGCAGCACCATTCGTTGGCGCCGTGACGACGCGTGAGCCTGCCGCGTTTTCTTCATTCACAGCTAAGGCATATAAATTCACCCAGTCCATGATGGATAATGGATCTTTTAATGAGTTCTGCGGCCTCTTAGTCAGGTCCTGATAAAGCTTGGGTGCCCGGCGTGGTACCTTCATTGGCCCTGGAAGCACACCCTCTTCCTGACAACCACGCTCGATACATTCTTTCATGGTCGCCCAAATGCGATCCAGTCCTGTATGCAGCTCGGACTCGCTCCGCCAGGTTAGTTCATTTTCCTTTTGAATGGCGGCAATACTGAGCTGATTACTTTCTGCAAATGATAAAAGTTGCTGGCCTGATAGAAACGGAAAAGGTAAAGGAGTTTCATCTTTTTTCAGTTTATCTTTTTGTGCTGTTTCTTCATTCACAACAAAGCCGCCACCAATCGAATAATAAACTCGACTATGTAGGCAAGATCCATCTTGATCGAAAGCATGAAACTTCATGCCATTAGGATGATAAGGTAAGGTCTTACGTCGGTGGAAAATAATACGATCTTTCGGGGAAAAATCGATCTGGCGCTTACCAGCCAGAAGTAATTTTTTGCTTTGCTTTACCTGGGTGATCATAGCCTCAATGGCCGAGGGATCCACTTCATCAGGTTTTTCGCCTAAAAGTCCTAATAATATTGCCTTATCGGTCCCATGACCAATTCCAGTCAAAGCTAGCGAACCATATAATTCAACTTCTATTTTTACAATATTTTCGAAAACTTGCTTTTCTTCCAGTCCGAGTATAAACCGAAAAGCCGCCCGCATCGGACCAACCGTGTGGGAACTGGAAGGACCGATACCTATCTTAAAAAGATCAAAGACACTGATAGCCACGTTTTTTACCCCTTCGCCTTCGGTTTAGAAAAATACGGAATTGTAGGACCTTATCGGAATAGGACAAGTGTTCTCCCCAGTCAAGGATCGTTTCATAGTTGTCGAACTTCCCTCAAGTCCCATTTTTTTGCTCGAAGTGCTTTTTGCCAGCATCAATTTTGAACTGGAATGCAAACGATAAATTATTATTTTAACTTACTTTTTGTATGCATATTCAAAAAAGGCTCAAGGAAATTGTGAAACTTTCCGATAGGGGTAGATCTAAAAACTTTATCGGGGACGGAACCATGCGATTTTGGCAACTTACAACTTTAGCCCTCCTAGTGGGCGTCATCGGGTGTACAAAGTTTGACATCCGACCAGGAACTGCGGAACGATCAAAAGACCTAGAGAATCAGTCGGCCGCAGGAAATCCGCAAGGTGCAGAAGCTGGCGAAGAAGGTAGCAAGGAAGAAGAAAAAATCCCTCTACTCAATCTTGCCATTACAGATGAAGAAGCCCTTCACGATCTGAAAGAAAGTGAAGAGCAGCTTGCCATTGTTTGTGCCCGTAATGCTGGTAAGACTAACCGGGTTGTTCAAGCCTTTTGCGTGGATAAAATTCGTCCCAAAAGCTTAAAAGAATTGCAAGCCGCTTTAGGTTTCAATTTTGTCAACGTTTCCGCAAACCGCAACCAAAATGGTGCTGGTGGTAACCCAGCTTTTGCGGTTCAAGGTCACTCCAGTTCACTGGTTGGCCGTTTCACCAACGCCATAAATCCACGCGTCATCATCATGTCTCCGGATAACCTTGGTAACAATACGACCAACCCTGATTTTGTCGTCATGGGCTTTGTCCGTGGTGAGCAATTTGTTGAAATCATTGTCAACAATGGCCCACCCGTGAACGGCGTTCATCAGCTAGATTTATTTTTGGTCGGCTTTAAGCAGGAGTGTAACTCCAAGCCTGAACACTGTTCTATGGGCGAATTGCTGACTCCAGCGATCGAATCAAATTGGACTGACTTCACCATTTATGAAGCAGAAGATCTCAAGAACACCATCGTCGACTGTCTCCACTGCCACCAGCCAGAAGGTGCAGAGTCTCCAACCATCCTCAGGATGCAAGAGCTTCGTAACCCTTGGACTCACTGGTTCCGTAACAACACAGCTGGTCAGGAATTGATTAATGATTACTACGCAGCTCATGGCCAGGACGAAGAATACGGCGGCATTCCCGGTGTCATGATTCAGGCCTCTGATCCACAATTATTGGAAAACTTAGTTCGTGGCCATGGCTTCCGTGAACTGCAAATTCAAGAAATCGAATTTCAAACTGGAAACATCCAAAACGAAGTGCAAAACGCCAGTCCTGCACAACCTGCAGATAATACCGTTCCAGGCTCTAGTGATACTTGGGAACAGCTCTATCAAATGGCTGCCACCGGTTTCAGCTCGGATGGTCGCACAATTATCCCAATTCCGTATCATGACGTAAAAGTTACTGAACCAGAACTGTTGACGAAATACACTCAGCAATACCAGGATTTCCGTGCCGGCCTTGTCAGCATGGAACAGTTTGAAGATCATCGTGAAGCATTGCGTGTTGATCAAACTCAACGAGCAAACATGGGATATGCAGTCCGCCCAGGAACTGATCCGCAAACGATGTTGATTCAATCTTGTAACCAGTGTCACAACAGCAAACTGGATCAAACGATTTCTCGCTCAAAGTTTGATGTGAACCTTGCAGCCATGGGAGAACGCGCTCCAGCAGAAATCGATATTGCCATCTCTCGCTTAAAGCTTGGTTATACACCTGAGCGTCGTGCGCAGGAAGGAATCAAGTTCCAAAACGAAAAAGGCGAAGAAGTTGAATTGGCTAAAGGCGAGCACTTACTGACAATGCCTCCACGCCGCTTTAAAGATTTGACCGACGAGCAAATTGATACCTTGATTCAATATCTCGAGAGCGAAAAAGCTCGATTAGCTCCGAGTTCGGCAAACTAAAAAACTGATCTCCGATATTTACCATCCATCCAGGGTTCCCTACTAAAGGGACCCTGGATTTCTACTCACACTTTCTTAACTCAAAAACTCTAGGCAGAATTTTCTCTCATGTAATCAAAGTCTCCCACCGTAAAATAAAAAGACTAAAAGCTGTGTTTAGACCGCCCAGGAGACTCTCATGGTTTTATACCTTTATAGATTTATCCTCATCTCAATATGTGCCCTTGTACTAAGCCTTAATTTTTGGGTTGGTTCGCGCTATCCAGATCTCAACGAAAAAGCTATGATGGCAGAGTCTGCTTCAGTTGCCGATACCATTTCCATGTGGCCCATTTTGGAAGTACAAGCTCATGATCCAATTTGGAAAAAAGTTGCTTACACCACAGTCAACTGGGTGAATGACAATAAAAAAGGGATGACCTATGGCGTCCTTCTTGCTTCTCTTTTTCTAACTCTGATCAACTACTTGCAGTTTCGCCAAAAAAGCAGCCAATTTCTTAGTACATTCTATGGTTTTATTATCGGCTCCCCCCTTGGAGTCTGTGTAAACTGCGCTGCCCCAGTGTTTAAAGGAGTCCTCCAATCACGCAAGACCGAGATGGCATTTGCCATGATGCTGAGTTCTCCAACCATGAATGTCATTGTTTTGACTATGGTTTTTAGCCTTTTCCCTTTCTATATGGCGATCACTAAGGTCCTATTTACACTCGCAATTATCTTTCTTGGTGTGCCGATTATTGCCCGCGTCTTAGGTCCTAATCATAAAATCATCGACTGGGAAAAAGTTGATGCCGGCCTCGAGAAGTTAAGCCAGCCACCCAAAGAAGCCGTCAAAGAATCGATCTGGCAAGCATTGATTGGCACTTTAGTCGATTTTGGTCGAAGCTTTCGCTATATGCTAGTCCGTACTGTTCCCTTGATGTTTGTCGCCGGGTTTCTTGGCTCCTTAGTCTCGCACGTCATTCCACTTGATATGATGATGGGAAAAGCCAGCATTGGCATCATGCTGGTGACTGGTTTAGTTGGCATTATCCTCCCAACTCCAATGGCTTTTGACATTATCCTCACTAACGCCCTATTTACCGCCGGCTTAGCGCCATCTCTTGCCGTTATTCTCCTTTGTACCCTGGGTATTTATAGCTCATATTCCTTTATGATTACCTGGACCAGTGCATCCAAACAGTGGGCCTTATCATTGAGTGGGGCGATCTACGTCATAGCTGTTTTACTTGGGATCGGCACTCCATGGATGCATGAAAGTTTTTATATTCAATCGAATATCCGGGAGTATCAAAAGCAGCTCGCCTTGGTAGAAAGAGGAGGGGGCGCAGCAAGTATGGAGGAAGATGATTCCTCCGAGGCACCTCCTACTGTTAGCAATTTACTGCAAGAAGCCAAAACTGTCTTTGAAAACGAGCAAGTAAAAATTCGCAGCATCCCCTTTCAAAAAACTGACCCCGCCAAAGGTAAATTCGAGCCTTTAGAAGGCCAGGAAATTGGCTTAGGTCGAGGCTTTACATACGGCATTCGCGATTATCCCGACCCCTTTTGGATTGGCAGAGGTACAGGGGCTGCCGATTACAATCAAGATGGATGGGTTGACATTGCCTTTGGCAGCAACGAAGGTATTTACCTGTATCGCAATCAGGCAGGCACATATGTTAGAGATCGATCTCTTCCTAAGGAGATCAAGAAATTCCGAGTATACGCTGTCGCCTTCGTTGATTGGAATAACAATGGCTGGTTAGATCTGTTTTTCACCACATTCAATCGTGGTAATTATGTCGTCATCAACGAGCATGGCAAATGGAGTGAAGAACTTATTAAAGTCCCTAATGGTGGTGGAATCCTTACCGTCGCTCCTAGCTTTGCTGATTTTGATGGCGATGGCCGCTTGGATGTTTTTAATGGCAATATGGCTCTCGGTGTTATCACTGGTTTTCAAAAGTATGGCAAAGGCCGAGCTGATTCCGTGACGTTTCAACGGGAACAAGGCTTTGAAGAGTATCACTTCAAAACCCTCGATGGTGAGACCATGGCATCGCTTGCTGCTGATTTTAACGGCGATGGGCATATTGATATTTACGTTAGCCATGATTTCATTGTTCCTGACTTTCTATATTTAGGAGATGGTACCGGTAAATTTCAAGTAGCTGGAGAAGACTTAAAATCACAGTTAACTTCACCTTTTTTCGCCATGAGTATCGATACTGCTGACTTAAACAATGACTTAATTCCTGATATTGTCACTACAGGTACAACAACTGTCCTGCCAGGCACAGGCCAACGACCAATCGACGGCAGGTCTCCTGAACTATATACAAACCCTTTTGATAAGGTTGATGACTGCCTAAACCATATCCGTGACGAATACTACCAAAACAACTGTGTCATCAATCGGCGAGCAGACATACTTCTTGATTTTAATAAAAATCGTACTCATTTGAGCATTGATGATTGTCAAAAAATCGATGACAAACACCAAAAAGAAGAATGCCTGCTGTCAGTTATGTGGCAGATCGTTACCAACCATGCGCAAATTCAGGACTGCCAAAAACAGTTTGGGTTTGATGCACATATCGTTGAGGTCTGTGAAATTTACCGAAAAAGAGGCCCGCAGTACCAGAGCGCTGAGTTCAAAAACCATATCACCCAACAAAATAACTCTTTCGTATTCCTTGCTCAAAAAGATGGTAGTTTGAAGCGAGCAGACTTCGCTCATCCCGGCGGATGGACCTGGAATACAAAGGTTGCTGACTTGGATAATGACGGTTTCCAAGATATTTTTAACGCTGAAGGTGCCGTTCGCATGGGTGAGTATGGTTTCAATGTCTTAATGCGTAACAATCAAGGCCAAAGTTTTGAGCAAAAACAATTTAGCTGGAACTTAGATAATCCCTTCTATCTGTTTTCTTCGTCATTTGTCGATTTCAACCATTCAGGTCAGTTGGATATCATCGGTAACTCGTCACTTGGTCCGGTTCAAGTATATAAAAACCGTGTAACCGACAATCAGTCAATCGCTTTTGCCGTGAGACAAGCTGGCAGCAATACCCATGGGTTGCACTCAAAGATCGTCATCCATGATGCCAAAGGTCAAAAGCAGATGCGAGAATTTAAGGCTGGTGGAGGATATCAAAGCTTTGATCCCTATCGAGCATACTTTGGATTGAAGGACGTCACGACCATTCATCAGCTTGAAATTACCGGACTTAACAGTGAGCCCGTACGCATCGAACATGAGCTACCGGCTGGATCGCTGTACATTGTTGAATTTAAAGACTAATATTTTAATATTCAATTTTTTTCCTAGAAGGTATGGTTTTCGCTTGGAATCATTTGCTGCGTATGCTATTTAGACACCCCAGTGTTGTTACCCGAGAACTCATTCAGGGAGTGCCTATATGAAACACAGATTTTTTCAAGCTTTGACCGTTTTAAGTTTTCTCACTTTTAGCCTCAGTCCAATTCAGGCTGCCAACTCAGAATTTTCTTTAACGACTGGTACTTGGGATTGGCAGGCATGTGACTCTTCACTAGTCTCTGTTCAAGTTGATGTTGACCTACAATTAAATACTTTAGAGCTTGTTCGCTATGGCGCCTGGCATCGTGGTCAACAAGTCGTCGTCAGCTATCAAATGGATTTATCGAGTGGCCATATGGTCAAAGAAGTTGCAGACCTTGTTTCCGGTAAACGCGTTTATGCCACGCAAACTAATCTAGACCCTGCAGATAAGGATGCCTACCGCCCTGCATTGGTTGACATGCAGTACATGATCGCTGAAGTCCTTGAGCAGCCAGATTACTGCCAGCCTACCGCCACTCAAGACTGGCAACTGATCCAGACATTCCTCGACTCTAAGCTCCAGGCTTTCAATTGAAGTCTAAATCGACCGCGGTCTTCCTATATTGGGAGACCCGCTCCTATGCAAACTTCCCTGCTTGATAGTCCCTAATTGCTTCTAAGATTTCTTCATGCTCTTTCTTGTCATACCAAGCCTTTCCTGCACCATAAAAATTTTTTCAACTGCCTTAAATGACCTTCAAATTACTTTGGTAAGACACCGGGGGAATTGGTATTTATTTAACAATTTCAATATGTTAAATAGTTTTTCTCAAGTCCAATTATAAAAATCAAGATTCATCCATGTTTTTCCGAATAGTTCTTTGGGAGTTTACTCTTTAAGCGAGCAAGATTATATGAAGCAATTTGTAGCAAATTTCATATTTATAGCTATTCTCATTGGGTCATGTAGTGATTCTAATTTTCAAGGTAGCAATGTTAGTCCTCAAAACAACCAAGACTCACGAAACAGTGATGATACTAACGGTCAACCCTCTGACTACGATGATCTCTATTCCACATCAGATTCGAAAATCATAGCCAACAAGCTCGACCTTGTCATTGCTATCGACTCAAGTGGTAGCATGAATGATGAAAAACAAGCCGTAGAAACGAATTTGAATCAACTGATGGCAAACTTAACTAACAGTAATTTGGAGCCCATGATTCATGTCATGGTAGGTAGTGGGCGTAGAAATAGTAATAATCAATCGCCTTTCAGCTTTACCTCAGACATCGACCCGGAAAAAGTCACCTTGATTGATCAAGCAATCGGTAGCCACGATGCGCTTTCCCACATATCTCGCCTACTCACGGGAATGTATAGTGATCAATATAAGGATACTTTGGGCAATCCACTCAATGCAGGCGTCGGCTTTCGCCCTGATGCTAAACTTGAAATTCTCATCATCTCTGATGACAACGGTAGAAATAACAACTCTACTGACCCATCCTTTGGCAATCTAGCTGAAAATTTTGATCCAAATAATCAGTGGCGAGCTACCGTCAGTGCCATAGTCGGCTTGCCAAGTTCAGATAACAGTTCCCTTTCTTGCTCCATCGCTGAGGTGGGTGAAGAGTATATAAATCTTGCGAATCAAACAGGCGGATCGTTACTTGATATTTGCTCCTCGGATTGGTCGGAGCTCTTGCTGCGCTTTTCCAGTGACATCGTCAAACGTAGCCATTCTTTGCGTCTCAGTTATGAACCTGCTGATCCGCAACAAATGGTTGTCAGCCTGGATGAGCAAATTTTGAGTGAAGATGATTGGTCCTATGATCAAGAGACACGATTGATTACGCTAAGTTCCATGTTGCAAGCGACGAGTGGCATGGAAATCAAAGTTTTATACGATGCAAAGTATCAAGATGTAGATTGACTAGGTCGTCTGCTGATTACATTCTTACTTTGCGAACATAGACGGCTATTTGATTTTCCTCCAATGCAGTTCTTGGTGATGTTGCGAAGTGAAGTTGCACAGTCGAGTGTGGTGGATTTGAAGGCAAGTCTCCGAGAAAAAATTTTTTCGCTTGAGATATGAATTGAAAAGAAGCGGTACAAATCCCAAAAATCAAAAAACGCCCGGATCATTTCATCCGAGCGTCTTATCTTTTTTGGTAGCGGGGGCAGGATTTGAACCTGCGGCCTTCGGGTTATGAGCCCGACGAGATACCAAGCTTCTCCACCCCGCGGTATGATGTTCCCTGTTTCGAGGGAAACTAGTTTATAGTAGTGATTGATTTCTTTGTCAAGCCGTTAGAAGCAGCTAGTTGGAACAAGACTATTTACCCGCAATGTGACGCACATGTTCAGACCTGGTCTGACATCAAGACGCCGATTCACCTTCTTTCGGCCGCTTCGAGCTATCGTTCCTTTGCCGCTCTGCCTTCTCAGCCAATTGATTCAGCTTTTCTGCCAATTCTTTTAGCTGATCGCTTTCGCGAAGTAACAATGGGCTCACAGGTTGATTGGCCAAAAGGTCATCTAAAAAACGATGAATCGACACCAATGGTCCGTAAATGCGGTGAGTATACCTGACTGACACCATAATCGAGAGAGCAACAAAGACGAGCAGCAATCCAGCTCCAATCAATGCTGGTATTTGAAATTTTGTCAGGACTTCCAGATTTTGCTGATCAGTGAATTGAAAATAGGCTGCCATTGCCTGGTAGACATCCCAAAGGTAGTAACCAAAAACCAAAAAAATCAATCCGGCAAAAGTCAAATTGAGAAAAAGGAACATCAGCCAAAGTTTGACTTGCCTATAAGGCTCGACAAACCAGGAAACAAAGCCACGGCGTCGACCGGTTGATTTCATTTGCATCGTCCTTTAGCTTATTTGTCAACAGTTTACCATAAGTTTAAGAAGATGCCCAAAGCTTAAGGAATGCTGTTCACTGACAGAGTCTAGGAACGTTGATTGGCAAGTAAACTATCACGCTTCGCAGAAATAACTGCAGTAGCGGCGAGAGAGGCTGTAAAAGCTCTTAGTATGGTTGTCCCTAAGCGAACTGGTTGAAAATTGTGGGCTAAAAGCTGGTTTTTCTCAATTTCCGTCAAACCTTTCTCACTACCAATAAGCAGCAAACTTGCAGCTGGCTGCATAGCACTTGTGAACAAGACCTGTTCGGATTCCGGTTCCAGTAAATAACGATTCCAGGTTTCAAACTTGTCACTAAGCAATAAACTTTGCAAATCTTTGTAGATGTGCAGCTCCGGCTGCCAGGCCCTTTTACACTGCTTCATGGCAGCTGCTATAATCCTCTGCCATCGACTCTCAACTTTTTCTGAGAGCCATTTCCGATCGGTGTGAACCTGAGCAAAAATTAAAATTTTGTCCACACCAAGTTCGACAAGTGAAGGGAGTAAGTCTTCAAAGCTGGCTGGCTTCATCGCAGCAATCGCTAAAACCAAAGGCAGGGCCGGAGCTTTGTCTTCAAATTGCTGATGGGCTTTCACCAAGACAATACGATTTGTCAGTTCAACTATTGTACCAATACACCAGCGACCTTGACCGTCTGCCACCTCAACGTCCGCACCTAACGACAGTCTTAAAACTTTTTGCAAGTGAAAGGCATCGTCTTCACTAAGGCGCCAATGCTGGTCGTGTAAACCATCACTTAGCGCTGTACCTGAAAAGCGAAAACGATGCTTCATTGTCTTAACCCTGTCGTTGAAATAGCATGGAAACCCAACCATCTTGCTCTTGATGACGGCAAAGGCTTAATCCCAAGCTTTCCCCAAGAGCACGCATTTCCAGTCGTTCACTATCTAGAACCCCGGAAACTAACAGGTAACCTTCAGGAGCAATACTTGCAACCATGTCTCTAGCAATTTTACGGATCACTACCATCAAAATATTAGCGATTACTAAGGAGAACTTTTCTTTCGAGTTCTCTGGAACCGAACTGCGCAAAACTTCAATCTGACAATGGTTCATTGCAATATTTTCTTTGGCAGCATTCACGGCGTCAGGATCAATATCAGTCGCAGTAATAGAATTATAACCAAGCTTGGCCAGAGCGATCGCAAGGATAGCAGTTCCTGTTCCTACATCGAGGATTGGCTTTGTAAGATCAAACTGTGGCAGACGTTCTAGTTCACGTAAGCACAGCTGTGTGGTTGCATGCTGGCCAGTGCCAAATGCCATTCCCGGCTCAATTTCGATGGGGATTAAATGCGTGGACTTGGGACTTTCTTTATCCCAAGGAGGATAAATAAGGAACTGTTCGGTGTGAAATGCGCGAAAAGATGATTTCCAACCCTCAAGCCAAACTTCGGTTTCCAACCAGTGCTCGCTGCAAAGAACTTTTTCTTGAAAGGTCGCCTCAATCTTTGCCTGTAAATCCTGCAGGTATTCGACATCGTAGCGATAAATGGAAAGCGGAGCAGCATTACCACCAGCCTCGACAAACATGTCACGATCGGGATTTTCATAGTCGAAGTCAACATCTAGACCATCGACAACACCTTCGACAAAGCTTTCTTCCCCACAGCCAATCAACCAATGAATCAGTATCTGTTTCGTGTTGTTTGCAAGATCAGCGTCTTGCTGAGAAAAGGCAATGCGAAGTTCGTAGGTTTTTTTTGGATGCATTTTTTACTCTAATCGATGATTTGCGCGATGCGATGGGTGCTTATACAAGGTTTTATAAGCCTTGCCAAGGCCATTCAATCTGGCGATTCATGCACCGCACAGGCCGAAAAATAATCAATAGCTTGTCTCTCAAGGCTTTAAGATCACATTAAAATGCCCACGAATTGGAATTCCATTGAGGCGCAAATCATCAGGGGATTCATCGATCGAGACAATCCAACTTGCAAAACGTCGACAGATAAAGCTGTGAATATGGCCAGCCAACACTCCGCCACCGGGTCCACTGTGCAGACCTTTTCCTGTAATCACTTGAACTTGAACCTTGTCATTTGAACCATCAAGTATGAGATCCATAAAAACTGATTCCACCTTATTTTGCGCCTGGCTTACTGTCATCCCATGTAAGTCCAACTTACGCACCGTGAAACGCTTGCGTGAAGAAGTTTTTTTCACGCTTGCCTCAGGGTCGAGGCTTAGGTCATGATCTTTGTTTGGTGGCAGATGCTCTTCTAAGTGCGAACGGATAAGTTCATCAGCATCATCTTCGATCTCAAAATGAAGTGCGCTGTATTTTTTATCCGCTTTTGGTTTTTTATGTTTGCGTTTTTTCATGGTTTCATCACAAACGCAGGCTCAGCCCGCTCTTAGCTGCTTGACTCTTGCTCCGAGTCAAGGGAACATCATGGACTGTATCTGGCCTTTCATAATCTTTCTGGCGCATCAATACAAGGCTTTTATCAGCAGGGGATTCCTCGGTAAATATTCATACTATTAGCAGTTTTTAGAAAAATCCACAGCTTATCCACAAGGGTAAGCACCACATTGAGGAGCAAATCGCGACATGGCCACGGATATGGAAAAAAATGAAGCACACCTGGCAAAATTACGGTCCATGAGTCAGGCCAAATCATTCCTTGGTAGGGAATTTTTGACATGGCTGTGGTATCTTTCTGAGACAACTCAAGAGCCGCTCTCGGTAACCGGCCCCACTTCCAATCAAGACTACATGGTAGACATTTGGGTTGATGATCGCGTCACACTCGAAGCTCCAACAGGAAAATCCCACTATCACACCATTAAGGGCGGTGATCCGAGCCAAAGCGCCGAAGCCGCGACGGCGCTAATGACAGGCAAAACCCCGAAGGACTTAAAGCTAGGAATGAACATTCATGAATTAGGTGAGTTCATATTTACTTTAAGTGGCGACAATATTACTCCAAAGTCGATACACCTACCCGAGGCTGGCGAATCTTTGCAGGAATCAGAACATTATTCTCCCATCGGTTTCCGCCTGACAGCACTCGAAGCACTCTGCGAAGTCATTGATGGACTCTTTTCTCTTTTCATGGACGAAAGAATCGATCAGAATCGATATCAGGAATTTCGACAACAAATTAAAGAGTGGATTAAAGCAAGACCGTCAGGTAGTGAGTCTTTACTCCACTAAATCTTACCCGTCCTGAACAACGAGGCTTGATTCACTTTGGAGTTGGCTGGTGACAGAGCAAGTACAGCTTATCCTGCGTTTTGCAAAAGTTTTGCGTGAAGATTTCAAACGGGGGCAGCTCTTACAGCACGCATATGCAATGGCATATGTCACCCTCCTTTCCTTAATTCCCTCTCTTGCGGTGACATTTGCTGTTATCTCGCTCTTTACACCGTTTCTCGGGGAAAATTCTTCTCTGATCCAGCAAGCGAAGGGGTTGATTTTAAGCCATCTGGCAGCTGGCACTGGCGAACAAATGATTGAACAGCTTGATAGCTTTATTGCCAATGTCGATTTAAAGCGCATCGGTTTCACAGGATTTATTGGTACGCTCGTAACTTTGATTCTACTTTTACGCAATGTAGAAGCCGCTTTAAACAAAATCTTTGAAGTCGAGCAAGACCGGCCCATGCTCATGCGCTTTATCTACTTTTGGACTTTATTGACTCTGGGAACTTTTCTGGTTGCACTAACCGTGGGGACGTTCTCTGGTTTTGACTTTAGTGGCAATACCTATGGCTTTCTTGATTTGACAGAAAATCCAATTGCCGGGAAGATCGTTTATTACGTTGGCATCGTCATATTTTTTGCTCTTTGTTTCAAGATCATTCCTAATCGGTTTGTAGGCATTCGCCCGGCAATCGCTGGAGCCATCGTTGCAGCATTTTTATTGAGTCTAGCGATTCAGTTATTTGGCATCTATACCTCTGTCTTTCGCACCTACGAAGCCATTTATGGTGCGGCTCTTTCCGCAATACCCGTCTTTTTGCTTTGGATGTATATTGTTTGGCTGATTATATTAGCTTCGGCGACTCTGACTTGGCGACTACATCGCGGTTTTCGACAAATCGAAAACGGCCTATCAGCAGCTTTTAACAAAGGATGCACACATCAAGAGTACCGCCTTCGCGCCGACTTACCCGAAATGCTGATCGCTTATATTTTTAAATCCTATCAAAAGGGTAATTTTTCAGGTCTCAATCCTGAAGATGTTGCTATAACGAGCTCCCTGCCACTGCATTGGGTCGAAGAAGCCATTGAAAGTCTTGCCACAGCTGGCCTTGTCAGAAAAGTAGATGACGCCTTAACCGGTGAATTGCGCGTATTTCCCAGCTTCCTTCCGGAAACTGATTACACGGAAAATTGCGCTCAAAAACTCTGGAGCGAATACAGTCAACGAGTTGATGGTGTCTTGAATGAACTTGAGTTAAGCAAACAAGCCAGCCTCGATGTACCTGCCAATCGGTATTCCTCATATCAGTCCTAGCTAGGGTCCATCCGGGAATGCCTTAGGCAAGGCGCGAGGCGAAAATAAACCGCAGTGTATTCAGATACATGAGGATTTATTTTCGCCGATAAAACGCAGAATAAGGTATTTCCGGATGGACCCTAGCTAGCAAGCACCATTCGCCGTTTCACGAGCCGAGACCATCTCTACGGAGTTACTTCGACGTTTGGGCGGTGTGATCACATTTGCCTGATCAAGAGAGTGAGGAATTGTGGCTGTAAAACAGGCGCCATGCCCTTCCTCAGATTCAACCAATAGGTTCCCACCATGCATTTCGACTAAGGCCTTGGCAAGGCTCAGCCCAATCCCAGCTCCGCCACTCGCACGATTACGCGCTGTGTCTGCTCGGTAAAAGGTATCAAAAATATAAGGTAATGAACCTTTCGGAATCCCTTCTCCATAATCTTTGACGATAAAGCGGGTTTCCCCAAAGGTGCTCTTGACGATCAAATCAACCTGCCCCTGTGCAGCAGAGTGTTTGCAGGCATTTAGGAGGATATTTTTCAAAGCTAACAGCAAATAGTTTGCAGACACGCGTAGTGTAGGCTGACCTTCGTTGGTCAGGGTTAACTTAACCCCTTTCGTCTCGTAGTTGACTCGTACTGAAGCCATCAAATCATCCAAGAAACGTTGCAGGTCAATCTCCTCCCACTTTATGGCGATTGATTTTCCCTGAGCTCTTGCCAGCAAAAGAAGGTCTTCAACAATATGTGACATCTGACTGGTTTCATGTACGATAGCCTGTAGAGATTTTTTATATTCTTCAGGACTTCTCTCACGTCGCAGTGCTAGTTCAGCTTCACCCCGCAATACGGCCAGCGGTGTGCGAAGCTCATGGGAAACATCACCTGTGAAACGTCGTAGACGAAAAAAGGCGTCTTCTATCCGCTCAATCATCTCGTTGAAGGTTTGCACAAGACGGCGAAGCTCATCATTGGCCGGGGGTAATTTTAAACGTTTATCAAAATCGTCACTGACCCCGAGGTTGGCGACAGCATTGGTAATTTTTGCTACAGGCCGGAAAGACCATCTTGTCAGCAAATAGCCAAAAAATACTGCCATCACCAGACCGATCGTTAAAGTTAACCAGAGCATGCGTTTCACAGACTGTAAGGTGTGCGCAGCGCCAGTCATGGAAGCGCCTACTTGCACAAGTTCACCGGTAAAGCGACCGCGTTGCATTACGGGAAGGGTGAGCTGACGCAAGGTCAAACCTGTTTGCAGTTGGAAGTTTTCATAGGTTTCCAGTCCCTGCTCAGCCCGCGCAACCGCACGCGGCGTCACTGGCAAACGGATACGAAAATCCCCCGTTTTTGCCTGGATATTTCCGGACATATCGACTAGTTGCGCATGAGCTCGAATCGATGTGCGCTGCTCACCAAAAAACTCATCTAGCAAGGACTCCCAATAGCGAGAATTATTCATGGCGGAAAGCCTGCGATCTCGGCTGTATTGAGTATCCCGAATTGTTTTTGCGGAGGTTAAAAGCGTGGCATCCAAAGATTGAAGGACACTATCTTCAACCACACGATAGACACCGATACCAATGGCGATAAAAATGATAGCCATCCAGATTGCATGTCCAAGAGACAAGCGAATCCTAACTGGTATACGATCAAGGATCATCTATCTTTATTTCCTCATACTACTTCATCATGCCATTCATTGGCTGATGCTCGGTTCTTGACGATCGACGCCCTGACTAAGAGGATGACTGGGTGTACCATCGACATCAAACATGTACCCATGACCGCGCATGGTTTTGATGAAATTTGAACCCCATGCCTTATCGATCTTGTTTCGTAAGTAACCGACGTAAACATCAACAACGTTTGAAGTCGGTTCAAAATTCATATCCCAGACATGCTCCGATAACTGGGTACGACTTAGGACAACACCTGCGTTACGGCCAAAATACTCCATCAAAGCATATTCTTTGGCAGTCAACTCAATCGGCACACCATCTCGT
This sequence comes from Oligoflexus sp. FD111, assembly GCA_048816425.1. GTDB lineage: Bacteria > Bdellovibrionota_B > Oligoflexia > Oligoflexales > Oligoflexaceae > JBMDZZ01. The sequence goes on from JBMDZZ010000002.1 coordinate 143,229, forward strand.
GTCACCTGTTTTTTAGCAGGATCGATGCGAATCGGGCCCACTTCGATGACTGTTGCGACTTCTGTCCCTTTACGTCGTAAAAGTGTTCGAACCCGGGCTAAAAGCTCATCGAGACTGAAAGGTTTGGTAAGGTAATCATCACCACCCTCATCAAGTCCTTTGACGACATCCTCGGTCGAATCTTTGGCTGTTAAAAATAAGACGGGTGTGTATATACCACCGGCACGCAAATTTTTGAGCACTGTAATGCCATCTTTAATGGGAAGCATGATATCGAGAATGATGACATCATAAGGATTTTCATACGCTAACCATTCTGCTTCCTGCCCATCTTGCGCTAAGTCTACAGCGTAGGCCTCTTCGCGTAACGCTCGCACCAATAGATTTGATAATGCGAGATCGTCTTCGACCACGAGAATTCTCATACCTAGGTTTCCTCCTTTGACTGCGAATCGCGACCAGTTCTTTGGCAGGCTATATTAGCATGGATTAGAGTTTTTTAAGACTTTAAAGTAGAACTATTTATAGTAAAAGTTTGAAGGCCTTAGAGGCGCTCGGATAAACCATGAAAATTCCAAAAGAAGTGCACTCGGCCGTAAAATCATGATCACCTAACAAATGTGGGGACTTTGCCTATGACCGTCAAGACTGCGAAAATACAGGGACCAAGTTGGGATAACTCCGCAGAATATCAAGACTTCTCGAGCAGTGAGCTGGCGGCAGATCGACAGCGATGCTTAAAGCTCATCGAAGAATTTATGCAAAAATCCAATGGCTTAGCTCCTGACATTCAACATTGGAGCGAAGGCGTTCAGGCGCAAGCCACTACGACCCAACTCAAAACCGCCATAGAACTCACACAAATGAAGTGCGAGATTAGAATTTTAGTAGGTAACCTGGCCACTTACGCCCAGTCTGCTCTTAGTGTGGATGGTAGTATCGAAGATGCTAAAATACTTCTTGGGCAAGCGCAAAGCCTCCAAGCCAAAGCCAATGCGGCTTTTCAAGCTCACAATATGTGGCTTAGCCTGGCCCCCGAAGCCACGATTGCCCAATATCTGGCAGATCCAACATGTCAGGCTGATTCTTTCTTTGTTAGCCGCTTGCGGCTGAAACGTGAGCAAATTTTAAGCTTGGCGGAAGAAGAACTGATCAAACAATTGGAAATCGATGGACCAACGGCCTGGGGAAACTTATACGATCAAATTTCCAGCCAACTGCAGTGCCAACTCGAAATCGATGGCAAAGCGGAGCAGTTTGGGCTTGCACAAACGACTTCCTTACTTGAGAGTCCAGATCCAGATTTACGCCAAAAAGCCTATCGAAGCATTGAAGCCGCATGGCAGTCACAGCAAGAGGCCTGCGCCGCCTCAGTCAATGCACTCGCAGGTTGGCGCTTACAATTATATGAACGACGATCCTTTAAAAAACCGATGCATTTTCTAGACGATCCTCTTGTGACAAATTGCATCGAAATCGATACCCTGAATGCCATGATGGATAGTATTGCCGAGTATCGCGATGTCGCCCGCCAAGCCCTGCGACAACAGACACAAATTCTTGGACTTGAGCGCCTTGGACCATGGGATCTTTTTGCTCCTTATCCTCAAAGCCAAGGAGGTGGCGAACGCCTTTATACATTCGACGAGGCGATTCAGCTGATCAAAGAAGCTTTTTCGCAAGTACATCAAGACATGTCTGACTTTGTTGATATGATGGTGCAATCACGTTGGGTTGAAGGAACAGTCAGTGAACACAAGCGTCCTGGCGCTTACTGCACCAAGTTTTTAAAGTCAAGGACTCCGCGTATATACATGACATACAATGGTGGTATGAAGGACATCATAACGTTAGCCCATGAACTTGGTCATGCCTTTCATAATTGGGTGATACGCGATTTACCATTGCAAGAAATTAGCTATCCAATGACCTTGGCCGAGACAGCAAGCATCTTATCGCAAACCGTTGTCAATCGTCATTTGATGAATCTTGCTCACTCCGAAGAGGACAAGCAGGCCGTACTTTGGACGGATGCACGGGAGGCAGAGGCATTCTTATTAAACATTCCAGTGCGTTTTACTTTTGAGAAAGCCGTCTACGAAAAGCGTCAAGAGCAAGTCCTCAGCCCTAAAGTTTTAAATGACCTTATGAGTCAAGCCTGGCGTGATTGGTATGGAGACACCCTGTCAGAGCCGAATCGTTTGTTTTGGGCATCAAAGCTCCACTTTCACATTTCCGGACTAAGCTTTTATAACTTCCCATATTCTTTCGGCTACCTTTTCAGCTTGGGTGTCTTGGCTCAGAAAAAAAAGCTGCAAGTTGATTTTTATCCTGCCTATATCAATCTTCTTCGCGATACAGGCCGTATGACTGCCGAAGAGCTTGCACAAAAACATTTGGCTGTCGACTTAAGAAAGCCCGAGTTTTGGCTCGACTCGCTTAAGCTTGTAGAAGAAGGGCTACACAAATTTGCCAAACGACCTTAATCGTCAAGCTTGGATATAAACTAAGACAAAATATACAAATGTTTACTTGAAGAGACTGTTGTCTGCCCTCACATCTAAGGTGGACAGCGAATCTCTTCAAGCTTGATAAAAAATCAATTCCTTGGGTAGTTTCTCCCCTAACCCTAGTGAAACCACTCATCATCACGCGACTTCTCCACGAACAAAGCCTGCAATCTTTGTGACAGCTTTTGCTTCCACAAAGAAGTTCTATTGACAGAATCTGTAAGCGTTTGTAGGTTTCGATAGCCCAATAATTTACATTCTAGGCACAAAAAAGAAGGAGTCTTTATGCTAAGAAAAACTATGGCCGCAGCATTGTTGCTAGGTTCTTGGAGTCTGCAGGCAGCAGACTTTTCAAAAGCCGACAGTCTGTTTTCAGCTCGTGAAGGTAGTCTCACTAACACCCAAGCTGCTCGCGCAGCCTATAAGGAGCTGATTGCAACCGGCCTCACTGGTGCAGATTTAGAACGCGCCGTAGTCGGCATCGCCCGCTCATACACCTATGAGGGTGAAGCTTTAACTGGTAAAGTTGCTAGCCAAGATGTTGAAAAGCGCCGCGATCTTTTCCGTTCCTGCTGGAAAGACACGATGCCATTGATCGCACCTGACAAACTCGGCTATGAATCACCAGCTTATTACTACTTTAGCGCTGCTTGTATGGCTTACTACGCTGAAGTTTCCGGAACTTTGGAAAATCTGGCGAATGCTCCTACCATGCTTCGACTTTTGGAAAAAGGCTTGCAAAGCGAAGGTGGAACGACCTATGAGGGTGGTGGCTTAAACCGCGTTAAAGCAGCTGTGAAGAGCAATGCGAAAGCTAAGCCTTTACCTGGTGGCTTGTATAATCCACAAGAAGCTTTAACTTTGATCGATGAAGCGATCGACTCACCTGCTTACCCAGGTAGCTATGACGGGTTCTTGTTCTGTGAAAACTACCGCCGCAAAACACTTGTTTTGACCGAACTTGAGCGCACCTCTGACTCCTTAAAATTGGCACAAACAAGCATCGAAGATTTTGAGCTTTATCTGGAAATTGAAGAAATTCCTGCGGAATTGATTCCAGAAACAAAACATTGCATCGACGTTCTTCAAGCAATCGTTGAAGACCTTCAATAAAAAATTTTTTTAGAGTTCGATTCGCGGGGCATCATGCCCCGCTTTTTAGTTGTGGGGATCAGGAATGAAGTATCGATTATCTCGTTATGCGATTATGCTAGGGATTGCCTTTCCCTTGCTAGCTCATCAGGAATTGTACGCTTTTGAAAATACAAAAGTGCTACCGAAGGGCGTGCGCAACGTCAACGTCCGGACACTATATACACAGTCGAGCACCAAAACAGATCGCAATGGTGACGTCGAGCCACTGGCAGAACCACTATGGCGACCCCTGCGTTTCCGCAATGTTCTCTCTGGTGAAACTGGCTTAAAACGGCAGCAATTAGAAGGTTTGATGCTACAGCAAGGCTGGAATGAGGAGACATCCTTGGGTGATTTTCACGCCCAACTAAACGCTCAAATCAATGTATGGGCACCGATCATTGCCTACGGCATCACCGATCGTATTACTTTGGCAGTTGCCGCACCAGTTTACAACGCCAGTACTGATATTCAAGGTGGTTTCACAGCAAACCAAGGTGCACAAAACCTTATTTCAGCGTTAACCGATCCAACGATGAATAACACTCAATCTGGTATAGAAGTTGCTGAAAAGTTACAAAATGCTATTTCCCGCCTCAATGACAAACTGGTCGACAATAACTTTGAGCCTCTTAACAAATGGAACCATACAGGCCTAGGTGATATTACCGTGGTCGCAAAAATGTTAGTTCTCGACGGCGATTTTCTGAAAGGCGCTACTTCTCTAGGTTTCAATGCTCCCACTGGTAAAGTCGACAGCCCCGATATCATGACTGACTTACCATTCGGAGAAGGGCAATGGGATCTTTTTGGCCAGCTAACCTTTGATCAAGTTTTATTTTCCGGCATCACGCTAAACGAATTTGTCAAATATACTTATCAAGCCCCGGGTGAGCGAGATATTCGCTTGAAAACCTATGAAGAAACCATTGAAGTTCCAAAAGAAGATACAAGATTCAAATTGGGAGATAAGCTTGAAGCTGGAACTTCGCTGCAATTTGAACAAAGCTCGACTGGCTTAATAGCTGGGCTAGGAATGCAGTATTTTCGCAAATATTCGGATCGATATGAAACCGATTTGCCGCTTGTCAAACAAGAGTTGCAAAGAGATACCGCACAAAATGCATTCTACTGGCAGGCCCGAATTGGCTACACAAGCCTTCCCGCCTTCCAACGTAAGGAGTTTGCTGTTCCTTTGATCGCTAGTATCGAATATCGGCAACAATACGAAAGTCGCAACTCGCCACGCACGAATTTTACACAACTTGATATTGGCATTTTCTTCTAATTACCAGATCGAGGTCAAAACCTTATGAATACTCAAAGCAAATATGTGCTTAAAACAGGCATATGGGCCCTGACTCTGGCAAGTCTCGTCGGCTGCGGTCGATGGGCCAGTGCTCCAGAGCAAGAAACCAACAGCATTGCGATTCCTGAATATCCACAGCTTGACTCACATGTCTTAACACTCCAACAGGGTAACTCTTCTGTTGGCTATGGCGGCACCCTCTTGATTTTCAATGAGAACGCCAGTGGACCTATGATTGCAGATGTTCTACAAGCCTCCATTGACTCACGCATTGCATGGGCAGAGGCGCGTAAGTATGAAGAAGAAAGTCGCTATCTGCTCATGTACGACGATAACGGCATCGTACCGAACGCCTTGCGTGATATGCGCGCCGAATTACGACGATTTGAAGCCGAAGCATTAGCCAATAACCCTGTCCCACTTGAAGAGAAGAAAGCTAATACCCGTAATTGGTTTCCGGAAGAGTTGGATCGCCTTTACGGCAGCGAGGCGAGTTCGGATCGTCAACGGGCAGAAAGTATCTGGCCATACTATTGTGATGCAAAAATTATCGAGCTGGCATCGAACTCCTATTTCGCAGCCCAAAGCTATCTCGAAAGACCAAGTCCCCTGTCCTTCTGTGAGACCTACTATGAAGAACAAGGATATTTTCAAGGCGAAATTTGCCAAGCAGCACCACAAGGGCAATCTTATTTTGAATGTTTATGGCGTGAGGGTGTTTTTAAAACCTTTTGGTTTGAAGAATTTTACTTGAACCCTGCTGTTGATGCTGAAAGGGCTCAGCAAGTTGAAGATTTGCTCAGCACAGAAAATATTTCCCTTTTCCAAGACATCATCGCTTTGAATGAAAGTGTGATGGATGTGAGCAATGCAGCAGTACGGCGTTTTATTTTTGGTCCCAATGGCGATAAGAAAACCTATTTTTCTGAACTGATCATGACACAGGCAAAAGCGACTCCTATTTGCACCCGTGCAATTCCTGACCTACGCAGCCTTTGCACAATCTTTGAACTAAACCGACCAAGCCTTCAAGCACAAGCGTCTTTTACAGTGAGTCAAGCATTTCCATTACACCCCCAGGATACGATCAGTGTTATGGAGGAAAGAGAGGCTGGTTTAGCAAAATTCTTCGTCTTTCCAGCAAGACCGGAAAGTGACATTAGCACAAAAGAAATCCTTGCCTTTTATGGTCAGAGAAATCTTGGATCGCATCGCAATAGCGAAAATGATCGGCATTTTCATTTACTCACCAGTGGCGAAAGCTTGCCAGCGCCAGAACTTAGCTCCCGCTTAACCGAAATGAGAACGGCTATCCAAAATGTCTTGACCCCCACTGTCTATCCCGAGTTATCTGGGCGAGATCGGGCGATCTTTCAAACTCGCCTGAGTCAAATCCAGCAACTTGAGAGAGACTTGGAAAATGCTAAGCGATTAAGCAAAGAGTATGCAGACAAGATTACCAAAACAAGCACTCAAGGCTTTATTGCTGGCGCGGCTGGTAGTATCGAAGACGGCAGCAATGTTGCGCACGCATTCATAGAAATGCGACTCAAGGTTACGAATCGCAATGGCCTGATTCGCACGTATTTTTGGATAAAAGATTATGAAGATTATGCCATCTTAGGTTGTTTCCAAGCTGAGTCGGCACAAATGCTTCCCAAGGAAGAATGCTATGCAGACCCTGCTGATGGTATCAAGGCAAAGCATTTTTACCCAGCAAACTTGCTCAAAATCGATCCTATCTCCGGTCGCTTGGACTTTGGTTTTGAAATCACGACACCAAACTTGACCGGATTAGGTCATAAAGCTCGCAAAAGTCCTGAAGAAACTGCCGACTCTTTCATCGATTTTCAGGGAGATGAGCTAGCCGGAAAACAGTTGGTCTTTGAGCTTTTCCCCAACCGGATCTACGATTATTTGGAAATTCTAAGCGGAAAAGCTTTTATCCGCCAAAACGATCAGGACCTTTATGAGGCTGGCGTTTCCCTGTGGGATCAGAACATGTAGCTAAGTCCCAAGAGTTTTTGCGAAATCAAGCTTACAGGGCTATGATGATTATCATAGCCCTGTTTTGATTTTGGAGTGACTCATGCCAGGTTTTCTTAAAGGAAAAGGCGTCCTGTGGTCGTTTTTAGTTTGCGCTGCGATCACCTTGCTACTTGCCGTACGCTTGATACAGGAAGGCTACCAAGGCATTTCACTGTTCATAGGTCTGGCGACCTTTGCCAGTTATTTAGCCTGGTATTTTTGGGTTGGCCTGGAAAAAAGCCAGAATTACCTTGCAAATCAATTCGAAGCACTGCCTCATCGCGTTTGGTTGGTGCCCGCGATCTTCTCTGCCATATATGGCATCTATTGTTTGGGAACGGGAAACTGGGAGGCAGTCAGTTGGCGAGTGCCCGTTTATTTTTTTGCTCCATTCCTGGTCATCAGCCTTTTTCCCAACAGCCAACAAAAGCTAGCCTGGCAAGATATCATCATTATTCTGCTGATATGGATCCCTGTTGATCTCCGCTGGATTCAACCTGACTGGCGTTGGCCACCACAAATCGGTGGCAATGCATTTACTATCACGGCTGCGGTACCATTGATTGTCGCTTTGATGGTTTGTTTTCGTCGCCTTAATGGGATCAAGTATGAGTGGCTTTTAAGCAAAAGCGACATCAAACCAATTGTGATTAACTTCTCTTTATTCCTTTTGTTTGCGCTGCCCTTTGGTCTTATGACCAATTTTATTCAGTGGGGTGGTTTGAAGTTTGAACCAAGCATAGCCTTTACTTTTCTCATCACTTTTCTTTGGGTTGCCGTACCAGAGGAACTTTTGTTTCGCGGATTGATCCAAAATCTTTTGCAGAAATCCTGGTCGAAGCATCCGCAGTTGGCCATGTGGACTGCATCCATCATTTTTGGCTTAGCTCATATCAACAATGATAATCAACCGATCTGGGCATATGTCGTTTTAGCTAGCGTGGCCGGCTATCTCTATGGAAGGACCTTCAATCAATGCCGGTCTTTTGTTCCTGCTGTGATTGTTCATACTTTGGTTGATACTGTTTGGGTTCACTTTTTTCGTGGCTGAGATATTGTAAAAGATGGTTTTCAGAAAAGACATATCATGTTAAGGCAATATGTTATCGAAAAAACGTGGCCATAGGAGACCCTCAATGGCAGAAATGAGACCGGTTCGTATCGCCGCAACAGGTATGTATGTTCCACCCAAGGTCGTAACCAACAAAGATTTGGAAGCGATTATGGACACTTCCGATGAATGGATTCGACAACGATCGGGCATTGAATGCCGTCGCCAAATCGAAGGTGAAGTGGGTACCTCGGACCTTGCCCTCAAGGCAGCAGAAGAGGCGATTCAACGTTCCGGATTAAGCAAAGATGATATCGACCTGATCATCTTAGCAACACTCTCTCCTGACCATCAGTTTCCAGGCAGCTCAGCCATCCTTCAGGCGAAATTAGGTATGGAAAGCACCCCAGCAATGGATATACGCTGCCAATGCTCAGGGTTTTTATACTCATTAAACGTCGGGAAAATGTTTATCCAAACTGGCCAATACGATCATGTTTTGGTTGTCGGTGCCGAAACGCATTCCCCTGTTCTCGACATGACCACCCGTGGTCGAGATGTGGCCGTTTTATTTGGCGATGGCGCTGGCGCTGTAGTTTTAGGGCCATCTACACAAAACGATTCGCAGATACTCGACTTTGTCTTGCATACGCAGGGCGCATTTGCCAATAAACTTTGGATCGAACGTCCAGGAACTGCTGGCGGTCGCTGGATTTCAGAAGAAGACAAAGAAATGGGGCGCACCTTCCCATTTATGGAAGGTCGCTATGTATTTAAACATGCCGTAACTCGCCTTTGCCAGGCTGTGCAAGAAGTACTAGAGCTTAATCTAGTCAAACTCGAAGATGTTGATCACTTCTTATTTCATCAGGCCAACCTCCGCATCAATGAAAAAGTTGCTGAAACCTTGAGTATTCCACCGGAAAAGCTGCACAACAATATTCAAAAGTATGGCAACTGCTCGGCCGCTTCCATTCCGATGCTGCTCAACGAGTGTGTCAGCGAGGAGAGAATTAAACGCGGAGAACTTGTGCTCATGGCCGCGTTTGGTGCGGGTTTTACCTGGGCGGCAAACCTGGTCCGCTGGTAGCCTTAATCAAAGATGTATTTTAAACTCAAGTTATATGACTAAAATGCCGATATACCAGCTATTCGAGGGGAAATCTATCAAGAGGCTGTGATGCGCATTTTTAGTCTAATAATTTCATTGTCTTTTTTCACGCTTGGCTGTGAAGAAAGCAGCTCTAATTACGAGCCAGTCCAAGAATCCAATACTGCCAGCGGGCAACAAACTGATGATGATCAGCAGACGATTGAACGCCCAGCCCGTGAGCGACGAGATCCACGGTTTTATCCGATGACAGGTGAGCGACCGAGTGAAGTTTGTGGTGAAGCAGGCTTCGAATACATCTGGCGAGGCTTTCTTTTAAAAGAATGTGGCACATGTCACTTCACCAGTAACCGCTTTGGTGTCACAGAGTTTGCAGAGCGCACAAACCTTGAAGGTTCCTATCAAGTTATGGCTAGCCAAGTAGATCGACAAGAGTTTGTTCACGCGATCACAGAGAATCCGCTATGTATCAAGTGTATCCTGCATGAAGAAGATCCACTACGTGCAGATATTGTTTATTTCACGGAACATATCACAAGCTGTGAGAGCGAATAAGGCCTTCACCAGTACCATGACCAAAACAGATGTCCCTGAATCCCAATCAATAACTGTGGGCCGCCATATAGCACACTGGGTGCGGCAGTCGACTCAAGACGAAGTCCAAGCCGGTTGTCCGCAGACGGAAGTTTAGTCGCCAAATCCAGACCAAGTTTACCGATGAAATTTTGTGCTTTTTGTAGTGGCTCAAGATAAGAACTATCGGCAAGTTTGCGATCAATTTGTTGGAATCCAGCATGAAGGCGTGGTGTAACCAAGAAACCCCACTGACGTCGTCGCAGTTTTTGTGGCCAAAGCACAAAATCTTTGGCCGCTCCCATGCTAATTTCTATCAAGCTTAGAGATTGCTCCACTTGCATTGCATTACTTTCAATTCGCATGGTTTGGCTTGGAAAATAGTTCAAAGACAATTCAAAATCAGCTAAACCACCGAGACCGTCCCTTCTTTTTAAGAGAGCAGCAAAGCCTGCCAGCGGACGACTCACTAATCTTTGCCGCAATTCTTCATTCAGCACCCAGAATCCACCACCGGCTATTTGGAACGACCACTTGGGCTCATGGTATAAGAAATGTGATAAAGCGTATTCTTGGCCTTTTGAAAAATCGACAAATCGACTAACGAGTACATTGCCATTTTCATCACGGATCGTTAGATGCCTTTTACCCTCTGGCAAGGCCACTCCCCCCTTTGACAAACTGCCAAGAGAGCGACCATCGACCTCAACCTCTAGTTTTCTGAGAACCCACTCATAAGCGAAAATCCAAGGCGCACCTGTGTTCTTATTCACTTGCCCATGTACTACAATGGGATCCGTACCAACCACCTCAATCCGGGCTGTGGGATGCTGTGAGCCCTGACTGTATTGAATCACATGATTGGCAGCATAGTGGTGTGCTTCAGTAATTGAAACAGCCCCATCCTGATTTAAATCCTCGTGAAAACCTTTTAGCAAAAAGTGAGTATAAACACCATTTTGCAGCTTCGGGTCTTCTTGAGCCTCTTGCCCCCAGGCTGAAGCGGCGAGAATCATCGAGCCTTCGATCATACGGTCTTGCGGCTCTAGAAAAAACTGTGATCGCTGACGCGCTAACAAGTGCAGCATATTTTCATTCAGTTGCGATTTGCCCCCGCCGGCATAGCAAGTATCAAAGATCAAAACTTTACGCCGCGATTTCAGCTTAGAGAACCAGCTCATCAGTTCGGCATGAGATAATCCATTTTCACTGGGGTTATCAGACCTAGTATCTGAAGTGACAAGATACTTTTCTAACTGTCTGGAACCATCATTATTATTAATGCTATGCCCGATAGTCCCATGGGCTGAAAAATAGACGACTAGGCTATCTAATTCGTGTAAGTTTTCCTGGCTCAGGCGTTCGAAGCTTTTTTGAATATCGGCTTTATCCACAAAGCCGGTTTTTGTCGTCTTACCAGTCAGCACCCAACCGCCATCAAAATTCTCGGCAAAAAACTTGTGAAGATCTTCAGCATCTTTGCCAGCGAAATTGAGCGCTCGCCAAAAATTATCCCGATATTCATCAATACCGATAACGAGATAAAATCGCTTCGGCTCTCTTTCCATCACTTGCGACAATGCACTATTGAAAAAGACAGATAGAGACCAAATCAAGAAGCAAATAAGTATCTTCTGGAAATGCGACAAACTGGCCAACACAACAACTACTCCCGGTGGATGCAATTATCTGAGTGAAACACCTGCCAGTTTTCTAAAGTGATTTCAATAAGGCTTTGTTTTTCACCCTCTGTCCTTGCAATGAGTGCACAAACTTTTGCATGAATGAGTTTCTGGTAAGAAGGATCTAGAGTGATCGTCTGTGGCAAATCAGCAGCCATCCCAGACCACAACAATAATCCTTCCTTTTCATCTCCAAGAAAGAGAATGACATATAAGTCTGAATTGAAGTTCTCAATACTTGTCACGACGATCGATCCAGAGCCATCGCCAACCCACTGCAACGTGAGACCATCAGCAGTTTGATAATCGACATCTCCACTCTTGTAAGTTGGGCTCACAGATGGATCATAGTCAACAGGTTGAGGTAAAACCAGAAAGAATAGGGCTGCTGCAGCTGCTGCGATTCCCATGGCCCAGTGGAAGTTATTTAGACCGCGCTTTTTCGGTAACCGATGTTGAATTCCCTGCCAGTTCCGCTGCAGTCGCTGTTTTTCCAAATCATTAGTACCAGGATTTTCCTGCCACTCTTTTTCCAACAATTCCAATAACTGTTGATCTTCAAGTAAGTAACGAAGCTCTTCCTGATTCTGCTTCGATTTTTGATCGTCACTCATATCGCCATCCCAAGGTCAAAACTCATCTTTAAATTCGATACCTACTGTTTTCCAAACGTTCTCGGATAATATTTTGAAAGCGGCTACGAAAGCGCGAAATTTTTGATGCTATCGTTCCTAGCGGTTGATCATACTTCCGGGCAATTTCTTGTAAACTTAGTCCGTCACGATAGAAGAGACGAAAAATTTCCCCTCCTTTTTCCTGACTTAACTCATCGACTACTTGACCCAACGCTTCTAACTCCCAGTCCCTATGTGGATCAGAGATCCAGAGAGCTTGACTTGGCTCATAGCTAGCCTCACCCATAGCAATAGTCTTCTGCGTTTTCATCTTGCGGAATCGATCGATCACAATATTTTTCGCCGTTGTGACAAGAAATCCACGCTCTTTTCCGGGCTCAACCTTGGCCATATGATGGAAAAATCGCAAAAAACTTTCTTGCAAAATATCGTCTGCATCTTCTGCTGAAACTTTCAATTTCTTTAAATAAAACAATAAGAACGCACTATGGTCTTCATAGATTTGCTGCAACCGCGTCTGATCGTTGCTCCTTGACATGAAACCCTCTATATCCTGGCTTTCCCTTTTCTTAACGCAAAGTTCTATAACTCAAATACGTCATAAAAGCCATCAAAAAATAGAAAGAATCCATCAAGCGAAACCACTACGGGCAATCTCCGTCTGATTTTCACCACTTAAAATCTATGAACAGCCTTATGGGAAGGGATTTCACCCGCCATAACTGATGAAAATCCCGTGCTCTTCATAGTTTGGCCTCGGATAATACCTAGGTTTATTCTCTATGTGAAAGCTACTCGGTCTCTTCATTCTCTTTCCTCCTGCTATACTGAGTCAAACCCGTCTTTGCCTACTCAGCCATTTAAAACCAAAAGGGCGTCATCACCCTCTAAATGTAGAACGAAGTGCAGAAGCTTTTTTTGCATAAGGTAACAGAATATCATGTAGTGAAATTTGCTCTTTGGAGGCCACCCCTAGAATGACGCCGCTTCAACGAAGCTGAATTAAGCGGCAGTCATGACATAAGGCAAAGTCGCATCGGCAAAATAAAAGTGAGGAAAATATTGCAAAGATTCTCCCTGCAATGTCTTGAGGATCAATCCCATCATCATTGACGCCGACACCATTGTGGAAACGGCAAGTTGAGGATCAAAACTCGCCGCTGTTTGCTGAAAATATTTTTGCTTTGCTTCTTGCAAATAGGGAGCTATTGATGCGGAACGCGCAATATATTCCAAAATGCTCAATTTCAATTCCACATGATTGGAAAAGTCCAACATCGTTTCCCAAGATGGAGAGTCTTCCTTAAATACACAAACAGAGCTGCCAAAGCCAAGATTCATCGGGAATATTTCAAGTTTTTTGAACTGGCGACAAAGGCGACTGGCTAGCAAAAATACTGGCGAATCAAAGTCGATAGTATTGATGACAATATCGGCTTTTGGAATTTCATGATTTAAATCATCATGATCAAGGTAGCGATCGATCACCTTTACACTGACTTCAGGGTCTATCAACAGAAGCCTATCAGCACAAGTTTGTGCTTTAGAAACACCAATATCTCGACTCGTATAGTTTTGTCGATTTAGGTTACTGGCATCTACCACATCACCATCGGCTAAGGTAAATTTACGAACACCACTGCGCAAGGCCAGTTCTGCAAATACGGAGCCAATACCAACCCCCATCACAAAGATATGGCAATTTGCTAGCTTTGCCTGCAAAGCGTCATCAATAAAGAGCCAATTACGAGAATAGTCGATCATTTCACAGCCTCCTTAGGAGAAATTGAGGCCGTTTCTTGTATAGGTTTGCTTACACTCAATCGGCTTACAAACTGTTTCTTCCAAATTCGCCAGGCGTAAATGAATCGCCAAAACTGAATTTTTCTTACCAAGCTACGATCAATTACTCCAACTTGTAATAAGTCTTCTTCCTTGTCATAGTCCAGCCAGGTAAAACAAAAATTAAGGTAATCAAAGCTTGAAGATCTTGAAATTTGCCTAAAATCAGTATTAAATCCCATTTTTCTTGATTCTGATCGAATGACAAATCTTTTCACATCTAATTCGACGCTATCTGAGTTGGGAAAGTATTTTTTCACATATCTGTCCACCAATATGCGCGCGACTTCCTGGTAATCACGTGGAGGCCGAATCAGATTTGATTTAGGAGTAGGCCAGCAGTTAGCGGTAAGTTTCGTATAAGCTTCGATAATGGCTGGAGTACTGGATATATTTGTACTGTAAATTTTTCCAAGCTTTTGATAAGCCAACGCCACTGTCCGTGAGCCCGCCAGCGCCAACAAATTTGTTCCACGATTATGGTTTATTAATACCAAGCCAGCATGAATGATATGTGCGCTGTTGTACTGCAGAATCGGACTGATTAAAAAACCACTATCAACACCAGCGACATTAATGATACAAACAATCATACTTTGATATTGCTCACGTAGTTCATCAATATTCTGAATATCTTCTAGCAATTTATGCTCTAGGGGATTTTTGGCGTTCCCATTTATCATCAAAATTTTTTGATGCAGTTCTTGAAGCTTTTGGGAACTTAGAAACTGGCCAGGATTAAAATAATGTGAAAAGTGATCATCAGCGAATTTGGATTCAAAAAGGCAAGACATGGAACTTCCCCCTTATGCCTCAACATGGTTAGCCTCTAAATCCAAACGCTAGTGATGCTTGAAAAGTCCTATCGACTCTTGCCTTGCAAAATCGACTGAAAATTGAAATCCATAAGAAATTCAGTTGCTTAAATCCCTCTTTTAAGTTACCGTAAAAATATATCAATTTTTTCAAAGCTTTATATTTCAGTGCAATTTCCGATACTGCAAAGGGGCAGCAAAAGCAGCAGCATAGCTTTTTGGGATAAATATTTTCTATAGGCATTTTCAAGCAGCAAGGCTATAAAGCTCTTTTCCCATGAAAGAGTTCGAGGTGTTTACTAAATGATGATATTTGATTTTTGGCGGCACCCCAAATCAAATGATCAGCTTACTGGCTTTGGCCCCAGGAAACTGATTATTTCCATCAGTTACATAAATATTCTCGTTAGCGTATCCTACTTTTTAATCAATATGAAGTTAGGGATCAATTCAACTTTCAATCTCATACAAATTTTCGGTAGCCTAGCCACACTTTTCGCATTAAAGCTTTTTCGTTCCCAAGAACCTGCTGGACATCTGTTTCTAGCTTTAGCAACCTTGAATGCCATTAGCCTGATTATTATTTTTAACAGTTTTCCTTATACGATACTTCTTTGGGTTCCGATTTTTTCAATTCTTGCTGTTTATGTTGTCGGCATACGCTGGGGAGGACTATGGTCATTATTCACAACTAGTCTGTCAACAATAGCCGTTTTATATGGCAGCAATTTTAATGACAGTCCAACTCAAGTTAACTTAGCAGATATTCCATTTATTGCTGCTAGCACCTTACTCATGTCTTCTGCCGTTGCTTACGGTGCCTCACTACTATTTGCAAAATCAATTTCCCAATTAACAAAAACTCTAGAAAGTCAAAATCAGGAGCTCTTAAAACGAAACCAAACCATCACAAGCTACGCACAAGACAAGGCGATGCTAGTATCCATCGTTTCCCATGATATCGTTTCTCCACTTTCTCTAATCATGTGTTGCGTTGATCTTGCACAAAAACATCCAGAAAAGATCCCTGTCTATCTCGAACGGATTACCAGAGCCACAAATATGATTGAAGAGGTCACCCGCAATGTACGTGAGTTTGAATCTCTTGATAGTGGTAAGAAAGTTGTGCACGTTGGAACTGTTGATCTAAAAAATATCTTCGATCGAGCACAGTTCGTCTTTTCCGAACGACTTCAACAAAAAGAACTCACGTTGGAATTTAGTATTGCAAATGGGGTCAATACCTTAGTTGCCGCTGAAGAATCAGCCTTAAGCAATAGCGTTGTTAATAACCTCATTTCCAATGCGATTAAATTTTCACGCCCCAAGCAAAGAATCGTCATATCTGTAGAAGAGGAAGGGGATCAGGTTGTTTTAAAGGTTAAAGACTTTGGCGTCGGCATGTCAGAATCTATCGCCAAAGATCTCTTCAACAAAAAGCGTCCTAGTACTGCAGTTGGTACCCAAGGGGAAAGAGGAACGGGATTCGGCCTACCGATCACCAAAGCATATATGGACCGTTTTGGGGGTGAAATTAACGTTTTGTCCCAGGAAGAAGCCCATCACCCTGACGATCACGGCACGACTTTTATCCTACGCTTTCAAAAGCCGAAATGAGAATAAGTTGAAGCCATGGTGTGACTTCAACTTCTCATGTCAACAGTAGTGTTTCTCACTTCTCAACTTCTTCATTCTAGCAGCGTTTCCAGTCAAGACGAACGCGGACGTTCGGATTGACTTTAAGGTATCCGTAACCATAAGCATTCTCAGTACGGCGCAACATGATGGCTGTATTCACATTTAAAACACGATCTATTCCACACGGCGTCCAAGCACCTTTGGTATCATTGAAGAGTTTGTAATTGTCGCGATACCATGATCGAATCTCCATGCTTTTTGCATCTGTTCGACTTTCGCCTTGAATATAATGGTAATTGCTGACTTCGGCCTCAATGTTGCCTGAAACCTGAGCCCAACCTGTAACTTCAACACTGGCAACACGATAAGTCCAGCCATAGGGTTTTAGAACATCGATCGTTGCCTGACAATTTTTTCTTTCGATACGAGAATTTGGGTTGGTTTGAATCGCATAGTCGGGTGTTCGCACTTGGACAGTATTGCTCCATTGGTCCCAACCTACATACTCATTGCTACAACCACTTCCATTAATCTGAATAGAGTCGATGGCAACATAACTGGGACGAGTGTTAGAAAATGCAGTTCCTTGTGTGATTCCCAAGATTGCAATGACTGAAAATAATAGCTTCATACTGGTGTCTCCTAAGACTGGTTTTCTGGTCTCACTCTAATATAGCGATGCCCAAAAAATCCAGGCTCACAGAAAACAGTGTTCTGTAAGCCTAGTTCTTAGGTAACAGGGCCAGTTAACTGGCTATTTTTATTCATTAGCCAGGTCAGGATCGCACAGCTATAGGGAAAGAGCGACGCTTTGGAAATTCAATCTGCAAGGCCTGACAAATTAAACTATAGACATCACCCTCATCCAAAGACGCCTGCGGCTGGGGTGCCCCAGTTAAGGGGTCAAAGCCATAGGTCGCTAAATTCTCTGCATTTGCCCCACCAAGTACCTGATTTCCTTTTAACAATGGGCTAATAAGCAAATTACCATTATTTAAATCATGCCCGGAGCCGTTCTCCAAACGTCTGGTTCGACCAAACTCTGTGGCAATATAGACGAGTGATCGATCCCATAGGCTTGGACCATCCTGCCTGCCATGGCCTGAGTCGCTTTGCAAAAGGCGTATGAGTCCATCAATACCTTGTAAAAGGGAACGCCACATCGCATTCTGTGCTCCACGATGATCCGTATGAGACCAGTCAAAACCCAACGGCAGATTGACAATACGAGTTGGCGGCTCTTCATCATTGAACAAGATGTTTTCTGACATGCTCAATGTCATAGTGCCAGATATTCCATAACGAGCCAAAAGATAGGACAACGCTATCTTTGCATGAAAAGGATTGGTGAAAACATCAGGAAAGACTTCTAGGATTCTAGTCAGGTTTTCATTTTCAGGAAGACGATGCGGGCTCTTCATCCCTAGCCGCGCTCGATCAATAAGTAATAATAATTCAAAGAGATTGGCAGCTTCCAGCTCTGTCATCTGCTCACGCATCTGTAAAAAAGTGCGCACTGTATTGGAGTCTTTAAACCAAAAGGGTGAGCTATCATTTTTCTCCAGGCGATCACGCACCTTTCTTGCTGCAAGTATCACATTGTCATCTACGGCCTCTTGCAAGCCAAGGTAGCCATGGGTAGAAAAGGCAAACAAGGAAGCATCGCCGACGACTTCCTGCCTTGCATCGATCGGCAGACTATTGTCATTACCGCCTTCGACATAGCCAGCAATCGCCATATTGATATTAGGCAGCAAGAAGTGTTTGCCATATTGGACAGCATGAGCCTCGGCCAAGGTTCGTCCTTGATTGATACCATTGCCGTTTAAGGAACGTTGCGCGGCGATGAGATGGTTGACGCTTGTGCCCTGTTGGGTCAGGACTAACATGTCTCGATAGTGACGCTGAAGAAAGTTCTTCATGGTCAAATCCGGACCAACTGGAAGCTGAATCGAATAAGGAATGTTCTTCACGCAGCGAATCGGGGAAGCATCAATGCTGTCGATCATACTGTCTTCATAGGCATTCAAGTGACTATTAGCTGTTTCCCGTCTGATCGGTAAGAAGGCATCAATAATGCTAGCACCACCGTTGGCACAGAAGGTAAAAAGTAAGGGTGGCTGATCTCCAGACCTGTTCCCTTGAGGCTTTGCCCAGGAAAAAGTCGGTTGCACCATCATACCTATACCACCAGCAAGTCCGGCCTTGATTAATTGACGTCTGGGAAGTGTATGTTCACTCATCGGTTTATCCTTTATCTCAAGCAAATCGTTTGATTTCTAGTAGAAAAGAAACTCACTTTGACTACCAACGACAAAACACAGCATTCTCGCTAATTCCTTAGAAGAGCTCTGTTTGAGGCTTTCATCTGTTGCCAAGCTTGCTACAATGAAAAGCTCTTCTGCTTGCGGGTCACGGCCGAGAAACTGCCGATAGAGAAACTCGACTTGTTGATGGATCTGGCTTTCTTGCAATGAACTTACGGGTTGATCCAGGTCCAAGTATGAAAAATAACGTCCGGCATCTAAGCCTTCGTCAAGTTGAACCCTTTTTCCACAAGCAGATAGAATAACTCTTTCAAAGGCAATCGCCGTGGTCAGGCTGGGTTCAACCTGGCCTTTAAATTGTCCTCTTTGAAAAGGCTCATGCCCGCCTAAGGCGTATTGATGTGCGTAGCGAAGGCAGGAAAATTCATCTAGCTCCTGACATAATTCAAGCGGGTCCATGTCTAAGGCTCGGGCGAGGTCTTGCTCCAGAGCAAAGCTTCTTTTCCAAATTGGTTCCATTGCCAATGCATGGTCTATGCTGATAGCCAAGAAAGAAAGGCTAATGATAATCTTAAGTCCAGATGTCATCATTTTTTTCATGATGCAACTCCTGCAAAGGATTTTGTTTCGAAAAAGCGATGAATGAGCTTTTGCACCTGATAGTCATCATCTGCGATTCCTTGCCACAATTCTTCAAAGTCACTTTCTTCCCAGGTACCTTCGGGACGTTTTCCTAGCGCTTGTTCAAAGATCATCATCACAAGGTTCTTTTTAAAGTCATCCGAGTTGGCTGCTAACTCTGCCCAGGCATTCAAATCAGGAACAGCTTGTTGAAAAAGAAATCCGTCGGCTTCCCAAGTTGTCCGCATAGGGTTATAGGCTCCGACAGCTCTTGGTCCTTCGTCGCCTCCACCTCCGAGTCCGTTATAGGCAGCAAACGAGTAAGCCAGTGGATCAAGTGTGCTATGACACACGGCACAGGCTGGCTCTGCCACACCTTTATGGTCAACATCGCGCGGCTCATTGGCGATAGGAAACAGGCCCTCGCTTTTAGCGATATCCAGCCCTAAATAAGCACGGTAGGCCTGCGATGCCGAATTGCGCGGAAGCTCAGCAAACATGGTGTTTGTCCCGAGAAACCATTGCGTTGTGATCATACCGGCACGTCTTTCTGCGATGAGTGGTTGGCCATTGCCGACGACGATGCGTTCAGGAACAAGAGTAGTGGGAATGACAGCAGTCGTTTTTTGTCCTTGCTCATCCAGATGATAATCAGCCAGAAGTAGTTCTCTTGCATCACGATCTCCAGTCATGATGTAGGTAAAAAGTCGGTAATCATAACGATAGTCACCAACAATAAAGGGATTGCCATCGAAACCAATGGATTCGTTTGGCCTGATTCGTGGATCAGCCAGACGATGTAGGGCAACGTTTTGCCAGTAATCACTCGCCAGACAGTCATCAAGAAGTAAATGCAACCAGGGCATAGGATCTTCTAGTTCAAGCAGTTTTTTTTGCTCTTCAAAGCTAGGTGATACCCCACAGAAAGCTAACTTTAAACGCCGCAGAGCAAGGCGCGGCTCATAACGCCTGCCATCAGGCGGTGGCAAGTCCGGTGTATCGATCGTTTGCCCTGGTTCGCTGCCTGCCATGATTTCATCGAGGTTACTGAATTTATCACCATCGCTATCTAGGGCTTCGATTTGCATGAATGCATCCGGTAAAAAACGGGCGAAACTTGCTGCTGACTTGTCGAACTCGTCATTAGCGTTTAGCGCTGTTTTTAAATCTTCACCGTATGGATTCATCGAGGGGGGGATAGCATGGCAAGTGGTACATGAGACTGAATTTTTTATACATTTTGGTGAGTTAGGGTAATGATTACAATATAATGATATGTTTTGGGGAATGGCTAGCACGCGACTTCCTGACCAAAGAAGCACTACCAAGCCTAGGTAACTCAAGTCTTTGACCTTCATAAGTTCAATCCTTATCGCTCAGATGAATTTTCTAAACATAGGGTATCGCTTAATGACTCACTGTTCAATTCTGGAAAGGCTTCATTCGCTTGGATGAAAATGTGGGAAATGCTTGATGGGAAGATTGTTGGTGGGATTTATGAATCTGTTGATTCAGATTTAGTGAAATAGGCCATTTGGGATTATTAGCCTGAAGGTAGTATCTCCCTGATCGGCAACTATTTTTTTCTTATCATGAGCTAGTCAACAGCAAACACGGCTATGACTATCGCGCCGAGTTCAGCAATATGTCAGAGGCCAAGGCTGCCATCGAGATCATCAAATTCTATCGAGGCCGCGGCCATGCAGAAAATTTTATCCGTGAACTAAAGAATGGACTCGATCTGCACCATTAACCTTGCCAGAAGCTTTTGGCGAATAAAGGCTACGCGCTGCTGGGAGCTTTTACCTTAATATACAGCACGGCTTCAAGCTTAAATGGCACAATATTGGTTCTGGAAATGTTCAATTGAGAGTCGGAGTAGCAATAATAAATTCTAAAGCATTCTTGTGCCGTGGATATATCAAGAACTCCGATGCTGTCGACAAGCGAGAGATTGCGAGACTAAAGACTCACATAAACCGAATTTCCAAAGGGAAATACAAGTGGATGGGTATGTTATGAATATTTTTGAGACAACACCTGACCAAAAACTAGAACTATACACAATAGCGACTGCGATGGCTTCTGCAGGATTGCCACCTGAATTTATTGCCAATGCCGTTCAGTTCGCTGAGTCTGACCAAGGATTTTTTGACCTTATGAAGTTATGGAATGAGTCGTCAGAAGACCCCAAGGAAAGGGAAGAGCTGATACACGCAATGCAGGAAGAGTTGGACGAAGAGGATGAGTTACCAGTTGAACCGGTGAAACGTCCTTATATTAATGATAATGAGCTTAGTGATATCGGTCGAAAAGTCCTAGCTTTCAAGGCAAAACTAAAAAATATAATTGATAGGGATCATGGTGGTGTAACTCAAGCAGCGGAAACTATTGGCATGCCCCAACCATCTTTGAGTCGCTTTTTAAGTTCTCCATCTATGCCCCGTCGTACAACATTGTACAGAATAGCGAATAAACTGGGATTGCCTGAATCTGAAATTGTAACAGAATGGATAAGGTGACGTCTTTTGTCTGGAATCAAAATTACTAAACATTGATCTCCCCTTTAAGATGCAACTCTGATAACTCCAACGCCTGGAATTTTGCAAAAAGACTTTGCATATCTGAATCATTATGCCGATGCATAAAATAGCCAACATGCCTCGATCGCTTGGCATCAGTAGAGGTTCTATCCAAAAATAGTAAGGCTGAGATGTGATCATATTTTCCGATTATCCG
This sequence comes from Oligoflexus sp. FD111, assembly GCA_048816425.1. Taxonomy (GTDB): domain Bacteria; phylum Bdellovibrionota_B; class Oligoflexia; order Oligoflexales; family Oligoflexaceae; genus JBMDZZ01. Next base: position 165,184 of record JBMDZZ010000002.1, read on the forward strand.
TTCCCACAATCTCTTCCGATGCTCGTCGTTTACGAATTCATTATCAGGTCGACTCAGTGGGGATTTTACTAACATTATCCCACGAGCTTCGCCGGTTTCAGGCTTAACCTGCGCTGTTTTCTTTGCGACCTTGGTCGCGATTTTATCAAATAAATCTGTTGTACTCACTTCGGATGGCGATCTAGTTATGTAGCGACTAGAAATTTCTCCACGGACGGGTATTCCTTTTCGAATCAAAGGCAAATCCTTTACATCCCTAATCAGAAATAATTTTCACCTTGGCATAAACCAATGCCTTACCCAGACTTGGTTTGCAAGGAATCCTTGCCTTCACCAAATCTGACAAGTTATCCACAGGCGATTGACTTGGTAAAACTTGACGAAAAGAAAAAGCTCCCTATGATTTCGGGCCTGTAACAACCAAAAATGAAATCAATCAGGAGCTCACCCCTATGCCTATCAAGATTGAACGAAGTTCGAAACAGCTTTCTGCTCATTCAGGCTTGATAATCTTTGGCGAGCTTTTTGACCGAGTCATGGTCGAGGGCTTGCTCAGACCGTGTGTGCCCCAACTTAAGTCGGGTTCATCAAAGAATTTCAATAAGCTAAGGCAGCTCGTGTTGGCATTTCAAGCCGGTGCTGAGTGCTTGGACGACATCGAGCAGCTTGGCCGTGATGAAGGCTTTCGCGCGCTATGTAGGGACAAGGTTTATACGGCCAAGTCATTAGGTGACTTTCTCCGTCGATTTTCACAGCTCCATTATCGCGATTTAAATAACCAGTTGATCGACTTAAGTTATCAATTACGTCGTGAGCTATTTGGCAAGTCAAAGTCCATCACCATTGATATTGATTCGACGACCAACCGTCAGCATGGAAGTAAGATGGAAGGCGTCTGCTACAACTATGCGGGCATCAAGGGGCTGGATACGATCCACGCCTTTGACGAGTATGGTCTGCAATACTACAGCGATGTTAGACCCGGCAATACTCATACGTCTGCCGGATCGTTGGAAATCATTCATCAGATATTCAATCGCATGCCGTCCGAGATGAGTGGTCTGACACGCTATGTCCGTGCTGATAGTGGCTATTGTAAGATAGCGTTCTTAAACGCCTGTGCTGCGAAAGGTGCCCAGTTTGTGGTCTGTATGCGTAAGCTGATGTATCAGCCTCTCATCGGTTTGGTGAGCAATTGGCAGTCGCAGGATCTTGAAGATCCGGATCGTCTTATCTTTGCTGATGGCCGTGAGTGTGAGGTTGGTGAGGTGGTTTACCGCTCGAAAAATTCACCGTTTCCCATGCGCGCACTGATCATGCGTTCACTTAAGCCTGGCCGTGAAAATCAGCTCGTCAAAGGCGAACAAGACTATCATTATCGCGCTTGGATCAGCAATATGTCAGAGGCCAAGACTGCCATCGAGGTCATCAAATTTTATCGAGGCCGCGGCCATGCAGAAAATTTTATCCGTGAACTAAAAAATGGACTCGATCTGCACCATTAACCTTGCCAGAAGCTTTTGGCGAATAAAGCCTATGCGCTGCTAGGAGCGTTTGCCTATAACCTGATGCGCTTTGTTGCGCTTAAAGACAACGCCACGAAGCCAAAGTTTGCCAAGTCTATCAGAAACCGCTTTATCCACCTGCCTTGCCAAGTCGTCCGCCATGCAGGGCAGGTGATATTTCGTTTTATGGATCAACATTTCAAGGAGGTCGCTTATTGGTTGGACTACATCAAAAACATAAAGCTGGGTTTTGCTTAAGCAGGCTGCTGGGAACGAGGCGGACAGCTCTTTGCCAACTGAATAAGCTCTACCCGCTGCGCTATGGGGAGAGGGGCGATGGGCTCCTATTAACTGAAATCGCGTTGCAAAACGATTTCGCATCCCATCTAGTGGCTTGAGCCGGTCACGAAAAGCAGTGGTTGCTCAGAAAGGCAGGTAGAGCTGATGCAGTAGACGCACCGATGCCCTCTTGCAGTGCCCGTGAGCAGAAAAAAATCTGCAATAGGCGCTAACGAAAAAATCTGGGAAGAAAAATTTCGGATTTGGGCTGGGAAGAAAAATTTCGGATTTGGAATAGAGCCGGTAGTGGATGGCTCCTCAGGACGGGCTCGAACCGCCGACCCGGTGATTAACAGTCACCTGCTCTACCAACTGAGCTACTGAGGAATACCAGCAGGACTCCATAGGTACTTGAGCTAGAAATATCTGTCAAGCAATTAAAGTTCCTGCACTTACTTCGCCTTTTTTTCCAGAGCTTGACTGACTGCCGCCGTCATTTGATCAAGATCAAATGGCTTACTTAAGAAGTCGTCTGCGCCAGCTTGAAGGCCGCTTTCAATATCTTCCGGACTTTTCCGTCCGGAAATAAGTATGAGAGGCACGGCTTTCAACGATTGGTGCGACTTAATGAGCTGGCAAAGCTCAATTCCGTTTACCCAAGGTAAATTGACATCGAGAAGAATGAGATCCAACCAGGTATTTTCCAATACCTTGGATAACTCCATTGCATCTTCAGCCATAACGATATGGTAACCCTCACTTTCGAGGATTCTCTTCAAGGCGTTGCGCATCACCTCATCGTCATCGACCACCAAAATGGTTGGACTCTTGACTTGTTTTTGCAAGTCGCGATAGTCGCCAAGTTTAACGACTTTTTGACCAGCAATACGTTTACGCTGGATACTCTCAATCTGACGGCGCAAGGAACGCCCAGATCGTGGGGGTTGGCTGGAACCATGACTCATCTTTGACGACCTTCTTGTTTCCCTGCTGCTGACTAATGTGTTTCCAAGTGTATCGTCGACGATGCGAACATGCTTTAATAGAAGGGCTTGAAAAAGGCGAAAAGCCGGACAAGAAGTGATATAAACTTATTCACTTAGCGACAGGAAGGTGCCAATGGAAAGCGCACAAGATAAACTGACGATCAATTGGAGCTGTCAGCTTCCACCCGCACAGGTCAAAACCTGGCATCGATGGCCGACAAAATCGCTTAGCTATGATCCACTTGAGGAAACTCTTGCCTGGCCACAGGGCACGATTCGCATACTGGAAGAGGCTTTCAGTCTGAATCTCAGCCGTTTCTGTGGCTGGGATTTATCATCAGTCACAGAGCCCGATGCCTATGAGTTTGCCGCGCGATTGTATAAGCGTGGCGTTCCCACATCGCTTAGTTCGGCGAAGCAAGTCAGTGGCAGTTACCCGGTGATCATCGAGCCAGTGCTTACTCTGGAACAAAGCATGACCTTCCCCGGCAGACGTGTTTTGATCGATGCAACTGTGGCCTCATTATGGAACATTCAAGAAGATGAACGCACCAGCATTTTTGACTTTGATGAAGTCACGAAAAATCTGGAAACCGTCGCTAAGATCGTGCAAACCATCCGCAACGATGATCCCGGCGAAACATATATCTTAGTCGGTGGTGGTGTCTTTTGTGATACTGCGGCCTTTGCAGTTGGCCTCTTGCAACGCAAATTCGAATTGGTTCCCACTACCCTGCTTGCCATGGTCGATGCCTGCGTTGGTGGCAAGACAGGTGTAAACTTTCCTCCGTTTGGTAAGAATCAGTTGGGTTTATTTCTGTTTCCAGAAAGAGTCACAGTCTGGACAGGGTGGCTTCGCACCCTGGATGAGCGGGAAGTTCGAGCTGGCCTTGCTGAATGTTACAAGCATGCATTGTTGAGTGGCGATGAAACTTTGCTCGCAGCCTTTCACGATCAGGCGGTAAGTCGCATTGAGGACTACCTTCCTGCCTTAATTCGCATCAAGGCTGATGTTGTCAGCCAAGATCCAGGTGAAAATGGACTGCGAGCCACACTAAACCTTGGTCATACTTTCGCACATAGTGTTGAGGCTTTGTCGCATAAGCGAGGCAAGAAGATCATCCTTCATGGTGAAGCGGTTGCCCTTGGTTTGGCTTTTCAGGCTGTGTTGAGCCAGCAGTTGGGGCATCTTGAGGCTGATAAAGCGAAGCAAATTTTCCATGCTTTGCAGCAGAATCGATGTCTGATGAGTCGGCAGGACTTGGGCCTTTGCCTGGGAACGACTGATTTACGCGATGAGCATGTCGTGGACGCACTCGTTTCCGGAATTCAGCATGATAAGAAAAATGATCATCAAGCGTTTAGTCAGTGGATCTTGTTAAAGGACTTTGGTGAAACGCTGCGTTCTAAGGACGGTGGTTATACAGTTTCTGTTGATCGCCAGGCGATTGAAGATGGTTATTTGCGGTTTTTGGAAGTTTTGGAGTGAGAATCGGGATAGGTAGGCCCTCACGGGCTTTCCCTCCCACACCACCTGGCATACGGGTCCGTACCAAGGCGGTTCAACTTGCTTTAAGTTCTGCGCGCTCTGCCAAGCAGAATAGGCCAAGCTCTTGGAAATACTTATTGTTCAAGGCGCGGTTCACAGCGCTGGTCCCACTTAGGTACCAGTACCGTTTCGTGGTTCGGATAAGGAACCAACAATCGTTTGTTGACATACCTAAGCGTGCGAACTCCTGGAATCGGGTCCGAGGCTTGCGCCACTGCTTCAGATGGAGCATGCGCAAGCGCCGACGAATCCATTTGTCTAGGTCACGGTAGACCGAGGGGAGTTCGGCGAGGCCGTAGTAGCCATACCAACCTCGTAGGTATTCCGAGAGTTTGTATATGCGGTAGCACTAGCTGAAGATTCTTTCTCTCTAACACTTCCTCCAAGCAGATCACAGAACTCGAGGTTTCAGTGGAAATTACGCTAGTCGTGGATGTGGGCTCCGAGCTAAGAACTGACAGGACTTCATCCTTCAGTTTCTTAGTCGATCTCTTGCGAGTTTTCTGCGTTGCCTCGACCACTTAATTTCCTCTTACTAACTTCTGCAAATCGTTAGGGCCTTCGGGCTTACACCCTACTATGCCCACTACTGACTTCTGCTCGCCGCTAGCCCACTTTTCAGTAGACCCTGTTTGGATGTCCAAACAGGCAAGCAGATCTCCCGGGGTAAGCCGATTAACTTTCGACGCACAACTGCTGGATTTACGCTTGGGGCCTTGATGGATTTAGACTTCGCCGTCGATCGCCAGCTCGTCTGCCTTTCACGCCTCGTATCCAGTTTCTATTCGTCAGCTCACGTCTTTGCTACACACTTCCTTCAGACAACATCTCGCGATGGTGCCCTTGTGCTTCGCTAGCCTTCACCTCCATCAGGTTGGCAAGGGACTTTCACCCTATTAGTTAACCGGCATGCCCGGCACACGATCCCCGACGCAGCTGGTGCTGCTGGGGATGACATGTTGCGGCTGCTGCTGAGTATGGAATTATTTCTTGCGCCTTAAACCAGACTTCACGCGTATTAACAAGGCCTGCGGCGTCAGCTTCAAATTCAAAGCTGCAAATCCTGCAAAAACTAAGACCAATAACAAACCATTGATCAGCAATTGCAAGCCCGCTTCAATCTTCAGTGGTAAATTAAGATCCCATTGTGCCATTACATTGCTGGCCAATCCCATGAAGAGAATAGAAAGAACGACAGCCAAGCCTAAACAAAGTAAAGAACGAAGCAAGCCCTTCCACTCCAGCTTGACATGAAACGATCGCATTCCCAATGCTAGAATGATAGCGTTCATGCTCAGTGTAATAGCACTCGTCCAAGCCAGGCCGATGTGTCCAAATCTTTCCACCAGCAAGTAGTTGCCGGTAAAATTCACAAAAATACTGAACAACGAAACTTTCATCGCAAAGTCTGTTCGTTCGACCGCATAATAAAATGAGGTAAACACTTTGATCAGGCCATAGCCAAGCACACCAAAACTATAAGCATACAGCGCCTGCGAAGTTGCTAAGGTATCAGCACTGGTAAATTTTCCATGCTGAAAAAGCAATGCGATAATCGCTTGGTGATTCATGAGAATGAAGGCAAAACAGAGCATCATCAGCCAGGCAACTAAGTCAGTAGCATTTTGCAAATAGCGACTGGCTTCGCCTGTGACTTTACCCTGAGTTCGGGCTAAGGATCGACTTAAAGCTGGCAGTACTGCTACTCCAACCGCCACACCGAACAAACCAATCGGCAATTGCAACAGACGAAAAGCAAAATTAAGCCAGGATACAGCTCCATCTCCTAAGGAAGTGGCGAAGTTCGTATTGATAAAAACATTAATCGGGCCGGCACTGGCAGCAATTGATGCTGGCAGCATCAATTTCACCACCTTGCGAGTTTCTTCATTCCAAATACGGCGACCGAAGGCCTGTGGCAATTTTTGAAAAATTAGTTTTGCCAGACTTGAGCCTTGCATAATGAGTTGTGCTAGACCACCCAACAGAACGCCAATCGCAAGCCCAACGATTCTCGGCTCACCCAGATATTCGCGCACCCAAGGGGAATCCCACTTGGCCATCAAATCAGCCAGCAGCCAAGCCCCAAGGATAAATCCAAGGTTAAAACCGACTGGGGCAAAGGCGCTCAAGAAAAATCGACCGCCTTGATGCAAAGCTCCCATCACTACCGAACTGATGATCATCAGTCCCAAGTAAGGAAAAAGTAATCGTGTTAAACCTATTGTATTGTGGAGAAACTCAGGACGTTCGGCAGTTTCCACTTGTAGTGTCATCAGGCCGACAAGTTGTGGAGCAAAAATAATTCCTAAAAAGCAAACGATGATGGAAACCAAAGTGAATAGCCAAATGCAGTCGACCAGAACTTGCTGCGCTCGTGCGCGATCTTTTTCCATCAATTCACTGTAGACTTTGGTGAAGGAGCTGCCCAAAGCTCCTTCAGCAAGCATCTCACGAAGTAAGTTCGGGATGCGGAAGGCAACTAAAAACGCGTCGAGCAAAGCGCTCGCACCAAAAACTCCGACCACGACCATGTCTCTGATCAGGCCCGAAATCCGACTCAGTAAGGTTCCAGCAGCAAAAAGAAAACTCGACTTTGCAACAGACAACGTGGGCCTCTCAGGAAGGCCTTACGGGTCGGCCTTTTAGTAATTAAACAACATTCTCTAAACTCTGCTGAACTTTAAGATACTCGACTTCGATTTGATCTACAATATCCTGCGCATCGCGATAAGCGCCACACCGCGCCAGATTTTGCAGTTCGAAGGAAGCTCGAAGGATGTTGATAGCGCCAATTTTAAGCGCATTGTGTGATAAGTCTAAAGCGATTCCCTCCAGACTGGTGGGATTCGTGCCATGGAGCTCACGCCTTGCTTTTTGCAATGTGTTGCCGAGTTGTTCGAGATAGATGCCAAGGGACTCAACAAAGCTACCCTCAGCTTTCTCAGGTAGGTCTAAGGATTTCAGCCAGTCCAACATATGCGAGTCGATGCTTCCATGCAATTCCTCACCAGAAAATCGACCGTCTTCGCTACGAATTCCGTTAGCTCCATCTGAACCCACCAACTTCTTGATGACTTTCGCAGGTATCGCTTCTGATTTCATACCCGATTCCCCCTTTTTTAGTCAATGACCTCCCTAAGGCCAAAAAATCCCACAAACCAGAGCCACCTTGCCCGGTTTTCAGCTCAGCTTGCACGACAATAATTTCATGAATTTTAAGCGGGATTTTATAAAAGGAGAAGCTTTTTATTAGTGTAGTAAAATTACAATGAAATGGAGAATGGGGACTGCTGTTTTCACGAATTTACCAACGCAACAATCAAAGGAGTCAGGAGCAACAAGTCAGCAAAAAACCACACAGCAAGTAGGATGAACTAGGAGCAACAAGTCAGGACTTAGCAGTCCCCATTCTCACCAACAGCGAAGCAATCGATATACCAGCTGTCGCTTCCAAAAAAAGAACTTTCAAAACGGAAACGTAGCCAACAATTAGAAATACTTGTTTTGTTAAGACTTCATCTCAGTGTCAAAAAAAGAGACAGTTCTATTCTGAGCCACTTACCAACGACTTCTCGCGGTAAAAGGCAAGAATACCTTTTGCTCACGAAAGGTCAAGGTATCAACCCAATGATAGCGAATTCCGTTTGGTTCTTTAAGCATCATTGTATCAAGGATGCGACCCTCGTCCACTAAAATTCTGTAAAAATCCTTTGAACTTTTCCGTGGTTGCCAGAAAGCTTCGGCTGGCAGCGCCTGTAAGCCCGAATCACTGCCAACCCAACTAGTCAAAACGAGCCGATCATCGAAAAGGATTTGCCAAAAATTCTGTCTTGCTGGACCGACGGCGTGATATCCGCCAATCGCAGAACTATCATTGATAACAATTTCATTGCTCAGCGCCTGAATTTTTTGAAGTGCCTTTCCCATCACATAGGCGGACTGATAGGGTAAGACGCGCTGTCGCATAGGGCTGACTGCCATTATCGTCTGTCCATGTCGATCTCTGACACGCTTAAGTAAGCGAGCTTTAACATGAAAGCCGCCATTGGCAATAGCCGCATAGGCGGTAGTCAACTCCAAGGGGCTCAGTTGCTCCAAACCCAGGATTAAATCAAAATCCTCTCGATCCGTCTGCCAGCCGAGTTGATGAAAGTAATTTCGCAGATTACCCAGACCGATTTCGACGCCAAGACGGGTGCTTTCCATCAGCAGGCCCTTCGCTAGCCCATCAAATAAAGTTGGATCGTTACGATCATGAGTATTGGTCTTTAAACTATACAAACGATCGCCCAATTGAAAACCGTGAGATAATGCTTTAGCGTATATGAGCGGTAAAGCGATCGAACCGATCGGTCGCCTCATCTGTATCGCACGATTGAATTGACTGGAGTGAAAATTTTTGCCACCGATCAGTCCAAGAACATCTCCACTATTTGCATCCATAGCCATGATAGCCATTTCACTATCAAGACTATGAAATGGATGAGTTTGAATCATGCGTTTAGATGCCTGTTTTATCGTCTTAAGGAGTCGTAGATCCAGGCCTGTTTCAATTTGATAACCGCCTTCTTGCCAATCCAGGCCTTGAACCATTCTTTCCAGCTCTTTCCGAACCGCAAACATCGCATAACCAAACTCTCCCAATGCAGGTAAGCCAGCAACTAACTTAGGTTTCTGCCGATAGATATCTTCTGCCTCATGAGCAGTTATGATTTCATCATCAACAAGGCGACGCAAAACATACTGCTGTCTCTGCCGAGCTAAGTTCCATCCCTTCTTATCAAATGGATCATATCGCGACGGAGCGCGGATCAGACCTGCTAAGAAGCTTGCTTCGGACCAACTTAGAGCTTCTGCTGGTTTTCGAAAGTAAACCTGAGCTGCAGCTGCGATGCCATACGCACCATTGCCAAAAAAAACACGGTTCAGATAGATTTCTAAAATTTTTTCCTTGCTAGCAGTTTTTTCCAAGGCAATCGCCAGGATCATCTCTTGAATTTTACGACTGAGTTTTTTTTCCCGGCTCAATAGCTGCAATCTCACTAGCTGCTGTGTGATTGTACTCGCACCTTGCGCCCAGCGAGCTTCCAAAAGGTTGGCCCAGGCAGCACGCATGAGACTGATGAGGCTGACACCATGATGCGACCAAAATCCCCTATCTTCGGCACTGATAAAAGATTGGCGAACATGAATGGGAATACGCTCCAGAGAGATAAACTCATGATATTGGGAGCCAAATTGCCCGATTTTTTGTCCATGCCGATCGTAGACGACAGATGGCTGCGGACTTTGTATCTCAAGGATACTCACCACTTCGGCTTCCGCCTCTTGCAGGACTTGGCTGAGCTCTCTCAGCAAAAGCGCCAACGCAAGGAGGCAGATAAATATCGGACCAAGCCACCAAATTACGCTCTTTTTCACTATTGATGCTCGAATTGTTGAAAGGTCTATTTGTATTATAGGTGAGTCGAAAGAAATTTAGTATGCTCCGGCAAAACTAGACAGGACATAGCGAAACGAACCGACAACGGTTAGCTCTTCTTTTTGGAATCCTTCCGGCAATGGGCCGTAGGGTGATGATAATTGAATGGCTTCTATCACGGCATCATCTAGTATTTTATGGCCAGAACTAGCGACAACACGAATACGCTCGACGCTACCGTTTTTCATGATAGTAAATTGCACCTGTACCTCACCTTGCAGACCACGGCGAGCAGCTTCAGATGGATAGGTCCAAACAAGCTCGAAAGCCTTGCGGACTGTTGTAAAGTAGCCGATATAGCGAAAGTTAGTGGTATTGATATCAATACGGTCACCAACTTCGATATCTTCATCAATGTGATCCTGGTAGCCTGCCTGCAATTCTTTCTTTAAGTCTTGAGCGTTCGGTATCAAAGATTCATAAGCATTTCGTGGTTTTCGCCGTTCTGCCTGCTTCGGCCTGACAATGACATTTGAAGAAGGATCTTGAAGGATTTCCTGCTTTCGACTTGCCGCTTCTTTTTGCTGCTGAGGCGGTGGAGCTTGTGCTTCTTTGCCACTTCCGCCTTGCCCAGGATCTTGTCCACGCGCGGCGAGAGGGTTTGGTTTGACTTTGGTTTCCCGATCAGTTTTGTGGTCTTGGGCACCTTTAAATTGCGTGTTTTCTGGAGCCTCCGTCGGCTCCTGCCGCGCCTCGACAATGCGCTTTTTCTCATCTTCAGCTGATTCATCCAATGGTTTCGGAGGCTTACTTGGAACAACCCGCACGGTGATTTTCTTTGGTATTTGGGCTTCTTTTTGCTGGCGTCGCCAGTTGCCAAAATCATCAAGCTTTACGTAAGAAAGTAAATGCAATAAGACCGATAGCAACATCGCTGCAAGCAACACGCGCAGGTTGGGCTGAGGTAGCTTGTTAAAATTAAGATTTTTTCGCTTTTTTGCCATTTTATGCAACTATTTCCGAACCTTTGCTAAAGCCATAAGCAAAAGTTCTTGTAAAACTGGGCCTATGGTATAACTACCTATTACTGGCCCGCTTGTGAATGAGAGGGATTGTTCCCCTAGTTTATATCGGCAAAATTGAAATCTTTTGAAGGGACCCTTATGCGACAAAAACACCAGGCCATAAAGTGCCTGTTCTTCTTTGTTTTTAGTTTCGCCTTATTTATATCTTGCGTCGAGAAAGATTTTAATCCTGATGATCCCGCGGAGGCATTCGCAGCGGCCCGTCAACCTTATGATGATAAACTATATGATATCGCCATCCAGCGCCTGGGTGGATTTAAGTCGCGCTTTCCATACAGTAAACATGCACCGCTTGCCGAACTTTATATGGCTAACAGTCATTTTGAATTACGTCAATATCAAGAAGCCGCCATGAGCTACGAGCAGTTTGTTCGCCTCTATCCTCGGCATGAGGAAGTGCCCTTTGCCATGTACCGGATTGGCGAGTCATACTGGATAGAGGCCCCTGAAGCAATTGATCGGGAGCAGGACTTTACCTTGCAAGCGATCGACGAATGGCAAAAGCTGGTCCGGCGGTTTCCTGAGTCAAAATATGCCAGCGACGCCAAAGAATTCATTAAAAAAGGCGAACGCCGCATCGCTGAAAGTTTCAACTTCGTGGTCAACTTCTATTGTCGCCAAGAACTTTGGCACGCCTGCGCTTATAAGGCGATTCAATTAATCGATAAATATCCGGACTTTGCTGACTTACGACTCAATGCACTGAATAAGGCCGCCATTTCTTTTGAGCATATGGCTAAGCTCAAGGCAAAAGATCCGGAAAGCGACAAAAATATTTTTTTCCGCACCATGACTGCTGAAGAATTGGCCGAGCGAGGCAATAATTTTCGCGAACTTGCCAAAAAACTTAAAAAATCCTCATGATTTTTCCTACATAAAACTAGGCTCGATAAATCTCGGTGGGAATACCACTGAGATTTCTATTAAACTCGTTGCATAAGCTATGACGAATAATTTGACTTGACCCGATCAGGGGGATTCGAAAAGAGGAGTCCGACCTTGCGACGAATTGCTTTCACCTTGGCAACACTTTCTCTTGGCGCTTGCCAAAGCGTGAGGACTTCTGTCTCTCCAGCGTGGGAACATGACGGCAAATCACAGAGTGAAATCGATGCCGAAAGCCAAAGGGCGTTGCAGCCAATTCCCGACGAGCAATATGAAGCCCAACTCCACGATTTTTGTGAAGACAATATATACGCGCAGTATCTCGAAGAGCTCTATATGGAAGATGCTCGTGGTGAAATCCAAGCGATCCGCAACTATCGACAGCGTCGGGCGGCTGAACGAAATTTACGCTATCATGTCCGTCATCACCTCAACCAAAGAATCGAAGGGCCGCATCCTCCCTATTTTGGGGCTTTACCTGTTGTGGAAACGCCTCGCGTTCAAATTTGGCTCGATTACTTTCAAGGTCGCGGCCGCACCGCTTTTCTCACTTGGTTGATCCGCAGTCGCAGTGTCGAGCCGATCGTGTTGCCATTGTTGCAACAAGAAGGGCTTCCTCCCGAAGTTTTTTTTATGGCGATGATCGAGTCCGGCTTTAGCAACACAGCTTACTCTCGGGCAAGCGCGACTGGAACCTGGCAGTTTATGACATCAACAGCCTTGCATTACGGTCTGACCATCAATCATTGGGTCGATGAGCGTCGCGACCCAGTCAAATCAACTGTAGCAGCCGCTCGTTTTCTCAAAGATCTTTATCGTGACTTCGACGATTGGTATCTGGCAATTGCGGCCTATAACGCTGGGCCTGGAAAAATTCGCAGCGCTATTCGTCGCAGCAAAAGTCGCGACTTCTGGGAAATTGCGAAGACACCCTATATCCGTCCAGAAACCAAGCACTATGTGCCAAAAATGCTCGCTGCTTTGATCATCGCCTCAAACCCGGAAAAGTATGGCTTTTATGTCATTCCCGACCCAAGGGACATGACCCCGCAAAGTACCGTTTTGGTGAAAAGGCCTAGTCGCTTACGGGAGATCGCCAGCCGGCTCGGATTGGACTACCAACTATTGCGTCGCTGGAATCCTGAGCTGTTACGCGAGATTACTCCACCAAGCCATCGTGTAGCTGGCGACGGCTATCCTCTGCGCTTGCCGGAGTGGTATGCAGAGCGTTTTGCCTCTATTGAAAACGATCTGGAAAAGCTCGAAATCCGTGACGTAAAGATGTACCAGATTCGAAGTGGCGACACGCTTTCCGCAATCGCCCGCAAACACAAGATCTCGCTGCAGCGGATCTTACAAATGAATCCGAAACTCAACCCCAAAAGATTACGGCCGGGGCGCAAAATTGCTATTCCGATCCCAGCTGTAATCAGCACTGATAGTAAAGAGACTGCCTAACGGTGGCATGCTTTGCCAAGCATGCCTCTTCTCCAGTTTTAGACCTAGAACTCTCTTGCGCTTTGCGATATTTTCGAGCGATTAAAAATCTGCCTGAAAGAAAGCGCAAATTATGGAAAAACTACCTAACGTGCGTCCAAGGCTCTTTTGTCCAGGGCCGACACCCGTGCCAAACGAAGCAGCTATTGCAGCTTTGCACACCAATATCTATCACCGCTCTGCTGACTTTAAGCAGCACTTCCAACGGGCCAGAAGCTTACTTTGTGATTTTTTTGACTCACCTGAAGGACCCATCATCCTGACCTCGTCAGGCACTGGTGCCTTAGAAGCAGCCCTGGTCAACCTTACAAGTCCAGGCGACGAGATATTGGTCATCAATGGTGGTAAGTTCGGCGAGCGCTGGCAGAAACTCGGTCAAACATACCAGTGTTCCGTCGATGTCATCGAAGTTAGCTGGGGACAGTCACCAGAGATCAATGACATCCTGACAAAACTGCAATCCAGGCCAAATACTAAAGCTCTCTTTTTACAAGCCAATGAAACTTCCACGGGAGTGGCCTATCCAATTGAGGAAATCGCCCGGGCCGTGCGTAAGCAACGACCGGAAATCCTCATCGTTGTGGATGCCGTATCGGCATTAGTAGCTCACCATGTGAAATTAAAAAGCTGGGATCTCGATTGTGTGATCTCTGGTAGCCAAAAAGGCTTTGGTGTGCCTCCTGGCCTGGCATTTTTAGCCTTATCAGAACGCGCCTGGTCCCATATTTCAAAGCGGCCTCGCTTTTACTTTGATCTTTTACGCGAGCGGCAAGCGCAGGCCGAAGGTCAAACCGCCTGGACTCCAGCAACGACTCTGGTTTTGTCACTTGAGGTCGCTTTACAAAAACTGCATGAAATCGGAGTAGATGCATGTGTGGCTCATCATGCTTTAATGGCCAAAGCTTGTCGCGCCGCAGCGGGGGCTTTGGGTCTTGAACTATATAGCCAATCGCATCATTCCCAAGCTTTAACAGCGATTCGCTTACCATCAGGAATGGACGGCAGCCAACTGGTGAAGGTCTGCCGAGAAAAATTCGGAGCTATTTTTGCTGGTGGGCAGGATCAGGCCAAAGGCACAATCATTCGCATTGCCCACCTGGGCGTATTCGATCAGTTTGACATAATTACCGCACTCAGCGCCTTTGAATTCGGCTTGCGAGAGATGGGCTCTCGGCATGATATCGGCGTGGGTGTCCAAGCAGCTATGAAAACCATGACAGCGGGCTAGTACGGATTGCAGGGCTGCTTGCCAAGATTTAAGGCAACTGCTAGGCTCTCAGCTCTCTATTGGGTGGCACCTATGTCTTGTTAACCAATCGTTAGTAGGGGTTCGATATGAAAATTATGGTCTTGCTTAAAAAGACCCCAGATACGGAAACCAAGATTCAACTTTCCGGCGACGGCAGTAGCATCGATCATTCGCAAACCAAATTCATCATCAATCCATACGATGAATTTGCTATCGAAGAAGCGTTGCAATTGAAAGAAAAAAGCGGAGCTGGTGAAGTGATCATCGCTAGCTTCGGCAGCGATGATACCAAAGAATTGATCATCAAAGGTCTCGCCATGGGTGGTGACCGTGGCCTGTTGATTAATAATGAAGGCTTGGAGCAAGCTGATTCTCTGACCATCGCTAAAGTTCTTGCTGCAGCAGCAAAAACAGAAGAAGTCGATTTGATATTCTGCGGTAAGCAAGGAATTGATGCTGACAACATGCACGTTCCCACTATGGTCGCTGAAGTATTGGATTGGCCCCATATTAACGTGGTCAACAAAGTCAGCCTCAACGGCAATCAGGCAACAGTTGAGCGTGAAGTCGAAGGTGGGCAAGTGGAAGTCTACGACGTCGAGCTACCAGCAGTTCTTGGTGCCAACAAAGCTTTGAACTCACCTCGATATGCTTCACTACCTGGCATTATGAAGGCCAAGAAAAAGCCCTTTGATCGCAAAACCGTCGGCGATATCGGCTTAGACCTATCTGAATTGCAAAGTGGTATCCTGACCGAAGTAAAAGGCTACGAGTACCCACCAGAAAAAGCTGCTGGTCAGGTTTTCCAAGGTGAAGATATCGAAGTCATGGTGGATAAAGTGGTCGCGCTTTTGCGGGATGAAGCAAAAGTACTCTAAGGGGGAACAAGATGAAAACTTTGGTTTTTTTAGAGCAACGACATGGCCAGTTAAAGGCCAGTTCATTGGAAGCCATTGCAGCTGCAAAGAAGATTAATAGCAACGCTGATGATCTTGCTGGCGTTTTAATTGGTGACGGTGTGCAAGGCTTAGCAGAGCAGGTGAAAGATTACGGCATCGGCCAGGTCTTTGCCGTAGAAAACGCTCAGCTTCAAGACTACCAGGTGCTGAATTATGCAGCGGCGTTACAAAAAGTCATCGATCAATTCCAAGCAAAAGCTGTTGTTGCCATCGCCACACCGATGGGACGAGATCTTCTCCCTCGCTTGGCGGCTCGCTACCAATCAGGGATTTTAACTGATGTCACCTCACTCGAAGCAAGCGGTGACAGCCTAGTTGGCAAGAAGCCGATATTTGCCGGTAAGTGCACAGCGCACGTCGCATTGAAGCCTAAAAGTGTTCACTTTGTGACGGTTCGTCCGAATACTTTCAAGGCTGAGGCTACAGGTGCAAGCGGTGGCTTTAAAGTATCTACTGTTGAAGCCAACCTACCAACTAGCCGTTTGACATTGAAAGAAGTGCGTAAAGGTCAAAGCCAAAAAGCTGACCTGACCGAAGCCAGCATTATCATTTCCGGTGGTCGTGCTCTCGGTTCTGCCGATGCCTTCTCAATCCTTCATGAGTGTGCTGAGCCAATCGGTGCAACGGTTGGTGCCTCAAGGGCTGCCGTTGACTCTGGATTTGCTCCTCACGATATGCAGGTTGGACAAACTGGTAAGACCGTCAACCCCAATCTTTACATTGCTTGTGGAATCAGCGGATCTGTACAGCACATGGCGGGAATGAGAACTTCAAAAGTGATCGTTGCTATCAATACTGATGCGGAAGCACCGATTTTCAAAGTTGCAAATTATGGTATCGTTGGTGACTTGTTTGAAGTGGTTCCAGCATTGACGAAGAAGTTTCAAGCGTTGAATTCATAATTTGGCGTTAGCTGAGGGGCTTTCCCTCAGCTGCTCATATTGATTTCGGTTTAGAAAGCATATCCAAGGCATCAATGCACACCCCCAAGAAGCCGCAAAAACTCCGGATGCTGGGTAAGCTGAGAAGGGTGCCCATGTGCCACCAATCGTCCCTGATTCATCAACAAAATCTCATCGGCAATCGCCAGCGCCGAAAACCGATGCGCGATCATGATCACCGAACGCCCTTGGGCAGCAAATTGCCTCAGTGATTGATAAACTAAAGCTTCCGTCTCCGGGTCAAGAGCCGACGTACCCTCATCAAACATCACCAGATTCATATCATGATAAAACAAGCGGGCGATCAGAATCCGTTGCGCCTGCCCCCCTGATATCTGGACAAGGCCTTCCCCAATAGATGTGGCTGCACCTTGTGGCAAATTGCGTACCGTTTCCGTTAAACCAGCAGCACGAATTGCCAAGTCGAAGCGCTGCTCATCACAGCTGGCATCCGGATAGCTGATATTTTCCGCCAAGCTGAAGTTAGCTAATTCCACCCGCTGCGGCACTAAACCGATCTGCAAGCCATCTTTTTGAAAATGCTGTGACCACAGTACCTGCCCACGGTTTGGCTCCACAAGCCCGAGCAATACGTTCATCAGCGTCGATTTTCCTGCACCCGATGGTCCACAAATGCAGTAGATACGACCAACACGAAACTTAAAATGAAAGTCTTGAAGCGCTGGGATATCCGTCTTTGAATAAGTGACAGTTAAATCTTTACAGCTAAGAATTTCGCTGCTGTCTTCCGTTTGATGAAACTGATCATGCTGCAAGGCGAGCTTCTCATTTGCGCGGAAAAACTTAAGCATCCCTTCGACACGCTCTAAGGCAGCAACACCCTCGCGATTGCTATTATAATATTTGCCAAGCTTTGCTGCCGATTGAGACATCGCACCAAGTAGAGCAAAAAACGATATCAGAATGCTGCCACTCGTCTGCCCCTGCTGTACCATCTGAAAAGAAACCAGTAAAACCATCACCATGGCGATGATGGCAATCAGTTCCATGAGGGGCGAGGTCCTCGCTTTAACACGCGCTGCACGGAGAAAAGAATCCATCAATTTGCAGGTATGATTACGCATCTTCTGCGCTTCCAGCTTTTCTGTGGCGTAATGCTTGATGGTCTCAATGCCTTGCAAGCGTTGCTGAATCCACTCAGACACACGGCTGACCTGATCCAATGCCTGGCCTGAGCGTCGCCGCAGTTTTTTGCCAAGACGGGAAATGATCGCCCCAGCGGGCAGTAGGCCAAACACAAAAATAGCAAAGAGCAAAGGCGAGAGTAGTATCAATGAGCCCAAATAAAAAAGAACTTGAAATAGCTCACGCGGTAAGCCGCCATAGAAGTGGACGATATATTCCCGTACCAAGCGCACATCATTGGCTAAGACTGCCGCCAATTGATCATCGTAGCTTGGCGACTCCCGCCGGGCCTGGGGATTGAGACGCAAATAGCCTTGCACTAAGTCCGCTCGCAGACTACGGGCAAAGTCCTCACTGAGCCACTCCCAAGCCGCCCATTGAAAAGCTGTCAAGACAGCCCGAATACCTGCAGCACTGACCATGACGACGGGTAATATGCGCCATAAGGATTTGGCAGCGATAGCCGTAAGGCCAAACTGCTGCTCGATAAACTTAGCTAAGGTCTCGCCAAGCAAATCGCTGAGCGGCATAAGCGCACTTGCATCGGGGTTGAGTAAAACCTGTAAAGCAGGACCAACTGAACTAAAGACCAGCGCCGATACAGCCCCAAGAAGCAATGCACTCAAACTTGCAAGGACAACGGCAAATAGTCGTTTCTTCAGAAATCCAATGATCAATAGATGGTTTACTCAGAGAAAGATGTTGATATGTCAAGATAAGCCCAAGCTGGTGCGAAGAGGGGGACTTGAACCCCCAAGGGCATACGCCCACTAGCTTCTGAGACTAGCGTGTCTACCAATTCCACCACCTTCGCATAGGATGGCAAGGGCTTAAGGTATTAACCTATTTCTTTCTTGTTGGAAACAATTTTTGTGATCAAACCGTACTCTAATGCCTCTTGGGCATTCATCCAGTAATCACGGGTCGTATCTTCTTCGACTCGTTCCATTGGCTGACCGCACTCTTTGGAAAGCAATTCGTTAATTTTTTTACGGGTCTTGATAATTTCCTTCGCCGTAATTTCCAGATCAGAAGCCTGACCTTGGATATGACCACCTATCAAAGGCTGGTGAATCAAGAACTTGGTATTCGGCATACCCATACGATAGTCTTTCGGCGCACCAAGTAGAATGATGGTTGCAATACTGGCTGACAAACCAGTACAGATCACACGCACCTCAGATTCGATATAGCGCATGGTGTCATAGATGGCAAAGCCACTGTTCACTTCCCCACCAGGGCTATTTAAGTACATGTATATCGGCTTTCCAGGTTCTTGAGCATCAAGAGCGAGGAGGTGGTTGATGACAGTTTTCGCAACTCGGGAATTGATTCCTTCAGAAACAAAAATAGTCCGGTTTTCTAAAAGCTTCGTTTCGCTTTGGTATGCGGCTAAATTATCGAGTTCAGTTCCAACAGCATTGTATTCCATAACCTATCCTCTTTCTCGTTGGCGTCTCTATGCCATTTGGCTTTTTATTCTAGCGGATTTAGCGAAACAGTCTCCATCGATTTTTTTGACGCACCACTTATAAAATGCTCTGCGGATCGATATCGATCTTCAAGCGTACATCTTTCGGCAAACGAGTCAATTGCTCGCGCACGAATGCTGTCAGGCGACGTACGGCATTCAGGTGAGTACCGGAAATGATCATGGTGCGACGGTGACGCCCACGAATCATTTCTATCGGTGGCACCGCAGGCCCCAGGACATTGACCCCACCTAGCCCATTTTGTTGAGTAAAATAACGGATAGTCAGCTCCTTTAAAGTATCCGCAGCCTTCTCCAAACGATCACGATCCGGCCCGTTCAATTCAAATAAAACCATGCGACTAAAGGGAGGATAGCCGTGAACCTCCCGAAAACCGATCTCCATTTTCGTAAACTGCACATAATCCTGCCGCAGTGCGGCCAGTATCACTGGGTGGTCCGCTTTCTGGCATTGCACCATGACCCGACCAGCAAGATCACCACGCCCGGCGCGCCCGGAGGCCTGAACCATTAGTTGAAAGGTTCTTTCGCCAGCACGAAAATCCGGCAAGTTCAAGGACTGGTCAACCTCGAGCAAGCAAATCAATGTGACTTTGGCAAAGTCATGGCCCTTGGCAAGGATTTGCGTACCGACCAGTACATCAATACGACCTTCCCGAAAGTCTTTCAAAACCTGACTTAAAGCATCTTTTTTCTGTACGGTGTCGGAATCGACCCGAACAATCCTGCGGCCAGGCAGCTTCTGATTCAAAAAGTCTTCCGCCTGCTCACTACCATAGCCGACAGTGACCAGCGATTCCCCTTGTCGTTCGGTCTGTATTTGACTCAAGCTGGCATGATAATCACAGTAGTGACAGCGAAGTATTCTCGACTTTTTATGTACTGTCAAACTTACGCTACAATGCGGGCACTGCACCGGCTCCTGCCGATCCAAAGAAAACAAATAGAAGGCAAAGCCGCGGCGATTGACGATGACCATCGCCTGTTCGCCGCGAGCGATCGTCGCTTCTAGCTCTTCGATAATCTGCTCACTGATGGGAATGTCAGCCAGCAGATCTTCGGCATTTTTTGGTAACTTGACTCCAGTCCGACGCTTGATCTTTTGCGCAACCAAAGTCGTCTCCGGCAAGGGTCGGCCATGGACGCGCTCGCTGAGCCGCAGCAGGTGATATTTACCGGTATGAGCATTCCAAAAACTTTCCATACTTGGTGTGGCGCTACCTAATACGACGACCGCCCCTTCCAGCTTGGCCCGCACCACTGCCACGTCTCGCCCGTGATAACAAAGACCGGAAGTCTGCTTGTAGCTGCTGTCATGCTCCTCATCAACGATGATCAGTGCCAGCTTGCCAAACGGTGCAAAGATCGAGGAACGCGGGCCAACCAGGATCTTGGCCTGCCCTTGACGAATCAGATCAAGCTGGGCCCAACGCTCCGGATCACTCATGGCCGAATGCACGACAGCGACAAGATTGGGGAAGCGGGCTTCAAAAACCCGGGTCATTTGTGGTGTCAGTGAGATTTCCGGCACCATGACCAATGCTTGCTGCACCTCGTCTTGACTTAAAACCTCAGCAATAAGTTGCAGATATATCTCAGTTTTTCCAGCCCCCGTCACACCCCAAAGCAAAAATGGACGCCTGGTCTCAATGGCCGCACCCAGCCCCTTTTCCTTGATGGCGGCAAATACTTCCGCTTGGGCAGGCGTGAAGGACAAGGCATTCTCCGCCGCCTTTGATGCGGTACTTGGCGCCAACTGCTGCGTTTTTCGGGCTTTAATTTTTGTGTCTTCTTCAAGCTGCCAGTAACCCTCGCGCCCCAGCTTCTGCCAAAGGCTTTCGGCTTCGGGTCCTCCCTGAGGCCAAGATTGCAGTTTCTTTTTTACCGTCGCTGCGCCCAGCTTCGAGAATCTGCCAAAAACCCATCGCAGCAAAGTTCCTTCAGGATTGTCTGGATCGGCGTTTCGCTCGCTGCCGCTGGCGTGCAGGCGGTAGACCTGTTTTTTTACCGATTGCCCACTACTTGGCAGCATGGCACGCAAAACTTCGCCCAGTGGATACCAGTAATAGTCCGCCATCCACTGCGCCAATTCGATTAGGGCTGGTCGATAGACCGGCTGCTCATCAATGATCTCAACAACATTTTTGATGCGAGCCGGGTCAAAGTCTAAGTCATCGACGCCTATATGGCCTAGAACAACTCCGATGGTTGGGCGATTTCGTTGACCAAACGGCACCTGCACTCTGGCACCGATCGGAACTTTCTGCTCTGCCCCATAGGTAAACAAGCGCCCGACCTGAGTTGGAACTGCCACCTTTAGGTAGACCTTGTCATTTAATTCTTGAACCATTTATTTTCCTGATCTATCAAAGGATGTCGTAAGCGACGAGATGTAGATCATCTGCCAAACTAGTCTCTAAATGCGAGTTCTAATTTGCATGCCTCTGGTGGAACTAGTGGCACGTCTGCTATATTTTCTTGCTTACAACCAAAGTTTAGGTTAGTTTCCCCATCCGCCAATGGGTTGAGTAGGCTAATCGCTACTTTGACAGAAATTCCAAATTGGTTTCAACCAAAGGTTTCGCTAACTGGAGGCTCCATGGCTAACCCTAAGAGAAAGCGCCGGTTGATGTTCCGTCGGAAACGGACACTCGACCCAACAATCACAATCGACTACAAACAACCTGACGTACTCCGACGGTTTGTGACTGATCGTGGCAAAATCATCCCTCGTCGGATCTCTGGTGCAACTGCAAAGCAACAGAGAGCTATTTGTAAAGCAGTCAAGCAAGCTCGCTATCTGGCCTTGTTACCTTACTCTTTGGCACACCGCCAAGAGCGTAACTTCGCTACAGAAATGGCAGCTATTGCAACATCAGCGATCGGTACAAACCGACGCCCTCCTCGTCCAGATGACAGAGGCGGTCGTGGTGGTGATCGAGACCGCGGTGACCGGGATCGCAGTGACCGTGAAGGCAGCTTTAACAACCGCGATCAAGACTAACCATAAAGGATCGGAAAGATGGCAAGACGTTGCGATTTGACCGGCAAAGGTGTGTTAATCGGTCATCGAGTATCTCACTCGAACATCAAGACCAAGCACCGTTTTCTGCCGAACTTACAAAAGAAGCGCTTCTGGTCGCCAGAGCTCAATAAGTTTGTCACGTTGAAAGTGAGTACTTCTGCTATTCGCACCATCGACAAACTGGGCCTCGACGCTTACGCGCGCAAAAACAGTATTAAACTCACTTAGTCAGGAGATATACCGGTGGGAAATGGTGATAACCGCAAAACTCCGAAGATGAAGCGTCGATTGTCTCGTCGCAAGTACAAGGCTCGCATCAAGCGCCGTAAGGAAGCTGGCAAAAAGAGTTAACTAACAACTCAGTTGACTTTTCTACACTGAGCTAAAGATCAGAAGGTAGCATGAAGTCTGTTGAATTGTTTACTGACGGCGCCTGCCTTGGCAACCCGGGTCCGGGAGGTTGGGCGGCGCTGCTCAAATACGGTGGGCATGAAAAA
Organism: Oligoflexus sp. FD111; assembly: GCA_048816425.1. Taxonomy (GTDB): domain Bacteria; phylum Bdellovibrionota_B; class Oligoflexia; order Oligoflexales; family Oligoflexaceae; genus JBMDZZ01. Next base: position 187,704 of record JBMDZZ010000002.1, read on the forward strand.
CTTCTGATCGGCAGTGAGGCCCAGACGACGAACAATCGGATGGAAATCTCGGCAGTTATGATGGGCTTGCGAGCCCTGAAGCAGCCTTGTCGTGTACACATTATCTCTGATAGCCGTTATGTCATCGATGCCTTTGAGCAAGGATGGCTCTTGAATTGGCGGCAAAATGGTTGGCGGACTGCAAATCGCAAACCAGTTGCCAATCAGGATTTGTGGGAAGATCTGGATCGTGAGCTAAAGAAACATCAAGTCAAATGGACTTGGGTTAAAGGCCACGACGGACATGAAGAAAACGAGCGTGTGGATCAAGCAGCCAGAGATGCTGCATTAGCCGTTCAATCCCAGCTCAGAGGGTAAGTTCTGCTGAAAAACGCTTGGGCTTAAGATCTCGCGAGCCTTTTTCAGCAGAACTGCAATCTTGATATTGACGAACCATGGGGGGCTTGGTAGTAAGCTAGCTTCCTGAATAACGATGATTGAGGATCAAACGTGGCACATCATAAATCTGCGAAAAAAAGAATTCGATCAGATGCACGCAAAAACGAAGTGAATACTGCATATATGTCAAAAGTTCGCTCAGCAGTCAAAAAAGTTAAGAATGCAGCAACTGCAGGCGAAAGCGGTGAAACTCTTCAAAAACTTTTCGTAGAAGCACAGTCGCAACTGCACAAAGCTGCCACGAAAGGCATATTGCATAAAAATAATGTATCACGACGCATCTCTCGCCTTGCAGCTTTGGTTAGCAAGCCCAAGTGAATTAAGGCTTCTATCATAAGTCTTTTCTGACTTTTGATAGCCGTTAGCGCTGATGTCGATATAAGAGCCTGCAAGCATTACAGGCTCTTTTTGTCGTCTCTCTAAGTTTTTTGTTCTCGCTTCTTTTTTGCCTCCTGCCAAAGCCTCTCCCATTCACTAATTGGCGAATTGATAAGATCGACGCCTTCTTGCTGCGCCAGATTCTCAAGACATCTAAATCGACGTAGAAACTTGATATTACCGGTTTGCGCTGCAAGCTCAGGATCAAGCTTTAAATGCCGGCTTAGCTGGGCTAATGTGAAATAGACATCACCCATTTCATCGATCAGTCGTTGACGATCAATCGTCGACGACTGCATTTCTTGCTTCAACTCTTGAATTTCACTTTCTAGCTGCTGCAAAACTTCCATTGGCTGCTGCCAGTCGAAGCCAAGTTTATGAGCTATTTTTCCTGTTAGCAGCGCCTGGTAAGTCGCAGGATGGCGAGTTTTTTCTGCTTCGGCAAACAGCCCCTCTTGCGCGTTTGCGCTGCCAGCCGGTTTTTCAGCCTGCTTGATTCTCTCCCACTGCTGTCTGACCTCTTGGGGAGTCAAGTTGCTCTGGCCATCATCGGACGCAAAGACATGGGGGTGACGCCGAAGCATTTTAGCGCTGATTCCTTCGATGACTTGGCAAATATCTCCGCGCTTATCATCGCTGAGAAGCTGCGAGTTCAAGACCACCTGTAAAAGGACATCTCCCAACTCTTCGACCATCGCCTGGGGCTCATCGATCTCCATGGCTTCTGACGCTTCATAGGCCTCTTCCAACATGTATTTGCGTAGCGTTTGATGAGTTTGTTCGAGATCCCAAGGGCAACCTCGCTCCGGGTGCCTAAGTTCAGCGATGATTTTAACGAAGTCAGCAAATAATCTTGATGCCTTCGCACTACGTTGCTGGAGCTCTGCATCCCAGGTCTTCACATTGTCAGTCATGTCATTCCTTCACGATCGATCTTATGCCGAGTCGGCTAAAAATTCATGTTATGCAATTCATTCCAGACATGGCAGAAAAATGGAACTGGAAAGGGGGAAAAATGCGCGCAGTCATCCAAAGAGTAGTAGAGGCAAAGGTACACACTGATCAGATAGATACCGAGCATTTGTCTGGGGCGATCAAACAGGGCTATCTGGTATACCTCGGTGTCGGCAAAACAGATGGGCCGCAAGACGAGGACTATATCACCGATAAAATCTGCCATCTGCGCCTATTTCCGGACGAACAGGGACGCTTTGATCGCAGCCTTACTGACATTGGTGGCGAAGTCCTACTCGTCTCACAATTTACTTTATTTGGTGATGCGCGGAAAGGACGGCGTCCAAGCTTTTCTGAAGCTGCTCCACCTGAGCTTGCCAGTCAAATATATGAGAATGTGCGCGATAAGCTCATCACCAAAGGTATCCGACTTGCCTGCGGTGTATTTCAAGCGCACATGCTGGTCTCTTCCATCAATGATGGACCAGTCACAATTTTACTAGACTCGAAAAAAATCATGTAACGAAAGGAAAGGCAGATGAGCACACAAAAACGTTCAGACATGCTCTTAGTATATATGACTTTCGATCAAATCGACGAGGCCAAGCGCCTAGCCCGTGCTTTAGTCGAAAACAATTTAGCTGCTTGCTGCAACCTGATTCCTGGAATGCAATCCATTTATCACTGGCAGGGAAAAATTGAGGAAGCTTCAGAAATGATCTTACTGGCAAAAACAAATCAGGCGGGGTTCCCCGCCCTCAAAGACTATGTTGTCAAACATCATAGTTATGAATGCCCTTGTGTCATGGCAATACCAGTCAGTGAGGTCCACGAGCCTTATCTGGCCTGGTTGCATTCTGGCATTAAATATTAAACGAACATTCAATCACTCGACGACTCATTGTCGTCGATACCGATTTTGTTATAGAAAAGCTCGTCGATGGTTTTTTTAATTAAAATCCAAAGCAATTCCCGATCGGAGCATTTACCAAAGACACCAAGAGGGATTTGAAAACCGCCTTTATCTTTGCGGCCACCACCATAGTACACACCATGCTGATCTTGACCAAAAACATCTTTGATCCACTTATCTGGATCGAGTGTGTGTGATTTGGTTCGCAGCGAACCATCGACAAATTCACCACCAACGACCCCATAAACCACGACGGTTTCTATGCCTTCCCGTTGCAGTAGATAGTCTGCACACTGACCAATACCATCGCGATCTTCCTCACGCACATAACCGACACCAGAGAACATAAACGTGCCTTTGATGTCTTTGCGCTGCAAAGCAATCTGCGTCAGGTCCATGGTCTTACCAGGTATGGACTGGCGAGAAATCAATGAAAGAAGGTCTTTGTCAACTGACTTCGATAGAAACTCACTGGCACTGTAGTCGAGAGGAGTGGCATTAACAAAGTTATCAGTATCTGAGCGAATACCATGCATCAAAGCTGTGGCAATTTTTGATTCTTCATTGGTATCACCGCTGAAGTCAAAACGGTTATCACGCAGATACTCACCATATATTGCCGACGTTGAACCTACAGATTCTCTAATGTCGATAAATTTTCCGCGTATCGTACCCAACTTTTTATGGTGATCGACAAACACAAGAAGCTCGCAGCTCTCCGGCAGCTTGATCGGTAGCTCAGTATTTTGCGAGTCATTGATTGCGTAATAGTCGTAACTCGAATAATCAAATTTGTCGGAATACTCTTCGATATCCAAATCAAGCTTTTTGACCAACGCTCGATTTTCATGATGAGAAATTTGTTCGAAATGGACGATCGTCGATTGGATATCGAACTGTGCCGCCATATAGCTTAGGGCCAATGAGGTGGCAATATTATCTGGATCTGGATAGCCTTTGATACAAATCAAAAGACGCTTACCTCTGGCCATCTCCAAGGTTTCAACTAGCTTATCAGTTTTAGAACCGGATCGTTCTTCTAACAGTTGTTGCTCCTCTTGCTGATCTGTAACTGCAGGTTGAGGTTCCTCTTGTTCCAGCAAGTCACTGTCTTCACCGTTTATCATTTGCTTCTGAGCTTTCACCTTTTTCTTCAGCTTTATCAGCTCAGCTTCTTTATCTTTTATTTTTCGGTCCGTAGAAGCGCCCAAGGGAATCACTCCTCATTTCGTGACGATTAAATTGCCTTTGGGATGGTCCTATCAAAAATTTACTAAGTACTGGCTTCCAGTATAACACGGCCCACAGATCAATTTTTTATGATAACTGGGCTAATACTGCCCGGGGGCTTGGAAAACCCGAGAACTTAAATGTTTTGATTCCCACATCCATCATTTCTTTCAATCGATGATCTGTTTTCTGATCAGTTTTCAAGCTCTTGCAAATTCCAATCAGCAATTGTCCCGATGACTCGTTTGTTAAAGAATCCAACCTCTGTTGCAACTGATGCTGATGCCAGCGATGAAATAACTCAACATAAATTCTTCGACCATCAACAGTTAAAAGTTTAAAATCTGGAAAACAATAGGACTGTTTGCCCAAATGTAGAAAATCATCAGCGGCTTGCGCCTGCCATCCAAGCGCATTTTCTGACCGTTTGTTAAATAGATCAATAAACTTCTGGTATTCCTCAGGGATATGCCCACTTAGCGATGGATAATGGCTGCGAATCCATCGCTTGGAATTCAAGTCCAAGAGCAAATCCCTGCCATCAATACGCAGCTCTGCCTTAATCGACCAGTTTTTAGTCAAGAGTATGTAAGGAAAAAAATTAGCCAAACGCATACCATAAGTAAGGCTTGACTCGAAGATGGACATCGGCCCAGACAGGCGCATGCGAAAGGGTTGTTCCGAGATGACTTCAACGAGCAAGCGATGAAATTTCAATTTTTGAAACAATCGTCTTTTATCGACCAAGCTACAATCGCCAAGCTCAACATCCAAGTATCGAGCACGAAGAATCAAGCCCTGAATTTGGCTGCAATTATACCTATGCAGGAGATTCTCTGCTCCATAAGGTCGAAAATCGGTGATCGCTCGCTGATCAGGCAGATCACCGTATAAGGACTTTCTCACCACATCGACATCATTACCCATGTTTTTAGCTAATTCCTGGGCATATTGCTGGCGACTGGAAAAACTATTTTTCAGCCGCAATTCTCGTGCTGTGTGAAATACTTGCCAGCGATAATTTTCTACCTCTTCGCTGATTTCTTCAAACTGACAACGATCTTCCAAAAGCTTGATTAGTCCGTTTATAAATGGCGTTGGACTGCTGAAAACTTCACTCAAATTCTTTTTCATTTCACAGTAGCGCTGCTGAACGCTGTCTTGAAACGCCGCTTCCAGAGTCGCAGCAATTTCAAGATTGGCTTCATCTTTCACGGGCACATATTTAGGATGAACCTTTGATGCCCGGACACTATATTTTAGAAGGTCCTTGGTAAGCATGATGCATGCGCCTTCGTTTGTTGACATAATATTCGTTGGTGTCTTTAGCAATCAGCTCATAAAGTACTGCCCGTTTACCTTCCTTATGACGGAGGATACGTCCTAATCGTTGCACGTGTTCGCGCACAGTACCGCTACCAGAAACGACTACTCCAATGCTGGCTTCTGGCACGTCAACACCTTCATTTAATACCTTAGAGGTGACAAGTATATCCAAGTCCCCATTCCGGAAACTATCCAGCATTTTTTTGCGTTCTTTGGCTTTTGTTTGATGGGTCAGTACTGGAAGAAAAAATTCCTGACCGATCTGATAGGCTAAGGCATTATCATTTGTAAATATGATAGTGCGCTCATTGGGATGAGCTTTTAGAATGCACCATAGTTCTTCTAGTTTTCCACTTGAAGCCTGGGCTAAACGCTTTTGCTCTCTGTAAGCAAGCATCGCCTCACGGCCACCATTAACAGTTGCAGAACGACGAATAAATTCCTGCCACCCTCCTGGTTGACTCAGTTGAATGCGCTGCTGTTTTACAAAGCGCACATAGATGTCACGCGACACTTCATATTGCATACGCTCTTCATCAGTAAGCGGTACTTCTATGCTGATGACATCATATGGCGCTAGCACGTTGGAAACCATTTCAGTAATTGTACCTTCAAAAACCAGGTCTCCGAGCAATTGATAAATCAACTCCTCCTTACCATCTGAGCGCTCTATCGTTGCTGATAATCCTAAGCGGAACGGAGCTATTGCCCCTTTGGCAATCAGTTGGTATTGGGGTGATGGCAGATGATGACATTCATCAAATATGATGAGACCAAAGCGATTTCCCAGTGTTTCAATCATCATAAATGCCGAATCATAGGTAGCCACTGTCAAGTCTTGCAAATCCTTTTGACCACCACCATAAGCACCGATTTTTTGCTGAAAAAAACGTCCTAACACCTCGACCCACTGATTGAGCAAATCGATGGTCGGCACAACAACCAGAGTCGGACGCTTTGTTTCAGCAATCGATAAAACGGCTAGAATGGTTTTTCCAGCTCCTGTTGGCAGACAGACCACTCCCCGAGAACCAGCTTTTTGCCAGGCTGCTAATGCTTGCTGTTGGTGTTTACGGGGTTTGATAGGCTCTTTTAAGGCGAGGTTTAGCTTGTTATATCGCCTTGCTTCATCACGGAGCGAAAGTTTTTCTGTATAGCATCGATAGACGATCTCGCGATAATCCTGAGCCGGACAGCGCCACTGCAAAGTTCTTTGATCAAACTTCACATCCGCTAAATTCATGCCCTCGATTACTGAATGATCAAATGATTCAAGGATCAAAGTTCCGAGGTCAAATTTAATGATTGGTGTGGATTCCATGCTCAGATCCTTTGACTGGCTTACGGACTCCTAAGACGATGGCATAAATTCCTAGGGTAACACCTAAAACTATAGCGAGACTCGCTAAAGCTTCAAAGGTATAGATCATCCAGTGAGGTGCTATTTGACCAGTAACAAACTTGACAAACCAAATGTTGCCCAAGACCACAAGTAGGATAAAGGTGATAGCTAATAGCTTTGCTAACCATGATTGCCGTGTTTCCGCGCGCATTTTGAAATATCCTTTATGCCTAACAACAGGGCTCCTAGTCTACCTGACGGCGAAGGGCGAGACAAGCTATATAAATAACTGATATTTTTAGAAATATTTGGAATATCTCAATTTATCGAAACGGATTCAGTCATCGCCCTGCAGCAGGCGCGCCAGTAAAGCTAGTAATCCTGATTCGGATTACGTAACCCGTCCTGACTCAAGTGTACCAAGGCCTTGTCTGTCAGCTCCCGCCCACGTGGGCCGCGCATTAAAAATCCACGATGCATCAAATAGGGTTCATAGACTTCTTCGATGGTCGTTCTTTCTTCGCCAACCGTTGCGGCAATCGTTTCAATGCCGACAGGTCCACCTTTATAGCGATCGCGGATGGTAAAGAGAATTCGACGGTCCATGCGATCCAAGCCCTGCTCATCGATATCAAGTCGATTTAAGGTCAAATCAACGATATCTTTATGTAATTCCGTGACCTGGTGAAACTCGGCAAAATCTCTAACCCGACGCAATAAACGATTGGCAATACGTGGCGTCCCTCGAGAACGGCGGGCTAACTCACTGGCGCCATCGTCAGCTAATTCAATTTGCCAAATTTTCGCGCTTCTTTTCAAAATACTGATCAGGGATTCATCGGAATAATATTCGAGGCGCTCCTGAATCCCGAAACGACTCACCAATGGAGCTGTTAAACTCGCCATTCTTGTAGTTGCGCCTACAAGAGTAAACGGATTGATCGGCATGCGTACCGCTCGGGCACTAGGTCCTTGACCAACGAGGATATCGACACAAAAATCTTCCATTGCCGAGTACAAGACTTCTTCCACCGGCATGGTAAGGCGGTGAATTTCATCGATGAATAAGACACTTCCAGACTCCAATCCGGCCAGCACTCCAGCAAGATCGCCTGGTTTATCAAGCGACGGACCGCTTGTCTGACAAAAGCCCACCTTCAATTCATGAGCGATAATTCTCGCTAGGGTGGTTTTACCAAGACCAGGAGGCCCATGAAGTAATACATGATCTAAGGGCGCTGATCGGTTACGGGCAGCTGCCACGTATATTTTTAAATTTTCTTTGGCTTGTTCTTGGCCTGGATAGTCTTCAAAATAACTTGGTCGTAGTTGTTGTTCGGCACTTTCTTTGACATGATCGACCAAGGTTTCATCGGCAGATAAATAGCGCTCGTCAGCGCTTCCTAAGCGACCAACGCGCTCAATATTGGCATGATCCATGGTAGTTTCCGTTTCGTTCAGAACAGCTCTTGATCGAGACGAGTGGAACTAGGAGTCGATCGCGAACTCGTTCCCTTGGGTTTACCTTCGGCCTGCTTGTTCAACAAACGTAAAGCCGCTCGCATCACATCAGGGAATTCTCCTTGCTGATAATCACGACGCAAGGTCTTCAATAAAGGCCCGATCACTTTGTCTTTGAATCCCAAATTTTCCAGAGCTGACTTTACATCCGCAAAGATCATTTCGATCTGATCTATTTCTTCCTGATTGCCCGCTTCAACAAAATCCTGGAAGTCACTAGCCTCAAGCCGGATGGATTGATCGTTTAACTCCAGCCCCTTGGGAGACTGCAATCTGGCTAACTTAGGCTTCAGTTCCAAGAGAATTTTTTCCGCCATTCTTTTCCCGACACCCGGTACCGCTTCCAATATCTGTGGTTGCGAACTGGCAACTGCATGGCGAATGGCAGAAACACTCAAAGTCGACAAAATGGCTAAAGCAACTTTCGGCCCAACACCACTAATACCTAACATGATGGAGAAGGCAACGCGATCCTCATAATGAAAAAAGCCAAAAAGGCGCAACGCATCTTCCCGGACATAGGTATACGTCCACAAAGTCATATCAGAGCCAAGGGGCGGCAGACTGCAAAGTAATGACAAAGGCAATTCCACGCCATAGCCAACGCCATCGACGTCTATGACAATGCTCGCTCCTAAATTAGCCAGGTATTTTCCTCGAAGTCGCTCAATCAACATGTCTTATCACCTGCCTGATTTTCCAGGCCCAGTCTAGTTTCAAGACTTACTGCTAAGTCCTGCAATTGTTGCTCTACTTTATTTAAAGCACTCTGCTCTTTGATTCCCTGCTGCACCGCTTGCACGATCGCCAAATCCTCTTCCGCTCGCCGGTGAATGGAGGCCAACATCTCGTTAAAATTACGAGCAACATAGCGAAGTTCATCACCATCACGCAGCTTGAATGAACCAAACCACTGCCCTTCTTCGACGCGTCGCATCTGTCTTGTCAGACTAAACATGGGGCCTGCAAGGCGATGAGTCACATGAATCGCCATTAAACCAACCAAGGCAACATTGACAAATGCAGCCGACAGCATCATTAACAAGACGGGCCAAGGCAAGAAACGCGGAATTCTAAGAATCTCAAATTGGTAAAGCGGCACAAGGATCAAAGTTGTGGTCAATGCCGTTGACAAAACACCAACTAGCGCTGCTGCTCCAGCATAGCGGAGCTGGAAGTCACGATTGACTAGATAAAGTTTCTTTTGATTGCGTGGTGATTTTAGGTTCATGCACACAGTATAATCGGCAAGTCTGCCATTTCAAAGTAAATAAAGCCCGGTCAGTCGACCGGGCTTATTTTTTCAGCCAATAGCTGCGAGGAGTTGTGAGACTTTATCTGTCTTTTCCCAAGGGAAGTCTGATCGACCGAAGTGTCCGTAAGAAGCAGTGGGTCGATAGATCGGACGCAACAGATCAAAGGTTTCGACGATGCCACGTGGCGTCAAAGAAAAGACGTCGCGAACCGCACGCGCGATGTCAAAGTCAGAAACTTTTGCAGTTCCAAAAGTATTGACATAAACACTTACCGGCTCAGGCACACCAATGGCATAGGCAAGCTGAACCAAAGCTTGGCTTGCTAAGCCAGAGGCAACGATGTTTTTCGCAATATAGCGTCCCATGTAAGCTGCAGAACGGTCAACTTTGGTGGGATCTTTACCAGAGAATGCACCTCCACCGTGCGCACCATGTCCACCATAGGTATCGACGATAATTTTACGGCCAGTCAATCCACAGTCACCTTGTGGTCCACCGATGACAAAGCGGCCAGTTGGATTGATATGGTACTTCGTTTTCGCATCCAGTAATTCTTCCGGAATCACTTTTTTGACAACATTTTCCACGACGAATTCTGCAAGCTCGGCATGCTCAACCTCTGGCGTATGCTGAGTTGAAATTACAACTGCGTCGACTCTTGCAAGTTTGCCGTTTTTATACTCAGCTGTGACCTGGCTTTTGGCGTCTGGGCGGAGGTAAGGAACTTCCTCTGCTCTACGAATATCAGACAATTTACGTAAAAGCTGGTGCGAATAGCTGATCGTTGCTGGCATGAATTCTGGCGTTTCGTTGATAGCATAGCCAAACATCATTCCCTGGTCACCAGCACCTTGTTCTTGGTGTAGACCTTGGCCTTCACTTACTCCCATAGCGATGTCCGCTGATTGTTGGTCAATCGCACTGATCACACCACAGGATTTATAGTCAAAGCCCAACGAACCATCGGTATAGCCGATATCTTTAATGACTTCTCGCGCAACGTGAGCGTAATCAACCGTTGCATTGGCTGTGATTTCACCAGCCAGTACCACGAGACCGGTTTTCACCAAGGTTTCAATGGCTACTCGTGCCTTCGGATCTTGCTCAAGCAAGGCATCCAAAATGGCATCACTGATCTGATCACAAACCTTATCCGGATGGCCTTCGCTTACGGACTCAGAGGTGAACAGGTAATTTAGATTAGCTTGACTCATGATAATCCTCTCCTCATGACTACGGCAATTCGGCCGGTATTTTGGATGCTGGCTGTTCCAATGCCAAATGAGTTGCCCTCAGGATCGACTAGTAGCATACGGTCTAAAGAACGGAGCGTTGTCCGACTGCTACCCTGACCTGCGAGGCCATCTTCAAAAAAGCGCATGTCGACTTGCATTTTCTGCCCCATTCTTAACTTTGAGAGCAGAGTAGCGTCAGAGACTCGCCATTTAGGCATATCTAATTGGATCCGCTGGACCGGGATCATAGCCTTGCCGAAGTCATCTCCCAGCGATTCCAGCTGATCGATTGTCCAGCACTGCTCCAAATTTATTCCGGCAGCTTCCGAGCGTATTAATCCGGATACCATACCACACGAGTCGACGCATTCACTAATTTTTGTAGCAAGGACTCGGACATAAGTTCCCTTACTGCAGGTGACACGGAAACTAGCTCGGGGGGCATCAAAATCCAATAATTCCAGCTGATGCAGTTGTACTGTCCGAGAAAGGCTAGCTAATGGTACTTCTTCACTTCGCCCTTCACGCGCATATTCGTACAAAGGCTTTCCTTGATACTTGACCGCTGAATAAAGGGGTGGAGTTTGATAAAAGTCGCCCGTCAGGTCATCACAAACTTCTGTTAAGGCTTGGGCCGTAATATGTTCATAAGGCATCTGCTCAACGACTTCTCCATCTAGGTCCATCGTCGTGGTAGCTTGACCGAAGGTAATTTCAAACTCATAAGTCTTTGCCTGGTCCAGGAGGTAATCCTGCAATCGAGTTGCCGTACCAAACAAAATTGGCAAGACCCCTTCTGCTAAGGGATCTAATGTTCCTACATGGCCTAGTTTGATGCGCCCTAAGCGCTCTTCAAACCAGCGAGAAACATCCTTGGATACCATTCCCTTCGGTTTGTAACATGGGATGAGGCCATGCAACTGCCGCTTGGCGCGTTGTCGAGCAACCACGTTAATATGACTCCTATTGTCCTGTGGAATATACCCGTAAATAAGGCAAGACTTGCTTACAGCTTTCTCAGTAGATCTTCAATATTAGAAGCGCGTTCAAGGCCTTCATCGAGAAAAAATCGTAATTCCGGTACGCGACGCAGGTCGAGGCCACGGGCTAATTCTCTTTTGAGAAAGCCACTTGCCGCTTTAAGACCAGCGAGAGCTTCCTTAGGATCATGACCTTCATACAAGCGAAAATAGACGGTCGCCAGTTGTAAGTCCGGACTAATTTTTGCACCAGTAATGGTCACACCTTGAAGACGTGGATCTTCCAGACGGCCACCTTGAAAGCAACGGCCTAATAGATCCCTGACTTGGTCTGCCAGTCTCTCACGCCTTAAACTCATATACTCACTCCAAAAACACTCGGAACACTATGAATGATCGTCTCTTTCTATAGCTAGGTTCCATTCGGAAATGCCTGATTCTGTATGATATCAGCGCCTTGACTCCGGCATTCCCGGATGGAACCTAACTAGGCTAGAAGCAAGGCTTAAACCTTGCCTCTAGCTCGATACAATTTTTTCGGGGGACGATTACAGTGCCGGCGCTTGTTCTTCAATCACAAAGGTTTCGATGACGTCACCTTCACGGATATCGTTGTAGCCTTCGATACCGATACCACATTCGTAACCTTGCGCGACTTCCTTCACATCGTCTTTAAAGCGCCGCAAGGATCCGACGCGACCGCTGAAAATCACGACAGCATCACGGATGAGCCGAACCTGAGAGTTACGAGTCACCTTACCATCGAGCACAGCGGTACCTGCAACCGTACCAATTTTTGGAACCTTGATCGTTTGTCGTACTTCGGCATGCCCTTGGATGACCTCTTTTTGAATCGGCGGCAACTTACCAGCCATGATAGCTTTGAGAGTGTCGACGATATCGTAAATCACTCCAAAGTAACGGATAAGAATGCCTTTTTTCTCTGCCAAATCATCTAAGCCACGCGCTGTTCTGACGTTAAAGGCAATGACGACCGCATTCGAAGTTTCCGCCAGGGAAATATCGGACTCGTTCACACCACCAACACCCTTGTGAACGATGCGATTACGAACCCGCTCACTGTTCAGCTTCAAGATCGATTCAGCGATAGCTTCGACCGAGCCCTGTGTGTCCCCTTTCAAGATAATCGGCACTTCCGGAGTATCGGCTGCCTTCACCTTGTTGAGGAGCTCATCCAACGATGCGGCACTGGACTTACCACTGGCACGTTTTTCTTGTTGTTCACGCCGCCAGTCAGCAGCTTCACGTGCAGTTTTTTCATCCTCAACGACATCGACAGAATCACCAGCCATCGGCACATCGGAGATTCCGATAATCTCAACTGGAGTCGATGGTCCTGCTGTCTTCACCCGGACGCCACGATGGTTATACATCGCCCGAACCCGACCGATAACAGTTCCAGCAACCAATTGGTCACCAATACGTAAAGTACCTTTTTGAATCATCACTGTTGCGACTGGGCCACGGCCTTTATCGAGGTGAGCTTCAACGACAACTCCAGTTGCCGGCACGTCTCGCGCTGCTTTCAACTCCAGAATTTCTGCCTGGAGAATGATCGCTTCCAGCAAGTCGTCCAAGCCGCTACCCTGTAAGGCAGAGACTTTCACAAATTGAGTTTCTCCGCCCCATTCTTCCGACTGAATGCCATGTTCCATCAACTCACGATAGACACGATCCAGATTGATGTTCGGTTTGTCCATTTTGTTGATAGCAACAATAATAGGAACATTCGCTGCTTTAGCATGCGAAATCGCTTCAACCGTTTGTGGCATGACACCATCGTCAGCAGCCACAACTAGGATGACAATGTCCGTCACCTGTGCACCACGAGAACGCATAGAAGAAAATGCTTCGTGACCTGGTGTGTCTAAGAAGGCAATCGTTTTGCCGTCTTTTTCAACAGTATAAGCACCAATGTGCTGAGTAATCCCGCCTGCTTCTGCATCAGCAACTTTGGCCTTTCGGATCGCATCAAGGATCGAAGTTTTACCATGGTCAACGTGACCCATGATAGTCACAATCGGAGATCGCTCCAATTGCTCAGCATTTTCATAAAGACGCCGTTTTTCAACGAAGATGTCTTCCAATGAAACAACGTTGCTTTTCACTTCGTAATCATATTCTGAAGCAATCAAGGTAGCCGTATCAAAGTCAACCGGCTGATTGATAGTTGCCATAACGCCTTGTGACATCAATTTCTTGATCACTTCACCAGCTTTCACCGATAATTGGCGCGCTAAATCACCTACCGTGATTTCATGGCCCATTTTCACAACCCGCAAAGAAGCCTTCGGTGTGGTGATTTGCGTTTTCTTCAGATCCCGCCGACGCTTCAGGTCTCGCCTGCGATGCGGAGCTTGCGGTGTATAGACCGTCTTCCGTTTTGTATCTTTAGCTGCAATGGCTTCTGGGCTTTCAACTTCCGGCTCAGCCTCGCCTTCAATCTCATCAATTTGACTTAAGATATTCCGAACGTTGAATTGATCACGCTTTTGCTTCTGTAGAGCCGCTCGGCGCTGGGCTGCAGCTTCTTCTTCGATCGCTGCTGCACTACGCTTCTTATCTTTGTCTTTGGCACGGCTTAGCTCTTTCAAACGAGCACTTGCCAAAGTTTCTTCGTCGACCAATGGAGGAGGAATATCGACTGGCATCTGCTTGGGCTCGGACCGTCGGCTCCCCTCAAATGGCCTACTACCAGAAGGCTTCCATTCTTTTTTCGCTGGCGCTGGCGGACGCTCTCTCTGCTGCCTTGCGACACGCCTTGCTTCGACCTCTTCCGGGCTTGCACGACGAACAATCGTCGCCCCACCGTTGGACGAAGTCGATGTAGTCGATCTCGTTTCTTGTGGTTTTCTGCGACGAGCCGTTTTATCAGGCGCTTGGCTAGAAGGCTGAACTGAAAGATCACCTGCCGTTTCCATCGAACTCATAGATTCCTCAGTAGACCCATCTTCGGTCGGTTGTTTCTCTTTGGCACTCGCACCAACACGTTCTTGCTCATCTTTTTTGGAACTCTCAACGGCTGGCGATGGGGTTTCCTCTTCGGCTTGCTTCTTTTCAGCTACTTGGAGTTCTTCTTGCGGCTCAGGAGACGGAGTTTCCGCTTCCTCGCTTGGAGCTGCTGCCTGCTCTTTTTCAGGCACTTGCTCAGCGGCCGGCGGCGGGCTGGCTTCAGCGACTGCGGGCTTCTCTTCTTTAACTTCTGACGGTTGTTCCGCTGCTTTTCGGCTTTCGGCTTTTGCGGCCACAGCAGGTGGAGCTTCTTCAGGTGTTTCTGCCGCAGCAGTATCCGCTGTTTCCTCAGCTTCCTTAGCACCTTTTGCTGCCCGTCGTCGACGAACGATCACACGGGGAGACTTCGTCGATCCCGAACTGCCCCCTTGTAGTTCGCGCCTTATGCGAAGCACCTGGTCCGCGCTTAACGTACTCTGGTGACTTGCTACGTCCATTCCCATACTTTTCAAACGGTCGACGAGCGCTTTACTTTCAATTTTTAGCTCACGAGCTAATTCGTATACACGAACTTTGGACATTCGTACCGGGTCTCCCTCTATCGTTGCCAAACTTTCCTACTATGTCATATCTTGCTATTCCGATTGCAGGTAGCGATCAGCCGCCATTTGCACCGTACGAGCTACACCGATTGACAAGCCGGTTTTCTGCGCAACTTCTTCTGTAGTGTCAGCCAATATATCGCCTATTGTCCCGTAGCCACCATCTGCTAATGCATGAGCAGTTGCTTCGCCGACACCTGATAATTGTAAAAATATACTTACACGTTCACTTGCTCCCTGGTCTTCAGTGACTTTTGCCCTGGAATCTAGCTCTACAGGCGAAGCTGAAGCATTGGCAAGCAGTTCTCTTTGAACAGGGTCAATACGGCTGCTTGGATCAAGAGCCTCAGCAGCTTCTCTTGCTTTTTCAATTAAAGCCTTGGCCTGTTCCGGCTCAAGGTTCAACAAGCGAAGCAGCGATCGCGGTGAGAGTTCTGCGACTTCCGCTGGAGTGTTATAGCCTTCTTGAACAAGTAGCTCGGCCATCATCTCGTCGAGACCCTCGATATTAGCCAGTGTATTTTTCGCTCCAGCCATCTTCTCTTCAATAGAGGATTCACTTTTAATGTCAAGACGCCAGCCTGTAAGTTGGGCTGCAAGTCGAACATTTTGACCCCGTTTACCGATGGCTAAAGATAACTGATCGTCACCGACGATCACTTCCATACTTTGGCTATCTTCGTCAACGATGACTTTACTTACCACAGCCGGAGCCAAAGCGTTACATACTAATCTGGCCGGATCATGATCGTATGGAACGATATCAATCTTCTCGCCGTTCAATTCGGCCACGACCGCCTGAACACGGGCCCCTTTCATTCCAACGCAAGCCCCAACCGGATCAACCGATGAATCACGAGAGTAGACCGCAATTTTTGAGCGATATCCCGGATCTCGCGCCGCAGCTTCGATACTGACGATGCCATCGTAAATTTCGGTCACGTGCTGAGCAAATAATGCGACTAAGAAGCCTGGATGAGCTCGTGACATAATAATCTGCGGACCACGCGATGAGCGTTTCACGTCTAATACATAAGCTTGAATACGGTCTTTAACACGGAATTTTTCTGTCGGCACCTGTTCTCGATAACTGATAACAGCTTCTGTCCGCCCCAGGTCGACAATGATATCATTTCGTTCAAAGCGACGCACGTAACCACTTAAGATCTCGCCGATCCGATCCTTGAACTCCTCATGGATCTGCGCTCTTTCTGCATCGCGCACTTTTTGCACGATGATTTGCTTCGCCGATTGCGCTGCAATTCTGCCAAACTTAGTGGTATCAACCTTAACACCCAGGGCATCGCCCAGGACAGTCTCGGAATCGAGTTTACGTGCATCCTGCAAGCTGACTTCCAGTTGATCGTTTGCTACGTCATCATCTTCAACAACGGTTCTGAACTGAAAAAGCTCAATCTCGTCGGTATCTTCGTTGTAATGTGCTTCCAAGTCGGAAGTTGGACCAAGAGAACGCCTAGCTGCATGGACTACCGCCTGCTCGAGAGCATCAATAATCACTGCTTTATCGAGATTCTTGTCTCGGCTGACGCCAGCAATGACTTTTTTCAATTCCGATTCAATTTCCGAGCTATCGAGTAGCGTCATAATGATTACCTCATGGTAAGTATCGAAAAACTAACGGGGCCGCCCCGGATTAAAGCTTGTTCCAGTCATAGACGAGATTAGCGCGTTGTAACAAGTCCAAGGGGAATTGCCAGGAAGCTGAAGGCAGCTCCATCGAAATCAGCCCATCGTCTTTTACCTCGACAAGTTTGCCAATTGCCTGCTGACGATCTCCGGATGCTTCGGTCAACTGAACATTGATTTTCTCACCAATCACCTTCTGAAAATGCTCTTTGGTGCGCAACGGTCGCTCAATTCCCGGCGAACTGACTTCCAAGCGAAAATCGTTTGGCAGAAGCTGATCTAAAGCAGACAAATCAATAAGGACACGATTGACTTTCAAACAATCATCCATAACGATGCCATTTGGGCCATCTATAAAGACTCTAGCCGCTTTTTCCTCAAGATCCCATTCAATCTCGAGGCACTCAAAACCTAAATCCCTCACATGGGGCTCAATTAAAGCAATAATATCATTTAATTTTTTTCTATTCATCCAGTAAGCTCAAATAAAAAAACCCCGCAACCACCCTTTCAGGGAGAGAGCAAGGCATGAAGAAAATCTCACATGTCTTATCGAGATTTAAAAGGTAATTAGGATATATCCCGACAGGTTTTTTGTATCACGGAAGTCAAATCGAGTCAAGTTGCACAAGTGAGCTTGAAAAGAAGTCAAAACAACCGATAAGGATTTAGCTGAAGGCCTAAAATCATATCCAATCCATTTCTGCGCCTTCACCATCTCCCCCAATAGGTGAAGGAGAGCTCCCATGGTAAACCTATTTAAAATGCTGCGAAAAAGCTTCACCCCAAAGGCTAGCGAAGCAAGCGGCAACGCGGCGATCAATAAAGCGGATCTACGCTTACATCCGCGCTACACACTAGCAAGCCTTGATATATTTTACCTTCTTGATCCCAACTCCGCACCAATCCCGATTCAAGATATAAGTTATGGTGGAGTCGCAATTGCAAACAGAGACCGACCTCAATATTGGCTGCAAACCTCAGCCATCTCTTTGGAAATCAAAGCTTTAACGCGCAGCTGCCGAACTATCCTCATGCCGATCCACAAATCATCAAGCCATATTGGCTATGCATTTATTCATGACGATATTGCTTGCTTAGAATTTCTCAGGCCAATTCTGGAAGATTTACGCCTTGGTTATACCTTGCAACCTATCGCCGAGCAGTGGCGTAAGGAACAATATCAGGGAAAAGATTGGCATATGCTGCGCGGAGATGGGCCCGTGGACTTACTCTTTAGGCTTAGTCCACATGATGCAAAATTGCTCGATATGATGATGACGATTCGTCAAAATCAAATCTACCACGAGCTGCGCTATGAAAACGAACGATGGCGCACCTTGGAGTCAATGCCTGAGCCTGGAGTTGCCGTGCGTATGCATGAAACCCCAAGCTTCAATACTTCAACTTTAGAGCGATGTATCTACATATTGACCGGCGCCAATAGCCGCTTCGCTCATCCCGCTATAATTGCTGCTATCAGCAGCTTGATTCTCGAATTAAAACGCCAGCTCAATCACAATATCTCTGCTTAATCAACTGGTTACTTCCGTAAATCCAGCAACTGCGCAAAGTCCGGATCATCCGCGTAGCGGTGCAACCACAGCACAAAATCTCTCATGGAATAGACCGGCTGAAAACTTTCTTCAGGATGATTCCGGTAGCCGACAACCAGTGGCTCGTTTTCACTCAGTTTCTCATCAAATGCCGACGGAACTTCGATCAACCGCACCCCCCGCACCGTTAAAGGGCGAAACGAGTCAGGGTTAAATCGATAACCATCTTTCATAAGCGTGCGATTGACTTCATCAACGTTATCTGCATTGATTGCTAAAATCGGCATGCTTTCCTCGCTAGGAGCGGGCTTAATAATTCCATGGCCGTTAATAATTCCATGGCCATTTACAAACTGATGCCCTGAGGTCAGACTATGACCCGCCTTTTCCTGTTCAACATTTCCAACGGCAAATACTTCCTGTAAGACCCAATAGCCATGTAACTCATGACCACTGATAACAGCCGAACCAAAATTCCCATATTGACAATCTTTGGCTTGATTCACGAGTTCAAAGAAGCGATCAAATGGATTGAATGCAAAGCGACAGTGCTCTGAAGGTGCTGAGCGCGGTAAACTTGCAAGGGTCGTCAGATCAAGAGCAATCAGAGCTTCTTCACGCACAGGCTTTTCAATGATGAGCCCCATGACTTCACCTCGATGATTCACGACGGCTCCTCCGGACATCCCTGCTTCCGCAAATGGACCCGCCTGTCGCTCGATAGGCATCACTTTGAATTTTAAGAGCCTGCCAAAATTTGAAGTATCATCAGTAGGATGGACATTGTCTAATATTTGTGCCTGAACTTGGTAGATTGATCCCCGGCGCGAAACAGGGTAACCAACAACTTCAACTGCATTACAATTTCCCTGGCAATGATTGTCGAGTTGATTGCCAATTGGAAGCCCAGCAAGCATCGGACTTGTCAGCCCGACAGAGTCTAAGACGTCTTTCAGCTTCTTCGGTTTTACCTTCAGCATAGCCAGATCAAGAGATAAGTCTCGAAAGATAAGCGATGCGGCATCTTCAATTAATCGTCCACCGACACGGATGTCATAGTCTCGTTTTGTGACATTTACATCTAAATATCGATCTTCCCGATAGCTAAAATCTGCTGGAAATAAATGAGCCGCAGTCAAAATTACCAATTCATCGGCATTTGGCGACTCATAGCCCAGACTCTTAAAAAAAGAGTCGTTTGGTTTTACAAAAAATCCACTACCTAATGAAAAGTTGCCTTCCAAGCTAATTTGCACCAGGTTTTCCTGGACTTGTTGCCGAATCTCTTCCGAAAGATGAGCCGGATTGCGAACATTTTGGGTTTCCAGTTCAAATTCGCCATCGTAGCTCAATATGGTTTGTTCCCCGTCAGGAATTACCAGTGTGAAATATAAGTTCGGATGATACACAACTTCATTTCCAAAGATCCTTCCGACCGAGATACTAATGGCGCCACTTAGTATCTGGCCAAATATCGCAAAATCAATGGAACAAGGATAACCAATCAGCTCACCGCGCGTGTCATAGAACGGATCTTGAGCGCAAAAACGATCCACTTCCTGCAGATAGTCCCCACGGAACATATTTTTTTGATAGGACCAAGGTCCACGTGTGCGAAAGATCAAGTCATAAGCATCGACTGGTTGCTGAAGATAAAATTCCAATCGGTAATTATAGCGATTCCCATCCTCATGATCAGATAACACTGCCCGAATTCCAGGGAAGTATACAAATCTAGTATCTTTTTCCCACAGCGTTGCACTGCGAACTTCAAAGTCTCCAGCATAACTTGTCGCGTTTAAAGCGATACCTAACGACATGATTACCAGTCGTTTTAACCATTCCCATGTCATGCACTTCATATCGCGTCTCCACTTCCGTCTGATTGCAATTTGTTAATTTTGGAGAACTTGTTTATACACTAGCACCATCGTCCGCTAATGATTAGCATTGCGAACTTGACCGCCGGAATTGAAAGAATTCAACCCGAGAGCGAGTTTTCCTTGGAGGAAAGCTTGTAGTGCTTGAGATTCGCAAGTATTCGCACTATTTTTAAAACAACTGTTTCTTTAATGTCAAATTTTTCTTTATATTAGGTTAATTGCCATCGGTCTTTTCCTGTACCAGAAAAATCTTACTGTTTGCCCACCGCTCCTACTCTTAATGATAGATACGGTATTCGGAAAAAATGGAAATGTGGGAATAAGGCAACATAAAAAATGATGAATACCTTCTGGAACTCGACGCAGTTGTGACCGACGCGTGCATCGATGCGATCAGATGCTTTAAAAATGATTGAGTTTTTTCATGGACTGGGACTTTATCGTCAAACAGGCTCGCTCCTGTCATACCAAAGAAGCATGGAGTCAATTTCTTGTGACCCATGGCAACTTGCTCATGCAGACCAATCAATCCAAGCCTATTAGCGAAGTTTTTAAATGTCTCAGTCGTGATCAACAGAGTCTCAATTATCATCCCGATCTTTGGGTGGCGCTATTAGCAGGATGTATTGCCAGTTGGGATTTAGATCTCGGAGTTAAGATTGCACAATTTACAGATAAGATTCCTTATCCATTATTGGCGATCAGATCCGCTGAAATCTACTTGGAAAGTGGGCAACCAGCCACTGCCAGAAAAGTTGCAAATCGAGCAATGCGTCTGAAATCAATCATGCCTTCCGAAGAAATACAGATTCAGATGATTATCTGTAAAACTTACGTTGAAGAAGGAAGGCAGATTATGGCCTTACGCCTGCTTTCGAAACTGACAGACCTCATTCATCAGACCGTATTGGATGAACCTTTAAAAGGCGAAATCTTAACTAATATGGCGCGCGCTCACTTTTTTCTGGGCAATTACAACGAAGCAGCAACACTTTTTCACCAATCTTTCGAGATTTTTCATCAAGTCAAGTATTGGGAGTCTGCCGCAAAGGGGTTGTTCAACGCGGCTGCTTGTTTACATAACAGTGGTGTGAAACAGCAGGAACTTGCATTCCGTTATGTCGAAAAGTGCCATCAAATTGCCGTAGAACATGATTTACGAGGCCCTCTCTCACACTGTTTCGCATTTTATGGGACACATGAATATCAACTTGGCAACTTCACTCAAGCAGCAAAATTTTTCCGTCGCGCTTTGGCAGCAATCCCACAAGCAGATCAAAGCTTTCGACGGTTACACATCCTCTCCATGCTGACACTTTCGCATCTAAAAAAAGGGCAATATCGCCTGGCTTTTCACCATGGCAACAAGACGCTCGAGCTTGCGAAGCAAGACGAATCAGAACGGTTTAAAGCGCGATATATCACTCTTGAATCAGAAATTAATTGGCAACTGGGCCGCATCGAATTTTCTCAGGACTTGTTGCAGAAAGCAGTCAAACCCTTGCAATCGCAAGGTGTCTATACTCTCGAACAACTATCAACCCTAAGCCGGTATTACACCCAATCTGCCTTATTGAATCAAGCCCTGCAGTCCGTCCAGCCGAAGATCGCACCTCGACTGAAAGAGAATACCTATGCTTGGATGGAATTTTTGATTGCAAAATCAGACCTTCTTATAACGAGTGGAAATTATCAAGAAGCAGAAAAACTTGCGCTCCATTGCCATGATGAAGCCAGTAGCAAACATTCCCTCTACTTTGCTAATCGCAGCTTAGTGAATTTAATACAGACGCGCTTAGCACGAAACCTTCTGGATGATACTCTGCAAGATTATATGCAGAAGTTAGAGCATGCGGCCGAAAACACTGATTTAAATCGATTGCAAATCCATGTTTATATCGCCCAGGCCAGCCTCGCTTACCGACAGGGAGCGTTCGAAGATTGCATTCGAATCTTACAAAATGGTTTGCGTTGCACTGCCATACCCTTCAGCTATCAGGAAGTCGTTAAAATCTGGTTGGCAACTTGTGAAGGGCATGCCACGAAATTTCACGCTAATTGGAAGTCACAGTTCGTAACCCGAGCGACTCGAATTTATTTCCGCCCTAGTCTTGAAAAGCTAAATCCCGACCACTACCTCGTCAGCGGTCATTATCAGGTTTCGCTGCACAGCACTCCTATGCTGGCAAAGCTCATGGACTATTTAATTCACCAACCAAACATGACTGCCGAACCTGAGGAATTACAAAAGCAGGTTTGGAATCAGCCATTAAGCCTACAAGGCTGGCAGCAAAAAATACGAAATACCTTAATGCGTTTAAGGACACTCTTCCCATACTCGATCGCACCTTTAATTCTTCATGACGAAGTTGTCCGTTTGAATGTAGAAGCCATCTCCATCCATCAATCACCTCTTCCCCTCCCCAAGGAAGAGCTGCCACTCGATCAACAAGTGTTGATCTTAATTAAGAAAAATCCGCTTTCTTCGTCACAAATCACAGACCAACTTGGAATTTCATCAGCTACGACAAAAAGAATTTTGAAAAAATTAATCAATGACGATATTGTTTCCGTTCGTAAAATTGGCCGCAATGTCCAATATTGGAGCGATTCGCGGAAAAACAACGTTGTTTCAGATAGTTATAAACACAATCCGGCCCATCCCCCGACTCAGAGTCTAAACCCTTGACGGAAAAGTGGTGATGGCAGGCAGGTGCGACAAAATAAACCAGATAATATGGAGTCGAGTCCATGACCCAAATGTCAATTCCTGATCAAAAACAAACCTTCACCGATTTTTCCAAAATTCAAACAGAGTTAAAGAAGCGGGGAATTTACTTGGATCGTTGGGCGGCAGACCAAGCTGTTTCTGCTGATGCAAGCCAAGACGAAATTCTCACTGCATATAGCTCAAGACTAGAGCCCTTTATGAAAGCCGGCGGTTATCAGTCAGCCGATGTCATTTCGGTAAACCCAGAAACTCAAGGCATTCATGAAATTCGCCAAAAATTTCTCTCTGAGCACACTCACTCTGAAGATGAAATTCGATTTTTTATCGAAGGACAGGGCCTGTTTTGGTTTAACGTCGATGGCGAAGTGCTCTGTATTTTGTGCACTGCTGGCGATCTCATTAGTGTACCTGCAAATACCAAGCATTGGTTTGATCTTGGCCCAACTCCATATGTGAAAGCGATAAGAATATTCACCAACCCGGAAGGATGGGTCGCTCGCTATACCGGCTCAGGTATCGATGAAAATTATAATCCTAAGTATTCGTGAGACTTTCTATGAATTACTACATATTAACTGACATCGAAGGCACAACAACTGATATTGATTTTGTGCACACTACTCTTTTTCCCTATTCTTTGGAGCGAATCGCTGAGTTTGTTACTCGCCACCATAAATCACAGCCAGAGATTCAGAGCGCTTTAGAACTGGTAGAAAAAACCTTAAATGAAGAATCGAAGATTTCCTCACCAGAACTTAAGGATTGTATCAAGGCCCTAGAAACCTGGATACGCGAAGACCGTAAACATCCGGGGCTTAAGCTGATACAGGGACATATTTGGAAATCAGGTTATATGGACGGTGATTTTCAAGGTCATGTTTACGACGATGTCCGACCTATGCTCGAAAAGTGGCGAGAGAGTGGTTATCACCTCGGCGTATATTCATCCGGTTCGGTTCAAGCGCAAAAATTGCTGTTTAGCCACAGTAGCGCTGGTGATCTTACAAGTTTGTTTGCCGCATATTTTGATACGGCCATCGGTCATAAGCGCGAGACCAAATCATATAAGAATATTGCTCTAAACCTTCAGGTAAGTGATCCGAAGCAGGTTATCTTTTTGTCAGATATCGAAGAAGAACTGGCTGCTGCAGAACAAGCTGGGATGAATACCATACTACTTGATCGCAATGGTCTTAGCGAAGCTGCATCAAATAGGTTCATTGCGAAAGACTTTTATGGCGTTGATCAGCTGATTTCTCAGGTGATCTGGCCACATACTGATTGAATTAGGAAACGTAACAAGCGTTTCCTTTTCAGCTTTTTTTCGCTCGCACGATACTTATCCACGAAATAACGAAGATTATGACGTTCGCCGACCAAGCCCCAACCCACGGTGGAAGACTTCCTCGTTTACTCAGTGCTCGACCGGAGTTAAGGATGAACCAATAGCTTACACCAATTGCAATAGCTAAAAGAATGCCTTTTGCTGTTTCCATGCTTCGTTCTGACTTATAGCCGAACTTTAACCCGATCAAACTCACCACAAAGGAAGCAAAGTGAAAGGCTAGCTTTACTTGCATATCTACCTTATAGGAAAGTATATCTGCTCCAGATGCTGCCCCACGGCCTATGATCTCCTGTAACTCATTCAACGATAATTCGTTTGGCAGCCTCCGATCCCTTTTTAATTTTTGAGGTTCGGCCGGAATATCGATGACGAGGTCCGACTTCTTCTCAGTATAAGATACGGTACCATTTGGCCAAAAATAAGTAATTCGCGCTTCGCCCAAGATCCACTCTCCTGATTCATCCTGATAGGAAGCTGAAGGAGCATCAATGATTCTTTTTGGGCGAAAACTTGGACCGACTTCAATCATTCTTACTTGAGTCAGTCGATTTGCAAGCGGGTCAAATTCCTTGAAATGATAGAGATTGCTGGCGGAGCGTACCCAGCGGGCACCTTCAGCTAACTGATCGTCCGAGCCTTTTTCGATTTCAACCTCTTGCACATAATGCATGCGGCTCGCCGACTTTGGCAGTATCCATTCGCCTAATACGATTGAAATGAAACAGAGGGTTAATCCACCAACAGCAATGGGAGCACCGATTCTTAAAGGCCCCATACCTGCAGCACGCATTGCTGTAACTTCATTTGTCCGACTAAGCAGCACCATACATACGACAGAAGCTAACAAGGAGGCAATTGGCAAAGCTTGTAAGATCAAATTTGGCAGTTGATAAACATAATATTTAATCAGTAATGCTGTTTCAGGATTGTAGCGTGGTATATAACGTGTTGTTTTATGAATAAAGTCAAACAACACAAATAGGAACACAACAAGGGCTAAAGTACCAAATACATACTTAAAAAAATCTCTCAAGACATATAGAAATAATGTCATGCCTTCAACTTTGCTTGCTCTTCTTAACGAGTTTTATACTTTTCGCCAAGATATAAGGTAAACCTTTCTTACCTCGTTCGACAGTCCCTAAAACCTTCAGCTGCCGATTTTTGCTCCGGGTTAATATATCACCAGCTTCTTCAATATGAGTTAAGACGATCAACATTCGCCCCACACCATCAGACAAGACAAGATATGTGTCAAATTTACCTAAATCGACAATTTTTCCTTCGATTACCACTTCTCGACCGATCATACGGCCAGTATCAAAATGCAGCTCTTTTGTAGTAACTGAATTGGGTTTTTCAAAGACAGTGCCTCCGACCATCTGGAAACTTAAATAATCCAGATTCCTCCGTAATTTGTATCCTTTATCACAAGAAACAAGTGTCAAGCTTATGAATATCAGTAAAAAGGATGGAATGGATGACCTGATTGCCATAGCTGCCCTCAATATCAATACCAAAGGAGAACTTACTACCTATAGCGTAAGCTAAATCGTCCCATAAAAAAATCCCGCTCGTCTGAAACTAGCGGGATTTTTCGAATATTTATTACGCTCTCTATCGAAAGTGACTAACCAAGGTCCATCTGGGCATTCCTTATTCTGCACTTTATCGCTGAAAATAAATTCTCATGTATCGAAATACGCTCCGGTCTCTTTTCGGCTCGCGCCCTGCCTAAGGTATTTCCGGATGGACCCTGACTATGATTAAGCTTCTTTCTGAACGCTTTCTTTAGCCTTCGGCTCATAATCTACGAATTCAATAGTCGCGAGTTTCGCACCATCACCGAAGCGAACACCCCGGCGTAAAATTCTCAAATATCCGCCTGGACGATCTTTAAAACGATCTGCCAGATTATCGAAAACTTTGTATACTGCGTCTTTGTCATAGAGATAGCTTAGCGCTTGTCGACGATGATGCAGCGATCCCTTTTTACCGAGAGTAACCATTTTCTCGACGACACCGCGCAATTCTTTTGCTCTTGGCAAAGTCGTTGTGATGCTCTCGTGGTTAATCAGAGATGTTGCCATGTTTCTTAACATCGATCTCCGATGTGAACTCTCTTTACCTAACTTTCGATAGCCATGTTTATGTCGCATGGTGGATCGCCTCTCTGTCTTTCAAACCAAATGTTTAAATTTTCTAATTCGTTTCGGTTTCTCGCTGGCGCAAAACATTTGGGTCAAATCCGTCGATTTTCATTCCTAAAGACAAACCCATTTCGGCCAAGATATCCTTAATCTCATTTAGTGACTTACGACCAAAGTTCTTCGTCTTCAACATTTCTGCTTCAGACTTTGTCACTAACTCACCAATATACTTAATATTTGCATTCTCTAAGCAGTTCGCTGCGCGGACGCTAAGCTCTAACGAGTCCACGGTTTTGAACAGATTTTCGTTCAATTGTGGTCTGCTATCTTGCTCATCCTCCTGCGGCCTTGCGTCGACTTCTTCCGTTTCGTCAAAGTTGATGAAGATCGTCAGCTGCTCTTTCAAAATCTTCGCCGCATAAGCAAGGGCATCATCAGGACGTACTGCTGCGTTTGTCCAAACTTCAAATGTCAATTTATCATAGTCAGTCATCTGACCGACACGAGCATTCGCAACGTTATAAGCTACCCGGCGGACTGGAGCAAAAATCGAATCGGTAACGATATAACCTTCTGGAATATCGTCTGTTCGGTTCTGATCAGCTGAAACATAGCCACGACCATGTCTTACTATCATTTCCATATCGATGGAACCATCTTCACCAACAGTTGCAATATGCTGCTCAGGGTTCAAAATCTCGACGTCGCTACTTGCCTGAATGTCGGAAGCTTTTAATACACCCGGACCATTCGACTTCAGAGTAATCCGTGCGTCTTGTTCGCCAAGATACCGGATGTTGACCTGCTTGAGGTTCAATATCACATCAGTGACGTCTTCTTTGACACCCTGAATTGTACTGAGTTCGTGATCGACACCAACGATTCTTACGGCAACAATAGCTGCGCCGTTAATACTCGAAAGCAGAACACGTCGCAATGAGTTCCCTAGGGTGATACCATAGCCACGCTCTAAAGGCTTAGCAATAAACTTACCGTATGTGTCTGTTAAAGTCACAATCTCGACGTTATTGGGAGTGATTAAGTCTTGCCAATTGCGATGCATGAATGCTTCTCCGTCTAGGCTTCGTTGAACCCATACTTATCAAAACGATGCGCATGGGCACTGGCTTTTTCTGGACAGGCGGTCCCGAAGATTACTGAATAATTTCCTATCATACCAGCATCAGCATGACAGTCTAGCCTTAAGAATACTAGGCCTGTCAAACTTAAGATCCACGAACGAGCCAAACTACACTCTACGCCTCTTAGGCGGTCTGCAGCCGTTATGCGGAACAGGTGTGATATCTTTCAGCAAGTTAATCTTCAAGCCGGCAGCAGCAAGTGCTCTGACTGCACTCTCTCGCCCAGAACCTGGACCTTTAACCAATACGGAAATCGAGCGCATTCCAGCATCCATCGCCTTTTTTGCAGCTTCCTCAGCGGCAACTTGTGCTGCAAAAGGAGTGCTCTTACGCGAGCCTTTGAAACCCTTTGCTCCAGCTGTTGACCAAGAAACCACTTCACCATTCAAGTCAGAGATTGTCACGATGGTGTTGTTGAAAGTTGCCTGAATGTGAGCAACACCCATCGGTACATTCTTTTTCGTTTTTTTCTTTTTACCAGTCGAAGCCTTAGCCATCGGTATCTAACCTTTCATCTCAGCAAAGCGAGTTATTTCTTCTTATTAGCGATGGTCTTACGTGGACCTTTACGGGTTCGGGAGTTTGTTTTGGTTCTTTGTCCACGAACTGGAAGACCTTTACGATGGCGCAAGCCACGATAATTTCCTAGATCGACCAAACGTTTGATGTTCAAAGAAACCTCCCGTCGGAGGTCACCTTCTACGATGACACCTTCTGTTTCGATCAATTTACGAAGGTTGTTGACTTCGTCACCACTCAGATCACCAGCTTTACGACTAGCTTCAATTCCGGATTTTTCCACAATATCAGCTGCCGTCTTACGGCCGATTCCGTAAATGCTCGTTAGAGCAATATCAACTCGTTTATTACCCGGCAAATCGACACCTGCGATACGCGCCATATATGACTCCTAAACTGACTTAGCCTTGTCTCTGCTTATGTTTCTTGACTTCGCATATGACTCGCAGTACTCCGCGACGTCGTATCACTTTACATTTTTCACAAATAGGCTTTACGCTGGCTCGAACTTTCATGACGTTCCTCAAATTTCTCTAATCGACTACTTGGATCTGTAAACGATTCGCCCACGCCCAAGATCATAAGGCGATATTTCAAGTTTGACTTTGTCACCTGGGAGAATGCGTATAAAGTGCATCCTCATCTTCCCGCTGATATGCGCCAAAACTTCGTGCCCATTTTCCAATTCGACTTTAAACATGGCATTGGGAAGCGGTTCTTTGACAACACCTTCGACTTCGATAACTTCTTCTTTGGACATGATCTACTGCTCTGTTATCTTTAAGGTTTTCAAACAACCAGCCTCAATCGACGGCTTCAGAGAAGCGAGACTCTACAATATCTAGCTAGAGACAGCAACTCAGAATCGTCCCCGTGGCCGGAATATCCGCCAGAATTTAGCCTAGAAATTCACCAACTGCCTGGCGAACTCTCTTGTTCACCTCAGTTGGTGCACCAGAACCATCAACATGACGATATATTCCCAAATTCTTGTAAAAGTCCAGGACTGGCTTGGTATTTTCTTCATAAACCTGAAGACGGACTTTAACTTTATCTTCTTGATCATCTGGTCGTTGAACCAGCTGACCAGAACAACGGTCGCATACACCATCCTTAGTAGGTGGGCTGTATGCAACATGGTAACTAGCACCACAATTCGAACAAGTTCTACGCCCGCTCAAACGTTCCACTAGTTGCGCTGTTTCAACATCAATATGAATAGCCCCTTTAATGGGCTTTGTCTTTGAAACTTCCTGTAAGGTCTGAGCTTGCGCCACATTTCGTGGGTAGCCATCTAAAAGAACGACCTTATCTTTTTTATCAAGTAACTCAGCTTTGAGGATCTCCAACAAGATTTCGTCTGGGACGAGTTCACCTGCTGACATGTATCCACTAGCTTTCTTTCCAATATCGGTACCTAATTGGATTTGTCTTCGCAAAGCATCGCCGGTTGAGATTTTGACATAGCCTTCATCTTCAACCAACATATCGGCTTGAGTGCCCTTACCTGCTCCAGGCGCTCCCATCAAAACAAAGATCATTTACGTCCACCTCGACTTCGAATGCTTCCTTGCTTCATAAACGCTTCATAGCGCAATGACTGCCGGTGAGCATCGATCTGCCTAAATGTCTCCAACGCGACTCCGACGATGATCAAAAGGCTTGTTCCACCGAAGTAAAACTGGACGTTAAATCGATCCATAATTACTGTCGGCACCAAACAGATCGCCGCCAAATAAATCGCACCTGTCAACGTCAGGCGATTGATCACTTTCTCTAAAAACTCCGAGGTTCGAGCTCCCGGACGAATCCCTGGAATAAAGCCACCGTGCTTCTTTAGATTTTCTGCAATATCATCGGGTTTGAACTGGATAGATGTATAAAAGAATGCAAAGAAGATTATCAATGCCAAATAAACTACGTTATATAGCCAGCCACCCGGAATAAATAGAGTATTCATTGTGTTTGCGAATGAGCCGCCTTCAAATAGTTGCGCTCCTGTCACTGGAATCTGCAACAAAGACGAAGCAAAAATCGGTGGTATGACACCGGCGGTATTAACACGAATTGGCAAGTGTGAGGTTTGTCCACCGTATACCCTGCGGCCAACTTGTCGTTTTGCATACTGAATCGGAACCTGGCGTGCACCTTGCTCCATGAACACAACACCAGCGGTGATCAAGACAAC
Organism: Oligoflexus sp. FD111; assembly: GCA_048816425.1. GTDB lineage: Bacteria > Bdellovibrionota_B > Oligoflexia > Oligoflexales > Oligoflexaceae > JBMDZZ01. Next base: position 218,016 of record JBMDZZ010000002.1, read on the forward strand.
GATCACAACCAAGAGCAGAATCTGCGGCATGCCCATTTCGGCTGAGTTGTAACTACTATATGTATTGGTAATTACGGACGGCAAGCCAGCAACGATGCCCGAGAAGATAATCAAAGAAATACCGTTACCCACCCCGCGCTCTGTGATCTGCTCACCGAGCCACATAACAAAGGCTGTTCCAGCCGTAAGTGATAGGGCAGTCATAATGAGCCAGCCATAACCACCATCCAAGACGAGTGATCCCCCACCATAGTCCGCACTTGCTAAGGCATTCGCAATGAAGAAACCTTGGACCAATGCCAGGATGATCGTTCCATAACGTGTGTACTGAGTAATCTTTTTACGGCCAGCTTCCCCCTCTTTCGACAGGGCCTCCAAGTGAGGTACCACAACTGTGAGAAGCTGGGCAATAATGGACGCGGAAATGTAAGGCATCACCCCAAGGGCGAAAATACTGAATCGCTCCAAAGCGCCGCCGGAAAACATGTTAAACATGCCAAATAGGTTTGCGCCTTGGCTGCTGAAAAACTCACTGAGTCTCGCGGCATCAACTCCTGGGATAGGCACGTGCACCCCAATGCGATAAATCGCAAGGAACCCGAGAGTAAACAGTATCTTCTTCTGAAGATGATTGATCGTCACCTCAGGTAGAGATGAAATCCGCTGTCCCACGCTTAAATCTCCTCGACTTGACCACCGACCTTCTCGACTGCTGCTTTCGCGGAGGCACTAGTTTTATGAACCACTACTGTAATAGCTTTTTCCAACGAGCCACGACCTAACAGTTTGACGGGGCTAGTTGGCTTCGATAGGAGACCCGCCTGCGCCAGAAGTTCTGGTGTCACTCGAGTACCCGCCTCAAACCGATTGAGTGCGTCTAAGTTTATTGGATTATATTCCACACGGAAAGGGTTTTTAAATCCGCGCTTTGGTAGTCGTCTGTAAAGAGGAGTCTGACCACCCTCAAATCCAGGTCGAACCTTACCACCCTTACGGGCTTTCTGGCCTTTATGACCTTTACCGGCAGTTTTACCCAAACCGCTACCAGGACCTCGACCGAGACGTTTCTTGTTACGGTTAGATCCTTTTGCCGGCGTTAAGTTTCCTAGAGTCTTCATCTCGTGACCTACCTTGTTTATTCAGAAACCAACTTGTACTCAACCAAATGTCGTACTTTGTTGATCATCCCGCGAATGCAGTTATTGTCTTTATGAACCTTTTCTTGACCAATCTTACGTAGACCCAGGCCATGTACTACTTTGCGCAGGTCACGACTGACACCGGCCATACCTTTTGTTTGTCGAACGACTATCTTTGACATCTTATTGTTCTCCATCCGTTTCTAACATAGAAGCGGGCCGTGATGCTGCTTAGCTTCCTGAGCGAGCCTGATAGACATCTTCGGGTGATTTACCGCGACGTTCTGCATACTCTTCAAGATTTTCAAGCTGCAGCAAGCCATCCATAACAGCGCGAACAACATTTTGATGATTTCGCGTGCCATGAACTTTACATACGATATCTTCTAGACCGGCAAGTTCGGCGATCATACGAACCGGACCACCGGCGATGATACCTTTACCTTTTTTTGCTGGATACATTAAAACTCTAGCAGAGCCATAACGACCAACCACTTCAAAGGGGATTGTCCCGCCGTTCTTGCGAACTGTGATCAAAGCTTTCTTCGCTTGTTCTGATCCCTTGCGGATAGCATCAGGTACTTCGTTTGCTTTACCCAGACCGATACCGATCTTGCTCTTGCTATCACCGACCACAACTAAGGCGCTAAAGCTGAAGCGACGACCACCTTTGACGACCTTCGCGACGCGCGCGATGTTAATGACTCGGTCTTGAAACGCCTCGTCTCTTTTATCTTTTAACTCTTTTGCCACTTACGCCTCCAAGCTTTCTGGCTATCCTTAAAATTGCAGCCCACCTTCACGCGCACCATCGGCGAAGGCCTTGACACGTCCGTGATAAGCATAACCGTTTTTATCAAAAACGACCTGAATGATATTCTTGGACTTGCAGGACTCGGCAAGCTTCTTACCTAGCTCAGTGCAAGTGTCGATACCTGCTCTTCCTGCTTGGCCTTTATTGTAACTATTGACTGATGCGAGTGTTTTGCCTGAAAGATCATCGATCACTTGCGCATAGACATGTCGTGCCGAGCGAAAGATCGACAGGCGAGGTCGTGCAGCAGAACCCTCAATTTTCTTTCGAATACGTTTTTTTCGCTTTTGTCGTAAAGCTTCTTTTTCGTTTAATTTCGACATGACTATTTCCTTAATTCGTCAAGCTAAGTCTACTTATTTCTTACCAGCCGACTTACCAACTTTTGTCGCAATGCGCTCGTTTTCGTATCGCACACCTTTGCCATGATATGGTTCAGGTGGCCTCAGGGCACGAATTTTGGCCGCTGTTTCGCCAACATCCTCTTTTGATGCGCCGTTAACAATCACAGTTGTCTGTTTGTCAACGTTAAGCTCAACTCCGGCTGCCGCTTCGAAGAAGATAGGATGGCTATAGCCCAAGGAGAAGTTAATGCCCTGACCTTGCTTTGCAGCACGGTAGCCAACACCGACGAGTGTCAGGCGCTTCTCAAAACCTTTTGAGCAACCTTCTACCATGTTCGCCAACAAAGTGCGGCTTAAACCGTGGAACTTTTTATTTTCACTGTTGTCGACCGTTGGCGACACAGTCATCACTGAGCCTTCAATTTTGATTGCCATTGTTGGATGGATGTCGCGAGACAGTGAACCTTTTGGTCCTTTGACCTTAACGTGGTTCCCTTCGATCTTGACATCTACGCCACTTGGAATCTGAATTGGGTTCTTACCGATACGTGACATCTTGAAATATCCTCATTAAAATACTGAGCAGACGTGCTCGCCGCCAACATGCTGCTTACGGGCTTCCCGATCAGTCATGATGCCTCTCGAGGTCGATAAAATCGCAATGCCATATCCGCTTTTCACGTAAGGCAAGTCCTTAGCGCCAACGAAATGTCGTCGTGACGGCTTACTGACCCTGGTGATCTCACGAATTGCACCTTTGCGGTCTTCGTCGTAAGCAAGGGCGATTTTCAAGATCCCTTGCTTGTCGTCCCGAACACACTTGTAATTCTTAATGAACCCTTCTTCGCGTAAGATATGGGCGATCGAGATTTTCATCTTCGATGCAGGCACGACGATCACATCTAGACCGGCTTTTTGTGCATTACGAACTCGGGTTAACAAATCTGCAATTGGATCAGTAACGTTCATTTATTTGCTCTCCAGTTAACGAAGCTTTTCTACCAAGAAGCCTTGGTGACTCCCGCGAGCATTCCTTGGGAAGCTAGGTCTCTCAAACAAATTCGACAGATACCGAACTTGCGGTAGACCGCCTTAGGACGCCCACAGCGATTACAGCGTGAGTACGCTCGCGTCGAAAATTTCGGCGTCTTCTTTTGCTTTTCTACGAGTGCTTTTCTAGCCATTATTGCTCCTGAGAATCACCTGATTTAGTTTTTACGGAATGGGAAATTAAATTTATCCAACAGCGCTTTAGCTTCGATATCATTCTTAGCGCTGGTCACGATCGTGATTCCTAAGCCGCGAATCCGATCCACTTTATCGTAATCGATCTCGGGAAAAATAATCTGCTCTTTCACACCGAGCGTGTAATTTCCCCTGCCGTCAAATGCTTTTGGTGAGAAGCCTCGAAAGTCGCGAATTCGCGGGATAGCCACGTTTACCAAGCGATCGAGGAATTCATACATGTGCTGCCGTCGCAGAGTTACGCTACAACCGATAGGCATCCCTTCACGCAATTTGAAACCGGCGATGCTTTTTCGAGCTCTGGTCATGACAGGCTTTTGGCCAGTGATCGTTTCAAGATCCCGGACAGCACCTTCGAGGATCTTGATGTTCTGAACGGCATCTCCCTGTCCAACGTTCACGACAATTTTTTCAATGCGCGGCACTTCGTTCGGATTCTTCAGTCCCAATTCGGTTTGAAGAGTTTGTTTGAATCCGTGGTATTGCTCTTGAAGCCTAGGGGCGTAACCCATCTCTGTTCACCTTATCTCTTAAATGAATGTTGACTCGCGACTCTTCTACAGGACTTCTGGCGCAAGGGAGGCGATACGCACGAAACCTTTGTTTCTCACCTCACGGGCAACTGGTCCAAAGATACGAGTACCGACTGGATCACTGTCTTTGCCTTTTATTAAAACCGCTGCGTTTTCATCGAAACGAATCGTCGAACCATCTGGTCTCAAGATTTCTTTTTTAGTTCGTACGATAACAGCTTTATGAACACTGCCTTTTTTTACTTTGCTATTTGGCATCGCTTCCTTGACTGACACAACGATGGTATCACCGACGGTCGCGAAGCGTTTCTTACTTCCCCCAAGGACTTTAAAGCACTTCAATACTTTCGCCCCGGAGTTGTCACCACTTTGTAGTACTGATTCCATCTGAATCATGGCTCTTAGACCTCTACCGTATTCTGTGTTTAGACTTCGCCAGCCGGCTGCACGACACGGAGGAGATCAAATTTCTTCCTCGCACTGTAGGGCCGAGAGGGCATTAAAAGTACTGCGTCACCTACCTTGGTCGAATTTTGCTCATCATGAAACATGATTTTCGTGCGCCGCTTAATGTATTTGTGATAGCGAGTATGCTTCACAAACCTTTCAACAGTGGCAACCCTTGACTTATTCATTTTGTCACTGGTCACAACACCTAGAATCGGCTTGGACTTCTTGACGTTATCTTTGTTATCGCTCATAGACTTTACATCCTAACCGTTATCGCTAAGGCATCTATTGTCAGTTAGCCTGCTGGGCCTTTGTTCCCTGATTTTTCACAGTCAATATCCGAGCCAAAGTTTTCTTCAGCCTGCGGGACTTACCACTGTTGACAGCAGAAGCTGTATATACATCCATGCGCAATTCGGCAAGTTGCTTTCGCACTTCGCGCTCGGCTGATTTCAGCTCGTTAGCGTCAACACCACGTAATTCATCAGATTTTATGCTTAAGTAATCCATTATGACCAAGGATCCTCCGCCTTCATGAGTAACTTAGTTCGAATCGGCAATTTTGCTGCCGCTAGCTTTAAAGCCTCTGTAGCTACTTCTGGCGCAACACCATCCATTTCATAGAGGACTCGGCCTGGCTTGATATAAGCGACATAGTGGTCAACCGATCCCTTACCTTTACCCATACGAACCTCAAGAGGCTTTTTGGATACAGGCTTATCAGGGAAAATTTTGATCCAAACCTTACCGCCCCTTTTGATATGCCGAGTCATGGCAATACGAGCAGCTTCAATTTGGCGCGCAGTGATTTTACCACTTTCGATAGCTTGCAATCCGTAGTCGCCAAAAGCCAGATGTACGCCGCGACTTGCCTCGCCCTTGATTCTGCCTTTGGACTGCTTGCGAAACTTCAATTTTTTTGGCGATAGCATCAGTTCTTTCCTTTATCAATATCTTCAGTCAACTAACATATTGTTTAGTCTTGAAGAATATCTCCTTTGAAAATCCATACCTTGATTCCGATGATCCCGTAAGTTGTCATCGCTTCGGCAGTTCCATAATCAATGTCGGCACGCAGCGTGTGCAATGGCACACGACCCTCTCGGTAGCGCTCAACCCTTGACATGTCAGCTCCACCAAGGCGACCTGAACAACCGACTTTAATACCTTTGGCTCCAGCTTTGATCGCAGCGCCAATGGATTTTTTCATGGCTCGACGGAAAGATACTCGGCGTTGAAGTTGTTGCTTGATGCTTTGCGCAACTAAGTTCGCATCGGTATCTGGCTTTTGAACTTCATAAACATTAACGCTTGGATCACCAGAAGTGATCTTGCACAAGCGAACCAACTCTTCTTTGAGACTTTCTGCACCGGCACCTTTTTTACCGATAATGATACCGGGTCGGCTGGAGTAGATGTTGACTCGCATGTTGGCCGCTGCTCGCTCGATCTCTACACGAGAAACGCCTGCACTTTCATACTTTTTCAAAATGTAGGCACGAATCCGCATATCTTCTTGCAAGAACTTAGCGTAGTCGTGCTTTGCATACCATCGGGAGGCCCACGGCCTGGTAACGCCTGTCCTGAAACCAATCGGATTTACTTTCTGTCCCACGAAACTACCCTCTTTGTTTATAGCTCTGCGAGCTTAACCGTAATATGAGAAGATCGCTTGCGAATAGGAGTTGCTCGCCCCTGCGCTCGCGGTAGGAAGCGCTTTAATGTCGCTCCCTCGTCGACAAAAACCTCCGAGACGATCAATCGATCGACATCGACGGTAGCGGCATTTGTTGCGTTTGCCATGGCTGATTGAATCAGCTTGTGTACCATGGGGGCCGCTTTTTTGTTAGTCAGCTTTAAGGTGTCCAATGCCACAGACACTGGTTTGCCTCTGACCATATCGACCACCAGGCGAGCCTTCCGGGCCGAAATCCTTGTATTTCTTAAAACTGCTTTAAATTGCTGTTCCAAGACAGTGCTCCCTGTTATTTCTTGCCTTTTTTGTCGCCAGCATGCCCGTGATATGTCCTTGTTGGAGCAAACTCACCGAGCTTGTGGCCGACCATGTTTTCTGAAACGAATACTGGTACGAATTTTTTGCCGTTATGTACCAAGAAATTCAGACCTACAAACTCTGGTACGATTGTCGATCGCCGACTCCATGTTTTAATGGGCTTCTTATCGTTGGCGGCCTGATCTGCTTTTTTAAACAGGTAGTCATCGACAAAAGGACCTTTTTTAATCGAACGAGCCACTGAGAGTTCCTCCCGCCATTATTTCTTAGATTTCCGTCGTCGGATAATGTCTTTATTTGTACGCTTGTTTTTCCGTGTTTTGTGACCTTTAGTTGGCACAGCCCATGGAGACACAGGGTGACGACCACCAGATGTCCGTCCTTCACCACCACCATGAGGGTGATCAACCGGGTTCATCGCAACACCACGAACTGTTGGTCGGACACCTAACCAGCGTTTACGACCAGCTTTACCATAAGTGATGTTAGAGTGATCAGAGTTCCCAACCGTACCGATAGTCGCATAACATTCTTCACGGACTCGCCGTAATTCACCACTAGGCAGCTTCACCTGAGCATATCCATCAACTCGACCAACAAGCTGAGCGGAAGAACCAGCGCTTCGTGCAATCTGACCGCCTTTTCCGACCTTCATCTCGATGTTATGAATTTCAGTACCGAAAGGAATATTCTTCAATGGCATGGCGTTGCCAGCCTTAACATCTACAGAGTTCGCTGCAAGGACTTCGTCACCTTTCTTGAGACCGTTCGGAGCCAAGATGTAACGACGCTCACCATCTTTGTACAAGATCCTAGCAATAAATGCTGTTCTGTTCGGATCGTACTCGATGTATTCCACTCGACCTGAGATCTCGCGCTTGTCACGTTTGAAGTCGATGATCCGATAGTGGCGACGATGCCCACCACCTTTGTGCCGCACCGTGATGCGACCAGTGTTATTTCTACCGGCTTTCTTCCGCGTCGCGACTATAAGCGGGCCAAATGGCTCTACTTTGTCGAGTTCCTTGTATGATACGACAGATGCGCCACGTCTCGCCGGGGAAGTCGGTTTGTACTGTTTAGTTGCCATATCAATCAAGCCCTTTCTTACTGATCTTCAAATAGCGGAAGCTTAGCGCCTTCTACCAACGTGACGAAAGCTTTCTTAGTTTTCACTGGCTTACTCAGGTTAGAACCGCGTCGCTTGATTTTGCCGCGCTGAACCAGGGTCTTCACTTCTTTAACTTCAACGTCCCACATCGCCTTAACAGCTTTTTTTACATCTTGCTTCGTCGCCTGACGATGGATGATGAAAGCATATTTGCCATGAACTTCACGCAAATCGTTGCTTTTTTCAGATAGTACAGGTCTGATGATTACACTATACGGATGCATCAACGCCTCCCCCAAGCCTGTTATTCAGGGCTTCTAATGCTTTTTCACTGATCACAAATGCCTCGTAACGAAGAACATCTTCTGCGTTAAGTTCTAGAGTTGATTTCGCAGTTGCATAACGCAGGTTACGAGTCGACTTAAAAAGGAGATCGTCATCTCTTTGGTCAGTGACGAGTGCGCGATCGGCACCGAGTGCTGCAAGTGCACCAGCAAGATATTTCGTGCTGTAGCCAGAAACCGCAAAATCATTCACGACAACGAACTTACCATGACGAACTTTGTCTGACAGAGCCACTTTCAGAGCGAGGCGCCGCGCCTGCTTGTTGATTTTCTGCGTGTAATCTCTTGGCTGTGGGCCATGAGAAACTGCACCACCTGGATAGTTGGGTGCGCGGGTAGACCCTTGCCGAGCGTTACCAGTTCCCTTTTGGCGGAACGGCTTCCGTCCACCACCACGAACGAAGGCTCTTGTCTTGGTCGCGTGCGTACCTTGACGCCGATTCGCTTGGTATGCCTTGATCACCTGGTGCAAAACATGATCGTTGACTTCGAGACCATATATTGACTCTGGAAGATCAATTTTCTTCAGTTCTTTTCCAGTGATATCTTTGACTGCAACTTGCATCACAAAATCTCCTCAAGAGCTTCTTATTTGCCTTCTTTGGCCTTAACCGATGGTTGAACCACGACAAAGCCATTGCGATGACCCGGCACAGAACCCTTCAAAGCAATCACATTCGCTTCCAGATCAATATCAATAACTTTAAGATTTTGCACAGTTCTCTGCGCGTTACCCATGTGTCCAGGCATGCCTTTGTTTTTGAAAACCCTACCTGGAGTAGTACGCTGACCGAGTGAACCGGGACGTCGGTGAAAGTGCGAACCGTGGGTTCTACGACCTGTTTTATGACCCCATCTGGTGATAGCACCTTCAAAGCCATGACCTTTGGTCAAGCCAGTCACGTCAACAGCACCAACTTCTGTAAGTGTAGCAACGTTGAGTGCTGCACCTAACTCTAAGCCGTCAACCGGCGCTTCAAAACGGAACTCTTTGAAGCGCGTATAGTTTTCATCGACACTCACTTTGCGAAGACGAGCGATATCGGGCTTGTTTACGCGATGCTCGGGTTTTGCAAAGTAGCCGACTTGGATTCCATGATAGCCATCTCGATCAGGTGTCAGAATTTTTGTGACCTTCTGATCTTCAATTTTGAGAAGGGTCACAGGAATCATTTGGCCCGCTTCGTCCAGCACCCGAGTCATTCCAACTTTTTTTGCGATCAATCCTTGCATTGTCATGACTGTCGTTTTACCTGCTTGCTAGTTTTTGCCAATATCGGCAGTTGATCGTTAACTGACGCACCCTAGTAAAGCTTGATTTCAACGTCTACGCCAGCGGCAAGATCGAGCTTCATCAAAGCGTCGATGGTCTGTGCCTTGGCATCCATGATGTCCAGCACCCTTTTATGGGTTCTGATCTCAAACTGTTCACGAGACTTTTTGTTGACGTGTGGGCTACGTAGTACCGTGTACCGATTGATTGCTGTCGGCAGAGGAATAGGACCTGCGATCCTAGCTCCTGTTCTTTTAGCACGCTCTACAATCTCTACCGCAGACTGGTCTAGCAATCTGTGGTCATACCCCTTCAGACGGATTCGAATGTTTTGGCTGCTCATAATTTTTTAACCTTTACGGTTCAACTTGGGTTGAACGAACACTAAACAGGTCGCATGTGGCAAGGACTATGCAGTCATTCCGGATGGCGAAGGCATAGGCTTGCAGTCAGCAGGCATACCTGTTCGTGGAGCGCGTGTTTTAGAATATGGATTCCAACCTGTCAAGACAAAATCTGCGAGAATTAAACATGCCAATTAGGCAATATATTTCCAGAAAAATCGCTTACTCGTTAAAATCCATGTTTCCAGTTAAAGAATGGGAAAAACGAGCCGAATCTGTTCATAGCTAGTGATATGAGGTTCGTGAAATGTTTGACCCTTTTAACTCGAATGCCAGCCAGTATACTCTTTTTTCCCTGGAAACTGTCAAGGATAACAGTGTTACTGACTTCGATGTTTTTCTCAAACTGCAAGACCATGTCATATTGTACGCGGGTCAAGGCTATCGTTGGCTGAAAGAAGAACTCAATGACCTGCTACGCCTAGGATACGATAATTTTCTTATTAGAAACGATGACTTAAGACTCGCCGAAATGTACCGGCAGGTGATTCAGATCCCAGAAGTCGAACTAAACTTACCACCTAAAGAACGGATTCGCTCGATTGAGGATGTTGGTTGCCAGTTTACTAAATGCCTGTATCAAGGTGAAATTACAGCTTCTTGTGTCAGTAAGGCGAAGGAAGTCGCTCATGCCATCGAGAATTGTGTCGCTGAAGACAGGACCTGTATCAAAGAACTAACAGGCCTAGCAGATCATGATTACTATACTTACTATCACAGCATCCGGGTTTCGACTTATGCAGTCGCTATCGCCATCGAAATGGGCTTAAATGACGAACAAAGAATTCATGAAATAGCTTTAGGTGGTATTTTTCATGACATTGGCAAACGCGAAGTTGGCAAGGAAATCGTTAACAAAACTGGCGCATTAACAGAACAAGAATGGCAAAAAATGCGCTCCCATCCCATCTTTGGTCACAGCAATTTAAAAGAGTCGATCCTCTCATTTGTTCCTCAAGAGATTATCTTACACCATCATGAAAAGCTCGATGGGAGCGGATATCCGCACGGTATTGACAAGGGTGACCTGCTTCCTGAAGTGCAGATTGCGACATTAGCAGATATTTTCGATGCCCTTACCTCATCTCGCTCCTATCAGCAAAAACGTTCCCGCTACGAGGCTCTTGACTTTATCAAACATAAGCTTGTCGGCCACAAAATTGATGTCGAAGCTTACAAAGCCCTGATCAGTTGTCTTAAATAAACTGAATCTAAATGGGTTGCGCTGCGAAGGGAATCAAGGCACACTTTTGTAGAAAGAATCCTTTCCCCCTGCTCTTCTGAGGAATTTGTGATCGTTCGCCAATTAATGCGAATATGCATCGCCCTGATCATTCTTCAAGCTTCTCAGGCTTTCTGCTCATCAGTTCAAAGATGGTACACGGGGGACTGTAAGGTTTATTCAACTCCCCTGGGGGAAATATCCATTTGGCCGGCAGCATGTGTCCAATTACAGTCTGAATCAACATTACTTCACCGTTTTCAAGAGCCCGTAGCAAAGTATCGCTGGCAGTCTGCCACCAATGACTTGTCGACGACAACCCAAGTCTATACGGGCCTTCATCTCAACAAAATTCTTGCTATTCATGCCCGCTACTTCCACATACAAGACTGGTCAGATATCCGGGAAAAAAGGCCTTTGCACAGGGACTATTGGGCGGCAGCATTTTTACAAATAGGCAACCCCATCCTACAAGACTGGCATGGATCATTTGGTCTGATCGACCTTCCCTTTGGTCTAGACGCGCGTTTAGTGAGTGAAACCATAAGAACATTAAAAACAGATCATTATTGGCATCAGAGAATGGCAGGCGGGCGAATTACATGGATTCGCCATGACCGTACCGTCCTGGAAGTAGGATTGGGTCATACTAGGAGCCAGAATGCAGAATTGCACGATCTTAAATCACAAAAAAGCACTTGGAGTTTTCGGCTCAGCAAAGACTTGCCAGCATTAAGCGGGACCAAGTTAGCATTATCTTATGCCAGAGAAGAAAAACTGTTCCAAAGCTTTGGCTTTGCCAGTTTCAACCACTCACGCGAGGGACAGACCAGCTTTGAATGGGTAAGAAAAATACCGCTAGATGATCCGGATGAAAATTTTTCGCAAATATTCCGGTTAAACTATCGCAGCCTTTGGCAGAAGCAAAGACGCTGGTATTTCGAGTACGAAAGTGAGCGTGACTATATGTGGATGCTTACCCTCGGCTACGAGTATTTGCTTTTCAAACACGCGATTCTTAATTTAGAAACAGCTTATCAAGGAATGACACAACAAGGAGTCTCCTCACAATGGATATTGGGCGGTGGATTCAAAGTTCATATATGAGATGCCATCCAAATAGTCTCTACATGAAAATAGTTGGCTTGATCATCGCCTTTATTTTTATCAGCACTATTCCAACCCAAGTAAATGCTTCAAACGAGCCTGACGCTATCTATGTTCCCTTTGAAGATAATTACCGCTTTAATCGAGAAGATAGCATATCGAGCTATATCGATAACCCTGCACTGGCTTCGGGATTAGTGACAGGCGCCAGAACCCTCAATCAATCTGTGGATTCATTAATGGAGTCAATATTTTACAATTTAATGGATCAACAATTTCCTCTTCCATTTGGCGACAATTTTAGCTTAGTCACCCAATATGAACGAAATTTACATGAAACAGCTTTTGGCACCTATATTGTCGTTGATCAATTTCGGCTTGGCCCCCGCTACAGTCGAGGATTGGGTCATTTTGAAAATATTCCCATACAACTTGGAGCTGAAACCGGAGTCGATGTTATCAACGTCACGCACCGCAGTGATGCTGCAAGAGCAGCCGAAATATCCTCCACACCTTTTTGGCAACTGGCCTTACAAAATTGGTTTGGCATCCTTCCTTTATTAACGCGTATCCTGCCACCTTCATTCAACCCCCTTGAGCTTTATGATCCTATTACTTATCTAAAAACCCCTTTTCTTTTCCCAGAAAACGCGGAAGACGTTGAAAAAATGCCTGTTGGAAGCATCCGTAGCATCGGCATTTCAGGTGGAATATCGATTTCTATGGATGCGCTTGAACCAGAATTAGATCGCATCCGACACGAATTGCGCCTAAATGATCTCCAGTTTAGAATGCCCTATGGAGTTTTTAAAACTGGCATTCATCGGCTTCATGTCTTAAAAAAAACTGAGCACGTCGTTTGGCTGGCAGTCACTGATCAGAGAGATCTTGGCCACAAATTTGAAACCAACTTAAGAAATAATTTCAAGATATTCTCCCAACTAATCCCGATGTGGGAAGGTGTGCGCGCTCCAGTCTTTCCTATCGATTACTTGATATCCCGCGCAAATGTGAAACGTTTTGATGAGCTATTCAGTTTTGATTTACGTATAACTGATGCCCGCGAAGACTTCAAAGAGGCCTTAAAAGGAAACTTAATTCCAGCTGCAAAATCTGCAAAAAATCCCCAAAATAGTGGCGTAATCAAATACTTTGACCGCACGACAAAATCTTTTGATTCCTACCAAAAGACAACACGAAGTATCTATGTCCAGCATTCGGATCGTCGGCAAAACCTAAGTCGTTCCGTTGTTACAATACAAGAAGATACCAGTAATCATTATTATTTGGAGGTTGAACAAGCTATCCAAGAAAGCGATTGGAACGTATTGGTAGGAGCCGAAAGGGTAAGCTTTGACTCTCAACTTGTGATCAAAGTTTTAAAGGCACACTCCGATGACAAAAAGACGATTTACCTATTTGATCCGGAAGATCCCACACCATTTGCGCTATCTTTCTCTCTTGGGATACAAGATCGTTTCCTTGACACGAAAGACTACCATAGCATTTTAAACCTTATTCGCTACACAACGTTTCTCCCTCTTACCAGCTCAGTGCCTGATCTGCCAATACTTGCCCAAGATGAGGTTGAACAATTCTATCGTGACCATGCGTTACTTGATCCAATGGATCGTCATCGCATTATTGAACCTACGCCCGTACATTTAGGAAGAATCTATGCTAAGGCAAACATATACTTTCCCTATCAAGCTTTAATGAAGATTAAAGAAAGCAGTATACCACGCATTCGACAAGCCATCCGCGCCGGCTTCTCCAAAGAAAAATTTGATGCCGCAGCTGAAGCCGGACACAAGCCAACTATACACTGGCTTAAGAAAGTTGGATCTTGGTTTCTATTTCCCTTAAAGCTTTTTAATTTATATATACCTGCAGTTGATTACAGTGTGGAAGAGGATCGATTAATTGCGGGCATTACCCAGCTTCAAGCAGCTGCCAAGCCAGAAGATTTTACAGAAGCATTTGAGACTATATTGCAAAGCCCTTATCCAGCCGAGTTAATCCGCAGCCTGGTCTACCTTTCTGGTATCGAGCCCTTACCGCGACGCGCAGAGTTCACTGCACAAGCCCAGTCCAACCGCCATGACTCGAGCGACATTAAACAAATTAAAAGAGAGTTTTCTCTTATAGACCAAATTACAATTGAGGCCGGACCACCCATGCCGCCCGCCAAAACCTATCAATATGTCAAAGAGAAACTGGCTGCCTTTTCGCCCACCTCGCAGCGAGAGGAAAGCTTAGCCCCTCGTCTATTGGGCGCACATATGAAATTAAGCAAGGGTGCAAACGAGCTTTTTACGATGGATCTGACGCTACATTCACAAAAGACCCAAGCTGCGACACAAACGATGTATGTTTACTTACGCCTTGAACAGGGTGGTTCTGTCAATATAGGCAGGTTCAACCTTGGCGAAACGGTGATTCCTATCCCACTAGATGAGAATAAAGAAGCCAATTCCCCCATACGACTTTTCTTAGGTAGTGCCCCAAACTATAGCAATCTTACTGTGTTTCCAAAAGCATTGAAGGCAGGAAGCGATTTTGACCTGTACATCACTATTTCTGAGGACCAGAAACAATGGGGGCATGAACAACTGATTCGTTTTACCATAAATGAAAAAGGCGAACTCTATATTCTTTAAGAGTCAAAATGCGAACCGCATTGATGATATTAGTTGACAGAACTTTCTTTTTCAGTAGACTTGCCATTCACTTCTTATGGTGGCTATGGCGAAGTGGTTAACGCATCGGATTGTGATTCCGACATTCGTGGGTTCAATCCCCACTAGCCACCCCATTCTTTCTTCAGTTACACACATTCACGATTTAATAATTCGAATATCTGATCGGCGCCTTTGGTCTTCCAACCACTGAATCGTCTGTCGAACGACTTCTTCTTGTCGCAATTGAGCTTCAAGCTGAGGTCTTAAGCGCTGGAATTCCTCGTTAGCTGCAAACTCTTTCTTTTCCAGATAAAAGAAAAAGTATCCCATCGGGGTCTCAACTGCTTGACTAAACTCACCCTCACTTAAGCCGGAAATTGCTTGGCGAAAGTTCGGCGCCATGTCTTTTAAATTTAAAGGTGCCATTAAGCCCCCATTTTCTCGCGAAGACTTATGATCGGAGTAAACTCGGGCCGCCTTATCGAATTCCATGCCATCAGCAAGCTCCTGCTGAATGCGATCAACTAAGGCCAACTTGCCTTTCTTTACTGATTCTGAAGCTGCTTGATCGATCTGAATTAAAAGTTGACGTAAAACAAGTCGCACATTTTCTGACGAGTTGCCAACCTGATTGAGATAATAAATCTCAACGTCTTTATCGGTTACCTTGACGGAAGGAAGAATTTCCCGCCCTTGGAATTGGTTTAGAACCATTTGGCTACGAAAATCTTCGCGATACTGTTCGTAGGTCATACCCTGTTGGGCGAGAGCATCCATGAGTTGTGGCCGACTTAGCTCGCGCCTAGCCAGAAAGCGTTCAATCTCTTCGTTTAAGCGATCGTCGTCGACCCCAATGCCAAGCTCTTCTGAGCGTTGCATAATAAGCTTAAAGTTGATGGCATCGTGCATTGCAAGATCAAATTGACTAGCATCGTCATTCATCGGATACGGCGACACGGCAATCAGCGGGCCTTTTTCCACTTTGTCTTGAATTTCACTTAGTAAGATCGCTTCGCCGTTCACTTCAGCCAATAACCGATCCACAAGAGTCGCTGCACTGACGAAAGAGCTGGCCCAGGCAAAAGAGCTTGCAGCCAAAATTACCGTCAATGTGGTCGCGGTGATTTGACCGGAATTTCGTTTAAGGCCATTTCTACCCATTTTTGATATTCCTCATCCTGCTTCTTTTGCGTCAATTTAGCTATAATACTGGGTTTTGCTTCTTCTAGAGTCAATTTGCTGCGAGGCTTTTTATCTTCTATGCGAATGATATGAAACCCATAAGTTGATTTCAAAATCCCTCTAATCTCTCCTTTTCGCATAGTAAAAGCAACATCAAAGACCCGCGGCATCTCTCCAAGAGCAAATGGTCCAAGGATCCCCCCGTTTTCTGCCTCTGGAGTAATGGAGTGTTCCCGTGCCATGGCCTCAAAATTGCCTGCGGTCACCTGATAGCGGATGCGTCGCGCTTCCCTCTCAGAAGCTAATACTATTTGACGTATTTTGACTTTTGCCGGTTCTTCGAATTCTGAAGAATTGGCATTATAGTAGTCTTCAACTTCCTGATCCTTGACGCGAATCTTTGAAAAAATGAAATTTTCCAAATAATGCATGATGATGGATCGCTCACAAAGACGGTTTTTCAAGCGCATGCGAGATTCAGGGGATTGAAACCATTCGACACTTTCTTCTAAAGTCGATTGCCATTGATTTAAGCAATCGGTGTAAAGGGATGGATCTGTTAAATTGAAATTGGCGTCCATTTTAATATATTGATAAAGCAACTTACGTTCGATTAAATCTGCCATCAGTCGCTCTTTGAGTGCCCCGAGCATCACATCATGATTATTAACTGATTCAGGCACATGATTGAGGTCTTCATTTTCCAGTAAGCCCCTCGTATGCATATCAAATTCCCACTCGATGTCATCTTGTGTTATGGTCTCTTTGCCAACAAATAAAATATTATGAATATCAAGCAGTTGAGAGTAATCTTCGGCGTCAACGGTACCCGGATAATATAAACTGGTATTCGTCATCTTCCAGCCGTACATTCCGAGACCAAAAAAAAGTATCGCCAAAGAGATGTAGAGGTATTTTTGGATCATCAATCTGCCTTCGTCATCAGATAGCTCAACGGTTGAATGCGCGCGATCAACTGATTAAGCGTTTCGCTTTCTTGGTCCAAAACTGGAGCTAATGGATCGGCATGGATCAATAGACTAAAGTCAGACTTTAGGGAATATTGATCAGGATGCTTCTGTATTGTCTCTGCTATTGTAGCAATCTCGGTTTCGCTTAACGAATAAAATTTAATCTCAAAAACTCCTTTAGCCAGATAAGTGATAGAACTGGCTTTAATAGCTCGCAGAAGTATCTTGATTTCAGCAATTCTAAAAATCCTTATACAAGGCTCTGGCATATTCCCGAAGCGATCCTGGACATCCCTTGCAAGTTGCTGAACCTCTTCGATTCCTTCCGCAGAAAATAGAGACTTATAGATTGTCAAACGCTGGTTCTCTGAACTGATGTAATCGGCTGGAATAGTAGCTGAAACAGACAACTTGATTTCAACATCAAGCTGTGGTTTAACCTCTTCTCCTTGCCGCAAGCGCAGAATTTCCTCATGTAGTAGATTGGTATAAAGCTCCAAACCGACATCAGCAACATGTCCTGATTGTTCTCCACCAAGTAAATTCCCAGCTCCCCGCATTTCCAGGTCATAGTTGGCGATTTGAAATCCTGAACCAAGATCCTGATGAGCGGCTAATATTTCTAACCGCCTTTCCGCATCAACCTGCAGAGACTGACCCACTTGTGTTAAGAAATAAGCATAAGACTGTTTTGATGATCGTCCAACGCGCCCTCTCATTTGATAAAGCTGCGCCAACCCAAAATGCTCTGCACGATTCACGAAAATGGTATTAACATTGGGAATATCAAGGCCTGATTCAATGATCGTCGTACACAACAAAAAGGGAAATTTTTGCTCGATAAAGTCGATCATCACCCGCTCAAGTTCATGCTCTCGCATCTGCCCATGAGCAATACGGATATCAATACCTGGCATAATCTCACCCAGATAGGAGCGCATTTGCAAAATATCTTCGACGCGATTGTGGACAAAGAAAACTTGTCCGCCCCGCAGGAGCTCTCTTTCTACTCCACGACGAATCAAGTCTGGATCAAATTTGGAAACATAGGTTTTGATCGATAAGCGTTCCACCGGTGGTGTCATGATCACGGAAATATCTCGTAAACCTAGCATCGCCATATGTAGCGAGCGCGGAATAGGAGTAGCTGTAAGAGTTAAAACGTCACAGCCGGCCTTTAAATCCTTAATCGCTTCTTTATGCGTCACCCCAAAGCGTTGCTCCTCATCAATGACGATGAGACCCAAATTTTTCGGTTTGACATCCTTTGACAGAATTCGATGTGTGCCAATCAGAATATCAAGAGATCCCTTGGCAAATTTTTCAGTTGTTTCTTTGGCTTGTTTCAAGCTAACAAAGCGATTAAGTAGGCCAACACCGACACCATATTTTTGAAAGCGCCGCTCAAAAGTTTTAAAGTGCTGAAAGGATAATACAGTTGTCGGCGCCAGAATCATAACCTGAAAACCTTCCAGAACAGCCCGCATAGCTGCACGCAATGCGATTTCCGTTTTACCAAAGCCGACATCGCCGCACACTAGACGATCCATCGGTTCTGGACACATAAAGTCTTGATTAACCTCGGCAATCGCTTGCAACTGATCTTCCGTCTCGTCAAAAGGGAAATCTCCTTCAAACTGAAAATATAGATCAGTGGGTTCACTATACTTAGCTCGACTGACAAGGCGTCGACGCGCTTGTATCTGCAGCAGCTTGTCCGCCAAATCCTGAATGGCCTTCTTAACTCGCCCTTTGCGCTTGACCCAGCCTTGGCTTTTTAGGCGATCGAGCGGAGCTTGCCCAGCATCATCGCCGGCCGAGTATTTTTGCACTAGGTTAAGTCGATCAACGGGAACATAAATCTTATCTTGGGCCGCATATTCGATAATCAAAAAATCATTCTTTAAGCCCGCAAGTTCCAGAGTCTGGATACCACGATACCTTCCTATACCATGCTCAACGTGGACTACCGGTGAGCCAACAGCCAGATCACGAAAAGAGCTCAAAAGAGATTGGAGCTGGCGCTGAGATCGAATCCTGGGCCGGCGGGGAGCGCTAGCCCCAAACAATAGAAAATCAGGCATGATCAACAATTGCCGATCTTCGAGAAACAGCCATTCGGATAGGTAGCCTTGACAAACATGAACAATATCTGTTTCAAGACCTGCATCGATCAGTTGAATCAGAGGCTGGGTATAAGTTTTCGTGACCAAACCTTGGTGCTCGATCAGATGGCAGAGCCTTTGCGCTTGATCCAATTCATGAACGATAGCGACACAGGCATAACGTCCCTTTTTGACCAGCTCTGCAAAATTACTGATCCCATCCCCGCTTTGACTGGCTAAAAGCGCTCGATCCGTCGCATCAAGCTGACTTCGGCCGGTGATTCGCAGCGTCCTTGCTGAAGACGCATCCTGTGATTTTAATTCGATCACATAGGGAATTTTTTCTAGCCAAGACTGGAACTCTTCGGGGCTGAATAAGTGCTGGCTTGGCTCCAGACTTGCTTTGCCGGCCTGGAGGTCATCGTCGTAGAATTGCTGCTGTTCTGCAAAGAAACTCTGGTAATCCTCGATGATTTTTTCTTTCGCACTCATCAGCACAACGATGGTCTGCTGATCGAGCAATTCCAAACTACTGGTGCGGCTACCTTGGCGGAAGAGTGGACTCATCATACCATAGCCAGGAAAAATATAACCTTTCTCAAAGGCATCGATTATCGCCTGTCGTTCATGTCTATCAATTTCTTGGGCGATCAAAGACTCATATAGTTTCTGCACATTTTCTCGACGCAAAGATTGGCATGGCGGTGTTTCTAACGCCAAATAGATCGCAACTTCGGAAACTTCGGAAAAGGACCGCTGGCTATCGGGATCAACAAAACGGATGGATTGAATGGTGTCCCCGAAAAACTCAAGGCGGATCACATGCGTTGCTTGCCCAGGAAAGACGTCAATGATCCCTCCTCTTAAGGTAAAATATCCCGGCTCGCTACTTAACTCCGCTTCCACATACCCCAGATCAATTAACGCTTCGCGAACCTCATCCATATCGCGATCATCGCCGCATCTTAGCCGTAGAATCAATTCGTTGACCCAGCGGGGATCAGAAATTGTCTGAGCCATAGCGCGGTGCGAGCTCAAAATGATGGCCGGTTCCTGAGTAAACTGCAAGGCGTATAGAGCTCTTAACCTTTGATGCAGTATAGTAGATTGATTACCATAACGGTTGGCTCCCCAATAACAAACCACAGGCAGGCTGTGAATCTGCAGCGAGTCACGAGCAATATTGCGCTCCAAAAGCATCTCTAGCTGACTCACTTCTTTAAAGGGTTCCCCGAGAATGGAGATTTGCTGGATGGGTTTGGTCATCTGCCGATTTACGATCAACTGAGCCCAAGAACTTATCAGGTATTCCAGCATGCCTTGATCAGTCACCATCAAGCTAAGGTTTCCTTGGTCGCCGGCAAGAAGCTCCCGCATCAATTGTTTCGGCAGATCTTCCATGTTTGCTGTTCCTCATCTAACCTGCGAAATAATCCAAAATACCCCGTGAGGCTCCGTTTTGGTGAGGAGCCATTTAGCTTACAGACATGCTGACTTGTGAGGGATCTGATTTTCGGTTAAAACTGTCATCCGCAACTGCAATCCAGCGAAGAGGCTTCCTTGGTCATGCCCGTTTCTAGGTAACAAACTTGCTCATAGATTCATACCATAATGGAGTAAGTGCAACCTAGTCAAAGTAAGCAGCAAGGAGAAGGCTCACTGTCACCACCGGCTTTAGGGGATGTCATGGAAAGAACGAGCAAAGTTATATCGAATCAACGCATTATGGTTGCTAATCGAGGCGAAATTGCGATCCGAATTTTCCGCGCTGCTACCGAGCTAAACATGCAGACCGTCGCAATTTATAGTTATGAAGACCGCTTTTCCGTCCATCGCTTCAAAGCTGACGAAGCTTACAAGGTTGGTACAAAGGGCGATCCACTCGGCGCCTACTTGGATTGGCGGGCTATCGTTGACTTAGCCATCGAAAAGAAAATTGATGCCATCCACCCAGGCTATGGATTTCTGTCTGAGAATCCAGCGTTTGCTAAGGCCTGTGAAGAAGCGGGGATCATGTTTTGCGGGCCGAACTCTGATATTCTCAAGTCCTTTGGCGACAAATTGGCTGCTAAAAAAATCGCCAAAGACGCTGCACTCCCCTCGATACCGGGCACGGAAAAGCCCGTTGAAGACTTGGAAGAAGCTAAAATAATTTGTCGTAACATCGGCTATCCGGTGACGCTCAAAGCCCTCTCTGGAGGTGGCGGAAAAGGCATCCGTAAAGTTGAGAACGAAGAAGAGTTGCTGGAAGCTTTCAGCCGCGCCCGTTCAGAGGCAAAAAGCTCCTTTGGTGCAGCCGATATTTATATCGAAAAACATATCGTTAAACCACGTCACATTGAGGTGCAAATTGCTGGTGACGCCTATGGAAGAATCGTTCATCTGCACGAGCGAGATTGCTCCGTGCAAAGACGAAACCAAAAAGTCGTTGAAATTGCACCGGCATTGGGTATTTCCGCCGAAACCCGCCAGCAACTTTTTGACTATGCCGTAAAAATTGCCAAAGTTGTGAACTACATTGGAATTGGCACCGTTGAATTTCTTGTCGACCAGGAAGGGCGTCCCTATTTCCTTGAAGTCAACCCACGGATTCAGGTGGAACACACTGTCACGGAAATGATCACTGGCATCGATCTTGTGCAGATGTCCATCATGCTCGCTGCCGGGCGAGGCATGGATCATCCTGCCATAGGTATCGAAAAGCAGGAAGATATCAGGCCACGAGGTGTGGCCATTCAATGTCGGATCACGACTGAGAATCCACAAAATAATTTCGCTCCTGATACTGGAGTCATCGTCGCCTATCGACCATCACAGGGTTTTGGTATCCGCCTAGATGAAGGTTTTGGTACTTCGGGTGGTCTGGTGACGCCTTACTATGACTCCCTGTTGGTAAAAGTTACCGCACACGGTCTTGACCTTTATGGAGCTGCTCGCAAAATGATTCGGGCATTGAAAGAGTTCCGTATCCGTGGCGTCAAACAGAATATTCCGCTGCTTATCAATATTTTGTCCCATAAAAAGTTTTTTGACGCTTCGATCGATACCCGGTTCCTTGATGATCATCCGGAGGTTTTCAGCTTTCCCCAACCACGGGACCGCGCCACCAAGCTTTTACGCTACATTGCTGAAGTCACCGTCAATAATCCTCATAGCCTGGCCGACAAAACCAGTATTGAAAAAACCGAGTTTTATGAATTACCTAAACTGAAAGAACGACCTAAAGGGAAAATGACAGCTAAGGCTGCCTTTGACGAAGGCGGCAGCGCCCAGCTTTGCCAGTGGATCCGTGAGCAAAACCAACTGCTACTCACCGACACAACCATGCGCGATGCCCATCAATCGTTATTTGCAACCCGACTACGTAACTATGATATTTTCCAAGCGACCAACTACTACAGTATGGCACTGGAACAACTGTTCTCTTTAGAAGTTTGGGGTGGCGCCACCTTTGATACTTGTATGCGCTTTCTCAAGGAAGACCCATGGGAGCGCCTTTCACGGCTACGCGAAGAAATTCCCAATATCTTATTACAAATGCTACTTCGAGGTGATAACGCGGTCGGATATACGAATTATCCCAAGTGGGTTATCGAAGAGTTTATTCGTCTGACAGTTGAGTCAGGCCTTGATCTGTTCCGTATATTTGATTGTTTGAACAATCCGGAGCAAATGGTTACAGCCATTGAAAATGTCAAAAAACATGGCGCTATCGCTGAGGCTTGCATTTGCTATACAGGAAATATCCTCGATCCTGGGCGTCAAAAATATGACCTGAACTATTACCTCAAACTTGCCAGTCAACTAGAAAAAATGGGTGCCGATATTCTATGTATCAAAGATATGGCTGGCCTTCTGCGCCCTCGCGCAGCGACAAAACTGATCACTGAGTTGAAAAACTCCCTCAGCATACCCATTCATTTGCATACCCATGCGACTTCCGGCTCATCTGAAGCGACTTTGCTTGCTGCTGCGGACGCTGGTTGTGACATTGTCGATGGAGCCGTCAGCTCCATGTCTGGCTTAACTTCCCAGCCAAGTCTCAATGCAATCGTAGCCTCGCTTGAGGGTGATGATCGCTGTCCTGATGTTTCTCTCAAAGCCTTGGACGAAGCCAGTCGCTATTGGGCGGATATTCGCCCCTTGTATCATGCCTTCGACCCAGGGATTCAAGCGACCTCCACAGAAGTGTATGAACATGAAATTCCAGGTGGTCAATATAGCAATCTCTTTGATCAAGCAATGCGAGTCGGCGTAAGTGCCAAAGATTTCTTCCAGCTGACACAGCGTTACAAAGAAGTAAATGAACTATTTGGTGATATTGTTAAAGTCACACCATCATCCAAAGTCGTTGGCGATATGGCTTTGCTTTTGCAAAAGCACAAATTAACTGGTGAGCGCTTTCTCCAGGAAAGACCAAGCCTTGACTATCCTGATTCGGTCATCAGCTTCTTTAAAGGTTATATGGGAATTCCCTATGGGGGCTTTAATGAAGAAGTACGCAATATCGTGCTTGGTGAGCAGGCTCCCAACCCTTCAAAGCCACCTGTAGACGATCAGGATGGTCTTGGCAAGGCTCGTAAAGAGTTAGAAGAAATAATCGGCTTTACCCCTGATGATCGTCAGGTCCTATCTTATCGACTCTACCCTAAGGTTTGGATGGAATTTCATAAAAGCATTAAGACCTATGGCAATGTTCAAAGCCTACCAACTGATATTTTCTTTTATGGAATTAAGCCCAATCAGGAAATTGAAGTTGAACTGGAAGCTGGCAAAACACTAATAATCAGCATGTCTGGAATTACTGATCCGGATGAAACTGGGACACGCCGTATTTTCTTCCAACTCAACGGTTTTCCTCGTGCACTGGAAGTCATTGACGAGTCCGCAAAAAGTAACACTGTCAACCGAGAAAAGGCTGACCCCTTATCATTAAAACATGTCCCGGCCCCCATGCCTGGAAAAGTCTTAGAAGTTCGGGTTCAGGAAGGCCATGTCATCAAAAAAGGTGATACCTTGTTGATCACGGAAGCGATGAAAATGGAATATGTCGTCACAGCAAAAAGTGATGGTAAAGTGCGCCGCATCCTCGTCAACCGTGATGACTTCATTGAAGAGGGCGATTTACTCGTCGAATTGGAATAAATTGATGAGCGCTGCTGACTAAAGTGGTCAGCAGCTCTTCACTGAGCCTTAGATTTTAAGGATTTAGCTCTTCCAAATGGCACTATAGTAGTTTGCCAGAGTGCATAAAAGCCTAGCAGCAATATCACGGCAAGTGAAACAAAGACAGCCCACATTGACAAAGGCCATACTGAAACCATTGCGCTAACTCCCAGTAACAGACAGATCACCCATACCATTGCCAAAGCTAAAAAGAATGCGCGATAAGCGCGAGTGATCGCCTGGCTTGCCCGCAAACCATCAGAAATAATGGGATCATGACCTAATACACGGCAAAGCTTCCTATAAAATGCTGATGAGCTATAAATGAGCCACGCATATGCCAAGAATCCTGCGATCGCCACGAGTGACCAATCAATAATGACAACACCCTTCGCTAACAAAGCTGTCCATAGAAAGATAAGACTCCACAAGGCCTGCACGGTATATGCTAGTAAGCGTTGCAAATGAACCTGCATCAAACTTAACAGCGCTGACCAGCCAAGACTCACAAGCGAGAGCACCAGCAATAGATCATGAAACAAGGTCACTTCGGGAAAATTTGTCAGCCACATACGGAGTAGCCAAAAGCTGATTGCAGCTCTGCCTATAAAGTAAAAAAATAAAGTGGAACTCATTTGGCTTTCAACTTCATCGATCAACCAAGTCTGAAAAGGCCATAAACCGATCAACCAAGCCCAACCTAATAAATAAAAAGCGCTTCCTATAAGGCCAAATCCGCTATGATAAATTGGACCAAGAAGTTCCGTACGAAAAGTTTGCAGAAGAATTTGGCCTAATAATAGGAATATAAAGGCCATCATGATGTTCAAGAGAGATTTAAAACTCCCTTCCATTTGCCGTCCCTTGCCATCTAATGAGTGCAAAGGAGACCAAGCCACAAACAAAAGATACCAGCTAACCATAGCAATGATAAAAAGTTCAAATCGTTGCCAAAATGCCAAGGAGTCAATAATATGGGCACCGATGGTCAACTGCACAAGCAAAGCTTGTTGCATCGGTAGAAACCAGGTTTTATGCGCTCCCTGGAACTGAGCAATCAGAAAAACTCCAAACATGAACGCTAAGCCCGGTGCGAGGCTGTCCATAGCACCTAAGAATAGCCCCCAATAGATACCAAGCGTCATCCAGAATAAAACAGCGAGCACTCGGGTAATACGATTGGCAAGTAATGGAATTTTGCTGAGAAGAAAATAAACTACCCCATAGATCAAGAGCAGTATCATGGGCTCAAGTTCCAACATAAGCATATCCTAGTGGTGTCTGAGGAGTATCATGACGATGACAATGAAAAAAAGCGCCAGATAGAAACTGCGCACTGGCTGGCCTGAGTGATACATCGCAACTATTGCGGCAACAACATCAGGCCAGCGGTATTTATCCGGTTTTTCCCTACCCGACATTCTTACCCTCGCATTAACTGCAACTCATCAGTCGTTGTACGCTTATTCGCAAGAAATGCCAGAACGAGTGTTCTCAAAATGGCAAGTCCATGAAACAACAAACTACCTAGCAGCAATATTTCAAGCCCTGTCCACTGCATTCTCACCATGAGTTCATTCAACCAAGGAAGCAGTGCTTGAGCTACCAAAAGGCCAGTAAACATGACAGCAACCAGTCGGCGATCTGTGACCAATAGCCAACAAGCAAGAAATAGAATAAGGGTGCTGTAATAAACGCTCATACTAGCTTCCACGAAACATCCGTCCCTTCATAAGCCAAAAAAGACCGGCAATCAAATTAAAGGCGATAAAAAGCCACAAGCCCTCTTTCGACAAGGAATTTTGATCGAAGTTTTGCAGCAGTGGAGCTTCACCGATAAGATTTTCAAAATGCGGCATAGATTGCCATGCGTGCCATAAAACCAGCGACAGAACACCTAGGCTGATCCCAAGATTAAGCCATCGCTTATGCCATTGCCGAGATTTGACCCGCCAATTCCACAAAGATAGATAAAATCCCAAAAGAGTCGCCGGAAGCAAGGCTTGAATCAGTGAGAATGAAAATGACTGATCAATGGCAAGCCCAATCATGACAAACACTGAAAGGGATAGAGCAATCATTTGATGCCGCCAATTGCTAAGTAAGGCGCCGACGAATGCTAGGCAACCACTGACGATGAGACATAGCTCAAAAAGGGTTAGGCTAGATTCAAACACATGACTTTCCAATTCTGAGGGTTAAGCAAATCCTCAGTATGGCACTATCAAAAAATCCGGTCAATTGTTCGATGTTTTTCTAAATTTATTCACGCTCGAGTACTGCCTGACCAAGCTTGGAATTTGACCATCGACAAGTGAGATCTCATAATTTAATCAAGAGTCAGGGGGATCTTCAGCGAATAGACAATTTTGCAAGAATTGCGGGCGACACATGAATAAAAAAATACCATCTAAGTTTAATTTGGTTCTTGGTGCAGGTAATTTTGGAACTTGCTTAGCGCAACATCTAGCGAGCAAGGGAGAAAAAGTTGTGATATGGGGCCGCTCAGAGGAAGTCATTCGCAGTATTAACGAAGAGCATCGCAACTGCCGATATCTCTCCGATGTGGCTCTGTCACCGAATGTCACTGCCACATGTGATTTAAGTCATGATTTAATTCACCAGGCTGACTCAATTATTTTAGCGATACCCACACAATATTTACGAGGCATCCTAAGCAAGCTGAAGCCTTATCCTGTGAAGTTGCCTTTACTCGTTTGCTCGGTGAAAGGCATCGAAGATAAAACTTATATGCTACCGATCCAGATCATCGGTGATGTCCTGGGCGAAGCTGTCGCCAATCAAACAGTCATTTTATCTGGCCCAAGCTTTGCAATCGAAGTCATTCGACAATTACCAACCTCGGTATCTGTCGGCAGTTGGTCAAAACCAGCTGCAATTGGGGCCCAAGAGCTATTTCACACGAACTATTTTCGCGCTTACACGTCTGATGATCCTATTGGCTTAGAAGTTGCCGGAGCCTTGAAGAATGTGATTGCCATTGCTGCTGGAGCCTGTCATGGACTTGGTCTGCAACAAAATGCTCAAGCGGCATTATTAACACGCGGACTTGCCGAGATGACTCGTGTCGGCGTTGCTCTAGGAGCCAACCCTTTGACTTTTATCGGTCTAGGTGGAGTTGGTGATCTCTTTTTGACTTGTACCTCGACGAAGAGTCGTAATTTCTCTCTTGGCTACCACCTTGGGCAAGGCGCTAGTGTCGAAGAGGCTTTAGCCCGACTCGGTTCCGTTGCCGAAGGTTTTTATACGGCAAAGGCTAGTTATAAATTAAGTCAGAAACTGGGAACTGATACTCCGATTATCGATCAGGTCTATGCAGTTCTTTACGGTGGCAAACGCTTGGAACAAGCAGTCCAGGACTTGATGAGTCGAGCGATGAAGCCCGAAGTCACCCTACCTGAGACTGCTCCAGCTAACAATCAGGACTCTTGAGAACCTTCTTCACCAGTAGAATTTGGCTCTAACTTTTCTGCCACATCATCGAGTATATCTGAGCCCACTAAATAATAAGTGGGATCGTCTGACTTCTTGATGATGACGGCCTCTTCTTTTTCCAGACGCCAAATCTGTGCTTTTACCTCCACATTTTCAGGTAATTGCATGATGATGTGATGATCCGCCTCGGAAAGTTTCCGCTTTTGGAAAGCCTCAGCATCGAGTAGGTCTTTTGCTTTGACATATTCTAAGTCGATCAAAAAGCGTCGGACATGATCATAATACTTAGGAGAATCCGGCTCATCCTCTCGATACCAATTGTGTGAACGCTTTTCATAGGATTTTCCATCAATTACAAGTTTTTCCACTTGGTTTGAATCGAAGGAAAACACATCCTTATAACGAAAATCCCAAACCGACTTTTGAAACAAGCCTTCGAGTTTCTGCTCAACCCTATGCAGATTTCCCTGCCCTTCCCAGCGAGCATATAAATCATCACCATTCTTTAAAAACAATAAACTTGTATTCAGACTTTCACTATCTCCGGTAAACCGCAAACTACCAAGCAATTCAGTGCCCCGATTTTCCAAAGACAGAGCATTCTGAATCGCTGGCGACGGATTGTCCAAAAACTCTTTAATCGTCGTTTGCCTGACTTCGCGTATCAATTCTTCAACCTCATCTTGATCCGCCTTGATTTCGTCGGGCTCATTCATCATCCACTCGCCGGAGACTTTGCTTAGGATAATTTTTTCGCCTTTCTGATTTTGATATTCCACCATCTTCAATTGACTTGGCGATGGAATGGGAAATTTTTTGGAACGGAAATCATAAAGACTCTTGTTTAAACTAGTCGCGATGGATTGACTTGCAATCAAAATTTGTTGAGCGCCATCCAATTGGACATACGTGCTGTAACCAACCGGTAAGTTGTTGCCAATTGCCAGCTCTTGACTTTTCGCTTCGTCAAATTCCAAACGAACCTGGTATTGAGGAGAATCCAAGCCAAAATCTGCAAGATTAAAGCTATCGCCTTCCAATTTCCGTTCGTAACGATAATTCAGCAAGCTCTGCAAGGTAGTTTGCACCATGGAAGAATCTGCCAAACTGGAGATTGGGCTCGTGATGAACCAGTCATTCCCTCTTTTTTCCATTTCGATGACTAATGCATCTTCATCCTGCAGATTTTTTTCAATTACAAATTTATTGACATGTGCAACTTCACCACTAAAAAGTCGATTCAACTGGGATTCGTTTTTCTGCTCTTCTTTCGTTTTCCATTCATCCCAGTAAGCCACCAAGCCTAAAACCACTATCACACTCAGTAGGATGAGTGGCGTTTTATAAGCCTTCATGATCTTCTCCTCTTTAACCAATGGACGATTCCATACCCAAGAAAAAAGAAGGGATAAATAAAAGAGAAGAATAGCAGATTAAATTGGCTCGATGATGTCGCTAAGTCCAGTCGCGATTCACTGCTTTCACGAGGTCGAATGGAAATAAAGTCTTCGTCCTGGAGCAGATAGTTGGTCAAATTGAGAAACATGTCCATGTTCTCTGGCCTTTGAGCCCCGTAGTTGCTCGCAAAATGTGATGAACCGGATACTACAAGTCGCAACTCTTTATTCGCCTTAGCGTCCGTACCTTTTTTGGTATCAAGTTCCGTTTCTTTCGATGAGTTGTTCGAGTTATTTTTCTTAGCCAGCTCACTACCACCAACCTGGCCGACGCTATAGGCTAAAAGCCCGACATCGCCCGGCAGAACCTGGTCCTGCCTCAACTCTCTCAAGTCTTCAGGCTGACTCACTTCTGAATAAGTGACATTCATTTCTGAGCCACGGGCTAGAATTGTCGGCCGCAACCCTTTTTTGTTGCCTTCAACAACATCGATCGACCGGCTAAAGGGCATCAACAAGGCAATCTTGCCTTGGCTCACAAAGTCTCGCGTCACAGGAGAAAATTCATCAAACTCTGTTGCCAGGGCACTGTATTGCCAATCAGGTTGACTTGAAAGTGGGTTATTAGGATTGATCGCCACCATATCATTTTGGATACTCAAGCCGTAGTCTTCAAGTAGGGCTTTCAGGTTAGGTAGTGGGACCAGGGCATCGACCAGAACCAGCAACGGCCTTGCCTCATCCAAATAGCGACGCAAAACATTGATTTCCTCGGGGCGAAAATCATATTTTGGCCCAGCAATAATCAACAAATCGACATTTTCCGGAACGGCTTCGCTTTCTAACAATGTTATCGTATCAATATCATATCTTTCCGATTCCAATTCCGCCTTGGCCATGCCAAAGCCTTCGGCTTCCGAACTATTCAAATCCCGCTCGCCATGCCCCGAAGTGAAATACAGTGTTTTGTTCTCCGTTTTAAGGACTCGGAGCAATGCATTCGTCATTTTCTCTTCGGTGAAATTGGTCAGGCGGGATTCCTGCGAGCCGCTTTTTACGATAACGGTATCCGCCGTTGTTACATTTTCAGCAATTGCCAGATTGGGCTCAGCTTGGGGGTCAATGTATTTTAATTGAATCGGTGCACCAGCATGTTGATATAATGCTAGCAAGTCGGCAAAGCTCTGTTTTTTTTCCGGATTAACAAAAAATCCTAAGACGTCGACCTCCACTTTATCTTGTTTCATTTTGTCGACAATCTTTAAACTCTGATCTGACAGAGTGTTTAGCCGATCCTCAGTCACATCCCATGAAAGGTCAAATCGAGGCCGAGTGGACAAAAACGCAATACCGACAATCAGCAAGAGACCTAAAACAAAGCTCAAACCCGAGCTCGCACCATAACGAGCTCCCTTTCGCGAGAAAATCTCCTTCAGGCCCTGCCGCTCCATCACTGCCCATGAGGTAAGTAAGGCTGCACCCAAGCCCCAAAGTAGAAATGCTAACCAACGCACAGTGGGCAGAGAAGAGTAACTTGCCAATCCAATCACGCCGAGAAAAAGAGCCAAAAACGGCAGGGCAATCAAACTTGACTTCATATCTGCTTACCTCCAACGTTTTGAGTCTAGGGACATTTGTGTAAAAAACAAAAACAAGCCAGAAAAGGCAATAAAGTAAACCACATCCTGAACCGTCAAGAGTCCTTTAAAAAAGTTATCCAAATGTGATGTGGAAGCAAGGTATTTGACAAGCTGCTCCATCCAACCAGTCGCTGTGATGTTTGGCGCAATCCAATTGAGGATTAGTAAGAGAAACAGGCCGAACATGGTGAATAAGAACGCCACAAACTGATTTGATGTCATCGAAGAGACCCAGATTCCCAAGGCTACTTGCGAGCATAAAAGTAAAAACATCCCCAAATAAGACGTCACAACAGGGCCAACATCCGGGTTACCATAGACGATCGTATAAATCGGATAAACACTTGATGCGGCAAGAACTAAAGTTAGAACAGCAACACAAGCTAGATACTTACCAAGAACGACTTGCGTAACCGTGACAGGAGCCGTCCGTAATAAGCGGTCAACATGATTCCGACTCTCTTCAGAAAATGAAGCCATCGTAATTGCCGGAACGATAAGAAGCAGAATAAAGTGCAGATTTTGAAATACTGCTGTCACCAACTGGCTCAAGCGTGGAGTCTCTCCCCCAAAGGACATAGACTGTTGCTGCAACTCCAGGAAGGTATAGACAAAAGAATAGAAGAAAAAACCCATGAATATGAGAAAAAACCAAAAGACGATGCCGCCTTTTAAAGAGTGATAGTAGGCAAGAAAATCTCGCTTTGCGATCGTTAGTACACTACCCATAAAAAGCCTCCAATCAGTGCGTCAGTTGAATGAAAATTTCTTCCAGCGTTTTTGATCGCGGTGAAAGCTGCCGCATGCCATGCCCCCCATCCAATACAGCTCTGACGATGCCGTCCAGCACTTGCTGCTGGCCATCGGTGTTGAGGGTGAGCAAGTTTCCTCCCACTAATTGAGGCTGTTCGACTCCAGGCATCTGTTGTAACTTTGTCAATAAAGTTTCAGCGCCTTCTCTGACTTCAAGTTTATATTCTCGCGATTTTTCTGATTTCTCTAAGAGGTGCTGGTAATTTCCTTGCTCAATCACTTTACCTTTGTGAATGATGATCAACTCGTCACATATCGATTCGACCTCGGATAAGATGTGCGAACTGAACAAAATCGTATGGTCTTGCTTGAGCGAGCGGATCAACTCTCGGATCTGAATAATTTGGTTTGGATCCAATCCTTCAGTTGGTTCATCAAGGATCAACACCTCTGGTTTGTGAACCAAAGCCTGCGCCAATCCAACTCTCTGGCGAAATCCCTTGGAGAGATTACCTATCAAACGCTCTTTCATCTCCGTCAAAGACAGCCTTTCGAGGACCTCCTGGACGCGCGCATCTACCTCACGTGTTGGCACTTGCCGTAGCTTCGCGGCGTAACGAATGAACTCCCCTACTTTCATATCATCGTGAATAGGTGGTTCATCTGGGAGGTAGCCGATACGTTTTTTCACTTCGACCGGTTGCTCAAAGACATCAAAGCCAGCAATTTTTGCATACCCTTCCTGAGTCCCCAAGCAACCACAGATGATGTCCATGGTCGTAGTTTTACCCGCACCGTTAGCCCCTAAGAAGCCGACAACTTGGCCTTTCTCGACTCGAAAGCTGACTTGATCCAAAGCCACAACATCGCCGAATCTCTTGCTGACTCCAGAGACTTCAATCATCCATTGTCTCCTGATTTTATTAAATTTTTTTAATTACAATAGGTACAAGATTTCATTTTATTGACCCTATATGTCAAGTCAAGCTTCCAAAACCTTGACCTACCCCCTATGGCTAATGGTGTTTGGCGAAATCCGCATGAGAAAAAGATGAGGCGAAATTTTCCCCAATACAAATTCTGAACCTAAAAAATTTCAAAAAATTTTATACCCTTATCTTCTCCAAGTCCGATAAACCTGCTAATATACTTAAGTAAGTTATTTGTACTTGAGCAAGGTTTGGCGCAATTCAGAGGATCCAATTCAGGAGGAAACAAATGTCAACTCTTACCAAAGATGTCTTGGTTGAAATGATCAGGGATAAAGTTGGCTACCCTGTCAAAGAAGCCAAGGAAATCCTGGAGATCATTCTCGAAGAAATCAAGCTTCGATTAGAAGACGGCAAAGACGTCAAGATCTCTGGTTTTGGTAAATGGACGGTGAAAGAAAAACGCTCACGTCCAGGTCGCAATCCACATACGGGAGAAAAAATAGAAATTTCAGCCCGCCGTGTTGTGACATTTCATCCTTCCGACAAAATGAGAGATCAAGTGAACCGTGAGTTTGCTGCCAGTGAAGGCGCTGGTGATCATTCATGAGTTGAGGCTTCAACTATGCCTCATCACCAAATTTCGATGAATCGATATATACTGTAATTAAGTCTGGACATCATGTCACCTTAAAGTAAAGTGGTGCTCATTTGAAACCACTGAAAGACAATAGGTAGTAGTGATGCGCTTGACCAAAATATATACAAAAGTTGGTGATGGTGGCCAGACACTGCTGGCAAACGGCCAGAAAATTGCAAAAGACGACCTGCGAATTGATGCCTACGGGACGATTGACGAACTAAATTCCCATATAGGCTTGCTTCGTGACTTAATTCAAAGTGAATCTCAAGAAAATTCGGCAGGACTTGATCGATCGCTCTATCGCATTCAAAATGAATTGTTTGATTTGGGTAGCGAATTAGCGACACCTGCAGATGCTCTCAGTCCACGACAAATACTCATCAGTGCGAATGACATCAGCCAACTTGAGAGCGAAATCGACAATTGGAATGAATCTTTATCACCGCTCAAAAACTTTGTTTTACCGGGTGGCCATCTTGCGAATTCGCAAGCTCATGTTTGTCGAACAGTCTGTCGCCGCGCTGAGCGTTTGCTCGTTAGTCTAAGACGACAGGATCCGTCGGTTCGGAAAGAAACTCAGATTTATGTGAATCGTTTAAGCGACTGGTTATTTGTTTGCGGCAGAACGGTCAGCCGTCTCTTCGACCGCCGGGAAGTTTTATGGGATCAAGGGCGCCATGAACGAAAGTGAATATGGAAGAGCCTAAAGTAAAGGCGCAGACCAGTATTTGGTATGCGAAACGACACTGGCGTATCGGCTTTGCCATCCTGGTCGTGTCGCTGCTTTTATCTGCAGTCCATTTATCAGCAGGCAACTTAGTCCAGGCTCTCATGGCTGCCAACGATTTAAGACTCGACCCGGAACTCGATTCTCTGCTAGATTCAAATGATTTTGAACTGCAGCATAAACGCTCAGTTCAGCAGCATTTCTCGAAGTTTGGTATCTATATCCCAACCGATGATATCATTGTCAACGCTAGGGATATTGTGCATGAGCCATATCGGTCATTGCTGCTACAAAGCTGTGGGAGTGGAAAAATCTTCGTATGGGTCCCGTTGAAGTTTCGACTCCCCCTGATTGGGGAAAAAATCATAGAATGGTGTCTTGTGAAGAAGTGAATACTTTAACACCTGATTCTAGTTTTCGCCTTGCCATCGACGCCAGTGTCGGCGGTGAAAACATTACCGAAGTCGAAAAGTATCTCGAGCAAATCTTGCTTTGGGCACATCAAAAATTTGGTCCAGAGCCGCTTGTTCAGGCAAAAGAAGACTTTTACGAGCAAACCGGTAAAATATTTCATGACGATAGCTTTTTCAATGAGAGGATGAGCTATTTCATTGACTATTTTATTTTCGAACGCATTCTAACTACCAAAGATGATTCCATTGAAGAAACTCCTTTTGAGTTATACCAAAAAGTCGAAGCTGAACATATGATTCAAGGCGTTGTTCACTCTCTCTTTTCTGTCTATCGCCTCAATGATCAGTTTTTAACGATTCGAGATATTCACAGCAACGAAAGATATAAACTGCCACGCTCCCCACATTCAAACTTTGATGGGATCAACAAAAAAGATCTTTTTCAGGGCTTTGTTTACGACTTGGGAAGTCATAAAACCTTAAGCCGCGGCTTGATATTTCATCCTACAGACGCACATACCTCTATAAAGAAGTACCTTAAATTACAGCAAAAAAAGAATCAACTTGATCTACGCTTAGCTCTTACCCGTTTTGCAAAACAGCATTTACGACATTTGCGCCATAGCCATGTGAACCCCAAACTCTTCTATCAGCAAGATCCACGTTGATATATTTGTGACGTCCCCATATGTAAGGCCTAGACCTTTCTAAGCCTTCACTCTCATTTCCTTGTATCCATAATGCCATATTCCTGATCGCCAACTAAACTATTTCCTATTTCTTCCGATCATCACCGTTAGAAACCTCATCTTTGTATTGAAAAATGGTGGTAACTTGCATAAGCAGTTCAAAGAAACTGTCATCAAGAAGCTCGGCGTCTCTCCAGACGCTTTCCGCAAGGCTGAAGATTTGGCAAAAGCGGAAGGCATCTTGATTATTCACGCACTGATACGACTTGGAATTGCAGATCCAAAAAACTTGCTCGCTGCCTACTCTCATATTTTCAAAGTACGTGTTGCCAACCTGGATTCGATGGATATACCTGACCCTATCATTCGCCTCATTCCAGCAGATATTGCAAAGAAATCACGCATCATTCCCCTCGATCGAGTTGGTAATAATATAATCATCGCCATTGAAAATCCTCATGATCTGAAGATGATCGATTTGATTCGATTTCAAACTGGATTTTCTGCAAAAACTGTTTTAGCTCCTGAAGATCAATTGTCAAGAGCCCTCGATCGCTATTACCGGGGCACTAACCTTGATCTTGATAAGCTCAGTAAGGACAATGCTTCCGGTGTCAAAACCAAAATTAAAACCGAAAGACGAGCTGTTATCGGAGAAACGCATAGCGAAGATTCCGGCCCGATTATCCAGCTAGTTGATCAAATTCTTGTTCAGTGTCTTTCTCGTGGCGCTTCCGATATCCATATTGAGCCA
Source organism: Oligoflexus sp. FD111 (assembly GCA_048816425.1). Classification (GTDB taxonomy): domain Bacteria; phylum Bdellovibrionota_B; class Oligoflexia; order Oligoflexales; family Oligoflexaceae; genus JBMDZZ01. Next base: position 253,522 of record JBMDZZ010000002.1, read on the forward strand.
TATGAAAATCATTTGCGAGTACGGCTCAGAATTGATGGTGCACTACATGAAATTGCCAGACCACCTGCAAGCTACAAGGCACCTGTGACCTCTCGCTTTAAAATTATGGCAGGCTTAAATATTGCTGAAAAACGCTTGCCACAAGATGGCAATATCAATGTGACGATCAACAATAAGCCCATCGACTTCAGGGTCAATACTCTACCCACGATCTATGGCGAAAAAATCGTTTTACGTATCCTTGATAAATCTTCCTTACAAGTCGACCTAACGAAGTTGGGGTTTGAGCCTAATGACTTGATACGTTTTAAAGAGTGCATCTATCGCCCATTTGGAATGGTTCTTGTCACCGGCCCTACTGGTTCCGGTAAAACAACTACTCTATATAGTGCTTTAAGCGATCTCAATCAAATCAGCGAAAATATAATGACGGCGGAAGATCCTGTCGAATATAACCTTGATGGGATCAATCAGGTTAATATCAACGCCAGCATTGGCTTAACCTTCGCTTCTGCGCTGCGTGCCTTCTTACGCCAAGATCCTGACATCATCATGGTTGGTGAGATCAGGGATTTTGAAACGGGTGAAATTGCCATCAAAGCTGCTCTCACTGGCCATTTGGTACTTTCCACTCTACATACCAACAATGCTGCTGATACGATTGTTCGCATGCAGAATATGGGGCTTGAATCATTCAATTTGATTTCATCTCTAAATGTCATCGTTGCCCAGCGCTTGATGCGTAAGTTGTGTGAACATTGTAAAGAGGTTGATCCATCGATCAAAGCTGAATACCTCGTCCAACTAGGCATTGATCCCCGAGATGTGAAAAAATTTAAACCCTTGAAAGCTGTGGGCTGCAACCGCTGCTCGCAAACTGGTTATAAGGGGCGTCTTGCCGTCCATGAAGTCATGGTCATCACTGATGAATTGCGGCAGGCCATCATGCGTAGTGCACCAGCGATGGAATTAAAAAAGATCGCTATGCGTGAAGGCATGCACACCTTGCGCCAGAACGGCCTGATTAAAATGGCAAGAGGTGAAGTTGATGCCCTCGAAGTCGTCAAAGTCACCAGTTCTGATACCGACAGTATTAGTGAAAATGAAGTGGCTTAAGGAGCAGGCCTGAAAATGAATTTTACACTGCCTCAACTTTTTAAAAGTTTGATTGATCAAGGAGCCAGCGATTTGCATCTTGCCGTTGGTTCACCGCCGCGTTTGCGGATCGACGGGCAAATCGTACCGCTTAATTTACCGCCGCTCACTCCACAAGACTCCATGCAATTATGTTATAGCGTCCTGACTGAAGCCCAAAAGAAGATATTTGAACAAAACAAAGAAATCGATCTGTCTTTTTCGGTGAAAAATCTAGCTCGATTTCGAGCTAATATTTATTTTGAATCCAATCATGTAGCCGGCGCCTTTCGTCTGGTTCCCTTTAAAATTTATTCCCTTGAGGAGCTTGGCGTACCAAAAGTCGTTGAAAAATTGTGTCATTTATCGCGTGGTTTGGTCCTAGTTACGGGCCCTACAGGATCGGGTAAAAGTACGACTCTTGCCTCTATGATTAATCACATTAATGAAAGTCGCTTCGATCATATCGTCACCATTGAAGATCCGATCGAATTTGTTCACAGCCATAAAAACTGCATCGTGCACCAGAGGGAGTTAGGTGAAGATACAAAAAGCTTCCCTAAGGCGCTCAAAAGTGTGCTACGTCAAGATCCAGATGTCGTCATGATTGGTGAGCTTCGGGACTTGGAAACGATCTCGGCTGCCTTAACGATTGCAGAAACTGGCCACCTTGTGTTTGGCACTTTACACACGAATACTTCTATTTCATCTATCAATCGACTTGTCGATGCTTTCCCACCACATCAACAGGGTCAGATCAGAACTCAGCTATCCATGACTCTTGAGGCTGTTATTTCTCAAATTCTCTTACCCGCCAACGGTGGTGGCCGCGCTTTAGCCATGGAAGTCTTAATCGCAACAAATGCAACGCGCGCACTCATCAACGAAGGGAAGATCCAACAAATTTATTCCAGCATGCAGTCAGGTCAATCAGGGTCACAAATGCAAACTATGAACCAGGCACTGCTTTCCTTAGTCAACAAAAGGCTCATTAGTAAGGAGCTAGGTTTGAGCAAAAGCCCTTACCCTGAAGAGTTTATGGACATGCTGACCAATAGGGCTGCCCCAAGACGACCGATTAAAAATTAGTAGGTAAGAGGTAAAACTATGCCTAAATACATGTACAAAGCTAAGAACAACCAAGGCAAGGCCCTGAGTGGTGAAATCAATGCCGGCAGCAAACCCAAAGCTTTGAACATGTTGGCCAACAAAGGTTTGCGTGTATTAAAACTTACTGCCATGGCGCCTGAAAGTGCTGACGGCGCACAAAGGAAAGGCCTTGCTCGCTACATCTATCGAGATCAACACGGTAGTATTCAAATCGCTTTAACAGAAGAGACACCAACGACAAAGGAGCTTGCACTTTTTACGAAACAGTTTTCGATGATGATAGAAAACGGTATCCCCATGTTACAAGCGTTGCAATTACTCAAAGAACAGCAAAAAAAGCAGGCTTTTGTCGAAATCATCGACAAAATCATCAAAGCGATCGAAGAAGGTTCAAACTTAAGTGATGCCTTGGAGCCTTATCCACGAGTATTTGACTCACTTTACGTCGCCATGACAAGGGCCGGTGAAGCCTCTGGTCGTCTGGATATCATCTTGCGACAATTGGTGTCCTACATTGAAAAAGCTGCAAAACTTAAATCCCAGGTCAAATCTGCTCTTACTTATCCAAGTTTGATTGTCGTGGTATCCATCATTGTTATTGCTGTATTGATGATTTTTGTTGTTCCTTCCTTTGCTCAACAATTCGAGGCAAGTGGACAGGAGCTACCTGGTGTGACCCAAATGGTGATGAGCATATCCGATTTTTTTATAAATCATTGGGATTACTTACTAGCAGCGGTCTTTGTCACCATTTTTTCTATCAAATACTATTATAATACCGATCAAGGAAAAGCATTGTTTGACAAGTATATTCTCATAGCTCCCATCATTGGCGATGTGATGAAAAAAATTGCTATCGGTAGGTTTTGTTCCACAATGTCGACCATGCTCAGCTCAGGGGTTTCGATATTGGAAGCCTTAACGATATGCGCAACTTCATCCGGCAATAAAACGGTCGAAACATTTGTGGAACATGTAAAAAGTGAGATTTCCAAAGGTCAAACTTTTGCGGAACCACTAAGTGACTCAGATCTTTTTCCGAAAATGGTGAGTTCCATGGTGGCGGTGGGGGAATCAACAGGAACTCTGGATGAGGCTTTGAAAAAAGTGACCGATATTTATGACGACGAAGTCGATAATGCAATCGCAGCGATGATGGCCATGATTGAACCAGCGATGATCGTTATCATCGGGGGAATTGTTGGTTTTATCTTGATCGCGATGTACTTACCGATTTTCGACATGGCAAGTACGGTCGATGGTTAAGTATGAATAAGAGACCATCCGAGAATAGGTAAATTCGGTGCCTTGAGATGAAAGATCCTTCGCCAAAGAGCTGTTATCACAGCATTTCTCATTGGCTCAGAATACGGCTCCACATCCAGAAACTGTGTTGCAGGCTAATTAGGATTCTTTCCATTGATGTAAGCATTCAGGACATTTTAAGGAATACTGCTCGTTACTATAGGCCAACACATCCGGGCCTTGATTTTGACATCGGGGACATACCCGATGCTCATGATTAAACTTACAAACTGAAGTTCTGCAGCGTAGATTTCCGTCCACCAGTCTTGCCGGCCCCTGACAAACAGGACATCGCTCACTTAGTCGTCGATCTTCCAAGACCTTACACTCCTCATTTTTGGCTTCTTTGAGAAACCTCTGCCATAACTATGACTCTGAACGAGGACTTCTTCGGATCAATTCAACGATTTTTTTAGCAAGAATTGGAAATACTCCGATTAAGGCAAATGATAACAATAGACTAGGCGACAAGATCCCACTTAAAGACGTCAATTGTCCAAGTTGCGTGCCAGCGTTGACGTAAACGATAGTAGCTGGCAACATGCCGATTTGACTAACAAAAGCAAAGGTCCAGACGCGCATGGGGGTTAAGCCCATGACCAGATTTATAATAAAGAATGGAAAAGCCGGGATCAGGCGTAAAGTAAAAAGGTAAAAAGCCCCTTCCTCACTCAAGCGCTGATTGATACTGTGCAACTTATCGCCAAATTTAGTTTGAATAGAATCTTTCAACAGGTAACGCGCTACTAAAAAAGCAAGACTTGCACCGATCGTGCTAGCAAAAGAAACCAAGATGGTTCCTGTCATCAAACCAAACAAGGCCCCACCTGCTAAAGTGAAGATGGTTGCCCCAGGCAATGACAAGGCGGTGACCACAATATAAAGCAATAAATATATACTGATCGTTAGAATGGTATGGTTTTCGTAATAAGTAGCAAATTCTTCCCGACGTTCTTTTAACTGCTCCAAACTTAAATATTCATGCCAACCAAAAGCAAAAAAAGCCAAAACTACAGCGAGGATGACAGCGACAATCAAGAATTTACCGACCTTGCTACCCATAGCAATCACTCCACGACAACGATTCCATTTACTCGCTTTCAGCGTCTCATTTCGGCCGGGAAAAAGCCACAAAAAAGCCATGGAGAATCGGTCCATGGCTCAGTTCTTTTCTTCGAATCATTTAGGAAAATAACTGGTCTTCCTGCGCCATATCCTGACTTAACTGCCACATCGCTAACAAATGTTTTAGCGTTGTTGTTGCTTGCTTTACGTTTAATTGCGTCGAAGCATCACTCTTTGCCTGTGCTGGATTTGTATGGACTTCCAAGAAAAAACCATCGACATAGCCTGAAGCTGCTGCTGCCCTCGACAATACCGGCGCAAACTCGCGCAAGCCGCCTGAAATTTCTCCGGCCTCACCACCAGCAGATGGAAGTTGCAGTGAGTGCGTAATATCGAAAATAGATGGAGCCCCTGCATCGTGCATGATTTTGAAGGAACGCATATCCACGACTAAATTACCATAGCCAAAACTATAGCCACGCTCTGTCAAAGCAAAATTCGGATTCAATCCTGATTCTTTGCAGACCGCATTAATCTTGCCAATAATGCTCCCGGCATTATATGGCGACAGGAATTGGCCTTTTTTCACATTCACCGCTCTGCCGCTGCGCACAGCCTCAACGATTAAGTCTGTTTGTCGACACAAAAAAGCCGGGATTTGCAAAACATCACAAACTTCTGCGACTTCAGCAACTTGATGGGTTTCATGAACATCTGTTAAAACAGGCACACCGAAACGTTCTTTTAAATTCTGAAACCAAGTCATCGTCTGCCGCCAACCGGGGCCACGAGAACTGCCCATTGAAGTGCGATTCGCTTTATCGAAGCTAGCTTTGAATATATAATTAAAATCAAGTTCCTGACTCAGCAGTACCATCGCCCCAGCAACTTCGTTGATAAGCTCTTCTGACTCAGCCATGCATGGGCCGGCAATGATAAAGGGGCGTTTGGGGCGTTTGTGGAATTGAATTTGATTCATCCTTGGAATCCTTTTCTGACGTCAACAAAACCATGTTTAACAATGGCGCGTTTTCCTGCTAATATCATCGACAAGATCTCGGCACAAGTATCATCGCTATCGTAAAGAAGTGTTGACTATATGTTGGGAAACTATTAATAACTAACTTCCCTTTTGGGAAAGTGGCTCTTTAGCTCAGTCGGTAGAGCAGAGGATTGAAAATCCTCGTGTCCCCAGTTCGATTCTGGGAGGAGCCACCATAATTGCATTTGGTGAGTTTAATGGAAATCTTTCTGACTGTCATCCACGTGCTAACTGCGCTCTTCATGATCTTGGTCATCCTAATTCAAGGTGGCAACCAAGGCGGAATTGGAGCGGCATTCGGTGGTGGCAACTCTCAGGGTGTTTTTGGCGCATCAGGTGCAACCTCTTTCCTCGGAAAAGTCACCTACGTGGTCGCCGCAATATTCATGATTACTAGCATCGGCTTAACAATGGCCCAAGGCACTTCAGGACGCACTGGTTTGATGGAGCGTTTGGAAGAGGCATCGGGTTCTGGTGCCATGGAAACTCCAGCAGAAGCACCAACCGTTGGGCCTGATGAAAGTGGCATGAGCGCCCCTGAGTCAGAGCCGAGTCAAGAAGACCCACAATAAGCTATCATCTATTCGATAGCTCGATAGATGTCCTTTCCTAAGCTACTTGCGAGGGTGGTGGAATTGGTAGACACGCTAGTTTGAGGGACTAGTGGCGCAAGCCGTGCGGGTTCAAGTCCCGCCCCCCGCACCATTGTAATTATCTAAAATAATTACTAAAACAACTATCCTACTCCAAAATTGTGGGATTGAGCTTGGGTTCGTCTCCTCCCTTAAATCACAATCCGCGATCGTTGAGTTCTTTCGAAACCCTGCATACTTATAGATAGACTTCTTTGATCTATTTTTTGAAGTGCATATTCTTAAAGCATTCTCATGAAAACTGAATAAGATATATCAATTGAATGGGCTGACTGAAGTTATTTGTGTGTTTGTTTAGGTATTTTAATAATTCATAATCTAGGAGCTATACTTTCCCCCCCTTATCCCTCAATTACCATTCCTCAAGTCCAGAGATGGATTCCGTGCAGCGCAGCAAAGCTGTTGGAGCAGTATTTTTAATATTTCTTTATTTGATGCTCCCTATAAGCACTCCTTTACATATTTTTTATTTTTTTAACGGAGATTTCTAGAAATGGACCCTGGCATTTTAGCTGGAGAGCTTTTTGTCATTCTTATTTTAGTCATATTAAACGGGTTGTTAGCAATGTCAGAAATGGCGATGGTTTCAGCTCGAAAAATTCGGCTTCAGCAAGCAGCTCAAACAGGAAGTAAAGGAGCGAAGTCCGCCCTTAAACTATTAGAACAACCCTCCCAATTTTTAGCTGCCATTCAAATTGGAATAACTTTGATCGGAGTATTTGCAGGAGCCTTTGGTGGAGCAAATCTGGCCAAAGAGCTAGAAGGTCTCGTAGTTGAAGTTCCTTTCCTGGCTCCCTATGCTTCATCCATTAGTTTAGGGGCTGTTGTTTTACTGGTAACTCTCTTGTCTTTAATTATTGGAGAATTAGTACCTAAACGGCTAGCCCTAGGGAACCCTGAATCGATTGCAGCTCTTATGTCAAAGCCAATTACATGGCTTTCTTTTTTCTCTCGTCCCGCAGTTCGTTTCCTTAGCGCTGCGACTGAGGGCATACTGAAACTCCTCCAATATAAGCAGCCAAAAGAAGCACCCGTGACTGATGATGAGGTGAAAATTCTTGTTGAACAAGGAACTCAAGCCGGCGTTTTCGAACCGGAAGAGGAAAAGATTATTAAGCGAACCTTGAGATTAAGTGATCGAAGTGTCGGTGAAGTGATGACATTAAGACTTCACCTAACTTTCTTAAATATTGATGATCCGTTGGAAGTAAATTTGGAAAAAATTCGGTCTTCATTCCATTCATACTTTCCAGTTTGTCAAGGTGAGATTGACAATGTCATTGGAGTCGTATCCGTAAAAAAATTATTTGCAGCCATGAGTTCAGGTCAAAGTCTTGATTTGAAGGCTAATCTACAAGAGACCCTGTTTGTTGCCGAGCAAATGCCCCCCTTAAAGCTATTGGAATTTTTCAAAAATTCACAAAAACACTTTGCCGTAGTCGTCGATGAATATGGTGGCATCAGTGGCATTATCACTGCCATCGACCTTCTTGAATCCATCGCCGGCGATCTACCTGAAGAGCATGACAATCCAGCGGAAGAAGTCGTATTAAGGGATGATGGTACTTGGCTTGTGGACGGCATTTCAGATCTCGACAATGTAGCGGAAGTCATCGGTGTTTCTGAAGATGAATTTTTTACAGAAGACGCTCAAACAATAGGTGGATTCATTATGGGAATAGTTGGCCATATTCCGCATACAGGTGAAAAAATTTATTGGAAATCCTGGAGCTTTGAAATCGTCGATATGGACCGTAATCGAGTTGACAAGGTGCTTATTACACCGCCAAAAGTTGTGAGTGTAGCCAATCTAGAAGAGTGATCTTATTTAATGTCGTCATGTACATTACGATAGGCAACGGAGTGAAAAAATGGTCGAGTATGAAATCTCTGAAAATAGTATTATGGTAGCGATAGCGTTCGATGAAAACACCAGCAATCTTGTTAAATTCGGCGCCTATCTTAGTAAACGACTTGAAAAACCACTTTGTCTGATCCATGTGGTAGAAAACCCTGACTCACTTGATTTGCCGATAGCCTTTGCTCGGGATGTGAATTCATTAACTAAGCTTAGGATTTTGCAAATCATGGAGAAATCCGCTTTAAATGATAGGATGAAGAAATTAATTGATAATGCCGATATTCCTAGATCGACCAAGACCATTGTCATATCGAGTTCTGATATCGATAAAGCTATCATTCAGTTCGCGACTAAGCACAAAGCGAAATATATAGTTAGTGGTACTAAAAAAGGTACCAATCGATTGGTTCCAAAAGGCTTGTCGACTGCCATCAGTTTAATCGAAAATTCTAGTGTTCCTGTTTTTATCGTACCTCAAGAAAATTCTTTTGCAGGGGCTGAAAATGATCGACTGAAAATGTTTATATCAGACAGCCTTGAAGCCGATAGCGATCAAATCGTACGATCTGCCTTGGAAATGGCTATCTTACTACAATGCCAATCTATTGATCATGTTCACATCTACTCTCGACATGAGCGTAACCATTGGCAGACGAGTATTTGGAAGCAACTTGATCTTCCGAAAAAAAGCCCACCTGAAAAACTTGATGATCAGCTAAGGCAAATTTTGCAAGCTAAAATTGCAGGTTTTGAGTCTCAATTGAACAAAATATCTTGTAAGTACCGCGCGTTGATTGTGGAGTCAGCAGACATAGCAGAGACTTTATTAAAAACCATAGATGAAAACAGTCCAGACATCGTACTGTTTGGTCGTCATAAAATGTTAAAGTTTAAACCACTTGGTATCGGCAACTTGCCCTATCGCACAATCTTATCCAAGAGTCAAATTAAGGTGATTATTCCAGTAGCAAAAAATAGTGGTTAATAGCTTATCCTTTGAAAACTTCGACTTAAATCTAGTATTGAATTTTAAGGTTCAATTAAGATTATGAGAATGTCAGCTTTTTTACAAAAAACAAATTGACCTCAATTGAAATGCAAAAAAGCACTATTTCTAGCATTCTTCACTAAGCTAGCGATAGACTAGTTCGAAACGCTTGGCCAAAATAGAAACAATATCAACATCCCCAGGACAAAACGATAGATGACAAATGGCATCATCCCAATGCGATTAATGATTGCCATAAAGTAGTAGATACAGACATATGCACTTATAGCGGCAGCAACTGTTCCAATTGCCAACTCACTCCAGGCTACAGGGAACTCACTACGGGCAAGAGAAAAAACCTCCAACCCGCCTGCTAATAAAATGACTGGTATTGAAAGCAGAAAAGAAAAACGTGCGGAACTTTCACGATTCAATCCCAACATTAAAGCAGCGGTTATGGTAATACCTGATCTAGAGGTTCCAGGGAATAAGGCCAGAGCCTGTGCACAACCGATGATCAAAATATCTTTCCAATTAATCTCCTGAATCGTTCTATAACCCTTTTTTTTCCAATCAGCCCAGCCTAACAAGATACCAAAGCCAATCATACCTGCAGACATAATCAAAGGAGATCGCATCTCGCTTTCGATGAAACTTTTAAATGTAAGTCCAGCAATGCCAACAGGAATAGTTCCAAGCAGTATAGCCCAAGCCAAGCGAGAGTTCTCAGTGGATCTTCGAATGAAGATAGACTGAACCCAATCTTGCGCCATACCTATAATTTCACGGTTAAAATATAAAATCACTGCTAATAAAGTACCGACATGGATTGCGATATCGAAAGCCAAACCTTGGTCTGACCAGTTACTGAAAACGGGAACAAGGATGAGGTGGGCGGAACTAGAAACAGGTAAAAACTCTGTCAGGCCTTGTACCAAAGCTAATACAATAATTTGAACTAATTCCATGAAATGGACCTTTAGTGAAAAAAGTAAAGTATCTACTCCAATAAATTTAATGCTTTCTGTCTGACTTGAGAAGCCCCGTCCTTTTGCGCAATCACTTTTAGCTTTTCCTTCTGCATGGCATCTAATTCAGCGATAGCCCCCAAACTATTCAATATCTGCATCCGAACATTAGCCGATTCTTCTCGCTCCATGAAATGAAGCATTTGATTGATACTTGTCTGTTCTAATAGACGGAAGCTAAGCTCAATCGCAGCGGCTTTGCGTACTTCAGCGTCGGTATCACTTTGTAAGATCCTTATCAAGATTCGCTCGGCTTCGACATGCTCCACAAAGCGCAGAGCGCCAGCAGCAGCAGCCCGCAAAGTTGGATCAGGGCTTTCCAGAACGCCTGACACCATGGGTAAGACCTCAGACGCTCCGAGATTGCCCATGACATGTAAAGCGTTCAAACATGCGGCGTACTCTTCACAACTTATCAGGCTCGCCAGGCTTTCTCGTAAAGTCTGCTGGTAGCGATCGGTCGGCTTCACCGTTCTTCCAATATTGGCTAGGGCTAAGTTTATCGTTTGGACAAGCTCTTGATCTGTGGACTGGGCTCTCAGTACTCTTAAGCCTTGTTCGACAAGCAGGTCAGGCTTATCAAACAAACCTAGTTGCCCTATAACGGCCATACGACTTTTTTCATCCTTGTGGTTGAGCGCAACTTTCAACATGGCTTCTTGCGCCTCTTTATTGCCAGCTTGCAACAGTGCGGCACTCATGTTGTGAAAGTAGGGATCATTCACGTCAGTCTCAAGCAAGTACTCAAGCGCATTTTCGCATTGCTCTGGCTTTAGGTAAAATAGAGCCTTGAGCTTTAAAAAACTTGCAGTCAAATCATCTGAACCGGTCATTTGATTAAGAATACTGTCCCAATCATCTGCGCCAAGCGCACTCCTTTCCAAGCGCTCCTTTTGCGAGAGCTTTAAGGCGCGACCAGATAGATCATCTAAGTTGCGATTATTTTGGCTTAATTCAACATAGCGTTGCAATGCCTCATCAACGCTAATCTGGCGATAGATGCGCCGTCGCAGAAGGCTTAGATGAACGTCATTCTCAGCAAACTCCTCACCATTCTGCATGAAGCTTAAGCTCAAATTTGCTTCGAGGCTCTCCATACTTCCAGAAGATACCTTAAATTTGGCTAAACTTTGCGGTGCAACAATGATCTGCTCTCTCCTACGAGTGAAAGTCTTATCCGTAAGATAATTGCGGCGCATTTTGATGAGCGTATCTGAATTTGAAACTTCATATGTGGCGAGGTAGCGACCATTTACATCGACTTCTTCGCTTTGCCATTGAGATAGCGGCTCTTTCACCTTGATCGATATCTGGGAAAGTATATCACGGACAACATGCCGCTCCATTTGAGTCATAGCAGGATGAAAAACTAAGTCGGAAATTTCTCCACTTTTAGTTCTGGTAAAATATACCTCTTTTTCATCAAATCGGATGTCTTGCTCACCATTCACCCCATCAGAGCTAAAGCTCGTACTCGCAAACTTCATTTCAAGCTTGGTTTCGTCACTATCTTCAAAAAAGCAGGTGATTGTAGCCAAACCTTCTAAACTTGTTCGAATATGGGTATCTGCTACAAGGCCAAAGAGCTTGGAGTTTTTCATCTCTCCGGATGAATGGTAGGAAAGCTCATACTCCAGACTCTCCTCTTGGCAGCTCCATAGAGCTGCTACTTCCAAGTTGGATAATTTAAGTTTCGGGTCGTGGGTGATGGGAGAAGGGGCCTGATAGCGAAAAAGAAATATCCCTAATACCGCAAAAGCGACAAACAGGCCTCCTGCCAACATGAACTTACGTGATCTTATCATCATTCACACCCTTCCTTAGGTTATGAATTTCATTGTATGTTTTCATGTCATACGCGTCATACCACGGCGATAGCAGCGAATTTGTTTAGCCGTTTCAAGCAAAACACCTTCGTCCCCCAATAATTCCAGCGCCGCTTCCAACCTAGGATCATGGGTAACGGTCATGGCGATGAGGGCATTTCTTCGCAAGCCGGAGCGCTTTGCCCGCGTCAGAGGTGTTCCGCCAAACCAGGCCTCGTAGTCAGCCTGAGACATCGTCGCTACCTGAAACAAGTCGATGGATTCAAGCTCTTGCCGGGACAATTTTTTTCGGCTTTCGGGAACATCCAAGTGGCGGTTGTATGGACAAACTAACTGGCAGATATCACAACCAAACCAGTACTGAGCAAGCCAGGGCCAGAAGTCAAAGGGGATTGTACCTCGATGCTCGATCGTCCAATAGGCCAAACAAAGATTGGCATCGAGTTGGTAAGCCTCGTCCAAGGCACCCGTCGGACAGTTGACTTGACAACGCCGGCAGCTTCCGCAACCGCCAAGCCCATTTTTGCGCTCTGAAGGTACTACATTTGCCGGCTCATCCGGCTCAATAGCCCAGGTGCTGACAATTGCTCCGAGCAGTAGGAAACTACCTTCTTCCGGATGGATATAGCAGGTATTTTTGCCAATAAAACCCTTTGCCGTCCTTGTCGCTATAGCCCTTTCCAAAAGAGGGGCTGAGTCGACCACGACCCGGTATTGAGCATCAGCCGCATACTCGCGCTGCAGCCATTGAATCAGCTTCTTACCTTGCTGCTGAATCGTTTTATGATAATCACGATACCTCGCATATTGAGCGATGCGAGGGCGAGAGCCGTGACGCTGGTAACGATCTCCAAGTGCATACGGCAGCGCTAGAACAATAGCTGATTCCGCTCCTGGCAAAAGACCTCGAGGGTCACGACGCAGCTCCAGGTAGTTTTTCAAAAAATCCATACCAGCATGCCAGCCTTTTGCCAGCCAATTCTGATAGCGAGCAAATTCCTGCGCTTCCTCTTTCAGGGATACGATCCCCAATAAACGCAATCCATGGGCTTCGCAAGCACTCTGCAGCGCAGCCCGAAAGTCATTCTTGGCAATAGTTGTCATGACAGCTGTCTGTTCATTGTAAAGACTATGGTGTTCTGAGGCGGCTGAGTTTCGCCGCTTATGTATGAGAAGCGACCAATTGGCTTAGTTCTTCGTAAGAAGCTGATTGTCCCCACCACAGTCGCTGGGATTCCCTTGCTTGCTCGATTAGCATAGGTAAACCATCTTGGCAAGGAATGCCAAGTTTGGACGCTCTGGTCAGCAAGGCTGAGTCGTGGCCATAGGTGATGTCAACAAAGGCGCCGTCAAAGACCTCAAGTTCGCGGGCAAAATGCTCTAAGTTATCACCACGCAGAGGAGCACTGGTTGCCTGGACAACAAGGCTAGGACCGTGAACGCCCATTGCTAGGATTTGACTGAGATCTTGCGGCTCAAACTGATAAAATGACAAGCGATTCTTATCGATATGAGCAAACCAATGCTGATCTTTTTCTGCCGAACGGCGCAGAACATGGCATGATCGACATAAATCATTCTGCAAAGCATACTGGGCCAGTGCAACTGCGGCTCCACCATTTCCCAGAATGATCATGCGATCGAATGCCTCTGTAGAAGACATGTGTCGCAAACCCCGCAGGAAACCGGGGCCATCAGTTGATGCTGCTGCCCAAGCATCACCTTTGCGGTAGACGGTATTGATCGATTTCAAAGGTGATTGCAAAGCTTCTGCGAAATACTCTTTGTATGGCAAAGTAACATTCATGCCCACAAAACCCAGACGCCATGCCCAAGCAAGAAAATCCTTAGTCTCGGCAGCACTTGATAGCTCCAGCTCAAGGGGCACATAGATTTGGTTTAAGCCTAAGGATTGGATGGAAAAGTTATGAATCAAAGGCGACTTGCTGTGAGACAGAGGTCGCCCGATCAAGGCTATTAGCCTAGTAGAACCGTTCACCTTGAGGTCCATTTATAGGACCTCAAGCTGTTGCGTTTTACCTTGCAAGCGATGGAGCGATTCATTCATATGCTTTTGAATTGCCGTCGGCGCCCAAGAGCGGCTTGAGGTAAAATGAACATTAATCAAGAAACTCTCTGGCGAGCCACCAACACTGGTGCAACGAGCTACGCGAGCTGTCACCAATTGACTTGTATCCGCATCATGACTATCAAAGATCGGACTCAAATCGACCCTTAAGGCAGTGCCTTTTTGCAATGCGGTGTCAGTAGTTAACATCGTTGCTTTATTTGGAGTGAGTGAACGGAGGAAAACTTTGCGGGGCTCGTGATCCTGACCTTCTAAATAGCAGTCTAGTTCCAAAAATAGTTGCCGAACGCTATCGGTTTCATCTGGCTGGACCTGACCATTTTTCTTGAAATGCTTACGGCGAAAATACTGGCGAACCCAACTTAACCCCATCAGCAACAAAATTGCAAGAAACCCTAAAAACCATTCCGTGTGCGCGTCTAACTTAACCAGTAGAAGCCGAACCAAGTCGGTTTCACTCATATAGTTGCCTCACCATCGATTTTTTTTACCTCCTCTTGTCGAGACACCAAAAATAAAAATTGAAGTCTAAAAATACAACTGCTCACATGAGTCTTGGCTAAACTTGCCTCGAGGACTGCAGAATGCTACAAAGTAACCTCTCAACTCAAAGTGCGCCAGTCGATACTAGAATCTAGTATACAATATCAGGAAAGTTCCAGAAAGAGCGGAAAATTTCAGTAAAGGATACTTTTTTGAAAGTTTTCAGAAATATAGAGGATCTCCAGGCGGCGGTCAGTATTAGTAAGCAGCATATCGTCACCATTGGCAACTTTGATGGCTGTCATTTAGGACACCAAAGCTTAATAAAAAAAACATTAGAGCTAGCTCAAGAGACGAAGTCAAACAGCCTTTGTTTAACATTTCATCCTCATCCTAAATATTTTTTCCATCCTGAGCAAACACCGGCGCAATTATTTACCCGAGAGCAAAAAATACAAGCTTTCACTGAGCTTGGCCTGGACAAAATGTTAATTCAATCCTTTGATCAACCATTTCGAGAGACCACAGCGACTGAATTTTATCAGCGTTTTTTACGAAAAGACCTTCGCGCTCAGGGAATCGTAATCGGTCATAACTTTCATTTTGGCAAAGATCGGCAAGGAAGTCCTAGCTTTTTACAAGAAATGGCAGAAAAAGATTCCGTTCATTTACATATTATGTCACCTCACATTTATGAAAATAGTCCGATTAGTAGCACACGCATTCGCCAGGTTTTGCAAGAGACAGGTCAAGTCGATCAAGCCTGGTCCATGCTTGGCCGACCGTACTGCCTATTAGCCAAAATCGGTGTTGGGCAGCAAATTGGTCGACAGATAGGCTTTCCTACCATTAACCTCAAAGCGATCGAACAAGCGATCCCTTGCAAAGGCGTCTATGCGGCACTTGTCTGGTTAGAAGGTTTATCATCTGCCAACCCACAGCTGATGCAGCCTGAGCTGAGACGTTTACTTCCCGCTGTTGTGAATGTCGGCTATCGACCGACTTTACAAGATGACGATCAAATCGTCGTAGAAGCCCATCTCTTAAATGATCATACCAAGCTTCACGAAGACCTATCGCAACAAAAAATCGCCGTTTATTTTCTCTCGCGTATTCGGGATGAGCGACGCTTTGCAGGTGCCGAAGAATTGAAAGAGCAAATCCAACTAGATATTTTAACGGCCAAACAACAGATAGAAAGTCTAGTTGAGAAGAAATAGGCAAGCCATTTTCCGGAAGGCTTGCCACCCGGCTATTTACAAATCATTGAAAATTATTGGAAATATTTCTCACTTCCACAGTGATTTCCAATTCTTCCTTCGTCAAATCAGCTGTTTCTAAATTAGGAAGATTGATTTTTGCCTGATAAATTTCCGGCTGTGTCCAAAGGCGACTTTGGTAAACCAAGCTAAACTCCCCTGGCGCCAGCTCTTCGATTTTCGCAGTTTGGATACGAAAATCAAACGGCTGATTGAAAGCAGCTTGTTCTTCATCAACATGTGCACAGGGATCACTAACAATACCAGTGAGTTGTTTTTCTGCGTTGATAACTGGAACAAGTGGGAACACCGTTTGCAACCCCGTATGGACGAGCAAGATCTGATTTCCATACAGATTTAACTTGTCACAAGCAACATATTGCTGACCTACCAAGAGCAAAATCTCGCCACCACGGGTTGTATCGATCGAGCGCAAATTTGCAGGCTCATAAACCTCATATGCTGCAAACCTTAGATCTTCAGCTGGATTTAATTGGGCTAAGTCGAAACCTTGCAAAAGCTGTGTAATACTCAGCTGGCCAATATTATCGACATCTTCTTCCGCAAGTTGACGATCACCCCAGCGTGCTCGTACCCGTGGAGTCCGTTGAGTTTCCGATAGATAAATACGACTGGCATCAGCAAAAAACACTTCATTGGCGGCGGGGCTCAGCTCCAGCGCAGCCGACTCGGTAGAATTTTCAGTTAAGCTTATTTGCTGTCCATCATGAGTATATGAGATAACGTTGACTTGATCTCGACTGTGGGAACGATATACCAGCTTGCCATTATCTGCCACAACTGGCTCCACGCCATCTATTGCTTCACTTAATTGAACGGAGAATGCACCTGCTTGCTCAATAACCAGGCCAAGCCAGATGCGTGCTTGTAAGGTTCCATCCCCAGTTAAGCTCTGCGCACCAACTACAAAAACCTCGCTATCTGGTGCCCAACTGAGTTCATTAATTCGCACCCCTTCAAGCTGTTCGGCAGCGACTCTCAGTTGTTTGCTGCCATCAAAGCCAATCAAGACCAAGATATCTGCATCTTCCTGAATCGTGGCTACAATCCTTTGTCCGTTTGGGCTGAGCGACGCCATCCCGACATTGTGCTCGGAATCCTCACCTTGTACCTGCAAAGTCTCAAGCGATGCTGAGGAAGGGCGATCTTCAGCATAAGTTACAATCTTGGCAATGGAGTCATCTCGACGGGAAACAAATATAATACGGCTACCATCTGCAGATTGACTGGGCGAGAAATCCGATAGTGATAATTCAAAGCCTGCCTGGCCTCCCAAAGCTTGGGATTTGACGCGATCGCTGGTGCTTCCATCATTGCACCCCAAAAGGCATAGTATTAGAATTGCGGGAAAAATAACGGTTCTTTGCATAAAAGGCCCTTCTTTCAGAGGATGGGAAGCTTTTGCTCTGGGTTTCCAAGTGAAAAGTGATTAATCTCAAAAGGTAGCGAAAAAGAATGCGATGCACCGCCTCAGTATCGAAAAATTTATTACAGATCACACCTAGGTTCAATTTGAAATGGATGCGACTCCCCCAATCCGAGCGACTGACAATAAAACTCTCCCGTACCTCAACCGTGAATTGAGCTGGTTGGAATTCAACTCGCGGGTGTTGAATGAGGCCCTTGACGAATCGACACCGATACTAGAACGAGTACGATTCATGTCAATATTTGCTTCAAACCTTGACGAATTTTATATGGTAAGGGTCGCTGGTAAAAAAAGGGCGAGCCGTGAAGGGTTGGCGACATCCGATAGTCCCGACCAATCACCCAGCCATGAAATTCTATCGTCAATTCGGCAGAGATGTGCAGATCTGGTGCAGTCACAATACCAAAACTATTCCCATTCCTTGTTACCGAGATTACAAGAACACGGTATTGAGATCAAACGCCTATCAGAACTAAGCGTCGACCAACAAAAACAACTAGCTGAATATTTCACTGAGTCGATCTTCCCAGTGTTAACACCATTAGCAGTTGATCCAGCCCACCCCTTCCCTTTTTTAGCTAACTTACGCTCATATTTACTGGTGACATTTACTAATCCTAAAGTAAGTGGGGAACAGTTAGCGGTCAGCTTTGTCGAAATCCCCGCTGTCCTTCCCCGTTTGATTAAAGTGGAAAATCAGGAAAATCGGCATCAGTTTCTCTTTCTTGAAGACTTGATCATACACCATCTGCCACGCTTATTTTTTGGTTTGGAAATCGCTACCGTTTATCATATCCGCGTCACCCGCGACTTGGACTTCACTTTACTTGAAAACGAAGTCGTCGATTTGTTGCAAAGTGTACAGAATAAGGTGCGAGCTAGAGAGCAGGCGCAAATCATCCGCTTAGAAGTCTCCGATGATTTGCCAAAACAACTGGAAGAATATCTCCACCAAACTCTTTGCATCAGTGGTGAAGACGTCTTTCGATATCCTGGCCCTTTGGCATTAAATGATTTAGTAATCTTATGTCAGTTACCGCTAGACCACTTGAAATATGAGCCTTTTAACCCAAGGTTACCCCAACCATTGAGCGGCAGCCGATCCATTTTTTCAATCATTCAACAAGAAGACCTGCTTATTCATCATCCATATGAGAGCTTCTATACCGTTATTGAACTGCTAAATGCTGCTGCCAACGACCCTAAAGTCATTGCTATTAAGCAAACTCTATATCGTGTGTCTGGTGAAAATTCGCCAATCATTGATGCCTTGATCCAGGCCGCTGAAAATGGCAAGCAAGTTACTGTAGTATTAGAGCTTAAAGCGCGTTTTGATGAAAAAAATAATATCACCTGGGCGCGGCGTATGGAGCGGTCAGGAGTCAATGTTGTATATGGTTTTGTCGGCTTGAAAACGCATGCCAAAATCACATTGATCATTCGCCGTGAAGACAGCAAGGTTCGTCGTTACTTGCATTTAAGCACTGGTAACTATAATTGGGCAACGGCTCGCAGTTACTGTGACGTTGGATTTATGACGGCCGATCCTAGCCTTTGTGATGACGTTTCCGAGTTATTTAACCTGTTGACAGGTTTTAACCTGCTTTCTGAGCAGCGGATCTTTGACAATCCTTCGCTACCAAAGTTTCGTAAAATTAAAATTTCTCCTCTCAATTTGCGAGAGCACATACTTGATCTTATCGATCGCGAAATCAATTGCTGCAATGAAGGCAAGCGCGGCTTAATCATCGCCAAGATGAATGCCCTCGTTGATAAAAAAATCATCGACAAGCTTTACGAAGCTTCACAAGCTGGGGTCACCATTGAATTGATCATTCGTGGTATATGCTGCCTGCGACCGCAGGTTCCCGGACTTAGTGAAAATATCCGCGTTAGATCATTGATCGATCGCTTCCTTGAACACAGTCGTATTATTTATTTCGCCAATGGTGAGCAATCACCAGAAGTTTACCTCAGCTCTGCTGATTGGATGCCACGCAACATGGATCGACGTATTGAAATATTTTTCCCCATCGAGTCAGAAAATTTGCGTCAGCGGTTAGTCGATGAAATTCTACAAACCTATTTGGACGACAATCAAAAAGCACAGTTTCTGACGCAGGAAGGGCAGTATGTACCTATTCGTCCTGCGCCAGACGCACAAGAAGTTCGGGCACAAAAAAAGTTCATCGAACTTGCTCGGCAAAAAGGCTTAAAATCACTTCCCTATGAAAAAGCGGTCAGGCATAATCCGAAGCTAACGGGGCGACCTGTTATCAAAGGGGCTTGGCCCAAAAAGGTATTGAAATTAAGCCGCACCCAAAAAAAGGATCCAAAAAATCGGTAGTTCTCCGACAAATACGAACAAAGCGTCGCCGTATATCGCCGTAGTTGATATCGGGACTAACACGATTCAATTACTCGTGGCTCAACATACCGGCGGTAGCGAGCTAAAAGTTCATGATCGACTCAAAGAGAGTTTACGCTTACAGCCACAACGACGCAACGATTGGAAGATTGGGCTATCTGACATCAGCAAGCTGATTGATGTCCTTCTGGCGATGAAAAACTTAGCGGACCCATACAAACCAATGTGGCGTGTTGTTGCTACTCAAGGCTTGCGCTCGGCAAGCAACTATGAAGAATTGATCGATCAAGTTTATCGCCATACGCAGCTTAAAATTGAAATTATCGATGGCTTTGAAGAAGCTCGACTCAGCTACTTAGGTATGGCTCACGCCTGCGAACCCTCGCCTGATTATCATCTTTTCCTCGATATTGGCGGCGGCTCTACAGAGTTTATCATTGTAGAAAATGAAGAAATTCGCAGTCTCACCTCTTTGAAACTAGGTGCTCTGCGCTTAAGTGAGCGTTTTTTTGATCTATCAACCCCCGATGACCACCAGATAAAAGAATTACGCTCCTATGTCGAGCATCGACTGGCGCCCTTGGCTAATGAATTAGCACAACCTACTTGTAAAAAAGGAGTTGGAACAGCAGGCACCATGAAGAATGTCGCCCGCGTCCACCACTTTTTAACGCATGGTACTTTAACTGAAGATATTCACGGCTACCAATTGACCCAGGCAGACTTGGATCAGGTTTGTGATCACCTGATCAGTTTGCGTAGCCCGAAAAAAATCAAAGAGGCCTTCAACCTAGAAAGTCGACGCGCTGATATTTTATTGGCAGGTGCTTTGTTATTGCAAAGCATTTCCAAACTCTTTGAGATCAATCAATGGCAGACATCCTCATATGGTCTGCGAGAAGGTCTCGCTTATGATACCTTCAATCGTCTTGGGCTACCTTCTTTACGATTTACTCCGGTCAGTCGCAAAGCCAGCATCACTCGCTTTGCACAACGCTTCCATGCCGACATCAAATTTGGCGAACAAATGGAATCCTTGTCACGGCAAGCGATCGAACAACTGACCCAATTTGTTCCCGTACCCGACATGTTTCATCTTGATGATTTAAAAGTTTTATTGTCGGCTGGAGCTTACCTTTATGAAATTGGGAAGTTTATTAACTTTAGTGCTTATCATCAGCACAGCTATTACCTAATAACAGAAGGGCAACTCTTCGGCTTCAGCCAGGAAGAACACCATATTATTGCCTTGGCCATTTTATTTTCCCGAAAAAAGCCCGCGACTGAAGCCAAACTACGGCAATGGCCCTATCTTCGCAGACACTTTGAGACAGTGAACTTACTGTCTTTTTGCTTACGCCTAGCTCGCTGTTTAAATCGCTCGCGCCGGCAACGACTCAAGGAATTTAGTCTGCATCAGGTTGAAGGAAAAATAATCATCCAAATCAATCCAAGTAATCTGGATCAGATTGGCCCTGAACTTCATAGCTTAAAGAAAGAATTGAAACACCTAAGTCGGACGATTGAAAAACCTATTGGTATCGACATTCAAATTGAGGAAAGTAAATAATGTCGGGTTCGTCACGTCTTGGATACGCGCAATGGGTCCAAGCCCTAAAAAAACTTCGCAGCCAAGATCAGTTGCCTCTCGGCTCCGTTGCATATGGCAGCTCTGCACACCTTCTACTAAAAACCCAAGAAAAATTGAAGCACCTGGCTGCAAAGCAGGGACTTCAAGTCGAAACCTATCAGGCAGCCGGCTTAAGTGAAGCCATGTTTTTGGAACTCATTGAGCAGGATAGTTTGTTTGCGGAAAAAAAGTTGGTCATACTGGAACAATTTCAGAGCAACGCTAAATTACTTGCGCATTGCGAAGCTGTATTTGCCAGATTAAGCCCAACAACAAAACTTGTGCTGGTCATGAATCAGGATCGTTTAGCTGCCCGCTTGCAAAAGCTTCTTCCCGCTGACTTCACCATCATACCCTGCTTTCCGCCCAATTATCGTGAGCTGACAACTTTTATCAAAGACCTGGCTAAGTTTTATCAATTACACATTGACAGTGAGTCCTGCCAACTTTTGGCAAGTAGCCTTGGTCAGGATTTATTTAAGATAGAAAATGAAATTAAAAATCTTGCTTTACTCTTTCCAAAATCCAGGGAAAAAATGCCTGCGGCCCAGGAGGTTAGTCAGGCTCTTGGTTCCTTGCGAGAAGATCATGGTTTTCGACTGGAAGAGTTTATTCTAGCGAAACAAGCCGGAAAAGCTCTAAACTTGCTTGATGACCTGCTAAAACGTGGAGAAAGTCCGCTGGCGATCCTTGGTATTTTAGCAAACCATTGCCGTAAAGCAGTTGAAATCTTTTCGCCTGACCAACAACAAGCTAACCATATACCAGTATTTATACAGCAAAAATTCACAAAATCTCTAAGACCAGGCGATCGCCCGCGCTACCTGAAAGCTTTGCGACTTTGCCATGAAGCTGATATTATACTTAAAACGTCCAGGGTTTCTGATCAGCTTCCGTTGTCAGACATTATCATGACTCTAACTTACAGCAAGAGATTATGAAAATATTGCCTTTTTTCCTAATCAAAGTCGTCTTTTTACTTGTCACTTTAACTTTCCCTTCATTTTCTTTTGCCAGCGATGCTATCCATCGCGTGCATATGAAAGACTTCCATCAAAAAACCTTGGCTGAAGACAGCCCGGTTATTGATATGGCATTCGATCATAGCAAAGAAGGTCTTTGGTTGCTCGGACAGAAACACTTATGGCATTGGAATTTTGTCGAGCAGCGCTTACAAAAATATCAGCTCAAGGAAGGCAGCAGCCCGGCCACACAGATTGCTCCAGACAAATTATTTGCCGTCGAAGGCCAAGCATATCTTGGAGTTGCAGCCGGCAACCATCTCTTTCTAGTGAAGCAAAAGCCATTTCGTGTCACTGAATTTCATATTCCTGAAACTGAGGAAATAGGTTCTTCTCTGGCTGTTATGTTAAATAGCGACCAAGAGTGCTGTTATTGGGCCCATAGTCAAGGCGTCTTTCAAGTTGAGTCCGAAAAAACTAAACTGGAAAAAGTAAGCAGGTTTTCGCAAATAGCTGGTAAGCGTCATGATGCGGTGCTCTGGTATCATCAAATTTGGAGCATCACAGATAAAGAACTATATGTGCTGGATTTATTTACAAGCGAAGAACGACAGGTTTACAGCTCAAAGGAAGAACTGCTCAGTGTTCATCTGGGACAAAATCAAGACATCTTGTTGCTGACAAATCAAGCCCTGTTGCGACTTCATGCAAATGGAGATATTGCCCAGATCATACCACAAAGGCACGGCGAACCCTTAGCAGCCGTTCATTTCGATTCCTCAACTCATAGCTATTTATTCCGAGATGGTTTACTGGAACGCTACCACTTGCCATTTCAGCATTTGGAAAGTCATGACTTACGCGGTGAGGGGCAGGAAAGTTTTGAGAAAACCATCATCCAAGGCCCCTTTGTTGGCACGATTAGCAATAATGTTCCATCAGTCTTCATCATCGGGGCGCCTTGATTCTGTCTCCTGAAACTCATCAAAGCTTAACGTTGGCCCCGGTATACGAAAATTTTCTTCCGCCCAGTCGGCGATATCAATCGTTTTGCACCGCTCACTGCAAAAGGGGCGCCAGGGATTTGAAGCTTCAAAGCTGACACTTTTTTTGCAGGTAGGACAAGCCACAATACGCTTTACATTTGCATTCACTTTATCTCTCCCATGATCGCAATCTTTCTGGCCAAAGCTGCCTTGGTAAGGTCGCTGCCTGTCCGCCATCTACCAGTTCGGCAATCCTTTGCCCAGCCCAAAATCCCCAACTTAAACCAAGTCCCATAAAACCGGCTGCCAGTAATAGTCGTGGTTCGCCAAATTTAGGGCCGATGACAGGCAACTCGTCGCAGGGCCGAATCTCAATGCCGGCCTCTCCTTCTAGGCATGATATGAAACGAAGCGAAGTGAAACTTCGTTCGAGTTCTTTTTGAATCAACTGACTGATGCGCTCCTCAAAACTTGCTGTGCTGGCGCCAATACCGGCAAACGGCCGGATAAAACGCCCACCGCCGACAGATAGATGCTGCTCATCAACAACTGTTCCCCAAAAATAGCCATGCTTCAGCGAAAAAACACTGCCAACAGGAAGAGGGCAGGCATCTAGCCAGTTCACGTGATAGCGTCGCCATTGATCTGCATAAGGTACAAGGCTATCATCGGGCAACTCGGCAAGTTCACTAACGGATGTGTGCGCGGCTACTATCACTATTTCAGCTTGATAAGTTTGTCTGCTGGTTTTGACTTGCATGTGCTGTGGCTTGGCTTGAACTTTCAGCACGTGCTCCTCAGCAAAATACAAGGAGACCCGAGATAAGTGATCGCATAACTGTTGCGGCTCGAGGCAAAAGCCACCTTCGCCTTCTTCCTGCACAGCTTTAATCTCTGGACTGAGATCTGCTAGACCAATTTTCTGAAATTCGCTCGGCTCATATAACTCAGCTCGGAAACCCGCTGCCTGTAGCTGCTGCACCGCCTGTTTCTGCTCTTGCGCTTCCGCCTCAGAGCTTGCCAAGCGCCAACGTTTTCCCATTTTTATGCTGATTCCGGAATCTTCACAAAACTGGCGGCACTCTTCGAAAGCACGATTGCCAGCAAGCCATAGGTCGGCAGCTACCCGAGTTCCCACTTGGTGACTAACCCGCGTATAATTATCGATAAATCCTGGCGCCACCAGACCGGCGCTATGCCTTGTGACATCAGCTTGCTGCGGACTGGAAAGAATCAGAATCTGCCGATATCCTTTTTTTTCCAAATGATATGCAGTTGATAAGCCAGTAACTCCAGCTCCAATAACAATAATGTCATATGATGTGGGGAGCGATTCTTGCCGCTTCATGCCGTTGTCCCTAGGAAAAATAGGTGGAAAAATGACCTTATCTTGTTATAAACCTCTTTTGACAGTGAATTTCGCAGCATTGACCGCGTACCGCGTCTTAAGCCAAAAATGTCGTTGCGGCTCTCTCCACTGACTTGAGCCTCGCATGAAGCCTATTGTGGGCTTTGCTGCCAATGAGTTCAAGTTCAACCATTGATTAAGAGTTATTTTGGCACACCCATAAAGGCTCCACCAAGCTTGAGGCTATTAGTTAAGAAAGGATAGGTTTTGATCTATTTAAAAAGCGATCAGGAAATTGATGATATGAGACCAGCCGGCCAACTGGCAGCTGAGTTGCTCGATATGATCGAAGCATACGTCAAGCCAGGGGTCTCAACCTTAGAGCTCAACGACATCTGTCACGAGTATACGCTAAGCAAAGGTGGGATTTCAGCTCCACTTAACTATAAAGGTTTTCCCAAAGCGATTTGTACTTCAATTAATGATGTCGTCTGTCACGGCATTCCAAGCGCAAAGACCAAGCTACGAGATGGCGATATCATCAATATCGATGTCACACCGATCGTCAATGGTTATCATGGCGATAGTTCACGCACCTTCCTCGTTGGTAACGTCAGCGATAAAATGCGCCAAATGGTCAAAGTAACAAAAGAATGTTTGGATATCGGTATTGCCGTAGTTGAAGCTGGCGCTAGGATTGGTGATATTGGCGCTGCTATTCAGGCCCATGCTGAAAAGCACAAATTCTCCGTTGTCCGGGAATTCGTCGGCCATGGCATTGGTCGTCAATTTCATGAAGATCCGCAGATCCCGCATACGGGATCCAAAGGCCAGGGCCCACGTCTCGAACCTGGGATGGTATTTACCATCGAACCCATGATCAACGAAGGCCACTGGAAGACTAAAGTGAAGAAAGATGGTTGGACTGCAGTCACCATTGACGGCACCTGGAGTGCTCAGTTTGAGCACACCCTAGCCATCCGAAGCGACGGCAAGGTGGAAATCCTCACACAGTCGTCAAAAGCATAAATGCAGTAGAATCAGGCATGAAAGCGAATCAACTCGAGGTAAAATTCGATTTCATCATCATAGAAAACGCTTGAGTCTGCCAAGCGACTTTCTATCTGTTGTAGTTTTGCCTCCAGTTCACCGCGAACCTGCGGTTCATAAGCAAGCTTTTCTTCACCCGTCAAGGCTCCCATCTGCTCTAATGATTGCAGGGTGCCTTCCATTTCATTAATTTGCGCGAGAAGAACGAGCCGGCGACGCCAGCGCAATTCCTGAAGGTTTTGAATTGTTTCCTCGTCTAAATCGACCGCAAACACAACCTGAGCCATAATTTTCTTGTCCTTATCCACAACAGCAATAGGAAATCCACTCAGCTTCTCAAACAGCCTGGACGTCGAAGCCGCCCAGCCCTAACAGCATGCATAGAGCAACCTTCGTGCCAGGATATTTCGAGGAAAAAATCTTATATTTTCAAGGGATCAGATGTCAGAACGCTAGCCAGATGTGGGAGAAAGTGGCGCTTAAACGGCTCAAGGCAAGATTTCTAAGCGCATATAAAAACGATCCAAGAAGGCCCATTACAGCCCCTTAGCCTAAGACCACATCTTTAATACCTGGAATTTTTTCCTTTAAAATCGGAACAATACCATTGAAGAGGGTGATCTGTGACGAGGGGCAACCTGAACATCCCCCGTAAAGACGCAGAGTTACGATACCGTCATCCACATCGAGAAGCTCACAGCCACCTGCATGTAATTCCAATTGTGGATTTATATCTGCTTCAATGACTTCTTTAATCTGTTCGATCATGATTTTCCTCCATCATCAAATCAGTAACCCTTAATATAGGGTTCATTTGACAATTGGCAATAGCCTTTCTCTTTGACGCCATCAATCGCTGCTTGCCCCATGGCCCATACAGCTTCTCGGCTATTTCCCGCAATATGTGCAGTGCCAATAAAGTTTTCTAATGAATACAAGTCTTTATCTTTTAAAGGCTCGTCGGCGAAGACGTCTAATGCCGCACCGGCTATATAACGCTTTCTTAGTGCAAGCTTGAGTGCTTCCTGATCGATCACCTCACCGCGACTGGTATTGACCAAAAAAGCATGTTGCTGCATACGAGCCAGTCGCTGACGATCCATCATGGTCCTGGTCTCAACTGTCAAAGGAACATGCAAACTCACGAAATCCGACTGCGAGACGAGTTCATCCAAATCAAGCTGTGATGCACCGATTTCCTCTGCCAAGCGATCCTTAAGCAGGATATCACAGAGTAACACCTGGCAGGAAAAGCCGCGTGCTAGACGCGCCACCCGTGAACCAATCGCCCCGACACCGATGATGCCGACTGTTTTACCACTAAAAGCGATGCCGCCATTTTTCCACCAATGTCCCTGTTGCAGGCGCGAGGCCCCCAGGTGAATATTGCGACTAAGAGAAATCATAAGACCAATGGTCAATTCAGCTACGGCCTGGGCGTTCACCCCTGGCCGCCAGCGCACGCTGATGCCAGCTCGCGCACAAGCATCAAAGTCGATATTATCCAGACCGACTCCGTACTTACTGACAATTCGTAGCTGCTTGGCTTTGGCAATATTAGTCGCATCGACGGCCTCCCGACCCACGACCCAATGACTCACATCAGACAAAAAGTCTTGCAGATACTGCCTGTCATCGACCAAGTCTGCATCCGCAAAACGAACGGTCCATCCTGGACATTGATCGATCAGAGCTTCACAAAGTGCTTTATTGGCGAGAAAACTCTTAGCGGTAACGCCTACGGTCCATGGTTTTAACAAGGTCTAAAATCCATAGAAATAGATCAAGCGATCAATAGTTAAGGCACCGAATACTCCAAAGAGATAAAAGCAGGAATAAAAAAACAAAGGCATGGCTTGCTCATCTCGTCGGCTGGCTAAAAGCTTATATGCGAGCCAAGCGAAGTATAGAGTCAAAGCCATACTCAGCAGCCCATAAATCCAGCCGGCCTGACCCCAGATCAACAAGCTGGCAACAGCAGGAATCAGAGTTAGGGTATACCAGAAGATTTGCTTACGCGTGACACTCACACCTTTGACTGATGGCAGCATAGGAATCTTTGCCAAGGCATAGTCATCTTTATATTTGATCGCCAGTGCCCAAAAGTGGGGCGGCGTCCACAGAAAAATGATCAAAAACAAAACCCACGCCGGCCAAGCAAGTTCCCCTGTTACTGCGGACCAACCAATCAGTGGACCAACAGCACCAGCAGCTCCGCCAATGACGATGTTTTGCACCGTACGCCTTTTTAAATAAAGTGTGTAGACCAAGACATAAAATGCATTGGCGGCAATCGCTACCCATGCAGTCAAAGGACTGGCTCCCCAATACAACATCGCAAACGATAAGAGACCTAACAGGCTAGCAATCCAGAGCGCCAAGCTGCGCGAGACTTGCCCAGAAGGTATGGGTCGCGTCTTCGTGCGATTCATCAGGTCGTCAATATCTGAGTCGACCAAATGATTAAACATACCGGCTGATCCAGAAGCCAGAAAGGTGCCAACGAGAGTCAGAAACGCTAGACTCATCTGAGGCATTCCCTCTGCAGCCATGATCAGTGTAGGAATAACAGTAATGACCACCAACAACGAAATCGTTGGCTTCATCATTTGAAAGTAAGCTCTCCAAGCAATAGGCTCAGATTTGCTCATCTGCTGATCCATAAAGGCCGGCTCCGATGAGGTGGTAGTCGTAGCACTTTTCATGAGATATCTACCCTTTGGCTCACATGGAAACGCTCATCCTTGTGGCACCGCCGTTTTCGACAAGTCGACCAGGTAATAGGATACGGAATCAGGATGTTCCTAGGCGTGTGAGTATCTTGAGCGAGCTTCCTGCGTTTATAGTCATGTTCTATTTCGTCACAATGACAGAGATTGACGCTCTTAGTATGGGGTGGTAAAGCCAAGCCACATAGGCAGCCATACACATACGAAAAACAGCACAGGAAACAATACCATCATAAATGCTAAAGTCGTCCAACCAAGGGATTCACGCGCATTCTTTTCCTGAAGGTCTTTATCTGCCATCCTATTCTCCAACATATTCTGGAACGTCGTTCCGCATGGTTTTAACACGGACTTTCCGCCAGGCAAAGCCAATTCAAAAGCTCCGCTTAAAATTACGAAGCAAAAATCGCTTTACTGTTTCGACGCCGTCAAAGATAACTGGCGGTAGACTTCCAAGTTTCTCATTACGTTTTTGACATACCCCTGAGTTTCACCGAAAGGAATTCCTTCGACCCACACCAATGGCAGATCAGCAGCTCGTTTGTCGATCCAACGATCCACCACATATTCACCCGCGTTATAGGCTGCCAGCATGTGGGGTAAATTGCCTTTATACATGCGGCTCAATTCTCCCAAATAAGCTGTTCCTAAGCGGATATTGGTTTCCGGATCACTCAAAGCAGAGCTGATAGGCCCACTCAGATTCTGCCCGATTTTGGTCGCGTATGTTTCTGCCGTTGCTGGCATCAGCTGCATTAAGCCAATCGCTCCCGCTGGGCTCTTCACCGCAGCTCGGAATGTGCTTTCTCGTCGGGTAATGGCTAGCAATACTCCTGTATCCACATAAAAACGAGCTGCATTCCGCTCATATATATTCATGTATGGTTTTGGAAAAAATATATGTAGTTGATCTGGAAAATCATTCCACACTTTAGGCTCAACGAGCGAAAGTTCATAAGCTATACCAATCGCGCGATGAAAGTCCTGAGCGGCATACAAAAGGCGGCTCATGTAGAGGTAAGATGAGAAGTCCTGATTAACTCGCGTTTTACTGCGCAATTTCTGATGTAAATCCTCAACCGTCTTCGCCCTTAGATCACCCAGATCGGCCCGAATTGCCAATTCCGCACGATAGAGCAGGGGTGCAAGATCATCGTCGCGTCGCATATCAGTCGGTTCAACATTTTTTCTTAAACGCGTTGGCCCGGAACTACGCGCTGCAGACAGCAAGTTCGTCGACCTTTGGCAGGATAGACTATCTATTTTAGCTAGGCGAGGCGCCACCATCGTGTAAAAACTTAATGGAAATTCTTCACACAAGCGATCAAACCACTGCCTTGCCACACGCTTTTGGTCGCTTTGCAACGAAGTCAGACTTAGCCAAAATAGAACTCGATCAACATCCTGATATTTCGGAAATTGCTCTAAAACCAGCTGCCATTGTTTGTTTGCCTCTTGTATACGGCCTGCTCGATATTGGTACCAAGCTTCGTACCAAGCGAGACGGAAACGCCATTCTTCATTGAGCGGAGTAATGCGCGATGCCAATCTGTTTTGAATGAGAGCAGCCTCAAAATCTTGTTGTTCATACGAAATGCGAAATGCCAAGATGTGGTAACCTTCGGCCCGCAATTCTTCCAACTTCCGCCTTTCACTTTCCTGCAAATCCTGACGATAAGCATTATCAATGATTTTGAAAGCCCGCTGCACCCAATCTCTTGCTGTTAGGTAATCACCTATCATAGCCCGATAGCGACTTCCCCAAAGAACTTGATTCGCGTGATAATGCTGAAAAGCAAATTCTTCGAGATTGAGGTGTTTCGCAGTTAATTTTTGTTGATTTAAAGCCTCTACCAGCAACATATATGCATTTGCTGCATCCTCGCGACTGCCGATTGCTCGATAAAGATCAACAAGTCGATGCGAAGCTTCCACAGCAAGACCAAACTCTTTGGAACGACGCAAGTTTTCCGCCAAATCCGGTAAAATATTTTTTTGTGTTCTTTCGTCACCACGGCAAACGGCAACCATAACTTGCCAAAATCTTAACTCTAACGGATTCAAGGTGCGAATCCAGGAACGCCAAGCCTGAGGTTGACTTGATAAACAATAATTCTGACTTGTCTTTGCAAGCAATGGGTCATCACTTGGTCGACCAGGAGTAGCAGGAGGTGCATCCAGCAAGCCCACATCACCACTGATAGGGACAGCCATACCTAATTGAGCGGCAATTCGACTTGCAAGAGCAGCTGGTTCCGTGAGCTTCCGGGCTTGAAGAAATGGGCTCGCAGCTCCCCCATCTGTTTCAGCCAGTAAAATTTTAGCTAAAACGTCAGGGCTGGCATTGGCTTTAAGAATTTGCTGATAGGTTTCTAACCATCGGCCAAATGCCCAATCACCTAATTGTCCGCTTTCGGTTTTTAAGATCTGCAGCCATCCTCTTTGCGCAAGATCCCATTGTCTCTCATCGAGTTCCTTTTGTGCTTGCAAGCCGGTCAACAGGGGGGTTGCACTTTCTTGCCATTGTGGATGGCCTTCAATCACAGCCTGCAAACGCTTTAACTTTTCCGCAGCTGGCGACTCAACAGGAGATGGCATCGGAACAATTGTCATATCCTGAATCGGACTTGGTTCAGGGGGAGTCTGACACGAAAGTAAATTAATGCCCAAAACCCAAAGCGATATACTCCTGCTGTTTAACCAGCGATCCATAGCGACTCCTTAAACCCTGAAACGTGATTGTAGGCCGTGAAAGTATCAGTTTTCCTGACTTGCCTGCATCATGTGATTATGAGCAAAGGCATATTTTTCTACCGGCTTGCCGCCGAGCAAGTGTTGTTCAATGACCTCATCCAAGGCCGCTTGATCCAAACAACGATACCAAGTCCCCTCCGGATAAACCACAGCAATCGGTCCATCAACACAGACCCTAAGGCATTTGGCCTTTGTCCGAAATACTTTCGCTGTTCCTTTGTCCGCTAAGCCCATTTCATTAAGTCTAGATTTTAAATGTTGCCACAAGTGCTCGCCAAGCTTTTCCTGACAACAGGCATCACCACCGCAAAATACGATGTGCCGTTGATAGCCATCCAAGTTTAATTTTGTTTTTTTCTTATCACTAATCATTTAGGATAAACTCCCTAATTTAAAGAGGCCATTCTTTCTTTGACTCATGCCCCATTGTCATTGATGAGAAGCCCTTCATTCGTCGGTTTTGCTTCCAAAATCTGCCCTCCAGCGGACTTAGCTGCTTCCGCCACGACACCTCGCAAAGAAGGCTCACAGAAAATTGCCATGACTCCACCACCACCAGCTCCACAGACGCGACTGAACCATGCACCGGCACTACGGCTTGCTTCATCAATGTTTTTGGTTTCAAGCGTTTCAATCGCTGGCCAAAGGGCTCGCCGCACCATCCATTCTTCCCGCGAATAATCTAAAGCATCCTGCCACTTCCCTTGCCTAACAGCATGCGTGACATCTTCAGCTAATTTACCGATTTGATTCAAGCGATTGATCAGTTGGCTGTCTCGATCAAAAACTCGCTTGAAAATATCCCAATTGTTTTGCCCTGAAGCCCTTGAAACACCGCTATAGCAAAGCAGTATTCGTTCTTGTAGCCATTCAAGTTCCTGCATGCGTAGTGTTTCTACTGCTGCATCCCCTGGTGGAAAAGAAATGAGATTCAACCCTCCACGAACAGCTCCCCAATAGTCCTGGCAACCCGTTGGACAATGAATGAGCCGGGCTTCAATATCCTGAACAAAGCGCACAAGTAGCGCCTCATCCGGTTCTGGACGCCCCGTTAGCTTGCACCGCAAGCGAAATAGAGCCGAAGCTACTGCCACTGCAAGACATGATGAACCGCCTAAGCCAGCACCGGCTGGTGATCCGGCCTTTGTGGTAATTTGCAAGGCCGGCCAATCACGTTGCCAGATCGCTGCGAGCAATTCGCGGATCAAAGGTAGCTTGTTGGAAGCCATGACTTGATCAAAAGGACCTTCAAGTTTTTGACCTTGATCTAAGCTTTCGATAATAAACTCTTGATCGCGTGTTTCTATGGTAACTTCCGCAAATAGAGTAATACCAATATTAACGGTAGCCTTATGTTCTAAGACATAAGTTAATGGCCGTATATCTAAGGTTCCGCCAGCCAAATCCACTCGGGTTGGTGCTTTGCTCACTACTTTAGCCATAAAAACGACTCCTCGACGCTTGCGCGATAAAAGTTTAAACTATTGTAAGCTATCCAAGGCAATGAAAGGACTCAAAACGTTCATGGCAACGCAAGCATCATCTTTTTTTCGGCAAAGGCGCCTCTGCTATTGGGACACAGAAAAACGCCACTTTGATAGCCTCAAAGGGAATTTTGAGCGTCATATGAAATTTCTGCCCCAACTGAGTATTCATCAGCTGAAAAGCCTTGATGATCCCCAGTTTTTTCCCTGCGACCTCCTCATTATCTATGCTGGACATATTCCTGACACTGACCTGCATCAATGGATTGAGGGCATAAAAAAAAGAATTCAGGCACAAGGCAAAATCTGGACTCCTTCGCTCATCCTATCACCCGTTGGCTATAGTGATCTTTCCGAATGCTTGCACGAGTATGCCGATAGCAACTGGTATTTTGACATCATCCATCCCGACCATTGGTCATCTTTGCCAATACGAGTTGCAAATTTATTGCGCATCCATGATCACCTTCACGAGCTATATCGATACCAAGATCAATTGACAAGTTTGCAAGAACGGATCTCTACGGTAGAACAAGAACTTGTTCAGCTCTCCACAAAAGGATCGTCAAGCAAATGAGCCTTGTAGACTTCGACAATATTCAGGACCAGCATCTAATCGTCCAATATGTCATAGAGTGTCGCAAGGTAGGTCATTTTCTACCTTATGACGACTATCAGATAATTCAGAACTGGCTACAAATATGTGATGACCCCGATAGACTGCTGTTGGTTTTAGAAGAGCACCTTCCCGCTTATTTTGCCAAACATGAGAAAAAACCCCAGCTACCTAATTTGCGCGGCATCGAAAAGAAAGTCAGCAAAAGTCTTTTGCACCAACGTTTGGCAACGAAGTATGAATGAACGCTGTGACTTCAGCAGTTGCCAAGATTTGACCTGGAGGCCTGGACATCATGCTTGAGCTTGCCAACGATCAAGATCTCGACCAACGGCTTGCGACTTCACAAACACCTGTCATTTTGTACTTCTGGGCACCTTGGAGCAAGCCTTGTCGAAGTCTTGACCCAGCTGTCGAGGAATTAGCCTCTATGATGTCAGGTCAACTTACATGCCTGCGTATCAATGTTGATGATAACGCCCATAGCCCAGCTCAGTATGGGGTTAAAAAGCTTCCTCACCTTGCCATGGTACGGGAAGGCCGCGTCATTGATTCGATAGAAGGCCGTCATCCGTTAGGACAATTTCGTGACTTTATTCAAAAAAATATCACAACATGAGACGAAGCACGTGAAAGAAAAAATCAAACTAGAAAAAGGAGCATTTGAAGCCACAGCTCGCAGCCAAGGGCTGAGCCTTGTTGGAACCGATGAGGTTGGAAGAGGATGTATTGCTGGTCCGGTCTATGCGGCAGCAGTTTCTCTCGACTACGAGAGTCTATTCAAACTTAGCAAAAAAGATTTATCGCTCATCCGCGACTCCAAAACCCTCAGTTCCGCGCAACGGCAATATATGCTGCCACTTATTAAATCCGTGGCCACGGCCTATGCGATTGGGATCGCCAGTGTCAACGACATTGAGACGTTTGGTATTGTCCCCGCTACTTTTTCAGCAATGACACGTGCACTTGAGCAACTTCCGCAGCAATACGATTTGTTGTTAATCGATGGCCGTAGTCCAATTCCTGATTACCCTGGGGAACAACGGGCTTTTATTAAAGGTGATTCATTGATTTATGCCATCGCCGCAGCATCGATTCTTGCCAAAGAGGCACGCGATCAGCATATGAAAGAAGCTGATACAAGCTATCCTGGCTATGGTTTTGCTCAACATGTGGGCTATGGCACCAAACAGCATTTGCAAGCACTCGCAGATATCGGCATCTGCCCCTTACACCGGCGCAATTTCGCCCCAATTCGCAATTATGTTAGCCTTGAAGGCTAAAGCAGCGGAAGATCTGGTGGCTGAATGGCTAAAGAAAAAAGGCTGCCAGATTCTTAAGCGCAACTTTCGCAGTGTTGGTAGTGAATTAGATATCGTCGCCTGGAAAGACCAGCAACTTTTTATTGTTGAAGTCAAACTACGAACTGCAAGCGCAAGATTGGACTACGAGGGGCTACTATCTCGGCAAAAGAAGATCGGCCTGATCAGGGGAGCAAGGCGCTTTGTCAGCTCATTTAACCAAATCCCAAAATGGATAAGAATCGACTTAGCTATAGTCTGCGGTCCAGACTTGAGCCTTATCGATTATATCCCTGGTATCATTTCGTGCGAACAAGCGGAGATGAGCGACGAAGAGTCGCTCCGTCTTAAGCCTTACGAGCAACGAAACGGCTTTTAATACGAGCTGCTTTGCCGGTCAGATCACGCAAGTAGAACAAGCGAGAGCGACGGACAATACCGGAAGCCAAAAGGTCGACTTTCGATACATTCGGTGAGTAAACTGGGAAAGTTCGCTCCACACCGATACCGTTTGCACCAATTTTTCTAACCGTAAATGAAGAGTCAATCGTGCCTTTTTTAAAGCGGATGACAACACCTTCAAAGGACTGAATTCGGAACTTATCTTTATCAGCGCCTTCGACAATTTTGTATTGAACGCGGACAGTGTCACCAGGACGGAATTTTGGCATATCCGGAGCCTTGCTAAACTTCTTTTGTTCATATGCGCTGATGATGCTGTTTTTCATGAGTCTACCCATTTATTGCCAAAATGTTCATCTGTCTGAACCAAGAACCAGCTTAGTTACCTTGTTTCCGCCCAGGGGTCAAGAGAAACTCAAACCGCACACTCCATCCGCTCGGAGTTCATGAAGTCCTCAAGAGCATCTTGAAAGACCTGGGAAAGCTCTTCACGCTCCTCCGTCGACATTGATTGGCGAATGAGTGGAATTAGCTTTTCCTCTTGCTTTTCAACATGACCACGCACTAAGCAGGTCAAGCGTTCCGCCAGGATTTGATGTGCATTATGGTTTGAATCTGCCAAAGCGGCATCAAGTTCCTGCACCAGCTGCTCCAATTGAACCAGATTAGCCTCAAGTTGAGCAATTGTGGTTTGGGCGGTTTTTGAAACAACAGCGACTTCGGGATACAGGTATTCCCGCTCGATCATAATCTGCGCCAGCAACTGACGCCGATACTTTTGCCAAAAGCTTTTGAAATTCGTTGTCCCTAGTTCTTGTGCAACCAGGCCCAGCTGTGCCAAGTTATCGCGGTTGTACTGTTTGATTAATTGTAATACGTCCATGATGCACCTCAAGTAAGCACAGTCAATGGTGAGGGGTGACTGAGAAACCCCTTGCTTCCTCTATCTATAATCAGCCCCAATCTGTACCACCCACTCATGTGCCATGCTAAGAATGCTTAGCAAAGCACTTGTTCCATTAGTAGAGTAGTAATTCAGACTGGATCAGCCGAATCTATCTCAATTTAGCACTCATTCGATCACGGTATGGCAACCGTATAATACAGCTCTTAAGAAAGAGCAACCGTCAAGTTCGTGAGGGAATAACTTAGAATTGATTAGAAATTTATTAGATTTTGCGGGGTATTGCGTCACGAAAAGAAGCGTCGTTACGGATCCAATCTAAAACAAGGGGTGGAGAATCAATACTTTGCTCTTGCAACCAAGGTAAAAAATCCCGGTCAGACTGAGTCGCCAAAAAACGCAAGTCAAGGTTTAGGTTTAGTTTTTCAAATTTACTTGCCTCGCTTTTCCATTGCTCATCAACAGCGCGCATTTTCTCACTCAATAGAAAAAAGGCAAGGCTCCACAACTCATGACTCGTCAAAGTCTCCTTAAAAGAGCGCATGGTGCTGTGCTCCAAGCCCACCAGCATCGTATTGAAGTAGGAATACGCATTCCGAACCCCAAGGCGATTCAGCTCTGGAAAGTTGGTCGGCCGTGGCTCCATAGGAAAGTTTTTGTTCTCGGTCAACAGCCCATCACCCCGCCCCTGGCTACCATGGCAAGAAGCACAGTGTCGCCCGTACAGCGTCTGTCCAAGCTGTAAATCGGGATTCCGGGAAGGCATCGTCCGAACGCGATACAAGCGATATACTGCATCACGCAATTGCTGAAACGACAGATACAAGTCGTCTTTATCTGCCACATCGCTCGTCGGAGTTTTCGAGTCTTTTGCTTGCAATTGCTGCATGAATGCGAGGAATACAGCTTCAAAATCATCTTTATGAGTCAGAACAAGCCTTCCACTGATCAGTTTGGCCAAGTCCTGCAAGGATTCTTCACTTTGCGTGATATCCTGCCCAGTCAATTTACGACTCAAGGCATCATCAACAGCCCACATAAAGCTGCGAAGTTGCTTGGTATACCAGCGTTTTTCTTCCCGTTTGTCACCACCAAAAGAAAAGGCCGCACCACTAGAACACACCATCCATAGGCAGAGAGCTAGCTTAATTATCCGCTTAAATTTCAATTGGTTTTCCATTAGTCAAAATCTCATCGGCACCGGCTTCCTGAGCTCTGCGTATGTCTTCTGCTTTCTCAGGTAAGTAGGCAAGGACACGAGCGCCGCGCTTATGATAGGCACGGAAAAAACTTTCCGCAAATAGTTCTTGCCCAAAAAAACGCGGCGGAACAGCGTAGCAGCGATTCTCCCTTATTCCCCCCAAGCTTGGCATCCCGAGTAAGGCCGCAAATCCTGCCCGGCGGCACTCCCATTGATTGGCCAAAGTTATGGCTTTAGGAAAATAGGCTCGAAGTAGTTTTTCGTGGTCGCGCTGCCACAAGAGAAAACGCGCCTGCTTTAGCAAGCGGGTCTCTGTTTGGTTTAATTTCGCCCAGTCTTTCAACACTTGCAAAGTCTTTGCTCCACTTTCCGGCTTGATATCAAAGATCCAGTTCAGCGCCGCATACCTCTCGACAAACTCCAAGAAAGTCATGCCACACTGGCCATCAATTAATTGAATCTGCTTAAAAGCTTTACAAGTGATTCGTTCAATCGTCTTTTCACTGTTGGCTGTCCGCTTCATACTCGAATCGTGATGTAAGACAATATGACCATCTAATGTCGTCCGCAGGTCAGTTTCCAAGCAAACAAAACCAGCTGCTACTGCAGCATCAAAAGCCAGTTGCGTATTTTCTACATGCTGCTGATTAAGTCCGCGATGACTGATCCAAACAACTTTGGCCATGGGCGCTCCTGTTCTACTGGTAAAAAGACCACAACTTGCCTGACAATCGTCAAAGGGGTAGTTTGCAAGGTATCATGGCGCAAACCTAGACGAACGTACACCTGTGATCCATGAAAAATACATTTACCAACACATAACTTTTTTCGGCGGGCAGTGGAAATGACTCAATATGATCAAGGACAAAAAGGCTGGGGAAAATGGCAGAAGCTAGCCCAAAAGGACCTGAAGGATCGCCCTATAGAGGAGCTGACATTTATTTCGCCTGAAGGCATTCCCATGAAGGCTCTTTATACCAGTCAGGATTTGCAGGGGCTGCCATTTGTCGACACCATGCCTGGTCTCCCACCTTATACCCGAGGACCTCGTGCGACCATGTACACTGGTCGGCCTTGGACCATTCGCCAGTACGCAGGCTTTTCCACCGCAGAAGAATCCAATCGTTTTTATCGCAAAAATCTTGCTGCCGGCCAGATGGGGCTAAGCGTGGCTTTTGATCTCGCGACTCATCGCGGCTACGACTCTGACCACCCACGGGTGCAAGGCGATGTCGGCAAGGCTGGAGTGGCAATCGACTCCGTCGAAGACATGAAAATATTGTTTGATGGCATACCGCTCAACAAAATGTCGGTTTCAATGACGATGAACGGCGCAGTATTACCGATTCTAGCGGCATATATCGTCGCAGCCGAGGAGCAAGGGGTCAGCCAGGATCAACTTTCCGGAACCATTCAAAACGATATTCTAAAAGAATACATGGTACGCAACACCTATATCTATCCGCCGAAACCCTCGATGCGGATTGTCGGCGATATTATCGCCTATACCGCGAAAAACATGCCGCGCTTTAACAGCATCAGTATCAGCGGCTATCACATTCAGGAAGCGGGTGGTAACTCAGCACTGGAATTGGCTTTCACCCTGGCAGACGGCTTGGAATATGTAAAAGCAGCGGTCGATCAAGGGCTATCCATTGATGCCTTTGCTCCAAGGCTGTCCTTCTTTTTTGCGATTGGCATGAATTTTTTGATGGAGATTGCCAAACTACGGGCGGCGCGTACCCTTTGGTATGAGTTGATGCAAAGCTTTCAGCCAAAGGACCCGCGATCGTCTATGCTCAGAACGCATTGTCAAACATCAGGCTACACCCTGACCGAGCAAGACCCTTACAACAACGTCATCCGCACAACCATCGAAGCCATGGCTGCCGTATTAGGGGGAACCCAATCGCTGCACACCAACTCCTTTGATGAGGCCGTCGGACTGCCAACAGCTTTCTCATCTCGTCTTGCGCGAAATACCCAGCTGATTATCCAAGAGGAAACTGACATTACAAAAGTGGTTGATCCCTTTGGGGGCAGTTATCTCATGGAAAAACTAACTGGTGACTTGATCGCTGAGGCTAAAAAAATCCTCGCTGAAATTGAAGAGTCAGGCGGCATGGTGGAAGCCATTGCCTCCGGTTTTCCCAAACTAAAAATCGAAGAAGCAGCTGCACGTAGGCAAGCAAAAATCGACAGCGGTGAAGAAAGCATTATCGGTGTCAACCGCTATCGAACTGATGAAAAAAGTGACTTTGAAGTTTTGGACGTCGATAATTCGGCGGTGATAAAGTCACAGCAATCCCGTTTGCAAAGCATACGCCAGTCGCGATCACAAGAAAGTGTTGATCAAGCTTTACAGGCGCTCAAAGAAGGGGCTAGAGGGGAAGCAAACCTCTTAGAGTTAAGTGTTGCGGCAATACGAACAAGAGCCACGATTGGTGAAGTTTCGGATGCATTACGAGAAGTATTTGGCGAACACCAGGCAAGGAGCCAGACCGTGAGTCAAGTTTATTCCCAAGCCTATCAAGGCGACCAGCAATTTGTGCAGGCCAGAGAGAAAGTCACTGAGTTTGCTAAAAAGGAAGGCCGTCAACCACGCATTTTGATCGTCAAGCTTGGTCAAGATGGGCATGATCGGGGTGCAAAAGTTATTGCCACCGGTTTTGCTGATATTGGCTTTGATGTCGATATTGGACCCTTGTTTCAAACTCCTGAAGAAGCCGTCAAGCAAGCTATTGAAAATGACGCTCATGTGATTGGTGTTTCATCGCAAGCAGCTGGACACAAAACATTAGTGCCTGAAGTTGCAAGACTTTTGAAAGAAGCGGGAGCTGATGATATCCAAATTGTTGTCGGCGGCATCATTCCCGAAAAAGACTATGAGTATTTACTAAAAAATGGTGCTGCCGCTATTTTTGGGCCGGGAACACCAATTCCGAAAGCTGCGACAGAGACTTTGCGCGTCATCAACAGCAAGGGCCGCTCATGATGAAACCTGAGCAGATTCTTGCAGGGATCGTTCGCGGTGATCGACGTTCGTTGAGTAAAGCTATTACACTGGTAGAAAGCCATCGCCCAGATCATCGGGAACAAGCCCTCTGGTTAATGAATCATATCCCGCTTGTGCAAGACAGTTTGCGCATTGGTATCAGCGGGCCACCTGGAGTCGGAAAAAGTACGTTTATTGAAACATTTGGCTTAAAGCAGCTAGCGCAAGGTCATAAGGTTGCAGTATTAGCAGTTGATCCAAGCTCTAGTCTCACCCATGGCAGCATCCTAGGAGATAAAACCAGAATGCCTCAACTTGCGACTCATCCTGACTCATTCATTCGCCCATCGCCGGCAGGTGAAACACTGGGAGGCGTTACTCGTCGAACCAGGGAAGCTATATTTCTATGCGAGGCTGCAGGATTTGATCGCATCATTGTGGAAACAGTCGGTGTCGGTCAATCGGAGACTGCGGCCAGCTCCATGGTCGATCTGTTCCTTTTACTCCAACTACCGAATGCCGGAGATGATTTACAGGGCATCAAAAAAGGCATACTGGAAATCGCAGATTTAGTTTTAATTAATAAAACTGATGGTAATCAGGTCAAAGCTGCCAAACGCGCTCAAAGTGATTTGCAGTCAGCCTTAGGTTTAGTTTTCCGCAAAGAGCAGATCCCACAAGTCCTTTGTTGCAGCGCACTGGAAAAAAAGGGAATGGATGATGTGAACCAAGCTATAAACGCTATCATAAAGACCAAAATCCAGGATGGTCGTTTTTTAGCAAAACGCCAAAACCAAGCACTGCAGTGGTTTGACCAAGGTCTACGGGAAGAGATTTTGTTTGCTTTACAAAATAATCCGCAATTTAGTTCGTTAACGCAGCAAATACGTCAGCAAGTACACCAATTAAAGAAAACACCTAGCACTGCCATACAAGAGATACTCAAACAATTTACGATCTACATACAAGGAACTGAAAATGAGTGAGAATGAATCAATCCGCCTAAATTCTTTAGCGCTTGAAAAAGCTCAAGAATTAAGTCGCGATTTTCGTCAGTATCAGGGTAAAAGCCTCCGCTTATATCTCGACGGAAAAGGCTGTGATGGATTTTACTATGGTGTCGCCTTTGATACACCAAATGATAACGACTTGCACTTTCCCCAGTCCGACATTGACCTCATCATTGATCCAGACAGTTTTGAGTTCTGCGCAGGTTCAACAATTACCTGGGTAGACGACGAGCGCGGACAAGGTTTTCTCGTTGAAAACCCCAACCATAGGAAGTTTCGTGGTAAATTCTATAAACGCAAGGTATGGCAAGAAAAGTTAGAAGAAAAACGGCAAACTCCTTCGACCTAAACAATTTTATAGATGCTCGCTACGCAGAATATAGCCGCTTCCATATTGGCTCTCGATCATAAGACCAATTGGCTCGATTCTCTTTCTAAGGCGGGAAATATGGCTATCGATGGTTCGTGGCGAAACTTTGATCTTTGGCCATACTTCTGACATCAAAACATCGCGGCTGACACAACGACTTTTGTGCTCCATCATGAGCCGAAGTATTTTCGCTTCTTTAAGTGACAGAGTCACCACTTCACCAGTTATTTGATCCAATAGCGTTAAACCATGAAAATCAAATTCAATTGAACCTAGTTGATGGGCTAAGTGGTCGAGCCCATCATGGGCACTTGCACCAAAACGCTCCAATACAAGAGAACGCAAGTGAAATGACAAATGACTCATTTGCTCTTTAGGATAATAAACATCAAGAGAGTCTCGCACCCAGGCCCTTATCCGACTCGTCAGATACACTCTAACCGTCGTCGGTTGCAATGCAACAAAGGTCATCTTTAAATCTGCTTGTTCGAGTTCTGGATAATCATCGCAATCGACTAGTATCATATCAGGTCGAATAGTTTGCGATAATTTTGCTAAACATCGTAAACTAGCCAGAGAAGCAAAACAACGTACAGCAAAGTCGCCTTGCAAAAAGCTAGCGACCGCTTCTAAATTTTTACCTGGTTTCTCTAGTATCCAAAGAACTGCCATCATTTCACCAATGAGCCAATAGATCTTATAAATTATAAATGCAGTAAGAATGGCTGCGTGTATATCCAGCCGGCGCTTGAGTCATGAGTAAGACACTATTGCTTTCTGCTGCATAGAATGCATTTTGCAAAAATGTACCTTCCTGGAATACACCATATATACCTTGATCTTCGATATCAGAAGTTGTGATGCGATATACAGCGACAGTGCTTTCCGCGTCCAGCCACTTGGATACAAATAGATAAATCCCAGCTCCTGCCGGAACCAAGAGAGGATCTCCAACATGCTCGTGATTAATCTCAAAACCCTGTCGATGAACGACTGCAGCCCGATCATCCAGGCGAACGATTTGCAAACTGGCGTTTTCCCAAAGCAGGGTGTCTCCGGTCACGTAAGCCAAGACTATCCCTGCGGCGTTTCTCGCGACACTCCAGCTTTCCACTCGCTCGGAGATATCGACGCTTAACGTTTTCATATTTGGCTTCGGCTGACCTTTTTCTAGTATAAAATAGCGAAAATTCGCGGGCTTTTGTTTATCTGATGTGCCTGTATCTAACATAATACCTAAGACCTTTTCATCCGGCAGACTTAACAATTTAATGTCGCCGACAGGAGAAAATTTCGGACTTCCTACGAGTCTTAACTCTTGCTTGTCGGTCCATTCAAAACGCACGAACTGAAAGGGTTGATCATCCATACTTTCTTCGCTTTTTTCCAATTTATAAGCTAACCAAAAACCATTGTTATCGGGAATCATCATTTGCGAGCGAAAATTGGGATTTCTTTCAGTCGAGGCATAGCGAATCACGTTAGTTTCTAAGTCGCGTATTTCAAGCCGCTTTTTACCACTTTTTTGTGCTGCCTCAATTAAAATACCGATATCCCCTTTGACCGCAACCGAACCTAAAAATTCACTACCAAAGCCCCACTTCAAAGGAACTTTTTTGCTATGATCGACCTTCTTGCCACGTAAAGGCAGCACATAGTTGAAATAAGATCCATCTCGCGACCGTCCAGAAACTATGAAATTTGCACTTTTTACCATATCTACCGGATAAATCTCTGTAATCTCAAGTTCTTCTTGGGAACCTGGCCAATCTTTACAAGATATGCTTTTCGCATTCTTTAGCTTCTCCCAAGACGATGTGAGTTTTGAGTCTTGTGTCATTTGGCAGCCAACTACGGAACACAAAAGAATAATTAGGAAAATAAATTGTCTCATCATGTTCATAAGTCCAAATTCGTTAAAGTTTTCCTATGATTTGACGATGCCACCAAGGAATCGTTTGAAAAACCCACAGGGTTGCAAATGGCAAAAAAATTGATCTACATATCTATTTTACTCAATTATCTGTTGCTAGCTACAGGCTGCACCACATACTTTCGCACACAGACCACTGAAACTGTTCGCCTACCATTTATTAAGAATACCAGTAATGAATGTTATTATCTTGATGAGTTCATGCCAATTCCTGATGGTATGGTATCAGGTGAATCAGGGCAATTAAAGCTACGCTACTACACCTATCGCGCGGCAAACTATAAAGATTGGACAAACAAACAAGTCATTCTTTCTTTTTACTCAAGAGACGAGCGCTGCTGGTCGCTCTTTGAAGAATACTATGTCGTAGACTGAAAACCTTCCCCAATCAGGAAAACTGGTTAAAATAGAAGTATAGCGCAAACAAGGAGACACTCATGAAACTCCCTTTTGGGTTTTCATTTTCTATTTTGGCCATCATATTCGCTAGTGCCTGTCGTAGCACACCTAAAGCCCCTGAAATCCCTAAGATGCAAGCAGACAGGCAAAGTCAAGCTGCTGAAGCAGCAGCGCCAGAAGTCAAGGAACAGCCTGCTCCACAAGCTAAAAAACAAGATCAGACTCACTTGCTTCAAGGCCATCGCTTTGCCCAAGACGGCTTATATCGTGAAGCTATCCGCGAATATCAGCTATTTTTACACCAAAAAAATAATCATCCGGAAGCCCTTCGAGCATTAGGCATTGTACAAGTCAAAACTGGCCAATATACTGATGCGATTAAATCTTTGGAAGTTGCCAGGCAGCATTTTAGGGATGATTTTGAGGCAAATTTTTACTTAGCAGAATCCTATCGTACTCAGGATCGATTTGACGATGCTATTTTCTATTACCGCATTGCTTTGAAGCAAAAGCCTGATCATATCCCCACCATGAAGGCCTTAGCTTGGAGTTATTATCAAATTCGCTATTATCGTGCGTCTTTCGATATCGCCCGACATCTGAAAAAAGCTGCTCCCAACGACGTACAAGTCGATATTATCTTGGGGCGCGTTTTAAATCGCATGGGCCGGTCTGATCAGGCCTTGAATATTATAAGGAAATCCATCGTTCTTTCGAATCAGGCCGAACAGCCTTTTTTAAGAAGCGTCCTTGGCGATATCTTGGAATCCATGGGAGACTGCACTCAGGCGGAAAAT
Organism: Oligoflexus sp. FD111; assembly: GCA_048816425.1. Taxonomy (GTDB): domain Bacteria; phylum Bdellovibrionota_B; class Oligoflexia; order Oligoflexales; family Oligoflexaceae; genus JBMDZZ01. The sequence continues at coordinate 298,054 of JBMDZZ010000002.1, forward strand.
GTTTATCGTGAGGCGCTCAAGGATCAACCATTGTTAGCTGGAGCTTTACTGGGTTTAGCAAAGTGTATGATTCAAAAAGGTCAAGAGATTGAAACCGCCAGGGATTTTATTGAACGGGCGCTCCGCCTCAAGCCGAAGTTGACTGAAGCTATTTTTTGGTTAGCAAAAAGCTATGAAGGCAGCCAGCCGGAAAAAGCTGGCCGCTATTTTAGTTTATTCCAAAGCCGTGCGGCGGGTGATCCAGCATTTAGCGAGAAACTGGAAATCTCCAGGCAAAAATTGTCGCAAATCCGCTCAAAAACAGCTCCGTCAGCAAGTGGTACAAGTAGCGGTCGAAAAGCCACAATGTTCTAAGATTTGAAAATCAATGGCGGTGCAAGTCATACATCTATATTAATTTCATTTCTTCTTTTTGGAAGCTCAACAAGCTGCGTCTTGCATCGAAAAGGTTTTTGTAGGATTCATAGCGAACTTTGAGTCGATCAGACTCTCGCCGCGCGCTTGACAATTTTTCGAGAAACTCCAGATACTCCGGATCAGTCTCCGTCAACCGGCGAAGGCGCGTTTCACTCATCTTACCATCATCGAGTCGCAGGGCGATCCGCGCTCGTGTGGGAGCCTTCATTAATTCATAATGTTCAGCACTTTTTTTTGCTTCTACATAATCTAAACCGACTTTATTGGCAATGTGGACGATCTCTTCAAGCCCGAGCTTATCCCATGACTTTTTTTCTGATACACTAGCTTTAGGGTCTTTTTGGGTCATAGCGTTATCCTTTTGGCTGCTATTGACCATATATTACAAAATTGATCAACATCTACACAATTGCTTTGTCTAACTGAGTTCTTCAAAAATAAGTCAATATTTTTATATATTTATGTGATTTTTGGCTAAATTGCTCAAAATACTTAAGGAAAAAGCTGTTTTTACCGATAGCCCATCTGTCGGATTGAAACATAGACCTCAGGTCGTGTGGCTAAATTGAAGTAGCCGTCAGACACAAAGGAGGGACACGTGAGTATCGTTGAGCTTGTTCATCCGGCGGATTACTTTCGCTCAAAGGTTAATTCCGCTGCCTCTGCTCTTAACTTACAACTAAAAGATGAGGTTGAATTCTACCTCGTCAATCTCCTCTGCGAATTTATCCAGCCTCAACAACTTGCAGTCGATGAAATCGACTTACTTGATACACCGCTTGCTCTGATCTACAAAAAAGCCATTGAATCTTCGCCAGATATGCAAATCAAAATATATAAGCGCTTAGGCGACACCAGCTTGTATATCGCAGGTTATTTTCAAGACTCACTTAACCGCAAGACAGTCGGGGCTGGTTACTATATTTCAATGGGTGCAACAGCCTACGATAAAATTTCAAATATCATGCGCGATAGGCATGGAGAGACCAATTTTACCCGAGTATATGCCGAATTAGCCAAAGAATTTAAGAACCTTGTCAACTTAGTTACAGAAGTTTCGGAAGATGTTCCTGGTGATGCGCATCGCAATTTATTGGCGATATATGAAAGATGGCACCGCACCGGCTCGGAAAAACTACGAAAAATCCTCGAAGATCAAGGCATCTCACCTGTTCCACTAAGCAATAAATTTTCCCCACAGTAACGACATAAAAAGAGGGTGGGCTTAACAAGCCACCCCTTCACTAATTCTTGAAACGAGAAATAATATCTTTGTGATTATCTCTTCTCGATTGGTACGTATTTCAAATCAGTTTGCCCAACATAAATCTGTCTTGGTCGACCGATCTTCATACTTGGCGATTCAATCATCTCTTTCCACTGGGCGAGCCAGCCTGGAAGACGACCTAAGGCGAACATGACTGTAAACATATTCGTTGGAATATCCAGTGCCTTATAGATAATACCGGAATAGAAGTCGACGTTAGGATAAAGCTTACGCTCAACAAAGTAGTTATCTTTAAGCGCTTCTTCTTCCAAGCCTTTGGCAATATCAAGCAATGGATCACGAATTTTCATTTTAGCCAGAATCGTGTCACAGGCTTTCTTAATAATTCGTGCACGTGGGTCAAAATTTTTGTAAACACGATGACCGAAACCCATTAAGCGGAAAGGGTTGTTTTTATCCTTGGCTTTATCCAAGAACTTTTTGTAATCCCCACCATCATCATGAATTTTTTGCAGCATCTCGATTACAGCTTGGTTGGCTCCACCATGTAATGGTCCCCACAAGGCACCAACACCTGCAGAAATGCTCGCATAAAGGTTAGCTTTTGATGATCCTACCAAACGAACCGTAGAAGACGAGCAGTTTTGCTCATGGTCGGCATGAAGTATCAATAAGACATTGAGGGCTTCAGCAACTTCCGGATCAGGTTCATAACCGCTTTGACCACCATACATCATATTCAGAAAGTCGTTACAAAAATCAAATTGGTGTGGCTTTGAGTCCACAAGCTCCTGACCGAGGCTGACACGATAAAAATATGCTGAAATATTTTTAACCTGTGCCATTAACTGACCAATAACAGCATCTTTTTTCTCTTTTGAAAGATCAGTATCCAGGAATTCAGGGAAAAAAGCTGACATGGAGGACACAACGCTAGATAGCACGCCCATAGGATGAGCTGTCTTGGGATAACTTTTGATCAGATTTTTTAATTCAGTTTTAGTCTCGGCATAGGTGCTGATTTTTTCGTTAAACCAATTGAGTTGATCTCTTGTTGGCAGCTCGCCGTAGATCAACAGGTAGGCAACTTCGATAAAATTAGACTTCTCCGCTAATTCTTCAATCGAATAGCCTCGGTACTTCAAAATACCTTCTTCGCCATTGAGAAACGTGATGGCTGACTGACAGGAGGCTGTGTTGACAAAGCCATTATCCAAAGTGACAGCTCCTGTTTGAGCCCTCAACTTGGAGATATCCAAGCCTTTTTCACCTTCAGTACCTGTGATGACCGGAACTTCAATCGTCTGCCCTTCGAAGTGAATTTCTGCCGTTTGCTTACTCATATCCCTTTTACTCGCTGCTGTCATAGTTCTCCCTCCAAAATCCGGTGACCATCGCTGTGTAGCTAGCCGAGACGCTACGTCGGTCATCGGAAAATTTAAGAAGAAATTTAATGTTTTTTCCCCTGATCCGAACGGTTCTAAGGAACCGTCGGTGTGTACCCCTTTTTCTCGGCTTCGTACACTTGCTGTCGAAGCCAGACAGCTCCCGCTACTCCTTTTTCCAAACTTTCCAGATCAGCCGCCAAATCAAGTAATATTTGCCGATCCAAGCCTAAGTTCAGAAGTGTTTCCAGATCACTCTCCGCTGCCCGAAATTCTCTATACATTAAAAAAAGTTTCAACCGATTGAGTCTTGCTCGAGTATCATTCGGGTCAAGCCGCAGTATCTGTGTCAAGTAGTAAACCTGCAGCGGTTCCTCTACTTCCATAACCGCTGTTTCATAGCGTTGACGCACGTACTGGCTGGAGCAGCTTAGCCCAAGGCCAAGCAAAAATAAACAAGTCAAAAGTCCGAGGGCCAAACGCCCCTTAGTATGGTCAATGGAAATCAAACGATTTGGTCGCATATGCAGCAGGGCATAAGTAAAAACCACACCAACGGCTAAACCGCCCATATGCGCCGCATTGTCTATTTGAGGAATCATGAGTCCTAGTGCGATATTCGCAATGACCATACCAGTATAGATGCTTGCTCTTGGCCTTTTTCCACCAATTTCAGCAAGCTTATTACCGACAGTGCGCTCTAAATAGAAACCAGCTCCTAAAATTCCAAACAAAGCTCCGGATGCGCCTGCACTAAGCCCCAATGAGAAGACAGCACTGGCAATATTACCGCCGATTCCAGCAAGCACATACAGGACTATGTACCATTTTGGCTTCAACAAAAATTCAAGCTGATAGCCTAAAATATAGAGAGCCCAGTTGTTAAAGGCAAAATGGATGAGTCCAATGTGGACAAAAACGGGTGTGAAAAAGCGCCAGTATTCACCATTGGCAATCAATACATTATCTTTGGCACCCCACTTGGTAAGAGCAGCCTCACTTGGCATAAAAAAACTGCCACTTTCCAAGCTCAGCAATAAAAATATGACAGCATTGACTAAGATGAGACGGCCGCTCCAAGTGCCTAGAAAGAATCGGACACCACGCGGTTGAGGGACGTAGGGTAATATCGGTTGGGGTCTTGTTGCACCATCATCATCAACACGTTTCACGCTTCACCAGAGGTAGTTAAAAACTTTTAAAAGATCGCATAATCAGCCGATGGAGCATGCATCTCAAGTAATTTAACCCCACCCAGACTTAAATGCGGTTGTTTTTGCGACAACATCCACACAGGTGTTTTACCGTATTCACTCGAAAGAAACAAAAGGACCTGAGACACTTCCGTATATTTCTCATGTTCGGCCAAGATTTCAGCTGACAACCTCAAAGTTTGACCTTCTTCAACGCCCATATGGACGTGATCACTGACGAGAACTAAGGTTTTATGTCTGGTCGAATCGGCATGATCAAAGACGATGCGAAACGAACCATCTTGCAGAGTTTCAATTTTTTTCACAAGAAAATCACCTCCGACCCGCGTGATGTGGGGCGATGTTTGAACTTCATCGACGCTTTGGGCATGAGCAATAGACATAACCAGCCATAGTAGGCAAGCGAGTCCACTGATTATTCTTGTGAAATGGCTCATCATTGATCACTCCGCAAACATTGTTTTAGCCTAGAACGAAACCGGTATCCCGCAAACAAGTCCGCACACCATCAGCTAAAATCCAATCAGCAACCTTTTCGATGTCTGACGACAATGAACGATCCTCATCCATACTCGGACTTATTTGGCGAATAGCATCATAAACAGCTTTGATAGCTTTATTCGGTACCAGCGGCTTCAATAAATCCAGTCCCTGACAGCTAGCCAACGCTTCTACAGCTAAAATTTTAGCGGTATTACGGATGACTCGTCGCGCTTTTATCGCAGCTATTGGTCCCATACTAACATGATCTTCTTTATCCGCCGATGTAGGAATGCTATCGACACTGGCTGGATGACAAAATATCTTATTTTCTGAAGCCAATGCAGCCGCCACAACATGTGGAATCATAAATCCAGAACTCAAACCACTATCTCGTGCCACAAAAGGAGGCAGACCACTCATCACCGGATTGGTGATTTTTTCAATACGTCGTTCAGAAATATTCCCTATTTCTGACATAGCAATGGCGAGATAATCCATTACCATGGCGACTGGTTCACCGTGGAAATTCCCTCCACTAAGGATACTGCCATCACTAAAACACAGAGGATTGTCAGTTACACTATTCAATTCACGATTGATGGTCTGCTCAACAAAAGCAGCCGTATCACGCGCTGCTCCGTGAACTTGTGGGCCACAGCGAAAACTGTAAGGGTCCTGAACTTTATTGCAATCTTTGTGGCTATCAAGAATATCATCCGTTTCATGAAACAGGTTTCGTACATTCGTCGCAACCTGAAGCTGCCCAGGGTGTGGGCGCACGGCATGAATTTTTTCATCAAATGCTTTCGTTGTTCCGCGTATTGCATCCAGACTCAAACAGAGCATCACATCCGCAGCACCTAGAAGTGCTCGCGCTTCAACGACCGCCTTTGCTGCAATCGTTGTCATGAAATGCGTTCCATTTATGAGGGATAAGCCTTCTTTAGGAGCTAAATGATGAGCTTTCAACCCACATTTAGTTAATACCTCCGCAGACGGTCGGCGTTGCCCTTGAAACCAAACCTCACCCTCACCAATCAATGCCAAAGCCAAATGAGCTAAAGGCGCTAAGTCACCAGAGGCGCCGACGCTTCCCTGACTGGGAATGACAGGCAAGATATCGTTTTCCAAAAACGCCATGATGAGCTTGACACAAGCTTCGGAAATTCCAGTATGCCCGAGAAAGAAAGTATGCGCTCGCACCATAAGTAGCGAACGCACCAAGTCCGGATCCATGAGCTCACCAACGCCACAAGCATGGGAGCGAATCAAGTTTAACTGAAGATGATGTAATTTATCCCGATCAATTTTAACGTCGGAAAGATAGCCAAACCCAGTGTTAATTCCATAATGGGTGCCATCAGAAGCCAGCGCCTGATCGATGATCTGCCGAAAGTGCTGCAACCGCTGCCAAGTAGCAGCTTGCACCTCAAGGTTCAAGCTTGAGGCAGTCTGAGTCTGCCAAATCAATTCCTGACAAGTCAGTTGATCTTCACCAAGACGAAACGCCATGAATTATCTACCCCGCAACGACTCGATAGCATTTGATCGATTATCCGCCCCATAAACATAGGTGCCAGCAACCAAGACTTGTGCTCCTGCCTCTAAAACTTCTTTTGAAGTGTTCTGATTGATACCACCATCCACTTGAATCAAGGCGCTGGAACCAATGTCGGTCAACTGCTTTTTCAAGCGTCTAATCTTATCTACCACCTGTGGAATAAAGCTTTGTCCACCGAAGCCTGGATTCACAGACATGACATTGATCAAATCAACAAAAGGCAACAACTCTTCTGCTTGGCTTAACGAAGTGCCAGGATTAATCGCTATACCGGCCTTAGCGCCAGCTTCATGTATCGTCTGAATTAATCTGTGCGGATGAACCACGGATTCGACGGGAAAAACCAAATAATCTGCTCCCGCCTTAACGTATTCCAATGCCACTTCATCAGGATTACTCACCATGATGTGCACATCCAAGGGGATGCTGGCAAAACTTTTCAGAGCTTTGACAAAGGGAATTCCATAAGTCAGATTGGGAACGAAGTGTCCATCCATAACATCGACGTGATGCCAGTCCGCGCCTGCTGATTCCACACTTTTCAACTCCTCAGCAAAACGCAATGGATCAGCCGCTAAAAGTGAAGGAGCGATCAAACAATTCGATTCGTTTATCATGCTTCTTCTACCTCAGTATGTGTGAGCTTTTGGCGCTTAACGAGCTTCTTTTTCACAAGGCCAGATTTTAACCGACTCATTCGATCGACGAATACAATACCATCGATATGATCGATTTCATGCTGCAGGCAAACTGAAAATAGACCGTTCGCATGAACTTCGAAGTGATTGCCATCAGCATCTTGAGCAGCAACAACAACTTCAGCAGCTCGATCGACAAATTCATAGATTTCCGGAAAGCTTAAACAGCCTTCCTGCCAACGCAACTTGCCAACTTTTTGTTTGATCACAGGATTGATAAAGGTCCAGCGCTTATCGTGCCAGTCTTCCTTTTTTTCCTCTTGGTCCTGGTAGCGATTTTCCTCCCAGGGGATCATGATGGTTAACACACGCTTGGCAACACCAACCTGGTTAGCAGCCAGGCCTATACCACCGGCATGATCCATCGTTTCGTGCATATCTTGAACAAATTGTTTCAACTTTTCATCAAAGGCTGTGACTGCCTCTGACTTGGTTTCAAGAACCTTAGCTGGCCATTCGACCACCTTGAGAATAGTCATTTTCTTGGCTCCCGTTTGTATTCATGACTATTTGGCGATAGGGCGAAACTCGCACCCGGAGAAAGGAAAACTTTCGCAGAATATCATAATCTTTGGCAGGAAGCGAGATGAGGAAGAGGTTCCGAGAAACTATTATTTTTCTTTTAATTTCAAAATGTTACTCTAGATTTTTCCTCTTCCGAATCGGTCGAGAAAGCCATCTCAGCCGTTTGGCTGATACGACTCCAGAGCTTTCCAATTTCCTGGTCGATGTTTTGCACCAGTTGATTGCGGACCAAATACTCATTGGCATAAGAAAATAAGCTGCGACCTTGGACTTCAACCGAAAGGATGAAGACCCAAAGGATCGCACTTAGACCTGTTCTAATAAGCCATTTTGACATTTGTTTCTCCCCAGCTCAGCGCACTCTTTAGCATATTGCGGCTAGCTGGCAAGCCCTTTATTTGCTGATTCCGCACGAATTTCACGGAATGTCGCCCCTGATATGGATTGTACACCAAAGAGCAGGTCGAATGCTTCATTATACTCTGTCACAAAGTGGACTTTCAAGTTGCGCTTTAGGTTGACTGGAAGCTCTTGATAGACGGCCTTGTTCTTTTCCGGCACTATGACGCACTCCATCCCCTCGCGCTGCGCAGCTAGAAGCTTCTCCTTCAACCCACCAATGGCTAACACCTTGCCATGGATTGTGATTTCGCCTGTCATCGCCACCTTCTCCTTCGGCGGATGACCTAAGAGTACGGATAGTATGGAGCTAGCGATGGCAATGCCTGCGGACGGCCCATCTTTTGGTACTGCACCTGCAGGAAAGTGAATATGCAACTCATGCGTATCGAAAGTTGTCGGATCAAATCCAAAAACGTGAGCTTGTGAGCGGACGAAACTTAAGGCCGCTTGAGCAGACTCTTTCATGACATCGCCGAGTTTTCCGGTCAGCACCAATTGGCCCTTGCCGGTCTTCACGAGGCTTGACTCAATGGCCAAAACTTCCCCACCGTATTGGGTGTAGGCCAGTCCCAGCGAGACTCCGACATGAGGTTCTTGATGGTAGAAACTATCGCCATAGCGTTCAGCACCTAGATGTCTTTGCACTAAGGTTGGGGTTAAACGTACCCGAGAGATTTTTTCACTGGTTTCTTGAGCTTCAGCATACTGTCTGGCGATTTTTCTACATATCGAAGCAATCTTTTTTTCCAAGCCACGCAACCCGCTTTCTCGGGTGTAGCCAGTAATGATAGCAGCAACAGAGCTTTTGCTAAAAGTCACTTCCGCTGCATCAAGTCCAGCCTCGCGAAGTTGCTTTGGAATCAGATACTGATTGGCGATAATCAGTTTCTCTTCCTCTGAATAGCCGGAGACTTCGATGATTTCCAAACGGTCTCGCAGAGGTGATGGAATTGTATCCAGTGTGTTCGCATTTGCGATGAACATGATATTGGAAAGATCGTAAGGAACTCCAAGGTAGTGATCCACAAAAGAGTTGTTCTGCTCAGGATCAAGAACTTCCAGAAGAGCTGATGATGGATCACCCCGATGATCGGAAGCCAGCTTGTCAATTTCATCAAGCATAATCACTGGATTCGAACTACCGCAGGTTTTCAAACCTTGAACAATACGGCCAGGGAAGGCGCCGACATATGTTTTGCGATGGCCACGAATATCAGCCTCATCCCGCACGCCACCTAGGGCAATCCGAGAGAATTTCCTTCCCAATGAACTTGCAATTGATCGGCCCAAACTAGTTTTACCAACACCGGGAGGGCCAACAAAACAGAGTATTGGACTTTTAGCGTTAGGATTTAATTTTTTTACTGCCAAGTATTCAAGAATACGATCTTTTACTTGATCAAGACCATAGTGATCGTGATCTAGTACCGTTTGAGCATTTTTGAGATCCAGATTGTCGGTGGAATATTTACCCCAGGGGAGTGAAAGAAGGGCTTCGATGTGTGTTCGGGTTAATGATGCTTCACTGGTATCCTGGTGCATGCGTTCTAAGCGTTTCAGTTGCCGGGTAACTTCTTCACGCGCTTGCTGATTCAATGGAGTTTCTTCCATCTTTTGCCAGAGCTGATCCAGATCTTCCTTACCATCACTATCACCAAGCTCCGACTTAATCGCCCGCATCTGCTCGCGCAGGTAGTATTCCCGTTGCATGCGACCGATTTCATCTTTGGCGCTTGATTGTATCCTGACTTGCATCTGATAAACTTCGATTTCCCGTGACAAGCAAGTGTACACCTTGCGCAATCGATCAATCGGGCTATTTACGGCAAGAATGGTCTGAGCTTCGTGAACTTTTAAGCCGAGATTCGACGCAACTAAGTCTGCCAAGCGACCAGGTTCAGTGACATCTTCCAAAATCATCAAAATATCAGGTGATAAAACTTTCCCGAGGCTTACGACTTTTTCTAAGCTCTCGCGCACAGCACGAATAAGGGCTTCGACTTCGCTTGAAGTATTCACTAACTTTGGTTCTTGTACTGGGGAAGCTTTCACAACGGGGAATGATTCTGTTTGCATTAACTCTTGCACAGAAGCTTTTTGCAGCCCTTGCACTAAGACCTTCATTCTACCATCGGGTAGCTTGCGGGTACGCATAATGGAACAAATAGTTCCGATCGTATATACATCGAATGGAGGATCAAGCCTGGTATCTAAGCCCTCCCCCTCTTGCCCCATCACCTTAAAAGCTGAAAGAAATATCTTTCGATCTTTGCTTAAGGCATTTTCTACCGCATTTACACAAAGATCTTCATTGATAAATACGGGGACAATCATATTTGGAAAGACAACGATGTCTTTTAAAGGTAGGAGGGGGATTACGTGATCAATAACTGTGAGCATACCATCCTTGACTTCCGTCATTCCTTGACTCCCCATTTAGTAGTGTGTGGGTATCTTATTCTTTCAGACAGCTATTCGGCATTTCTACCCGTTACCTTAGCGTAAGACCTATTGCTGTCCGTTTTTAGAATTTATATTTCAACCAAGAATTTAGTTGACTTGAATAATAACGCGCAGATCTCCGACGGCTTCACCTGCGACATCGCCTTGACCTTTTACAACAATCACCTGGCCGTGCTTGGCATTAGATTCAATTCTGATAGATTTTTCTGTTTTTTCTCTAACAGGTCTTTGTTGATGGTCGTTGGAAGTTTTTATACTTCGCGAAAAAGTGATTATTTTTTCACATCCTTGACTGAGCTCTGCTGCTGTAAGGCGCAGTGTGTATATCAAATCAAGATCTTGGTGGAGATCTCGCCATTTCTCAAACGAGATGTCTTCTATTTCAATGTCGGCGCAAAATTGCTCCAAAATTTCGTGATCAGGCGGGTCAAGACTCTCGGCGACTTCATGAGGAAGATTTTGACGAGGTGGCCGAGAGTTCACGGCTAAACATCCTTATTTGGATCGCTTCCAGACACTGCAACACTTACAATCGCTGGTCGTATCAAGCGATCGTTGAGCTGATAACCTTTTTGAAACTCACTATGGACTGTATCTTCCTTAACATCACCTTCGACTCTTTGAATCGCCTGATGATAATTTGGATCAAAAACTTGACCTGCAGCTTCAAATGATTTTAGTCCATGCTTTTCCAGAACATCCAGCAGCTGTTTCTGCACCATTTTCACGCCCTCCATCAAAGTCTCCATCGATGTATGGCTCTGATCCGAATGGATGGCATTGTCGAAACTGTCAAGGACGGGAAGTAAGTCTGTCATGACTTTCTCGCTGCCGTATTTCAAGAGATCGCTGCGTTCCTTTTCATGTCGCTTGCGCATGTTTTCCATCTCTGCAACCGTACGCAAATAACGGTCTTTGAAATTAGCCGCTTCTTCCTGAGCCTGACTTAGCTGATTTTGCAATTCAGTGGCTTCATCAACACTACTTTCTTGAGAGGCTTCATTCATTTCTTCTTGATTCACAGCCCCTTCTTTGAAACCAGCTCCATCAGCTTGCTTTGCTTCAGTCTGTTCGTCACTACTATTTGTTTTATTTTCTTTTTGCTTTTCGAATTCCATAGGCCTTTGACAATCTAATTTAATTCCAATTCAAACAACTTTTTGTACATTGTATTTACCTTGCATGTTCCCGTTCCGCAAGTTTTTGTCAAATTGGAATGCCCTTATGGACGTGAGATCGTAAGTACGTCAGAAGAATTGGCTGCGGTTAGTCGTCAACTTTACCTTTATTCTTAGTTTAGACCGGGATGAACGCACTGAAAAGGGGGCAAATTCTACCCAGATGATCTGTGTTTTATCGGAAGTGCTGAACCTGAGATTGACATGTTGTATCCCTGGCTGTTACAAATTTTCTTACCCAATGTGCTCGAATCGATTGCATTTTTTTTACTAAACCTACGCACTTCCCAACGCTAAATTGGATGGATTTCTAGTGGAACCGACGAAGACAAATTCTGTTGAACATGACCGTCATATTTCCCCATCTGCCCCTGAATTAAACCGTTCCGGTGCTGTTAGCACAATGCCCAGCCGTGGCATCAATATCAATGACCATGACTTGATTTCTCGATTAGACCGCTACTCGATTGAAGACGTGGTTGAATTAAAAATTTCACGTTTTCTCGATCAAATAGGTACATTTTATCCAGAAAATGTGCATGAACTGATCATGTCCAAGGTCGAAAAGCCCTTACTCATACAAATTTTACGCCGTGTTGGCGGCAACCAAGTTCAAGCCGCAAAAATCCTCGGTATTAACCGCAACACCCTGCGGAAAAAAATCAAAATTTACGGAATATTGTAGTGTAATTAGGGTCCATTCGGGAATGCCTTCGACAAGGCGCGAGGCAAGAACAAACCGCAGTGTATTCAGATACATGAGGATTTATTTTCGCCGATAAAACGCAGTATAAGGTATTTCCGGATGGGCCCTAATTAGTGAAATGAGGCGTCTTCGCCTTCTTGAAATAGATTTTGGAACAAGACAAAGTTTGGTTGGAATGCAAGGTTGATCGTGGTGGTAGCGCCATGCCTGTTTTTAGCAACGATCACCTCTGCTATGCCAGTTTTCTCAGAATTTGGGTTGTAATACTCATCCCGGTAGACGAATAAAATCATATCCGCATCCTGCTCCATCGAACCTGACTCCCGTAAGTCGGAAATCTTGGGGCGTTTATCTGGTCGACTGTCGGGTCCACGGTTTAGCTGCGCTAATGCTACTACAGGCACAGCTAGCTCTTTCGCCAGGTTTTTTAACCCCATCGAAATCTCTGAGATCTCCCGTTCTCGACTCTCGTTTTTCAACGTCGAATGCTTCATTAGCTGTAGATAGTCGACAACAATAAAATCTAGACCTTTTTCACGTTTGTAGCGTCGGCAGCGTGAACGCAATTCCATCAAACTGATACCTGGCGTTTCATCGATACCCATGCGGTCACTACATTCGTATATTCTGCGCGCACCTTCCATGACACGATCTTGCTCCTCGTCAGAAAGATCACCTTTTCGTAAGCGTGATGCATCAACTCGCCCAACACTCGATAATACCCTAGACATCAACTGTTCTTTTGACATCTCAAGGGTAAAGATGGCGACCGATTTTCCAGAAAATGCCGCATTAAATGCCATATTCAAAATTAATGCTGTTTTACCCATACCCGGCCTGGCAGCAAGGATGATCAAGTCACTTGGCTGTAAGCCACCTGTAAGTCGATCAATATCGGAAAAGCCCGTTGGCACTCCAGTCGGTAAACCATCAGATTCCAAACGTCGTTGAATATCATCAATGGTAGATTCAAGAACCTTGTCAGCAGATACAATACCTTTTGTGTCATATTCCGAGGAAATCGAAAGAAATTGCTTCTCAATCGACTCGATAAAACCTTCGATATTTCCTTGGTAAGAAGAGGCGCTCTCAATTACCTCCTGACACGATTGTATAATGCTGCGCTTATAGAAAGTTGTTCGAACAATCTTACTATAAAACTCAATATTTTGACTGACAGGACAGTTTTCCGCCAAATCAATGAGATAAGCTGTACTGATCTGCTGATACTCAGGGCCAAGATGCAGCAATTTATCTGCTAAAGTCACAAAGTCAACCGACTCCCCTGACTTTGACAACTCGAGCATGGCTTCATAAATTTTTCGATGAGTATCGATAAAGAAGTGCTTCGGATCGAGGTATCCCTCGATATTTGTCAACTGATCGGAGTCTTTGAGGACTGCGCCCAAAACAGCTTTTTCAGCTTCCGGTGAATGGGGAAGTTTCACACCACCCTGAAGATTTTCACCTTCCATGCGGGTTCCGCGTCCATAAGAAATCAGGGGCAAACTGCTACCGTTATTCGAAGCCGTCGCCCCTGCTAATCATTGAAATAGTAACTCTATCATATACAGCGCCACGGCAAAGTCATCGACCTCACCACAAAGTTTATCGGCCACTCATCACTGAGCCACAACCCAAACTTTAAACTTAGCAACCACCTCTGGATGAACTTTTACTTCGGCTGTAAATACGCCGACTTTTTTGACTTCTTCGGTCAAGCGAATATCTTTACGGCTCACTTTGTGGCCTTCATTTGCCAATAGTTCTTCCAACTCTGCAGTCGTGACAGAGCCAAAGATTTTTTCGTCTTCACCAACTTGTTTGGTCACAGTGACAGAAGTCTTTTCGATGCCGGCAGCAAATTTCTTGGCTACTTCAAGCAATTGTTGCTTCTTTTTTTCCAAGACCTTCAACTGCTGACGTAGCGCTTTCTGATTGCCTTCATTAGCTGCAACACCAAATCCCCGAGGAATCAAGTAATTACGAGCATAACCATCTTTAACTCGAACAATATCACCAATCGAACCCAGATTGTCGATATTCTGACTTAATATCAATTTCATGATTAAACTTCCTCTCGCTGAGGTGCAGGCTTCTTGGCCAGCTCAATCTTGCGGGCCTCAACATCTACATTATCGCTGGTCTTAACGACCATAAAGCGTAATACGTTATCGTCGATGCGCAAGAGTCGCTCGCACTCGGCGATGTTATCTGGAAGACTTGCATAATCGTAAATGACGTAATGGCCTTTGAAGTGCTTCTTTATGGGATAAGCAAGCTTTTTTGTACCCCAGTCATCCTTTTTCAGCAAATGGCCACCGTTTCTTTGCAAAATTTCCTCGTAAGATTGGAAAACTTTTGCACGATCTGCTTCAGGTATGTCCGCTTTTGCAACTAAGGTAAATTCGTATTCTCTTAACAACCTAATTCCTCCCTTATGGATTGGCAGCCAGCTACCCGTGTAACTAGCAAGGAAGTCGTACTAGAGTCCATCCGGCAATACCTTATTCTGCGTTTTATCGGCGAAAATAAATCCTTATGTATCTGAATACACTGCGGTCTATTTTCGCCTCGCGCCTTGCCTAAGGCATTCCCAGATGGACCCGTACTAGGACTTCAGTCTTTGTTCAAATATCGTTTTCAACCGAACCAGTACGTCATCAACCATTGTTGATTGCACAGTAGCCAGTTCGTCGGTTGTAAATGGGTTCAGCACCCAATTGACGACGGTCCCATCTTCAGGTTGCTGTGGCCGTCCGACACCTAGTTTGATCCGGTGAAAGTCGGCCTGACCTGTTTCCGCAATGATGCTACGTATCCCATTATGACCACCATGACCACCTCCCGTTCGGGCTTTTACCTTGCCGAATGGAACGTCTATGTCATCGTGCAACACAATGGTGTCCGCAACATCAATTTTAAAAAACCTAAGCGCTGCCGCTACTGACTTGCCACTTAAGTTCATAAAGGTCAGAGGTTTTATAAAAATACACTCATCCCCTAACAAACGCCCTTTTCCCAGCAAAGCTTGAAACTTTTGCTGGTCGACATTGATACTTTGACGAGAAGCGATCTCATCTAAAATGAGGAAGCCTGCATTATGACGAGTGGTCTCATATTTCGGACCAGGATTCCCCAATCCCACCAACAACTTCAAGGCAGCTGCCTATCCTCATTCAAAGCAAACTCAGGCGTACATCAAGTCCACGTGAAGAGGATGACGCTTGATTGGATGAATCTGTACTTCTTGAATCTTTACTAACTTCGTTTCGCCGTTCAGGCTAAGGTTGAACTGTTTGCCTCCTTGGTAGGCACGGTGCAACCACTTCGGGTCCAACTCTAAAAGAGTTGATCGACCTTTTTCCATAAGAACAGCAGGAATTTTACCGCTTCTGCGAAGCTTGCGGTTGTTGCTTTTACCGATGTCCTTACGAACTGACGCTTCGATTGTAATCAATGAATCTGACATGTTGTTAACTCCTGAGCACCCAAAAGTGGTGCCACACTACCAAGCAAGCCAATATGGCGTAAAAAGCATATATCTCCCGACTTTCTTGCCGGGGGAATGACTTTATATCGACTAGATCACTGCCACGCAAGTACGTTGTGCAGGAACTCGCCACTCTAAACAAAAAGAGAACTGATAGAGCCTGCTGTATGGATACGCCTAATCGCCTTACCAAGAAGGTCCGCAACGGATAACTGCACGATTTTTGAGCAGTTCCGCGCTTCTGCCGACAAAGGTATCGAATCTGTCACAACCAGATTCTTCAAGCAAGAATTACTAATTCTTTCGACAGCTGGCCCACTTAACACCGGATGCGTGATAGCAGCGGATACCGATTCCGCACCTTTTTCCATCAAAGCTTCGGCAGCTTTGCATAAAGAACCGCCCGTGTCACAGATATCATCGACGATTAGGCAGTCTTTGCCCTGAACATCGCCAATTACATGCATAACTTCACTTTCATTGGGCTTATCTCGCCTTTTATCGACGATAGCCAGGCCACAGTTCAAGTATTTTGCCATCGCTCTGGCGCGCTCAGTTCCACCTGCATCAGGTGAAACAACTAAGGCATTATCCCATTGAGAGAAGTGTGGGCCAAAAATCGGTTTGGCAAACAAGTGGTCGACGGGAATATTAAAAAACCCTTGAATTGCAGAAGTATGCAACTCCATCACCAACATGCGATCAATGCCTGCAACCGTGAAAAGATCAGACACCAATTTTGCGGTAATCGGAGTTCGTGGAGCACTTTTCCGTTCTTGGCGAGCATATCCAAAATACGGACACACCATGGTGATACGTCTAGCAGACGCCCGACGGCAGGCATCGACCATGGCCAGAGCTTCCATAATGTGATGATTGGCTGGCGCGGACGTCGGTTGAATAATAAAAACGTCACGGCCTCGAATATTTTCCTGAAGTTCTACCCGAGTCTCACCATCCGAAAAGCTGTCTACCATGGCCGCTCCAAGGCGGATATCCAGATACTCACAAATTTTCTCGGCGAGCTTGCGGTTAGCGTTTCCAGAAAAAACGATCAAGTCATTATCCATATAACAAACCGTCCCTAATTGGAGTGAGGGTTAAACATGCGGTTCGCGGCAGATTCAGAAGGGAGCTTCGATGTGGCTGGGGCGGCAGGATTCGAACCTGCGAATGCTGGAATCAAAATCCAGTGTCTTACCACTTGACGACGCCCCAAAGATTTGATTGGAAGAAGTAATCATCCTCAATGAGGCCCCAAAATTAACTCAACCCCTCAAAGAAAGTCAAGCCCTAAGACAGAAGTACAAAGCAGAAAATGAGCTGTCAAAATATCAGGAAGATGCTGGCGGTAGAAATTGGTGACGCCTCTCATCCTTTTGCCAGACAACGCCCCCATCTGACTGGATATCTAAAATCCACGCACCCTTCAGCTGCTCACCGTTTTCAATCATGCCATCAGCGATACGATCAACGACTTCCTTTTGAAAGTGACGACGCAATGCCCTTCCCCCAAATCCGCCCAATAATGCAGGCTCCATTAAAGTCGCGGCAAAGTCCTGGCCGATCGTGATCCGAAAATCATGCGGACTTAAACGGACATTTAGTTCTGCTGTCAAGCGATCTAACAACATTTCCAAGTGCCGCCGACCCAACGGTTGGAAGACAATCACCTCATCAATGCGATTAACTAATTCCGGCCGCAAGTGCGAACTTAAGATGTCACGCAGGCTTTCTTCCTGCAAAGCACCTTTATGCTGATTGCCGATACTTAGATTGGACGTCAGGATAACCAAGGCGTGACGGAAGTCAGCAAGCTGACCTTTACTATCTGTTAAACGCCCGTCTTCCAAAACTTGTAAAAGTATGTCCAATACTTTGGGATGAGCTTTTTCGATCTCGTCAAACAAAACAACACTATAAGGTTTTGCGCGAATCTTATCGGTCAACTCCCCACCTTGCTCATGCCCCACATAGCCTGGAGGAGAACCGATCATGCGTGCTACGCTACCAGCTTCCATATATTCTGACATATCCAAGCGGATCATCCGTGTTTCATCTGCATAAAGCTCCGCAGCCAAAGCTTTAGCTGTCTCCGTTTTACCAACCCCCGTTGGCCCCATAAACAGAAACACTCCACTTGGTCGAAGAGGATCTTGTATCCCAACCTTTGCCCGCTTCACCGCTCGCGCCAGCATATTAAGCGCTGCATCCTGGCCAAAAACTCTTCCTTTTAATCGCGCTTCAATACCTTTGAGTTGGTCTCTATCGTCTTTTAGCATTTTGTTGATGGGAATCCCCGTCCATTCAGAGAGCACTTGAGCAATTCCTGAGGCATTCACCGACTGAGCTAAAAACGGGTGACTTTCTTCTAGTTGCATCATAGCTTGCTTAATTTCTGCAAGCCTCTTGTCAATTACCGGTTGCTCTTCATGCTGCAATCTCGCCGCAAATTCAAAGTCACCTTGCTGCTTAGCATTATCAAACATATCTATCGATTCTTCACGCAAAGCTTCCTGCCGGCGCAGATCTTCATGCAGATCCTGATAATTCCGCCATACAGCGCGAATATTCTCATATTCTTTTTTGATCCGTTCCAAACGCACCTCAATTTGCACTAAGGCCTTCCGCGAAGAATTATCGACAGAATTTCGCAGAACTTCTTTTTCTATTTCCAATTGCTCGATCTGCGCTTTTAGTTCATCCATGGAGCGCGGCATACTATCTAGCTGTAAACGCATTCGAGAGGCACACTCATCCACCAAATCGATTGCTTTATCGGGCAAGCGTCTTTGTGACAAATACCTGATGGATAGATCCACCGCAGCAGTTAATGCCTCATCGCCGATACTCACGCCATGATGAATTTCATAGCGCGCCTTCAATCCCCGTAGAATGGAAATACTCGCATTCCGACTCGGCTCATCAACGATAACCGGCTGAAAGCGCCTTTCAAGAGCTGGGTCTTTTTCAATATACTTACGAAACTCCTGCATTGTTGTTGCGCCAAGACAACG
Source organism: Oligoflexus sp. FD111 (assembly GCA_048816425.1). Lineage (GTDB taxonomy): Bacteria > Bdellovibrionota_B > Oligoflexia > Oligoflexales > Oligoflexaceae > JBMDZZ01. The sequence continues at coordinate 316,824 of JBMDZZ010000002.1, forward strand.
AAATGTCCCCCTGGCAAGTGCAGGTTTCAATAAGTTGGCTGCATCAGCCCCACCTTCTGTATGGCCCGCACCAATGATAGTATGCACTTCATCAATAAATAAAATGACTTTACCACTAAGCTCTTCTAGTGATTTCACCAAGTTTTTCAAGCGCTCTTCAAATTCCCCCCGATACTTTGAGCCGGCGATCAACAGCCCCAAGTCTAGGGATAAAACCCGCACTCCTTGCAGGCTCTCAGGAACTTTTCCTTGCGCCAATTTCAGGGCTAAGCCTTCAGCAATTGCTGACTTTCCAACCCCTGGATCACCAAGCAAAATCGGGTTGTTTTTCTTTTTTCGCCCAAGGATTTCCAAAACTCGTCTGATTTCCTGATCTCTGCCGATAACAGGATCAATTCGCCCTTGATTTGCTGCTTCCGTCAAATCAATCGTAAAAGCTTTTAGGCTTTGATCAAGGTTTTCCGTCTTTGATTTTTCTTTTACTTGCGGATTGGAGTCTTGTTGAAAATCGCGGGTCTTATCTTGTTTTTCTAAAGGCGGCGGCTGAACCACCATACCCTGGAATTCATCGAACTTACGCTTTTCACTTTCACCTTTTTCCAGAGCACCCTGAAGTGTTGGCGAATGACGAACCAAAACTTCCCATAATAATGACATCTTGATAGCTTGCGAGCCGGCTCGCGCTTCTGCCTCATCCAAGGCATGATTAATCCTTGGCCCAAACTCAACCTTGATAGCTCCAAATTTTCTAGGATAGCGCTCGAGAAAGCTTTCCAGAGCTCTTTCCACGACCCCACGACTCAATTCATCCAGTAAATTCCACTGACTACGCACAGCCGCCAGCGCCACATGCTCAACCTCAATGTAGTCATGGCCTAAGCTTTTCGCATATCGCAAGCCGAAGTGTAAGGCCTTACGACTCTCAATTTCATATCGATGGATATCCATGGTGCGCTCCACTGCTCTTTCGCAGTGTTCGGCGCAAACAAAGAGAATCTAAAGCTAAGAGCCGCTGGAGACTTCTACGAAGCGGCGTTGCAAGTCGATCACGGCGTCGTCAATCAAACGTTGTTCTTCATCGGAAAGATTGCCGTGCGTCTTTTCTTTCAAAAGCTTAATAATATCGATATTTTGCTTTGCCAATTCAAGGTTTTTACCAACTACAGCATCGCCATAGCCCATATATGAAAGGGCCGCAGAACAAAAACCAAGGATTAAACCGGAAAATTCGACAGACTGCTTGTCTTCACTCATCTGGACCCCCAGGCCTTTTGATCATTTTGTCTCTGTCTCAATCTACTGAATTTTTAAAATTCTGCAATGCTTACAAAATAGCGTAAAACCTGGTTGTTGACAGACTCTTAAGGCAATGTGGAAGTATTGGTTGACAAACGAGTACACGAGCGTAATAATTAATGCTCGATTTTATGCGGACGTGGTGGAATTGGTAGACACGTCGGTCTTAGAAGCCGATGCCATTGGTGTGAGAGTTCAAGTCTCTCCGTCCGCACTATCTTGTAGTTAATTTTTTTTCAAAACAAGTTTAGGGTCGAGTTATAACTTGCACTCAGTTTTGAAATCCAACATACTCAGTTCTCAATTCACCGAAATCAATAAGAAGTGTCTGTTTCTGGAGGATAATGTTATCCACAGGTGCATGTGGATAAGAGAATGGATAGTTCGATTAGACGCATAGCAATCCCCTGAAATAACTAAAAAAAATTTATCCACAGTTCCGATGCAAAACTGTGGATAACTTATCTATTTTTTATAAAACTTAATTTTTAATTTGCAGACAAAGCTGAACGCGCTTGTTGAACAAGTGCCTTAAATCCGGCTGCATCACTGATCGCCAAATCAGCTAAAACACTGCGATCAATCTCTACATTTGCCTTCTTCAAACCGTTCATCAACTCTGAATAGCGTAAGCCATTAGATCTTGCCGCTGCATTGATTCGCACAATCCATAAGCGACGGAAATCTCTTTTCTTAACGCGGCGGTCACGGAAGGCAAAAGCCAAACCACGATAAACCACATGAGCAGAATTGCGAATTCTATTTTTTCTCGAGCCGCGGTAGCCTTTGGCCAAGCTTAAGAGCTTTTTGCGGCGACGTCTTGCCTTAAATCCTCGTTTCGCGCGTGACATATACTATTTCCTTCAAAAATATCTTCGATTTCTATGGATTAATTTTTGCAAGCAGAAAAACAGCAACACCCAAGCTCTGCTTAACCATTAGGCAAGCAGCGCAGAACCAATTGACGATCTGCATCATGGACATAGGCCGTCTTTTTCAGTTGGTTTTTGCGATTCCGTGTCTTTTTAGTCAGGATGTGGCGCTTGTTAGCCTGATTCCGCTTAATCTTTCCAGACGAGAGAATTTTGAAGCGCTTTGCGGCTGCCCGCTTGGACTTAATCTTCGGCATACGTTCCCTTTCGTGATCGTGACAGGCAGATTCTCGGAGAGAAACATTTTGAAGCCAGCACAATTGAGAGCCTAGGAAGGCTCGATTCGGTTTAGAGGACGATCAGTATCATCTTGCCGGGCAGGAGACAAGTGATTTTTAGGGATATCGCTGCCTGTTAGCTTTATTTGGAAGGCGTCACTATGGCCAATTTAGCCAGCTCGAGCAATCCTGGATTTGACTGAGTTGCCGTATCCCATTGTTGCCGTGCGACCTGAAGCTTGCCACCGTCTATCAGTCGTGCTTCGATCGTGACTGGTTGACTGCCGACATAGGTACGGTATTCTCGCGATCGACTACCGATAAACCAACGACCCATTAAATTTTTCTCGTATTCTTCCTGCGCCACATCAGCTTTTTGAAAAAGCACTTCACCAGTCGCCGCATCGACGATCTCGTAGGCAAGCAGAGGATGACTGGCCTGATCGAGTTGGATGACCAAGGCTGTATTTATCATGGGTAAATTTTCCACTTGGGCTTTCCGGAATTTTTCACTACCTGCGGCCAGCGCACGGGCCAAATTCGACTCCAAATCGACTTTGACATCACCATTTGCAAAGTATTCGGCATGAGCAATGTACGTTGAACTGGCTATTCGGTGAGCGATCTCGCGATCCGCACCGGTGACCTCGCGCCCCAAACTTTGCGCGAAAGCTTCTGGAAAGCTGCGTACCAAGCGGCTTAGCCCATCCTGTAAGGCTCGCTCCGTAGTCGTTTGATAGTTTTCCCCGGATAAGGCCGATCCTCCCGCCTCCCCGTGGAAGCGCACGCGCATCATCGACCAATTGACGTCAACGGACGGTTCATCCGCGCCTTTGCTTACCGCTAAGCTCATGCCATCCCATAAGATGCTGGTCAATAATGCGGGAAATATGGTTCTGGTCAGCCGATTTCGGTACATGCTTTACGCTCCTCCGTGTGCAGGTTGACGATCTTATCATACAACACAGCCCAAGTGACGCCAATACTAAGCCAATTGCACTTCGAGAAATTCAACGATTTTCGGGCTGCCGCTGACGATGGTGTCGACTTCAGGATCAAAGCGAGACACTGAGCCCAAATTACGCACCACTCCACCTGCTTCCTCGACCAGCAAGGCTCCTGCGGCCACATCCCATGGCTTCAGGCCCGTTTCCCAGTAACCGTCATAAATTCCTTCAGCGACCAAAGCCAGGTCGAGAGCCGCAGCACCGTCTCGCCGAATGCTGGAACTAACTTCTGCAACTTTCAAAAAGCGCTTGACCTCGCGCGCTAAGACCTCGCCTTTGTGGTATGAAAAGCCTGTCACGAGAAATGCATTTTGCAAATCCTTATTGAGCCTAACATTTATCGCTTGGCCATTACAGTAAGCGCCCTTACCCTTTGCCGCCATATAGAGCCGGTCTCTGACTGGATCATAGACACCACCCAGCTCCACATCCATTTTTCCATCAACAAAGCGGGCACGGGCGATGGAGATACAATAAAAGGGGTAGGAATTGGCGAAGTTAGTCGTACCGTCTAACGGATCGATGACCCAAACGTACTGCCCCTCTACTCGCTGCATTGCTGACCAGCCTGCCTCCTCCGAAAGCACCAAGTCACCCGGAAAAAGTCTTGCCAGGTTGTCTAAAATCGATTTTTCACTGGCAAGGTCAGCGTCAGTGACAAGAGAGTCGTCGACTTTCGTATGAATACGAAAATTGGCTGCCTGGCTGTATTGATTTAAGGCAGCTCCCGCTTCCCGCAGAATTTTTTCCAGAGGCGCGTAGTCTTGGGATGGTATATTCATATCAACACCTCGATATTATTTGATAATATGACTCTGTCTTCCGAATGATAAGTCATGTATTATTTTTTATTGTGGCATGCTCTTGGGAATTCTGCGAGTAGATGTACCAATAGAGTTCTGGAAGTTGGAGCTGCTTTCTCGGCCTACAATCGATTCGGCCCTGGCCAGAATGGATTCCAGTGAATCCGGGTAATGGCTCGAAAAAACGACCGGAATGCATTCACGTATCAACAGTCTTCGGCCAAACGCCGATAAGATACTTAAGGGGCTGACTAACAAAGACCAGCAAACCAGCAGGTAAAAAGTTAAAGCCCACACACTAGAAAGAGAGGTTCATCCCATGGATTGGAATATATCGTACCAGTTGCTGATGCTGGTCATCGGATTTTCGATAGCTATTGGCTATGGCTTTTTTGTCATCATGCGCCTTATGTTGCCCAAACGACTGAGGGCCGAGCATTTGCAGCAGCGCGAGCTTGTCATTCAAAAAGCTCAACAAAGACATAAACAGATCATTCAGGAGTCGATTCAACGCACAGACGCAATGCTAGCCTTGAATCGGGAAGAAATCGAAGATCAGCTCACCGACTTGAAACATGACTTGGAAGCAACCGACGAGGAGCTGGACTCTCAGGAAGAGTTTGCTTCTAAAGAAGAAAGTCGTGTCGCCAAATTCGAAAATCAAGTGAAAGCATTCGAACAAAAAGTCTTGCAAACGCAAGTACAGAGCGAAGAGGCATTCACAGAAACCGAAAAAACTGAGCGATCACTTCAGGAAGCGCTTGCCAAGACAGCTGAGACTGACTTGGAAGTGACTCGACGCCATATGGTCGAGTCCATCATCAACGAATACACGCTCGAAGGTCAAAAACGCATCAAGATGCTGACCGAAGAGCTCAACTCCAATGGAAAGAAACTAGCCGACCGCACATTATCACGTCTGCTTGCTCGGTATGAGCCGAACTTTTTCTGGCCAAAAGCTGTTAATCACGTGGAAATCACCAATGATCGGCTCTTTGATCAATTGAACTCCGATAGCACCACATTACTGAGTGAGCTCACGGAGCTGACTGACGGTGTAGACATTTCTATAGCCGAAGATAAAGAGCACGGTTTGGCTGCCATCAAACTTGGTGGCGGATATGGCATTCATAAAGAAGCCGCGCGATTGACCTTGGAAGAGATTGTTCCCAAAGGTCCCAATGCTTGGCATAAGGCAGCAAAAGTCTATGAAAAGCATTTACGTGTCATTGAAACGCAAGCGCAAAAGTTAGGGCGTATGGCGGTTCAAGAACTCAAATTAGAAGGGATTCATCCAGAGATACAAAAAATGGTCGGCGCCTTAAACTGGCGAACCAGCTACCGCCAAAATCAATACTTCCACTCGGTTGAGGTTGCCAAGCTTGCTGGCATACTTGCCCATGAATTAGGTGTTGACCCCCAACTGGCCAAACGTAGCGGTTTACTCCATGATATTGGCAAAGGAATCGACTATCGTATCGAAGGCAGCCATGCGGTGATCAGTGGTGACTACGCTGACCGCTTTGGCGAGCCACGCATTATCTGTGACACGGTGATGTCACATCATAACGATTTAGTTTTGGAAACTCCTCTCAGCTACGTACTGAAATCAGCAGACACCTTATCTGGAGCCAGACCGGGAGCGCGAGTCAACCTGGAAGAAGGTTATCAGATCCGCCTGTCAGCTATTGAAGAGGTTGTCAGAAGTTTTCCAGGGATCACCAAAGTCTCGATTATGAATGGTGGCCGTGAGGTCCATGTTGATGTCAATCATAAGCGGGTCAAAGAGAATGAGTTGAAAGACTTTACCTCAGCCATAGCTCGTAAAATTGAAGAAAACGTCGCATTTCCCGGGCAAATACGCGTGCTCGTTTCGCGGCGCTTTGAGTCGGTCGCGGTTGCCTAAAGAGGCTTTCTGACAAAGAAAGCCTGAGGAGAGTTCTCCCTTGTCAGATCTACGGGAAAGACTGAAAAACATTGAAGAAAAGCTTGACCTTTATCTAAGTGTCAATCGCTTCCAGGCTGCTGAAAAACTACTGAAAGAAAGTCTCGCGGAACTTGGCGAACTGGCTAACCTACACAATTTATTAGCCGTCACCTACCATCGCCAGTCGAAGTTCCAAGAGGCTATCGAAAGCTTTGAAAAAGCGATCGAACTCAACCCCCGTTATATCGAAGCTGCGCTAAACTTAGCGGTAACCTACTGCGATCTTGGTCTCTATGAAGAAGGTGAACGTGTCTATCGAACAGCACAGGAGCAGGTCCAAGTCGGCAAATCACAAGTGTCGTCGCTGATTACCGGTCGATTAGCTAATCTTCACAACCAGACGGCCTTGGCTTATGAGCACGCAGGTTTGTTTCAGGAGGCCTTAAAGGAATATGAAAAAGCGATTCAACTTTATCCACATATGCCTGATATTTTGATAAAAATTGCAAGGTTAGAATATCAGCAGGGCCGCCCCGACCGAGCAAAGACCTACTTGCTTGAGTATGAGAGACGCTTTTCCCCCGAACCGGCTGTCTACAATCTACTTGGCCTTATCGCCCTTTCAGAGGGTGATATCGTCGCTGCGAAAAACCGTTGGCTCAAATCTCAGGACTTAAACCCCGAAGATCGGCTTTCCCGCTCGTATCTCAGGTGTCTGGACATCCAAAAAATGACGCCATCTTCTCTATAAGATAGCTCGCTAACGTCGCTTTCGACTTAAGTTTCGTCAATTCTTTCCGAACCATAGTCGAAAGGGAAGGAAAGACCATGAGTGAGCGACTTCCATTCGACCCCAAGCCCCTCCGAGTTCTTGTCGTCGATACGCACGACTTGATTCGTAAGTCTATTGCCCGGGTTCTTTTCAAAATGGAGTTCGGTGAGATATTCGAATGCCACAACGGCAAAGACGCAAAGGTCATACTCAACACCGAAACCGTTGATCTTGTGATTTGTGATCTAGACCTTGGCCAAATTACAGGCTTTGAGTTACTCGATTTAATTCGCAATTCGGAAACCGGCTCGGACATACCCTTTATTATTGTGACCGGTGACGCTGACAAAGACGATATCGTCAAAGCAGCAGACAAAGGCGCTGACGACTACATGCTCAAACCATTTCAGCCAGAAGATCTGGAAAAAAAAGTCCTTAAAGTTATGTCAACATTTCTGAGTCCTGGCCCCTTATTGGCCAAGATTAGAGATACAGAGAAACTGTTGAAAAGCAAACAATGGGAAGAAGCCATTGCTACTATCGATAATGTCATAGTTCAAAAACCCGATAGCGCCCGTGCAACCCACTTGAAAGCTGTGGTTCATGCCAAAGCTGGTCAAACAGAACAGGCCATCGAACTGCTAAAGCTAAACATTAAAAATCAGCCCAATTACCTAAAAAATTATGCCTCAATCGCTGATTTATACTTTTTTCAGCGTGACTATAAGAAAGCTATTGCCGCGATGATGCAGGAGCTAGAACTTAATCCCAAGCAGATCCACCGACAAATCAAATTGGCTAACCTGCTTTTACGTGAAGGCAACACAAAAAGTGCCGTTGATCATTATCGATTCGCCCTACTAGAAAATAACAAAAACTCTGAAGCCCTATTTGGTATGGGTACAGCGTATGCCATCGCTAATAACTTGGAGAAGTCCATTTACTATTTTAAACGCATGCGACGCCATCACCCCAAGCAGATTAAGCCACTGCAAGCCATCAAAAAATATTGTATGGCCCAAGATAATCCGCGGTTGGCGGAAATGTGCTTGCGTGATGAAAAAAAGAGTCATCCTGAACGCACGGATACTTATGTCTTATTGGCTGAATTTTATTTTGAGTTGGAAAGAGAAGAAGAAGCTATTGCGACCTTGTTGGAAGCTTTACAAAGAAATCCCAACTTTACTGATGGTTATATGAAGTTAGCCCTGTACTTCGCAGGTAAAGAAAAATTTGACGAAGTTTCCGCTCTCTTTGATCGCTATTACCACACCACAAAAGACCCAAATGTCTACATCAGAGAAGCAGACATCTTTCTCCGAGCCGGCCGATACGCGTTATCAATTGCAGCCCTACACAAGGGCATGAAGCCAAATGCGAATCTAGTCATGCTATTTCGACTGTTACTAATTTGCTCATTAAAAACGAAGCAGCATGGCAAAGCCTATTTTGTTCTGCATAAAATGAAGACAATCAGCAAAGAAGATACCTCGCAGCAATATTTAAAAGAAATCAAAAGCCACCTCCAAATTCGTCGCAATAAGCTCAAAGCAGCGCAGAAAACATCACCCCGTAAAGTTTCCTAGACGAGGCGGACAACAGCCTTTAAGCTGGGCAAGGTTTTTTGAACCAACGATGTTCATGGGCTTTACTTTTCCGAGGATTCTATGTCAATTAATACAAGCGTTCTGGCTTACATCCATTGGCTACAAAGCCGAGGTCAGGTTTGGCCAAGCTTGTCGAACATGGACGCAGAGTTTTCAAAGCCGACACAGAGGCAAAACGATGGGTTTGAAATAAGTAGCAGCGTCTCTGATACTACTCCAACAAAATTGGCAAAGCACGTCATTTTTATCAGTTGTGAGAGTTTATCTCCGAGCGGTGAAAATATGAGGGCTAATTTATTGAAGGCTCTCAAAGTTACTGACTATGAATGGCTTCATGCAGAAACGGGAGATGCGAAACCGCTTGTTGAGCAATTAAATAGCTATCAGGCAAATTATATTATTGCCTTTGGCAGTTTGGCCGGTGAATTATTCGCAGGAAAAAGTCTGACAGACGATGAGCTACCTATAAAAGAACATAAAGCCGATCATTGCTTACTTCTGGTTCCCAGCATTACTAGCATGCTCGCCCAGCCTAAACGTAAAATCGCAGTTTGGAATTTGTTTCAAGCTTGCTTGCTCCCGCAAAAAAATCCCGGTTTGATCAACAAACCGGGAATTGAAAGAAACAAATCTTGATCTTTTAGTTTTTATTTACCGTCTTCGAATTCAGCATCCACCACGTTAGGATCATGGTCAGCGCCACCTCCTTTTTGTGCACCTTGTGCACCTTGTGCACCACCAGCTTGTGTTTGCTGCTGTGAAGCCTGCTGATACATGGCTTCAGCCAATTTATGCGACTTCGCTTCCAACTCCTCTTTCGCAGCAGCAAGTTGCTCAGGGCTGTCGGAGTTTAACTTCTCTTTTGCAACACCAATAGCGGCTTCAACTTCACTTTTCAGCTCGGCAGATACTTTATCACCAGCTTCTTTCACTGACTTTTCTGTCATAAAAATCAATGACTCAAGCGTGTTGCGGTTTTCAACCAAGTCGCGACGTTTTTTATCATTTTCTTTGTTGACTTCTGCCTCTTTCACCATGCGATCGATATCGGCTTCATCAATTTTAGTTGCGGCTTCAACTCGGATTTTCTGTTCTTTACCAGTACCCAAGTCTTTTGCAGAAACCGAGAGAATACCGTTTGCATCGATATCAAATGTTACTTCAACTTGTGGCACACCTCTTGGTGCAGATGGAATATCTTGCAGCGTGAATCGCGCTAGCTGACGGTTGTCTGCCGCCATTTCCCTTTCACCTTGCAGAACGTTGATCTCAACAGAAGTCTGGTTATCCGCAGCCGTTGAGAAAACCTGGCTTTTCTTGTGCGGGATCGTGGTATTCCGTTCGATCAATCGAGTCATCACCCCACCCAAAGTCTCGATACCAAGAGTAAGCGGAGTCACATCCAACAAGAGGACATCCTTCACATCACCAGCAAGGACACCACCTTGAACCGCAGCGCCTAAAGCAACAACTTCGTCAGGATTCACAGAGCGGTTTGGCTCTTTATTAAAGAATTCTTTGACTCGTTGTTGAACCAAAGGAATCCGAGTGGAACCACCAACAAGGATCACTTCATCAATTTCAGTAACCTGCAGATTGGCATCTTTCAAAACCTGGCGGCAAGGCTGCAAGGTTTGGTCGATTAAGTCGGCGATCAGTTTTTCAAAGTGAGAACGAGTCAGAGACAAGTTCAAGTGCTTAGGACCGGATTGATCTGCCGTCAAGAAAGGCAGGTTGATGTCCGTTGACTGTGCTGATGAAAGCTCGATTTTTGCCTTTTCTGCAGCTTCTTTCAAACGCTGCATCGCCATTGGATCGTTGGTCACGTCAACGCCTGTATCATCCTTGAAGCTTTTCACCAAATGCTTGATTAACACTTCGTCGACGTTGTCACCACCCAAGTGGTTGTTACCGCCGGTAGCCAAAACCTCGACGACATTTTCACCAACTTCCAGGATCGAAATATCGAAGGTACCACCACCAAAGTCAAAAACAGCGACTTTTTCGTCTTTTTTCTTGTCGAGGCCATATGCCAGAGCAGCAGCTGTTGGCTCATTAATAATACGCTTAACATCCAATCCTGCAATCTTACCTGCGTCTTTTGTCGCCTGGCGCTGACCGTCATTAAAATAAGCCGGAACAGTGATGACTGCTTCCGTTACAGACTCGCCCAGATAGTCTTCTGCAGCTTGCTTCAATTTGCCGAGAACTTTCGCAGCGATTTCTTGTGGAGTATATTGTTTGCCATCGATGTCGAAGACAACCATTCCACCTTTGCCTTCAAAGACTTTATAAGGCATGTTGACAGACTCTTCTTTGCGCTCGCCAAAAGTACAGCCCATAAAGCGTTTTGAAGAATAAACAGTTTTCTGTGGGTTGGTCACAGCTTGACGGCGCGCTGCATCACCGACCAGAATTTCGCCGGTCTTAGTAAATGCCACCACACTTGGGGTTGTGCGCTTTCCTTCTGCGTTGGTGATAATCTTAGGCTGGCCTTGTTCCATGACCGCAACCACCGAGTTGGTTGTACCTAAGTCAATTCCGATAATCTTTCCCATATTTTGACTCCATTTCATTGCTCACGGCCCAGGGCCAAATTGCGTCTTTGAATAAAAGAGATTTCAATCTTGCAACAATCGTCATTTTGACAAGCTTCGCTTCTCACATTCACAAACTAATGCTGATCTTCTCCCTGTCAACTGGTCAAACATGCTATCATGGAAAGAAAGGAGGAATTTTTCTCGTGCATGAGCTGACCTGTCCGTCGTGTGGGAAGGCATCCCACTATAATTTTTCGGATTATTTGCTGATGTGCTCCTTTTGCTCAGCCAGCTTCCGGTTTGACATTGAAACTGGCCATAAAGAGGTTTTTGCTGATCATTACATCATATCCAACCTTTCTGATGCCAATACGATCAAAGAGCTGGCACTCGAGTGGTTACGGCGTCTGCACCACAAGCCGGGTGTGGTCGATAAAGAGTTTTTTGTCGTCGATATTCAGGGTTTTAGCATGCCGAATTGGGTGGTCTCAATGGAGGCCCATACCGCTTGGAAGGGATTAGTCAAACGCCAAACGAAAGTTAGCTATGCACAGCCACAAAGTGCTGAATATCTTATTGAAACCGGTCAATTCCGCAGAGGTTATCGTTGGGCCGTCTCCGCGCGACAAAATATCTGTGAGTCCTGGGGACTGACTCGTCTACACGAACCACAAGAACCATTAGAGGTCGAATGGGATGGCTTTCCGCTTGATTCCACTTTAACGCGTGGTCAACTGGTCGATGAAGACCAGAAACCTCCATACGAGGCACGTAATTTCTTTGAATTTAAATACGCCAACGGCTTGCCAATTCTGGGAGTCCAAGTCACGGACGACGAAGCTTTAAGACGAGCAAAGAGTCATGTCGAACTCTATCATTACAAACTAGCGCGCTTAGGCGTGGACTATCTGATCGACCACCAAACTGAATTGGAAATTGCTGGCGTTCAATTGATTCATATACCAATATGGCGAGTTAGCTATATTTATCGCCCTCGCAATATGCTGCGATATTTTTTCCATGGTCAGGAAAAGCGCCTCATCATTGATGGCTATGGCAAGGGTGTTTTGTTGGGTGAGTTAGCTATGGTTCACCAAGAAAAAGTGGCCGTCAATGCCTATATCAGTGGTCTCATGGGCATATTGTTTTTATTATTTGGTCTAGCATGGCATCCGGCTTTTCTATTGGTCAGCTTTTTTGCGTTTCTCGTTGCTGGTGTTAGTTTTTACCGCAACATGAATCGAAAACAAGAAGAAGAAATCAAGAAGCTGGAATCTATTTCCCAAAGCCTAACTCAAGACGGCAATCATAAATTGCACCAAACGCCCGGTGTTGCACCCTGACAAGAAGCCTATAGACGAGCATTTTGTCAGGTACCGATACCCTCATCCTGTTCGGCAGCATCGTTATCAAGCAAAGCCGGCAAAGGCATGGGCGTGTCAGCCATGACAGCAGCAATTTTTTCAGACAGCAATTCTCTTGTCACAGGCTTGGCACAGTAGTGTGTCGGTAATATTTCACGCTCATAAGCTGCCAATACCCGTGGCTCCGAGCCTAAGGCGGACACGATAAGACAACGCGGCGGATTTTCTAAATGGCGTAAGATACGATAGGCTTCAATACCATCCATTTCCGGCATAATGATGTCCAAACTCACCAAATCAGGGCTCAACTCCCGCACCAGCTCGATCGCTTTCAAGCCGTTGCCACATTCTCCCACCACACGATGGCCAAGCTCACGGTATAAAGTCCGTAATTGTTCTCGGACTCCCTGGGAGTCGTCTACAATTAAAACACGCAGTTCATCTGTCATCGTCACATCCTTTTGTCTTGAATTGCTGACCTTGCTGAGCATAGCACCCAAACATATAGCATAACAAAGCGCTGCTTAGGATCATAGTCAGCGTCTGACTGAAAGCTATTGGCAGAGAGATCACTTGCGACCTTTGCGCAAAGGCCTGGATGAGTGCAAAAAACAAATGCAATACCAGCGAGGATAGGTGCGTCACAAATTCAGACTGCGGAAGGCTCAACCACAGCAAAGACGTCACAAATATGACAGGAAATACGGGACCAATCACAAGATTAGCCAACATGCTGATCGTCGATAACTCACCAACTAGACCGGCACTCAATGCTGTCATCCCCAATTGGCAAAGGATGATGTCTGTAAGCTTTTTTCTCCTTGATGAAATGGGAGACAAGACTTTCCAAAGTCCACTGACTAACCAAAGGTAAGCAAACCAACTTAAAACGTTGCTTCTCTCCCAGAACCCAATTGGCACTACTATAACTTGGGCTATTAAAGCTACTGAAATCCAAAATATCGGCTTTTGCCCTCCGCAAGACCAGCGACCAAGTTTAACGCAAAGATAAACAAAAAATGCACGCAAACTAGGATGATGAAAACCAACAGCCAAAAGATAGAGCAAGCCAAAGATCGTTGTGATGGCAAAACTAAGGAAAGCTAGCGAAACCCAATTTTCAGCACGAATCATGCGACTCAGATAAATTGGCATCAGTAAAATAAAAAACATCTTCTCGACGAGATAAAAAAGCAAGCTGATATGCAAACCGCTCAAAACGAGCAAATGCACTATGCCTACCCGCTGAAACCAAAGCTTTGTCTCTGTTTGCAGATGAGACCAATCACCCAGAAATAAAGCCATGGCCCAAGCAGACCACCTTTCACCAAGGAAGTTTGCACGTTGTTGCAAGGAGAGCCTCAGCTGATTGGCAAACCATATCCATTGATTTATTCGATGGTAATGCATCGTTAGCGTTCCTGTAAAACGGCACGTTAACTGCTGAGATTGAGCAAGGCTTCGACAGCGAACCCTACCACGGTCACCAAACCTTGCCGCACCCTTCACCTTGATCAGACTTTTTGATGAACCCATCCAGACGATAAGATAGCGGCCGAAACGTTCCTCAGCATTACCACGGATGACAATCGCCTGGCCTTGAAGAGTGCTCTGTTGGACATCGGCTCGCCAATTATGCAATGCCCCCCAAAGCAATCCAAAGATCATGAAAAATGCAGCAGGAGCCTGTTTCCAAAGGTACTGCCCTCGCATGGCAGCTACCAAGCAAGCTACTGCTGAAAAAGTTGCGGTGGAAAATAAAAGAATTTTGACAACCATGTTTGCCTGGGCACTGGCAAACTCTGCTATAAAGGAGCCAAGCAGGAAACCTAAAATCAATTCGAGCATAGCCCAGTCATTCCCTTTAGCGAAGCAACACCGCTTCAGCTTTGTGCTTCAAAGGTGATGCTTGCTGCTAGGGAATTCAAAAGACATCGAATGAATCAGGCAAATCATGGAAAATATTGAGGTGTCTATGTAGGAGCTGAATTTCAACCAAAGGTTGCAATCGCCGACCCGAATAAGCTGGCTTCCTCATCTTTCGGTGCTATGAGTTGATGAGCGGCAACCGATTCAAAAATCTGCTCATGGTGTTCCATGAGTTTCGCCATAAAATTTGCGTGTAACTGATGCCCTGGCTTATGGGTTATGATATCTCCCCAAATCGGGGCGCCTAAAAGGGACAAATCACCGATCAGGTCGAGCAGCTTATGCTGAACAAATTCTAGTGGAGAGCGTAAGCCTTCTTCATTCATCACACCTTGACCATCAATGACAACAGCATTTTCCAGGGAGCCACCGAGCGCTAAGCCTTGTTGGCGCAAAATATTCACATCTTTGTAATGACAAAAAGTTCTGGCTTGAGCAATCGTCAAAAATTGCTCCAAATTAGGGCGAAAGTCGATCGACTGGTAGCCGATGACTTTATGATCAAAATCGATGGAGCATTTGATTCGTTGCCTGTCTGAAGGAAGAAGACGGATAAATTGATCACCTTGCTGAAACTCAAAAGCTGTCTTGATCCGCCATACCCGAAGTAATTTGCTTAAAGAGCGCGTTCCAACACTCTGCAGTTGCTTAATAAACGGTTTGGCGCTGCCATCTAATATCGGAACCTCTGGACCGTTCAAACGGATCATCGCATTATGAATACCTAGCCCAGCAAACGCTGCCATCAGATGTTCGATTGTCGACACACTACTTCCACCGAAACCAATTGTAGTATTGAGGCGAGTTGAACTGATATTTTGCAACAAAGCGGCAATAGGTTGTGCATCTTGACAGTCGCTGCGTTGAAAGACAATCCCGTGATCTGCTTCAGCTGGGCTGATTTCCATAGTCACGATACGCCCGGAATGCAATCCTTTACCAACGAAGCTTACTTTGCGTCTGATAGTTGTTTGCCACTCGTTCAGATTCATGTCCGCATGTCCTCTATATCTTCGCAAGCCAAAGATGGTGCCGCACACCCACCATCGCTGAACAGCAAGTACCGTACCAAGGGCTTTATGTTGATAAATACATAATTTTACTGTACTAATTTATTACCGCACTGGTCAAGAGAAGAGTCTTGTTGCAAAGCTGCAACGCGCAAAAACTTAAATTGTGGTAAAAAAGCCACAACTAGCAAGGGGTATCATATTCAGAGGCTTGAAATAGACTCTGCCAGATCTCCCCAATGTTGATCTATGTAGACCTGGCAACGCCTCAAGCCCCAAGTTTCGACGAACACGGACACCCGTCCCCAATCAGCGGGTATTCCTAGTGCCCGACTAACTAACACATCAGCAACGTCTGGGTCCAGCAACTCATCTTCACAGAGTACCGACCAAATCAAAGCCGCAAGATACATAAAATGCAATGACAACCTACGACTGACTAAAATCTCTTGAGAAGCCCTTCCTGTAGAGGCAATGTTTTTCATTAACTTCCACGGCCCGATCTCGACAATTTCCTGACTCAAATCTTTTCGGCCAATCCTGATAACTTGACGATAAGCAGGTAGTGCCAACCTTCTGGTAACAAAACGCTCCCATTGAAATTCATCACCGAGAAAACCCCACCCTCCCTGCTGCAGTTCTTGAATCAGGGCAAGCATTCCCAGTGAAATGCGGCGACTCAGACCGACCAACTCCTCTAACGCCCAGGAGCGAATCAGTTGGCTCCAGGGCACGCCGTGTTCAGCAAACGGAGTCACCAGCAATTGCGACCCTGTGAGTAAAAACCAATTTGCTTTTTCCTGAAGCTTATCATCCAGCTCGACAAAGATAGTGCGATCGGCATGTATATCGACGATCCAGGCCGGAATGATCTCATCCCCAAGGCGCCAGTTAAAAGTATCCTGGTGGCCAAACTCTAAAACAGGAAATGCAGCATCAAACGCCTTTAACTCATCAATCGCATACCATGATACCAATCGCCGCCAAAGATTGATTGCATGTACATCAGAAAATTTCTCAAGATTGCCATAAATTAATTCTAAAGAGCGCCGCAACTGAGTTGGCGATTCATCAAAAAAAATGAGAGGAACATGTTGGTTCAATAATTTAATCACAACCTGAATCGGTGGTCGTGCTTCCCGCAGATCAATCTTTATGGCACGAAATACCATATTCTGCAGATTTGTCACTTTGGCTTCGAAGGGTCGAGGATGCGCCAGCCTTGTCAAAAATTGTTGGGACGCCATATAGAATGCCGCCATATCGATGAACCAAGCTGCAAACATCTGTTCAGGTTCTGACTTGCGCAAGTGCTCCCGAACCAAATCCCAGAGTTCACGATATTGTTCAGACGGTTGCGGCCTTTTTTCACTTTTTAGAGGCTTTTTTAACCATAACTGATAATAGGAAATCAAGGGGTCCCGAACGACGGCTTGCTTTTGTGCCCGGGAACCAATCTTCTGTGTATAACGCAGCAGGCTCTCTTGCACTTCTGGATCTTGCAAGTCTAGGTTTTGCCAATGAACCAATACTTCACTTCTATCAAATGGTTTTGCCGCAAGGGCTGGCTGAACTGGATTTTTTTGCCAGTAATCGAACTGTTTGGGAAAGTTTCTTAACTCGCTTTCTAGCCAACCACCAATAGGGAACATGCCAAGTTTTAATTCTGGAAAACCAACTCTCGCGCTTTGCTCCATGATGATCAGGCGATCGCAACTGCGAGCAATTTCATAATAAGCGCCTAAACAATCACCACGTGCGACGTATACCCAGCAAATTGGTGATTCCATGATATAACGAATCAAAAGCCGCAGCATAACCATGGCACGGCGTAATTCATCACGAAGAGCTACAACATTAAAAACACTCAGATCTTGCCATGGCCAGCTTCCACAATCATCAATCTGCTCTAATATAACCAAGCGGGTTTGACGATATGCATTTGCACCACGATGGATATCGTTGGCAAACTGCAATAAGCGCGTCAGCTCTTTTTGACAATTATGCAAAGATAAAACTTGATCAGCCCTTAGAGTCACCGTGATGATGGCATTTGCATCATGTCGATTCATATTCGCACCTCATATGCCATGGCATAGGAAAAGATGCCTTGTTGAGGTTTGAAACAAATATAGACGCGGGGACCCGTAGGCCAGGCAATAAACTCTGCCAAACTCACGAGAGGATAGCTACCAAACACCAATGCTGGAGCCGCCACCAAATCGAGATGGCTTAAACCCATGCGCAGCAATTCCGTCACTAGGAGACGATTTGCAAAGCGATCATCACCCTCAATCATCATATGTGGTGCTTGCGTCCTATCCCCGGCTACCAAATGCTGCCAAAGTTCAGTCAATTGCCTGGCAACGGCAGTAATCATATCCATATTAATGGACTGTGACGCCTGAAACTGTAACGTTCCATATTCCATTTTTATATTTGCAGAGCTGGAACTAAAGCGATCAATGGTTAAGCTAAACGCACCGAAGTGCACGGAGTCATCTTGCCTCTTACCCTTGCGAATTGCTCTCAACGTCTGTTTCTCGGGCCGGAAACTATAAAAGTGGCCTGTCTTATCTTGAAATACCAGATCATCCACTTGCCATTGGTTGCGAAAAGCAATAGTTTGCTGGTGAAGGCGAGATTCATCAATTAGGTCAGGAAGAAGATATTCAATTAATTCCAACTCACTGGGATCAAGTCGCCTTTCACTTGGCCTGACAGGACTATGTCCTGCATAAATGAGAGTGTTGGGAGTATCGGTAGATAAGCCTCCAAGTAGAGCTTTTTCATCTTCACTGCGTAACTGGTCAAAGCGTTGAAAATCGGATATCAGAGTTTCAAATCTTTCATTCCTCTGCTCGATATCCATTCCTTCTACAAAATGGCTCCAGCCAAAACGTAAGTAGTTTTGCCAGCTATTATGATGATGAGCAAAACGAGCAAGCGTGGCCAACACGCTTGGCCAATCCAATTTTTTTGGAAGGTGATTCAACCAACTACGCTGCAACCAAAAGTTTGGTAAAAGATCGAATGCTATCTGGCTGCGATATATATGTCTAAAAAATTCCACTATGACCGCTTTTTTCGTAGTCCGTCTTTTAGCCGCCCAATGGCTTCATCCACACGTTCTTTCAGTTGCTCTTTATGGACGACATTTTTCAGATGTTCCAGAGAATTTAAAACTCCCGCCCAATCCCGTTGCTCTACAAATATTTCGATCAGATTTTCCAATGCTTCAAGTAGGTGCGGAGCAAAACGCAAGCTCTGCTGATAACGCTCCTTGGCATGACTGACACGACCGAGCATCGTTTCTAATTCGCCGATTTTATATAGTATAATAGCTTTGTCAAAGGGAGCTTCTAATTTTTCCAAGTAGAGCTCTAAAACCCGCATGCATCCCTGCCAGTCCTCTAATCGGTAAAAGGCCTCATAGTGGATCGTCGTAGTATCGAGGGAGCTATTTTTACAGAGAGTTTCAATCACCTCGATTGCTGCACGTGGCTCGTCCAGTTGATAAAGGTAAACTGTCGCCAACTCCTGGGCAATTCGGTAACGGTCATTGACGTGTCGCGAGTTTTCGTAAAGATCACGAAGGACACGCACGACCCGGCCCCAATCCTGGTTTTGCGTGTAAACCACTTTAAAGTAACGCAGTGCTTTTAGATTTTGTGGGTCCAGAGAGACAAGTTTTTCATAACAATTATTGAGACGCTGCTCGTCATATTTTTTCTTTTCATAAATCAAACATAAGCGTTCCAGACAGGAAATGGTATCGGATCGTTCATCCAATGCAGGCAGCATGGCCTCTAGCAAACTAGCCTCGGACTTGAAGTCTTCTTCGTAAAGGATTTGTGGTATGATTTCATCCCGCAGCAAGACAAACGGCACATTCAGATCACGCACCATTTGAAAGCAGACATCACCAGCCTTGCGCAAATTTTCCAAGCTGCGGTAGTAAACACGAGCCAGTCGAATATAATCATTGATGGAGCGCCGCGCAGCGATTTTGATTTTCTTATGAATAAGACGAAAATATGGCTCCCAGCATTCAAAGGCTTCTAATGTAAGAAGCAAGCGATCGACTTCTTCGTCTCGTCCGGGCAAGCCATCTTTACAAGATGCCAATGCTGTTTCAATTGGCAGAAGATTTGCTTCTTGTGTGTTTTCAACCACGTCACCGCCTCAAGATGATACTACCCGCCAGGGAGTGAATGTGATCCATGGCATCATCGATATGGGCGGGTATCCTCTCATCATGATTTCAGAAAATCATGAACTCCGTCAACACCTGCTGTTGAAATTGGTCGACAGACTTACGGTCGCAGAACGTACCTAAAGGTGACAATGGTTAGCTTCGCGGAAGCAAGCCTTCCATAATCTGCTGCATCGCTACCTTGACCATTTGATCGTAGTCAAAGACCGTCTCATCAAATAACCACTGCAAACTCAGACCATCGATGACAGAGATTATAAATGATGCTTGCTGTGATGGATCAACCTTCCTGAAAGCACCTGATTGAACACCTTCTGCAATCACATTGGCACAAGTATCGCGGAATTTGGAGTAATGCCTTGAAATTACTTGACGAACTTCCTTCTTTTGATTTATTTGCGTCCAGAAGTCCATATTGACTTGGTAGTATTCTTTGGTATTTCTAACCACTTCAAAGCTTACGGTCATAAAGATCTCAAGCTTTTTTACTGGATCAGAAATGGCCTGCATATCTTGGAGAATGACCCCTTCGATGTCACCTGCAACGCGATCAAGTACAGACATCATGAGATCATCTTTATTTAAAAAATAATAGTGAATAATACCTTTGCTGACACCAGCGGTTCGGGCGACATCCTGCATGGAAAAGTTGTGGTAGCCATGCTTGGTGATACATTCAACGGTTGCCCGAACGATTTGATCTTTTCGTTCAGCAGCCACATCTGGCTTTGACATCGAGTTCATCTCCTTGCCGTTACTCGTTCGGCTTCTTTACCCAGCTTTGCCAGGATAGACGTATCGGGCATCGCCTGCAAACCCCTGGCCATGCGGAAGCTTAATAAACCCCACCGTGTAAACAGGTATACCTCATTTTTAAGATGGAGAAATATCTATTTCTCACCCCTGGTGCGAGCTCCCGAAAAATTCACTATAAAAATTGGCAGACTACTCACAGTCTGTTATATTATATGATTACAAGCCCTGAAAATATATCGCGCTGAATTGAGATAGTCTGACTCACGTCAACTCAATGTTGAGATTGGAGATTCTTATGCGGCGGCTCGTTGCAACTGCACTTACTATTTGCTGGTTTTTGGACGGCAGCAAAGCAAGTGGCTCCCCGACAGATACCCGTTGGACACACTTCGGGTTGCGCCCACTCGGCATGGGCAACGCCTATGTCGCTGTCGCTGATGATTTCAACGCTCTTTTTTACAATCCAGCTGGTTTGGCTAGATTAAAAACTTGGGACGGAGAATTCATTAACCCCGGTTTTGAAATTTCCAAAAACGTCAAAAATTTAGCGGAAGAACTGCAAGATAACACCAAGGATGGCGGCACGGGAGTTGAGGGAACTCTGGACTTGATCGAACGCAATGCTGGCGAAGATCAGTATTTTGGCCTGCAATTGACGCCGCACTTGGTTTTCCCTCATTTTGGTTTTGGCATTGGTTTGCAACTTGATGTCAGTGCTGCGTGGCACAGACAAATCTCTGTTGATCTGCGCGTGGGCCCAGACCTTGTCGCCCCAGTCGCTTTTGCTATGAATTTTCTTGACGATCGCCTTAGTATCGGCGCTGCCGTGAAATTTCGTGCCCGTCTTGGTTTGGACAGTGAATTCAGTCTGGATGATATCGAAGCACTTAGTGGCAACGATAGCGACGCTCCAGATGATCCCAATAAAAAAGAAATTGATGACTACATCATCGCAGGAACTGGTATCGGTGGCGACGTCGGATTGCTTTTTACTCCAATCGAAACGATGAAGCCAACCATTGGCGTCAGCGTGACTGATATTGGAGGCACCAGCTTCGAAAAAATTGGTGCCGCTGGTAACCTTGGCTCCGCTCCGCAGAGGATCTTACCGAGTGTCAACGTCGGACTTAGCGCACGCCCCTACGAAGCCGGCCGTATGTATCTTCAAACCAGTGTCGACATGCACTCCATCAACCAACCTTATAGTTACTCGAGAAAACTCCAGCTCGGAACGGAATTTGGCTATGGGTCATTATTCAAAGCTCAAGCAGGCCTGTACCAGGGATATTTGACTGCCGGACTTCAACTCGATGTGGGCATTATCAATCTTCGACTTGTCACCTATGCCGTAGAGTACGGCAAATATGCCGGTGCTCAGGAAAACCGTCGTTACGCAGCACAAGTTAAACTCTTGCTCTAAAAGGGTATTGTTATGAATGGACAGACACGTCTCCTGGCAGCTTTAGGCATTGCCGCCTATTCGATGAGCTTTTCTACAACTACCGCCTGGTCGAGAGGCTTGGACCAACTGCAACCATCAAAATCAGGTTCCAGTAATCCAAGCAGTCCAAGCAAAGGTGAAGTTCCAAATGTGAAGACAGAGAAAGATCCCAACGCCCAAGCCACTCCGGCAGAAGTAGAAGCTGCAGTAGAAGCACAAAAAACTGACCCTGCCGATGAAGAAAAAACAAAGCCAAAAATTTCAGATCGCTTTTTCTTAGGCACCGGGATCGCCTGGACGAGCTTAAGCGCCGACAAAGGTGGTTGGCATGCGGGCTATGCAAGTGATTTAGTCGCTGGTTATCTTTTGACAAAAATGATGCAAGACCGTTTATGGCTCTACGGCACAGTTCGCTATCTGCCGATCGATGTGGTCGTCAAGCATAATGCTCAAGAATACCGAGGAATTGTTGAGTCATACCTGTTTGGAAGCCTGGCGAGTTATCGCCAAGGAAAAATCGCTTATCAAGTCGGAGCGGAAATTGGCGCGAGCGCCGCAAAAATTTATGCTATGGAGTCATACGCGAAAGATAAAGATCTTGAGCAAAGTGGCGTTAATCTAACTGCTTCTGCAGGTTTGACATGGCGGGTGAAGGATGGGGTCCACCTAGGTACGCGACTCTTACTAGGTGCCGGCACATTTACCTCGATTCAGGCCGCTGCAAATGTTAGTTTCAGTCTCTGATAATGTCGAAATTTCCTATGTATCCGGGACAAAATGACAACAAAAATCATGCGGCAATTTTTCTCCAAGATATGCGTAATTTTTGGATACTTCCTTATTGCAACAGCCTGTCAGCAAGAAGTTCCTCATGGATCAGTTCTCGTGCGCGCCCCGAATAATGGGGCGTTTGAAATTTACCGCATTGCATCCGAAAAACCGTTTCAGTTTGTATCGGAACAAATCGGCTATTTTAATCAGTCGCTGCGCTTGCCTATCGGCCAATACTTAATTCTTTCAGATTGTAGCCATGAAAGAGTCCTCATACAGCCTAACCATCAGGTTGAGTTGATCGCTCACGAGGTACGATTTACTCCACCTGTTGCTCCGAGCGAAAGCGATCACTTTGCCATTCAATGTGATCGCTTTTCGAAAACCAGGATGCGCCAACACATTGTCAATCGCTATCGCCTGAACCTACTGCACGGCAATCGTGAAATGCTCGTGGCCATGGTCCCCAAGCAAATCGACTTCACATTGGAAAGTCACACTGAACCACAGATGTTGAGTTATTCACTAGCTGCCGTCAAACTGCAAACTTACGAGGGCATGTCGCCTAAGACTTCTTTCTTTGTCTCGCCCTTGGATGGATTAATATCGCTCACCAACAATCAAGAGTTTGGTCACTGGCAATTTTTATTACCCGGACAATATCTTATCGAAGTGAATGGCACTAAGATGAACGTCACTCTCGCAGAAGACGAAAGCCGCACCATTACCCCTTCTTTTATTAAAGTGACTGTCGATAACAGCATCAATATTCAGCAGACTTCGGATATTATGGGAACCCCCTTGTATGTCGAGTTAAATGAAGGTCATTGGCTAGATCTGAACCAGATCTATCCGGTCCTTCCAGGCAATGCCAGCATCAAGCTCAACGGTTCAAATCGAAGCTATACGGTCGAATTAAAAGAGGGCGAGCTAACAGAAAAGCATGCGCGTTCCGTAGTTGTTGAATTTGATTGTGCTCCGTGGGATTGGAGCTGTCTTGGCAGCCGCAAAGTTTACTTGCACAACACAGACGATGCCTACCATTTTGCCGAGGGCGTTTCCGATGTTCCGCTATTGTTTTTGGAAAAAGACGCTTGGGTCAGCATTCAGGGCTCACGTGATATTCGCTACAAACTAAATGAAGAACAGAGAGACTTTCGGATAAAAACCGGACAAGTACGCTTTGTCCCAAATTTCATTTACCGCCCCAACCAAATTACTGACCTGAGTCGGGTAGAGGCAATCCAGCTACCATTTGCCGGGCATACTTTGGATTTACCGTTGGAACAGGACACGGTTGTACCATTGATTGCCGGAGCCTATCATTTTGCTCAATACGTTTCTATATATGGTGCTGAATATGAAAGGCGCCAGACAAAACGCTGGTTCCACTTAAAGCCACATGAAGTGCAAGAAATTCAATTCAATGTGCTCGTGTCGGAAAAGCGCTTTAAACAGTTAAACACTGCCAAAAAGAGATTGGAATCACGCCTCCAAAAACAGAAGCGTGACCAAATCAGTCAGTCGTTTAAGCCGATTATAAGCACCGACATGCAATAAACTGCCAAACTGCATGTCAGCTTAATCTCTCGCCCTAGCAACGCTGCTTAATTTTTTGCCAGCACTGGGTAACTTAAGCAGCTTATCGTATGGTTCTCTAGCTTTGGCAATGAGCTGCTTAGCATGCGCCAAACTTGGAGCTGTGATCTCTTCACCTGAAAGTAGGCGTGCAATCTCTTCCGCACTTTGCTGCTGATCCAAACGGTAAATGTGCGATTCTGTTCGACCTTTATTTAAGGACTTTTCAACCTTAAAGTGACTGTCTCCGAACGCTGCCACTTGCGCCAGGTGAGAGATACAGATGACTTGAAAGTTCTGTGCGAAATCTCTTAATTTGGCGCCAACGATATTCGCGGTTTTACCGGATATACCTGTATCAATCTCATCAAAAACCATGACGCAGGTATCAGCACCAACTGATAGAACTTTCTTGATTCCCAGCATGATGCGCGACAGTTCACCTCCTGAAGCCACCTTTGCCAAGGGTTTCGCAGGTTCGCCAGGATTTGCAGCCAGAAGAAATTGCACCTTTTCTTGACCAAAGCGATTGAGCTTGGTTAATCGTTCGACAATTTCCAACCATAGCTCCTGTGCCTTCAAATCAAAGTCACTTAGATCAAGAGCACTTAAGCTTTGTTGCACCGGGAGAAACTCGGCATCTAAAATCGCACCTTTCATATCGAGCTGTTCCAGCTCACGGCCGATACTCGATTGAATGTTCTTGAAAGCCTGTACCCGTTCCTGGCTTAACTGCTCTGCAAGTTTCGTTAGATTGCGGCAATGTCTTGCTAACTTAGCCATGCGTTCGATCAGCTCAGATTCAGCGGACTCCAAGAAACCGATTTCTTCTTCCAGCCGATCTCTCTCAACAATCAGACTATCAACATCCTGCACTCCCAGTTTGCGGCATAAATCCTTATAGGCGCCTAACCTTTCCTGGCATTGATCAAGTTGAGATTCATCAAAATCAAGGTCGACCATCAGCTTGCCAAGACCGTAACTCATGTCGTTGAGCTGAGCCTCAACATCTTTACCCGTCGAAACAAGGTCAGCAATCACAGTATCCGATTCCGGGCGCTTCATTTTTTCCAAGCGTTTGATAATTTCGCGTAATGCTTGGCTAAGAGGCTTGTTCTGGAAACCAGCGTCTAAAAGTTGCTGCACTTCGTCGATTACTTTAGTTTCATCTACTGCGCGCCCCGCACGCTCGCAATAATTGGAAAGCTCTTCAAAATCCAATTGACTGGGGTCCAATTCCCGCAGCTCATCCAAACGAAAGGCGATATAGTCCCGCTCCCTTGCACGTTGCTGATAGCGCTCCGTCAAGGCGTAGATAGCTTTCATCTGCTGCTGAGCATCATCAAAAGCCTGCTCATACGAGCTTAAAGTGTCCGCTTTGGCTAAAAACTTATCCAGATAGTGCAAATGCAGCTGGGGATCAAGTAGACGATGATTTTCATGTTGTGCAAAAATATCGATTAATGCATCGCCGAGTAGCTTGAGTGCTGTCAGTGATACAGGCGTATCATTCACCCAAACTTGCGAACGGCCTTTTGCACTGATCTGCCGGCGTACGATTAAGTCTTCACCGGTATTATCTTGACTAAGAGGCAGGCCTAATTCACGCAAAACCTCACAGGCTCGATGTAACTTGGGTAAGTGGAAGCTGGCTGTCACCTGTGCGGCATCAAAGCCTTTGCGCACCACATCGGCACTGGCCTTACTGCCGGTCACTAAGCCGAGGGCCTTGATGAGAATTGATTTACCTGCTCCAGTTTCTCCAGTAATCACGTTTAAATGGTTAGAAAACTCGATCGACAAATTTTCAATGATGGCCAAACCTTTGATGGTAAGCTGAGTTAGCATAGGAGCTGACTTTCCCATATTTCGAGTGTGAAGGTGATCTGCTGTATTTAGCACCGATCCTCCAGACGAAATATCACGAACCAGGATAGAAAAGAAAGACTCTGCTCATGACATCCTGTGACGAACATGAACAAGAAGTGAGCAAGATCAGTATGACAAGGGAAGTATGTGCCTAAAGTTTGCGAACTTCTTCGAGTACCGCCCCAGCCCCCAAAGCAACAGCAGACATCGCTGCCTCACTAACTCTGACTGGCAGCTGAGTTGCCTCCGCAATTCGCCGATCCATGTTTGTCAACAGTGCACCACCACCGGCTAACACGATGCCTTGCTCGTAAAGATCACAGCACATTTCCGGCTCCGTCGTTTCCAGGGTTAGCTTGACCGCTTTAATGATGGCTTGTACCGAGTCTTCAATGGCTGCATGTATGTCTTGAGCTGTCAACTTCACAGAATACGGCAGACGCCTAATATGATGATATCCTTTGATGACAACACTCATTTCATGTGATGGCAGCATTGCATTGCCTATAGCAATTTTGGCTTGCTCTGCCGTCTTCACGCTGATGTCCATATCGTATTTTCTTCGGACATAACGCACAATGGCCTCATCCATTTTTTGCCCGCCAATTCTAACGGACTGGGAATGGGCGATCCCGGACTGACTGAGCACCACAACTTCGGTCGTGCCGCTGCCAATATCGACTAGCATATTGGCCAGAGGTTCTTTAAGAGGAAGGCCCACACCGATCGCAGCCGCGATCGGCTCCTCCAAAAGGACAATACGCTTTGCCCCAGCAGCGGCAGCTGCATGCTGCACAGCTCTTTTTTCCAAAGCTGTTGTATCAAATGGCGCACCGATCACGATTTTTGGCCGTCCAAACGAGCGATGAAGGCCTAGACGCTTAAAAAAGCTTTGCAACATTTTCTCGGCAAGATCCAAATCAGCGATAACACCGTCACGCAAAGGTTGTGTCGTTCTGATCTTTTCATTAGTCCGGCCCTGCATGCGCTCGGCTTCTTCACCAACAGCTATGATCTGTAATTTGCCTCGACGGTCGCGCCTTGTGGCAACAATCGATGGTTCATCCATGATGATGCCATCACCTCGCGCAAATAACAGAGTATTTGACGTACCCAGATCAATTGCGATATCCGCACCCGCCCAACGCTGAATGTGATGACGCCACCAAGTTGTTTTCACGATGAGAGACCCCTCTGCCTGACTGAAAGTTCAGACAAACATGTCTGGAATGCTGATATTTTAACTCAAATAGACAGAACTGCCTAATGAATTACCTGGGCAACGTGGACAGTAGAGATGGGAGGAAAAAAAGCGCTGTGCTAGGGAAAGATGGCGTCCCCAGGGGGATTTGAACCCCCGTCGCCGCCGTGAAAGGGCGGTGTCCTGGGCCGGGCTAGACGATGGGGACGAAGACGCTTAATTCTATCTAACGGGAAGCTAAGTGAGCCCTGCTGGACTCGAACCAGCGACCCGCACATTAAAAGTGTGCTGCTCTACCAACTGAGCTAAGAGCCCTCTATTTCGGGTTCCCCGTTGGGAGATATGTAGATATATCGGCGAAATTCCAAAGTCAACATGAAATTCTTACTATTTTCACATCTATTTCACTTCTATGTCACCATTGATTTTTAGGTAGACATTGCATAGTATCGGTTGCACTTTAAAATTACAGAGGCGGTGGTGAGCGCCCCATTCGATAAGGAACTGAACCCGTATGACCATTATAAAGCGTGACCGAAAAAGCACCAGTCACGACTTGGTTCAAGCCATCGAACGACTATGCTGGTTGCTTGAAGACCAGAAAGAAGAAGAGGCCGTTCAGGATTTACGCGCGGCAGCTGCTGAGCTAGAGAAAAGTGAAGCCGGCAGTGCTAGCCAAAAAGCTGCTGTTGAAAAAATCATCGACGCCTTTGAAGGTGATCATGAACTCATGGCTTACACCCATCAGCGGGAAGGCTCGCAGTGGACCGAAGTTGAGGAACTGTCTTCTGCCAGCTCTCGGGTCCTTAGCCTCGCACGCCGCATGATGAGATAGCGAAAGGCTCAGCCAATGGCGGACTTTTCCCACCTAAACCAGAGTGGTCAAGCCACAATGGTGGATATTACTAGTAAAAATCCAAGTGCCCGACTAGCAAGAGTTCTGGGCTCCGTACATATCCCTCGTGAAAAATTGGACTTGTTTCAAGCACACGTTGTTCAGGAGATTTGCTCCACGGCACGCATCGCAGGCATTCAAGCAGCCAAACAGACATCAAGCTTGATTCCAATGTGTCATCAAGTGCCGCTTAGCTCAGTGTCTATCAATATCCAGTTGGAACAAGAACGCGGACAATTTAAAATAGACTGTGTCTGTAAAACTGTGGGCACAACTGGTGTAGAAATGGAAGCGTTTGTTGCCGCGCAACTGGCGGCGTTAACGGTGTACGATATGATAAAAGCCGTATGTCCCGAAGCCATGATTGGGCCCTGCCACTTAGCGGAAAAGCAGGGTGGCAAGAACGGCATCTGGCAACATCCGACGGAAAACGAATAGTCCTTTTTACAAGGACCTTGTGATATCCTCTAAAGTAGTGAGTACGTTGCTTTCCGATCTTCGGACAGAACATGGATCTTCCTTGGGACCAGGAAACACTCATAAAGTTACCTGAAACCAAGACCTGTCCACTGGATCATATCCTATAACCGCATTTGAGATTGGGTAACTGTCATTAGTACGCAAAGTCATCACAAACAAGCCAAATCTGTCAAACTTGACTACTTCCTTTACTCATGTTTTGAATTTGAGCAAACATGTAAGTCCAGCCCGGGACGATCGTTAGGTGATGAACGCTGGCCAGCTATGGTCTCCCACTTTGAAGGTGAAGGCAGTGATTTTGCAAAATACGGTAAATTAGCGGATCAACTGCGAGCTTGCTTGTCTTGGTATCGGGAGAAATTTCCCCACTTGGGCGTTCAGCAATCCCTCACCCTAGCCAATATTTCCGGCATCATTCCTGGCATCGTATTTATCGGCCTCGACTTCAAGATCCTCTACGAGCATAGCAATGAATATGAAAAACTTATCTATCTTGAAGCCAATCCGAATATCAAACTATGGGATGAATTAGAAAAAGCCGTTCGCGAAGTCATTCCGTCTTTTGGCAACGAACTGGTCGCTTACTTGAAATGGATCTGTATCGAAAAGCAACCGATCCACTGGGAAGTCGGCAGCAGGCCACCCGTTGGTCGCTATGCTCCATCACCACGACGTAACCGACCAGCAGCCGGCGGATCATCTGGTAAAGAGCGACATGGCAATCGCGCAGCTGCAGGCTCACGCAATGGCAATCGCAACAACCAAGGACGCGGCGGCCCCAGACCTCAGCAAAACCAAAACCAAAACCAAAACCAAAACCAAAACCAAAACCAAAACCAAAACCAAAGCCGGCCTCGCAGCGGTGGCTCCAGCAATCAACAAAAAGAAAAACAAGCTCTGCACATTGTTGAAGATGCTGTGAAAGAGTTAAAGGCAAATCCAGAATTAGGTGAAGTACGATTACCACCAGCAAATAGCTTCTACCGTCGCCTCCAACACAAACACGTGATGACCTTGGGCTTTTACTCCGAGTCTGCAGGTGATGGTATGGATCGCTCGGTCGTCATTATGCGCAATAAACGTGAGCAAGAGGAACCGGCATGAGCTTGAAAAGAAAGGTCGCTTGCATTACCGGTGCCTCATCTGGCATTGGTGCCGCAACTGCCGCCGCTTTTGCTGAGAAAGGCTGCCACATCATTGCCGGAGCAAGGCGCAAGGAGCGCCTCGACCGCTTGGCACAAGAATGGCAGGAAATGGGCGCCCCTTCGGTGCTGACTCTTGAGCTTGATGTCCGTAGTGACGAGTCGGTACAAAACTTCCAAACTGTAGCCTGCCAAGCATTTCCCAAAATCGACATCCTGGTGAACAATGCCGGTTTGGTTTTAGGCATGGATACCATCGCAACGGGTCAAAGCAGCGATTGGCAAACAATACTCGACACCAACGTCATGGGTGTTTTGCGTATTTGCCGCAGCTTTATTCCCTCCATGATAGAAGCAGGTTCGGGCCATATCATGATGATCGGCTCTATCGCTGGACATCAGGTGTATGAAGGGGGCGGTCCTTATTGTGCAAGCAAACATGCTGTGAAAGCATTGACGCAGACTTTAAAGCTTGAATTAAATGGCAAAGGTATTCGCGTGACATCGATCGATCCAGGTATGGTCGAAACTGAATTTTCCATCGTGCGCCTTGGCTCAGAAGAAAAAGCGAAGCAAGTCTATCGCGGCCTGACGCCGCTAGTTGCGGCTGATATTGCTGACTGTATCGTGTTTGCGGCATCGCGACCAGTTCATGTGAATATCGATGAAATGATCGTGATGCCAACGGCTCAGGCAGCTGTTTACAAAGTGCACCGCGAGCCTTAAGCCCGCTTATAAGGCACGACTTTTTGCGAGATCTGGCCAAAAATCGACTGTCCGGCTGGATCTACCATTTCTATCTCGACCTGATCTCCATACTGTAAAAACGGGGTTTTGATTTCGCCAAGATCAATTTTTTCGATCATGCGCTTTTCGGCTAAACAAGAAGAGCCGCGACGGCGATCTTCATTGGATACCGTACCACTACCTAGAATAGTCCCCGCAGTGAACGAGCGAGTCCGCGCAATAAACTCGATGAGGTCATAAAAGGAAAAGTGCATTTCTGGGCCAGCATCCGGATCACCAAAGACATCACCATTTAGCTTGGTAACTAAAGGCAAGTGCAATCGACCATCTTGCCATTTGGCGCCCAATTCATCTGGAGTCACGACAAAGGGCGCAAATGCGCTTGCTGGCTTGGAGCCAAAAAAACCAAACCCTTTTGCCAATTCACCCGGAATAAGATTACGCAAGGACACGTCGTTGCAAATACCAACCAGGCGAACACAGGAAGCCGCTTCTTTTTTACTGACACCTTGCGGCGTATCGCCAAGGTAGACAACAACCTCTGACTCAAAATCGCAGCCCCATTCAGGATTTGCCAGCTCAACAGGGGCATCATGTCCTAGCAATACTCCAGAACCTCCCTGATAGACGAGAGGATCAGTTTTCAATGTTTCGGGCGGCTCAGCTCCTCGCGCCTTTCTCACCAAAACAATATGATTGATGTAGGCAGAACCATCAATCCATTCATAGGCTCGGGGAAGTGGTGCTATAAAGCGTTTGGATGCGACGGGCTCACCGGATTTATGATCAGCGTTTAATTGCTGACTGATAGCTTCCAGGTTGGGCTGTGTCTTTTCCCAGTGATCCAATGCAAATTGCAAAGTCGGAACACTGTCACCGACTTCCATGCACCGTTGTAAATCTTTTGATACGACAGCTAGACGGCCATCTCGTGTGCCGTTATCGAATGTGCCTAATTTCACTTTCCGCTCCTTCCTTCAAGTCTGAAAAGCATTTCCACGTTTGTTGGGTGACTCTTAGAGTTGTACCAACGACTTCAAGGCCTTGATATCTTTTGAGCTGAGCTGGAGATACTCTCCTGGTTTTAAAGTCTCTGGCATCCTCAAAGGCCCCATTCCATAACGAATCAAACGAACCACTTTATGATCAAAGTGCTCGAAAATGCGTCGGACGAGGCGATTACGCCCCTCATATACGGTGACGATATACCAACTGCCTCGACTGGCTCCCAGTTTTTTTCCATGGGCATAGTGAATATCAATTTTGCCTGTCACCCCATCTTCTAAAGGCACGCCTTTTTTGATGGTTTGCAGCTCCTGTTCCGACAGTTTGCCGGTAATGAGAGCATAGTAATGTCGCGGAACCTTATAACTTGGATGCGTCATGCGATGAACAAATTCACCGTCGTTTGACAATAGAAGCAGGCCTTCGGTGCGATAATCCAACCGTCCGACAGAACTTACCCGAAATGAAAGTTCCTTAAGGGATGGCAGGTCATATATTGTGGACTTATCGCCCTCAGCACGCATTGAAGTCAAGACCTGGTCAGGCTTATGTAGCATCCAATAAACGCGCGGGGGTTCCTTGCGTTGAATTGGCCTGCCATCGATGCTTAACTCATCTTTTTCAGGATCAATCTGCGTCCCGAGCTGGTCGATCACCTGCCCGTTCACTGCGATGCGACCCTCCTGAATCCACTTCTCCGCTTCCCGCCGAGAGCTCAGTCCCATCTGTGACAGATATTTTTGAATCCTGATCATTGCCGTCTCCGTGATCGTCTGCTTGCCCATCAGGGTCTGCATCCATAGCATGAAAAACAGCGCCCTGAATAGTCTGTTGTAAGGCTTCGCTCTCTTTAACAGACCCTTCTGACGCGCCCATTTCTACCGTGAGTGAAGCGTCTTGTCCAGCAGCATTCTGATCAGGAGATTCTTCTTGCAATTTTGACACACCGGAAAATTCGAGATCTAGTTCAAGTTCAGTCTCTTCGCCTTGGAGCTCCTGATCGTCTTCATTTAAGCCCGGAGATAATTCCGGTTTTTCCAGGCTGTCATCACCGATAAAGGGCTCAACATCGACGCCTTCGCTTTGATTTGCCTCATCTTCACTCAGATCATCCATCGCTCGACTAATTGCTTCGGCAGAAGGCTGGAATGAGGCGAGTGGCGGCAGATCAGAGAGTTTTTGCAGACGAAAGACTTTCAAAAACTCATCCGTCGTGCCAAACAACATGGGACGACCTGAATCTTCTTTACGACCAACACAGGCGATCAAGCTCCGATCCAAGAGGTTTTTAATAATACTTCCTGCATCGACTCCCCGCACATACTCAACATCAGCACGGGTCACAGGCTGACGATATGCGATAATCGACAAGGTTTCGAGCGCAGCCCGTGACAAGGGTCGAGGTCGCGATGAAAAAAGACGCTCCATCAACGCGGCCGCTGCAGGTACGGTCTGAAACTGATATCCTTGGCCTTTGATCGATTCCAAGCGAAATCCACCAGACCGCTCTTCATACCAGCGCACAAGACTTTGAATCGTCTTTTCAATATCTTTGAGACTTGGGTCGGTATCGCTATCTTCCTGGAGGATTTCCAAAATATCAGTCGACTTCAACGGTTTGGCGGAAGCAAAAAGTAAGGCTTCGACTTGCCCTTCCAAATTTAGGGCCTCGGTGAAATTTAAAGACTGATCGCTGGATGACGAATGACTACCCTTTGCCTGGTTTTCTTTGACGTCTGCCTTTGCCTCTGACGCATTCTGCGCCAATTCACCGACAAAAATTTCTTCGAACTCCGAAAAAGGTAGATCGTCATCAGCAGCTTGTTCAGCGATATTTTCTACCACAATCGGTTCTATTGCCTCTGCTGCCTCTGCTGGATTGTCAGAGCCTGCTTCGACCTCATTTTCTGCTAGTTCTTCCGCCTCTTGTGTCTGTTCTTCGCTGCTTTCTTCTTCGTCGGCACTCTTAAGCGCCAAATCTGTCAGGTCGCTAGTTAGCTCTTCGGCGACATCGTCCTCATCTGGTGTGGCTGTGACAAGGTCTGTCGTGTCAGCTGGCTGTTCCACGAAATCATCGTCAGCAAAGTCCATTTGAATTTCGAAATCAAGAGCGCTTTCAACTGATCCCGCATCCATGCTGGCAGCTGCCGGATTGTTTTTCTTTTCGCGTTTTTTTGCGGATTTTGTGGCTTTTGCTTTTTTCTTCGTATCCAAGGTTTTCACTTATCCTATATTTTCCACGGTCAATTGCTCGCCAATCGGCAACTCTTCTGTGGCAAAGTCGCTACGATAAAGCCACAGAGGCCCATTCGACTCTTGCTGATAGAGTTTGATGCGCCCACCCTTAGATAATTCCAATGCCGCTAAAATATAAACAACCAGCTCATAGCGCGAGCGGAATTTTTTATAAAAACCCTGAAACAATGCAAATTTTACCGTCTCTAACAAACGGTTTAGTTCTTCAATTTTTTGCTCGACCGTGACCAGGTGCATTTTCGCCTCCAGTTTGACTGGCGGCTTACGTTCAGCCATCCCTTGCAACATCTGCTCATAAAGGATGACAAGGGAGGCTGGATCACCTTCCAATGGAGCTTCACAGTCTTCGTAAAGGGGCTCTAAACGCTGCCACTCACAATTGGTTCGAATCTGATCACCAAACATCGGCAAGCCATAGAGATGCTCGGCAGCACGCTTGAATTGCTCGTAGACGATCAGTCGTTCCTGTAAATTTTGGCGTGGATCTTCTGCATCTTCTTCGCTCTCATCACTTTTTTCTTGACCAGGTAAGAGCATTTTGGTCTTTATCTCGATCAGAGTGGCGGCCATCTCCAGAAACTCACTTGCATCCGCCAAATCTTCGTAGTTTAGGGTGCGTAGGTAGCCTAAATACTGGGATGTCAGGAGAAAGACATCGATATTAAAAATGTCGATTTCATTCACTCTGATCAGATGCAGCAAAAGATCAAATGGTCCCTCGAACTGCTGCAGTTTTAGGTAATATGCGGTCGCCATAAACGGTCCATGTAGTTGAAAAAACAGCAAAGACACTGCGGCCGGTCTATATGCAATATTGGCCTAATCACTCCACGCAATTTGACTGACGGAATGAAAATGATGGGTCTTGCTTTCGTCCGCTCGTTGGACAGTTATAACCCGATATGGCGGAAGCTGGCAACTGACTGCTAAGGAGAAGATGGTGAACAACTTGGAACATGAGACAACAGTCCCAGCGTCGCCTATAGCAGCCGGCGAAGATCAGCGGGACATATCGCCCATGTCGGCTGGCCTTCTACAAGGATTGCAGCTGGTTTTGGATAACGCTTCACCATTTTCCGGGAAAAGCCACCAGTTGAACCTCCAGTTACAGCGGCTTCGCCAGGCGACCAATACAGCAACGGTATCCGTGCTGTGTGACGGTCAATTTTTGCCAATTGAAGCCTTTAAATTCCAGCCGATCAATTGTCTTCCTCAAGGCACGAGCGAAGGCATGACCTGCTTTCGCTCAAGTGGCACCAGCTCCAAAGATCGTTCCCAATCCTATTTTAGCCGCCTTGGGCTGCACTTCTACGAGCAACAAGCTTGGCGAAGCTTTGAAGCCGTTCTCAAGCAATTTTTTCCTAAGCCCGAGCAGATCGCGGCTTATCGCCTGGTTCCGACTACAAATGATTGGCCGGATTCTAGCTTAGCACATATGCTGGATAGCTTTAGCTCCTATCTTAACATTGAGTTTGATCCGACTGGTGAAAAAATAAAAGCCTGCCGTGAACCAATCTGGGTTTTTGGCACTGCTTTTCATTTTGTCAACTTGTATGACCAGGGATTTCGCGCTGCTTTGCCGGCAGGAAGTGTCATTTTTGAAACCGGTGGCACCAAAAATCAATCGCGGCACCTAAGTCGCCAAGAACTTTATCAGGCGATCGGCGATATGTTTTCGGTTTCGACTAACTATATAGTCAGTGAATACGGCATGTCGGAACTCGCTTGCCAAGCGTATGACTTTGTCAGCAATCCATCTGGCCCAGAGCAAAGTCTGCGAGATCGTAGCTATCGCTTTCCCAGGTGGGTGAGTTTAAACCTACAGACCAGCGAAGGACAAAAGGAAGCTGGCTTTGGTGCGCTCATCGTCGACGACCCCTTACGGATTGATGCTCCTTGGCCGATACGTACCCAAGATTTAGTCAATTTGCAGGCCGATGGTCGTTTCCAACTGGTCGGTCGCGTTCCCGCCGCAAGTCTGAAAGGTTGCTCACTTCGGGTGGAAGAGCTGACTCATAGGCCTCCATCTGTCACCAAAACTGAACAAGCAGAAATCTGCTGGCAGGACTTTGCTGTGGATGAGATTAGGCAACGTTGTGTGACTCTATATAATCCCATTCGACAAATCTTCAGTAGCGCAGAATGTCATTCGTTACTAACAGAGTATTTTCAATCAGAATTGATAGCATCGTGGGCGCAAGAAGACCTACTATTCAGCCTACCAGCAAGTGCTGAAGACTTATTTGCAGCAGCCTGCCAGGCATCAAAGGCTCAAGCTGTTCCTGAGCGATGGTTGATCATTGGACCTGCTTCGCACCCGATTGCTGTCTTACATCCGATAGGATTGGCTGCAGCCCTTGGTATCAAAATCCAAGTGCGAAGCACAGGCAAGGACTTCGCTTTTTTGACTTGGCTCTGTCAAAAGCTGCAAGATTTGGACGTCGATATCAAGCTTTTACCGGAAAGTTTTCGTCTCACCGGATATTACCCGAATGCCGATGCCATCATGATTTTTGGCAGTAACGAAACTGTAGAGAAAATCCAGACGCTAAGCTCACAATTCATCCAGGGATTTGGTAGCCATACTTCTGCCAGCATTACGATGGCAAGCGAATTAAGGAAGCAAGGCGCTGGTATCATCAAAGACAGTTTTTCTTTAAAGCAAGAGGGATGTCGCTCCTCGCGCTTGCTCTTTGTTATTCAGGATCGTGCTGATTTTGATATGCAGCAAGAGCTGCAATTCATGTCAAAGGCATGGAGCAGCTATCAAGCAAGAGAAGATGAAAAAATCGCCTTATTACAAGAAAAGGCTCGCCTCAACTTACTAAACATCAACTTTTTTCCTCACCAAGACGAAGTGCCTGTATTATTTCCTCTGCATCGCCATGACGAAAAATATTCCGTGGAAACCTATCTGAGTTTTTGTCCATTTGTGCTACCAATCATCTTGGTTAAAGAAGAAGCATTTACAGGTTTTACTGATTGGCTTTTGCATGATGCTTCGATCAAGAGTTTATCTTTAAGCCCGAAAGTGGCAACCAGAATACCCGCAAGTCAAATAGAAACATGCCCTTTAGGCAGATCCAATATCCTATCCTGGAACGGTAAGCATGATGGCAAAGAGTTGTTCCACATAGATCGAGCATAGCAGTTGAGGAAAGAATGACCGAAAATCTAATATTAAGCGATTTTTTCTATGATTTGCCGGAAGATCTCATCGCCCAACAACCGAGTGATCGTCGTGATGATTCACGCCTGATCACCTATCAAAAAGGCTCCATCGAACATCGACAATTTCGTGAGCTTCCTGAGTTGTTACCGGAAGGCAGCCTTATTATCTTAAACGACACCAGAGTGATTCCAGGACGACTTCAAGGCTACACCCCTCATGGTGGGCAAATAGAAATCATGTTGCTAAGCCCAATAGCTGGAACACATAACACCTGCCACTGGCAAGCTATTGGTCGACC
Organism: Oligoflexus sp. FD111; assembly: GCA_048816425.1. GTDB lineage: Bacteria > Bdellovibrionota_B > Oligoflexia > Oligoflexales > Oligoflexaceae > JBMDZZ01. The sequence continues at coordinate 354,056 of JBMDZZ010000002.1, forward strand.
AATGAAAAAACTTCATCAAGGGCAAACGGTTCATTTTGAGGATGGACAATCTGCTGATGTGATCAAGAAAAAAGATACGGCAACTGGTCCTATCATAGAGATAGAATTTACCATGACCCCTGCGGATTTCGAAGTATGGATAGAGGCAAACGGTCAAATCCCTTTGCCCCCATATATTCATCGGGATAAAAAAATCAAGGCTACTGCTAGCCCTGATCGTGATCGCTACCAAACAGTTTTCGCTAGTCATAAGGGTTCTGTTGCTGCACCCACAGCCGGCTTACACTTTACGCCAGAGATTTTAGAGAATTTGAGCACTCGCGGCATGAACACTGCTTATGTCACCCTTCATGTGGGCGCTGGGACTTTTCTTCCTGTAAAAACACAGCGCCCAGACGAGCATACCATGCATGCCGAAAAGTACTTGATCAAGACGGAAAGCTATCAGCGTATTCAGGCTGCGATAAAGCAAGAAAGACCTATCATCGCTGTTGGCACAACAAGTTTTCGCTGCCTTCAAGCCTTCCATCAAAAAACAAAGTATGAGGCATGCGAACAAGTTCTCGATCGCTGGCATGAAACTGAGCTATTTATTTATCCTAAGAACAAGTCGGATCGGTTTGAGCCTTGGGCAGTAAATGGCTTGCTCACAAACTTCCATCAGCCAGAAAGTACGCTCTTTATGTTGGTTTGTGCTCTGCTAGGTTTCGATGAAGCACACCGCCTCTATAAAACTGCGGTAGCTGAACGCTATCGTTTTTTTTCTTATGGCGATGGGAATTTACTATGGCTTTGAGGGTTGATCGATCATATTGATCAAAGTTTGCAAATCTTCGACCTGCTGATGTAATCGGGTAATTTCTATTTCTTTTGATTTGAGGCGATCTTCCAATGCCTGGATTTTTGCCTCATAAGATTCCTTTAAACTTTTTTCCATCGATGAGAATCGAGCTAGCGTTGTTTCAAAGGTGCGCATGAGTGCTTGCGCGTCATAGGGTGATGGAGCAGGCCTACTAATAGTCGAGCGTATGCTATCGACCGCAACTTTTTGTGAAGAATGTCGATCATTCAATTCGTAAGCTGCGCTTCGATTTGAAAAGCTGGTGTCTTCTGAAGCACTATAGCTACGTGGCACTATGGGCACAGGTGGCTTGTTCGAAACAAAGTTCTTTGTATCAGAATCGGCATAATCGGTTGACTGTTGGTCATGTTGATCATGCATCGGAATAAAGTACTTCCCGTCCCGCAAAACAGCATGCAGCTTACCATTTCGAATACGCCTCCTGACGGTCATATCGGAAATAGCAAATTTGCGAGCATATTCGACTATCGACATCCATTGTTCAGACATAAAGATATCCTAAAATCGTAACGTTCCCCCATAACATAGAATATCAGGGACGGAGGGTACGAAAAAGGATGCCAAAAAAATGACGGGAAAATTCGGCATCAGACTTTCGATTCTCAATAAATGACCGCGCCTTGAGCAAATTCAGCCGGCAATCTGGTTGCCATATTTGGACTCATTTCATGACGGTAAATGCGCTTATAATGTGCATAGTGAGCGAGAATCGATTTTACATAACGCCTAGTTTCCAAATAAGTTATGCTTTCTACGAACTCATCCGCGTCGCACATCCCACACTTTCCTACCCATTCCAATGTTTTAAATGGACCGGCATTGTAAGAAGCAAGGGCTAAGACTAGATTATTGCCGAAATAATCGAGAAGTTTACGAATATAATAGGCACCATATATGACACTCATCCTTGGATTGCGTAGCTCGTTGAAATTAAAGCTCGGATCATTCAACTCTTGGCTAATTTTTAAAGCAGTATACGGCATGATTTGCATCAAACCTTGGGCACCAACTGGCGATACGGCTTCCGGATTATAGAAACTCTCAGCACGAATAATGCTGGCCAAAACTAAAGGATCGACATCAAATACCTTGCTAACTTTTCTCATCCACTCGAAGTCCATTAAGGGATAAGTCTGCATCCAGTGACTTCGATTATCGATCTGGCTGGCAAGTAAGCTGGAAAAATCGCTGATCGACAATCGGGGGTAATTGTTTTTTTGTCGCTCACGCCGCCAATCGTCATAGGAAAGTTCCGGAATCTCAGCTAAGTTGATCTGCGAAGAGGTAATTTCTTGCTCATCTTTGGCCTCACCTGACTTTGCTAGCTCGGACCGCAAGACATAGCGAATCTTTTTGCCATCAACACGCGTCTGTCCGACAATCATGGTCGCATAAAAACTAGCACCGTCATTTTTCAATATACGCCGATGGATTTGCAACGCTTCTTTTTCACGGCCAAGCTTTTCATAAATTCGCGCTTGCCAGTAAAAGATGCCCAAAGGCTCTCTTTCATCACGTGAGTAATTTTGAGCCCGGATATTATTTTCAATCAAAGCCAAGGCATCTTGATAGCGTTCAGCGCGGTAAAGATTCCAGAAATAAAACCAGCGGATGGTTCGTCGAGGATCGATGCGAGTTAAACCACCATACTCACGCGCCGCATCACTAAACGACGATGCTTCACCAAGTAATCTCGCATAGTTTTCCCAAATATAGCGGGTATCGCGATTCCGACCGTAACGCTCTAACAAGTCCGAATAAAGGTTAAAAGACTCGCCCGAACGATTGAGTCGCTCAAAAATTTGCCCCAGAGTTTGACTGAATTCCAAATGTTTTTTGCGATTATTTTCATTTTTCTCTACGAGTTTTTTCGCAATATTTTCTGCTTTGTCTAACTCATTGATTCGCATTAAAAGCATAAGCCGCAAATAGTCAGAGTCGTAGCGACGATAGCGATGAATTTGCCCATTTTCAAAAACTTGCGCTAGCCAGTTTTGCATGCCATCGACTATGTCCCGGCTCAAGGCCAGGCGACGGAGAAAGAGATAGTGAAACGAAAAAGTTTTAAAATCGGTTGTCATCATCCGACGATAGGCATCTTTTAAGATACGACGATTCGGATGTTTATCGACCATCTCAACATAGAACTGCATTTGTTCCTTAGCCGATACGTCCTGTAATAAGTTGATGGCATCCAGATAGCTATCAAATGTCAGCAGAACTTCTGCTTTCCGCTTTCTGATTTCGCTCAATAAATCATGTGCTTCCTGTCGTTTTTTCTGTTTTATGAGAGCCCGTAGCTTCAGTTGATACCAAGTAGTTCTTTGATCCTTATTCAATAATTTTGGATCAATATTATCAAGTACTGACAAAACCCTCGCCGAGTCCTGATAGAATTCAAAATTCATAGCTTGGAATAGCATTTGGCTAGCACTACGCTGTTCCTGCGAAAAACTTTCCAAGGCCATTAACTGGGAAGTTAAACGCAGATTTGGTGCATCGATCTGTTCCGCTAAATCAGCCTGTCTCGATAAGCTGATCCACTTGTCGAAATCCATAACGTTTTCAAATTCATGATCGATGATTTTCAAGGAGTTCATTTGAGTGCTGCGAGCTTCCCGCAGAAGTTGTTGAACAACTTCCGCTTCAAACCTGCTTTTTGCACTCAAATGATCAGTGGTGAGGAAAGCACTGCCAAGGCACATCAAGGAAGTCCATACTGCCCTAATGCCCCTCAATTTTAATTTCATTACCATCAAAACTGACTTTGACATGTTTGATCTTCTTCGCCTGGTTTTCGATGATCAGACTTGCGATTTTATTTTCGATGAGGTCTTCCAATTTCCGCCGAAGGGGTCTGGCGCCATAATTGGTCGTGTCTATGGATTCTACCACAAAGTCCTTAGCTTTTTCATCAAACTCCAGCTCTATACCAATTTTTTGTAATCGTTCTGCCAAATCCCGAATATTTATATCTAAAATTTGCTTAAACTCATCCTTGCCAAGACTATTGAAAACGATGATTTCATCCAATCGGTTGATAAATTCTGGACGCAAGAATCTCTTAACAACCTTAAAAATCTCTTTTGATTCTTCATCCTTAGTCCAGGCATTGACTTGACTGCCAATTCCAATAGGTTGTTTGCGATCTGTTATGGCTTCCGACCCTAAGTTCGAAGTGCCGATAATCACACAGTTTGTGAATATCACTCTCTGGCCTTCCGAATCCGTAAGCCATCCTTCATCCAAAATCTGCAGCAGAACGTTGAAAACATCCGGATGGGCCTTTTCAAACTCGTCAAATAAGACGACAGAGTAAGGCTGCCTTCTAATTTTTTCAGTCAATTGTCCACCTTCTCCATAACCCACATAACCAGGGGGTGAGCCGATGAGCTTGCTAACATCGTGTCTTTCCATGTATTCCGACATGTCAATTCTCACGATCTGCGTCTCATCATTCATGATTTCTGCAGCAATTGCTTTCGCTAACTCGGTTTTGCCAACCCCGGTTGGACCAAGAAACAGGAATGAGGCGATTGGCGCCTTTTCATGGCGTAAGCCGGCGCGATTTCTGCGAATGGCATTAGCTACCGAACGGATCGCATGCTGTTGCCCGATCACCCGTTTTTGCAGATGTCCCTCTAAAAGCATGAGTTTATCAGCTTCCGTCTCAATCATTTTATTAACAGGAATTCCCGTCTGCTTGCTAACCAGATCGGCAATGGTTTCTTCATCAACGAAACGATCATGGCTTTCAGTGGAATCAAAAAACTCTTTTTTCTGCCTGGATAAGTCGGCTTCAATTTGAGCCAACTCCATTTGATATTTGGCCATCAACTCAAAATCTTGCTCATTGAAGGCTTTTGACTTGAGATCGGTAAGATCTTGCCGTCTGCGTTCCAACTGACGAATCTCCGGTGGGTTATAAATGACTTTGAGCCTTTTAATGGCACCGGCTTCATCGATTAAATCGATCGCTTTATCTGGCAGACTTCTATCCTGAATATAGCGATGAGAAAGCTCAACAGCAGCGACAATGGCGCTTTCCGTATATTGGATTTCATGGTGTCGCTCATATTTATCTTTGATACCTTTCAGGATATTAATCGTTGCTTCAACACTTGGTTCCTCGACACGAACGACTTGGAAGCGCCTTTCCAAGGCTTTATCCGACTCAATATACTGCTTGTATTCACGATTTGTCGTCGCACCAATACATTGCAACTGACCTTTGGCAAGAGCCGGCTTCAACATATTGGAGGCATCGAGGGCGCCTGAAGATCGACCTGCGCCGACCACAGTATGGATCTCATCAATAAACAAGATGATTTGCCCAGCTGAAGCAACGACCTCATCCTTGACAGCTTTCAAACGCTCTTCAAACTCACCTTGCATTTTCGCTCCAGCTAACAAACTGGCAATTTCCAACGACAGGATTTTTTTGTTGAGCAGGTAATCGGGTACATCTGCTGAAGCGATGCGATTGGCTAAACCTTCGGCAATAACTGTTTTACCAACTCCGGGCTCACCCAATAACAAAGGATTATTCTTCTTGCGTCGAGATAGAATTTGGATCACCCGTTCGATTTCGTGATCGCGCCCGACAACAGGATCAAGCTCGCCTCTACGGGCCATAATTGTCAGATCGGTCGTGTACTCTTCAAGCAAGCTTACTCGCGACTCCTCTTCACGGTCGGTGATCTTTTGTGTGCCCCGCACATCGTCCAAGGCTTTCGCACATTCTTCGTAAAGTAAGCCTACTTCCTGCAAGATACGAGCATTGCCAGGAACAGATGCATCAAAGCTCGCGAGAAATAATGCCCCAGTAGAAATAAAAGTGTCACCTAAGCGTCGGCGCTCACGGTCTGCTGCTTCGAAAAGATTCTCGACATCCTTTGTCATTCGAATCTGACTGATTTGACCGGGCTGGAATTGAGGTAGATTCGATATTTCGCTTAAGGCCAAATCAACAATTTCATTACGAATATCACCCGCATCCTTGCCTATTTCATTTATTATCTTTGTGGCAATCGAATCCTTTTGATCGAGCAAAGCAATCAAAATACCCTCGGGGCCAACAACAGACTTTCTTTGATTGGCATATTCCATGAGAGCTGCCTGAAGGGCTTCAGTAACCTTGACCGTCGATATTTTTAAAAGTCTTTGTACCATGGCCTCACCTCTTTCATGGGTGGTCAGAATTTATGAAAAGACTCACAAGATAATGAGGGCTATCTAGTGAGACCTAGCCTGGATAAAACACGCTTATGCTTTATCGCTCACTTATAGTATCTTGCCTTGGAAGCAAAAAAGGTCAAGATCTGGAAGGAATTATGACGAATATGGGAAGTCGCGCAATTGGAGTCTTGCTTGATTTTGATGGGGTCGTTGTCGATAGTATGCCGGTCCACTTGAATGCCTGGCAAGAGGCCTACCAATCACTATTTCAATCCGATCTAGCTCCCACTGATCTTGCGCATTTGATGGGTCGCTCAACTGCTTATATTGCAAACTACCTCTGTGGTTTACAGGGTTGTAGCTGGCGCGCCGCTGACTTAGCGCAACTAAAATCTCGCACCATTCTTCATCATTTGCATGACGTCGAGTTGCTGCCTGGCAGCCAAGAATTTTGCGAGCATCTCATCTCGCTTGGCTTACCATTTGGAATTGTTAGCAATGCCCCGCGCTCGTTTATCGAACAGACGATCCATCAATGCCAACTCAAAGTTCCATTTTTCTTTGGCATCGAAGACTATAAGCGGGCGAAACCGCACCCCGATCCATATTTAATGGGAGCAAGGCAGATCCAGGTGGAATTTTCTCAGTATTATCGCATTTTGACATTCGAAGATAGTACCCACGGCTTGAAAGCCGCCTGTCAGGCATTTACCACCGCAATTGGTATCACAAGCCAACACACTGATGATGTGCTGCTTCAGGCTGGAGCCTGTCAAACCTTCGCCAATCTAGCTGAAGCATTGTCTCAAGGTATCCTTGAAACTCCACTACAAAAGAGGCTGTAAGCCTGAGTGTAGTGAAAATTTCCAAAAACACCGAGAAAAAATCTATCAGCTCGGCAAGTTGACCAGCAATTTTAATTCGGGCCGCGGCTTTAGCCCTAAATCTCCATATTTCTGCTCAATTTGAGCAGCCAAACGATCCCAGAATCGTATTCTCTGATACATAACTCGTTGCGCAGTTTTTTCTGCCTCTTCATGCAGGTCTGGATTGTCCTGACATAGAATCTCCACTAGTCGTCCGGAAGCAGAAAAACCAGGCCGTTTCAAGCCTTCTATGTGGCGCTCGAAGTAATCTAGCAATTTGTCCGTACGACACTTGCTAGATAAGTCTTCTAAGCGCAACAGGAAGCGGTCTGGAATATATGGCTCACCTTCATAAAACAAAGCTGCCGCTTTATGATGAGCTGGCCCCAACAAGCAATCCGCCGTTGCCGATCCATAGTTGACCACTTCTGGCGAAAAACCCGCTAATCGCAGGGCTTTTTTGATCGGCACCTCTTTTTCCAGCATGTCGAAAAATGCCATAACTGAGGTGACATCACAGCGCAAGTCACGCATTGCCTCTAAATAGAGTTCCAAATGACTCTGAAAACTACCATCAACTTGAGCTTCAACTTCTTCGTCCAGGACCATCTCACTGATGAGAAAGACTGCCTCTTTAAGCGCTTCTGACTGCAAAGGCTGAGTCCAGGAGACCAAGTCCCTTTGCAAGCTTTTTAGCAAGGCGTTGTAGGCCCATACGCAAATCACATGACGTTCCATAAAAAACGCAAGGCTATCGCGATGACCTACCGTCTGGTAAATCCGATGAGACTCTAGAAGTTGAAAGTAACGATCTGTCATAAATGACATAGAACGGAACCTCCAGTAGGAACAACGAGCTTAAATTGTCTTGAAGGGGGATCGTTAGTTTAATTATAGGGTAAATATTAATGGGCGACTAGGCTTGCGTATTCGCGCACCTTCCGTTAAGAAGGACTTTTTCCAAAATAAAAGCCTAAATACCCCATCCATTTAGGTTAGGGTTCCTGTGTTCACCAGTTGTCGTGTGGCATTGATAATCGACTCAACTCGAACCATATCGTAGCATTTAATCTCTTGCTCACAAGATCTCCGCCAACAAGGCGAGCACGCAACTTCCGCCTGCAGCTTCACGCCACGATCGTAGATATCGATTTCCTGTATGCAACTCACGCCAAACCAAGCAATCACAGATTTCTGCAAAGCAATTGCAATATGCAACCCAAGGGAGCAACCAGACAAAACTATGTCCGTTGCATCCATCCACAGGATTCCAGACCGCAAGCCTTGATTAGTCGGTGTATTAATTACCAACTGATCATCAACAAAGGCTTCTTTCATCGCTTTCTGTCGCTCGGTGTCTTCAGGGCCACCCAGTAACGCCACTGCCCAATTGGGAAACTGCTGCCGCCAAGCACCGATGACTTCTACGGCTCTTTCCACAGTAAACTTCTTATATGGAAACAGGAGAGAGCATCCCGTGTTATAACCAATAATCCCCTGAACACCAAGACTAAATATTTCTTCGCGTCGCTGTTGCACTTTCTGCTTTTCTGAGTCAGTCAGTCGCAGAATATAGGGATCCCTTTGCCAGCTTATGCCCATGGTTTCGGTGATCTGCTGCGTTTCCGGTTTTTGATTGATAAAAAATTTCAATTCATCGTCCAAGCCGACTGCGTATTGATAGTCAGCTGCGGCGGATAATGGTCGAATGACCCCCTGCGCATCCAAACCAAAGCCAAACTTTGTTTTGGCTTGAATCCGTTCAGCCATAGCACCAGCTTCCAAAGATTTATCGACGGCATATAAAAGATCAAATTGCAGAAAATCAATGAGACTTTGCGTCTTGCCATCGACAACGATGAGACGATCAATAAATGGATTATTTTCCAGAAGTGGCTGAGCACTTTTCAAAGTGAACCACGTGATATGCGCTTGCGGATATTGTCGTTTGATGGCTGGCAGCAAACAGGTTGATCGCAAAACGGCACCCATCGCTTCCAAACTGAGGATAGCAATCTTTTCCCCAACCGGATCATAATGCGGGCAATCGTCACAAGCTCTTTTATACTTGCAGGGTTTGTATCCGTTAAAAAGACGACAATCGGTGTGATATACCATACAATAGTTCCTACTAAACGTCTGACTTGAGCTAGTTGAATGTGGGACGACTATCTGGGACAAGCTATGTCGAGAGCGATTAATCTACGCCTGATTTACCCGGCCAGCAAGGATAAAGAAGATACCTCGGTCACTCGAAAAATAGAACTGAAAAATGGCAGCTTGCAACTCAATCGGCTCTGCCTTCCTACGCCGAGTCCGTGGCAGCATTTATCTGCCTCTCTGGCCGATCGATTGCAAGAGCTGATCGAGGCTATTGAAAGTGACGAACACGTCGCCATTATCTGTGGACGTGGCGGTTATGGTGCCAGCGACCTTTTGCCTCATCTACCTTGGGAACGCTGGCAGAATCGGCCGGGTAAGCTCATCATCGGCTTTTCTGACATTTCAGCTCTTCATGCCGCTTTTTATACAAAACTTGGCTGGCCAGGACTGCACGCACCTATGCCCGCAACCAATTACTGGTCGGAGCATCCAGAATCTGATCTGCCACTTCTTTATCAAGCATTGACGCAACCTGAGTTGCCCATCGGCATCAGTCTTCAAGGAAATAATGCTGTATCGACCGGGCATCAGGGGACCTTGTTCGGTGGCTGTCTTTCAGTTTTGACCAATCTTATCGGCACGCCTTATCTTCCTTCCTCATTGGCCAGGCACATACTATTCTGGGAAGACATCGATGAACCCATGGGCCGTATTTTTCGCAATGTTAATCAATGGCAGCAAAGCGGTGTTCTTGCAGGCGTTGAAGCCATCATCCTCGGCCAATTCACCCTGAAGCAAAACATTTTAGACCTGCCCATGCTGGCAGATGAAATTTCACAACGAACTGGAATTGCGGTTTACACCAGTCTTGATTTTGGTCATTGCTCGCCCAATATGCCGTTAATGATCGGCGGGCAAGCTGAAATCATCAACCACCAGCTGATCTGGAAAAGGAGCCTTCTGCATGGAACTCTCACGACATAAGCCGATTTATTTTCTAGGAATCGGTGGGACAGGCATGGCCGCAACAGCTGGACTTGCCCAAGAGGCCGGCTATCAGGTGATCGGCAGTGATGCCAACCTTTACCCGCCGATGTCGACGATGCTCGAAGAGCTAAAAATTCAAGTGAAAACACCTTATGCCACGAGCAATTTAGATGGGCTCGACCCCCAACTGGTGGTCGTTGCCAACGCCCTTTCTCGGGGTCACGCTGAGTTGGAAGAAGTGATCAAGCGCAAGATCCCATATACGAGTTTTCCACAATTTTTGGGAGAACACTTTCTAAAAAAAAGAAGCTCCGTCGTCATCAGCGGTACTCATGGAAAAACTACGACAGCCTCTCTCATGGCCTATGCTCTGCAAAGTCTAGGCGAAGATCCAGGTTACATGATCGGTGGTATTCCACGGAATTTCCCCCGCAGTTTTCACTTGGGAGAAGGGCCCAGCTTCGTCATTGAAGGCGATGAATACGATACGGCATTTTTTGATAAAAACTCAAAATTTCTCCATTACCATCCACAGTTTTTGATTTTAAATAATCTTGAGTTCGATCACGCAGACATATTCCCCAACCTGGAAGCAATAGAAGAACAATTTCAGCGCTTGCTGAGCTTGGTCGAAAACAAGCAGCAGGTTTTAGCTAATATAGATGACCCTGGAGTTTTAAGCCTACTGGATCGTTTGGAACTCAATGACAAAATCTGTCGGGTGAGCGCCTACGGTCGCGCGCCCTTCGATGACGCAAGTTATCGCATGCATCAGCTTAGCTTCCTCTCTGAAGGGCTCTGGCAAATTCAATTACAAACCAAGCTCTGGGGCGAGTTTACTCTTGAGTGTAAACTCGCCGGCCCACACAATGCGGCCAACATTACCCAGGTGATCGCCTGCCTTGGACAGATGAGCGAGGCTGGAGTTATCCGCCAACCCGCGCCGTCGGAACTCGCCGACATTTTCCGTAGCTTCGCGGGAGTCGCCAGACGGATGGACCTCCTTGGTTCTGTGGCTGATGTGGATGTTTTTGAAGACTTCGCTCACCACCCAACAGCAGTAGCACAGGTATTGCGAGGCATGCGCACAGCTTATCCACAAAAGCGTTTACTGGTCGCCTTCGAGCCAAAAAACGCTACTAGTCGACGTAATGTTTTTACAAAAGAATTCGCTCAGGCCTTGAGCCTAGCCGATCGGATTTATATTGGTCCCTGTCCTGTTGACTTGAGGATTCCAGAAGGCGAGCGTATGGATACAGGACAACTAGTCAATCAAATTGGAAATCAGGCAAACGCTTTTGCAACAAATGAAGCACTTCTTGATCGCATCGTCGATGACTGCCAAAGCGGTGACGCTGTCGTTTTTATGTCGAGCGGAAGCTTTTCTGGAGTTCAGCATAAAATCGTCAAACACCTGCAGGACAAGCTTTGTCGGGCTTAACGGCAAATTTTTTCACTTGGGTATTTTTACTTGTGACGGCAAAGGGGGTTCCCCTCGCAAAAGACATTGCGTAGAATCACGTTAATGATTAGGATTGAGGCTCGTTTTGTTCTGAGCGTTTATGATCTATACTCTAATGTTGTCAGGAGAAGATAGGATGATGTCAAAGAAGACTTGGAAGCCATTGGCTGTAATGGTCCTCGCACTGGGCCTTACTGTAGGCTGTGCTGATGATGAGCAGCCCGCAGAAGAAGTAATTCAGCCAATCGAAACCGAAGAGCCAGCAACGCCGCCCGAACCAGCTAGTACGGTAGACGTTAGTGAAGCGACCCGCACTGTTTACTTTGCTTTTGATGATTTCACGCTAAGCTCTGAGGCTCAGTCCAGCTTAAATTCGACCGCAGATTATCTTCGTGAAAATCCTGCTGCTGTCATGCAGATTGAAGGCCATGCTGACGAGCGTGGCTCTGTAGAATATAATCTGGCACTGGGCCAACGTCGCGCCCAGTCCGTCAAAAATTATTTGGTTGAGCTTGGAATCGATCCAAGTCGCCTCCCAACTATCAGCTATGGCGAAGAAAAACCCGCCGTTTTTGGCAGCGACGAATCAGCTTGGAGCCAAAATCGCCGAGCTGAGTTTGTGCTCTCCAATCCTTAATTCTTCAAAGCCCTCGCTAATCACCGAGGGCTTTTCTTACTGCCTTGATATCTCTAGTCAAATCTTGCCCTTATCTAGCTAATCCGAGTACAATAGAAATTATTTTCAATGCGTAGCTGCCAGATTGCAAACTTTGTGCAGAAGGGCTACGATCTCGGACTCGTTCAATTCCGCTGTCATCCTCTGGAGTCAGCGATCCCCACTGAAGACTGATCTGGAGACTATCAAGTGGATATACTTATATATGTAGCTGCCGGAATGTTTTTTACAATCATAGGCTTCTTTCTCGGCATTGCCTTTCATAGAAAAAATTTAATGGCGACAATTGACTCCGCTCAGCTTGATTCGGAAAAAATTCTCGAGGATGCTAACAAAGAGCGCGATCGCATTATCAAAGAAGCTCACCAAGAGGCGAAGCAGGAAAACCGCAATCGCCGCCAACATTTCGACGAAGAAATTAAAAAGCGTCGAGGTGAAATCAGCAAGCTGGAAAACAAAGTTAAAACTCGAGAACAAGCGGTCGAAAAGAAATTAGAGATCCTTGAGAAAAAAGAAGCTGACCTTGAAAAAACTAACCAGCATTTGAGTCAGGAAGAAATTCGCTACCGCCGCTTGATTCAAGAATGCGAAGACACGGTGGAGCGTAACCGTAAAACTTTGGAAACCATCGCCAGCTTGTCCCAGGAAGAGGCCAAGCGCGAGTTGATCCGCTCCCTGGAAGTGGAAGCCAAGCAAGCTGCAAAAGAAGCCTTGCGGAAAATTGAAGAAGAGACCAAGCAGGAAGGCGATCGCATTGCCCGCTCGATGGTGAGTCTTGCCGTACAACGTGTGTCGAGCGAATACGTCAACGACTCTACCATCACTGTTGTCGGCCTGCCCTCAGATGAGATGAAAGGCCGAATCATCGGTCGGGAAGGTCGTAATATTCGTGCTATTGAGCAGGCAACGGGGGTTGATCTCATTATTGATGACACACCAGAGGCTGTCATTCTTTCATGCTTCAACCCCATTCGTCGAGAAATCGCAAAAATTTCATTGGAACGCCTCATCGCTGACGGCCGGATTCACCCTGCCCGAATTGAGGAAACAGTTAAAAAAGTAACCGAAGAGTTCGATCAGGTCGTCTTGGAAAACGGAGAACAAGCCGCCTTCGACACTGGCATCACCGACCTCCACCCAGAGCTGCTTCGTCATTTAGGCAAGCTAAAATATCGTACCGCTGGTCAGCAGACCGTACTTCAGCACGCTGCTGAAGTCGCGCATATTTGTGGCATTATGGCCGCGGAAATGGGTCTAGATGTGAAAAAAGCGAAGCGGGCCGGCCTGCTTCATGACATTGGTAAGTCGGTCGACCAGGAAGCCGAAGGCCATCATGCGAAAATCGGTGCCGAAATTTGTGCGAAGTACAATGAATCTACCGATGTCATTGATGCAGTCATGAACCATCATTCGGAAGATTTGGCTTTTGCCTTGCCACTGACCATTGTTGTCCATGCCGCCAACACCCTGTCAGAACGTCGTCCAGGTGCTCGTAGGGAAGTCTTAGAAACTTATATTAAGCGTTTGAAAAACATGGAAGAGATCGTAAACTCATTCACTGGTATTGATGAGTCCTTCGTGATTCAAGCTGGACGAGAAATTCGCGCTCTGGTTTCTCCTTCGGGGGTCTCCGATTCCGAAGTAATCGACCTATCTAATGAGATAGCTTTTAAACTGCGAAAAGAGCTGACCTTTCCAGGACAAGTTCGTGTCACAGTCTTAAGAGAAAGCAAACAGATTGATTTTGCCAAATGATTAAAATTTTAGTTCTAGGCGATCTGATGGGAAAAGCAGGTCGTCGCAGTATCGCCAAGTTACTGCCAAAAGCACAGGAACAATTTCAGCCGGATATTATTCTCGCCAACGGTGAAAATGCTGCGGGTGGCTTTGGTATCACCAAAAAAATCTACGACCAGCTGACTCAAAGCTATGGTGTTGATTGCGTGACGACCGGCAACCATTGGCATGATAAGCGCGAAATTTATGAACTCTTGCCGCAAGTCAACAATCTCCTAATTCCGGCAAATATGTTCAATGTCAGCGAGACTAAGCGTGGCTTTACCATCCTGGAAAGCAAAGGTGGTCAGGAATACGCTGTGATCAACCTGAGTGGCAAGGCATTTATGCATGCTGATAATCGCAACCCATTTCACACGGCTGACGAAATCCTTCGCATGGTACCTGATCGCATTAAGATCAAAATCGTCGATATGCATGCAGAGGCCACCAGCGAAAAACAGGGCATGGGTCAGTACCTGGTCGGTCGTGTGTCTCTGGTTTATGGCACTCATAGTCATGTTCCGACAGCTGATGAGCGCATCATCGACCAACACACAGGATTTATTACTGATGTTGGCATGACCGGAGCATATGATTCCGTGATTGGTATCCGTAAGGAAGCTGCTATTCGTCGCATGACTACCGGTGAAAAACGCAAATTTGAACCAGCAACGGATGATCTCTGGATGTGTTTTGTCATAGCCGAAGTTGACCCGAAAACTGGCCAATGCCGACGCATCGATCGCTATCGCTGGGAACTTGATCGGATGCCGGCCGACGTCAGCCTCAACGAAACTGATCAGCAAAGCTAAATGCTCCGCCGCCTGCATGAAAGACCTTGGGCAGTCGGTTCAACCATGCTAAAACTCACAAGCGATGTGTTAGCAATCAAAATGGAAAAGGACAGCGTTCCATGCAAAAACCTTCGATCAAAGCTCGATTATCTATAGGACTGAGTGCTATTGGCATCATGATGGCATCACAGGCATCTGCTATTTTCGTTGATGGCCAAGGCCATTATGGTCTGAGGGGTGAAACTCGCACCCGACCAGGATTTAACAAGGGTACCGGTAGCTATCAGGCGATCGATCAATTTTTTCGTCTGGACACTGAGCTGAGGGTCAATGATAAATCCAGCTTTTTTGCCGAATTCCGTCTTTTTGATGACCAGCGGGAAAATGCTTTGGGAGACTCAGGCCGCGTCCTCGATTGCCCACCTGAGGCTACCCAAGAAAACCCTAACTCAAACATTGGCAGCAGTAGCAATTGTGGTCAATTACCGAATAGTACACTTGAGCCTCGCTATGAAGCCTTTGTACCCCGCATCACCAAAGCTTACGCTCGTTATGCGATGGATTACTGCCTCTTAACAGTTGGTCGTCGCGATCGGCACTGGGGCATGGGACTTTTCATGGACTCAGGCAAAGACGTTTTTGACACCGATGCCACTGTCTATGATGGCTTTACCTGCGATGTGAATCTGCAAAAAACACAAACGCTGTCTTTCTCGCTAGGCTACGATAAAATCACTGAAACTGGTGCCTCCGTTTTTCTCCAAGGTGGAAACAGTAATTTTGGGCCAATGGAAAAAAATGACGATCTTGATCAATTTTTCTTTACCATTGAATACAACGATCACAAAGCTAACGCTGGCAAAGGATTCTCGCAGCAAATTGGCATTTATTTTGCCAATATCATCGGTGGCAGCAATACAAAAACTGATATCAAACTTGCTGACCTTTATTTAAATTTCCTTGTCCAGGACTTGGTCATTCAACAGGAAATCCTATTTCGCCTCGGCAAGTCCGCTGATCCTAACCTGGTTCGATTAGGTGGTTTGCGTTCAGCTACATTCAGTAGCTTGGACGAAGCGGAAAGTCGCCTATCAAACGATGTCCAATCGATCGCTGCAGCAGGTAGCCTTGAGTACTTCCTTTCCCGCTCCGGAACTCTCCTAGGCCCGGCACGTTACAATCAAGGCACCGCTAAAAGTCACTCCCTATTTATCGACTATGCCTATGCACCGGGTGATAGTGATGGTTACTATCCCGTTTATCCGGGCGCTGACCTCACCGCACCTTCACCTCGTGACAATAAAGCGTCGGCCGTTGCCTTTCATCGCAACTTTAAACCCGCTCTTTTGTTGTTCAACGGTCGCAAGCAAACAGACAACCTGCGAATTGACGGTGTCTTTGACCCGTATCGCTTAATGAATGTCACAGTCTTCTCACTGGGATATCGCTATCGTAGTGTCGCTGCCGGCGATTTCGAGGCAAAACTAGTCACAGCCAGTTTGAATGAAGGAATTCCCGGTGATGTGAAGGCCAATTACGAAAATCAAAGATTCCGTCCCATCGGTTACGAAGGCAAAGACCTCGGTTTTGAGCTGGATATTTCGTATAATCGAGCGATTGGCCAGGGGCTGGAGTTAGGAGCTGCTGTGGCTTTAGGCTTGCCTGGTCAAGCTTGGGAAATCGATCGTGATCAAGCTGCACAAACAAATTACTTATTCCAAGGACATGCAGTCTTTAGATTCTAAGCTCTGCCTCTTAGACTAAGTCATTTCCACTCGCTCGCTGGCCGACCGTGCCAGCGACGGCTTTCCTTGTCACTTCCAACAAAATTCATGATAGCCTCACTTGATATAGTATCGAGTACGCCGCAGATAACTGCTTCATAATAACTTATGCAAAACTTGCTTTAAGGAGCTGGGCTTATGTCTTATGAGAACACTTGCTATAACACTCAGAAAAAAGACCAAGCTTTAGTGATCGATTTCTTAAGCCGAACGGCCGAGGTTCTATTTAAAAACGGCGTTATCAGTGAAAAATTGATCCATGAATTCCGTTTGAGCCTGCGGGAATATACTCCGATATCGACTGCTGAGAGCTCGACTAGCGAGTCCCATTCACTGCTCATTCGCCTCATGTCGCAGCAGAGCGAGTTTTTGATCGCCATCTTTGGTCGCTTTGGAGAACTAAGCCTTTTTACAAATTTGCTGCGTTATAGTATCCAGCAACCGATGGCGCAATTACAAACAGACCTGCATGGAGTCGGTCAGGAAATTTTGAAAAAATCTGATTTGATTTTTAATCGCTCCATCTATTTGTTCCGCAACCAAAACTGTGAAGCACAAATCCTCGCCTCAACCCTACTGCTTGAAATCGCGGAAGAGTTAGCCGAAGCAAGTCAGGCAATTGGCAGAACCCGACTTAAGATGCAGCAAATCGTTTCTTGCCAACTGCATTTCCGTCGTACCCTTGATGATGATATCGACCAACTGCTGGCGCAGGCCTTAGGGTTTAACGGGTCGCGGTTTGAGACTCTGACTTTTCGCAGCGAAAATCAGGTTTTACTTGACCTTGAACACGTATTGACACGAGTGATCAATACTCTGCGGCAAGCACTCGATCAAATTCGTCGCAATGATAAGAAGCAGAGCATACTACCAATCGTTTCTCGCCTGGATCGCCTGATGGCCGAAACGCAGAAACTGAAATCCCTGCCGATGCAGGCTGACGATGACCTCTTGATGTGGGAAAGTCGGCGTTTGCTCTGGTTAGAATCCTTGGAACAGATGCACCAGCACCTTCTCGGCTTAGGTCGGGAAATAGGTAAAATTTTAAAAAGCTCCAGTTTTCATCAGGAAGACGAAAACTATCCCATACCAGCGTCAATGCAACGCAGATTGGTCGGAGACATGGTTGCTGTCGGCCTTAACCCCAAGGACGCCAAATCAGCCAGTCAGGCCCTTGTTGTCTATTGTGAACAGCGTAATTTACGACCCGGTCGTCTGGTCAGTGCCGAGTTAAAAAAGATCCACCCCTTGTTATCCGAGCAGTCCTTGAAGTTGCTGCAAGAAATGGATATAGACAGAAGCCTGGCAAAACAATCAAGCCAGGAAAAAGCTTGGATACTGGATCGGAGTGCACATCTTATGGCGACCTTTAAGGCAAGCATCGGCATGTTATTGATATTGATGGCACTCATCCCTGGCTGCGGATTGAAGACGCAGCCCGTCTCGCAAATTGAAGATTTCCGTCCCGAAATTCCTTATAAAGAAGGTGTCAAAGAGGAGCGGAAGAAAAAAGACATGCAAGACGTGGATGCAGTACCCGATGCGGCTGAAGGTTCACCCCCGACAGATAACAGATGACAAAACGGAGTCGCCATGAGTCAAAAAAGCCTAAGCGGAGTGATGACCGCCATAATCACACCTTTTCGCCAAGATGGTCAAATAGACTGGGAAACCTTTGATCGGCTACTAGTCAAGCAGGAAGAAGCCCAAGTCGATGGAATTGTGATCTGCGGCACCACGGGCGAAGCGCCCACCTTAAGTGTCCAGGAAAAATTGTCACTGATCCGTCGTGCCCGGGCCAATGTCAGTCGCAATATTCAGATCATCGCAGGCACCGGCGGTAACGATACACAACAGTCGATTGAACTTTCCCGCCTTGCTGTCGATGCTGGAGCTGATGCCCTACTGGTCGTCACTCCTCCCTATAACAAACCATCTCCAGCCGGTTTACAGCTTCACTTTCGGATGATCGCAGAAGCTGTCGGCATGCCGATCATCCTTTATCACGTTCCAGGCCGCACCGGCCAAAGGTTGAGTGCTTTGGATATGGCAAGAATCTGTGACATCAATCAAGTCGTAGCGATCAAAGAAGCCAGCGCTGATCTCACTCTATTTTCGCAGACTCACCGACAAACCAGACACAATGTCCATCAAGTTGCGGTACTCAGTGGTGATGACTTTACCTATTTGCCAAGCTTAGCTGTAGGTGGCGAAGGTGTCATCAGTGTCGTGACCAATATTTTTCCCGAAGCCTTTGTCGCCATGACCCGCCGTTATCTTGAAGGCGATCGGCAAACCGCACTTGCCATCCACGAAGCTTTGCTACCCTTCGTCGACATCTTATTTTGCGAGTCAAATCCTGGGCCAATTAAAGCTGCGCTACATATGGAAGGTTTTGGCCACAATTACCTCCGGCCGCCCTTGGTCGCTGTGAATGAAACGAGTTATCAGAAAATTAAACTTCTTTTGGATGAAACCAAAGATTTACTGAAAACACTCGTTTAATGGCTTGACTGAGATCGGTTGGCAAGGAGACTTATCATGAGAAAAACAAGCACCAAGCTTTGGATAAACGGTTTTGATGGCCGGATGGGGCAATCGATCCGTAAACTTTTGCTCGATGACCCTCACTTTGAGCTGCTTGGCGGCAGCTCACATGAAAGGATTTTCTTTAGCGAAGCAGGTTCCAAGCAAGATCAGTTTCTGATTGAACCATATAGCGATGATCAACTCATTCAGGGCCTTAAAAAAGCTGAGCTGCTCATCGATTTTTCCAGCGTTGAAGGCAACGAAAAACTTTGCAAGGTCTTGACCAAACATAAGCTGACAGGTTTAGCTGTGCTTGTAGGTTCGACGGGTCTGAAAGAGAAGTCCCTGCACGCCTGGCAACATTACTGCGCAGAGCTAAATGGCAAAGTCTTGATTGCACCTAACACAAGTTTAGGCGTGTACCTTTCCGTGAAACTTGCCCAACAAGCGGCCTCCCTCTTACGACCGATGGATTTTGATATAGAAATCCTCGAAGCTCATCACCGCCATAAAAAAGATGCTCCCAGTGGGACGGCATTGTTCATCGCAGAAATGCTCGCGGAGCAAGAAAACTTGCAGCCTATCTGGAAGAGAGATGGTTTACGCGAGGAAGATGAAATCGGCATTGCTGTATTGCGCGGTGGCTCTGTATTTGGCGAACATGAAATCCGCTTTATGGGAGAGCTGGAAGAATTAAGCATCGCTCATCGAGCCTTATCACGGCAGCTATTTGCAGAAGGCGCTTTAAAACTGGGGCGATGGATTGATCAAGCCGCAGTCGGTCGCTTATATCGGCTCGTCGATATTCCTATTGAAGAAATGGCTGGCTTGGGGAAGCGGTGAGTTTTCGCCAAGCTTAAAAAGCTTTCTCAAAATGAGTTAGCTTTCACTCCAAAACCTCTCCAAGAACGTGACCTGTTTGCACCAAACTGGTCGTCATATAATCAACGGCGACCGTTTCAAAATCGAGCCACATTCCATCCTTGCTTTCGACTATCACAGAATAAATACCAGGCTGCAGATTAAAGAATATCGCCTTGCTGAGACCATCTGCACCGGAGCCAAAATACCAGCCATCTTTTGTTTGCACGCCAAATTGATCAATCAGGCGGATTTTGACAGCTCCTTGCTGTGCCTTCTCTTCCTCTTCACTTTGGCCAAACAAGACGACGACACTGCCAAAATATGAGTCAAACGCCTCCACCAGGTTGGTTTCAGCCATATATAATTCTTGGAAAAGATCCTCGACGAAACCTCGCGGCAATAATGGCGTCATGATCCGACCATTACTCACAAGCGAAGAGTGATTCACGCCAAACAAAGTCGTCTCGAACTCAGGCGCCTGGGAAAGTAAATAGCTCTTACCACGATACCAGGAATGGCCTGCCTGTGCTTCCAAGACCCCAACATTTTTAGAGCTGAGTTCTTCATTATCACCAATGGATATCATGCTCACATAGTCCACCGGGTGGAAGGTCATATACTGATCAAAATCAGAATATAACTGCTCTAAAGCCGTTGGCATGGCAGATAAACGCAACTCCATTGCAGGGCCGTTCCAAAGATAGACGCTATCATCCAAGTGTGAGCCGGATATCAAGGGAACTGCGACTGAACTTAAATACTGCCCGTCGTCTTGAAAGAAGCTGATTTCCGTCAAGCCAGCTTCGACATTAAATAAGCAGAAACGACCGGCTTCATCAGTTGTCGTAGCCTGGGGATCTGGGCCAAAGCGATTGAAGTAAAATGGTCCATCGCCACTTTTATTGTTTAGAGTGACTTGAAGACCATCAAGTGTTTCCGCGCCATCGCGTGAATGCACACTCAAACATACAGAAGCGCGATCCGTGCGTTGCGCAACTTGGAATATTTGCGAGTAAAGGAAGAAGGAGCGATAGGTCATCACCGTCAACAGCTCCAGCTGAGGACCATCGGCAAAATCGACAAAGACCTCATAAGTGTGCAGCGGTATTTGACCTCCCGGATGATCGACTTGAAGAAGAAAACGGCTGCCTTCCGGCATATCTGGGATATCCACGACGCCCCGGATGTCTGTCACACCCTGCCAGCCAGTTCCCAATACTTTAACCCTGGCGTCTTTAACCGGATAAAGTTTTTCCGCCTCGATGACAGAACGCTCATCAATCAGCTGAACGGTTACCGTCTTTCGTTGGCTTTCGACTCCCAAAAGTCCGTAACTCGGTCTCTGTTCGGCATTCGGTTCAGCTATCGGCCGGCCTTCCGCGTCAAAAGCTTGGACGTGCACGGCTCGCATATCATTTTGAACCTGGCGGCGTACTTGGCGAGGACCATAGCTAAGGCCAGGCAAGGGCTTTAAACTGAGCAAATCCGACGAGGCTATGAGGTCAGGTGGAGCTGTTTGAACTTTGCGTTCTTTATTGGGTGTATTGCCTAGGGTCACATGTATCGGCACGATCAGCATTTTCTGCTCATCGACAACATAAAGCTCGGTAGTTCCGGAATTTTTGACGCGAAGTTGTTGTTTTTCCGCATCCCACTTCAATATCGCTTCGTCACGCACAAAGAGAAGCGGCGCATCATTGCCTTCAACGCTTACCTGGACATGATCGTCTGAAATTGCCAAGTCAAGACGCTTTGGCTCCACCATCCAATGCTTGAGGCGTTGCTCCTGGAAAACTTTGAGACAAGGTTGAAGGACACAGTCCGAATCTGAAGGAGGAGGTGATTTCAACTCTGCTATTGGCTCACTTAATTCAAAACCGGCAGCAGGCGGTGGTGGGGCAAGCTTCACTTCTTCATCTGCCACAAGTTCTTCAGCTACTGTTGGCACTGGCGGCATGGTGATTTTCTTAAATTCCGCCTGGTCAAGCGAGAGAAGTTGCGCCACTGGAATACTCGATAACGATAGCAGCTCAGCGACTGAACCTTCTTGCGGTACTGCTTGGCTCAAAATATTAGTGTTTTTCACTTCCTTCATAGGCAAGCGATCAGTTTGCGCTAAGAGTTCGGCATTTGCTGCCTCGACAGCCGCTGAAAACCAATCTTGCTCAGGTGAAATAGCGAAACCTTGGCGCGAGATCGCAGCCAATGCCAAGATCAATATCGTTGCGATGCATTTGGTTGATTTAGACATCCAAACTTCCATGAAACCCTATTGGTTCGCGTTGGTTCGTTTCGGCTTCGGAAACGATTTCGAAATCTTTAGGCTTGTTTCCGATTTGCAAATCATTGCAGTGACCTTGCTCAGCCATTTAAGCTCGTTAATCAGGAAGACAGGCTTGTGTAAAGCGCCTCTGCGCTACCTTTATAGCCAAGCTTTCATGATAATTCCATGGGAGCTTAGCGTTTGAAGTGTTTGGCTAGCTCTTGTGGCATGTTTGGAGCTAGCAAAAGTTCAAATAAGGTCTTATCACTACGATAGCGTACGTCCAAATTTAGTGATTCCGCATATTGCCGCAAAATCTGCTTAGCTTGCGAGACGTTATTCGAGTTTTTTGCTTCGATTTCGACACAGGTGACCGACTGCTGCTGGAACTCGGCCTCGTAGTAAACGACTTCACAATTTTTGAAGTAAAACGCTCGCACTTTCTTCGCTAGAGTTCCCGACCACAGGATGTTTAAGGGTGTGAGAAAGGCATGGATAGCATCCTTTTGGTTACCTTTATGGTGACCCAAGTCAAGGTTGACTTCAAGTCGCACCTCAGGGTCACCCGTCAAAGACTTGACGGTTAAGTGCTGTAACTCAATGTCGTAGCGATGCCGGTAGATATAGCCTGGGCAGGCTTGGGTGACAAAGTAGGTGTCAGAGACTTGAACCTCGCTGCTCGATTGTAGGTCCAAGCCCTGAAGCCTTTTTAAAAAAGCAGAAAAATCCCAGGAATCAGGAATGATATATTTATGTTCAATTTCCAAAAACTGCGTCGATTCCAAAGGGTCACTCCGCTTCATTCCCGGATGGGCACTAGCTACTTAAGCTTTGTACCGTAAACAAGTTACTTCCCTCGACTCCAATCGAAGAAAGCGTAATTGAGACGAATACATACTTATCGTCGTCGCGAATCCCTTCCTGGTTAGCCAAGAGATTATTGATCAACGGCAGAATTTCATCGATGCTCGGCAGCTCATCCAGCTTGACACCCTGCACACCTTTCACAATCTTCAGGCGACGCACAACATCGGCAGAAGTCGATAAGGCGACAATGGGAATGTTGACGCCATACGAGCGAAGATGAAAGGCAGTATTCCCTGCTTTTGTCATACATACCAAGGCTCGGGCGCCGTTGCGATGGGCTGCACGATAGGCTGCATAAGTCACCGCTTCGATTTCATTATCTACTGTTGGATGGAGTTTGACCCAGTTTAATGGGTAATCTTCTGCTGAGGACTCGACATCTTCCACTGTTCTTTTTGCCAGCATAAAACCACGGCTGAGGTAACGACCATCGGCAAGTGCTTCGGAAAGAAGGACGCCGTCCGCTCCATCAAAAACAGCATTAGCAATGTCGGAGACTTCTGCGCGGGTAGGCGTTGCATTATAACGCATCGAACCCAGCATCTCACTGGCAATCAAGACCATGCAAGCATGCTGATTGCACTTTTGGATGATTTCTTTTGTTACAATAGGAATTTGCGCCGGGTCCATCGACATGGCTAATTCAATCCGGGAGACAATGACACCGCGTACCAGAGGCAGTAATTGATCCAGATTTTCATAGGTCTGGCGACTGCCGATTTTCAAAAGCAACCATGGTTGATGAGATTCCGTGAGAATGCGATCTCTAATTTTCTCCAGCTCGACTGCTGATGAGACTGAAGGCAAGATCAAATAGTCTACACCAGGGTTTTTACTGATGCGCCAAGCCTCGTCTGGAATCGACTCCATCGTCGGAGTTTTTTGTGTGAAGGGTACTTGAATATCAGCATTTGGTAAAAGGCGCCCACCTTGCACAACTTCCAAAGTAACCTTGTCTTTTTTGATATCGATCGGTTTGAGCACGACCATACCGAAGCCGCAATAAACCGAATGATCGAGGGCAAAAAGATCAGGCCACTCATCGGAGTTCACCTGAAAATCACCGTTGCCGCCTTCTGGGGTGAAGACGACTTTGTCACCAAACTTCAGTTCACAGGCTTCTTCTAAATTGACAATGACACCTCGGGGATAGCTACACATATCCGCCAGCACAGGCAACTGTCTGGCCCATTCATGCTGGCTCGAGCGCAGGCTATCGATAAAGCTTAGTGTCTCTTCCACTTTACCTTTTTCTGACACCAGTCGGACGGCATCAGCTTTTTCATCCATTAAAGTTTCGATCATATCTTTTGACATAACCTTCGATTCTAGGGACCAGATCACGCTGGTCCTTCTTAAACTTACAGCTAACATGACAAGCCCTACCTCTCTCCAAAAGTGCTTGCGTGAATACGATGCGGCTGGAATCCTAAGTTAATTTCTGCCCCATCAAGACGGGGGTTGGGTTTGTCGTGCCCTTGAGTTTGTAGTAATCCGCAGCTTTTTTATCAAAGGCAATCACGACTGTAGAGCCCAGCATAAACGTGCCAATTTCCTGGCCAAGTTTAACGGGCAAGGGATCAACCCAGGCTTTTTCCTGAACTTTGCGCTGCCTTCTGGCGCCATTGGTAAAAAAGCCTTCCCAAAACGGGCTGATGATGCGCCCGACATTTAGAGCGCCAACCATCACAAGATGGATGCGCCCACGACTTTTGCTATCTTCAAAATCAAAGACAAGCCGCTCATTGCGAATAAAAAGGCGCGGCGCAAAGCGAACAAAAGGTCGATTCACCGGCCATAATTCACCTGGGAAATAGCGCATGCGCAGCAGCTTGCCTGCGAGTGGACTGTGCACCCGATGATAGTTGTGTGGCGCCAGATATACGGTGGCATAATAGGCAAGTTCATCATGATTTTTGGTGCCAAAGACTAGCTCGGAAAGGTTATAGTAGAGGCCCTTGGCTTGGACAGCATCACCCTTCTTGGCTGTGCCGCTGCAGCTTAAAGTACCATCTGCCGGAGAGCAGAGCGGGCCTTCAATTTTCCTCGCGTCCGGTTTTAAGGCGCGGGTAAAAACATCTTCAACGGAGCGGAACGTATCGAGCTCCTGCGCCGATTCACTCATATCGATACCGAAGAGTTTAACAAAAGACCGGCAAACCAAACGATTCACTGGCCCAGGTGCCTCCCACCGCGCCAAACGCCCAGTTACCTGACTCACAAAATTTAAGGGGATTATTTTTCCCAAGGTAAGATTCGAAGTCAAATCTGCCATTCCTGTCTGCTAGGTTGCTTAACGCCCATCGAGACTAGCGGCAACTCTATAAGATGGCAAGCCGAAGTTCAGAGCATCAGCAGCGCGATAGCAGACTGGATGCGGCCATTCGGGGGCTGGCTGACAAACATGTAGGACATGTCTACGCAGCGTCGCCCAAACTTGGCAAAAACTTTATAAGCAACTAAAACAATTGATGTTTACCTGTCATACATGAGGGACAGGTGAGCCTTCCACTGGAATTCTTTGCAAAAAGCTGGCGAAATCTTCTCGCGCCCGCTCACAGTGCTTCGCCTTGCGTTGCGCTTTTCTCATCCCGCGCTGCGGCGGCAATCGGGGCAGCAACCCAAAGTTAGCGTTCATCGGCTGATAATCACCAAGCCCACCCTCCAGGACATAGTTGGCTAAGGCGCCCAATAGAGTGGTGCGCGGCGGCAAATCAAAGCTCTTATTTTGCAAGCGTGCGACGATTGCTCGCCCAGCTAGCAAACCGATCGCTGCTGACTCGGTGTAGCCCTCAACGCCCGTAATTTGTCCTGCGAGAAAGAGATTGGGATGCTCGCGAAAGGAAAAGTCTGCTGCCAAGAGTTTAGGACTTTGCAGGTAGGTATTGCGATGAACCGAGCCGAAGCGATAGAACTCAGCTTCGGCAAAGCCTGGTAACTTACGCAAGACGCGCGCCTGCTCAGGCCATTTCATCTTGGTTTGAAAACCGACCATCGACACCATCGTGCCATCGCGATTTTCCATACGTAATTGAATATTGGCGTAGGGTCGCATGCCCGTTTTCGGATCAGTGAGACCGACCGGCTTCATGGGCCCAAAACGCAGGGTGTCCGCGCCGCGCTCGATCATGACTTCAATGGGCAAACAGGATTCAAAGTATTTGGTTTCTTCAAAGGCATGGAGCGGCATTTTTTCCGCGTTTTTTACATCTTCGATGAAGCTCAGATACTGCTCTTTATCGAGCGGGATATTCAAATAATCGCCATCACCATCCTCATAGCGGCTGGCTCGAAATAACTGCGAAAGGTCAAGAGAGTCGGTTTCAATAACCGGAGCAATGGCATCGTAGAAGTAGAGCCTGCCTGCACCACCACTAAGTTCAGTTAAAAACTGGCTCATCGGTTCGCTGGATAAGGGCCCTGTGGCAATCAACCAGATAGCATCAGGATCACTGGCAATCTGCTCGGCACCAACTTCTTCGTCGCGCCTTTCAAAACCAGGATATTGTTCCAGAGATTGGGTGATGTCAGCCGAAAATTGCTCGCGATCAACAGCTAATGCCTGACCAGCTGGTACCTTGGCCTTTTTTGCGGCTTTGATAATAAGAGAGTCTAATGCTTCCATTTCAGCTTTCAGCTGGCCTGGCGCCGACTCGGGTGATTCGGACTTGAGAGAGTTGGAACAGACTAGCTCAGCAAGCATGCCAGTATGATGGGCTGGAGTTAGCTTTTTCGGTCGCATCTCATGCAAGACCACATGGAAGCCAGCTTTTAAGCATTGCCATACGGCTTCGCTTCCGGCCAAACCGCCTCCTATCACATGCACTCGTTTTGTCATTGTATTCTTGCCGCCATTCGTCGATATGATGATGGCTCCAGCTATAACAGAACATTAGCGAGTATCTGGAGCCTTTGATTCAAGGCCCCAGCTTATAGCATAGACAAGTCTAAGTGTACCAGTGCGTTATGAGCGGCTCACCACCTGGCGGGCTGTTGTCGTCAGTGCAGCGAAATCTTCGGGCTTCAGAGAAGCTCCGCCAACTAAGCCACCATCGATATCTTCTTGCTCAAACAAGGCCTTAGCATTATCCGGCTTCACACTACCGCCATACAAAATCCGCGTCTGATCAGCAGCCTCTCGACCAAAGGCGACATCAATTAAGCCGCGGATATACTGGTGCGCTTCTTGTGCTTGCGCAGTTGTCGCCGTTAAGCCGGTACCGATCGCCCAAACCGGCTCATATGCAACGACGATATCACTCCATTCCTCAAGTTTGTCGAACACAGATTGCATCTGTTTTTTCAGAACAAATTCTGTTTGACCACGCTCGCGTTCTTCTTTGGTTTCGCCAACGCATAGAATGGGGCGCAGACCAAAATCCACACAAGTTTTGACTTTTTCAGCGACAATCTCATTGGTTTCTGCAAAGTACTGTCGCCTTTCGCTATGGCCGACCAAAGTCGTGCGAATATCGGCATCTATCAGCATTTCCGCGGAAACTTCACCTGTGTAAGCACCACGCGGCAATTGATGGACGTTTTGTGCAGCCACCTCAAAGCCTAGCTTTTTGCCAAGTTTTAAGGCTTCGCCCAAACACAGATAGGGAACCGCAAAGAGTAGATCCACGGATTCCGGCACATGGTCGCTAGTTAAATTAGCTTTTTCTGCATACTCATTAAAAAATGCAGCCACCTCAGATGGCTTCTTGTGCATTTTCCAGTTGCCGGCAAGCAACAGCTTTCGCATGGGTTTTACTCCTTATAAGCGGGATAAAACTTTAATTCCAGGTAAGGTCTTTCCTTCTAAAAACTCCAACGACGCACCGCCACCGGTAGACACATGATTGATGCGATCGGCAACTCCAGCCTTATTGATCGCAGCCACGCTATCACCACCACCGACCACTGTAAAGCCGCGGCAATCAGCAACAGCATGTGCGATGTCCATCGTGCCTTTAGCGAATGCTGACCACTCAAAAACGCCCATTGGACCATTCCATAGAACAGTCTTGGATTGGTCGATATAACTTTTGAAGCGACTTACAGTTTTAGGGCCGATGTCTAAACCCATGAGACCTTCAGGTATCGAGACCTGGTTGATAGCCTGCGCAGCTTCACCTTCATCAAAGGCCTTGGCTGCAACGTGATCTTCCGGAAGAACGATTTCCACCTTGCGCGCTTCAGCATTGCGATAGATTTTTTCGACAAGATCCATCTTGTCTTCTTCCACACGAGAAGAGCCAACCGATGCACCGTTAAAACGTAGGAAGGTATAAGCCATTGCTCCGCCGATAAGCAGAGTGTTGCATGTTTTGAGGAGGTTTAGGATCACAGCGATCTTATCCGACACTTTGGCCCCACCCAGGATGACGGTAAATGGTGATTGGGGTCTGGTTTGCAAGCGGGATAAATGTTCAATTTCTTTTTGCACCAGAAGGCCGGCAGCGCGTTGCTCTGGCTTCATTTGCTCAGGTGCTCCGACTACGGAGGCATGGGCGCGGTGCAAGGTTCCAAAGGCATCGTTCACATAGTAGTCGAAGCCGTTGGATAAGCAGCGCGCAAAATCGACGTCATTCTTCGTTTCACCGGGGTGAAAACGAAGGTTTTCCAAAAGTATGAGTTGATTCTTATCCAATTGATTTAAAACGTGCTCGATGGGTTCTTGCATGTAATCACGCACAAAAACAACATCCCTATCCAATAATTCGGCCAATTTAGCGCCGACAGGTTCCAGACTATAAGCTGGCTCGACCTTATCCTTGGGACGTCCTAAGTGAGACATAACAGCCAGTCGGGACGTTCTTTCCAAGATGTACCTTAAGGTCGGGAGTGCTGCCTGAATCCGAGTATCATCAGTAATTTTACCATCCTTGATCGGCACGTTCAGATCAAGACGAAGGAGAACTTTCTTTTGATTGATATCTAAATCTTCTAGTTTACGAAGTTGCATGGGAACTCATTCCTTTCCGACATTGACGACACGGCAAGCCTATATTGCAAGTCACCTACATCCCCATTACACTCTGCTCCAGGCAAAAAGCAAAAACCTCTGTCTGGGAATCCCGCAAATGACTTCATATCGCCACCTGTTTGTAATCGATCCACTTGAAAAACTAAATATGAAACTCGACTCTAGCTTGCGGATGGCCTTTGCTCTGACAAAAATGAAGCAGAGCTGTTACATCACAACCCCCAAGCAAATCAGTCGCTTTCATAAGGTTAAGCACTATCCGAATGGCTGTGTGGTTCAGGCGCAGAAAATTCTTTTTGAGAATGAGGTTCAAAGTTTACGTACGGAACCGGCGGAAGTCCTGGATCTCAAATCCTTCCAATCGGTACACATGCGCAAAGACCCGCCTTTTGATATGGATTATCTGGCTGCCACCTGGCTCCTTGATGAGGCCCAAGGGAGTAGCATCGTCTATAACGATCCTGAGGCGCTGCGCCGCTGGAATGAAAAACTCATCATACTGCGTTTTCCCGACTATACGAATCCGGCGATCTTTTCTGCAGATCAAGAGCAGATTTATGATTTTATTGCTGGTGAAGCAAAAGGCGATGGGATTTTAAAGCCTTTAGACCTCTTTGGTGGCAGAGGCGTGATTCGCCTTCAATTGGCTGATTTGAGCCGTGAACAAGCACTGGCCGCGATCGCTGAACAGACGAATAATGGTGAATCGTTTCGCCTTGTGCAACCATTTGATAGCAGCATATATGAAGGGGAGGTGAGGGTGTTTTGTGCAGGTACAGAAGCTCTCGCCTGGTGTTTGAAAAAACCCTCGCAGGGAGAGTTTCTTGCCAATACGCGGATGGGGGCGACTTTGCATCCTTATCAACCAAGCTCGACAGAGGAAGCGATGGTGCAATCCATTACCGCAGAGTTGGTCAAGGATGGCATCTTTTTCACTGGTTTTGATTTGATTGGTGGCAAGGTTTCGGAAATCAATATTACCAGCCCACGTTTGTTGGGCGGTGGCTTGGATGAAGCGCCGATTTATGAGCGCTTAGCTCGACTTATTATTGAAGATGTGGAGAGGCGATTGGCTTGAGGATGGGAATACCTTAAGGTTAAGAGAGGATTGTATCAGTTTCCGCAACTCAAGATGAGGTATTGAGCAAGTTTAAAGACCCGTCGTAATTAGCCGACAAACTCAATAGCCTTCATTTTCGCGACGGGAGCTAGACATGTCAAAAATATCAGGCCTGATTTACCATTTCCAACTAGGACTGCAATGCAGAATTTTCCCCGCTGTCCTCTTGCTTACAAGTCAATCGCTGCTGGCTGACACCCAGAGGCAACAGTCGGAAGCCTATTATCTATTCTATCCCAATCCTTCCAACGGCCAGGTTGAGCAAATATACCAGCCACGCAGCGCAAAAGCGCAAAACCCTTTGCAGCAGCGCCCCAATTATTTACGCCATAACGCTGACAACCCTTTGTTTAAACTCTGGCTTGAAAAGGAAATCAAAAAACACAAGAATAGGTAATTAAGCAAAAAAGCGGCAATGTTTAAATTTGCCCCTTCACCTTTTACCTTAGCCGAAAAGAAAACTATTAATTTTTTTCAAGCGAGATTGTGGAACATGAAAAAGACGTTTTTGATTGTCGCAACTGTGAGTATGTCTGCACTATTCTCTCAAAGCTGCACCTGTGATCGCGAGGTGAAGGAAACTTCAACGGAAGAAACTTCCACAGAAGGAGTGACCGAACTAAAAATCGTCGATGTCCAAGAGGGCAATGGCGCAGAAGCGGTGTCTGGTAAAACTGTGGTGGTTCATTATCGGGGAACATTCCTCGATGGCCGCCCGTTTGATAGCTCCCATGACCGTGGTGAACCGTTTACTTTTCAACTTGGAGCTGATCAGGTGATTCAAGGCTGGGATCAAGGAGTTGTTGGCATGAAAGAAGGTGGCACTCGCAAACTCACCATTCCTTCTGAGCTAGCCTATGGCGAACGTGGTGCTGGTCAAGTCATCCCCCCCAACACTCCATTGGAATTTGAAATTCAACTTTTAGAAGTACGTGATTAAAATAACATGTGTCATACACCTACATGAATTTGATCCAGGCTAAGCTCCCACCATTAAAGCCTGGATTTCTCTTTTTCCCTCTCAGCTTAAATACGAGATTTAAATTTCCCTCCCAAGCTGCCGACACTGTTAAAGCCTTCACGAGCAAAACGTCTTGTCTTATTAGAGAAGGGAGACTCCCCCGTGCTACATCTGAAAACCAAAGGAAAAAATTCTCTTATCGCTATGTCCACAGCATTGTTGTTTATTTCAGCCTGTTCTTCGACAGATGATAGCGAATTTGATGATCCGATTGAGATCGTTGATTATAATGACAGTTATGGTGAAGAATCGCAGGTCATCGATGACTACTCTGAATCATCAGCGGACGAAAGCCTGGGGCATAGTGAAATTACCTCGCCAGAGGCCGTAGACGAGGCCTTATACGGCACAGATTCGACAGATGACTCCAATAGTTACGACGATACGGAATCAAGCATCGAATCAACCCTAAGCGAATTAACTATTCCACAAGACTCGGACACGGTCGGTGACAGTGAACCATATTTACCTGAATACCAAGCTGAAACCACCGTTGCATCACCGATCCTGGTGACGGAAACGGTGCAAACTGATGACTATATGAATCCGCCGGCTATACCTGCCTCAACTACTGCCGAGACTTATTCGCCAGTTGGGCAAGGTGGATCCTATGGTGAATACATTGTTCAACCTGGAGATACTCTCAGTGCTATCGCCTTTCGGGTTTTAGGCTCATCAAGTCTTTGGCGAGAGCTTTCGGAGCAAAATGCTATCAATAATCCTAGCCGGATTCTGCCAGGTGATGTCATTCGATATCCCCTGACCGAACGCAGCGAGCAATTCCAGTCCTTATATGCTGGCATACAAACAGAAACTGTTACGGTACAGTCCGGTGATACCTTAAGCCGCATAGCCAAGCGCGTGCTTGGCAAAAGTTCCTATTGGCGAACGATATGGCGCCTTAATGCTGACGTCATTCCTGACCCGAATCGTATCGAAGTTGGACAGAGCGTCCGCTATGTCGACCCGAGCAAACTGCAAAGTCAGCTCAGTGCGAAAGGCTGGGCAGGCTTTGGCCACTGATTCCTAATATCATTGGAACATTTTTGATTATCACCAAAGCGGTCTTCAATAGACCGCTTTTAAATTTTCAGGAAAAATTTTAAGTCACTAAAATAAAAAGATAAAACCAGCCTATTTTAAATTCATTTAAGAGCCGCAAACGTCCCGTCGATACATCCTTATCAGTCCTTCAGTCTGCATGTGAGGAGCAAGCATGAAGCGAAGCTATATGGGCTCATTCATTGGTAAATACCTTATCGGAGTCAGCGGTTTGATCTTTGCTTTCGGTAATTTCGTTGCCTGCGGAACTCAGCTCTACCAAATTTCCTTGGAAGATGACTTCGACGATGCCCGTGCGAAGAAGGCTAATCCAGATTTCAATAATCCAATCAGTACCGCTTATGGCATTCATGCCATGCAGGGTTGGCATGAAATACCTATTCCCATTCGCTTCGGCTATGATTTGAGTGATGAGCAGAAAATCCATTTTTTGGCTGCTGTAAAAAAGTGGGAATGGGCTGTCGGCAAGAAGTTATTTGTCTTCGAAGGTCTGCATGACGGTATCACTGGCGATTCCTTCGATGACCTCTACAGCTCGCTACAAGATGGAATTAATGGCCACTATCTCGACCAAAACTGGGGCAAGACCGCAAAACCTGATTATGTCCTCGCCACGACGATTTGGAGCAACGGACCAAACTACGGCATCATCCGCACGGCGGATATTCGTTTTAACTATCAAAATTATTCCATCGGAGACAGCTTGACACTTCGCTCGAAGAATAACAGGGAAGTGGTGGATATGCTGTCGCTAGCCCTGCACGAGCTTGGCCACCTGCTCGGTTTGGCTCATGTTGAGAAAGATGTGGATACTTATTCGGTGATGACCCCGTCGTTGTTTATCGGCGAAGGTCTAACCTCCCGCGAAATCTCCCGCGGTGATATCGAACGCATCCAGCAAATCTACGGCTGTGCAGGCAAAGCTTGCAACATCGACACTCTGGTGTCAGAAGCCAGCAAAAAGCCAATGGATGCCCGCTTAATCGAAATGGCTGAAGTTTGGCTGACAAGCGGTAGCGGTTTTTCACCCGATGACGATGAAAATACTTTCGCGCACTGATTGCGATTCCTCCGCACGGGGGGATCATTTGAACGCATGAAAACGACCGATCTCCCGTGAAACTCGACGGGAGCCTGCATGGATACTAGCCAAAAGTCTTCCGATTCGTTAAAAACTCCAGATATGTTCGCTTGACCTCTCTCGCGGGATTCAGGCTGCCTTTATGGAAAATCGATAAAACCCAGTCAAAAAAGCTAGAGGCGATCTTATGAGTCAAATGGAAGCGGTTTATGAGCCGAAAAAGTACGAATCCAAATGGTATCAATATTGGCTAGATAAAGGTTTTTTCACCGCTCCTGTGGATCATAAAAAGGTGCCTTTTACGATTCTGATGCCACCGCCCAACGTCACCTCGCAATTGCACATGGGCCATGGTACCGGTTACTCCATCCAGGATCTTCTCGTTCGCTGGAAACGGATGAAGGGCTTTAACGCCTGCTGGCTGCCCGGCACTGACCATGCTGGCATCGCAACCCAAATGATGGTGGAAAAAGAGCTCGAAAAAACCGGCGAAACCCGGCAAAAGCTGGGGCGAAAAGAGTTTGAGAATCGCCTCCACGAATGGAAAGAAAAGTACGGTGGCCTCATCCTCGATCAGTTTAAAAGCATGGGCTTTTCCTGTGACTGGAGCAAACTTGCTTACACGCTTGATCCCAAACTTTCTGATGCGGTGCGTTATGTCTTTGTCAGCCTTTTCAAAGAAGGTCTGATTTATCGGGGCGAACGTTTGGTCAACTGGGACCCGGTATTACAAACGGCCATCTCTGATGACGAAGTAGAAAATAAAGAAATCAACGGCCATATCTGGCAGTTTCGTTATCCATTAGCGAATGGCAAAGATTTTATTTCCATAGCCACAACGCGACCGGAGACGATGTTGGGTGATACGGCTGTAGCGGTACATCCAGACGATGAACGCTATAAGCACCTGATTGGCCAGCAAGTTCGCCTGCCGTTTACCGAGCGGCTTATTCCCATTATTGCTGACGATTACGTAAAAAGTGAGTTTGGTACCGGAGCCGTAAAAATCACGCCGGCCCACGACCCAAATGACTTTGACATCGGCAAACGCCATCAGTTGCCGTTCATCAATATCATGAATGATGATGCGACACTGAATGACAGCGTTCCAGAAAAATTTCGTGGTCTGGATCGATTTGTTGCCCGCAAAGAAGTCATTCGCGGCCTAAAAGAACTTGGCTTGTTTGAAGAGGAGAAATCCTACAAAACTACCGTTCCTCACTCAGAACGCAGCAAAACGATTATCGAGCCGAAGCTATCGCTGCAATGGTATGTAAAAATGGCAGAACTAGCCCAACCAGCCGCAGAGGTCGCTCGGACTGGTGAGCTGCAATTCTATCCGGATTCGTGGAAAAAAACATACCTCTACTGGCTGGATAATATTCAGGACTGGTGTATTTCACGGCAGTTATGGTGGGGGCATCGCATTCCTATCTGGTATTGTCAGGACTGCCAAGGAGTGAGTACCGGCTTGGAAGACCCCAGCAAATGTGAGCACTGTGGCTCAGCTCAATTAAAGCAGGACGAAGACGTCCTGGATACCTGGTTTAGTAGTTGGCTGTGGCCACTGAGCCCCTTTGGTTGGCCCAGTGAGGACAGTAAAGACGAAGAGACTCTGGAATATTTTAATCCGACTGACGTTTTAGTGACCGCACCGGAGATCATCTTTTTATGGGTGGCGCGCATGGTCATGGTCAATCTGAAATTTAAGCAACGCTTACCATTTAAAGGCGTCTACTTCAATGCCACGGTCTGTGATCAGCAAGGCAGAAAGTTTAGTAAGACTTTGGGCAACGGAATAGACCCCCTTGAAGTCATCGACCAACACGGCGCTGATGCCATCCGGTATACGGCGATGAGTCTGGCACCACTTGGTGGCAGGGTACGCATGGCTAAAACGGACTTTGAACACGGCGCACGCTTTGTGAATAAAGTATGGAATGCTTCGCGCTTTCTCCTGCAACACATTCCCGAAAATTTCCAGGCTAAAAAACTCGCTGACCTGGACCTAAACCTTCCCGAGAAGTGGTTGCTGCATCAGCTTTATCTGACAGCTGAAGCGATTGATGCCAACCTTGATCAGTATCGGGTGAATGAGGCGGTTGATCAACTCTATCACTACATTTGGGGAGCCTTCTGCGATTGGGGTTTGGAGTGTGCAAAAGAAGATTTGGGCAAATCTAGTCAACGAAAAGAAGAGAGCTTATCCGTACTCATCTTTGCTTTAGAAGGAGCGCTTCGTTTAGCTCATCCGGTGATTCCATTTATTACAGAAGAGATTTGGCAACGACTACCTGCACACCCTGACTGGCCACGCCCAGAAAGCATCGTCGTCGCCGGGTATCCACAAGCTAAAGATCTCAAATCTTTCCCTGAAGAGGCTGAGCAATGGAAGCTCGTGCAGGCGATCATCACCAGTATTCGCTCCGTTCGGCAACAAGCCAGCATTTCGCCAAAGCAAAGGCTGTCAGCTACGGCGCGCATTGCTGAGGATAGCTTGCAGGTTTTAACAGATTCGCGCCCCTGGATTCTCCGTCTTGCCGGCTTGGATAAGTTTGAGGCCCTAACAGAAGTGACTGCTCCGCCACAAAGTTTGACACAAGTGGGCGCAGGCTATGAGATCTTTGTACCTGTCAAAGGTTTGATGGATATCGATCAAGAGCGCAAACGTCTAGGTAACGAGAAGGCCAGGCTGGAAAAAATCCTCGTTGGAATTCGCAAAAAACTTGATAATGAAAACTTTGTACAACGAGCACCAGAAGATGTATTGCAGCAGACCAAGGCACAACGGCAGAATCTGGAAGAGCAGCTCGAAAATATCGATCGTAATCTAGCTGCCTTGCAAGCATAATTTTCCAGGGGAGGTCAAACTCCCCTTCCCCCCTCTTTTTTCCATTCTAAAAAATAGTGGTTCTTTTCGATTTCGTGATATTTTAAAAAAGATAGTCATCCTTGCATGGGGTATTGGCGCACATGATCCGTGATTTTCTTGCCTCCGACATTCCTGCGATTAAAAATTTTTTTATCGCAACTCAGGTCTTTCATAACAACGAGATCGACTGCCTGGAAGAAGACTTAAGCTTATTTCTTGAGGGGCAATATCAGGGTGATCGCATCTTCGTTCATGCCAGTTCTCAGGTTGATGGACTTATCCATTTCGGCCCCTTAGCCATCACCGATCGTAGTTGGTGCTTGCATTGGATCGGCGTTGATCCCCATGCCCCAATCAAGGGCATTGGTTCCCAGTTACTTGCTGCCATGGAAGATGAGATCAAGCAAAAAAATGGACGTTTGATCCTCATTGAGACCTCTTCGCGGGACGATTACACGAAGACTCGCGCCTTTTATCTCAAGCACAATTATCAGTTAGCGACGCAAATAAAAGACTACTATGCTGATGGTGATGACAAATGCATTTATCTGAAAAAAATTTAGACTTTCATGGCATTCCCCTTGTTGATCCACAAAACCTGGAAGTGAGAGACGGCAAAATCGGGCAAAGCCTTTTTTGGGTTGGTGCCGAAATTCCAGCCGGTCGGCGTATTGTGCCGTTTTCCGGCCATATCGTCCGCTTTGATGATATTCCCGAAGAGATGATTCGCTATGTGGTGCGCTACGATATGCATCATTATATCGTTCCAGCCAGCATCGCAATGTATGCGAATCACTCTTGTGATCCCAACTGCTTGATCAACGACGAGTTTTGCATTGAAAACATAAAGCCTCTTAAACCAGGCGATGAAATTACCATCAGCTATGATCAGGTTTCTCGTGAGGACTTACAAAAGTGGGGAGATTTTTGGGACCCCCGCTGGAGCTTTGCCTGCTCATGCGGGGCGAAAAATTGTGTGAAGTATTTGGCTGGTTATCGGATGCTGTCAAGCAGCTGAACTCATTTTTGCCATTTGCCTAATCTTAGGCCTATGGCATCAACTGCCTGATCGATTTCCTTTTGCTCGATAATTAAAGGTGGCGTGAGAGAAAGCACTTCACCTTCTTGGCCACTTACTAATGCGATAACGCCTTGCGCGCGCAAATCATTCATGAGCCGCACTCCCATTCCTACTTCGCGCAAAACGATGCCAAGCATCAACGCCTGACCGCGAATCTCAACAACAGCCGGGTCCTGACCGATTCGTGCCGCCAGAGCTTCACGGAAGTACTGGCCTTTTTCCCGCGCCTGCTGCAAAAGATTTTCACTTGCCATGAAACGCAGAGTCGCAAGTGCCAGTCGGCAAGCTAGGGGATGACCAAAAAAGGTGCCGGTATGAATGGCTTCGCCTGGATTTTCTGGCCAAACGTTCATATATTCTGCTTTGCCAAAGCAGGCTGATAAAGGCAATCCACCACCCAAGGCTTTACCAAGACACAACAAATCGCAGGGTACCACTTCAGCAAAGGTCCACTGACCAGTTCGCCCAAGTCCTGTAAAGACTTCATCATAAATCAGAAGCGCGCCACTGCTATCAGCTAGCTGTCGCAAATCCTTCAGCCATTGCATCGAAGCCGGTCGAATGCCCGCGCGCCCTTGAATGGGCTCGACAATGATAGCCGATAAGTCC
Organism: Oligoflexus sp. FD111; assembly: GCA_048816425.1. Lineage (GTDB taxonomy): Bacteria > Bdellovibrionota_B > Oligoflexia > Oligoflexales > Oligoflexaceae > JBMDZZ01. The sequence continues at coordinate 391,887 of JBMDZZ010000002.1, forward strand.
TGACCATCTGCATGGATCGCATCGATCGCTGCCTCAAGCTCCTCTTTTTTGCAGCCATAAGGCAACTCAACAACCAGATCCTGTTTTAGCCAGGATTGAAACGGTCCGCGAAAATCCTGCCGCGAGGTTAAGGGTAAAAGCCCGAGATCGAGCCCATGATAGGAGCCAGAAAAGTTGATGAGCTTTCCTGGACGGCGCAGCAAAGCTGTTTTAAGAGCAAGTTCCACAGCTTGACCACCAGATAGGGCCAAACTTCCCACACTTAAGTTTGCTGGCAAGAGAGATGACAAATATTGAAACAGCTCGGCCTTGGCTGAGGACGGATAAACATCGCCCATACCGTGAACAACAGGGGCATCTTCTTGCGCTAGCTCAGCAAAGACAGCCCGGTGAACCGGATGATGATGACCGAGAGCCATAACTCCAAATCCGGCGCATAGATCCAAGTAGGATCGTCCTTCGATGTCAACGACGCGACAAGCTTGAGCGCGATGGAATATGAGCGGAGGATCAGCCTGCAGATAACTGGCATCACGGCATTCATGCTGACGAAGGATTTGCAAATACTCGGCAGTTTGCGTCATTTATACCCCTTTAGCGCGTGGGCTCCAGATGTATTTGTGAATTTGCATATTGAGTCGTACCGGCAGATGATCGGCCAGTATCCACTCGACTAGCTGTTGCGGGGCGACCAGGCCAAAAGCTGGTGAAAACAGGCAAGTGAAACGCTCGCTTAATTTTTGCTCCCGCACCAAACGGCTAGCCCAGCGAAAATCCGCCTGACTGGCGATGACAAACTTCAACTCGTCCGAGGTTTTAAGAAAGTCCAGATTTTCCCAGCGATTGCGCTCACTCATGCCACTGTCCGGACATTTGATATCCATAATGATATGAACGCCACGCGGAACAGTTTCTACCGGCTCAGAGCCACCGGTTTCAAGAAGCACCTGATACCCCTTGCCAAGGAGCTGCTCCATCAAATACGGAGCTTCGGCCTGTGCAAGTGGCTCTCCACCAGTCAACTCGACCATAGGTACCTGCAAATCGTCGATCTGGGCGAGGATTTCCGCTATGCTAAGGCTTTGCCCTTCTTTGAAGCTATAGACGGTATCGCACCAACGGCAGCGAAGAGGGCAACCACTGAGACGAATAAAGGCACAGGGCCAGCCCGTATAGCTAGACTCTCCTTGAATGCTCTTGTAAATCTCGGTTATCGTTAATTTGCTTTGTTGAATTTTCTCATCCGACATGACTGATCACTTTGCTTAATAAAAGGATACCGTGCGGTTTGAACCAATATGCCAACACTTCATCTGTGTCAACCTTAAGAAGTCTTTCTCCCTGGCAAGCCTCTTGGCAAAGCTTCAGGACTAATTGGCGGCCTGTCTTAGTTCTAGGTCTATTTGGCATTATGGTGCCAATACTAGTTCTGGATATCACACAGTCGCTGCATAGTGCCGAACATGCCGATCAGGTCAGGGCATTGGTATCCATTACAGCCCCTCCCGCAGCCGATCATTTTATTGAGGCTGCTCTGTCATATCTGGGCCAGTTCTTCATTTCCTGGCTGATTTGTGGCAGTTTGGTGGCTGTGACCTTCTTTGCCTTGCTCTATCAGGCTCGTAGTCTTCACGTTGACGGCCGCTCACCTAGCTTAGCGCGCTGCCTGAAGGAGGGACTGAGTCAATTTTTACGGCGCGGGATTTTTGCTTTTATCCTGAGCTTTATCTTCATGGCATTGGTTGCCAACCTTGTCTTAAGTTTATTTGGGGCTTCAGGAATAGGCGAAGTCCTCTTATTAATCTTTGCGGCACTACACCTGATTGTTCCGGTTTTACTGGTGCAAACCCATGCTAATCCACTACGAATTGTTTTAAGTGCCATCACGTTGGGTTATGTTCCACGCCTGCGTGGGGTCAAGTGGTCGGTATTTTTCCAGCTGATTACCTGGGAATTCCTCATTCTACTTTCGTTAACTTTGATCAGTATGGTGAGACACGGTCTATTGAATTTGGATCTTTGGCTACCAATTCCTAGAGAGACCTGGTTGCATGTCTTCGGTCAACTGCCGTTTGGCTTCGTCTATCTCATCACGAGTTTTACCAGTGCGCTAATTTTTGCCGGCTTACTATGTGGTCTGGCGATGCTTATGACCGTCTATTACCTCAACCTTGTCATTATCTATAATCAACTAGAGAAAGTTCGCCGTTATGAAGCCAATCAGGATCTATGAATATCAAACTTGCAGCACTTGTCGCAAAGCCCGACAATTTCTGGCACAGCATGACATTCCTCATGAGCTGCTGGACATCACAGCACAAGCGCCCAGTGTCGAAGAATTAAAAACCATGGCCCAAAAACACTTGAAAGGCGATATCAAAAAACTGTTTAACACTTCTGGGCAGGAGTATCGTCGTCTGGGCTTAAAAGATAAAGTTTCTAGTATGACAGAAGATGAGGCTTACAAATTACTGTCGAAAAACGGTATGCTGGTCAAACGCCCCTTCGCTCTGCATGACAAGGCTGGCGCCGTTGGTTTTCGCTCAGAAATTTGGGAACAACTATTTTTGAAGCTGTGAATACCTAACGCGGCTTTCTTGCAACCATTCACGCAGTGTTTTTTCATCTAAGTCGTGGCCGCCTGCAAATTCTGTAAATTTCACCTGACCAGGAAATTTTTTCGCGAGCGTTTGATACAGACTTTTGCTGCGGCGATAAACCTGGTCTTGCCTTCCTATTGCTATCGTTAAATGCCCACAGCGATCGGGGGATTTTGGTAGTGGTATCGGGTTAAGCTCGCCTAAGGCACCGGTAATCAAATACGAAATAGGATTGCTGTGTTTGCAGCTTTGGAAATATTTGCTTAACAAATAGCCGCCGTTTGAAAAGCCCATCATACCTTTGAGCTTTCTATCACCGATACAAGTATGGCTTTGTTTCATTGCATATTCCATGCTCGCCATAATCTGATCGACACCTTGATGCGTCCAGCAGGAGCGATTATTACGGCAGATTTCCTTGCTGCGGGGAACGGCAATTTTTGTGTTCAGGTCTTCGGCGATTTTTTGCAGGAGTTTTCGGTTACGATTTTCGTGTTCGCCGACTTTTGGGTCGTCTAGTCCGTGAAGGTAGATAAAGGCGTCGGTGGCTTTGTCTGGGCCGAGGCAGGTGTCTTTTCCATGGCTGTCTATCGTCAGTGTCATTGCTAGTAAGGGCAAAAGTAGTTTTATAAGAGTAATCTTTCTCATCATTGATGCACCGATCATACGAAGGCATGATTTTTTCAGATGAATCTGTCTTGAATTAGTCTGACTCATTAATCAATTATATTTATCTATTATAACACATTTCAAATTATGTATTTGAAACTTAAATTATCAATTAGACTGTTAAAGAAGCTAGTGGATGAGTATCAGCAACTTTTTAGGGCGAGGTATTATGAATCCTTCGGTCGTTAGACATACAACAGAGCCGCTTGCTAAGACAGTTTGGTTCGATGATGCAACAATGCACGTAGTGCTCGTTGACGGGAGAGAAATTAGTGTTCCGTTCGAATGGTTCCCACGGCATTAGCAATGCAACCGAGGATCAGCGGAACAACTGGGAGTTGATTGCTGATGGAGTGGGAATTCACTGACCTGATATAGATGAGGATATCTCTGTTTTGGGACTTTTGTATCCTAGCACTTAGTGCGCACGACATGTACTGGATTTGTCAGCATTTCATCAAAAATTTCATCCCACTGAGCGACTTCATCAAGACACTGCTGGTAAAATACACCACAGTTCCAGATAAAAGCTTCATCGCGAACTCCAAACATCAACTTACCGAAAATTCGCCGTAAAGCCCCTGGATTTATCTATGGAATATAAGGCGTTTGTGATCCGAAGCAAGTAGCGGAGGAAACCTTCAGTGTGCTGCTCTCTCCTTCTGACTATCGATATATTGCTTGATGACCGTTATCGGTGCCCCTCCAACCGTACAAACAAAATAGGAGTTGGTCCAGAGTGTCGGAAGACGCTGTCTGAGGATAGCGAATTCTTGCCTGAGTAGCCTTGAAGACCTACCTTTCATTCTTTTAACTGCCCTGTGAATTCCTAATTGAGGATCGATTTCGATCAATAGATGAATGTGATCTCGTTCGCACTCTATTTCCTTTATTTCGAAATCTAACTCCTCTGCTACTTCGGAGCAAATTTCTTTCAGCCTTTTTTCGATTTCGCCACCAAGATATTTCTTTCGATACTTTGTGACCCACACGACATGAAAGATGCATGAATATACTATATTATTGTTTGATTTGAACTTTCTCATTGCGTTATGCACCTTCTTCCCAATCACTCCAGCAGACTTTAAAGCAACTTGAAACAGCTTATAAACGTTTTTATGACGGCCTTGGTAGTTATCCTAAGAGAAAAAAGATATCTCGACCGTTTGGCATCAAGTTCCCCCAAGGTTTTTCATTCGAGGACCACAGCAATCCTAGGAAGGGATATATTAGGCTCCCTAAGATAGGAAGGCTACGATACTTTAAATCAAGAGACCTGGAGGGGCAGATTCGTTCAGTGACCCTTCGCAGGGAAGGCTCTGATTATTTTATCTCGGTTCTTTGTGATGTCGCTGACAAGTATGATGGTGTTGTCAATCCATCAATATCGAACGTTGGTATTGACCGAGGAATAGCTCACACTCTAGTTGTTAGTGATGGGAACTTTCATGACCTCGATTTAGAAAAAATAAAAAAGATTGAGGTTACCATTGCTGGAGAGCAGCAAAAACTATCGAGAAAGAAAAGATTCTCGAAAAATTGGTTCAAAACTAAGTTGAAAATCGATCGACTCCATAAGAAGGCTACACATATTCGTCACGACTTTGCCTGGAAACAAGCTCGCGAAATCGCCAAAAACCACAGCGTTATTGCCCTTGAAGACCTCAATGTTAGGAATATGAGCAAGTCTGCTTCCGGAACGATTGAAAATCCTGGCAGAAAAGTCGCTCAGAAATCTGGGCTCAATCGTTCGATCCTTCGCATGGGTTGGTATGATTTTGCCAAGAAACTTGAGTGGCAAGCTAAAAAACATGGGTCCCGTGTCATCTATTGCAACCCGCGATATTTCACTTCCTCAGTCCAAAGATCCAACTGGATGTTAACCGGTCGATCTACTGACTTAAGGTAAACGGACCACTCATCCCGGTGAGTCTCCTTAAATCTATGACGACCATCTTTGTTGTTTTCAACCCATTCTGTAGCCGATAGTTGTATGAAAGCTCCGCCTGGATAGTTTACTTTAGAAACACTCCAACCATTAACAATGTCCTTGTCAAAGTCAGCAAGTTCAACAGGAGACGCGATTGCTGTTGTAGTTATGGAACCTATAAGGCTTGAGCTAAGAAGCGATAAGGCAATAAGTGATTTTTTGATAATCATGGCAAAATCCTTTTTCGAAAATAGTTAAAAACCAAGAGAACTTCTCGTTCTGTGTCTGAACCATACTGTTGCATCGCATCAAAATGAAAGGCTAAGAAAGGGACATTAGGGGACATGTGCAGGAGATGACTAAGGATAAAGTGTAACCCTTATGTCATGCTTTCTTCCTTTAATTTGACCTCTCAATTTCTTTGATGATTAATCCCCACTTTCTGCTCAACTTCTCTTATAAAAATAAAAAACTAAAAATGCAGCTAAATCGACACGATATATACTTGAGAATGATAACGCTGTTATTCAAATGCATTTACGCATATGTTTCGGTAAACTAAGCTTCAGGAGGAGGTTATATGCTCAAATTGACCGCCAGACCCCTGGATAAAAACGAACAAGAATCGATCATTCATGAAAAGTTATCGTGGATTTTAGCCAACTGCTCTCCAAAGAAGGTAATTCTTTTTGGCTCTGCTGCTCGCAGAGAAATGACTGAAGCATCAGATATTGACATGATTATCATTTTCTCAAATGAGCAGGACCTTAAAGCAGAGCAAAATCGTTTAAATCGATCTCGAAAACCGACTGACTGGCCCCAAGATTTAATTTTTTACTCAGCTTCAGATTTTCAGCGGTCTGTTGCGACGGGTGGTGGAGCAGCTTGGCTTGCGAATAAAGAGGGTCAAATAATTTTTAGCGATGAAGAGGCAAAACTGTGAGTCCCCGTAGGCAAGAGCGATTATTTGAAAAGCACTATAGCAAAACCCTTCACAACATTGCTGAAGGCGATTTTAGGACCGCGCAGGCGATTGCTGGACTTAGCAATATTCGCATTGAAAATGTATTTTACCTGGCCCAGCAGGCGATTGAGAAAGCACTCAAGGCTGTATTAGTAGCAAAAGAAATTCCAGTCCCAATGATTCACGACTTAGCAGCGTTAGTTGGAAAACTACCAACCGACTGCGATCCCCCCTATGGCTACGAGTTAAACGAACTTAGTCAGTTTGCAACTATTCGGCGCTATGAAGAAGGTTCGTGGACTCCTACTGCTGAAGAGCTTCAAACTGTTCTGAAACAGTGTAAAGATATGCTTGATTGGGCAAAAAAAAATATTGAATAGACGAGACAGAAGAAGAGGAATCATGACCCCAAATTCTTCCAAACCAACGCACTTGTGGGGTCATATGGCGGATGTCAGACCTCGGCATGTACCGAAACCCGCTTCAATAAATGAGGTATATGCGCTTCCATAGGCTCTTTGATATGAGGAGCCAATTTGTTCTTTAAATGGCCAAAAAATGACTTTTCAAAATGCGCTGCCCAATCTTTCGCACTTAAGACTGGCGAAGCATGAGTCATGCTTTGGATTTCCTCAAGACAGGAAAGAAAATCCCGATGCTTCCGCGCCTTTCGATAATCCGGCTCTTTCGATGGATGCTTCAGATAGGTTTCAATCTCATCAATTCGATCATTGATTAGAACTGAGGCCTGATACAGAAGATACTGCCTGCTGCGGAACAAACTGGTTCCAGCAATTTTACGCTCACCAAAAACGATATCACTATAACCCCGCTGCCCTAGCTCAACGGGCAGTTGGTCCTGAATCGTTGTAATAATAGAATCATTTAACAAGCGAAAATATAGATCGTTCTGATAAGGGGAATCTACCCAAGCACCCACGCTAACGACCAGACAGCCAGGATGCAAAAGCACTGTACCGCCGCCACCATATCGCTTGAGAATCGCCACACCATCTTTGTCACATCGCTCGACTTCAGCTTCAAGCTCAGCTTGGTTACTACGGCCTAAGACGACCATAAGTTCGCTTGGGACCCAGGATTGGTATACTAGTTGTTGATGACACTCACGGAGTACTTGATCATCGATCCACACGAATAAAATACCTTATAGAAAATAAGAGCTAAGATACAAAGCCATATTAAAGAGGACCAAAATTCCAAACAAATCCACCAGCGATGAAATAACCGGAGATGAGGATACCGCTGGATCTAGTCTGAATAGTTTCAATAAAAATGGCAACATGGCACCAGCGGTGGCACCGAAGCAGACGACGATAATCAGACTCAATGCGACCGTAAAGCCGGCAATATAATCTAGGCCACCAATCCACACAGCACGCCAGTAACCTAAGGCCCCCAAAAAACTTCCCAGTGCAACGCCAACGGCAAGTTCCCGTGACAAGACTTTCAACCAGTCAGACGCCTCCATTTCTCTGACCGCCAATCCGCGAATGACAAGTGATGCTGCCTGTGAGCCTGAATTACCGCCAGAGGCAATGACTAAGGGGAGAAAAAAGACCAAAAAGCTCATCGTTTTGATGGTCTCATTAAAGTTTTCAAGAGCATTGGCGGAAAACATCGACATAAGAAAAATCAATCCTAGCCAACCACCACGCTTTTTTATCAAGGTAAAGAAAGGTGTTTGAAAGTAGGAGTATTCAAGGGTGGACTGTCCACCGAAGGCTTGGATATCTTCTGTCGCCTCCTCTTCCGCAACATCAAAGACGTCATCTGCCTCAACAATTCCAACTAGCACCCCCTCTTCATCGACAACAGGGATGTAAGGTCGATCGTATTTTCGGAAGTGATCGACGGCTAGGCTTTCATCCGCTAGTACCGAAAGTGCTTCCTGGTTACGATCCATCAGGTCATCGACCATTAAAGTTGGTGGATCAGCCATCACCAAGGCCGCAAGGCTTAAGTGCCCAAGTAGAACGCCTCTCGCATCGGTAACAAAAATATGGTGAAGTAAACTCTCCCGAATTTTACTGCCATTCCAGCGAATGCTGGCAATAGCTTCACCGACATTCATACCAGAATGAATAACTAAGAATTCGGGACTCATGATCCGTCCGACCGATTCCTCTGGATAGCTCAGCAACTGCCAAGCCATCTTTCGTTCTTCCGGATTTAATTTTAAAATGAGTTGATTGCTGATCTCTTCGGGTAGATCTTCTAATAGCCGCGTTCTGTCGACCGGTTCCATATCATTTAACAAGTTGACACTGATGACTTCTGGCAATTGCTCCAGCATTTCTTCTTGCCGATCAAACGGTAAATACGAAAAAAGTTCGGCCCGTTTTATCTTTGGCAGCATGCGGAACAAAGCGATATCAGCGTTGACATCCAACTCGACGAAGATTTCTGAGATATTAGCGACTTCCATTCTCTTGAAAATATTCCGCAAGGACTTGTACTGGCGACCTTGAAGCAAAGCTAGAATTTCTTCGGCCGTATAGACCTTTTTTTCATTACCGTTTCTTTTGTTTTCCAAGTTCATTGACATAATCGATCCAAAGCGACAAAAGGTTTACGGCCTTTACTTAAGGAATTTTTCAGTTCTTCGAGAAAGCTTCCAATTATTGGCTCTCTTAAACAACGAAAAGCCTTTTCAAAGCGGCTAAAGTCGGGGGCATATAAACTTGCCCCTAAAACATAGGCATTGTTCCACTGCTTTGTTTTAACAAAGCCATATCCAGCCGTTCTAAACTCAGGTAATTTTTCAGTGGTATATTCCTGAAAAATCTTTTCTTTTGCATTTAATTTTTCGTCCCGCAACAAGCTAGAATTTTCATAAACTTTCTGCAAGCTCGCACGCAAACTCTTCAACCACAACCGATAGTCTTCCCGATCCAAGCGACGATCCTGATAAGTTTTCAGCCGCTCCTGCATTGCACGAGCTAGTAAAAATCTCTCAGTGAGTATCATCGCAGCAAATTCGGCGAGGTTTTCATTAAACTCGACCTGGCCAGGCACCCAAAAACTGCGGTGAATCAATTCATGAAAAAGAAGATGAGCTAGCTCTTCTGCAGGTCGCAAGAGCATCGGTCGATAGATCGGGTCTTCAAACCAGCCCAAACTAGAAAAAGCTCCAACCTGACCGGTGGCAACATCATAACCTTTATCGGCTAATTTCTTGGCCCGAGTATCGCGCTCATTGCGATCAAAAAAACCAAGATAAGGAACGCGGCCGATGATGGGAAACCACCAAGTTACCCATTCTAAGCGGTCATCATGAGCTGCTTGCACCAAAAACGATACGGCTGGCTGCTCGGTATGAATGTAGTAGCGATAGGCTCCATGCACATCCAAACCTTCGGCCTCAGCAAAATCCATGATTTCACGTGACCAAAGTAGCTGCCGGCGAATCGGCTCTGGCAAAGAGTCTTGCCGCAAAACTTCGCTAACTTCAACCCTTGAATTATACAGGTCGTTAAATTGAAAGGCCTGAGAGAGGGAATAGCAGGAAGTCAATAAAAGCTGCATTCCGGTAAGAATGAGGATTTTTTGCAAGCTCATTATTGGCCTCTAGCATATAGGTACTGACTCTCTCAGAGATAAATGATCTGCCCCATTAGGATGTAATACGCGTCATACCAATCACGCATTCATCCTCACCTATTTGATATGACTGATTCAAATCAGACTTGATCGCCGCTTGAGCCCGTAGCTCCAAACTTTCCGCCAAGGTTTCGGCAGCGATATAATCGCCGTGGTTTTTCACCGCCGCTTCTAGCTGACCCGCGGCGGCAATTTGCAGAGCAATGCGATCTGTCACCTGCAAGCCGGAATCCTTACGGAAATTTTGGATGCGATTGACGATCTCACGCGCCAGACCTTCGATAATCAGCTCATCTGTCAGGGTGGTATCCAATAAGATGGTCACACCACTTTCTGTAGCAATCAGGCGATCATCCATGGGACTGCGGTCAATCAAAAAGTCTTCCAACCCCAGATCATAGCTTTGCCAGCTTGTTTTGCTATTTTGCTCCAAATCAGAGAGGAATGTGGCCACCTTCTCTGGATCTTGGCTAAGTTCTGCAAGAAATTTTTGAAATTCCCGCATGTCTTTGCCCAGACGTTTTCCTAGCGTGCGCAGGTTTGGCTTTACCGAAAGATTCACATATTTGGTCTCTTCATTGGTAAAATCGATCGTCTTTAAGTTTAACTCGCTGCGCAGTAGTTCACTACCATCTTCAATATACTGACGATCCTGCGGCTTTCTCGTGATGACCAGCATACCAGGAAGCACCTGCCTGGTTTTTAACTGATGCTTGGCACGCAGACTACGGCCCAGCTCCGTCACACGACGAATGAGATTCATTTTCTCTTCCAGCGCAGCATCGATCGCTGATTCCTGTGAAAGAGGTGCGTCACATAAATGAACCGAATTGGGAACTCCAGCCAAGCCTTCCGTCAGACCTTGATAGATGCGCTCAGAGGTAAAAGGAGCGAATGGAGCAAAAATTTTCGTGTATTCGCAAAGTACATAGAACAAGGTTTCATAAGCCTGCCTTGTCACTTGACTCATGCCCTCTTCGCCAGCCCAAAACTTGCGACGGCTCAAGCGGATATACCAATTGGTTAAATCACCAATGAAATCGATCAGCCTTGGCACGACGTTATATAGAGTATAGGACTCCATTTCCTTATGCACACCAGCAATCAAGGTATGCAGACGGGAAACCAGCCAGCGATCCATTTCCTGATCGGATTTCGGGATCTGGCCCGTTGCCAGGCTGGCATCAGGCTGCCAGCCATCAGCTTGTGCATAAGTGCTTAAGAAGCTGAAAGCGTTCCACAGAGGGAGGATAACCGCGCGGGTGGTATCTTTCACGCCATCATTGCTAAAGCGTAAGTCTTCGCCACGAAGAATCGCTGAATTTAACATATAAAGTCGAACGCTATCGGCACCGTAACTGTTGATCAACTCCTCAGGCGGCGTATAGTTCTGCCAGCGCTTCGACATCTTACGACCATCTTCTGCCAAGACCAGACCGTTGACGACGACATTTTTAAACGCCGGACGATCGAATAAAGCTGTGCTGAGCACACTCAAAGTATAAAACCAACCACGCGTCTGGTCTAAACCTTCGGCGATAAAGTCAGCAGGAAACGCCGTTTCAAAGCGCTCTTTATTTTCAAAAGGATAATGCAACTGCGCATAGGGCATGGAGCCCGATTCAAACCAGCAATCAAAGACTTCCGAAATGCGCCGCATTTTTCCACCACACTGCGGACAATCAAAAGCCAGCTCATCAATATGGTGCTTATGCAAATCATCGATTTTTGTACTGGTTTTTTCTTCGAGCGCAGCCACTGAGCCAATACATTCGATGTGCTGGTCATTCTTATCACAAATCCAAATGGGTAACGGCGTTCCCCAAAAACGATTACGGCTGATCGCCCAATCACGGGCATTTTCCAACCATTTGCCCATACGACCATTTTTTAGGTGTTCCGGTACCCAATGAATCTTTTGATTGTTGGCCACAAGTTGATCTTTGATTTTTTCAACCGCCACATACCAAGAAGGAATCGCGCGATAGATCAGTGGGGTATTCGTGCGTTCACACATCGGGTAGCTGTGAACGAGGGTTTCATGCCGCAAAAGCATATGATTCGCTTTTAAATCCTTAATGATCTCTTTGTCAGCATCTTTGACAAAAAGGGACTTATATTCCGCAATTTGCTCGCGAAAACAGCCTTCCTCATCAAGAGGGTCGATCAGCTCAATACCAGCTGCGGTACAAACTCGGAAATCATCTTCACCATAGGCCGGTGCCATATGAACGACGCCAGTACCTTCTTCTGTGGTGACATAATCATCCAATAAGATCCGAAAGCTGTTAGCGTGATCCTTAAAGTAAGAAAACAGCGGCTGATAGCTGCGGCCACTAAGATCCCTACCTTTTAGTTCGCTGAGGATTTCATAGTCTGGCTCTGTCTTTTTCTTCGATTTTTTAAAGACATGGTCTAATCTAGCTTTTGCCAGGTAGTAAATTTCATTATTTTCAGCGGCGCGAATCTTCACGTAATCGATTTCTGGCCCTACAGCTAAGGCCAGATTAGAAATCAGCGTCCATGGAGTCGTTGTCCAAGCAAGGATGTAGGCGTCTTCATTGGCTAGTTTGAACTTGACCGTGATCGCCGGATCCTGCACATCTTGATAATTTTGGTTGGCTTCAAAGTTTGACAGGACTGCCGTGATTCTTGGCGAATAAGGCACAACCTTGTGTCCTTGATAGACTAAGCCTTTTTCATAAAGAGTATGAAAAACCCACCAAACCGACTCCATAAAAGTCCGGTCCATGGTTTTGTATTGGTTATTCCAGTCAACCCAACGACCAAGGCGAGTAATCGTCTTTTGCCAGTGACCAGCATAGTGCAGGACAGACTCGCGACACATCTCGTTAAAGCGGTCGACGCCAATGTTTAAGATATCCTGCCGACCTTTTAGCTTTTCCCGCTTTTCAATTTCAAACTCGACAGGCACCCCGTGGGTATCCCAACCAAATCGTCTTTCCACATAGTAACCACGCATATTCCAATAGCGTGGCACTGTATCTTTAATCGTGTTGGCTAACAAATGGCCATAGTGGGGCAAGCCATTCGCAAAGGGCGGGCCATCGTAGAAGGAAAATTCAGGTGCAGATCGACGCTGCTCGTTACTCTTATAAAACGTCTGGTTTTTCTCCCAGAAGCCGAGAATTCCTTGTTCCACTTCTGGTAGATTGACGTTGGAATCGACTGCTTTCATAAATCGCCTGTTCCTGCTGCTGATGATTAGACATGGTATCAATATCGATTGACATAGCAATAAGACGTCGGATTCTATCTATTACACCCAAACCGTTACAAGAGAAACATTATTCACTGCCAAATGAATCAGCATTCGCGTCCTCTATCTAAGCGAAAAAAACCGGAGGAAATCTCGGATATATTAAATTTATCGCGGACATAGCCAGCATGACAAGCCGAGCTTGGCCCAGAATTTGCTGCATTTTACCTGAAAAAAGCATTTAATTTTTATCTATCTAAAATATCTAGCCTAGTTTTGGAAGGACGGATGTTTGAGACGCGAATTCATTGCCTAAAGATTAGCCGTCTGTCATGGTTTTTGACAGTGATGACCGGCTTATTCAGCCAGCAATTACCAGCTGACCCGCACAATCCTGAAAGTGAGATTAGCTATAGCCATGCCACTTTAGCGGCATTTAGAAGACCCGCTCTTGGCCCACGGCCCGCCTATCTTCAGCAAATTTCTCACTGGTTGAATCAAGTCTTCTATCACCCAGAACATCAGCTCGCCCTCCTAGACATTGCCAATCAGGCACATCAACAAGCTGATCCATTGGCGCATGAATTTTTTGCTGCGGAAGATGTCGCAGATCATCCCACCAATCAAGCCCTACATAAGTCTGTGCGTGGTTTTGCGGAAAATACTGTGCGCCGTCTCTCCGTGTTTGACGACTGGAATCATGGACTACGTTTTACTTGGGATTGGGGAACTGACTCATCATCAGCAATACAAAAATCGCCAACAATCGCCACAAATCACCCACCCGTTCGGTACGGCTTGGTTTTACAAGATATTCAACCTAGCTCGGAAACTTACCTGAGCGCCGCTATCAACCAGAATGCCTATGGTTTAATGAATCACGCACCCAAAGCTAAAGTTACATGGACGATCGGTCCCATCAGAGATCAGGGTTCGTACCGCCCCTATCAAACAAACATCGAACATAATGAATCGCCCAAGCCTTCAGCAAATAATATTTCTGAAGCCATTGTCCTTGGTACCTGGCAAATGAATTTTATGCAGCCGAAGTTTCGTGGTGTTGTCAAAAGCAATGGCCCCATGAATCAAGTCTTAACTGGTTCCATTCCCAACCAGATCGTTGCTTTGGAGCAAAGTCATCAAATTTATGCCTTAGAATTTCATATTGCGACAAGCAGCAAACCTGGAGGTATGAACCACCGTTTCATGCTGCCTATCAGTGAAAAGATGAGTTACATGGAAAGGCTCAATCAAAAACAACAAACCATAGAACGCTGTCTGAAACAGAATTTTGGCCAGAATAATCGATTTGCAAGTCAGCTGACGTTTTATCCTCAAGAAAATCGTTGGTCTGGAGATCTAAGTTATCAACATGCAGGTGTTGAATGGTCGCTTGTAGGAAATTTGCCTGGTGTGAGCAGCCCATTAGAATTTTTACATGCCGAGCAAGCTCGCTATGAGTTACGTCTTATCCATCCGCTCTAAACCAGCTTGCTTGCCTTGTTTGACTACGCCTATTTTCTCCAAAATGACTGACGATGCGATCGCCGATCTCTTCTCCAAGGGCCCTAAAAGTCATGGTTTTCATATTGTAAAGCGAGATCATTAAGCCGCGACCGCTGCGATGCTCTGCAGTAATAAATGGACTAACGTTTTTTAGAGAGGCAACCTGCCTTTGTGTTTCATAGAGAACAGCAAAATAAGATGTTTCTTGCTTCATAAGTTGAAGCTCATGCTCATCATGCAAAATGCCAACAGTATGAAAGGCTTTTAATAATCGACCATTTGGCTCGGCCGATTCTTTCTCTGACTTCAATCCCCAGCGTTGTTGATCTGCAGTCAATAGTAGCTGCCGATTGCCGATCGGTATCAACTGTAAAAGCAGGTTGTTGGAAAAGCGAGGAAGTATCCAAGCCGATGTTAGGGGTTCAGCACTCAAGTCCTGATAAACTTCGACCTTACGCTCTAAGTTGACGGAAGACCAAAATAAGGGTAAGCGATTTTCTGCCAAAAAACGATTGCATGCCGTTCCTAGAGCATTGACAACGTAAAGGCTGCTTAACTTCACTTCACGGCCCTGGCGAAGAAAGCGCAACTCCCAGCCATCTTCAACTGCCGATAACTGCAGATTTTTAACACCAAAAACTTTTTGTACCTGTTGCATGCTTGCGTGATTGAATAGGCGATCCCTTAAGCAAGACGCAGAAACCAAAGCATCCATAAAATTCGCCGATGGGGGGCCACTTGTGTCGATTGATCTGACCTTGCCTAGTTCAGCCTTCCTTGTCAACCAACGAAAACTTTTAACCAAAGCCTGATGAAAGTACTTATCGAAAACAGATCGATCATCCAGGTGCAGGCGATTTAGAAGTCGATGAAAATACTCGCCCGAAATTTCTTGCAGGTACGACAATTCTTCGATCGCCTTTGGAATGTGACGAAAATCCCGTAAATTGAATAAGGAAAACAAGCTCTCCAATTGAAAATCCTCTCGCTCCCCCTGCATCTCACTTACATCGAGCAACACAATGTCATGCCATCCTCGACTCAACATATCATGTAGGACTCCAAGACCATGTAAGCCTGCTCCTAACACGACAACTCTGACTCGTTGCGGTAATTCCGTCATATTTAGTATACACTCCAGACAAAGTGCAGAGAGCTGGACGCCAGCAGCGACTATCATTTATAATAAATACGATAATATCAATAATTTAAGTATGTATCATAGGAAGGGAGGGCGGCAAACGTGGCCATGGAATCAAAAATGGATGATCCCACCGTCAAGGAACGGGCACAGCGCTACATCTCTCACGCCTTAGTTGAAGTCAAACGCTACAAGCACTTGCCACTATTTTGTTATAGTGCCGTTCTGCTTGATATCAGTGTCGGTGGCTTTAAATTGGAATTTACAGGTGAAATCGAGGTCGCGCCCGGCAACCAGTACTGGCTCAACATTCCCCTCTCGCCACTAGGCATATACGCGCCGAAGCGCCTACTATGTAAATGCGAATGTCGCTGGTTTGATAAGAGCCGCTTCCGCATGGGAGGAACATTTGCAGAGTTGACCAAGACAGACCATCTATTGATCGAGCAAGTCGTCTCAAGTTTAAAAAGTCGTGGGCAGCTTTGAGCGTTATTCAGACGTTTCGACTGGCACTGGTGCAAACCAAGGCGTGTCTTCACAATATTGCCACTGCCCTTGCTTGTCCATCGCATAAACGGAAATCTTCATATTTGATTGCTGTGGTAGCCATTCACCGGGAGATTGATGCGACATCTGAAATTGCTGCTTCAACCAATCATCTTCGAGCAAAAGCTCCAAATCTTCTGCTTGATTACGAAACGGCCTTGTTAAGGAAATTTCATATTCTGGTTTCGAAGGGTCCAGCTTGACTTTGGTGTGATAATGACCTGAGTCTTGTTGAACCAATATTTTGTGACTCATATCTGTAAAATCAATGCTTAGCTCCCAGCGAATCGGCACTGATGGCTCTGAGTTTGCCAGTTTCGCTCCCATAAGCAGCCAGTTTTTCGCCTGAAAGACAGAGAAATACAATAGTTCCACGTTTTGGCAGACTGAGGTTTTTGAAGACGGATTCGCTTTCACCTTATGCGGGTATAAGGCGATCCAATCGTCAAACCAGCCATCAATCACCAATCCCGGCGGATGACTGACAGAGCTTCTGGCATCGGTTTGAAGGATATATTCGGCAAAATCACTCCAGCCATCCTTATCGCTATCCATACTTGAAGCTTCACTTCCCTGCCGTCTTTCTAATAAGTTGATCAACCCGTCACCATCTTCATCCCATACCAATTCCTCTTGCCAATCGATATGAAAGGTATCAGCGGGCCATAGCCAGCCGTCCATTTCCAAAGGCTGCTTCACTTCGAAAAATTCTTCCAAAAGGCATGTCTGCAAATCCTCATCAAGACTCACATGACATTTTTGCCAAGCTGCAACCAGTTGGGTACTGCTAAAATGATGAGCCATAAGATGCGCCAACTTCCTTCGCTGGCTGAACTCGTCCTCTTCGTTCTGTAGACTGAGCAGATCTTGATGGAAGGACAGCACCTGCTCGTAAAGGCCGTTGTGATCGAGCAAGAAACGATCCGTCATTGCCCATGCCATAATGTCCAACCACAGATCATCGTCGCGTACTAAAGACTCCCGAAGGATGCGTCGCGTTAGAAAATGCAAGCCTTGTTGGTATACTCTTATTTCTTGGCGCATCTGTAAATTATTTTCTGCCGCAAGTTCACGATCCAGCCACAAAATACTTTGTTTATCCTTCAATCCCCCATCGTGCATGAACTCAGACGGAACAACGATGATGGGAACGCTCATCGGCATCTTGCGTATTGTTCGCAAAGCAAAACTCGCATCAAGAAAGGCGCGGCGAACTAAACCTAATTGTTGGGTCAACAGTTTTTCGTTCAACGGATTTTCGACGCTTTGATCCCACAGCTCCAAGCTTGTGAGTTGAAAGTCAGGAGTACTAAATGAACAATGTTGACTTGACATCAATCCCGGCCAAACAGGAGCTTCTCCCCTAAACAGCCATTGGCCCAGTTTTCGAGATTCCAGATCTTTTTCTGTTAAACTTAACTCCATTCCCCAAAACATACTATCCAAGGCTGTATCGACCAATATATTCGCCAGAAAGATTGTGACGCCTTCACTACTCTGCCAAGACCGAGCCAGGCGTTGATCCTGAATTTTTTGCCAATCATCGCCATACTTGTTAAAAATGCCCTGACGACTCCAGCTGATCGTGCGAACATCTTTTGCTTGCAGCCAAGCGGATTCATCTAAGCGAACTCTTGTAAGCTGTACTTCAATCTGTTTGTGTTGCCAGCTGACCTCTGGATGAGACGCATATATCCAGAGTCCCTCATGATTGCGACCGATCTGAACGCTGATCCCACTTTCGACGATTACTTGAAAAGGATAATCCTCTTGCTTGGAGTCTGCTTCCATCCACGGATCAGGCAAGCCTTCGGCTGCCCGACAAGATTCTGTGATATCCATCGGCTGATGTAAAACCTGCGGCTGTAAAAACACAATATCTGGGCGCACACCTGTGTCGATGCTATCTTCGTCTTTTGGCGCAATTGCCGTATCATTTGCTCCCTGCAAGTTTCGACCGGAGTCGGCACAGGCTGCAAAAAGAGCTATAACAGTGATGAATGCTAGCTTGAATTTGAGAACTTGTTGCAGCAATCGTTGACACTGGTTGCTTGAATTCATAGACAAGGCTCGCAAAATCATAGAAACGACATGGCTACCGCAGCAGGTTACATCATCATTATGACATGAAGCACATAGGTCATGGTGGGAAGAAAGTACCGCAATGAGAGACAATTCTGCTTGGAGGCTTATCAAAACTTGTTTTTTTGGCTATAAAAATCCGATTAGTATTAATGGAACAATCGTGGTTAATTCTCGGGAGATTACTTACATGAAGATCACCAAATATCGTGGATCACTCCCCGAAGGCAATGGGCAACCTGTTTTTGTCGATGGAGTTCGCACTCCGTTTGTCAAATCATTTGGAGCCTTCCAGGATGCTGACACCCTCGAACTGTTTAGCAGGGTAGTAGACGGCTTGATTCGCAAGCTATCACTCGATCCCGAGCAAGTTGACGAAATCGGTGCAGGGGTTGTCGTCCCGCAGACGAAAAATGCCAATGTGGCAAGAGATGCGATTATCAACTTGGGATTACCGCATCACATTCACGGCTACACCACCAATCGGGCCTGCACCAGCAGCATGCAGACGATCGCCGATGCGGCGAAATCGATCAAATTTGGCCACCCCCTAATGGTCTTGGCCGGTGGTGTTGAATGCTTAAGCGATGTTCCGATCGCTTATTCCAAAGAAGCGCGACAGTTCCTTTTATCTCTGAATAAAGCAAAAAGTGCTGCCGACAGACTCTCGATCCTAAAGAGCTTTTCAGCCAAGGACTGGTTACCCCGCCCACCAGCTCTAGCTGAGCCACTTACCGGTTTGACCATGGGTGAAAGCGCTGAGATTATGGCCAAGCTTAATCATATCAGCCGAGAAGACCAGGATCGCTTTGCTGTCAGTTCTCATCAAAAAACTCATGCTGCTATGGAAAAAGGTTACTTTGATGAGGAAGTCATTCCAGTTTGGCCATCTCCGACATTTGAATGTATCGACCGTGATAACATCGTCCGGGCTGATTCCAGCCTGGAATCGGCGTCAGGCTTAAGACCGGCTTTTGATCGCAAGCACGGGTCTTTAACAGCTGCGAATTCTTCGCCTTTGACAGATGGGGCCTCTATTTCCCTCATCACAGATGAAAAGCGAGCAACAGACTTAGGACTCAAACCTAAATCACGCATCAAAGATTTTTTATTTGTTGGCGTTGATCCAAAGGAACAGCTCTTGATTGGCCCTGCCATAGCGATCCCACTACTGTTAAAAAATAACGGTATGACGCTCGCCGATGTTGATCTTTTCGAAATTCACGAGGCCTTTGCTGCTCAGGTGTTAAGCTGCCTACGATCGATGGAGTCAGCAGAGTTTTGTGAGCGCTACTTCGGTGACAGTAGTGCTTTTGGTGCCATCCCCGAAGAAAAGTTGAATGTGAATGGCGGAGCCATCGCTATAGGCCATCCATTCGGCGCAACCGGCGCTCGATTGGTCACGACCATTTCCAACGAGCTGATACGACGAGATAAAAATATGGGGCTGATCGCCATTTGCGCAGCAGGCGGAATGGCCGGTGCGATGTTAATTGAACGCATGGCATGAACAAAAGGAGAGCTGACGTGAGTGAATACTTTCGATCCGAAACGACAGAAGACAATATCCGTATTTTAATATTTGGCCATGAAACCAAGCCCGTAAACACACTGGGCGAGGCGCCATTGAGAGAGCTAAATGATATCCTTGATGAGTTAACCGACAATACAGAAGTCAAAGGCTTGGTCTTTCAAAGTGCTAAGAAGGACTTTATTGTCGGAGCCAACATCAATGAAATCGCCGAATTCAATTCTGCTGAGGAAACGCGCGACGGCTCGCTGAAAATGCAGGGAATTCTCAATAAGTTGGATAATCTCCCCTTTCCTACTGTTGCCGCAATCAATGGCCAATGCCTCGGTGGCGGCCTGGAGCTTGCCCTTGCCTGTGACTGGCGAGTGGCTACGGAAGACGCAAAATTGGGCTTTCCTGAAATCCAATTGGGTCTCATACCTGGCGCAGGTGGAACGCAACGGGCACCTCGATTGATCGGCATTCAAACAGCACTCGATTTGATTTTGACCGGCAAGCGGCTTTCAGGAAAAAAAGCCGTGAAAGTCGGACTGGCAGATGATTGTGTTCACCCAAACCTCCTGCAACGTGTGGCTCTTGAGTATGCTCACAAGCAACGTGAGTCGGCAAAACGTGGATTCTCCGCCAAGAATCTAGGCAAAGAGCTGCCCAGACTGGCTACCGAGAGCAATCCGATCGGCCGCCGCGTAATGGAGAAAAAAGCCCGCGAAATGGTCGAAAAAAACACCAAAGGTTTTTATCCTGCTGCATATAAAGCTCTGACGGCCGTTTTTGATGGCTTTGACAAAAAGCTGGAAAAAGGTCTGGAGCTCGAAGCGAAGTTATTTGGTGAGCTTTCCCAGACAAAGGAATCGCGCAGCCTGATCCATCTGTTCCATGCCACAACACAAGCCAAAAAAAGCCCCTACGACAAAGCTGGTATAGATGTTTTTGGCAAGCAAAAAACCAGTTCCGTCGGAGTCATTGGCTCAGGCTTTATGGGAGCTGGGATTGCCACAGTTCTGGCTGATCGCAATATTCATGTCCGCCTATCAGATCCCAATAAAGATGCGACGCAGCGAGCTATGAAAAGTGCCTACAAGTACTTTGAGAAAAAAGCCCAGCGCGGCCGCATAAAATCCTTCGAATTAGATCAAAAAATGGCGCACGTCTCTCCAGGTTTGAATACAACCGGCTTTAAGGCAACCGATATCGTCATTGAAGCTGTTTTTGAAGACCTCAATCTGAAGCGAAAAATCCTTGCTGAAATCGAAGGTCTGGCTCATGAGCGCCTCATTTTTGCCAGCAATACCTCGGCCCTACCCATTGGCGACATTGCTGCCGAAGCCAAGCACCCTGAGCGCGTACTCGGTATGCACTTTTTCTCGCCGGTGGAAAAAATGCCACTGCTTGAAATCATCATAACCGACAAAACAGCCGACTGGGCCGTGGCAAGAGCCTTTGAACTTGGCCAGGCCATGGGCAAGCAAACCATCATCGTGAAAGACAGTCCTGGTTTTTATACGACTCGAGCCCTGGCCTTCTTTTTGGCGGAAGCAGCGATGATACTGGAGGAAGGTTGTCGCATCGAAAACATCGATAGTGCACTGACAAGTTTTGGCTTCCCTGTGGGTCCTGTGACTTTGATGGATGAAGTCGGCATCGACGTTGGCTCCCACGTTCTTGACACGATGAAAAAAGCCTTCGCCGATCGAGTCCTGGTTCCCAAAGGCTTGGATGCGATCAAAGAGTCTGGCCGACTTGGCCGCAAAAACAGCAAGGGCTTTTATGAGTATGAAAATGGCTTAAAAGGCGAGCCAGACGAATCCATTTATAGCTTGATGTCTGATTGGCAAGAGCAGTCTATGGATGAGGACGAAATCGTTGATCGCTGCGCCCTCATTTTCATTAATGAATCTGTACGTTGCCTGGAAGAAGGTATCCTGGCGAACGCTTATGATGGCGATGTTGGGGCTGTATTTGGCTTAGGCTTCCCGCCATTTTGGGGTGGCCCTTTCAAATATGTCGATCATATTGGTGCCAAGATTATCGTCGATCGGCTTTCAGGACTTGCTGATAAATATGGCAAACGCTTTGAGCCAGCACCGTTGTTGCGACAACATGCGGAAGAAAGTAAGAAGTTTTTTCCCGACGAGCATTAATTCCTAATTTACCTATTGAGCCACCTTTTCTCATCTGAGGGACCGATCACCAAGCGGTGATCGGTCTAAAAATCGCCAAAATCTTTGACCGATGACGATACAAAGCAAAGCTACAGATGAACCAAAGATAAAGCCAAACAAGATGTCCATTGGATAGTGCACACCTAAGTAGATGCGTGAAAAGCCCACAGCGATTGAGGCCATCAATATAAAAACACCAAAGCTAAAACTGCGCAGATATATCATAATTGTTGCCACAACCATGCCATTAGTTGCATGATTCGAGGGAAAGCCGAAGTAGCCCGAACAGCCCTGGACAATACGGACAAAAGAATGAGTATGACAGGGTCGTGGCCTGCCAAAATAGGGTTTAAGGCCTTGGGCGGCGATGAAATCAGCAAGTCCAAGCACAGCAGCAGCAAAAAAGATGTGTTTTACCAGGCGAAAATTCCTCTTATACACCGCCAAACCTAGCCAAAAAAGCGTCACCGTTATCCAAAAACGTCGCTCTGAAATTAAGATCATGGCCTGATCAAGCCATGAATGCCTTAGGCCATGATTGACAAAGGTGAGCCACTGAACATCAACTTTTCTAATAATTTCAATAAACTCTTCCAAGTTTCCCGTCCGCTCAAAAGGATGAACTGATTTTCATTAAATTTTTAATTGACCGTGTGGCCAGATATTGATACTTAAACACTACAGCACAATCCAAACAAAATAGCGAATGCGGCCGGTGAAAAAAACGGGAAAGGGCGGGCTTGGACTTTCTTTCTGCGCCAAACCGAGGGGGGATCTGAGCGATTCACGGGTTGGGGGATGAAAGTAATGCTTCCTGCCTACGAGCAGTTTCCAACAGTCGATCAAGAAAATCAAAGTCTAGCCTTTCTTCTGCCTGATCGACAGGCAATCTACGGTCCGCAAAATTGACTCTTGGGGTCGTATAGCGTCCATCCACAGCCAATGCTGAGAAGCTGAGCTTGGACTCGCGGTAGCTTGGCTTTTGCGGCTTGGGATCGGGCGCAGGCTTGCGGACGGCAGCTGGCTGCTGCACAATTGGAACTCGGGGATCACGCATATAATTAGACTTTATGCTTTGAGGCTGATTACTTGGCACTATTTTCACTGGGTTGAGTCGCTTGTCGCTTTCCCCATTATTCACTTCATAGAGTCGTGAGCCTATCGGTGGTAATGTATCAGCCATGGCAAGCGTTTGGAAACTTGCTGAAATGATTAAAATCCCGCCAAGATATTGCCTAACTTGCATACAAACCTCCACTGACACTCTGATCTCCTGTATGATTTTTTCGGCTGCTGCTGTCAAAACTTTAGGCACTAAACATTTCCTCAAAAGTTTCCGATAAGAGCTTCATCCTTCTTTACGGAGTAGCTTCTGTATCATGACTTTTCTTGCAATTGAGCGCGGTAAAGACGCTGGTAAGCGCATTGAAATTAAAGACTTTCCTATCTCGATCGGCCGTGATCCGAGCAGTGATGTCATCGTTCGCGATTCTGAAGCCTCCCGCAACCATATAAAAATCAAACGCCGTGGTCGACTTTTCATTCTCGAAGACCTCGATTCGCGCAATGGTACCTTTGTAAATGGTGATCGGGTCATTAATACCACTATCGTGAGTGGCGATAAAATTCTTATTGGCAGTACAGAGTTGGTATTCTTTGCTCCAGATGACGACGTTCACATCGCGACTGATCTTGTCAGCTTCGATATCACGATTGATAAGAAAGTTGGAATCAGTGGCCCAATCGGCATTGATCTAGAAAACAAACAAATTGCTCTAAAACACGCCATTCGCCTAGACCCTATGGTTCTAGCCAATAATGTTTTGGGTCATGATAAAGCAATCAAGGATGTCTTTAATTTTCACTCCAACCTCATGGTCATCAAAGACCTTAGTGAAGCGTGTAGTACTCTACTAAAAAGCCTTGGCAAAATGCTGCCGCAAAGTGCCCGCGCAGCACTTTTTATCTGGTCGGAAAAAAGTCGCTCACTTGTACCCTATGCACAAAAAACCTTTCAGCTGGAAAAACCGTTTCAATTGAATCAAAAGGCCTTCGAAGATGCAATTGCAAGAAAACAAGGTATCTTGATGCATCCTACACAAAATCAATCTTCACCACTAACAAGGCTGGTCTTACCCGTCACTCACAATGACAACATGGTTGCCTTGATCCACATTGAGTTCGATTTGGGCAAAGATATGTTTCAACAAATCGAGTTGGAATCAACCCAAGCCCTTCTCAATCGTGCCTCCCCCATTCTCGAATCGATGTTGTTACGCAAAGAATTGGACTCCTGGTTGGTTGGCATTATGGATACCATTATCTCGACTGTTGAGGCCAAAGACACTTATACCAGAGGACATTCCGAAAGGGTTTCCAACTATTGTATTGCCATAGCCGACGAGTTAAAACTCAATCGGGAAATCAAAAAGCTATTGATGATCAGTTCACTGTGCCATGATATTGGCAAAGTCGGAATTCCCGATGCGATACTCAAGAAAGCGTCCATGCTTAGTGCAGAAGAGTATGCGGAAATGAAACTTCATCCAACTATTGGTGCGGACATCATTTCCCACTTACCAAACTCACAGAGAATCATTTCTGGTGTAAAATACCATCATGAAAAGTGGGACGGCACAGGATATCCAGAAGGTCTTGCCGGAGAAGAAATTCCCTTTTTTGGCCGCATCGTTGCCCTAGCAGACGTTTATGATGCTATGGTTTCCGGACGGGCCTATTCAGGCTTTATGGATCAGGATGAAGCCATGGAGCGATTACACGAGGAAGCAGAACTGTTTGATCCCGAAATTCTCAAAGCTTTCGCCAGAGCTCATGATAAAGGCACACTTTCTCTTAAAACCAGCACGCAAAATACTGAGTTACCCGAAGAGGTACAAACGACGGAACTTACTAAGCTGGAAAAACCGTAATCATAATTTCGCCAATATATTGACAGCCCCTTATTCCCCTCGGACTAGTTCTGCTATCATGAACACAGGACCAATTTTCTTTGGATGATGTGCGCACTTTAAGCTCTTTTTATTACAATCTGCGCCCCTCATCATTCAGCAAAGACCACCGTCAGAGAAAGGAGCATGCTCTTATGTGGAGCCAGCTTGCCGTTAGTTTGCAGCAAGGTAACCCTTATCTTTTGACCATACTCATCTTTGGATTCATTGGCTGTGTGATTCTGCTCGAAAGATTTATTATGTTGCAATTGGTCTACAACTTAGATTTTACAAAATTTCTAAGCAATTTGCGTCGCTCGGTACAGGCTGAAGATTTGGACCGTGCTGTTAGTATCTGTAAAAATGCTTCGACAACTTCACTCCCTGCCATTAGCTTGAAGGCTATTGAAGCTGTCGAACGTGATCCTTCCTCTGTTCGTGGTGTTATTGAAGAAGAGACCATCGATTTTTTACCCAAGCTGGAAACCAGAATTTCCATTTTACCGGCTCTTGCCACCCTGATTTTATTGACAGGTGTACTGGGTACCATAGATGGCCTTTGGAGTGCCTTTGATTCCATTGAAATTCTGGATACCAGTGAAAAACAAGCCCGCTTAGCTAACGGCATCGCCGGTTCACTCAATCCAACATCTATGGGTCTATTGATTAGTATGATTTTTCTCACTTGCCACCAACTATTACGTGGCTTGGCGATAAAAATAACAGAACGAATTCACTATGGTGTATCTGTTCTAGTAAACCTCCTAGCACCGAACGAAGTTGCAACCTATGTTACCGCAAATCCCATTGAGTCTGCACCAGCGTCAGTTGCCAGAGACGCTAGTGATGATGACGTAGAAGAACCTGAACCCACGCCAGAGGAAGAAGATGATAGCTTCGACGACGCTTCCGTTGAAGATATTAAGGACGAAGAAGAGATTATCTAACGTCATATGGTATCTTCCGATCATGATTTTGGCCTGTATGGGCCTTATGGTGCTTCTATCATTTATGCTGCGAGCTATTTCCACTGCTGGAATTTATGGACTCGTAGCCGCTGAAATTCCGGTTGTGTCTGAACCAATTATTGACCCTAGTTATGCTAGGTTTCGGGAAGAGGCCCAAAATTCCATCAATGATCATACTCCACTTGTCATTTTAACTGCCAACGGCTTCTATTTTGGTGAGGTGTCTGCATTCACCACAAGTTTCGCTGAAGTACGCAATAAATATCTTGTTCGCCATGATGATGGAGCTCCTGATATCACGAAACTTTTGCAAGACATGGAAAAATGGCTGTTTATGCGGGAAAACAATCAAAAGAAATTTTCGAATGGTATATTAATTTTTTTACCATCAGGTGGAATTCCTAGCCCCATCGTGATTCAGGTATTGGCAGGCCTGCAAAAATCACCGTTGTTTTCTCGAATCATATTAGCCGGAGGCCTCGATTGAGACGCCAACATGCAGATGATCGACCTTGGGTTCTGGCGATTTTGAAAATGAAAGAGCGCCTATCAGAACCCCTATACTGGTATCCATTCCCGGCAATGATCGGCTTTACGTTAGTGTTAATTTTGGGCGGTCATCTACTAACGGATTTGAATCCACGTTTAGGCGCAAGGGTTGATGTTATTCCATTTGAAGCGCCAAGACAAAGAGATGGCGGCATTTGGTTAGGAGTTTATCAGGACGGGCATCATATTCATGTCGTCACTTCTGATCGAAAAAAGTTTTCTTGGGACATCGATTCTAATCAAGCGAAAGATATCGATCCCCTAGTTAAATACCTAAAGGTTAGAGTGCAAAAAGAAATTTATGGAACAGCCATGAAACTTGAACCGAATCTCACTCAGTCAACTGCCGTTATTGCCGTCGATCAAAGGCTGCGCTATGGGCATCTGCGACCAGTGATCTACGCCCTGGCTGAAGCTCGGATTTCCCGATACGGTTTCGAGACCAGGATCATACACCGTTAAACATTTGTTTATTAGAGCAACTGGTTTCTATGGCAACACGAAGCAAAAAAAATTTGGAAACATTGGTCTTTGTGGAAGTCCTGCAAAACGGAGAACTTCTTTCGCAAACGAATCGTCCATTTCATAAGCCAGGTAAAATTTTTCTATCATCCAACCCTGAGAGTGAATTAACCGCACCATTCTATCCATTGCCAACCGATATTCAACTCATCAACATCACTCGCCGCGGTGCGGAGGTTGACCTTGATCCCAATTGGGAAGGTTTTACGACTTATAATGGTAAAATCGAAGAAATCAGCTCCAACCAGCGAACGAATTATACTCACATTATGAAAGAGGGCGACTATGGAAGCATCGCCTATAATGATCTCCGTATCCTCATACGTATTGGTAAAGAACGTCCCAAAAAGAAGGAGCTAGCAAGACCAAGTCGAGAATATCATGCATCATTGTTTGGTATTTGGTTCGCGACATCACTCGAAAGAAAGATATTGTTGGTTTCATTAGTGGCAAGTCTTTGGATCTTTGGCGGCATTCTCTACGGCTTTTTGAATCGGCCCGATGATAGACCTACAGACGTTACACATCTTCGCCCGGAGTATACTCTGCCATTTATTCATCCCATGCACCTGACTCATCTACCAGAAGCCTTACAAAATCAGTACCAGCGTAACAATGTCATTGGCTCTGCGTTTCGCTTTTATAAAAACTTTGCAGCAACGATTATGAATTTCCCTGTAAACTGGAATTCAGTCATTTTCCGCAATACCTATGATCGTTATCAGGAAATATATCAGGATCATCATTTAAAAATTCAAGGATTACTGGATCAGCAAAAGTCTAATGAGGAACAATTTCTTGCAAAACAGGCCTCAGCCGTTTTACGAATACCGACCGTTCATGGTGAAAGCTTTCAAGGAAGTCTGTTGAGAGTTAAAGATAAAATCGAAATTCTGCATCAAAATTTTGAAATGAGTTTACAAAGCCGGATTGCGACGACACAAAGCTTTAAGCGAGAAAGCGAATATGATTATGAATTATATCGCAAATTGCCAAAGCAAAATGCAAAGCAATCCTCCAACGCTACTGGAATTAAAAGCCTAAGATCTCGTGAGCAGGCAATGTATCGCCAAGTACAGGGTATGGCAAAATATTCGGCCTTTCATCAGGAAAGAATGAAGCAATTTCGTGAGCCACTCACATTTTTGACTCCAGAGAATGCCTCGCCGATCACCATTGCAGAGAAAAGTCAGGTTCTGTCTTTTTTAAAGTATGATCACTGGCAAGACTTAAATCAAAAGTTAGCACTTCTCAATGCCTCGGAATTTGATGCCAGAAGACCACAGATTATCAAAGAGCCACTGCTTGGTGAAATTGAACCGCATCTCGTCAAACAACTCATCGAGAAACATCGATTTGAGTTACAACTTTGTTTTGAGCTGGCCTTACGACGTAACCAGAATTTAAGCGGCAAAATGGAATGGCAATGGCGCTTGGATTCGGGGTCGCAGCTCTGATCTGGAACTCCTGGATAGCAGTATTAACGATCGGCGTATGATTCGCTTGGTCCAGCAAAAAATCGCACGCTGGCCTTTTCCCCGGCCAAGGCGGGGTAGCGTGCAAATCCAATATCCGTTTCACTTTGCACCTGCCAGGGGTTGAAGAAAAGTAGCTTGCCATAATATAAGACTTTCGACAGTGGCTTAAACATGTTAGGGCCATGGTGGTCAAATTAGAACGACAAAAAGAAAGCCCCTTATGACTGAACTCGTCACTCAACTTAAATCTGCACCTGCCGACGCGCTCGATACCATCTTTATCGGTGGCTGCGGTGAATTCGGCATGAACATGACCTTTTATATTCATCAGGGAAAATTGAACATGGTCGACTGCGGACTTGCCTTCGCTGAAGACTATGAACTTGGAGTCGATGCCCACATCCCAAAAGTCGATGAAATCATTGACTTATATGGTGGCGTAGCGCATTATCTCATCACGCATGGACACGAAGACCATGTCGGCGCCCTCCCCTACTTTCTAAAAAAGTGGCCCGCTCCAGTTTATCTGACCGCTTGGACCTTGGAAATCCTTAAGGATCGCATGGCTCGAGCTCAGATGAGTCTCGAAAACTATGACATTCGTTTGGTACGTGCGGGTGACCATATTAAGTTCGGCGAACTTTCTGCGCATTGGATTCATAAACCGCACTCCATCCCGATGTGTTGCAGCCTTTGGATCACAGCCGGTCCCTATCAGATATATCATACGGGCGATTTTAAGATGGATCCTAGTCCACTGTATGAAAAAGGTCCCGACTGGGAACTCATCAAGCAGGCTGCCGCCAGCGGCATCGATCTTTTGGTTGCCGATAGCACCAACGCGACGAAGACTGGCTTTTGCCCGGGCGAGCAAATGGTCATTGAACCACTTGAAAAATTGATTGCTGCAGCAAACAAGCTCGTTGTCTTCACAACATTTTCCAGTAACTTTTGGCGATTGAAGACGATTGTCGGCGTTGCCAAACGTCTTGGTAGAAAAGTTTTACCATGCGGTGCCGGCATCCAAAAATGCTTTGATATTGCCACTGAACTCGGGCTTTATGAGCCAAAACCTGGATTATTTATTGAAGCCGAGGCATTTTCTCAATATCAGCGACATGAGGTTCTGGTTTTAGCAAGCGGCAGTCAGTTCGAAAATCGTTCCGCTTTACGGCGCATTGTTCAAGACGAACACCCACAGATTCGATTACAAACAGGGGATTCATTAATCCTTTCATCACGGATCATTCCCGGCAATGAAAAGAGTGTCTTCAGCTTAATGAGCCATTGTCACGATCGGGAAGTCGAAGTTTTAACGAGCTATGACCACCCTGATATTCATGTCAGTGGTCACGCCTACCAAGAAGATTTGCAAGTACTTGGTGAGGCGCTTAAGCCTAAGTACTACATACCTGTACATGGTACCTTTACCCAACTATTAGCCAACAGCAGCCTTTTGCCGGCAGCAAAGGCGCAAAAGGTGCGCAATGGCTGCGTCCTGCGTTTAAACTCCTCAGGGCTGCAGCACCTCGGGGATTTTGAATTAGAGCGCTTATTTATTGATTCCTGGTCGCGACGTCCCATGAGCTATGAAAATCTGCGTACTAGGCTTCGCATTGGCGATTCAGGTATGCTTTTGATCACAGGCTATGTTTTACAAGTGGATCGTGAACTGAAAACTGAAGTTCATATGGAGTCAATGGGCATCCCCTTCGCCGATGAACTCGAATATGAAACTTGGCGTGAACAGGCTGCAAAGAAAATTACACAACTGCTGCAAGGCCAAATTAAATTGGGTGCAGCTCAGGAAGACGAGCTGAATGAAACGATCCGACGTGAAATCCGTCGTGACCTCACCCGCATCTTTGTTAAAAAGCCTGTCGTCATCTGTAAACTAGCATTCGCAACAAAGGCTTAATATGAGATGGGAACTAAAACACAAAAAAGAACTGCTTCGCACTGTTCCTTTTACGGTAGAGGCACTTGAGCTGATCGATCGAATCACGGGAAAACCACTTTCCCACCCGTATCATCGCCTAAGTTCGCCGGATTGGGTCAATATCCTCGCTTTGACCGAAGACAAAAAAGCAATTTTGATCAGACAAAGTCGCGCAGGTTCGTTGCGTGAAACTCTTGAAATACCGGGCGGCATGGTCGATGCTAACGAAGAATTGGAACTTGCTGCAAAGCGTGAGCTAGAAGAAGAAACCGGGTACCGGTGTGCCAAGCTGACAAGAATTGGTCAAATCAATCCCAATCCAGCAATAATGGCAAACACCTTACATATGTTTCTGGCCAAAAACTGTGTCATACCCAAAAAACGCGAGCATTTTCCTGATGAAAACGAACATTTAGAAATAGTACTCGTGCCGTTTTCAGACTTGGTGCCAATGGTCTATAGGCAGGAAATTGATAGCGCGCTGGCCGCACTGACTATCATGATGGCACAGAATCAAGTCGATTGAACTTAGAATAAAAGACGGATTGACCACTTGCCAAGCTCCGACCTTTTGGCTATAGAGATCAATCCTTTGAGGAATTCAAGATCGGAGTGAAAGTATGAGAAAAATAACGGTGGCACCTGGTGACGGTATTGGCCCAGAGATCACAAAAAGCGTTCAACAGATTCTTGCAGCTGCTGATAGCGGCATTGAATGGGAAGAAATTGAAATCGGACTTCCCGCATATGAAAAAACCGGCACTTTGATCCCGCAAGACTTTATCGATAGCATCAATCAAAATCGCATCGCTCTGAAAGGCCCAACTACCACGCCAGTAGGTGGCGGTCATCGTTCCATCAATGTCTCTATGCGTCAGATGTTTAAGCTCTATGCCAATGTCAGGCCGGTAAAAACGATTCCTGGCTTACCATCACGCTTTGAAAACGTGGACATGATTATTGTCCGGGAAAACACCGAAGATCTTTATAAAGGTATCGAATATAAAGTGTCAGATGGCGTAGCTCAGGGGATTAAACTGATTACTGCAGAAGCTTCGGAGCGGATCGGTCGTCATGCCTTTGAAATGGCCCGCAAGCTAGGGCGGAAAAAGGTTACAGCGGTTCACAAAGCCAACATCATGAAATTTACAGATGGGCTTTTTCTCGAATCTATACGCAAAATAGCAGCTGAATACACTGATATCCAAATGGATGAAATGATTGTTGATAATTGCTGTATGCAGATGGTCACAAAACCAGAGCAATTTGATGTTATCGTCACAGAAAATCTCTACGGCGACATCCTTTCTGATCTGGCGGCAGGATTGATCGGCGGCCTTGGTCTCGCAGCTGGTGCCAACTTAGGCGACAAGCAGTGTATTTTTGAAGCTGCTCATGGTTCAGCTCCTGATATCGCCGGAAAAGGACTTGCAAATCCTACAGCCCTCTTATTGAGCGCCATCATGATGCTCGATCATCTGGATATGAAAGAGTGTTCGGAAAGGGTTCAGCGGGCCCTGCGGAAAACCCTTGCAAATCCCGAGACTCGCACAAAAGATTTAGGGGGTAGCCTGAGCACCCAACCATTTACTGACGCAATTATCGGTAATCTTTGATTTTTTTCGGGGAGACTCATTTTTTTCCGGAAGCGGTTCGAGACCTAAAGCTTAGAGGCAACACTCCGATAATGGCTAAGTAGTGGAGAATGGTGTTGTACGTTGGATACTTTGGCAAATGGGGTCGTTCCCTTGAAGAAAATCATAACCAAGGGCATGGGGCAAACGGATGTCGGTCGAGTCAGATCGGCAAACCAAGATGCGTTCCTCGTCGACGATGATATCGGACTTTATATTGTAGCCGACGGTATGGGTGGTCATGCCGGCGGCGAGATTGCAAGTCGAATTGCCATTGAGCAAGTTCGGGAACAGATCAGCACTCAACTCCTTGGCTTCCAGTCAACTGATCAACAGTCCCATCCGCAGCCAGCGATACTCAATATACTTGCAGCTTCGATCAATTATGCGTCCGCCCGTATTTATGAGCATTCTTTAGAGGACCCTTCTTTGAGGGGTATGGGCACGACGGCCACAGCTGTTAAAATTATTGATAACTACGCCTATTGGGCTCATGTTGGAGATAGTCGCCTCTACCTGATGCGTAGCGGCTTCATCTATCAACTGACGTTTGACCACTCCCTTGTCAATGAGCAGGTTCGTGCCGGCATCCTGACAAGGGAGGAAGCGGAAGTTCATCATTTAAAGAATGTCATCACCCGAAGTGTCGGCTATCAAGAAGAAGAAGATGTCGATACCAGCTGTGTCTTGCTAAAGGCAGGTGATCTGATGCTTTTGTGCAGTGATGGACTGCATGGCAAGATAACTGATGCCGAGATTTCGCAAATCTCCAGCAAGCTGGGACTTGCAGCCGTCGATGCCATGGTGCGTTTATCAAACGAGCGAGGCGGCGAAGACAATATCACAGCGATATTGATTGAAGTACGTTGAAACAAGCGGAGAGAATGGGTCTATGAAAAAACTGACGATTCTGGTAATCCCGGAAAATGCGACTCAAACAAAGCAACTGCAAGTTCCCAAGATCATGCTGAAGAGCCTTTTGCTAGGTTCGTTATTTTTCATTTCTGGTATGGCTTATCTCATGTTTGACTATATTGAGCTGCGAAGCTTACGCGCTTCTTATCGGCAAATTCTGACTGAAAACGAAGGCTTAAAAGGCGAAGCCCGACTTTTGATGTCAAACCTGGAAGAAGTTCGCAACTCACTCAAAAGAGTTCAAGACTACAGCATAAAGCTTGGCGATTTGACGAACCTTAAAGTTGAAAAAGTTAGTCAGCAAACCGGCATTGGTCCCCTATCACCGGAAGAGTATCAAACCGCAAAACGCCAGCAAACGGCGACTCCATTGAAAAAGAATATCCCACTGGGCATCGACTTGGATAAACTTGTCTTTCGCTCGGTTTTTGATCGCATTCAAAATATTGGTAACCAAGCCAATCAAAATGCCCTGCATCTACAAAAACTGCTCTCCGAGTTGAGCCAGCAACGCTCTCTCCTTTCCTCGGTTCCATCGGCGAGTCCAGTTGATGGTTGGATTACTTCTGGATTTGGTCCTCGCATTTCGCCTTTTACTGGCGAGCGTAGTTGGCACCGTGGTATTGATGTCGCCTCTCCGATCGGTACACCGATCTATGCTCCGGCTGATGGTGTCGTCATCTTTTCTGGAGGCAAGTCGGGCTACGGAAATTTTGTGATGGTCGCGCACGGATATGGTGTCGTATCGCGCTACGGTCATAATGCCCAGAATATGGTGCAACCAGGACAACGCATTAAACGTGGTGAACAAATTGCTACGGTTGGTATGACAGGCCGTACCACTGGACCTCACTTACATTACGAGGTCTTAGTGAACGGTCGCAATGTCGATCCGAAAAAATTTATGCTAGACCTCAATTGATGGGGTCTTAGTTCACCTTCCTTTCATCATTCTTAGTATTCTACTATAACAGCACGAAAGCTAGGACGGACGGAATAAATGGTTTTCCTGTCTTGGTACTACCGTTATACTAGACCCTCGAATAAGTCTTATTTGCGCATCAAACAAGCGCAAACAAGAGACTATCGCTCCGCAAACGAAGGAATAACAGGCTTATGATACAGTTGGCTCGCAAGATATTTGGCACGAAAAACGACCGTGAAATAAAGCGATATCAGACTATTGTTGATCAGATCAACCAACTTGAATCGAAGGTGAAAAGCCTTTCTGACGAGCAATTGCGGGCCAAAACAGCCGAATTCAAAGCCCGTTACGAAAAAGGTGAATCCCTCGAAAGTATCATGCCTGAAGCATTTGCTGCTGTCCGCGAAGCCTCACAGCGCACCCTTAATATGCGTCACTTTGATGTTCAAATGATCGGTGGCATGACTTTATTTGAAGGCAAAATAGCAGAAATGAAAACAGGTGAAGGTAAGACTCTCACCGCAACTTTGCCTGTTTATCTTGCAGCCATTACTGGCAAGGGTGCCCATGTCGTCACAGTTAACGACTACCTGGCCCAACGGGATGCGGAGCAGATGGGCAAACTTTACGGTTTTATGGGCCTTAGCACGGGCTTGATCGTTCATGGCTTAAGTGATACAGAAAGACGCGCCGCTTACCACTCCGACATCACCTATGGTACCAATAACGAGTTTGGCTTCGACTACTTGCGCGACAATATGAAAACGGATCTGTCGCGTTATGTCCAACGTGACCACCACTACTGTATCGTCGACGAAGTGGACTCCATCCTAATCGACGAGGCGCGGACACCGCTTATCATTTCCGGCCCAGCAGAAACGAAAACTGAGTTGTATGTTCAGGTCAATGCAGCGCTGCCTGGTATGCAAAAAGATAGCGATTACATGGTTGATGAAAAGTCGAGAACAGTCACACTGACTGATGACGGCATCAACAAAATGGAAAAACGACTGAAAGTCGAAAACCTTTATGATCCTGCAAACATCGAGTACCTGCACCACGTACAACAAGCACTTAAAGCCCACATTCTTTTCAAAAAGGATGTCGATTATGTGGTCCGCGAAAACAAAGTGATCATCGTCGATGAGTTTACCGGCCGCCTCATGCCAGGTCGTCGCTATAGTGATGGTTTGCACGGCGCTTTGGAAGCCAAAGAACACTTGCCGGTAGAAAATGAAACGCAAGTATTAGCATCCATCACCTTTCAAAATTATTTCCGCCTCTACGGAAAACTCTCTGGTATGACTGGTACTGCAGATACAGAAGCCGTTGAGTTTAAAAAAATCTACAACCTCGATGTGGTCGTCATCCCAACGAATAAACAATTGATTCGAGATGATGAGCAGGATGAGATCTATCGTACCAGCGCCGAAAAATTTAATATCATCGCTGACGAAATCCAAAAGGCGCAGAAAAAAGGGCAGCCCGTACTGGTAGGTACGGTATCTGTTGAAAAGTCAGAGCTCTTGTCGCGACTACTGACCAAACGCCAAGTACCCCATGAAATTCTCAATGCGAAAAACCACGGCAGGGAAGCGTCAATCATCGCCAATGCCGGTCACGCAGGGAATGTCACCATTTCAACAAACATGGCTGGCCGCGGTACTGACATTGTATTGGGTCCAGGTGTACGCGAGCTTGGTGGTTTATTTGTCATCGGTACGGAACGACATGAGTCACGACGTATCGACAACCAGCTGCGTGGTCGTTCCGGTCGTCAGGGTGACCCCGGCCGTACCAAGTTCTTCCTCTCGCTGGAAGACGATTTGATGCGCATTTTCGCTTCTGATCGCTTGTCGGCGATCATGGGCCGACTTGGGATGAAAGAGGGTGAATCCATCGTTTCGCCCATGGTGACCCGAGCTGTCGAAAAAGCTCAGCGCCGCATCGAAGAGCAAAACTTTTCCAGTCGTAAGCACGTCTTGGAATATGATGATGTCATGAATCAGCAAAGACAGGTCATCTACGGCCGCCGCCGCCAGATTCTGGAAGGCAAAGTCGATCTTGATTTTATGAAAGATGCCATCCATGGTCTGGCAGAAGCCACCGTCGCCAAACACAGTCCAGAGACCACCAATCAAGCAAATTGGGATTTAAACGCTCTACGCCAAGATCTGAAAAACGAGTTTCATAACGATATCGACCTGGAGAGTCTTGATCGTGACGATCTGAGCGTTGAGGCAATTGTCGATTTGGTAAAGGAACAAATCATACAGCTGTACCAACAAAAAAACGAAAAAGTTGGTGCCGAGCTGATGAAAAAAGTGGAAGCCTTTGTTTACTTGCAAATCATGGATCAGTCCTGGAAAGACCACTTGCGATCTATGGAACAGCTCCAGGATAATGTTCGCTTACGTGGTTATGGTCAACGCGATCCTTTGCAAGAATACAAGCGAGAAGCCTACAAATTGTTTGAAAGTCTGATGGTCCGCATTGAAGATGAAACGACGATGGCTTTGGTTCGCATGCCACCTCCACAAGTACAAACGGGACACGTACCGGAAGTTGCCGAGCCTGATTCAAGCAAATTGAACTTCAACCACCCTGAAGCACCAAGTGCAATGGACCGTACCCCGACAGCTAACGGTCGGGCAAGCAGTGGTTCTCATGCTAGTGATGATGGTATGATTTATCATGGTTCTCGCTCTGCACCGCCTACGGATGCCGGCAATAAAATTGAAACCATCCGCAGGGAAGGGCAAAAAGTTGGTCGGAACGATCCTTGCCCCTGTGGTTCTGGTAAGAAGTATAAAAAATGTCACGGCCAACCAAGTCTGGAAACCAGCTTGTAAAGCTGTTCACTCTCAATAAAGTGGAGGCTGCATGAAACGGGTATTCGAATTTGTCCCGGCCGAGCATGAAGCGATGGTCTCGCGCATTCTGGTGACCACACACCAGGCTATCGACGAGGCCTTTCCTG
Source organism: Oligoflexus sp. FD111 (assembly GCA_048816425.1). Lineage (GTDB taxonomy): Bacteria > Bdellovibrionota_B > Oligoflexia > Oligoflexales > Oligoflexaceae > JBMDZZ01. Next base: position 428,717 of record JBMDZZ010000002.1, read on the forward strand.
ATGCTAAACCCGCTCCCCATAGATTCGCAAAGACGGTTTTTGGTGACGAGCCGACCGTGAATCAGATGATGCCTCATGACCCACAAAGTCAACACCATATGAGTGAAGATGCCTTACGTGAGGTATCCGACAGGCTGAGTAGCTCGAAGCCTTATATCTTTTCTGACGAATCACCACTGACAGCAAAAAATCGCCATAATGGCATTTCTGATACGAATGGCGGCAATTCAATATTCGGTTTACATCAAAAAAGACGGATTCAAACACTTGTCGGATGTGTCATTTTAGCGGTTGGATTAATCCTTGCTTATCTCTTTTGGTAATTTAAAAGCTGATTATAAGTTGTGAATCATGTGCAGCTTCGCTAAACAATCCCTCTCAACATGTTTTTTCGACCTTCACACAAAATTAGGATAGTCGCATGCTACGACACGATGGACGATCACAAGGTCAAATGAGACCAATTAGAATCATACCTAACTTCACCAAGAATGCCGCTGGCAGTGTCCTCATTGAGTACGGGGAAACCCGAGTTCTCTGCACTGCTTCCATTGAAGATGGGGTTCCCAACTTTCTGCGCAACGCAAGCCCTGCTCAGGGTTGGTTAACAGCTGAGTACTCCATGTTACCAGGCTCGACGCAGACTAGATCTCGCCGGGAAAGGCCTGCGCCTTCTGGTCGCTCACAAGAAATTCAACGCTTAATTGGCCGCTCTTTGCGTGGTGTCATAGACTTAACAAAATGCCCAGACTACACCATCACCGTCGACTGCGATGTTTTGCAAGCCGATGGTGGCACCCGAACAGCCTCGATCACAGGTGCTTATGTTGCCTTAAAGATCGCCCTCGATAAGCTGATGCGAAAAGGTAAATTGAACACCCATCCATTATTTGATTCCGTTGCGGCAGTTTCGGTTGGTTTAAGAGATGGCGAAATCATGGTCGATCTGGACTATCAGGAGGATAGCACGGCTGATTTGGATATGAACGTCGTCATGACACAAAGTGGCAAGTTTCTCGAAGTTCAAGGAACTGCTGAGCGGGCAGCGTTCACCAAGGAGCAAATCGCGAATATCCTGGATGCTGCGGAAGAAGCTCTACAACCTTGCTTCGAGCTGCAGCTTGAGGCTGCTGACGGACGCGAAGTCGAATCCTAATTTTTTAGGTCAAGGCTTGGGTTTTTTACCAGCTTTTGGCGTTATTTCAGGATTTTCCTGATAGGGGCAATGGCGGCAGCCATTGCCACAGCAATAGCCCCGACGTTTCAAATAGTAGGCGGTAAACACCATCTTACCGTCTTCGTTGAATTCGTAGTCCCGCCCTTCTTCAAAAGAGTCAAGCTCATCATTATGCTGCGGTTTATCACTAAGTTTTGCTTTTTTATCCATGAAATGCTTTTCGACTCCTCAACAACACCGCTTAGGATGCAGCGCAAGTTCTCTTAATTTATCCTGTTTCCATCCGATATACCAAGGAGACTTTCGATTTTGACACGTCTCGGCTTGGAGTCTGACCGTGCCCCAAACAGGCCAAAAAAAATCCCGCATGCTTTCCATGCGGGTTACCGAAGAGCAATACCAGTATTTGGAAGAAATGGCTCAACGGATTCGCCAAAAGACAGGATTTCGCGTCACCCGCGCCTCCATCGTCTTAAAGCTTATGGAGCACGGTCTGCCATATTTAGAGAAAGAATTCCCCGCACCAAAGAAAAAGTGGTGGGGGGATTCCGACGAGTCCTAAGTTATGCCTTCATCAATGATTGATGCCAGCTTGTAAACCAGGACCTCCCGTTCGATCCGTCGGCTGAGTTGCAATCTCACGGCCAGTATCTTCCGGATAATCCCCACTGAAACAGCCATAACAATAATTATTGGCATTTTCTTCACCGAGAGCCACACGCAGGCCTTCTTTACTTAAGAAAGCCAGACTATCCGCACCGATAAAATCACGGATCTCTTCGACACTGCGTTGCGCTGCTAAAAGTTGGCCTCGCTCTGGCGTATCCACCCCAAAATAACAAGAGTGGGTAATTGGCGGTGAACCAAGGCGCATGTGAATTTCAGTCGCTCCAGCCTTACGAATCATCCGCAAAATTTTCACCGACGTCGTGCCGCGCACCAGAGAATCATCGACCACTACCACGCGTTTACCGCGAAGAGCCGAGGCCACAGCGTTCAGCTTGAGCTTCACACCAAAGTCGCGAATCGACTGGGATGGTTCGATAAACGTTCTGCCAACGTAGTGATTACGCACCATGCCGAGCTCCAACGGTAAACCAACTGCGTTTGCATAACCCAAAGCCATGGGTACTCCTGAGTCCGGTACAGCAATGACCACATCAGCATCTACGTGGGACTCACGAGCCAGCTCAGCTCCCATTCTTTTCCGTAGAGAATAAATTTCTTCGTTAAAGATTTGGCTGTCAGGTCGTGCAAAGTAAATTGGTTCAAAGGAGCAAAATGCTTTGCGCTTCGATGGAATCGGAAAGTGCGAGCGGACAAAGCCGTCGCGATAGATTTCTACGATCTCACCTGGTGAAATTTCCCGTTCAAATTCCGCTTCAATCAACTCTAAAGCACAGGTTTCACTGGCAATCACCACTGCTGTACCGCGTCTGCCCATCACTAGTGGACGAAAACCGAAGGGATCACGCACGGCGTATAATCGATCTTTGGTCAGTAAAGTCAAAGAATACGCGCCTTTGACTTTTTTCATGGTCTCAACGATGCGTTCTAAGACGGTATCCGCCTCACTTCGCGCGAGAAGATGCATGAAGACTTCGGTATCCGAAGTTGACTGGAAAATACTGCCGCTTTGTTCGAGGTTTTGTCGTAAAACATCGGCATTAGTGAGATTGCCGTTATGGGCAATCGCCACGCTGCCGATCGCAGTTTTAAACGAGAACGGCTGAATATTCTGGATCATCCGACTGCCACCGTGGGTGGAGTAGCGATTGTGGCCAATGCCCGCAGACCCCTCAAGCTTGCCCAGGATATCGCGATCGAAGCCATCACCTACGAGGCCGAAAGTTTTGTGTCCGGAAAATTGACCTTCCTCATTTAAGGTCACAATACCTGCCGCCTCCTGACCTCTGTGCTGGAGGGCATACAGGGCTAAATAAATTAAGTTGGCCGCTTCGGGATCACCCATCACGCCTACAACGCCACATTCTTCGCGTAAACCTGCCATCGAGGGAGGCTCCTTTTACTCATGCATTAAAAACGCAAGGAATTCTCAAAAGCCTGTTGCAACTGATCCAGAGAGATGTCCAGACCATCGATTGCCACAGTCCTGTCACTATGACATTTTCCAATCTGATACAAGCACAAATCGCTATCTTGAGGCAAGCTCTGCAGCGCCTGCTCATATTGATTCAAACTCGTAAATTGCAGCACATAAGCTGGCCCCAACTCGCCGAAATACCAGCAATGAGCTTCGTCCTGACTTTTCCCGGCGGCCAGTTGACCTTGCACGCCGCCTGCACCACCAAGACACATCTTGATCAAACAAGTCAAAATGCCACCATCAGCCACGTCACGTGCTGCTTTCACTTTACCTGCTGCAATCCAGTCGAGTATATTTGTCATAGCTTGGCGTTCAAGTGGCCAATTGATGCTTGGCGCCTGACCTTCACGTGAGGAGTCACCAAGGACATGGCCTAAAAGCGAGCCACCGAAGGTGAAACTCGGATTTTTTGGTGCTAGCAGGGCAACAAGACCGTCGCTGCCTTGCAAGCTTGCCGGAGTCGCTTGACGGATATCGTTGTGTTTACCAACCATACCGATCATCGGTGTCGGCAAAATGCTGTTGCCATCTGTGGTGTTGTAGAGACTCACATTACCACTGACAACAGGAGTGTTCAGCTCGCGACAAGCTTCGCCGATGCCATCGACAGCCTGTGCAAACTCTTCCATAACTTCTGGAACTTCCGGGTTACCAAAGTTCAAGCAATCTGTAACCGCCAAAGGCAAAGCACCGGTTGCGGTGATCGCGCGCGCTGACTTTAACACGGCATGCGCGCCACCAAGGAAAGGATTCACACCACAGTAGCGCTCATTACATGAGGCTGCCACAGCTAGTCCTAAATAAGGCTCATCCTTGCTCCACTCGGAGCGTAGCCAAAGTAAGCCTGCACCTTGCGCTTCCGGTCCGAAAACGGTGGAAGTGCCAATATGATGATCGTATTGCTGATAGATCACATCCTTGGCACCTGTCTCTTGTAAGAGCTTTTCTAGGGCCTTCGTAGTGCCAAGGGCATGCAATTTTTCTAGTAGGCTTTGCCGAAGTTGCGGTTCTTGCTCGGCTAGCAAAGTATGCGGCTGGCGTGGCCTATCATAAACTGGTGCCATGCCTGCCAGTGGAGCCACAGGCACATCAACTTCTAATTGACCATGATAACCGATTTGCACACGCCCCGAATCGGTAACAACCCCGATGACGTTAAAGGCCAACTCCCAACGATTCAAACATGCTTCAATTTCAGGCCATTTTTCGGGAGCAACCACCAGCAACATGCGCTCTTGCGATTCTGATAGCAGCAATTCATAGGCACTCATATTCTGCGCCCGCACCGGCACACGATCAAGGTCCAAGTAGAGGCCACTGCCAGCGCGATCTGCCATCTCAAATGAGGATGAGGTTAATCCTGCGGCCCCCATATCTTGCAGACCGATCACCAGGTCTTTATCCAACAATTCCAAGGTAGCTTCTAATAGCAATTTTTCTGCGAAAGGATCGCCAACCTGAACGGTTGTGCGCGAGCTGCTGCCTTCACTCGAATCGAAGGAATCAGAGGCCATCGTCGCACCATGAATACCATCGCGACCAGTAGCTGATCCAACATAAATGACGAGGTTGCCTGTACCAGACGCATAGCCTTTGAAGATACGGTCTTCGTGAATGAGACCGACTGTCATGGCATTGACAAGACAGTTACCGTCATAGCTTGCATGAAAGGAAACATTGCCGGCCACTGTTGGAATGCCCACACAGTTGCCATAATCACCGATACCTTTGACAACATTTTCAAAAAGATAATGCGTGCGTGGGTGCTCGCGTCGGCCAAAGCGCAGACAGTTCAAGTTAGCCACGGGCCTGGCGCCCATGCAAAAGACATCGCGTAAAATACCGCCGACGCCGGTGGCTGCACCCTGGTAAGGCTCGATATAGCTCGGATGATTGTGACTTTCCATTTTGAAGGCCGCACAAAGCTTGCCCGACAAACGGACTATGCCTGCATTCTCACCGGGTCCCACAACAACTTGCTCACCCTCGGTTGGTAAACGCTTTAAATGCACGCGAGATGATTTATAGGAACAGTGCTCACTCCACATCGCTGAAAAAATACCAAGCTCTGCCATTGTGGGGAGACGACCTAGTATTTTCAAGATGGTTTGATATTCGGTGGGCGAGATTTTGTGAGTTTTGAGTAGTTCGGTATCCGATTCCAACTTATCGCGCGCTATTAAATCCGCGCGATTCAACGACCCTGGGTCGGGAAAACGAATGGTGTCTAGTCCCATGAGGCTGTCTCCAACGATGATCGTGAATCTCTTAATTTGTTTGATTGGTCGCCCAGGGCTTTCTCTTCGCCCCGAGTGGATGCTTACCTATATTTTCTAAAGGCTTTCCACGAAAGCCCTTAAAACTGCCAGCCCATCATCACTGCCGCCAAGCAGTCGATCTGCCGCACGTTCCGGGTGTGGCATCATACCAAGAATCTTGCCGTTGGCACTCACCACTCCCGCGATGTTGCCTGACGAGCCGTTTGGATTCGTTGTTTCATCAACGCGACCATTTGCGGAATAGCGGAACACTACTTGCCCTTCGCTATTGATACGGCGCAATTCATCGTCCGTCACAAAGTAACGCCCCTCGCCATGAGCAATCGGGATACGCAGGGTTTGGCCAGCAAGGCTTCTCTGATAAACACTAGAGCCAGGCTCCACCTTTAAATCGACGTCCTGACAGATAAATTTGCCATCGCGGTTCTTTAAAAGCACACCGGGCAAAAGCCCCATTTCGGTCAGAATTTGGAAGCCATTGCAAATGCCAATGATAGCGCCGCCTTTTTTCGCAAAATCGCGAATTTCCGGCATAATGCGGGCGTGGGAGGCCAGAGCACCGCCACGCAGGTAGTCACCGTAACTAAAGCCGCCTGGGAGAATCAGCGCGTCGAGGGGAGGCAGGTTTGGCTCTTGATGCCAAACCGGAAGCAGGTTGATGTTCAGGTATCGCTGAAAAGCATGGAAGCAATCCGCATCACAGTTGGAACCAGGAAACTGGATCAAGCCGACGCGGATCTCGCTAGATTCGCCTAACCTTGCCATATTTTTAGAGCTTTCTTACCAAAAAGGTTTCCGAAACTGGGTTTGCAAGATGCTCTTTAGCAAGATTTTCAGCTTTTTGAAAGGCCTCGTCCGCAGAAGCTTCGATCTCAACAACGAAGCGCTTGGAGACGGCGACATTTTTCAACTCTCCATGACCTAAGCGTTGGAGGGTGCTGAGAATCGCCCGGCCTTGGGTATCCAAAACCTCGGGTTTCAGCTCTACCAGGACTTCAAATCGTTCCATGCTTTATACTTCCTTGCTTGTAAGCCCCGCACCGAGATAATCGCGGTTCATGCGGGCGATGAAGTTGACACTGATGCCCTTCGGACAAGCGGCCTCACACTCGTAGTAGTTGGTGCAGTTACCAAAGCCTTCCTTGTCCATTTGGTTGACCATATTCATCACACGACGCTTCTTTTCGGGTTGCCCCTGGGGAAGGAGTCCTAGATGGGCAACTTTTGCCGCAACAAATAACATCGCAGAAGCATTCTTGCAAGCAGCGACGCAGGCACCACAGCTGATGCAAGCTGCAGCGTCCATAGCCTCATTGGCCAGATCCTTGCCAATCGGCAAAGCATTCCCATCTGGCACACCACCGGTGTTGACGGAAACAAAGCCACCAGCTTGGATAATTCTGTCGAAGGCACTGCGGTCGGTAACCAGGTCTTTGATCACTGGAAACGCTTTGCCACGCCAGGGTTCGATGTAAATTTCATCGCCGTCTTTGAAGCTACGCATGTGCAATTGACAAACTGTAGTGCGCTGCTCGGGGCCATGAGCAAAACCGTTGATCATCAACGAGCAAGAGCCACAAATCCCTTCCCGACAGTCATGATCAAATGCAATCGGCTCGTCGTTTTTTGCGATCAAGTCTTCGTTGACTTGATCGAGCATTTCCAAAAACGAGCTGTCAGGGGAAACATCGTTAGCGTCGTAGGTCACCATACGACCTGCATCTTTTGCATTTTTTTGTCGCCAGACGTGTAGTTTGAGCTTCATTTATTTGTAACTCCTTGTCGCTAGTTTGACGTTTTCAAAAACCAATTCTTCTTTGTGGCGCACTGGCTCACGATTCTCACCCTGGTATTCCCAAACAGCGACGTGAGAAAAGTTTTCATCATCACGTTTTGCTTCGCCATCTTCGGTCTGATGTTCTTCCCTAAAGTGACCACCACAAGATTCTTCACGCATCAAAGCATCACGACACATCAGCTCACCAAGTTCAAGGAAGTCCGCGACCCGACCTGCCTTTTCCAACGATTGGTTTAGGCCATTAGCATCACCCAGAACTTTGACATTCTGCCAAAACTCGTCGCGAATCTGCGGAATGAGACGCAAAGCTTCCTCTAAACCGGCTTTAGTGCGTGCCATTCCACATTTATCCCACATTAAAAGACCTAGCTCCTTGTGGAAGGAGTCGACCGATCGCTTTCCATTAATTTTCATAAAGCGGGAGACTTGAGCTTCCACTTCACTGCGAACCTTTTTAAATTCTTCGTGATCAGTATCAACTTTTTCGAGACTCGTGCTTGCCAGGTAATGACCGAGCGTTGCTGGAATCACAAAATAGCCATCAGCCAAGCCCTGCATCAAAGCACTCGCACCGAGACGGTTCGCACCATGATCCGAGAAGTTCGCCTCACCCAAAACGTGGAGACCTGGAATGGTGCTCATCAGATTGTAGTCGACCCACAAACCGCCCATCGTATAGTGCACGGCAGGATAAATACGCATCGGCTCTTTATAGGGATTTTCCGCAGTAATTCGCTCATACATTTCAAAGAGGTTGCCGTAACGTTGTTCAATGGCAGATAAGCCGTCGCGCTTGATCGCATCACGGAAATCAAGGAATACGCCGAGACCACCAGGACCGACTCCTTGCCCGGCATCACACACTTCTTTGGCACTGCGCGAGGAAATATCCCGAGGCGACAAGTTACCAAAGCTTGGGTACTTTCGCTCCAGGTAGTAATCGCGTTCGTCTTCTGGAATTTGATCGTGCGGCCGTTTATCGCCTTTTTTCTTTGGAACCCAGACCCGACCATCGTTGCGCAAAGATTCTGACATCAGAGTCAGCTTTGATTGGTGCTCACCACTAACCGGAATACAAGTTGGGTGAATCTGTGTGTAACAAGGGTTGGCAAAGCCTGCGCCGCGCTTATAAGCACGAAAGGCTGCCGTCACATTGCTACCTTTGGCGTTGGTGGAAAGAAAGTAGGCGTTGCCATAACCACCAGTTGCCAGAATCACCGCCTCACCGGCAAACGAACGGATGGTGCCATCAACCAGATCGCGGGTAATGATACCTCTGGCTTTGCCGTTAATTAAAACAAGATCGAGCATTTCTGTGCGGGGAAACATCTTCACCCGCCCCAGACCAATTTGTCTCGATAAAGCGGAATAGGCGCCTAACAATAACTGCTGTCCGGTTTGACCGCGAGCATAGAAGGTACGAGAAACCTGCGCGCCACCAAACGAGCGGTTATCTAAGAGACCGCCGTATTCCCTTGCAAAAGGTACGCCTTGGGCAACGCACTGATCGATAATATTCACACTTTCATGTGCCAATCGATAAACGTTCGCTTCTCGCGCCCGGAAATCGCCGCCTTTTACGGTATCGTAAAACAGGCGAAAGATGCTGTCGCCATCATTTTGATAGTTTTTTGCCGCGTTGATTCCACCTTGAGCGGCGATACTATGCGCACGACGCGGACTATCTTGAAAGCAGAAGTTATAAACTTCGTAGCCCAACTCGGCCAGAGTCGCTGCTGCCGAAGCACCGGCAAGCCCCGTTCCGACGACGATGACGCGGAACTTTCTTTTATTCGCCGGATTCACTAATTTCATTTCGAACTTATGTTTTTCCCACTTATCCACTAGCGGTCCACTAGGAATTTTTGCATCAAGATTCATTACAGAATGCTCCTTAGAATGACGAAAATGTTTCGCAAGTTCGCACAAGTCACAGTTTGCAGTTCGGCGTATCGCTACTTAATGATTCCCACTAGTACAGCTACGGGAATAGCGACGCCTGCCAATGCCACAAACCATCCAATGGCTGGCGGAACGACGGCAATCACCGGATTGTAGCGAGGATGGTTCAAACCAAGTGTTTGGAACATACTCTTGGCACCATGGTTTAAGTGAAAGCCGACAAGCAGCATTCCGACGATATAAATCAAGGAAAGCAGTGGTTGTTGAAAACTGGTCACGACCATTGTGTAGACATCATCCCGGCCTAGATAATCGACGTACGGACCATCGTAGGCGGTAACGCGCCAGGTAAAATGGGCCAGATGATAGACCAGATAAAATAGAATTAATGATCCCGTTATTGCCATTGTTCGCGATGAAAGGCTTGCCACTCTGGTCGAGTCTTTCGCATATTTCACCGGCCTTGCTGCCCGATTCTGCGCTTTTAAACGAAATGCTAAGATGATGTGCACGATCACAGCAAGCAATAGAACGGCACGCGCAATATACAAGCCGCCAAATGGAATTTCTCTTAGGCTAACACCATAGCTGTTCATGGCATCAGGCCCGGCAAAAAGTAGCAAATTACCCGCAATATGACCTATCACAAAGCCGTAGCCAATGAATCCGGTCAAGGCCATTAGGTATTTTGCTCCGAGAGATGATCGGAAAAGACTGACTGTCCAATTCATATAAGTCCCCGCAGGAGTTGAATGATCTAAGTAACCATGGCTTAACTCGCTGTTTTGTAGTTTAAAACGCCAAAATTTTCTAGGGTAAACTAGTCAACGGACATGGCGGGTACAGCGAGTCCTACCCAGGATCGGGTAGCTAGCCTATCACGACATTTTTATTCTAAACATTGTAGAGCCCTGACGGCTGCCAAAAATTGCAACAGGCCACATTTTTAGCACCGCAGGAAATTGACATATTCTTCGTACTATTAATTTTCTTCCGGCCCGACTGCAACAGTTAAAATCCTTGCGGGATCTAATAACTGGCTCGCCACTTCCCGCAGGTCTTCGATACTTACCTTTTGGATGCGCTCCGAGTAACGCAAAAAGTCATCGTAACCGATGCCATAGGCTTCCATTAAAGCCATGGTCATGGCTTGGGCATCTCCACGCTGCATTTCTGACTCATGCCCACCAATCAAGTAGTTTTTCGCTCGCTCAAGCTCTTGAGCACTGACGGCCTCTTGCATGACCAGGCGGAACTCACGCTGCAAGCCTTCGAGAGCTTGTCCCACCTTGTTGGGTGCGCAAGCGATATACGCGCCAAAAATTCCCGGCTGGCAGCCATAGTTCAGGATAGGAGTGACCGTGTAGGCAAGACTATCCCGATCCCTCAAATTGAGAAATAAACGTCCGCCACTACCGCCAAGTATGGTCGAAAGCGTATCTAGCGCAGCACGACGTGGATCCCCCCAAGTCAGTCCCAAGCTTCCTTGGACGATATGAGTTTGCTCACGTTTTTTGATCTGATTGATGGTCTGCGCTTGTGGTGAACTCAGGGCTTGGGTTATACCCGCCAAAGTTCTTTTGGCGGGCACAGGCCGCCATTCTTCCAACCTTTGCGCGAGCAAGTCATAAACATACTCAGGATCGAGATTGCCGACGCCGCCAATGATCCAGGGACCTTGATCACGGTACTGAATAAACTTTTCCAAAAGAATATCTTGATTCCAGCCTTCCACTGCCGACCACAGGCCATAGGTGGGAAAGCGATAAGGATGATTTTGGTAAACTTGCTCCTGAAAGGTGCGGACGGCAATACCCGCAGGAGAATCTTTTTCCGCACGAATATCATCACGAATATCATTTAAGGTATTGCGCCATTGAACTTCAGGGAAAACTGCCCGTAAAAGTCCATCCGACCATAACTTCACCATTTCAGGAACGTGTTCGCTAAAACACTGCAGCTTCAAGCCGAGACTGTCTTTTCCAGAAAAACCCGCTAATACCGCACCATGCCCTTCGATATATTCAGTCAGACTATCATTGTCTAGCTTGTCAGTCGCCGATGCGAGAAGATTGGCAATACAATGATGCAAACCGGCGGTTTCTTCCGTTTCCGCTCGTAGCCCACCCTCGGTCACAGCCGTTAGGTTAAAAAGTTCACAATTGGGATTCCGACGATAAATGAAATCGATGCCGTCACCAATGGATTTGCGAAAAATATTTCCCTGTTTTTCGAGAGCCCGCGAAACCATCAAGGTCTTGAAGCGATCGATTTCCCCTTTTTTACCTTCGGCAACACCTTCCCGGAAGGCCTGCTCAATAGCCTTTTCATCAACAGTCATATTTTCAGGAACAATTCCAACAATGACAGCCCGCTCTAAATTCAACCAACGATGCAAGGCGTTGTGTATTGTTTCGCCACTACTATGAGAAACCCGGGCTGTATAGACGGCATCATAGGCAGTCTTGTAGCTTGTCATCAGAGAAAAGCCCAAAGCCCTGGCTTGACCAGCAACAGTTTCTTCCTGATAAAGCTGATCAGCCCGTAAATTGGCCTGCGCTCGCTGCAGCTCTTCCATGGAAACCGGCTCATGATACATCAGTTTTGCTAATTCCCGACCAATGGCTCGGACACAAGCTAAATACTGACTGGGCAAGGGAATCGCGCTCACTTCAAACACGCCACCAAAGTCCGGAGAATACAGACTGGCTCCTAGGGAGCTGGCCAATTCTTCACTATCACGCAGGCGGCGGTTTAATCGCGCTGCCTCCCCAGCCCCTAAGGCGAAGGCTGCCAAATCCAAATCAATGGTATCCGCATGCTCCAGAGCCGGCCCCTGAAAAGCAATTTCGATTCGCGGCTGTTCGTAATCACCGCGGATCAAGTGGACCTGCGAGCTCTCGAGTTTAGGAATATTTAAAGACAAGCTGTTGTCCGGGCTTTCTCCTTTGGCCTCCCCAAATGCGGCTTCCACCCATTCAAACATCTGCTTGCTATCAAAATCACCAACAATCACGACACGCATATTATTGGGCTGATACCAGCGGCGGTAAAAGCCTAACAAATCATCCCGGCTGAACTTGGCTACCGTTTCTGCATAACCGATGATCGGTCTGGCTGCTGGAGTATCCCGATAGACCTCTTCAAAGACTTTTCGCCCAAGTAAGTGACCTGGGCTATCCAAACTGCGCCGAATCTCTTCAAGAATGACTTCCTTTTCACGGGTCAGTTCTTCCCCATCAAAGTTACTGCGGAATATGGCATCAGCTAATAACTCAACACCCTGGTGAGCATAGAGTGAGCTTAGAGTGAGGTAGTAAACCGTGTGATCAAAGGTGGTATAAGCATTGATATCGCCGCCAAAAGCTTCAACTTTACCAGAAATTTCACCAACTTTGTGTTGATCGGTTCCTTTAAAAAGCATGTGCTCAATACAATGAGCCATGCCAAATTCACTTTCCGTTTCATGCAATGAACCGGCACCGATCCAACACTGAACGGCCACCATCTTCGCAAAGTGGTTTTCCTTAAGCACAACTTCGACACCATTTTTTAAGACACGATGCAACATGAATTGACCTTTGTTCAATATTCAAAATTACCTAGTTTTTTACGGCTGCCGGCTGTTAAACTTCTCATCATCAAACATTACATTTTCATTAGCATGGTCAAGCTTATGGCGTTGAGTTGATCTTTCCGATCTAAATAAGGGCGGGCGATAGAATATGTTAGAGAAAACCCTTTTTGGAATAAGCCAACGCTTGCTGCTAAGGATCGGCGCTCATCAGACGAGAACGCATGCCCGTAAGAAGCCGTCATTCGCAGTACATTATACATACTTACCTGCGCACCTGCGAACGCCATCTGTTCGGGTTCATCATACCCAGCTAGCTGAGCTGGATCGAGAGGCAAGCCAGGAATGGGGTTGATCGCTCCTTCCAATTCGTCGATTCGCTCTCGCTGTCGATAATCAAGAAAAAAGTGGTAATCATCACCGAAAGGCGCCCAATCGAGCCCCGCCCGATAAATCCTAGGGGCAAATGCTGCAATGCGACGATTATTTATGTTTTCAACAGATAGGCCAAAACGCAAAGTCGGGGTTAACAAGCCAGCGACTCCCACCCCTAAAGCAACACTTTTGACACCTTTCGCCTGGAAGCCATCTTCTTCTTCTGCTTCTACATAGTGTCCGGCTAAACCGAGCGATACTTGTGCCAGCGGAAAGGCTATGCCTAAGGATGCACGTTTTTGCGCTGGAGAATCTCTCTCACTCAAAAAGTCGCTGCGACGATAGGAGTCCTGGAATCCAGTATAAAGAATTCCCGCAGAAAAATTTGCCGTTGAGCCATCAACGACACCTAATTGGTAGAAATCCCGTCCCGTCGGTGCCCAGTGGTAAGCTCCACTTACTGTGTACTCACGATCAAAAGCAAGCAGCGCCGGATTGATGCGAGTAGCACCTGGTCCCGGCAAGCCTGCCGTTGCCATATTGTTTAAGCCCAGGCCGCGATCACCGATGGCTTCGAATTCTGCGGGAAGACTTAAATCCCGCTCTTGTCCGTGGACGTTACCCGAGACTGCCAGGATCCATAGCAGACATGCTAGCCTAAGCCGCATCCAGCTCTCCTTTCCGCAATACCGATTCCCATTCTTCGTTAGGCTTTTTTTGGAGCTGTAGCTGTGCTGACTTTCTTTTCTTTGCTAGTCAAAGCACTGACATGGTGTTTTTGAATTTTCAGTTGAGTATTTCCACCAGCATCAATTGTGACAAAGCCTTCGGCAACGGAGCGCACCCGTCCGATAATACCACCAGTAGTCACAACTTCATCGCCAGCTTTCAAGTTTTTTAATAGCTCTTGATGCTCTTTATGTTTCTTATGCTGGGGACGTAAAACCAACAAATACATGATCACAAGAAAGGCAATCGGCAAGGCAAACATTTCAAAAAAACTGGGGCCACCTGGGGCCTGACCTGTTTGCGCATATGCTGTCGAACTTAATAACTCTAACATTCTAATTCTCCCAAGTAAGGTCATGCAAAACAAAGCTGAGACTGTACTTGAGAGCTATGCTATTTTCAATAATCCACTCTCAAGGAAGCTTTCATGGCCCCCTCTTCAGCCAAGTGACCAGAAAAGCCATTTAAGCCTCTAATCTGATTCATTTCGAATCGGCACATCAATCGAACCAACCAAATTTGAACCAGTAACAATGGCCACAAATAGTCCACAGCGCCGCTACTTATCATAAGCCCGAAGACTTCAAAAAAGCGAGCGACATATTCAGGATGCCTTAGCAGACGGTAAGGCCCAGCCTTGACGACTGGCATGTCCGGAATGTAAATACAGCGAAATGACCACAAACGACCAAGACTGTGCATCGACCAAAACTTCAACGAGGCGCCTAGAGCCACTAACAGTAAACCGAGCGGGACTAAAAACTCACCTTGCTGCGGTAGTGATGGCTGAAAGAAAAGAAACACCAGCGACGCAGTCATGATGAAATAGTTCGAGAGATAATAAGTTCTGAAGATGGTACGCCGAATTTCTTGTCCCCCAACATAATTTAGAAAGGGGATATTAGTGCGGTGCAGGCGTATTTCTGCCATCGCCATAAAAGCACAGCCGAAACCGAGCCAAATTGCCAAGTATTGTTGCTGCATCATCCCTGCATCCTTCAACTTTGTCATTTTGATTTGGCAATATTTTATCATGTCCGTGAGCCTGTCACATCTTGTCATTCGCCAGGGGGTATAAATCTGCTTTACAAGAGAGTCGAAACCGGCAAAATTCTCCAAGCCTGTCATAAAGGGAGTCATTTTGGTCGACATCAGTAGTTTGAATCCTCAGCAATATGAAGCAGCAGCAGCGATTCATGGCCCCGTCATGATTTTAGCTGGTGCAGGAACTGGTAAAACACGCGTCATAACTTATCGGATCGGGCACATGCTCGATTGTGACATCAGGCCAAACCAGATTGTTGCTCTAACCTTTACCAACAAAGCCGCAAGGGAAATGAAAGAGCGGGTGCAGGATTTAGTGAGAGCCAAGCTCACCGGTTTAAAAATCGGCACCTTTCATAGTTTTTGCTTGTTTCTATTGCGTCGTTATCCTGAACAAGCTGGCTTGCATCCCCGTTTTGGCCTTGTTGGCACTGGTGACCAGCTGGACTTGATCCGCCGCTCACTAGAAGAAAGAAATTGGCACGGCCTTTATAAACCCGAGGAACTTTTAAGCCGCATCAGCCGAGCAAAAAACGCCCTGCTACGCCCTGAACAGGTTGTAACAGATCATAATTTTCATGCTGTTGATGATGATCCAGAGTTGTTATCTCAGGTTTATGCCATCTATGAGCGGCAGCTCAACTTGCACCGCGTGATTGATTTTGATGATTGCATCTTTCGAGCAGCTAGATTGTTGGAACAACATCCTGACTTGTTACAGCAACTTCAAAATGAATATACGCATTACCTCGTCGATGAATTTCAGGATACAAACTTCTCGCAGTTGTATGTTTTAGAACTACTTGCTGGCAAAGATCATAATATTTGCGCCGTTGGTGACGATGATCAGTCCATCTATAGTTGGCGTGGGGCGATGGTGGAAACCATCGATCGTTTTGAAAAAATCTTTCCAGGCACCAAGCTCATCAAGTTGGAACAAAACTATCGCTGCACCAATATCATTTTAAGTGCAGCCAATCATGTCATCAGGAACAATTCAGGACGAAAATCAAAAACACTTTGGAGTGAGTCGGACAGTCAGACATATATTACAGTCGCTGCAAAACCGGATGATGTCAGTGAGGCCAAATGGATTGCCAGTAAGTGCTTTGCTCAACTTGGCCAGGGCAGACGGTTGAAAGATATTGGCATTCTTTATCGTGCAAATTCCCAAGCACGAAACTTAGAGCTGGCCTTACGTGAACATGGCCTCCATTACCGGGTCTATGGCGGCAGCAGCTTCTTTGAACGCAAAGAAGTTAAAGATTTTCTTGCCTACTTTAAACTTAGCATGGACCCCCATGATCGGCTTGCCTTCTGGCGAGTGATCAATACCCCGAGTCGTGGTGTGGGGCTCAAGACTTTGGAGCGCATCGAGGCCGCTGCCAAACAACAAAATATTTCTCCCTTTGCAGTACTGGAACAGGGCTTGGTTGATCTTCACGGCAAAGCTGCCAGCTCGGTACAACACTTCGTCGATATCCTGAAGCGCCACAGCCAGTCACCGATGGTGCACATCGACGATTTAGAAAAACGCGGTACTGAGTTGATCAAATCTTTCGGCCTTGAAGACGATATTCGGCAAAAAACCAGTCATGAAGGTTCCAGACGGCGTAAATTAGAATCTTTGCATCGTCTGCCAAAGTGGTTAAAACAACTTGCCGAAAATCAAATGGAAGATCGTGGAGAGCTCAATCTTCGCGATCTGCTTGATTACTTGATTCTGGGCGACGAGCTCAATAAATCCGAGGAACGTGGTGACAACCATATTTCATTGATGACCATTCATGGTTCAAAGGGACTCGAATTTCCGGTCGTCTTTGTATGTGGATTGGAAGAAGATTTGCTACCTCACAAAAACAGCGTCGGTAGCGATCTTGGTTTATCAGAAGAAAGACGACTTTTTTATGTTGCCATCACGCGAGCCAAAGAAAAACTTCATTTAAGTTATGCCCGTGAGCGCTTTTCCAATTTTCAAAAGCAAACCCGCAAGCCTTCCCGATTTCTTGGCGAACTACCCAGTTCAGGAGTCGTCTTTGAAGATGATGGACAACAGGGCACACGAGTTGGCGCTGTTGGACATTTCGTTTCCGAAGATGAAAGGAAACAGAAAAACCTGAATCGTTTTTCCGATTTAAAAAATCGTCTCAAGCACGGTTTTCATAAAACCTGAAATTATCCGTCAGGATCGACGTCGATGATACCTTTATCTTTGACAAACTTCTTGAGGTTTTTGATGATTTTGGATTCCAATTGACGGGCACGTTCGCGGCTGATGCCGTATCGATCACCAATTTCCTGCAACGTCACCGGCTGTTCAGCCAACATGCGATCTTCGAAGATTTCAAGATCTCGACCTTTCAGTGTTTTCTTGAATTCTTCCACTTGTTCGCCAAAAATATTGCGGATCTCATTGGAGACAAGGATCTCTTCGGCTGTTTCATCGTCACTGGCAAGCGTTGCGCCACGAGTCGGTGCTTCTCCATCCCCGTCATGACGCAAAGGTGCGTCCAAAGAAAAATCCGGAGCGCTGAGACGCATTTGCATCTCGATGACTTCTTTTTCTTTGACATCCAAGCTTTCGGCTAAAAGCTTTGTGTCCACTTTGTCATACTCTGCCAACAAGCGATCGGCTTCTTTGCGTAAATTGAAAAAAAGTTTTCGTTGAGCAGCCGTTGTACCAATTTTGACTTGGCTCTTATTATCCATGATGTACTTTAGGATATAAGCGCGAATCCACCAAGCAGCGTAACTCGAAAGTTTTACGCCCTTATAAGGATTGTACTTTTTGACGGCCTGCATCAGGCCGTAATTGCCCTCTTGAATTAAATCAAGGAGACTAACTTGAGCCTGGCGAAAATCATTAGCTATTTTAACAACCAAGCGCAAGTTGGAGGTGACCAAGCGGTGCGCCGCAGAAATATCACCCTCGTCAAAATGCTTCTTTGCAAACTCAAGTTCTTCTTCAGGAGAGAGAAGCGGATATTTTGCAACTTCCTGCAGGTACAACTGTAATGGGGAAACCTTAGCTGTGGCTCGGTTTTCCTGCAGGGAAGGTAAATTTCGGCTCATGCATTACCCTTCTTTGATAACCCATGACTGAGGGCTCTCTATGTCAGGAATTGGGATCATAACAAATCCCTACTCTAAATTAAATAAACGAAATCCTCAGCTGATTCACCTCTTAAGGCAAGAGTTGGGAACGCAGGGCACAGTTTTTGTCACCAAAAGTCTGGCCGAATTAGCAGAAATTCCACAACAATTTCTGAAATCTGGCTGTGATATCCTCGCTATATGTGGTGGAGACGGGACGATCTCACACACTTTGACGAGTTTTATTCAAGCCTTTGGAACAGATCGACCTCTACCTCGAATTCTACTCCTGCGGGGAGGAACCATGAATCTCGTTGCGAGCGAGGTTGGCCAAAAAGGCCCCCCAATTCAGATTTTACGCCGCTTTCTTCACTCTTATCAAGACGGCAAAGCATGGCAAACTCGCCCTTTGCGATGCTTGTCGATTCAACAGCAATATGGCTTTTTATACGCTGACGGCTCAAATGTCGCTATTTTGGAAGAATTCTATCGTAAAAAATCGGGCTTCATTGGCGCCTGCTGGCTGGCCTGCCGGCTTGTCGGTTCGTTTTTGGTAAAAAGCGCCTTGGTCGAAAACCTTGTGCAAATGAAAACTTTGCAAGTGCAAATTAATCAAGAAAAACGCGAAATATTTTATAGCCTGGGAAACCTGGCTGGAACGATCAGCAAAATTCCCTTAGGCTTTCCATTGCTACCATTTGCGCAAGACAACATTGATCAATTTCAAGTAACCCTCGTAACCTGCCCAAAAGAAAAACTCCTATGGCATCTTCCACGGATCATGCTACAACAAAAAAAAGGCCCTGGATTTGGTAAGTTTTCAACCTGTTGCCATGAGATTACAATTCAAGGCCCGGCTACCTTTTCCTATACTCTAGACGGAGAAATCTATCAGAGTTCAAGTCCACAACTGACCATTAGCTGTGGACCAGTGCTGGAATTTTTATGCAATTAAACATAAAATCAATGATTGGGTCAAAGCTATCGAAACGTTAAGAGATCAAACACAGGATGTTACCGTGCCCATCACTAGTCGCAAACGAACGGATGCACTTCCACCACCACCTCCGGATGTCATCTGTAAAGCGTTAGGTATCCAGCATTTGACCATCGAATGGCTTGCCGGTGACGGTTCCGATCGATGTTATTACCGCATCCTTTCTTCTGAACTTGCTCAACCATTGGTATTGATGCAGTTGTCGTTAAGTGACGCAAAAAAATTGGAAAATAATGGTTATGAGTGGATTCAAATCGGTGACCTACTTAGCGAAAGTCGCATTTTTGTGCCTCAAACTGTCTGCACGTTACCAGAATATGCTGCTTTATTAATTGAGGATTATGGCGATTTGATGATGGAATCCCAAGTCAAAGACTACTTGGGTGAAAACGCAACGGTAGAAGCTTTTAAGCTCTATGAGCGTGCAATTTATATCGTCAGACAAATGCTGAACATTCAAGCTGATCCACAAGCTGTCTGGTGCCAACGGCGTTTTGATCAAGAGCGTTTTGTTTGGGAAATGAACTTTTTTGCCAAACATTATCTCCAGCAGGCGCGCAATATTTTTTTCAATGAGCGAGAAGAAGCCGTTTTTCAGAAGGAAGTTGTCGAACTATCAAAACACCTCGTTTCTGGACCGGAAGTCTTTGTTCATCGAGACTTCCATTCGCGTAATATCATGTTACGTGATGAGCGGCTCGCCTTGCTCGACTTTCAAGATGCTCGCCTAGGTCCAGCAAGTTATGATTTGGTATCCTTGGTTTTTGATTCGTATGTGCCGTTAACAAACGAGAGTCGTTTGAAAATTTTGGAAAATGGCTTGGAAATTATTCGAACAGATTTTCCCCAGCACTATGAAGATATTCAAACGAGATGGCAGGCCATGCTATTGCAGCGTCAATTGAAAGCCATTGGCAGCTTTGGTTACTTGAGCATCGAAAAACGTCGCGGTAAATATTTGGACTATGTTCCAAAAGCTCTAGAAACATTGGATCATACTTGGGTTTATGATAAACGCTGGCCTTTTCTTTCAGAAGAACTTTTGGCGCGCATGCGTAGTAATTAACATGAAATAAGAGCGGAATATGGGAGGCGGAATAGCTGATGAAGGCTCTGATTTTAGCGGCGGGTTTTGGAACCCGACTCAGACCGCTAACCGACTATATTCCAAAGCCCTTATCTCCATTTTTTGGCATTCCTCTATTTGATTTAGCTTTTTGGAGGATACAAAAAGCCGGAATTGAAAGTATTGCCTGTAATAGCCACTATCTTTCCGAGAAAATCGATTTTCATCTGAAAAACAGCCCTCTACTAGGTGGTCGTTCGATTCAACATTCTTATGAGCCGAATATTCGTGGGACGGGTGGCTGTCTCTATCCATTAAAGGATTGGCTCGGCAAACTGGACGATATTCTCATCTATAATGGCGATATTTTATCTGACATTAATATTGGCAAAATATGTCAGTCCCATCGTGAAGAGGCTTGTGATGCCACCATGATTTTGTTAGCAGACGCACAAGCTGACAAAACCCCTGTCTATATCGATAATAATCAAAATATTCTGCAGTTTGGCGGTCGTGCTCCGGCCGCTAGCAGCTGTCATACTTTTACCGGTATTCACATAATTTCTGCAGACTTTGCTGCGCAAATTCCGAATGAAGTACCTTGGTCCATTATTGATACTTACCAAAGCCGAATCAAAGCAGGTAAGAAAATCAAAGCATGGGTTCTACCAAAGAACGCTATTTGGCATGATTTGGGCACACCTTTTGCTTATTGGCAAGCTCATGAGAATATTTTAAATGACTATGAACAGACTGTTCTCGACAGACTTGGTCTAAGCGACTGTTATCACAGTTATGGCTATACACTCGATTATCAATCTGATCAGTCTAGTCTGATTAATCGCAAGTCCAAGCAACATGTACATACGAAGCAAATCTATAAATCGATCATCTTATCTGAGGAATGCCATATACCAGAACATGTTCAGCTTGATCATTGTTTGGTCCTACCTGGTGTTCAATCTGTTGAACAATCATCTAGTCACAGTATTATCAGCGCTTATACACAGCTGTCGTTTGGCTGAAAGATATCGTGGGGATTATACTTCTTAAGCACTTGTTGTTTGAAGTATTTTCAAATGAGTAGACATGGATAGACAGTATTAATCGGGCGTGGTGATATAGGTGTTATCTTTGTGGGGGTGATCGTTACTGTGGTTGCTTAAAGGCCTTATTTTCAAGCTCAACAGCGCTGCAAAACTAGTATTTAGTGCGCCTATGATCTTTAAAACAAAATCCTTTTAGCAAGCTCGACGAACGAAAGTTGGGTTTAGGTTTAACAAAATATATCTTCGTTATTAGTTAAATCATTTTCTTAAATAAGCCATCGTGATCCAATTGAGCAAATACTGAGCCAAACTCACTTTGGATGAACGTTTCACTATCTACATCTAAACCATCAAACATTTCTACTTGGTCGACTTGCACATTCGATACCTGAGCGACATCATTTTTCGGGTTAGGGTTCTTTTCTGCGATGAGGTTTGAGCCTTGCAACTGAGCAAAGGTTTCTTTGAATGATTCTACGGTTGAAGATAATTGACCTGGCTCTACGTAGTAGATGGTCGTGCCAGCAGTCAATCGGTCAGGGTTGTCGATATTGTCGTTTTGACGCCAAATAAGCTTCCAATTTGTGGAGCTACCCAAAACACGACTGGCGATTGTTGAAAGAGTGTCACCTTCCATCACTTGAACTTCAGACCGAGTCACAGATTCATAAGCAGCAGCAAATGCCATGGATTGTTCAGTAAGTTGATAATAAACCACATCACCAGGATAGATCAGTCTTGGGTTTGCCAAACCAGTGAAGTTTGCCAATTCTGTCCAACGATTTGGATCACCATAGATGCGGGTCGCAATCTTTCCAAGGGTATCACCTCGTTGCACAATGTAAGACATTTTAGAACCAAGCTCTGGCAGCCCAGGGGCAGCAGGAGCACCAGCTGTTGCCATGCCTCCACCAGCATTGTTAGCCATCATGGGATCCATACCAGTATTGGTCATGCCAACATTTCCAGTGTTAGCAAAGTTATTTTCACCACCAAATTGGTTGAATCCTGATTGATTCATTTCTTCGATGATTTCCTGTAAATCACCTTCGCCACCGGCCATTCCAAAGTTGTTTTCACCACCTTGAAATCCGCCTAAGTTGTCATTTCCGAAACCTTCGTTTGCAAAATTACCACCGAAGTTGTTGGTTTCTCCACCAAAAGCGTTATCCGTTCCGAAATTGTTCTCCGCACCAAAAGCGTTTTCGGTCCCGAAGTTGTTTTCAGTGCCGAAGTTGTTTTCAGTGCCGAAGTTATTTTCCGCACCAAAATTGTTTTCTCCTGCATTGAAATTAGAAAGTTCGTTCCCTTCTAGATTGTTGAGCTCACCTTGTTCCAAATCAGCAAACTCTTCCTGATCTGGAAATTCCTCGAGCTGCTGCTGATCCGAACTACTACTACAACTCAGCGGGCTGAAATGAAGTAGAGCCAGAATCGAGGCAGCGCGAGACCATCGCCTTAACCTCACTCTCATAAAACTCCTCCTGTAAATAATTGGATCCTCAAACAGAGTATCGGCCAGCTCCTCCCTTGGAAGGCAGGTAACTGGCACCAACATCGTTTTCGGATCTATGAGATCTTTCTTTAGTTATTACATACCATCACCAGGTAACTCGGCAAGAGGCAGTAATGAATGGCTGTATAGGTATTTTTTTGCTTAGTCACAAGGTGAGGATCAGGTGATTGATCAGACGATTGATCTTGTTTAACTTGTGGAATATATTAACTAAATAATGACTGATCCGCTTAAACATGCGAAATCACGCCTTCAACACGGTAAAAGAGTTCTTTGAGTGGGCAATTTCTCCAGAGTCTGACCGATCATTGTCAGCCTTCACCGCTTGGGTTACGATTAAAGAAATACCGTGACTTTCGTTTCGCTTTTGTCATGGAATTGCTTTGCCCGGGAATTGAATATCTGTTATTCGTCTTTTTCCGAACTGGTAGCTTTTCCTGATCTCTCATGATGCGAAAGGGTGGTACAATGAACCCATCTTCACCACATATCACGGTTTTGAAAAATGAATTGGTCGAAGCTTTGAATCTAAAAGCCGGCGACATCGCAGTTGATTGTACTGCAGGTTATGGTGGGCATACGGCGGAGTTGATTCGTTTGGTCGGTCCATCTGGTAAGGTTTTTGCCTTTGATCGCGATGTCAATGCTATTCAGTTTCTCCGCAATCGTTTCTCTGAAGAGATTCGCAGTGGTAGCTTGGAATTGATTCAAGCGCCATTTTCTTCACTTAGTGAATATTTGATAAATATAGGCGAAGTTCAAGGAATTTGTGCCGACTTAGGTGTTTCCAGCCCGCAATTAGATGAGGCGGAGCGTGGATTTTCCCTTCAGTATGATGGTCCTCTCGATATGCGAATGGGTCCTGATATCAAAAGAAGTGCCGCAGATATTGTCAATCATGCTGATAAGCATGAATTGGTCAGTATTTTCCGGCAATTTGGCGAAGAGCCGAAAGCACCATTTATTGCTGATGCCATCATCAAGCGCCGTGCCACACAAGCATTCACAAGAACTTTAGATTTAGCTGACGTCATATCTTCAGCCGTTTATTACAAAACGAAAAGTCGGCGCCATCCAGCGACCCGAAGTTTTCAAGCGTTGCGTATTGCCGTCAACCAAGAACTATCCGAAGCTGAGACTTTATGTAGGAAGGCTTTTGATTTATTGAAAATCAATGGCCGTTTAGCAATTATCAGCTTTCATTCGCTAGAAGACCGCGTGGTCAAACAACATTTTCGAAGATTAGCGGAGCCAGCACCCAATCTTCACAAGCTTCGGGACATACCATTTCTGCCTGAGCATTTAGCTGAAGCACAAAGTCCTTATGCTAAAATTATCAAACCCTTTCCCAGGCTGCCAAGCGAGTCAGAAATCAACGATAACCCACGAAGCCGAAGTGCCAAGTTAAGGGTTCTTGAGAAAATAAGAAATCGACCTTCACACCCAGGAGATTCTCATGAAGGATAAGCGACATTTTTCTGCCAGTGCTTGCCTTTTAGTGATAGCTTTTTGTTTAGCATTAGCAATCGCTTACTTGCGCATCCAATCTACCCTCATCGGCTATCAGTTGGGAGAACTCAAAGATCATGAGTCTTATCTTCTTGAACAACGCAGCCGCCTGAAGGTTGACCTTGCTAAGTTGACGAAGAAGGAAAATTTGACCATACTTGCATCTAGACAACAAAAGAATACATCTAACGACGAAAATTCATTGGCATCCCGTTGAAAGCCATACTGAAAATAATCAAACGTAAGCGTTTCATAGCGAAAAAAGCGATTAACGTCCATCCCCACTTTGATGAAAGACGTAGTCGCTTTCTTATTTATATCGTATTTGCTTCGTTCACGGTGATTTTTTTGCGTGCTGGTACCATTATCATTACGCCGCCTTCTTCTGATGTTCTCAGCGGCCTTGCTAAGCGACAATACGAGAGAAAGATTAAACTATCCCCATATCGTGGGCCTATATTTGATCGCCGTGGTGAACCATTAGCTATTAGCATTCGAAAGCCTTCACTATTTGTCAATCCTCGGGTTTTTCAACCAAGCCAAGCCGAGATCAATAGACTTTCACGCCTTTTGAATATCAACGCGCGTCAACTCGACAAGTTACAACGCCGACCTGGGTACTTCGCCTGGGTCAAACGTAAAATCGATTATCAAGTTGCTAAAGAAATTGATGAAATTGGTATAAAGGGTCTGCATCAAGTCATGGAGCCGGCACGCTATTATCCGGCAGGAGCCGCGGCAAGTCAGCTCATTGGCTATGTTGGTATTGATAATAACGGTCTCATGGGTTTAGAGCTGGAATATGAGCATATCCTTAGTGGCGAAGAAACTCACGCCATTCGCTCCAAGGACGCGCGTGGTCGAGTTATTTTCACCACAGCCTCGGCTGCCGCCCCGGAGGAGTCTGGTAAAAGGATTTATCTTACAATCGATCGCGTGATCCAGGAGATCGCGGAAAACGCTTTATCAGACGGCATAGCTGCTGCTAAAGCGAAGTCCGGCTTTGCTATCGTTTCTGATCCGCATACGGGCCGTCTTCTAGCTATTGCTAATTATCCGCCTTTTGACCCTAATAGCCGGGATATTGGCAATCTAAAATTAACTCGGAACAAAGCTTTGCTTGATTTGTACGAGCCTGGTTCAATCGTTAAACCGCTTGTTGTCATCGATGCCCTTTCAAAAGGCAAAACCACGATGCATGCTGTGCATCAAACTCATAAGGGCTATTATCGAGAAGGACGCTGGCGCATTCGAGATACTCATGCAGCGGAAGAGCAGACGACAGAAGAAGTTTTGATCCATTCAAGTAATATCGGCACCTATAAAATTGCTCAATTGATTGGTCCAGAAGCTCTTTTCAAAAACTATAAAAACTTTGGCATTGGCTCGGCAGAAAACCTCATCGGCTTTCCCCAACAATCTGTCGGCCGTATCCAAAATTGGCAGAAGTGGCGACCAGTTCGTTTTGCCAATGTTTCCTTTGGCCAAGGGCTTGTTGTCAATTCCTTGGAGATGGTTCAAGCCTTTGGGGCTATCGCTAATGGCGGTCATCTGATGAAACCTCTATTAATCGATCGCATCGAAAACCCAGGACGGGGAAGCCAAGGCCCTGAAACTTCACATATGCTGCAAAGGGTCATGTCAGCTGGTGTCGCTAAGCAGATTCGTCATGCACTAGCAAAAACAATCGATGAAGGCTCTGGTCGGAATGCAAAGATGTCAGACTATACTGCTGCGGGTAAAACCGGTACAAGTGAGAAAGTTGACCCTATCACCCGCAGTTACTCAACGGATCTGCGTTTGGCTAGTTTTATTGGCTTTACACCCGTCAATGACCCTCACCTCGTCATTTATGTAGTAGTCGATGAACCTAGTGTAAAGCCATATTATGGTGGCGTCTGGGCGGCCCCTATTTTCCGAGAAATTGCCGAAAAAACGCTACGCTATTTAAATGTTGCACCTGATCGGTTAAAACCATCTGCACTAGAGCCTATCGCCCGGGGCCAAATCAGCAAACCAAAATCAGAAACTTTGCAGTAAAAAGGACAGCATTCATGCGCTTGGAGATCACGGCCGCAACTCTGCAAAAGGAATTGGGATTTGAAGTCGGCAACCATTGCCACATTCCAGCCAATCTACCGAACCTGATCGCTACTGACAGTCGACAAATACAAGACGGACAGTGGTTTTGGCCAATCATTGGGGAAAATTTTAACGGCCATGAATTTATCGAACAAGCGATGGCCAAGGGAGCATGTGGATTCACCTATCAAAAGGACCAGGCAGCTCGCATCGGCTTGACGGATGATTTACGTGCCAAGGGCATGGCTGTTTCAAATTCATTGCAAGGCTTACAAGATCTTGCCCGTTTTTGGCGGAAACTTGCGACCAATACAAAGATCTTTGGCATTACGGGTTCGAGCGGTAAGACGACAGCAAAGCAAGTTCTTGCCCATACTTTACAAGCGATTGCTCCTACACTTAGTACCCGGTCTAGCTTTAACAACGAAATTGGAGTTCCTTTAACCCTTTGTGCTTTAACTCATGAGCATCATTATGCCGTTGTCGAAATGGGCGCCAGGCATGCAGGTGATATACGTTTTCTTTGTGACATAGCAATACCTGATGTCGCTTTGTTATTGAATGTGGGTGTCGCACACTTGGGCGAATTTGGTAGCCTGAAAACCTTGCGACAAACCAAGTTAGAAATATTTACTTCGACACCAACAGAGACTGTTGCTGTTTGCCCCTCCTGGGATCAAGAATTGCTGCAAGTCGCAAAAGAGACTCACTCTGTAGTGGTCAGTTTTGGTCCCAATGTAGAAGCAAGCGTTCAGTTATTGCAGAGCAAAGCTCTTGCTGATGGCAGACAATTGGTCGAGCTTATGATCGATGGTAAAAACTTTGACGTCACTCTTCCCTTTTATCATGAGTCTTTGCCGATAAATGTTTGCGCAATTCTTGCTTGTGGTTATGCGATGCATCTTCCAATCGAAGACATGCTGGCTTCACTTGCCAGTTTTCGTGGTGTTCCTCGCCGATTTGAAATTCATCGTAATGCGAATCGACTGATCATCGATGATAGCTATAATGCCAATCCCGAAAGTATGCTAGCAGGCTTGCGTTCTTTGCAGAAAGGCTTTGCTGAGTATGAAAAAATATTGATTTTAGGTGACATGCTCGAATTGGGAACGGAGTCGGCCCAATCCCACCGCGACATTGGCAAAGTTTGCCAGGAAATTGCACCAAAGCTTCTCGTTACAGTTGGGAAAGAGAGCTTACACATCTCTCAATCTGCGAAAGAACATGGCATGGATGCCAGCAAAATATGTCACTATGAAAATGTCGAGGAATTGCGACAGCGGATGAATAATATCTTTGCCTCAGGAAACCTTATTTACGTTAAAGCTTCAAATGGCATAAAGTTGTATAAAGTGGTCGATGACTTAGCCAAGCTCGGAGCGGAAACATAGTTTCTGCTCATCGCTAAAGACTTCTGAGCCAAATTGAATGCCATACTCGCAAGATCTAGGCGCAGGTTTTCCAGGTTAACGTCACCGAATTCAGCTTTTCCCTGATATCATCTAACTGCATGCATAGGATTTGACGTTGTTATATCACATTTTGTTTAGTTTTGCCGAACAGCTCAGTATTTTCAATGTCACCCGTTATATAACTTTCCGTGCCATGGCAGCTTTGCTGTCTGCGCTTTTTATTAGTTTTTTATTGTCTCCCTGGTTTATTCGAAAACTTAAAAATAGACAGATTGGTCAACAAGTTCGAGATGATGGCCCCAAATCCCACTTTTCTAAAGCGGGAACACCAACCATGGGTGGCGGACTGATCATCTTTGCAACCCTGCTGCCGGCCATACTCTGGATGGATTGGTACAATCCCCTTCTGTGGCAAGTCTTTGTTGTCACGGCAAGTTTTGGATTGATTGGCTTTCGCGATGACTATTTGAAAGTTTCCAAAAAGAATACGAAGGGTTTGTCAGGTAAAAAGAAGTTGTTCGGTCAATTCTTGGTTGCGGGAATTGTTTGTACCATTCACTTCATCTTAACTAAGAATGGTTCACTTCACTTCCCCTTCTTTAAAGGCCTTGCTATCGATCTCGGCTGGCTTTATGTGCCCTTTTCTATGTTAGTGATCGTCGGTGCCAGTAACGCGGTAAACTTAACAGACGGTCTCGATGGATTGGCTATTGGACCAGTAATGACGACAGCCGCTTGTTTCGCCATCCTTTCTTATGTTAGCGGTCATATGATTATAGCTGAATATTTGCAAATTCCTTTTGTCCCTGGCACCGGGGAGCTGGCGATCTTCTGCACATGTTTGATTGGTGCCGGCATGGGGTTTCTTTGGTATAACACCTATCCTGCCCAGGTCTTTATGGGTGATGTGGGCTCCCTGCCTTTAGGCGGAGCGCTCGGCGCAATCGCCGTTTTTACTCGCAATGAAATTCTACTTGTCATCGTTGGCGGTATTTTTGTGCTGGAGGCACTTTCCGTCATTACCCAAGTTGCCTCATTCAAATTGACTGGCAAACGCATTTTTCGGATGGCACCGATTCATCATCATTTTGAACTGAAAGGGTGGCCGGAACCAAAAGTTATCGTGCGTTTTTGGATCATCTCCATTATCTTGGCGATCGTTGGTCTGATGAGTTTAAAACTCCGCTAAACCGATTGATCGTGATGTATCGGAGAGTTGTCATGGCAAAACCGGTTCTAATTTTGGGCGCAGGACGCTCTGGTTTTGGTGCTGCGAAATACCTTATGAAAAAAGGCCTTCCTTGCCTTGTTTCGGACATCAAATCCCCCTCTGCAGAGCTTGCCACACGCTTTGCAGAGATCGGAGCCAAAGTTATCATTGGCCCCCAAGAATCTCACTTATTAGATGATATTTCACAGGTTGTCGTCAGCCCTGGCATCTCATCAGACATCAAAATCTTACAAGAAGCCAAACGTCGCCAGTTGACTATTCGCAGTGAGATAGATTTGTCTCTTGCACAGAGCCAATTACCTTGGATTGGAATTACGGGTACAAATGGCAAATCAACCTGTACTCACTGGCTCAACGAAATCTTACAAGGCTTGAATTTTCGCTCGGTAGAACTTGGCAATATTGGAGTCTCGCCAAGTGAAATACTTGCTGATCGCCAGGATTTCGATTTTTTAGTCGTTGAACTAAGTTCTTATCAAATCGATAGTTCCCATATTTTAGCACCAAAGATTAGTTTCTTTACCTCATTTTCCCCTGATCACCTAGAGCGCCACGGTAGCCTCGAACAATACTTTCAGGCCAAGTGGAAACTTTTATGCCAAACGAAAGAAACAGGTTATTGTTTGTTAACGGAAGAGATCTGGCAATTATCTCAAGCTTTCCAGGTTTCCCGACCTAAAGCGCATCTAATCATTCTCCGTAGCAATGGAAAACTAACTGAACCTCAGGCGGGCGTTTCCTACCTGGATCTTGATGAGTCGAACTTATGCTTGAGTTTTCAAGGCGAGCGCGTTTCTTTATCGCCCCACCGCTTCTACCAGCATGAATTTCGTAATGTAGCGATGTGTTTAGTTGCAGCGCGCCTCATGACAAAGGTTTCCTGGTCTGATTTGGTCCGTAGCCTTACGCAGCTAACACGTTTACCTTATCGTTTCCAAATGATCGGCTCCTGGCAAGGCAAACCTGTGATCAACGACAGCAAAGCGACTAATGTCGAGTCAACACTCGTCGCAGTTTCCAGTTTGAACCAAGAATGTTACCTGCTGCTCGGGGGGCGAGCTAAAAAAGAATCGTTTGAGCCTCTTATGGACTATAAATCGATATTATCCGAAATATTGGTTTATGGTGAATCTCAGGGTAAAATAGTCAGCGATTTACAAGGACTGCAGCTAAGCCGCCATACCGACCTAGCTGCGGCGCTCAAACATCTAAATCGCTTAATGGAACAGCGTCCGCTCAGTGTTTTATTTTCTCCAGCCTGTGCAAGCTTCGATGGATTTGAGAATTTTGAGGCTCGCGGTTTATACTTTAATCAGGCCGTCCAAGCAAAGCTCGATCCAAGTGTTTCGAAAACCACTTAAATGCGGTCTTTTAAACTGATGTCAGGGCCAGGAAATGTCGGTCACCGTTTACATGACTAAATGAGGAACGGTTCCTGATGCAGCAACACGGACAGCATATTTATAAGCGTTCTTCTAACTCGACTTTCAGCTGAGTCATTGCTGTGGCTGGAGATAATTTAGACCCTAACAAAATAAGGGGAAGCTGTTTTGCTCAAATTATCTGCAAAACCAATGAGCCCGCATCGACTCGCCTGGATGGTCATACTCATCTCGATGATTCTGACCTTATTTGGGTTATTGCTCATCTTCACTTCTTCCAGCATCACAGCACAGCAAAACTTTGGTGATCTATTCTTCTTTTTAAAGAAGCAGGCTTTAACTGCTTTCCTTGGATTTTTGAGCATGATCATCATCGTCACGATCCCGTTTCGTTGGATCGAACGTCTGAACCTGCCCTTGTATTTGCTTACTTTCACCTTGTTAATTCTGACATTAACTGATGTGCTTGGACACACAGTCAATGGCGCCTCACGCTGGATTAAACTCGGTCCTTTAAGCTTTCAGCCGGTCGAGCTGGGAAAGATAGCTATTATCCTCTTTTTAAGTAAGAGCCTTAGCCGGTCACATGCTCCAGAGCTAACAAATTTAAAGGGTGTCAGCATACATTTGCTCCCCTTAGCTTTTCTTGTCGTTGCTTTGATGTTTCAGCCTGACTTTGGCTCTGCACTTTTACTTTCTGCCTGCTGCTTTTTATTGATTTTTCTGCGAGGCCTACCCATGCGCTATATCGTCAGCTTGGTGGTCTTAGCCTGTTTGGCGATCGTATTTGCTATCTGGCATAAGCCTTATCGCATGGCAAGGTTGATGAGCTTTATTGATCCTTGGCAAAGCGCCCAGACCGGTGGATTTCAAATCATTCAAAGCTATCTTGGCTTTTATAATGGCGGCTTTTTCGGGCTAGGTCTGGGAGAGTCACGCCAAAAGCTATATTTCCTGCCAGAAGCTCATACAGATTTTATCTTATCGGTCGTTGGTGAGGAGCTCGGCTTCATTGGAGTCGCATTTGTCATTTTGATGTTTGCCTACTTGACTTGGCTAGGCTGGCAAATTACTAAGCTTCAGAAAGAAAATTTTAGGAAATTTCTGGCATTTGGCCTTACGACCTTGATTGCCATGCAGGCCTCGATCAATATGGGGGTTTCCATGGGCTTGCTACCCACTAAGGGAATGCCATTACCGTTTGTGAGTCACGGCTCCAGTTCGCTGATCGTGTTCCTTTGGGTTGCAGCACTGTTAGCAAAACTCGCGTTGGAAACGGATGGAACCCATGACAAAGCAAAGCAAAGCCATACTTGACCCCGTCCATTTTATTGGTATCGGGGGTAGCGGTATGACCCCCTTGGCCGAGATCTCTTTAGAACGCGGTTTGACAGTCAGCGGTAGCGACCTAAAGTTGAATGCCAATACCACTCGTTTACAACAAATGGGAGCTGCAATTTATGATGAGCATAAAGCTGAACACCTAAAAAACGTCCGTACCGTTGTCGTTTCTTCTGCCATTTCAGAAACGAATCCAGAACTTCAAGCAGCGAAAGCCCTAGCCGATTGTACTGTTCTGCATCGCTCCGAATATCTGGCCAAGCTCACCACAGGACATCTGCTGATTGCTGTTGCTGGAACACATGGCAAGACGACAACCGCTGCACTCATCACCCATGTTTTACAGACATGCCAATGCCATCCGACAGCAGCCATTGGCGGAGAAATGTTGAATTATCACCGCTATTCTCTAACGGGTCATGGCGATTACTTTGTTATAGAGGCCGATGAATCCGATGGTAGTTTTCTAAACTATGAGCCCTTCATTACTTTAGTCAACAACATCGATCTTGACCATATGGATTTCTTTGGAACTATTGAAGGAACCCAGCAGGCTTTTAAAGCATTTATGGCCAAAACTCACAAGGATGGTTGGTTGATCGTAAATTGGGATGACCCATTGACTTTCAATACCAGCCATGATTTTGAAGGTGATCGACTGACATTTGGTAAAAGGCTTGGCAGTGAAATTCGTTTGCTTGACAGGAGCTATGAAAATGGCTTTTTGCAATACCAAGTGATGGCAGAGCATGAAAACCTACACGGACAAGCCCAACTAATGGGTGCACATAATACGCAAAACATTTTAGCCTGTATTGCTGTAGCAAAAGCATTAGAATTGGATATTCCTCAGGTACTTGAAGCCATCGCCTCATTCAAGGGAGTGAAGCGGCGATTGAGTCTGGTGTATAGCGACGAACAAAAAAACTTTCTTGTTTATGACGACTATGCCCACAATCCTGTCAAGATATCGGCATGCATTAATGCTTTAAGAGAAGGCTACCCTCAACATGAGCTAGTAGTAATTTTTCAGCCCCATCGCTACTCAAGATTGCAAACCATGTATAATGGATTTATAGAAGCTTTTCGTAGCAGTCGGCATGTCTATATCTTACCGGTGTTTGCAGCGGGAGAAACGAATCAAGGCAAGATCATCATGGATCAGCTTCGAGACGATATCTCGCAAAAATCACAGACTAGTGCCACTCTTTTGGAAAGCTTTCCTAATCCGGCAACCCTTACATCTCAAAGAAATGCGAGTCAGAAAGTAGTTTTCTTGACCGTAGGTGCCGGAGATGTCAACCAATTCGCTGATGCGCTGAGGGATCATCTCCATGAGAAAACGCAAGACTCTGCCACAAAAAAAGAAATTACTTGATCAGCAAAAGCCAAAGCGTAAACTTCGTATTGATCGGTACTTACGCTTTGGTATTGTGCTCTCACTTTTCGCTGGGGTAGCAATAACCGTTTACCAATACGTACTACCTATAGATTTACTTCGATGGACGAAAAGTTCAAACAAAGAAACCAGTAAAAGACCAATTGAACTGACAATCTTTCCAGAATTAGAAAAAAGTGAAGAAAAAACTGTTCGTCATATCTTCCAAAACATCGACCAGTTTGATCGTGAAGAGTTAAAGCAACATTTATATGAAGTGCAAAAAATGCTTTCGGCGAAAGCCATCAGCATGATTCAAATTCGTCCACTTCATTTTTCTCTATTTGTTGAATTTCATACTCCTAAATTTGCAATCGAGTTAGGCACCACGCGGTTTGTAAATGCAAATGGCCAGGTTTATGGCTTTTTCAAAGAAGGACTGCACAGTTGGTTACCAATTGTGAAAGGTTTGAAATTAGTGGAAAAACCTGAATTCTTGGAAGATCAAACCATGGTTCTTGATGAAATGAACCAAACTGTCGTCGATGAGGTACTATTACTGCTAGAGCTTAGTTTAAGTTACAATATTACTTATAGGGATATTCACTTCGATCCATATCGCGGCTTTCGCGGTCAATTGAGTAATCATCGCATATCTGTAGAACTCGGACGGAAACCCTTCGACACGCGTCTTAGTCGCCTTCGCAAAATACTTGATGATTTAGCCGAAAAAGGTGTCCCCTCGGCACATATTGAGTTGGATTTTCAAGACAAAGCATTCGTGCGGGAATTAGGCACGTAACCATCAAAAACCCATCATAGCAGGATAAAATGGTGGCAAAAAAACCTCTATTTGCACTTGATTTAGGGACAACAAAATTTTGTGTTGCATCTCTTTGCAATCAACCTGAGCCGCGACTGCAAATCATTGAGACTGCCGCCAAAGGTATGCGTCGAGGTATGCTGGCTGACTTTGAACAAGCAGCGAACGCTTTAAATCGTTTGGTAGACCAAGCGGAAAGAAAGCTCGACCAGGATATTAGACAGGTCGTCGTTGGTGTTGCTGGCAGCCACTTACGTGGCCAGATGGTTGAATACAGTTTGGACTTGAATGGTGAATCCGTTCAAGACAGTCACATTCAAAAACTTTCAGAAAAAGCTGACCAGGCACAGTCAAATGAATTTCGAGAAGTGTTGCACTGCATACCCATCGAATATCGCTTGGATGATCGTGAAGCGATAGCAAAACCACATGGTTTTTCTGCAAAAAAACTTAGTGGCAAGTTTTTTGTGATCGACTCTGATCGTAATTATCTAAAAGACTTGATCCGCCTTTGCAATCAAGTTGGTCTGGAAGTCACTCATCTGTTTTCGGAACCATTTGCCTCGGCTTCTGTCACTGTTGATGACGTGCACAAAGAAAGAGGTGTCGCCCTCGCAGATATTGGTGGCGGAACAACTGATGGATTGGTTTTTCAAAATGGACGACCGGTCGACATTTTCACCATCAATATTGCTGGAAGCATGATGTCACGCGACTTGGCTGTTGGTTTGAACATCGAGGAATTCTTAGCGGAAAAACTCAAACTTGAGCATGGACTATGTTTAGGTATCGAACCGTTTGAACTTCTGGAAAACAACATTTATGGTCAACAAACTAAAATACAATCACAGGCCATGAGTCGCATTCTACATGCAAGAATTTTGGAGCTTGGTGGTTTTCTCGCAGAAAGCCTGAAAAAATACCGTGGCCAATTAGGTGGAGGGGTATTACTCACTGGGGGCGGTGCCAAAGTTAAAGGTCTCGATCAGTTTTTAAGCCATAAGTTTGGGATTTCGGTACGGGATATCGATCCTCTTTTGAGTATCCAAAATCAAACCTTTGATCAATACTCCAGTCGTTATGCAACCGTCATCGGCCTACTCAATCTAGAGTTATGTCGACAACAATCGATTCGTGATATGAAGAGCAATTTTTGGGCTAAAAAATATATTAGCCACTTTGTGAATTGGATTCGGGAGCTTTCCTGATTTGTATGACATGTAATCCGTGTATTCGCGTTGAATATTTGACACCTCCTCGGCTTACCTCCTATAATTTTTCAAAGACCCCAATATAAACAATTCCAATATTTACCCTTTTTTTGCACCATCCACCGCGCAGAGGGCAAGCCTATGACCTATGATTCTGATCACTTCATTCCACCTGCTGCCTCAATCAAAGTAATTGGAATCGGTGGGGGTGGCGGTAACGCAGTCAACACCATGATTCGCACCAATATTGAAGGCGTGGATTTCATCACGGCTAATACAGATATTCAAGCACTCCGATTTTCTTTGGCAGAAAAGAAAATTCAAATCGGAAAAGAGCTTACCAAAGGCCTCGGCGCCGGAGCGGATCCTGATATAGGACGCGACGCGATGTTGGAAGACAGGCATGCGATCAGCGAGGCACTGGAAGGGGCACAGATGGTATTTATCACCGCCGGTATGGGTGGTGGCACAGGAACCGGTGGTGCGTCCGTTGTCGCCCAAATTGCAAGGGAGATAGGAGCATTAACCGTTGGTGTCGTTACCAAACCGTTTGCTTTTGAAGGCCGACGGCGTAAAAAACACGCGGAAGAAGGCATTGCTCGACTGCGCGATCATGTCGACACTCTTATTACTATTCCCAATCAAAGGCTCTTGCAGATTGCCAGTCCTGATCTATCGATGATAGATGCCTTTCGCTTAGCCGATAACGTTCTTGTCAATGCAGTAAAAGGTATTTCGGATATTATCAATATCCCCGGAACGGTGAACGTTGACTTTGCAGACGTCAAAACCGTGATGTCAGGAATGGGTCTTGCTTTGATGGGAATCGGCATCGCTGAAGGACCAAACCGGGCGGTCGAGGCGGCGAGAGCAGCAATCTGCTCCCCACTTCTCGAAGATGTTGACATCGAGGGAGCTACAGGTATTTTGATCAACATTACGGCTGGCGAAAATGTTTCCTTATATGAAGTGAATGAAGCCTGCTCTATCATTCAGGAAGCCGCTCATGATGATGCCAATATCATCTTTGGTGCCGTGATCGACGAAAACGTCGGCCAGCAGATGCGAGTTACCGTCATAGCCACTGGGTTCCCGGCCGAAGATGAACTTGACGATGCCCTCGCTTTGGAAGACTTTAATGAAAAGGCTCGACGTGAAGTGCTCCGTGTTGAGGAACGTTCCAGACCGATCGCACGTCTATCAGCTGGTACTTATCAGCAGCGCTCATCAAACAGTAAGTCCTACTCATCAAACAGTAGTCAAAGCGGAAGCAGCAAATCGATATTGAGCTCTCCTGTTGAAACTAACTTGGAATCGAAAAACATTCCAAGTTTTGAGCTTCCTTCGGAAACTCTAACCAAGATGACCTTAGATTCAAGCGATAGTAAAAGAATCGAAGGAGCAAGTTCACGAGATCAGGATTTCGAAGATGCGAGTGAAAAACTGGAAACTTCTGATTTGAGCCCTTCTGTTGACGACGAAGACAAGCATACGCCCTCATATCACAATCAGAGGGATGAACCTGATATGGATAGAAAGATTGACGAAGCTTTAAAAATTGCCGAGCAGATTTCCAAATCGCCACGCAGCAGCGATGTAGACGATGACTTGGAAGTCCCTTCTTTCTTACGAACTGATCGCAAAGACCTTTCGCTGACTTAATGAAAAAGAGGCCTTATTTCTAAGGCCTCTTTTCCAAATCGTGATGATTTCATCCACGGTGCAAAAATTTTTGCTTCTTAACTCGATGGCTGACTTTTATCGACTTGCTCCAAGCCACTACTCGCATGTAGCGCATCCTGCAAACGCCGATACTGCTGCGGTAGAATTGAGGTCAGAGTATTGTCTGTTCGCGTATGGCGATCAACTTGATTACCTAAACCTAGGTAGTCTTTGATCCGTGGTCTATGATTCACGGTCTCTTTGCCTTTTCTTTCGAAGACGGGGAGCAAGGTGTTACCTAAGGTTCCTCTGACTTGAATTCTCGCTCCCTTCACAAATCGATCCGATACCATGCGAAAGACATCTTCAATTTTTAACTTCTCTTCACCGGTTACTTCCAATATGGACGACTGGCCCTCAATCTTTGCCTGATTTAACTGCATGAGGATATCGACCAGATCGTCGATATGCATCGGAGCAATTTCTTCTTTGTGGTTTGGTACGGGATAAATTCCCGGAAACTTCATAATATTGAGGATGCTACGAATAAATGGATCATCGTAGCTCTCGCGGCAGTAAACGAGACTACTGCGAACGATGATTTTCTCAGGTATGACCGAGTTTAAAACGGCAAACTCTGCCAAATACTTTTCTTTTAGAAAAGGTGCTTTCGCTTTGCGATTGGCGCCAATCGCACTCATAAAAATGATCCGCTTTGTTCCTGCAATTTCCATTGCAGTAACCAGATTTTTTAATAAGCGTAAATTCGGACTACAATTTTCAACTTTAACATCAAAGCTGATCTGCTCTTTCGTGCCAAGAAATGTCTTTTGCCAGGCAAGAAAATAGACCGTTTCCACTCCTCTTAAGGGAGCAGCGAGCAGGTCGACTGAATCAAGAGACGAGCAAACCGGATAAACATTGGGCAAAGGTTCGGGCAATCGTTTGTGATAAATAGATACTACAGATTGACTGCGCTCTGATAAGGCGCGAACCAGGTGACGACCAATAAATCCTGAGCCGCCGACAACCATCGTTGCTTTATCCGACTCGCCTTTTCCCCGAAGATGCATAATCCCCACCTACCCATGCTAGTCAATGGATTCTTGAACTAGAGACTAGTATAAACCGCTCGTGTTCGCCTTGCTACCTGAGACCATGGCATTTGCTGTTCAAGCCAGTCATTCAGTTGAGCAACAGGGACTCGCCAGTCTTGCGAAGCCAAGAGTTCAGCCCAGTCTGCATTTGAAGCTGTTTTTTCCATTCCGACCCCACAAGGGCCCACCACTTCGTCGATGCCACTACCCTTTTGAAAAATCACCGGGATTCCTTGGCTAATTGCTTCAGCGGCAGGCAGACAAAAGCCTTCGTATTCACTAAAATGCAGCAAGGCATCGACACTTAGGTAAAGCTTATCCAAGTCCTGAGGTATTATTTGAGTTTTTATCTCTAAGCGCGATGAGGCTAAAAGATCCTGAGCGTGAGCTTGAAGGTATGTCGCACCCTTACTGTCAGTCACAACCGTGACTTTAATCGTATTCGGACATGATTTGATGACCTCGACCAAGCGGTCGAATCGTTTATAAGCTTCAAAACGGGAGACACTAAGAAAGTGAAGTCCTTTCTCTTGTGTTTCACGTGAAACGGATGTCGGTCTGGCACCATTGGTTTGTGGCACAAAACCATTCGGTATAATGATCAAGCGTGGAGCAACACCGGGAAAAAATTGCTGCAAAGTATCGGCTGTCCATTGCGAAACGGCAATGACCTGATCTGCGGCCTTGATCGCCTTGGGCAGAAGGTAAGCCATTTGCAGACTCTGTGCTTTTGAAACCTTGCCTTTTGCTAGTAGTGGAATTAAATCATGAACGGTCACCACTCGCTTAATAGCCGTTCTCTTCCGGTTTGTAGGGATATTAAAATTACTCAAGCCATGAACTATGCTGGGCCCAGTTGAAGATAGCTGATGCT
The DNA here is from genome assembly GCA_048816425.1 of Oligoflexus sp. FD111. Taxonomy (GTDB): domain Bacteria; phylum Bdellovibrionota_B; class Oligoflexia; order Oligoflexales; family Oligoflexaceae; genus JBMDZZ01. The sequence continues at coordinate 467,425 of JBMDZZ010000002.1, forward strand.
TCATAAGACTAGCCAGCCAACGCTCATCATTATTGAGGGCATGAGCGCGTAAGACTTTGTTATTGGCAAATTGATCTCTTAAATGATCGGGCCGTACAAGAGCAGAACCTGAAAAAGAGAGGAAACGTCCGTTTGAGTCTTGTCTTGGATTCAGGAGAAGAGGAGAAATGCCGATTTTTAGCAGCTCGGAGCCAAGTAGCTTCGCATGTTGGGCGATACCGCTATAACCTTGGCCGATAGCATAAGCATCCCAAACAACGATTGGCGATTGACTGGAAAAAGACAAAAGACAGGCTCCTCTAATGAATAGCGTCATTAGAGGAGGATAAGACTATTTACTGACGGCAGCAAGAGTTTGCGCGACCATGATACGCACCTCTGCACGACGCAGAGCCTGGTTTGCACGATCAACATCAATGTCATCACTTGCTTCTAAGCGTTGTAAGGCTCGATCACGGCTAGCCTTTGCTCGCTCCATATCAATCTTAGGAGCGGCTTCAACCACATCCGCAAGAATAACGACGTCACCACCTTCGACCTCGACAAATCCGCCTGACAAAAAATACACAGATTTATTCGACTCGCCAGTCTCCATGGTAAGTTCGCCAAAACCTAGCTCGGCTACCATTTGAGCATGATCGGGTAGTATCGTCATATAACCTTGAGAGCCAGGAACTATCAGGGATTTAGCCTGACATTCCATGACTTTTGCACTAGGCGACAGAATACTAACATGAAAGTCTTGTGCCATAGTTTAACCTTAAAGTTTGGCTGCTTTTGCGACAGCTTCTTCGATGGTTCCAACATAGAGAAAAGCCTGTTCTGGCAAATCATCATACTCGCCAGCACAAATACCTTTGAATCCACGAATGGTATCTTCAAGCTTTACATAGGTACCGGGAGTTCCAGTGAATTGCTCAGCAACGAAGAACGGCTGACTCATAAATCGCTGTAGCTTACGTGCTCTTGTCACCGTTAATTTATCTTCATCAGAAAGCTCGTCCATACCAAGGATGGCGATAATATCGAGCAATTCTTTATAACGTTGTAAGATAGTCTGGACTTGACGAGCAACTTGATAGTGTTCTTCGCCGACGACCGACGGGTCTAAGATCCTTGAGTTTGATCCCAATGGATCAACCGCAGGGTAGATACCCAACTCAGAAATCTGGCGGGAAAGTACCGTGGATGCATCCAAGTGGGCAAATGTCGTTGCAGGTGCCGGATCCGTGTAATCGTCAGCTGGTACGTAGACCGCCTGGACGGAAGTAATCGAACCATTTTTCGTACTGGTAATTCGTTCCTGAAGCTCGCCCATTTCTGAAGCAAGAGTTGGCTGGTAACCTACCGCTGAAGGAATACGACCTAAGAGTGCCGAAACCTCAGAGCCTGCCTGAGTAAAGCGGAAAATATTATCGACGAACAACAATACGTCCTGATTTTCTTCATCACGGAAGTATTCAGCAATTGACAAAGCACTCAAAGCGACCCGGGCACGTGCTCCAGGGGGCTCATTCATTTGGCCGAAGACCAGAGCTGTTTTATCGATAACGCCAGAATCCTTCATTTCATGATAAAGGTCGTTACCTTCACGAGTCCGCTCACCGACACCGCCGAAAACTGAAAAACCGCCGTGCTGGGTTGCAATGTTGTTGATCAACTCTTGAATTAAGACAGTCTTACCGACACCAGCACCACCGAATAAGCCGATTTTACCGCCCCGAGCATAGGGAGCGATCAAGTCAACAACCTTGATACCTGTTTCAAGTACCTGTGATTCCGTTGACAATTGGGTAAAGTTTGGTGCTGGGCGGTGAATCGGGTAGCGTTTTTCGGATTTCACTTCACCGCCATCATCCACAGGATCACCTGTGACGTTAAGAATCCGGCCAAGTGCGCCTTTTCCAACAGGGACCGTGATCTGATCACCAGTGTCATCAACGATCATTCCACGAACGAGACCTTCAGTACTGTCCATGGCAATCGCTCTGACGATATTTTGACCCAAATGTTGGGCCACCTCTAGCACCAAGTTGCCTGCCTTATCGCTGATCGAAGGGTTCGACAAGCGCAACGCATTATAGATCGGTGGCAAATGTCCTTGGGGGAACTCAACGTCCACCACCGGACCTAAAACCTGTACGACATGACCTGTTTGCATCCTATCTCCTTACCTACCTAAATCGGTTTGTCTTCATCTCAAAGGGAAGCGCCTTGCGGCGATCTTCGAATATTAAAGATCGCTCCTAGTTCAAAGCCTCGGCACCACTAATAATTTCCGTCAACTCTGTAGTAATAGCGGCTTGGCGAGCTCTGTTATACTGCAAGGTCAATTTCTGTATCACTTCCTTCGCATTATTGGTCGCCGCATCCATAGCTGTCATGCGAGCACCATGCTCAGAGGCTGTGCCGTTTAACAAGGCCTGATAAACCTTGCCGTAAAGCAAACGCTCTAATAGGTGATTGATAAACTGATCCAAACTCGGCTCAACGATCAAATCTTCAACGGCCTCGCTTCCTTCCAGATCCCCGCTGCCCATTTCAATACCAATTGGCAAAAACTGATCAACAATCGGCAGCTGCTCCAAAGCCGAATGAAAGTTAGCATAGAGCAGATAGACGGCATCATACTTACCATCTTTGTAGTACTCGATCAGTTGGTCGCCGATTTTTTCCGCATGGGCATGCGTCGCTTGTTCGAAGACTTTTTCTTTTCGATCGACGACATGAAGTTGGGTACGACGGCTGAACAATACTGCTCGTCGACCACAAGGAAGTAGGTCAACATCAATTCCAGCTGACTTTTTTTCTTTAATAAATTTTTGGGTCGCTTTAAAGAGGTTTGAGTTCAAACCACCGCAAAGACCACGGTCTGTGGCGAGCACAACCAGCAGCACTCTCTTTTCTTCCCGCTTTTCCAAAAACGGAGAAGCATCGTTCGATTGCAGATACTGGGCGAGAGCTTGCTCTCCCTGAGCTGCGATCAACCGGGCGATCATTTTTAAGAATGCTGCACTATAAGGTCTTGCCGCTTCGACTGCGTGGTTGGCCCGAGCAAATTTTGCTGCTGAGACCAACTTCATCGCATTCGTGATTTTTTGCGTACTCTTAACCGAGTTGATGCGACCCTTAATGTCTTTAAGGTTAGCCATTTTTACTTAAATCCCTCATCGTAGGCTTTGATCGCATTCAACAAGTCCTGTTCAATATCTTTCAATTTCGCACGTTGCTCGATCTTATCGAGAAGCTCTTTGTGGTTCGCACGAAAATGAGTCGCCAGGCCTGCCTCATAGCGCTTCACGTCAGCGACATTTAAGCGATCCAAAAAGCCCTTAGTACCGGCAAAGATGACCGCAACCTGAACACCAACTTCATATGGTGAATATTGGGACTGTTTCAAGAGTTCTGTCAGCCTTGCGCCACGATTCAAAGTTTTTTGTGTCGCGGCATCCAAATCCGAACCAAACTGGGAGAATGCTGCCAGCTCACGATACTGCGCTAACTCAAGTCGCATAGTACCTGCGACACCTTTCATCGCTGGAACCTGAGCTGAACCACCAACCCGAGATACGGACAATCCAGCATTGATCGCTGGTCGCACACCGGCGTGGAAAAGGTCCGCTTCCAAAAAGATCTGGCCGTCGGTAATCGAAATCACGTTTGTCGGGATATATGCTGAAATATCGCCAGCTTGAGTTTCAATAATCGGGAAAGCCGTAATTGAGCCTGCTCCCAATTCGTCGTTCAACTTACAAGAACGCTCAAGCAAGCGGCTGTGTAGATAGAATACGTCGCCAGGATAAGCTTCTCGACCAGGCGGTCGACGCAACAAGAGAGACAATTCACGGTAAGCAACGGCCTGCTTGGTTAAATCGTCGTAGAAGATAACAGCATGTTGACCGCGATCCCGGAAATACTCGGCCATGCGGCAGCCTGAATATGGAGCCAGGAACTGCATGGGAGCAGGGTCAAGAGCTGTAGCAGCCACAACGATGGTATAGTCCATCGCCCCTTCCCGCTTCAAGCGATCAACAACTTGCGCTACTGTTGAAGCTTTTTGTCCGATGGCAACATAGACGCAGATTACGTCCTTGCCTTTTTGGTTTAGGATGGTGTCGACAGCAATCGCTGTTTTACCAGTCTGGCGGTCACCGATGATCAACTCACGCTGGCCACGCCCGATCGGAACCATGGAATCAATCGCTTTCAAGCCGGTTTGAAGAGGCTCATGAACTGACTTTCGTGCCATGATGCCCGGAGCCTTTACTTCGACCACGCCACTTTGCGTATTCTTTAAAGGGCCTTGCCCATCGATAGGCTGTCCCAAGGCGTCGACCACCCGGCCTATTAAACCTTCACCAACCGGAACCGAGTTAATTTCCTTGGTTCTTTTGACACTTTGGCCTTCACTGATATTTTTTGTTGAACCAAGGATGGCCACACCAACGTTGTCTTCTTCCAGATTCAAAACAACGCCACGCGTTCCGTCTTCGAATTCCACGAGCTCACCGGACATGACTTTTTCCAGTCCATAAATCCTGGCGATACCATCACCAACGTTTAATACGGTGCCGGTTTCTTCAAGCTCGACCTTCTGGTCGAAGTTCTTTACACGCTCTCGAATAATCTTGCTGACTTCTTCAACACGGATTTTTTCCATGGCTAAAACTTTCTCCCTTAGCTGACGACGGACTGCGTCATAGCATCCAGTTTAGATTTGAGACTCATATCTAATACGCTGTTTTCAATTCGGATGACAAAACCACCAAGGATGGACGGATCGATCTTAGACGATAAGCGAACTTTTTTACTGGTCATCGTCTCCAAGCGCTGGCGTATCGCTTGTCTGTCGTCTTCGCTAAGTTCAACCACAGTAACAGCTTCGGCTTCGACCACTCCCATCTTTTCGTTAATGATCTTGCGAAACATATGGGCCATGGTGGGTATCATGGGAACTCGCTGAGCTTTTGCGACTTCGACCAAAAAATGATTCAAAGTCTGATCTACGACTGCATGCTCGATCAGTTTTTTCAAAACCTCTGCTTTGATCGATGGATTAACAACCGGACTATTAAGCACCTTGCGGATATCTTGGTAATCGAAGACAGCGCTGATCGCTTCTAATTTAACAAGATACTCCTGGGCTTTGTTCATATCGCCGTCGCAAAGATCAAACAGGGCCGAGGCATAACGTTTGGCTATTTTTTCTCCGTTCATCGCAGTCCCTCAACGGCTACTAATTGACTGGGAAGATGATTGAGCTGTTTGTGAATGAGGTCAACTTGTTGCGCCTGCCCCAAGTCCGAGTGAACACGGTTGACAATGTTTTGTCTAACCTCTTGTAAGATTTCTTGTCGCAAGGAGTCTCGAGCTTCTTCCAATTCAGAAGCGGCGATTCTTTGCGCCTCTTGTTGCAGATTGGCCGCTAAGCTTTCCGCATGTGCGACAATTTTTGCAGCTTCACTTTCAGCGTGTCGTTTGGCCCGCTCTTGAATTTCGGCTATTTCAGCTTCCAGACCAGCGAGTTTTGCCTGTAATTCGCGCTGCTCCTTTTCGGCCTCTTCTTTCGCAGTATTTGCCTCTTGAAGAGTCTGCAAATACTGCTCATGCCGTTTGTTGACCGCGCCTGTAAGCGGGCCTTTTAAAACTTTAACTAATAGAAAAAGGAAGAGCAGAAGATTCAAGTATGGAAACAAGAATCCTGTGATCCAGTTAAAGCCTTCCACGTAAAACTCCTCTAAGCTTTAATCGTCTGCAAATAAATTTCGTCTGTCAGCTCATTGATAACCTGAGGTAGTTTGCCTTTTTCGCGTTTGAGTTCTTCGCGAATTTCAGCTCTCACCTGCTCAATGATTTTTTTGGATTCCGCCTCAGCTTCCGAAATGATGGCTTGACGTCTGGTTTCGGCTTCAACTGTGATTTGACTTCGCACTTGTGAAGCTTGCTCACGCGCAGACTCTAAGCGCGAAGATACTGATAGCGAGGCATCTTCATTGCGCTTTTTCAAGCTTGCCGCTTCTTCGCGGTTGCCAAATGTCAAAGCACTGCGCTTATCAGCCTTTTTGAGATAGGGCTCTAAAAACAGCTTTTTGATGGCGACGAAATTCGCAAGAAAAATACCAGCTTGAACCAGTATTACCGTGGGATTTGGATTAAGATTGAGAGAGGACATCGATGGTAAACCTCTTGTTTCTGGGAAACCGAAAAGTCCTTTCGTAAGGCCATCCTAAGTATCTTATTATGGTCGGTTTCTCAACAGATGATTTTTCTAGCATGTTTTTTTTTCACAGTGCTGACACTCATACGTCTAAAAACTGAAGTGTTTTCCGCCAATAAGCTGGAGTAAGCGCTCAAGCTCGGCTGCCGAAAAATAGGAAATTTCGATGCGGCCACGCGCCCCTGTCCCGGAAAACTTTACTTTCGTTCGTAAATGACTCCGGAGTGAGTCAGCCAAATAATCGAGATCTGAACTATTCTCTTTAGGCTCAGACATACTTTCTAGTCCAGAGCTTTTAATCTTTTTAACCAGCTGCTCAGTTTGACGCACATTTAGACAACGTTGGATAACCATGTCTCGCGCTTTTAGCATCAGCTGACGATCTGTTAAAGATAACAAGGCTCGACCATGCCCCATTGACATACGATTTTCACTAAGATCCTCTTGAATTTCCTTCGGCAGGTTAAGAACTCGAAGCAAATTACTGATCGTTGCCCGATCTTTACCAACTTTCTTAGCGCATTCATCTTGAGTCAAGCCAAAGTCTTGTATTAAAGCGGCATAAGCTTCCGCTTCTTCGATGACATTGAGGTTTGAACGCTGGACGTTTTCAATGATTGCAATGCGCAGCATCTCTAAAGGAGTCACGTCTTTAATTAATGCTGGAACCTGCTTCAAGCCGGCCCGCTTTGAAGCCCGCCAACGTCGTTCACCGGCAATCAATATATAGCCATCGCCATCACGTGCTACGACTAAAGGTTGAACAATGCCGTCTTCTTTAAGACTCTGTGTGAGCTCTTCTAACTCTTCTTCACGAAAAATCTTCCGTGGCTGATTCGGGTTTGCTTGAATCTTTTCAATTGGGATATGGATCAACTCGATAGCTTTCGCCTCCCCTGTTGCCCCCTTTTCTCCACTCAATTGGAGGGAAACCCCTTGCTGATCGTCACCTAGACCAAGCAGGGAATTTAAGCCTTTTCCCAGGGCCCCCTTTTTTGAGGATTTTGATATTTCTTTGTCAGGCATCGGCCTGTCCTCCTATTTGCTCCTGGCGCAAACGCCCAGGTAAATCAATACGCGTTAGCTTTAGAACAGGTTTATCATTCGGATATCGCTCCAAAAGTTCGCTGGCAACGTCCATATATGCCTGTGAGCCTTTTGATGAAAAGTCGTACAAAATGATCGGTTTACCATGTGATGGAGCCTCTGAAAGTCTGACATTTCGTGGGATAACCGTCCGAAAGACCTCATCACCAAAATGTTGACGAATTTCTTTCTCGACCTGCAGGCATAATTTATTCCGACCATCGTACATCGTTAAGAGCACACCCTCTCGCTGCAAATGAGGGTTCAGTCGTTTTTGAATCAAACTAGTTGTTTTCACAAGCAGGGAAAGTCCCTCAAGCGCATAATATTCCGACTGCATCGGGATCAAAACAGAGTGAGCAGCTGTCAGAGCATTTACTGTGATCAAGCCTAGCGTTGGCGGCGTATCAATGATGATAAAGTCAAAATCGCTCTCGATGGGTTCAAGAGCCTCTTTTAGGCGCGATTCCCGACAAATTTCTGAAACAAGTTCTATCTCGACGCCACTTAAGTCTTGATTTGCTGGCGCTAGATGAAGCCCATTCAACTTTCCTTCTAGGATCACGTCCGACACGGATTCTTCGTGAAGGATCACATCATACATTGTTTTTTCTAATGCACCCGGCGAAAAACCAAGCCCGCTCGTGGCATTTGCCTGGGGATCGAGGTCTACGAGCAGCACCTTTCTTCCATGAGCAGCGAGGCAACTTGATAAATTTATGGCGGTAGTGGTTTTGCCAACTCCCCCCTTTTGATTGGATACCGCAATAATACGGGCCATGGACAACTCCTTTATCGTAGGCTTGGGGCCAATCAGTTTATGGGGATGGTGATAACATTTTTCCGTACAATGTTTCACGTGAAACATCGAAAGTGTTTACAAATATGTGTTTCACGTGAAACGATCAACGAATCGGCGCGCCAAACAAGCTTAAAACGAAGCTTTTTCCTGAAACATTGTTTCCTTTTGACATGTGTTTCACGTGAAACATTGATACGATGTTTCACGTGAAACAATCACTTTGAAGTTTATCTATTACCGTAAATGTTGCTTCGCGACACGGCTTCATTTAACCGGAACAAATTGTTTCACGTGAAACATATTTTTGGGCTCTAGATCTGATCTTTGTTATCAATTCCCCCCCCTTTGGATTGGGCAGTACATCATACTTTAGAAGATAAAAGCAACCTAGCTCAACTAATCGAATGGAACGAAGTTTAAAAAGAAAGTCACGTGACTCGATTCACAGAACTGACCTGCAAATTAAACGGTCGAATCACTTTAGTTTACTCTTTGAATCATCTATTAAAAGGTACAGATTGCGGGAATCCAAATCTTTTTAACACGATTGCGAGTATCTCGCTGGTCTAAATATACTCAAGTGCAGAATCCAAAAGCTCAAAGAATCGTCTCTCCTTCGATTCAAATTCCTCTACTCTTGACTCAATCGCAAATTGTTCCACGTGGAACATTGCCATAAAAGATCCCAATAGAGTGATTGTAACGAGCCTTCCCTCAATTGTTCATTTTTTGCGCAAAGAAAATGTTTCACGTGGAACATGAATCAAATTTTTTTGGCGCCTTGGAATAGAGTATTGGAATGACGATTTGGTCAAATTTCTTTGGAGGTCTGGCAAAAACAAAAGCCGGATACCCTCTTCATATCGTTTGATGCTAAGTCATGGAAAGTCTATTTGATTGGGAGAGTAGATGCAAAATCAAAGCGGATCACGATAGCAGTTTTTTAGATCCGGTTAAATCAGAGTTGAAATTGCTCACCAATCTAGGTGCGTTTGAGAGCTAATTAAGCCTTCATCCCGGATCAGATTCTTTTGGCCTTAAAAGTCGCACTCCCGACGCGGTCTCGTAGAAACCGCGTCGGGAATCTGGGTGTATCGCTGCAGAAGCCCGAACGGCCCTTCGTTCCTAGGCTTGAAAGCTATGTGAGTTAAAAAAATTTCGGATTCGGCCGGGCTTCATTGCAACTATTTCCGAAGAAATAATCCATGCAGATTCTAAATGAGCCAAGTCATATTCCATTTATCAGATACTCTCGACTTCAAATTCAGACCAACATTCAACTAAAAAGTATCCGTCTCTGATGCTTCCAAGACCAGATCATCAATCAAGGTCATTTTCATTTTGAATCTGAGTAGCGCTTAATTGAATACGTCGTCTATTCTTTTGATTTTCGAGCTGTCACTACTTCCCTCCTATAGATCAAGTGAATCCTGCTGCCATCTACTTTTCTCTATAACATTGGATGTTTGAATATTTTCCATGAAACCAAGCTTGTTTCTTATTCTTTAAGCGTAAACAAAAGTAATTGTTCGACCGATTTTATTTAGATTCAAGAATTGGCTTACAATTTTTCTGCCTATCCTTTTAGGACACAGACTCTTTTTTAAAATAGCTTCCAATTTCATGAAGAGTTCGAGTCAATCGCTAATACAAATGCTTTTCGCCAAACTTGCAGTAGAAATTTAAAACTGAAACGGAGTAGTTAAGCGCTTCTTATAAGCTATCAAGCGGTGAGCATGTTTTATTCAGGATCGTCCATTCGTAGAGAAGCAATGGAGGGGTCTAAATTTTGGAGTAGTAGTATCCGGCGGGAAAAAAGGAGATGAGAATAAAAAAAGAGAGCCGACCTGTCTGGTTCATTGCTCTCTTTCAAAAAATTCTTCTTGAAGTCTGATCTAAAAGTGCCGTCGTCTATCGACTCTGGAGCTATTACTAGTGGATCTTCCGGAGGAAAAGAATAGATGTTTCACGTGGAACACTACAAGTAACAAACCATTCAAATTGGACCTAGCAATTAGAAACAGAACAGCATAAAGAATATTACATGGCTAAAAGCCATGTAATAATTACTTAGTAAACCATAAATAGGCGATAATAAATCCCATAATTGCCTGGAATTCGATAAGTGCCAAAGAAATGATCATCGGTGTGAAAACTTTATCAGCAGAAGAAGGGTTACGTGCGATACCAGAAAGAGCTGCATCAGCTGCACGACCTTGAGATAAAGTTCCGCCTAAAGTTGCCATGCCGATTGCAAGCGCAGAACCGATCGCCATCCAACCTGAAGCATAGTCACCATCTTGAGCAAAAGCGAAAGAGCTAACAAAAACTGCACCAAGAACTGCTAGAACATTGCCAAACTTACGAATCATGAATCCTTACCCCGCTAAACTAATAAACTAAGGTTAAAAGTTAAAAGTTGTCAGAAAAAGACAGGTCATCAAGGGCACAAAATAACGATAATGAAAACTTCGAACTCTCAATTAATGGTCATGCGAAACCGCTAAAGAGATGTAAATACTACTTAAAAGCGTAAAGACAAAGCTCTGAATGCTAGCGACCAACAATCCAAAAAAGAGCAGTAAGGCCGGTAATACTAAGTATGTCAAGCCCGTAAATACAGCTAGTACCAAGTGGTCACCGAAAATGTTGCCATAAAGCCTCAAAGCCAGTGATAACGGCCTAGCCAAAGCACCGATCATTTCGATCAAAAAGATTAAAGGAGCCATCACTAAAAGTGGGCCACAGTAAGTCCTCAAATAACCGGCAATACCATGCTCACGGATACCTGCCATATTAAATACAGCGAAAGAAAACAAGCCTAACACCAAGTTCGTATTTAAGCTTTCAGTTGCGGGGGTAAAGCCTGGTACAAGTCCAGATAGGTTACTGACGTAAATAAAAATGAAAAGAGCAAACAAGGTGGAAAGATAAGGACGACATTCCTTTTCACCAATGATGCCTTTGCCAAGGTTGTGTACAAATTCGAGTATCAGGTCGAGAATGCTCGTTAAGCTCACGCTTTTAGGCGGTGCAGCATCGACACTCTTATCAACACTCTTTCTATAATAGAGCCCTAGGCCAACAACCAAAATGCTTGTCAAAATCGCGCCCAGAACCGGCTTCCACTCCTCTTTATGTTGCGGATCGACGCCGAGCGCACCCAAAATAATGCTGTAGTAGCTGATAATTTCCGCGCCTGCCGCAAAAACGGGCGTGGTTAAAAATGCCAAGGGAGCAATAGCTATCCATCTAGAACCATTCATATGGAAAGACTCTCCATCAATGGGATAAACTTACCTTAAGGGATGTACTTACTATCTGATTTTGACAACAATTAATAGCCAAAAATTGCCTTTAAATTGACTTAGCTCCACCGCTCTGACCGAGCCGTTTTAAGTAGTGAATCGAGAACATAATCGTCAGCATGACAAGTGAACTTAGTGCGCCAATAGCAAAGGCTAGTCCAGACAAACGAAAATAAACTAAGGCAAGGTAAAGACCTAACATCAAACCCAATAATTTCAAACTACCAATAACAAGGCCAAGTTTCTTCATCCGTTTTAGCTCAGCTGGACTCCGATCTTGGCTACCGCCCATACTTTGAATTAGCATCGAGCTAATGGCTGATATGGCATAGACATTTGCAGTAAATAGAATATTGCCCACTAAAAAAGCGATCGCCCATGTACTTAAACTAGTCATGTACATAAAGGCGCTCGATATAAGGCCTATCAACAAGCAGCTGACAAAAGATCTCTTATCGACCATGATTGTCCTTTGTGTCTTGTGAAGATTTTTGATCTTCACGAATCAGTGTCCGGAAGATGACATACCAGGAATGAACAATAAGGATCAACGCCAAAAGAGATAATATGGGAAACCAATCGAAACTCTGCGGATAATTGGAATCAAGCCAGTCACTTCCCCACTTTGCCGCCAACATAAATACAATCGTTTCGACACAAGCAGACATGACTAACCCAAACTTACGGAACTGTGTGTTCATGGTCCCCCCAATTCTGGCCTACTGGATTCTGACTTATCCACAACCTGAAATCTTAAGTATCTATCCGTTATTATTAAAAAAAAATAGATCCATTTGAGCTTGATTAGTCGCCGAACCCTGTGCTACTTTTTTGGGTCTGCGGTCACATGCCAAAAGTAAAGATTGCAAATCCAAGCACGTTTAATATCCAGGACTCACTCCTTATGCAAAGTTTGTTTCCGCCAGAGCACTCGGACCCGAATCAAAACCACAAGCAAAGTGTGAGTCTAAATGACAACAGTCAAAACCTTTGGCTGAAGATTCGCGCTCATCTCCATCAAAATATGAATCCGCAGGATTATAAAAAGTGGATTGAACCGTTGAAGGCCAAAGCGGAATCAGATCATGAAATCGTCATCTTGTTTCCTGATATGTTGACTTATCAACGTGTCCTTAAAGATTTTACCGATCAATTTGACTACTGCAAAGCCAGTCTCGGCTTAAATGCGTTTTTTCGCTTTGAAATTGAAGGTGCGGAGACAACTGCATCGGAGATTTTTGATGAGGGTGAGTCAGCTCTTGGCAAGGACGCCGGCTTTGCTAGCTTCGATGGTCCTACTGAAGACAACCAGCCTGACTTTCTACAGGATCAACCGTCTTCCACGCCCATTTCACGCGCCTTGACACTGCAATCGCAGTTGAATTCAGAATATACCTTTGAAAACTTTGTCCACGGACCAAGTAATCAGTTTGCTCATGCCTCCTGCCTGTCAGTAGCAGACGCTCCAGGACAGCATTATAATCCACTTTTTCTCTATGGTAGTACAGGTTTAGGCAAAACCCACCTGTTGCACGCGGTAGGAAATAAGGTTTTAAAAACTCGCTCATCGGCTGTGATCACTTACATTACAAGTGAGCGGTTTATGAATGAGATGATCTATTGTTTACGCTTCCATAAGATGTGGGATTTTCGTCGTAAATATCGCAACTGCGACGTTCTATTGGTCGACGATATCCAATTCATTTCTGGCAAAGAACGCACCCAGGAAGAATTCTTCCACACCTTCAACGCGCTCTATGAAGCAAAAAAACAGATTGTCGTCACCTCGGATATATTCCCCCAGGATATTCCCGATATTGAAGACCGGCTGCGGAACCGTTTTCAATGGGGTTTGATCGCCGATATTCAGCCGCCCGATGTCGAGCATCGCGTTGCAATTTTGATGAATAAGGCGGAAAAGCAAGGCGTACCGCTTGGTCATGATGTCGCCCAATATATCGCGAACCATGCCAAGGGTAATATCCGCGTTTTGGAAGGTGCCCTACGTCGCGTGATTGCCTTTGCAGCCTTACAAGGGCGCCCTATTAATGTGCAACTTGCGTCGGAAATTTTGCAAGACGTTCTCGGTGAAACCAACAAAAACCTAACAATCGAGGCCATACAGAAAGCGGTAGCAGATCACTTTAAGCTGCGAGTATCTGATTTGAAGTCGAAGAAGAGACAACGCGCTTTTTCCGTTCCGCGCCAAATAGCGATGTTTTTATCGCGCATTCGAACCCAGTCATCTTTTCCCGAAATCGGTTCATGTTTTGGCGGTAAAGACCATACCACCGTCATGCATGCCTTTAAGAAGATCGACTTGAGTCGCAAAAAAGACTTGGAATTGAAGACTCACATTGAAGCTTTAGAGCGAAAACTGGATCAATTGACTTGATAAATAGGTCAGATTGCTTGTGGACAAGGTGTTGATAACCTATGGATAAACAGGGGATAAAATTGTGGACAAAATTAGCTGGAAACTTATCCCCAAAGTTATCCATAGGCTTGTCCCCAACTTATCCATAAGTTAATCACAGGGTGTTTGTTCGTTAAGTTCTTTTATTACAGCATGTTAAAGACTTATCCCCAAAAAAGGGGCGAGAACTACTACTACTACTGTTAAATAAAAAACTTATTTATTTAATTAATAACAGAATGCGAAACGGAGCCACGAATGAAAGTGATGGTCAATCGAAATGATCTCAATCTAGCTACGCTAAGATCGCAGGGAGCCATTTCAGAGAAAAGCCTAGCTCATATCGGCCTTAAAGCTGAAAATGACCAATTGCAGGTTTCCGTAGCTGACCGTGTGCTCGTCATTTACAGTGGAATGGATTGTGAGGTCTTGGAAAGTGGTGAGGCCTTCGTACCAGCACGGTTATTTTCTGATGTCGTTCGTCAGCTTCCAGATGGTCCAGTGCGTTTGGAGCGATCTGATCGTTTCGTAGTGCTTACAGCTGGAATTCAAGGTGAGTTCGTGATGAAGTTGCCACGAATTGACGATCGCTTTTGGCGAGAGCCGCCAACAATCAGCTCCGCAAATACGGCAATACTCCCCAGTGACAAATTATCCTATATGATCGATCAAGTTCAATTTTGTGTGGCCTATGAGTCGCCTAGAAATTATGGCGCTGTTGGCTTTTTTCACCGGAGCTCTGGTAACAGCTTACGCCTGGTCGGTACCGATGGTTATCGGCTGTCCTATTCTGAAATGGAAATCACTCTGCCAGAAAGCTTTTTGAGTAATGGGGTCTGCCTGTCTAAGAGGGCCTTAAACGAACTGCAGCGTATGTGTGGAGAAGGATTTGATAATCTGGAGCTTTGTATCTCAGATGATCAAACCACTTTGGTTGCTCAAGTGCCCGGTTATCAAATTTTCGTTCGCCTTTCCGCGGTGAAATATCCAAACTATGAAGGGGTCTTACCCAAATCCCAACTGACACCGGTGCAGATTTCCCGAAACCATTTCCAAAGTGTGATCAAACGGGTTCTTTTGGCTTCGGATAAGACCAGAGCTTTACAGTTGTGCTTTTCAGATTCCTCACTTACCTTAAGGTCTAGAACTCTGGGAAGCTCTGAGAGTAAAGAGTCGATTGCACTCTCAGATTACCGTGGCGGTGATCGAGAGTTAGCGATTAATGGTAAATTTTTGACCGATGTCTTTTCCACGATTTCCAGTGACGAGGTAACTTTGAATTTCCGCTCTGAAGATGATCCAATTGTCCTCGTTCCCAATATCGAGCCTACTTCTTGTCATTCCATGCATGTATTGGTACCAATCCGGGAAAGCTAAGTCGTCATAGAGGTTTGATCCAATAGTGTACACCAAAGTAGAGGAAGGGTCTTCCATAGTGAACAGTACGGAATTACCAAATCAAGTCAGCGACTATTCAGCTGAAAGCATCCAGGTCTTAGAGGGTCTTGAGGCCGTTAGAAAACGACCAGGCATGTATATTGGTTCAACTTCCACAGAGGGTCTCCATCACCTTGTTTATGAAATTGTAGACAACTCAATCGATGAGGCGATGGGTGGTCATTGCGACTTGGTCAATGTAGCGATTCAAATGGACGGCTCTGTATCCATTCGAGATAACGGCCGCGGCATTCCTGTGACCTTGCACCAGAAAGAGGGCAAGTCAGCTGTTGAAGTTGTTATGACAGTTTTGCATGCTGGTGGTAAATTTGACGATAAAGCCTTCGCATTCTCGGGTGGTCTTCACGGAGTTGGTGCGTCAGTTGTAAATGCCCTATCCGAGTGGTGTTATGTCGAAGTGCGTCGTGATGGTAAGTTGTACAAGCAAAGTTACCAGCGTGGTCATCCAACAACGCCTTTGGAAGTGGTCGGCGATACGGATCAGCATGGGACCTTTACCTGCTTTAAACCCGATTCGGAAATCTTCGCAGAAATCAATTTTAGTTACGAAACTTTGTCAAAACGATTGAAAGAGCAGGCCTTCCTGAACAAGGGGTTGCGTATCATTCTGACTGATGAAAGAACGGACCAGTCCCAGGAATTTCACTTTGAAGGTGGCTTGGTATCGTTTTGCGAGTTCCTATCGAAAGGTCGTACGCCATTACATCCAAAACCGCTGGCTATTTATGGCGAACAATATGATGGCGATCGTCTCATTGGCCAGATTGAAGTTGTTTTGCATTGGACGGATGCTTATACGGAAAGCTTGTTTAGCTATGTGAATAACATCAATACGATGGAAGGTGGAACTCACCTGACAGGCCTTAAAGCGGCTTTAACTCGGGTTGTGAACGCCTTTGCTGAGTCTTCTGGTATGCTGAAGACTTTTAAAGAAGGCATCACTGGTGACGATATTCGGGAGGGCTTAGTCGGGATTTGTTCAGTTCGTATCAAGAACCCTGAGTTTCAAGGTCAGACGAAAACCAAATTAGGTAACCCAGAAGTTCGCGCTTGGGTGGAAAATTGCGTCAGTGAAAAATTGACTGATTATTTCAATGAAAACCCTGAAATTGTGAAGCGCGTCATTCAAAAAATCATCGAAGCGGCACGGGCCCGGGTGGCAGCAAAAAAAGCCAGAGAGCTGACCAGACGTAAAGGCGCCTTGGACTTTGCTGGCCTGCCAGGGAAGATGGCTGATTGCCAATCGAAGGATCCGGCAGAGTCAGAACTCTTTATTGTCGAGGGTGACTCGGCGGGTGGTTCGGCGAAACAAGCTCGCGATCGGCGCACACAAGCCGTTTTGCCCCTGCGGGGTAAGATTCTCAACGTGGAAAAGGCTCGCTTTGACAAGATGCTTTCTTCCCAGGAGATTAAGCTGCTCATCAAAGCCATGGGCACCGGCATTGGCAAAGACGATTTTGATGTTAGCAAAATCCGCTACCACAAAATCATTATCATGACCGATGCCGACGTCGACGGTGCTCATATTCGCATCCTCTTGCTGACCTTCTTCTTTAGGCAAATGCCTGAGGTGATCGAGAGAGGTTATCTCTATATCGCTCAACCTCCGTTGTATAAGTACAAAAAAGGCAAGATCGAAAAATACTTAAAAGATGATCATCAACTTCTTGAGTTTTTGACTGACGTTGGTATGAGCAATATCACTTTGATCGATGCTCAGCAGAAAAACCTCGACAAGACGGTCGTCCGTAACCTCTTGTTGAAATTTGATCGCTATGTGGAAATGCTTGATATTGCTGCTCGAAAAAGAGCTCGGGAAATCTTTGAGTATATGATCGAGCATGATGATTTGAGCGCTGAAAGCCTTGCTAGCGAAGAGAGCGCAACCAAGTTAAAAGACGATGTCCTGAGTTATCTTGAAAAAAGACTAGAAGGTCATCGCTACTTTGCTTCTGGCAAAGTAGAGTTTGACAAGGAGTATAGCTGTTATCGTATCGTCTTCGATACTAGAATCAAGGACGTGCCAAAAATCTCGATTATCAATTCTCCCATGTTCAGTGGTGGTGACATCATCGAGTTGCGGCGCATTAAAAACCAAATTATGGAACTGGCAAAAAGTCCTTTCGAGTTTACCAAGTCGTCGAAGAAAAAAGACGAGCAAGAATCAGATGAAGAAACCTCTTCTGCAGGTCAGGTTAAGGGTACTTTAGCTGATCTGCAGGAATTGAAAGATTTCATTCTGCAGGAAGGCCGTAAAGGTGCTTATGTTCAGCGCTATAAAGGTTTGGGAGAGATGAACCCGGATCAGCTAGCTGAAACGACCATGGAAGTTGACAAACGTCGACTTTTGAAAGTTGGTATCGAAGATGCGATGGACGCAGATCAATTATTCAGCTCGCTCATGGGCGATGATGTTGAACCGCGTCGGGATTTTATTCAGAGCAATGCTCTTAACGTCAAAAATTTGGATACATAACGGTTTAATTTATGGAACAAGCATCAAATATTCTGTCGATTAATATTGAAGAAGAACTGAAGGCCTCATTTCTTGACTACTCAATGAGTGTCATTGTCTCCAGGGCTTTGCCTGACGTACGAGATGGTCTGAAACCAGTTCACCGTCGCATCATGTTTGCGATGAACCAGTTGCGAAACTATCACAACCGCCCGTATTTGAAGTCGGCAAGGATTGTCGGTGAAGTGATTGGTCGTTATCACCCTCATGGTGACAGCGCGGTCTACGACGCTCTTGTCCGTATGGCTCAGCCTTTTTCTATGCGCTACCCGCTAGTCGATGGCCAAGGCAACTTCGGTTCGATCGATGGTGATTCAGCCGCTGCCATGCGTTATACCGAGGTGCGCTTGCAGCGCATGTCTGATCTGATTATGGCTGACATCGATAAGGAAACTGTCGACTTCGGTCCGAACTATGACAACAAAGAACTGGAACCACTCGTTCTACCAACGAAGTTACCGACCTTGTTAGTCAATGGTGCCAGTGGTATCGCTGTAGGTATGGCCACCAATATTCCACCTCATAACCTGGTGGAAGTGATCAATGCCCTCGAAGCTTTGATCGAAAATCCTGATATATCCATCGAAGAGTTGATGGATCATGTCCAAGGTCCGGACTTTCCAACGGCAGGAATCATCCATGGTCGCTCAGGTATCGTTCAAGCCTACCATACCGGAAGAGGCTCTGTGACGATTCGTGCGCAGGCCGAAGTCGAAGATCTCGACAAGGGTGGCCGGCAACGGATTATCATCAATGAGCTGCCTTTCCAGGTTAACAAAGCGAAGCTCATCGAAAAAATTGCCGATCTTGTGCGTAATCGAAAAATTGAGGGGATCTCTGATCTTCGTGATGAATCGGCACAAGAAGATATTCGCATCGTCATTGAGCTGAAAAAGGGCGAACTTGGTGAGATCATCTTGAACAACCTATATAAGATGACTCCCCTACAGTCGAGCTTTGGTGTGAATATGGTGGCCTTGGTTAATGGCTCACCTCGCATTCTCAACCTCAAAGATATCCTCGTTAACTTTTACGAGCATCGTCGTGTTGTCATTTTAAGGCGCACTTCTTACGAGCTACGAAAAGCAGAGGAAAAGGCCCACATCCTTCTTGGCTTAAAGACAGCCGTGGAAAATCTGGATGATGTGGTAGCCATTATTCGTGGGGCCGCTGACTCGGCAACTGCGCAGGAAACTTTGATTGAGAAGTTTGCTTTAACTGAGATCCAGGCTAAGGCCATCTTGGAAATGCGACTTGCTCGGTTAACCGGTCTTGAGCGAGATAAGATCGTGGTCGACTACAAGCAAGTCATGGAAGTGATAACCGATCTCAAAGACATTCTTGATTCTCCCCAACGAGTGGTTGCGATTATCAAAGAAGAGCTAACGGAGATGCGGGAAAACTTTGCTGATGAGCGCAAAACCAAGATAATCAGCTCTGATGCCGACGACTTAACTATGGAAAGTTTAGTCGCTGACGAAGAGGTTGCCGTTACCATCACCCATGCAGGCTATATCAAGCGCACACCATTAGCCGACATTCGTGCACAAAAGCGCGGTGGTAAAGGTCGTACGGGAATGAAAACGCGCAGTGAAGACGTCGTCAATGACTTGTTCATTGCTTCAAACCACCAATCGCTGCTTTGCTTTACCAATCAAGGTCGCGTTTATGAACTAAAAGTTTACCGAGCACCTGAAGTAGCACTTAATGGCCGCGGTGCGCATTTCGCCAACCTCATCAAGTTAACTGAGGGAGAGCGTGTCGTCTCTGTCTTGCCGGTTAAAGAGTTCTCTGAAGGCAAGTCCGTTGTATCGGTGACAGCGAATGGTTATGTCAAAAAGACTGATATCATGGCATATTCCAACCTCCGCGTGACTGGCATCATCGGCTTGAAGCTTGAAGAAGAAGATTCACTCGTTTCCTGCCGCATTGTGAGCAAAGGTGATCATGTCCTGATTGCGACCAAACTTGGCAAGGCGATCCGATTTGCTGAAGATGAAATCCGCTCCATGGGACGTTCGGCTCGTGGAGTTACGGGTATTAAGTTTTCCAAGGATGATCAGGTCATTGCCTTAGAGGTTCTTAATGACAAAGATCCCGTCCTATCGGTTTGCGAAAATGGCTACGGAAAACGAACGCCGGTTGAAGAATATCGAATCCAGACCCGAGCAGGGAAAGGTATTTACACCATAAAAGTCACAGAACGGAATGGTCCGGTGGTGAGTATTATGCAGGTAGCGCCAGAAGACCATATTATGGTTATGACCTCTGCTGGTAAAGTCATGCGTTTTACGGTAAGTGAGGTAGGTGTAATTGGTCGTCTGACCCAAGGCGTGCGCCTGATGAACGTCGATGAAGGTGAAAAAATTATTAGCGTTGCAAAAATCGCCGTCATAGAGGGAGAAGAAATCGTTAATGACTGAGATGTCTGAAGACATGGTCCAACGGGTTGCGCAGTTAGCCAGACTGAATCTGAGCGACGAGGAACGTCGCTTTTATCAGAAGCAGTTGGCAAGCATTATCGGTTATGTTGAGCGTCTCAGTGAATTGGACGAGCGGCTTGCACAAATTCAAAATCCAGACGAAAGCCCCGTTCATCCTGAAAGGGAGGACGAGATGCTAGCTGATTTTAATTTGGAAGCCGCTTTGGAAAATGCTCCCAAAAAAGTTGGTACAGCCTTTCAGGTTCCTAAAATCATAGAGTAGATGCATGTTGAATCTCGATCCCTATCAGGTCAAAGCAAGGACGATAGCCGCAAAGGTTCAAACTGGTGACTGGGATCCACAAGATGTTGCCCAATTTTACCTACGACGCGTTGAGAATCTACACCGCGAACTGAATACCCACATCCAGTGGGATATGGATACAGCGTCGCGAGCAGTTGAGCACCAACTCGACTATATTGCAGCGGCACTAAAGGCCGGCAAAACCCTACCATTAGCTGGCGTTCCCATAGCCGTGAAGGATAATATCCTCTTGAAAGGCAGCGGAGCGAGTTGTGGATCACAAATGTTGGCTAACTTTCGCTCGCCCTATGATGCGACCGTTGTCGAACGCTTGCGAGCGGCTGGAGCTCTTTTTTTGGGTAAGACTAATTTAGATGAGTTTGCCATGGGCTCATCTAATGAAAATTCCGCATTTGGTCCCGTTCTAAATCCCTGGAATATCAAACGCGTTTCCGGTGGATCGTCCGGTGGTTCGGCGGCAACAGTTGCCGCAGCAATGGTTCCCTTATCATTGGGTAGTGACACCGGTGGATCTATCCGCCAACCGGCTAGCTTTTGTGGAGTGGTGGGGCTCAAGCCCAGTTACGGCCGAGTCAGTCGCTACGGATTAGTTGCCTATGCTTCGTCTTTCGATCAAATTGGACCGTTTGCCCGTAATATTGAAGATGCGGCCTTACTTTATGATGTCATCGCCGGACACGATCCAAGGGATTCCACAAGTGTGGATACAGCTACCAACTCGGCTTTAACGGCCATTGATCAAGCTCAGAATCTGCCTTCGTTGAAAGGCTTGAAAGTTGGTCTTGTCAAAGAATTTATGACAGCAGAAGGGGTAGAACCTGCGGTCCAGTCTGCGTTAGATCAAGCTTGTAAAGACCTGGAAGCCTTAGGAGCGGAAATTCGTACGGTCTCACTTCCAAGTGTTTCTTATGGTGTGGCAGCCTATTACTTGTTAGCCACAGCGGAAGCCTCCTCCAATCTGGCTCGTTATGATGGTATCCGCTATGGCTATCGCAGCCAGTCGGCAAGCGGCAATCTCAAAGATCTATATTTTGCAAGTCGCAGTGAAGGCTTTGGTCGAGAAGTCAAACAACGCATCATGTTGGGAACTTTCGCTTTATCTTCGGGCTATTATGATGCCTATTATGAAAAGGCCAGCAAGGTACGATTATTGATGCGCCAGGAAATGGATCAAGCTCTAAAAGAAGTGGATGTACTTCTTAGCCCTACAGCGCCAACTGTTGCTTTTGAATTAGGATCGAAGCTTCGTGATCCATTAGCGATGTATTTATCCGATGTGTTTACCATACAGGCGAATCTGGGCGGGCACCCCGCCCTTTCCATTCCGTGTGGCTACGATCAAGATAATATGCCGATTGGAATGCAGTTGATTGGCCCAATGTGGTCTGAAGATCGCCTGCTTCAGTATGCCTATGTTTATGAGAATGAGAAACGGTGGGGCGATGAGTTCAAGCCAAGATGCTAGTGCGCGTGATCTTCTAAATCGATATGAACCTGTGATTGGTCTTGAGGTTCACTGCCAGCTCAAGACGCAGAGCAAGTTGTTTTGTTCTTGTTCGACGGAGTTTGGGGCCATACCCAATCAAAATACTTGCCCTGTGTGTCTTGGAATGCCTGGGGTTTTACCTGTCATCAACCGTGTGGCAGTTGATTATGCTATAAAATTAGCCTTGGCCGTTGATGCCGAAATTCGGCACGAAAGCATCTTTGCCCGCAAACAATACTTCTATCCAGATTTGCCAAAAGGCTATCAGATTTCTCAATATGACAAACCCTACTGTGAAAATGGACTTATTCGTCTTGAGTCAGGTCGCAAGATTCGAGTGATGAGAATCCATATGGAGGAAGATGCTGGTAAGAACGTGCATGGTGATAACGCTAGTTACGTTGATTTAAACCGGGCCGGCATTCCTTTGTTAGAAATTGTTAGTCAACCGGATATTCGCACGCCACAGGAAGCCGCCGAGTATTTGCGTAAAATTCGGGCACTCGTTTGTTACTTAGAGATTAGCGACGGAAACCTCGAAGAAGGCTCCTTTCGCTGTGATGCTAATATTTCATTACGTCCGCGTGGTAGCGAGACTCTAGGAACACGAACGGAAATAAAAAACCTCAACTCATTTCGAAATATTGAAAAAGCAATCACCTACGAGATTTTCCGCCAGGCAGACGTTTTGGATCATGGCGGCAGCATCGAGCAGATGACTTTGCAGTATGACGCAAGCAGTGGCAAAACTCTTCCCATGCGTTCGAAGGAAGAAAGTCATGACTATCGCTACTTCCCAGATCCCGATCTGAAGCCTCTGGTTCTTCGGAAGGAGCGTATTGAGCAGATCAGGCAGACCCTTCCTGAATTGCCGGGCGAAAAGCAGCGGCGTTTCAGTGATGATTTCGGCCTAAGCGACTATGATGCCGAACAAATCGTCGGGGAAAGAGACTTAGCCCTGTACTTTGAGAAAGTCGTCGAATTAGTAGACGGTGCTGTGACCCCTAAAATTGTAGCCAACTGGATTCTCACCGAGCTGATGCGCGAGGTCCATAATCACAATTGGGATCTGGCGAAATTACCGATAACTACGGAATCTATGGCTAAGCTCTTAAAATTACTTGGATCGGAAACGATATCTGGAAAAATTGCCAAACGTGTCTTTGAACTTATGGTGGCAGAAGGTAAAGAGCCCGATGTCATCGTCAAAGAGCATGCCCTCGTACAAGTGACTGATGAACAGACAATTCGCGATACTGTGATGGCCGTCATTGACGCCAACCCTCAACAAGTGGAACAATTTTTAAGTGGTAAGGATAAAATCATGGGGTTCTTTGTTGGCCAAATCATGAAGCAATCTCAGGGTAAATTTAATCCGGCAATCGTCAATCGTCTGTTGAAAGAGCTGCTTGATGCACGAAAAAAGTCCTGAAAAGAGCTCCTTATTAAATTTTCTTGATGAAACTTTTCGGACGGGATTTTTCACCCACTGCTTTTTGGAAACCGGCTTCTTGGATGAAGCCACTCCTAAATTTCGCCTCATTCGTGCCAAAGACGAAAGACAAAACATCTACGATCTTGCTAGCCTGACTAAGGCCCTTGTTACCGCTCCCCTTTGCTATCGGCTTCTACTCACGAGCAGCACTGAAGAAGCTAATAATCTGCGGCTTGCAGACTTGCGTGACATGGATGAGCTGCCAGAGTCCATTCAACAGTGTAAGTTGACATCACTCTTGGCCCATCGCTCCGGACTTGCTGCCTGGCTCAATTTTTGGATTGAGCGCTTATCTTCCAGTCAAAACTTTGATGAACTGCTAAACAGTTCCCATGAGCATATTGTTGAAGTTCTTCATCGCCGCCGCATTGAACTGCAAGAAGGCGCGGACTGTTACAGCGATGTTGGTTTTATTATACTTGGCTTCGCTTTGGAAAAATACTACGGCATGCCCTTGCACGAGCTGTTTCGTGAGTACTTGCATAACTTGACTGATCTCGAATATGGTGAAAGCATGGGCTTTGCCACGCCGGAAAATTGGCCAAAGCAGGGCTTTATTTCGACCGCCTACTGTCCGATCCGCGAACGTTGGCTGCGTGGTGAAGTTCATGATGAAAATGCCGCGGCTCTAGGTGGAGTTGCTGGACACGCAGGCCTGTTTGCATCTGGTTCGAAACTGTCCAGCTTCATTCGCCAAAGTTTTAGCTCCACGGATGGTCATCTTTTTTGGGAAGAAAATGAGCGCCGCCGCCGCATGGGATTACCATTGATCGGCCTGCGAAAGGGAGATGATACTGCTTCTAAATGCTTTGCTGGCGGTGAGGCGATGGGGCATTGGGGCTTTACAGGCACCGGCTTTTGGGTTCACATACCTAGCCGACGATATGCCATTATCTTAACAAATCGAGTCATCAGCTCCAGATGCTCCGCACAGACACAGCCTTTCCGACAAAAAATACTCGGATTTATGCAACATCTTAGTCGAGAGCCGCGGTGAACCAGAGGCCAAAAATCGCCATCATTGGTCGAGGTATATCGGGACTATCCCTAGCCTATCGGCTGATCAAGCGCGGTTGTGAACCTTATATTTTTGGTCACGTTGGCTCATCCCTTCGAGCCAGTGAAGCTGCGCAAGGAGTCATTTGCAACAAGGGTCTATTATGGCCAAGACAGGCCTTGTTTCAGGCAAAAATTCGCAGCTTAGCTTGGGTGAAATCCTGGTTAAGCGATATTGAAGCGAAGACGGATTGTCAGGTCAACAAGTCATTTACAGGCGTTTTTGAGCCATATCGTGACCCCCAAGACTTTCACCGCATTGTGCAACGGGTTTATAAAAATCAATTCACAGGTTGTTTTCGTAGCGAAAACTTAGCTAGAGACGCCCTACCGGAGGACATGTTTGCTGCAGCAAGTTTTGCAGGAACACTCTTTTATCCAGGGGATGGCTGGTTTGATCCCCAGCAATTGATGCGAATTTTGGAAGAGTATTGCCTCCACAACGGTGCAAAAATCGTTGTCGATGATGTGTTGACGATACAACCGGCAAAACCACAATCTGAACTTGTCCTAACAAGTGGAAAGACCATGCAATTTGATAAAATTGTCATTGCTGCTGGTCAAGGGTCAGAAAAACTGCTGCAATCCATGCAGCTAGGTGAGATTTCTTTTTTTTATCACCCAGGGCAAGTCTTAAAAATAAAAAATTCGGGCTTTAAGCGACAATGGGCCATGGTGCGCAAGACTCATAGTCTCGTTTCACGTGATGCCTTATATCTTGGTTCCACAACGGACAAATTAAAAACTGCGGATCAATCCTGGCAGCCAAGGGAAAGGATGCATCTATGGCAAATTCTGCAAGAAGAATTTGCCTGGCCGGGAAATCAAATAGAAGATTATGATTTGGAAGATCTTTGGGGGGTCAGGGTACGAATCAGTGATCGCCAACCGGTCATCGGTTCACTGGCGGCCCTACGTCCTGGGCAAGCGGAGTGGCAACAGATTTACTTGATGACCGGGTTTTATAAAAACGGGTTACAACTAGCAGATATGGCTTCTTCCTGGATCGAGCAGGAAATGTTTAGCGAGTCCATAGATCCACAAGCCCAAGCTTTTCATGTCAAACGCTTTCAGAAAGCATAATAAGCCGAGAAAAATAGTTCGATACCGAAACTAGCTGCACGGTGATTGACCGCCTCGATGACATCTTCTTCTGGAGTGATTTCAGCTAAACTCGTTAAAGCCTGCGGATCATCTACCGTGACAGAAGGTGAACCGGAAGACGAAAGTGGGATGGTAAAAAAGCTGCCAAACTGCAAACCCATTGGTCCAAAATAGAGGTTGAATAGAATATTGGTTCTTAAAGAAGCTATGGTTAAACTCGATTTATAGTCATACATTTTAGTGGTATTATCATTAACTTCAGATTTTTGCTCCATTGACATCGTGACCTGTGAGATATCAAGGTCGATGCCATTACCAATGTCAATGGATAGGACACCATAGTCGAAGCTAAGGTAATAAAAATCAGACCAGGCGCCGACTGACGAGCCGGTCATGCGAGTTTCAGCGAAATTATTTTCATCATCATCATAAAATGACTTGACGGTAGTTCCTTTATACAAGCGCATCCGACCACCGATCGTTAACTTGGATGAGCCAATGCCCAGGCCAAGTTCCAAACCAAAACCAAGGGCAGAGGTGATAATGTCTCGATCGCGATCCCACAGAGTGCTGACCTGGGCAGCATCACCATTATTATCAAATGGTGAAAAGTAGGACACGGCATGATAGGTTGCGGGTGTTTGCGGTGTCAAAATATAGGCTAGCTTCAAATTTGAAGCGCCATTGTCTTCAGTATTTGATGCTTCTTCCTGTTTTTTTTCTTCTGTTGTTGACGTATTACTTTTACTGGCCGTTGTCGTCGAGCCACTTTCATATAATCGTACCTCTAAACCTTTCTTGATTTTTTTTAGATTTTTTTCGGCTACGCGGGCAAACGAGCGCTTTTCTTTGGCTTGTACTACCAAACCACAGGCGATACGGGTTCCTTGGTCATAAAAGCAGACTCGTGCTTTCTTGACAAAGCCTTGGTTCGTTCCAGCATCGATAGAAATATATTTTTCTTTTACGATTCCGCGAACATTGGCAGCTTCGACTTGCACCGTCCAAAGCAGGCATAGAATAGGCATGAAGGGCAATGACATCTTTTTGATCATGCTAAAACCTTTTATTAAGACGCGCGTGAACCCAATCTTGGGAGGTAACAATCCAAGGTGGATACGGTGTGCCTGAACGATACTGTATCTGTACTGTTTCAAATATGGTGGTTAAATCATAAGTCCCGGCCGGTAAGTTTTTGATAAACTTCGTCGGGATGGAATAGCGCTTGCGATCTGCTGGAAAACTGCAATGAATGCGCTGCTCAGCATTGAACGGGTCCTGTACCCGTAAATGGATAAAAGAGATATCAGAAGGAAATGAGGTACTGAGTTCCAATTGAATATTTTCATCGACAAGATCGATCGTATCAGAAATTCCCCCTAACGAGCGATTTGCAAGTACAGGGCCTTCTTCACCCCCTATAAAAACCAATTCATCGATAAAACCTGGAGGATAAAGTTCGAATTGATGGGTTTGCTCTTCCCACTGGAAAATAAACTGCCAGTTTTGTAAACGCTCGACGCTGTCATAAGTCTGTATCATGCGAGTTGGAAAGAAAGGATGTAATTGTGCCCCCGAGCGAGCATAGCCGTCGGTTGCCACATTACCTAGTGCATGCATACCGCGCCCTTGAGGATCGTCGAGTGAATTGTGCCGTGGGAAGGGAATGTTTGCAAAAATATCTTCTGTCGTACACTCTTCGTCTATCGGTCTTTTATAATGGTCGGTATACAGGTTTCTAATGTGCAATAAGCTGGTGTCACCTTCAAAGCGATAGGAATGAATTTCAGCAGAACGCCTGGGAATGACATAGCGCATCAGGATAACGTGATTAGTGCTTTCATCACCGAGGGCGCGACCTTCGCGGAAAATAGCGGTTGCGCTGGTTTCGGGATTGAAATTTTGCGGCCATGCACTGAGCTGAAAGGTATATGGAATACCTGGCTCCAAGCCTGTCAAAGCAAAGTTGATTTTCGTCTCGCCTTCCGGGCAATCCATGGTGAATGGCGATTGGGAGTTGGGACTAGACTGCAAATCTTCGGCCCAATAAGCGATACGGCAATTATATGGGCCACGCAGGGAAAAATATAAATCGCCAATTGTAGGATCTGCACGCCTTTTAAAGCCAACCGAACCGCGATCGATTAAATCAAAGGCATCGCTGGTTTGAAGGTTACTGCGTAGCTGGTTCGGTTGCAGTTTACACGCGCTGCTCAGCTGTAGGATTGCCAAATAAGTGAGTAAACAACTCGGTTTTATGAATCGATACATTTTGAACCTGTTGATCTGCTTCAGGATTAATGGACTAAGCTTGTTTTGGGAACACAATTTATTCTATCAGGTTGGCACGCCGGCGGGTAAGCCTTAGCAAATTTTTTCTTGGCACCACCGGATTAATCCATTAGTGTCCCGCTCGTCGAAAAAGGAAATTTTCTGGAAAAGCTGAAGGATTTCATGGATACAACGGACAAAGTCATCTTCATCTTGACCTGCTACCCGGGCTTCGGTAGGATACAATCCCGTCCATATAACAGCTTACAACCTAGTGTAACTAACCAAAATCGTTAATCATAATTTACGGATGAAGACATGGTTCGCCGTCATCGCACGAAGTATATTTTTGTGACCGGAGGAGTTGTTTCCTCGCTTGGTAAGGGAATCGTCGCGGCAAGTATTGGCGCTCTGCTGGAAAATCGGGGCCTTAAAGTCAGCCTTACCAAAGTTGATCCATACCTCAACGTCGATCCGGGAACTATGAGCCCCTTTCAGCATGGAGAGGTTTTTGTTACTGACGATGGCGCAGAAACCGATCTAGATATCGGGCATTACGAGCGATTTACCTCAGCTCGCTTGACTCGACGCAACAGCTTTTCCACGGGGCAAATCTATGACAAGGTACTTTCTAAAGAGCGCCGGGGCGATTATCTCGGTGGCACAGTCCAAGTTATTCCCCATGTAACTGACCAGATTAAAGAGAATATTTACGGAGCTTCGGAAACTGCTGACGTTGGCATCATTGAAATTGGCGGTACCGTCGGTGATATCGAAAGCTTGCCGTTTTTAGAAGCCATCCGGCAAATTCGCTATGATCTTGGTGAAGAAAATGTTTTGTACGTTCATCTGACCTTGGTCCCATACATTGGCGCAGCCCATGAGCTGAAAACCAAGCCGACCCAACACTCCGTGAAAGAGTTAAGGCAGATTGGTATTCAACCGCACATTCTAGTTTGCCGAGCAGATCGTCCTTTGCCTGCTGATTTGAAACAAAAAATCGGTTTGTTTTGTAATGTGAAAGCCGAGTGCGTCATTGATGCGTGTGATGTTGATAGCATTTATAAAGTGCCCATGTATCTTCATAATCAAGGTTTAGATCAGATTATCGTTGATCGCCTGAATATTTGGACGCGAAACCCGGATCTGACCGAGTGGAAGCAAATTGCGAATGCTTTAGATCATCCTAAGGGCAGTTGCCGTATCGGCATTGTTGGAAAATATACGGACGTAATCGACTCCTATAAATCGATTAACGAAGCCTTGGTTCATGCTGGAATTACCAACCGCAATCGGGTTGAGGTGTCTTATTTGGATGCTGCCCTGATTACCAAGGAAAATATTGCGGAAAAACTCAAAAATCTTGATGGTGTGATCGTTCCTGGTGGTTTTGGTAACCGAGGGACCGAAGGTAAAATCGAGACGATCCGCTATCTCAGAGAAAATAAGATACCTTTCTTGGGCATTTGTCTCGGTATGCAGCTTGCAGCTATTGAGTTTGCAAGAAACTGCCTGGAGTTGAAGGATGCCGATAGTCAGGAATTTCAATCAAACAGTGAACATCAAGTCATCCATTTGATGGAAGATCAGAAATCGATTCAAGATAAAGGCGGTACCATGCGCCTTGGCGCCTATCCTTGCCGTTTAACTCTTGGGACGAAATCGCAAACTGCCTATCGCAAGGTTGATATTTCCGAGCGCCACCGCCACCGCTATGAGTT
This sequence comes from Oligoflexus sp. FD111, assembly GCA_048816425.1. Lineage (GTDB taxonomy): Bacteria > Bdellovibrionota_B > Oligoflexia > Oligoflexales > Oligoflexaceae > JBMDZZ01. The sequence goes on from JBMDZZ010000002.1 coordinate 497,108, forward strand.
TAACAATAGCTATCGGGAAGAGTTTATCAAACGGGGCATGATTTTCTCCGGTCTTTCACCGGATGAACGTTTGGTAGAGATGATCGAGTTAAAAGATCACCCTTGGTTTATAGCTTGTCAATTCCATCCCGAACTAAAAAGTTCGCCTATGAACCCTCATCCACTGTTCCGTGATTTTGTTGCGGCTAGTGTGGAGCATCACAGCCAACACGCAAAGAAAAAATAGATGACTTGGAAAATGCGATGGAATCGCTCTTGAGAGCGAATGAAGCCAGTGGAGATTTCATGACGATGAATAATGCGAACGAAGGCCTTCGAGCGAAGGAAATCATTCGTTATGGGCAAGAAGTTTTAGCTGCCGAAGCCAAGTCTTTGACTGTAGCGGAGCAACGCTTGAATGGTGGCTTTGCATTAGCCGTCGAAGCTATCTTGAAAAGCCAGGGTAAGGTTGTAGTTGCTGGACTTGGAAAGTCAGGTCACGTGGGCCGTAAAATCGCAGCCACACTAGCTAGTACCGGAACACCCAGCTTTTTCATGCATCCTGCTGAAGCCTTACACGGTGATCTCGGCATGTTGAGCAAGGAAGACTGCCTGTTAGCCATCGCTTTTGGTGGTGAAACACAGGAGACCTTATCCGTTGCCAGTTTTGCGCGAAGACAGGGCTTGACGGTCTTGGTATTGACCGGACGTCCTGATTCCAGTCTGGCAAAACTTGCCGATATCGTACTTGATGGCAGCGTGGAAAAAGAAGCCTGCCCACTCAATCTTGCCCCGACGACTTCCACGACCCTAGCTTTGGCCATCGGTGATGCCTTAGCTGTGGCCTTGATGCGAGCTCGTGGCTTTGCCGAATCGGACTTTGCCCAATATCATCCTGCTGGCAGTTTAGGGCGCAAACTTTCCCTCGTTCAAGATTATATGAAGCCGGATATCCTGTCCCTAAAGGTGGAAGATGGATTCCACCGGATCTTGGAAGTGATCACGGCCAACAACTATGGTATCGCTGCTGTAGTCAATGACAAGCGAGAGCTTGTGGGTGCCATCACAGATGGTGATTTAAGACGAGCACTAGTTCGTGCTGAAGCGGCAGTATTTCAGCTGACTGCTGGTGAATTGATGTCCCAGAATCCAAAGCGCATTCAAGCGCAGACATTAGCTCTCGATGCTGTTCGGTATATGGAGCAGCACCACATTACAACTTTATTTGTTGTTGGCGAAAACAACCGACAACTTCAAGGGATTTTACGCATGTATGATCTGCTCGAAGCGAAAGTTGTTTAACAAGCAACGGACTACCTGGCCTACCGACTACTATGTCAGTTCTGATAAGTGTGCCATAATTCAGAGTTAAGAAATGGTACTTCCATTACTCCCGCATCAGCCTTTATTTGCTTATTTATGACGATAAGTGCTGATGACTCAGGGATTTTTCATAGTTTCATGTTAAGTTAAAAGTGGTGCTGTTGACTTTATTAGAAGGTTGAGGCTTGGGAAAATACCTTTTGGTGGCGAGCTTTTTGCTCACGCTTGCTTTAGCAGTTTATGTCTTTTTGTCACGTGATGACCGTTCATTGCGGGAGCAGGTTGTTCAGCAAGCTGGTCGCCCCCGTCTGACAATGGAAGAATTTACCGTCTATCGCTATCGCGATCATCGGGTCCTTAGTACCTTATCAGCAAAAATGGGACAGTTTCTTGAGCCGAATATTCTAGAAATTTATGGCGACATTCGTGGTATGCGGCATGATTCCGAGAAACGAGAGTTTGTCAACGCCGAGGGTTCATCGACTCAGTTTCGCTCGCGGGGCGTGATTCAATTAATGAAAGAACCTGATATCATTAAAACTGAACTCGAAAATGATGTGCAGTTTGGCTTTGATGAAACGATGGTGTTTACCCAGTTTACCGAATATCTGGCCGAGCCAGGAGTCCTTCGTTCAGATGTACCCGTTCTGGTGCGTTCACCACAGGGATTTATGCACAGCCAAACTGGATTTAATTACGATATTGAAGAGGAGTTGATGGAACTCTATGGGCCATTACAAGGGACTCTGCAGCAAAGTGAAAAAGTGCAACTTCCTTAAAAGAGGGTTGATCATCCTCGTCTTAAGTCAACTACCGAGTTCGCTAACATTCGGCGATATCATCAATTCCCTCGAAGACTTGGAAAAGCTGGAAGAGAAAAAGAAACGTCGCAAACCAAAAGATGCGCAAGATCAAACCGAGCCTAAAGCGGAAGAGCCCCCAGCAGCGCCATCAAAAGAAGACGCAAATAAGGCCCCTGCCTCAGAAAAAAAGCCAGCAGCTAGCGGCGAAAAGAAATCTTCTTCGTCAGCAAAGACTTCTCGTCAAGACCGCGCAAAGATGCCGATCCGTTTGAAAAGTGATGGTCGCACTACTTATTCGCGCAATGGCGGCTTGATTCATTTACGGGATAACGTTGTGGTGACCCAAGAGGATCTGCGGCTGCAAGCCAATGAAGCCAAGGTATTTGTTGATGATAAGCGGGATGATGATCGGATCGATAAAGTCGAATTGACAGGCTCGGTGAAGTTTAACAAGTTTGATGAAAGGCCGACCGAACAAGTCTCGGCCCATGGTGATCGAGCCACCTTCTTTAACGACCGGCAGTTGATCGAGCTGATTGGCAACGCCAGGATATGGAAGGGCAACCAATTGATTCGGGGCAAACGCATTATCTATGATATTCAAACGGGAATGATTGAGGTCGACCAAGCTGTAGGCGTGATGCAGCCCGAGGAGAAAGACGAGGATGAGTGAAACTTATGATTTAGCGGCTCATGATTTACGCAAATGGTTTAAGTCGCGTGAAGTCGTTAAATCGGTATCATTTTCAGTCAAGCAGGGAGAAGTGGTCGGGCTATTGGGGCCAAATGGTGCTGGCAAGACCACCAGTTTTTATATGGTCGTTGGCCTTTTGTATCCCAATTCCGGCAGCGTGAGTCTGGGAGATGAGGAGATCACCAACCTGCCCATGCACATCCGAGCCAAGCGCGGGATTAGTTACTTGCCACAGAATATGTCGATATTTCGTAAAATGAGCGTCGAAGATAATTTTCGAGCGATCATGGAAGTCGTCAATGTTCCAAGTCATCAGCGGCGGGAACTTCTGGATGAGCTGCTGACAAAATTTCAAATTTCCCATATTGCCAAGTCAATGGGGGCAGCACTCTCAGGTGGGGAACGTCGACGTGTTGAAATTGCAAGGGCATTGATCATTAAGCCAAAATTCCTCCTTTTGGATGAACCTTTTGCCGGTATCGATCCTGTCACCGTCCAGGAGATTCAGGGCATCATCGCCAAATTGAGTGATGAAGGGCTGGGTGTTTTAATCACCGATCACAATGTCAGAGAGACATTGGGAAGCTGTGATCGTGCCTATATTTTAACCAGTGGTAAGATCATTGCCCATGGCGATCCGACCTCTATAGCTAATAATGCTGAGGTGAGATCTGTATATCTGGGAGAAAACTTCCGACTTTGATGCAAAAATTTTGCCATGTGTCTCGGATCGCTTTAAAATAAAGTTTGAAATCTTTATCTGACTCGGAAGCACTATGGCGTTTGATCTAAAGCAGTCCTTAAAATTAAGTCAGCAACTCCTAATGACACCCCAGCTGCAGCAAGCCATTAAGTTGCTGCAACTATCACGGTTAGAATTAGAAGAATTTGTGACGCAGCAATTGGCAGAAAACCCTGTCCTCGAAGAGGGTGTGGTTGAATCCCAAGAAGAGCGGATTCAGGTCGAGCGCGAGCGGGAAACTTCGGAATCACAGGTCGTCAGCGAGCATCTGAGCAGTGCCTCGGATATCGTTGATCGGATGGGCGATGATAAGCCTGCCGATATGGATTGGGATTCCTATATGACCAAGCAGCAGATGGAACGTCCGACATCTGCTTCCACGCGCGAGGCCAGGTCACGGGATGAAGAGTTTCCCAGTCATGAAAACCTGGCTCGAGTGGGAACTCTGAATGATTACTTGATGGCCCAGATCGGTGAGCTCGACCTTGACGAGGATGAAAAATTCATCGCCTCAGAAATCATCGGCAATATAGATGAAAAAGGTTATCTGGCAACAACTATTGAAGACATAGCCGAAACCCTCGGTAAAGATCCGGAACTGGTGGAAGACATCCTAGATGTCGTTCAGCGCCTCGACCCCTCAGGAGTTGGTGCACGGGATCTCAAAGAATGTCTGATGAACCAGTTGAAACTGGAGCGCTTGCGCAACGGTGTTGTGGAAAAAATTGTCGAAAATCATATTTCTGAACTGGAAACCCGCAACTTCCAGGCGATCGCCAAAGCAATGAAGGTGTCGATTGAAGTTGTGATCGAAAACGTGCAGATCATTGCTGAACTGGAACCGGTGCCCGGTCGTCAGTTTGGAGGGATGGAAACCCAATACATCGTTCCTGATGTTTATGTTTTCAAGGTATCCGGTGAGTGGGTCATCAGTTTGAATGAAGAGGGGCTCCCCCACCTGCGTGTGTCGAAGATTTATGAGGAGATGCTCAATAATCTCAGTGGCGCAAACAAGGATCGCGAGTACATTCAAGATAAGATGAAGTCTGCCACCTGGTTGATTAAGAGTATCCAGCAGCGCCAACGCACTATTATGCGGGTTACGGAAAAAATTGTTGAACGGCAAAAAGACTTTTTTGATCAAGGCATTGAGCACTTAAAACCCATGGTCTTACGTGATATTGCTGAAGACATCGGCATGCATGAATCGACCATTTCACGGGTGACCAACAACAAATACGTGCATACCCCGCAAGGTATCTTTGAGCTGAAGTACTTCTTCAACAGCTCTGTCAGCCGTTCCGGGGGCGAAGATCTGGCGAGTGCTTCTGTGAAAAAAATGATTGCCGACATCATCAAGAGCGAGGATGCCCGTAAGCCATTAGCTGATCAAAAAATCGTCGATATGTTGGATGAACGAGGAATTCAATTGGCGCGTAGAACAGTGGCCAAATATCGGGAGCAACTTGGTATTCTACCCAGTAGCAAACGCAAGAAATTTTATTAAACATGTACTAGCATGCCTGGGATGAATATGAATGCTGTGATTCAGAATCAACCCTGTTTGGTGGTGGTGACGGGTCTCTCAGGTGCCGGTAAAACCATTGCCATCAATGCATTAGAAGACATGAACTACTATTGCATTGATAATCTGCCGCTCGAATTAATCGATCCGGCAATCGATTATTTTTTGCAAGCAAATCATCTCACACCACGATTTGCCTTGGGGGTTGATGTTCGCAATCCTCGCTTTTTGACCGAATTTCAACAATTGCAAGGTCGCATTGCCGGTAAAATTAAGACGCAAATTCTCTTTCTCACCTGCAACGACGAACAACTTGTGCAGCGTTATAGCACGACCAGGCGTCGCCACCCTCTCTTGGATGAAGGTGGCGAACTTCTCGCTGCGATTCGCCGCGAAAAAGTCGCATTGGCACCGTTGGAAGAATGGTCTGATACAGTTTTCGACACTTCAACCTGGACCCCGCACTTTCTTGCCCGTCAAATAGAGCAACACTTTTCCAACGGGCGTTCGGGTCGTAGCCTATATGTAACCGTGACCAGTTTTGGCTTTAAACATGGGCCGTTCAAAACCGCAGATAGTATATTCGATGTGCGTTTTTTGAAAAATCCACACTTTGAGCCACAATTAAAAGAGCGAACCGGCTTGGAAGCGCCGGTTCGTGACTACGTGTTCACTGATGCCAACGCACAACTCTTTTTAGATCAATTGGTGCAATTGCACCGCTTTCTCCTTCCTGAATATTATCTTGAAGGCAAGCATTACTTCCGCATTGGTTTGGGCTGTACCGGCGGTAAGCATCGAAGCGTCGCCTTGGCAGAAGCCCTGGCCATGGAACTTGCCAAAGCCAATCTCAGTAATATTTACGTGAGTGTTTCCCACCGCGATCTGGAAATTCATCCGCGCGAGTTAAGCCAACTACCTTAATTGCCGCTAGCAGACGAAACTCATTCCCGACTGAGTCCCTTCACTAATACTTGTCGATAAGTTGATTTGCATTCCTGCAAGGCTGTGATAGGTATGGCCTAGGACTCACAAGTTATATTGCATGTTCACCTGCTATAGAGGGGACTAGCACATGGAACGTCGCGCTTTTGTAAAAAAATCGCTCGCCCTAGGGACGATGGGAGGAGCGTTAAGTCTTGCCACTCCGGCAGTTAATGTCATTGCCAAGAAAAAGAAGTTTCGCTGGCGGCTCGTCATGGCCATACCCAAAACCTTACCGATTTGGGGCTCCGGCGTGGAGCGCTTTGCCGAGCGGGTTGAAAAAATGTCAGGTGGAGATTTATCCATTCGCGTGTATGGCGCAGGAGAGCTGGTCCCTGCCCTTGGTACGCTTGATGCCGTATCCGCTGGCCGGGTGCAGATGGGACATTCCGCCTCTTATTATTGGGCAGGAAAAATCCCTGCAGCCGTATTCTTTACTGCCGTGCCCTTTGGCTTGAATGCGATCGGTATGAAGGCCTGGCTGAAAGCAGGCGGTGGTCAGCAGCTTTGGGATGAGGTCTATGCCCCTCACGGGATTCGTGCCTTTCCTGCTGGCAATACCGGCATGCAAATGGGTGGTTGGTTTAAAAAAGAAATCAAAACGATGGACGATTTTAAGGGCCTCAAAATGCGTATCCCTGGTCTCGGTGGTCAGGTCGTAGCCAAGGCCGGTGGTGCTACCGTACTCGTGCCGGGTGGGGAAATTTACACGAACCTGGCGACTGGTGTATTGGATGCTGCCGAATGGGTTGGTCCTTACCATGATTATGTGATGGGTTTACATAAGACGGCCAACTATTACTACACTCCCGGTTGGCAAGAGCCAGGGCCAGTTTTGGAGTTGATGGTCAACCTGAAAGCCTGGCAGGAATTGCCAGATGATCTCAAGATGCTGGTCGAGACCTGCGCTGCAGAGCTGGATCGTGATATGTATGCCGAATGGCTGGCAAAGGACGCCGAATATCTGGAAAAAATCCAGAAAGAAACCAAGGTCCAGGTGCTTAACTTTCCTCCTGATGTTTTATCAGCACTCAAAAAGCTATCGCAGGAGGCCCAGGAAGAAATGGCTAAAGCCAATCCCTTGGCAAAGAAAGTTCTCGACTCGTTTCTTAGCTTCAAAAGTCGCTTTGATGCTTTGCAGAACGTCACAGAACGTGCCTATGCAAAGGCTGATCAGTGATGGCTTCCTGGCTTTTAAAAGCGATGCGTGCGATCGAAGGAATCAGTCGAGGCCTGCAAAAATTTTGCGGAATCGCCTGCATCCTACTCGTGCTGATCACGGTCCAGCAGGTTGCGGCCCGTTATATTTGGCAGTCAAGCTCGGTAGCCTTGCAGGAATTGCAATGGCATCTGTTTGGTTTGATTTTTTTGCTAGCCGGAGCCGCATGTCTGGCAAGTGATGAGCATGTGCGCGTCGATGTTTTTTATTCTCAATTAAATCCACGGCAAAAGGCGTGGATCAACTTGCTAGGAGTGCTACTTTTTATCCTTCCCTGTTGCTGGATTCTGATGACTTATGGCTGGCAGGATGTGCAGCAGGCGCGTGGATTTCATACGAGCATAACAGAACTTGATAGCAATACTAAAACACCTGGAATTTTTTCTGCCATTGGTCAGTTTTTCCTGACAGGCGAATCATCTCCTGATCCCGGCGGTCTGCCGGCACGCTGGATCATCAAGTCTGCATTACCACTTGGCACCTTATTTTTGTTCTTACAAGCGATCGTCTTGGCGATGCAATCCTTACGCCTGATCCTTAAACCACGGAGCCAGTAAACCCACTATGGAATTGGAACAGCTACTGCCGCTTCTCATGTTTCCGACCTTGTTTATTTTTTTGTTAAGTGGATTTCCCGTAGCCTTTGTTCTGGCCGGGGTGTCGCTGCTTTTTGCTGTGATCGGCTCCAGTCTCGATTTGTTTTTCTGGGAGGATCTGGGCTTTATTCCAAGTCGGGTGTTTGGCATCGTCTCGAATTTGACCTTGGTGGCAGTACCCTTATTTGTCTTGATGGGTATGGTTTTGGAAAAATCAGGCGTAGCCAGTGAACTGCTAGAAACGATCAGCGATGTATTTCGTCGTTATCGCTCTAGCCTTTCTTTTGCCGTTGTTCTAGTGGGCGCTCTGCTGGCAGCATCCACCGGCATCGTCGGTGCCACCGTGGTAACGATGGGCGTCTTGTCGCTACCGACCATGCTCCAGCAAGGTTACGACAAAAGACTTGCTTGCGGTACGATTGCCGCTGCTGGAACGCTTGGTCAAATCATTCCACCATCGATCGTCTTAATCCTCCTTGGAGATATGATGAATGTTGATGTTGGTGACTTGTTTGCTGGAGCCATGATCCCAGGCCTTCTGCTAGTTGGCGTCTACCTTCTTTATTTGGCCTTTCGTAGCTACTTGGATCGCAGCAAAGTCGACACTGACAATGATGCACAAGCGCAAAGACAACATGAAACGGTTACCGCCACACGTTTGCTAAAGACTCTTCTTCCCTCTGGTTTGCTTGTCATTCTGGTTTTGGGCAGCATCCTGGGGGGATTGGCCTCCCCTACCGAAGCTTCTGGCTGTGGAGCCCTGGGAGCACTTATCATCGCATTGCTTAAAGGCCGCCTTAATTTCAAAGTCCTAAGTGAAATTGGTGAAAAAACCGCACGAACGACCGCCATGGTATTTTGGTTGCTTCTTGGTGCCCAGTTTTTTGGTGTGGTATTTCGTGGTTTAGGTGGTGATGATGTGATTATCGATAGCATCGCAGCCTGGAACCTAAGCCCCTATCAGGTTCTTATCGTTTTTATGTTCTTATTGTTTGTGCTGGGCTTTTTTCTCGATTTTCTTGAAATCTGCTTCATCGTCATCCCCATTATCTTGCCGGTGATGATCGAGCTAGAATTTAATCTTCTTTGGGTGGCAATTCTTGTGGCGATTAACCTGCAAACCTCGTTTCTCACCCCACCCTTTGGCTTTGCTTTGTTTTATCTGAAAGGGGTTGCACCTGCTGAGGTGAAAACTTTGGATATTTATCGGGGGGCTATTCCGTATGTTGGCTTGCAGATTTTTGTTCTAGCTGTACTTATCATGTTTCCTGATATTGTTTTGTGGTTGCCGCGGGTTTTGTTTCAATCTTAGGTGTAGAACCATTGACCTGTATAATCAATTTCTTTGCATCAACTAAGATGACATATTTTTCTACCGGGATTGTCGGCTAGTTTAAAGATTCCAAATGGAATCGCCTGATATTGAATAGGTTAGAGTATGATCTCATTTCTAATGAAATCTGAAAATTTAGTTCCATCATTTTCAATATGAGCCGCTTCTAAGCAGTCAAAATAGTGTGTTCTTTTCGTATGATCTATGATTACCCAAGGAAAACCGGACGACACGAAAAGGACATTCATAAGGAAACGTGCAGTCCTACCATTGCCGTCACAAAATGGATGAATATTGACAAATTGATGATGAGCTAGCAACGCTCTAACCCATGGGTTTTCTTCTTCTCTTATGTTTTCCTGTAAAGCCTCCATAGCGTCCAGAATCTTTTCTGGAGGCAAGGGTGTGTGCCTAGAGCCTCTAATATTAACTCTTCCAGATCGATAGCCAATCAAATCAGACGGCTTTAATAGTCCTGAATCAGCATATGGTTGAAAGAGAAGGCTACGCCACTCCATGAGATCTTCCATCACAACCTGATACACAGGTTTTTTTTCAGTTACAATTTTCTCAAGGCTTGTTAATACACTATTAAAAGCTAGGTGATAGCCTTTTGCGGCCAATGCATTGTGGATATTTTTGTCATGATCATGTATTCCGGCATTATATTCACCTCTAGCTATTCTTCCGATTTGTTCTTCGGTTACCTGATAACCCTCAATAGAAAGTGAATTGTAAGCATCTTTCACATATTTCTTTTTAGTAAGCTCTTTTAAATCTTCAAACGAGCGGAATGATTTTGGTTGAGGGGTGCCATGATTTCTGATCTGTTGACTCATTTCTTGCCATAGAGCTTTGTATTTCGTGCCCACTATAGATACTGAATGTGGCCTAAAAGAGATCCTACTTGATCTATCAATATCATCTTCTTTGTATTCAAAGCGTGCCAATCGTAAATACCGTGCCAATTCTTTTGCTGCACTTTGGTTTCCTGTTAGTTCTAGTAAAGCTATTAGACGGCCCGAAAGCGATTTGTTGTTTTCGTCGATAAGATGCTTCGCTAGCTTAGAGGTATCTTTAATCATGGCTAAGACAGCCATTGTCGACGGCGAGGGATTAGTCTGCTCTATCAAAGGCAATCTCGATAAGACCCGTTCTAGCTTTAGTATATTGAGATCCTTTTCCCTTAATATATCATTCGAGTTCAAAGTATTGCTTGCGGTAATGACTGCTGATGAGTCATGAGGAAATGATATAACATCATTTATGTTATTCATTGTTTGGATGGATATTTGGGTTGGAATCGTTAAGTCGTCTGTCCAGATCTTCAAGCTGGCTAGGGGACCCAGACACCAACTTCTATCACCTAATCTATCATCAAGGTATTTTGACAGAAATTCCCAATAATTGGAGTAGTAAGCGACGGTCGACTCTTCTATCATGTCCTCGCTTGGATTTCCAAGTACATACCAGCCGGCATAGATAGGTACCAGCCAACCAGCCGAAGTCAAAAGTTCACGTGTCCTCCAGTCGAGATCTTTAGATTTCAGAACATGACCGTTACGAGCGGCTTTTTTTGCAGCCTTAAGCGCCTCAGCCAGTTTAAGATTAAACGGTTTCGGCTTTCTCGGCATAGGAATTCTCCATTATTTCGACCTTCAATGTTCTTAAATATAAATTTGTCACCGATAAAGCATATATATATTTCACATAAAAATCATATATATTTTTCACAACTACATGAATAATTAGGATAAAATTGATTGTTCTGTTTGTGGTGCGACCATAAGACCTGAATGTCATGTGGTCGTAAAATTTTGGCAAAAGGTGTCAGCGGTCATCCAAACTGCAGATAGCCGCCTAACGATTGTGCCTTGGAACTGTCTACTGGTGAGAAAATAGTGTCCGCTTTGGTGTCCCATGCCGATAGAAACTGATTAAATTTCATCAATGTTAATCAAGTTTGTTGAAGTAATTTTGCACGAACCCAATGCGCTTTCGGAAAGTTTTTTGGCTGATCCTTGAACTCAATCTGCTCGACGACTAATCCGCACAAAAAAAAGGAAAGGCCACTTATCGCCTTTCCCTTCGACTACGATACACCTCTCACCTCAACCACTTGGCATGAGCTGAATCTAATTCTAGCCTAATCGACTTATGAAATTCCGACAATCTTTCCTGGCTCTCTAGGTAAAATATGGCGGTCATGGTGAGCTGAAAGCCTGACCACGATGAGCGTAAGATTAAACTGTTATTCAGCCAGATTTAATGCCTCATCCTACGCAAAAGCGCAGAATGAGGCATGTTACATTAAGATTCGTAGTCAGAAAGTGGAGGGCAGGCACACACTACATTACGGTCACCAAAGGCGTTATCGATACGGCTGACGTGTGGCCAGAACTTGTAGTCTTTCACCCAGGCTAAAGGAAATGCAGCTTTATCCCGGCTATACGGTCGATCCCAAGCACCTGACAAGACAAAGGCGGTATGTGGGGCATTTTTCACCACATTATTGCCACGCTCGGCTTGTCCTTTTTCAATCTCACGAATTTCTTCACGAATTTGGATCATCGCTGAACAAAAACGATCCATCTCGTCTTTGGACTCAGACTCAGTCGGCTCAATCATCATCGAGTTGGGAACCGGCCAGGAAACTGTCGGTGCGTGATAGCCATAGTCGATCAAACGTTTGGCCACATCCTCAACCGTGATATCAGCAGACTTCTTCAATTCTTTTAAATCGATGATGCACTCATGCGCCACGCGACCATTGATGCCGCGATAGACCACAGGATAGTCGGACTCCAACTGCTTGGCCATATAGTTGGCGTTTAGGATGGCGACTTTAGTCGCCTTTGTCAGCCCGTCGCCACCCATCATGCGGATATACATCCAGGAGATAGGCAGAATACTTGGGCTACCCCAGGGAGCTGCCGCAATTGGACCAACGCCTTTTTCTCCACCCATTTTCACCAGCGGGTGATTTGGTAAAAATTCAGCTAAATGAGATTTGACACCAATTGGACCCATGCCGGGGCCACCGCCGCCGTGTGGAATACAAAAGGTCTTGTGCAAGTTCATGTGACAGACATCCGGCCCGTATTTTCCAGGCTTGCACAGGCCGATTTGTGCGTTGAGGTTGGCACCATCCATGTAGACTTGTCCACCATTCTCGTGGATGATGTCGCACATGCGAGTGATTTCCTGCTCAAAGACGCCATGAGTAGACGGATAAGTAATCATCAGAGCTGCCAGCTCATCTTTGTGTTTTTGCGCTTTTTGCTGCAAGTCTTCGACGTCGATATTGCCATCATTGTCACATTTGACGACTACAACTTTCATGCCGGCTAGGACTGCCGATGCAGGGTTCGTGCCGTGTGCCGAACTTGGAATCAAGCAAATCTTGCGATGAGCCTGGCCTTGATTTTCCAAGTAACGCTTAATTACCATAAGACCTGCATACTCGCCTTGAGCACCGGAATTGGGCTGCAAAGAGATGGCATCAAAGCCGGTTAATTCAGCAAGCCAGTTTTCCAAGTCGGTAAACATCTGCTGGTAGCCCTGCGCCTGATCAAGAGGCACAAACGGGTGCAGTGAGTTGACTTCAGGCCAAGTTATCGGCATCAATTCAATGGCGGCATTGAGTTTCATGGTACATGAGCCCAATGGGATCATGGATCGTGTGAGTGATAAATCACGTGATTCCAGCTTACGGATATAACGCATCATTTGCGTTTCAGAGCGATGACGCTGGAAGGTCTCATGACTTAGAATTTCTGATTGTCGTTGCATGTTGCTTGGCAGAGCTTCCGAATCATTTTTCATGATCTCGGTAAGGTCTTCACCTGCAGACCAACCGAAAAATTGCAGAACTTTTTTCACTTCCGCGACATTTGATTTCTCATCGAAGGCAACGACGATGGTCGTGTCATCTACGCGACGCAAGTTGAAGCCATTTGCCAAAGCTTCACTCATAACTTTGTCAGCTTGCTCAGAGCTCAGACAAACGGCAACCGAGTCAAAGAAATGGCGGCTTTTTAGGTCGAAACCAAGCTTCAAGATGCCACGGGCAAAGCTTTCGGCAGCTGCATGGATGCGGATAGCAATTTTTTTCAAACCATCCGGGCCATGATAGACGGCATACATCGAAGCCATGATTGCAAGAAGGACTTGGGCTGTACAGATATTGCTCGTCGCCTTATCCCGGCGAATATGCTGCTCTCTGGTTTGCAGTGTGAGTCGAAAGGCAAGGCGGCCGTCGGCATCTTTGGAAACACCAACCAGACGACCAGGCATGCGACGCAGGTACTCATTGCGGGTGGCAAAATAACCAGCATGTGGCCCACCATAACCTAGCGGCACACCAAAACGCTGGCTTGAGCCAACGGCGATATCGGCGCCTAATTCACCAGGAGCTTTTAAGAGAACGAGAGCCATGATATCCGCAGCAACTGTGACCAAAGCGCCGGCTTGCTTCGCTGCTGCGATAATCTTGGAATCATCGCTTACGGCACCATTGCTTGCGGGGTATTGCAGGAGAAGACCAAAAGGCTTGCGAGAAAAGTCAAAATCTTGCTCAGCACCAACTTCGACTTGAATGCCAAGACCTTCCGCCCGAGTTTGGACGACACTGATGGTCTGCGGATGGCAGTTTTCGCTCACAAAAAATATGTTCGACTGCGATTTTGCGGCAACGCTAAAGCTCATCGTCATCGCTTCAGCGGCGGCTGTGCCTTCATCTAAGAGTGAGGCGTTGGCGATATCTAGACCTGTCAGGTCAGTAATCATCGTTTGAAAGTTGAGCAGGGCTTCTAAGCGGCCTTGCGCAATTTCTGCTTGATACGGAGTGTACTGGGTATACCACGCTGGGTTTTCAAGGATATTGCGTTGAACCACGGCAGGTGTGATGGTGTCGTGGTAGCCAAGCCCGATCAGCGAGCGGAACAAGCGATTCTTGCTCATCTTTTCCTTGAGTTCAGCCAAAGCTTCGTGCTCATCCAGAGCCTCTGGAAGCTGAAGGGCTTGTTTTTCCCGAATATTGGCAGGAACCGCCTGATCGATTAATTGATCCAGGCTTTGGTAGTCCAAAGCTTGCAGCATGGACTGGATTTCTGCTGCGGAAGGTCCGATGTGTCGACGTGGAAAAAGCGATCGTTGATCGCCGACGAGCGATTCCCATAAGTTTGCCATAGATATGCCCTCTTGGTAGATGCTGCTGAAACACGCCTGATTCTGCTTGGGGTGAAGGAAAAGCGTTCTTATTCAGGTCACTTAGAAGATAGTTATCGCCTTTGATTCAAGCCCTGTGCAGCAGAATTCCGGTAGTCTTGATTAGGCGGCTAATCTAGCCAAAATGCTTGGAAAAGGCAAACTCATATGGAGGGTCATTCTATGCTTATTTTGCATAGATCAGGAAAGCCTGATAGGGATTCAGGCAGCAGGAAACGCGCCCCGTTCACTTCAAGTCAACCGCGCTCGTTTCCCTTTTCAGCCCTATTGGAAGCGAAGAATTACTCGTCTTCGCTGATAAATTTCTGATACTGAGCGGCCGTCATAAGATCGCCGTCGTTTTCGTCGAAGGAGATTTTAATCAACCAGCCATCCTCATAGGGACTGTCGGCAAGTTGATCGAGATTATCGGCCAAATCTTTGTTGATAGCGCGAATTTTACCGCTGATTGGCATATAAAGATCAGAGACTGTTTTCGTTGACTCGATTGTGCCAAATGTTGAGCCGGCATCAAAGTCATCACCAACTGCAGGCAGTTCGAGATGCACAATATCTCCAAGCTGCTCAAGTGCATAATCGGTAATCCCTATGGTGCCCTCGCCTTCATCGAGAAGGATCCATTCGTGATCTTTGGTGTACTTTAGCTCGCTTGGAAATGCCATTTCGATTGCTTCCTCATGAAAACGAATTAGTTGACATCTTGGCCCATTAAATTACTTCACCTTTGGCGAATATAGAGGCCTTTTTACGATCTTCGCAAGTTTTCTTTTGCCGCGAATATCTATTTCGACATTATCGTCTAAACCAGCTCCATTCTTGGAAATGAGGGCCATACCCCCGGCTCCATCCAAGGTCGGTAGATACGATCCACTGGTTACACTACCAATCTTAACGCCATCTTTGAAAATGTCCATCCCTGCCCTAGGAATACCTTTTTCGGTGAGCAGAAAGCCCAGCATTTTCCGGCGCTCGGTAAATTTTGGATCAAGATCCTGGAGGACACGTTTTTTGCCTACAAATTCCCCCTTATCCGCCTTCACCGCCCAGGAAATTCCAGCTTCAATCGGTGAAACATGATCGTCCATATCATTGCCATAGAGCAGATAGCAAGCCTCGAGTCGTAAGGTATCACGCGCTCCAAGACCGATGGGAGCGGCGCCGCCTTTTTCTAATAGCGCTTCCCAGCAAGAAACGGCGACGGCATTGGGAAGGTAAATTTCGTAGCCGGCTTCGCCGGTGTAGCCGGTGCGTGCAAGCCAAGCATCTTCGCCAAAAAGATTGACCGGAATGATTTTCATATAGCCGAGTGCTTCCAAGGCTTCATGATACTTGCTATCGAGAATGGCTTTCATCGCCTGCGGACTTGTCGGCCCTTGTACTGCGATTTGGCTCCATTGCGCCGACTCGTTACTTAAATTCAATTGAAATGAGGAGCAGGCTTCAGTTGTCAGCAAACCCCGCAACCAAGCCTCATCTTTTTCGGTATTGGCGGCGTTTACACAGAGAAGATAGTCGTCATCTGTGAGGCGATAAAGGATCAAATCATCAACCATGCCACCTTCATGATTCAGCATAGCTGTATACTGACCGCCACCATTCGCCAGGCGCGTCACATCATTGACCGTGGCATATTGAAGAAAGGCTGTGGCATCGGAACCTTTTACGCGCAGCTCACCCATGTGGCTGACATCAAAGATGCCACAAGATTGGCGAACCTTATGGTGTTCTGCTATGACGCCTTCATATTGAATTGGCATCGACCAGCCACCAAAAGGGACCATTCTTGCCTTAAGTTGTTTGTGGGCTTCATAGAGGGCTGTTTTTTGAAGATTCTCTGCCATAGTACTCCCTTTCCAAAATCAAGCCTCGGTTGTGCATAAGTTTGTGCTCAGCGTCAATGCTTTGCTTTGTCGCCAGAGGGCGCGGGTGAGCCAGAATTGGGTAGTCCGAACCTGAGACTGACTGGCAAAGTGGCGGTTAGAGCCTTTCCCGTGGTTGTGGTGACTGTAAAGGTTGTAGCCAGGTTTAATCCTTATTGACAAGCACCGACCGGAATTGATCTTCTAAGTTCCTGTAATATAAAGAAGTCTAAACGGAATAAGCTTTGCTAGTCATATGGCATTCTTGGTGGTATGCTATATTGCCTGCTGCCAAGATGTAGCTGTAGCTGAATGCGGATGTTCTTTAAGTTGTTGTGGATGGAGTACTAAGAGATGTTAAGTGTGTCTTCTGTGTTGCGTTGGTTTTTTTGGGTTGTGCTGACTGCGATTGCTTCCACTGTGGTTCTTTCCCAAGTGAGCTTTGCTTCGACCGTTCGAGTTTGTCATAATCTTAAGCAAAGTCGTCATGTTGAAACTGGCAAGCAAGCCAAACAAAAGCGAGTCTATTGTTCCATCAAACCAAATATGGGCAAGGTTGGCGATTTTGTTGAAATCAAGAATCAATACAACTACATTGTGGCTGTAGGGCGAATCATCAAGCAGCAGCGCTCATCAAGCTGGGTCGTTCTGACAAAATATGATCCAACTGTTGGTTCGATGACCGGTTTTCCTGTGATGGTCCGTAGCCGCGATAGCCAAGATTTTTGGACGGCCACATCTGCACCGTTTTAAAGCGAAAGGTGTCATGACAGAAATCTCTAGCAAGCAGGATCTTGATCTGTCGGTGGTCATTATCGCTTTTAACGAAGAAGCGAATCTTGCTCGCTGCCTGCAAAGTTTGCCGTCGGGTTGTGAAACCATAGTCGTTGATTCTGGTAGTCACGATCAAACCCTTAGCATTGCGAAAAATTTTGGAGCCCGCACCTTTGAGCGGGCTTTTACTGATTTTGCCGAACAAAAAAATTATGCCATTGAACAAGCCTCACGACGTTGGATCTTGTCAATTGATGCCGATGAAGAGTTATCCTCGGCTCTTGTCGAGTTTTTGCGTAAAACCTGCAATGCTAAAAATCGTCAGACAGCCATCGCTTATCGCCTCAGACGACGCCTGGTATTTATGGGGCGCAAGATGCGCTGGGGGAAAACTGAAGATGCCCCCATCCGTCTGTTTTTGCGAGGTGAAGGCCGCTTTCTGGGGGCTATTCATGAGCGGCTGGAATTAGGCGCAACGAAAATTGTAAAAGTGTCGCAAGGCCAGATCTGGCATTATAGTTTTCGTGATTTGAGCGACTACTTTCAACGTTTTAATCGCTATACGTCAGCGATCGCTGAACAACGCCTGGCTCAAGGCAAGCGGCCGGCTATGCTTGGTCACCTGTTACGTCCTTGGTTGGAGTTTGTCGGACGTTATTTTTTCCGCTTAGGATTCCTGGATGGTTATCCTGGATATACCTACGCGCTCGTGAGTAGCCTCTATGCTTACATCAAATGTGCAAAAGTGGTGGAGCAACTTGCTCCTTTTACCACCGAAAAGGGAAAGCCCAGCTAAATATGACAAAGCCGAAGATCTGGCATCTGGTTTCCAATCGTTGGAATAGTGCTATTGCCGAATATGCCTTGCAAACATCACGTGCGCTGCGGGATTTGGAATATCCCACCCTGATCACTCCCCTGGCAGAACGCCCACTGGCAAATCGTGCCACGGAACATGGCTTGGCAGTCGAAGCTGTCAGCAGTTTTCGTCCCAAACTGGAGGTCTGGCAGCGCTTGAAAGAGATCCGCACAAATTTTCAGCCAGATATCTTGATAGTCTATGGTGGGCAGGAAACTTTTTTTTCCCGTTTTTTAGCTGCCGGTCGCCCCATTTTGCGCTTTCGAGGTCAAAATGAGGATGTGCTCAAAACCGGTCATCTCCTCTCACGCTTCGGGCAAAAATCGATTCAAGCTTTGCTTGCCCCAAGCCAGGCTGTGGCATCTCGCTTGCGTCAATCGTGGCGCACACCAGTTTTTGTGGTGCCGCTAGGCTGCGATCGCGAGCGTTTTTATCATCAAAGTGAGGCTTTTCGAAAACTACAACGACCAAGCTTGCAAATTGTTGGCCGTCTCGATCCCATTAAAGGTCATCAACGCTTTTTTTATTTTTTTCGTGAGCTCCTGCGACGTTGGCCCAGTGATTTTGCCAGACCCTATCTGGAAATCATTGGCGAAGCGGCCAATGTTTCTAATCAAGAGCTGCGACAGATAGCATCATCCTTACAGCTTGTCGAAGGTGTTGACTGGGCTTTAATAGATCGGCGCTTACCTGATATTGGTGCGGCGATGTCAGCTGCTCACCTGGGTGTGATTTGTAGCCTGGGGTCCGAAGTGATCTGTCGAGTGGCCGAAGAATACTTGCTTTGCGGAACGCCCATCTTTGTTTCTGGTGTTGGTTCTTTGGAAGAATGCTTATTTCATAAGCGCGCAGGAGCCTCTTATCGAGGTTTAGACATGCATGCGGCCGTTGACTTGTTGAGTCAGCAATTGCTGCAAGCCTATCAAGAAACGAGCGAGCAGCGCCAGGAACGGGCGCAAGCTGCAGCGCTGCATTTTAGCCGGCAAAGAATGGGTGAGCGCTTAAGCGAAGTTATCGCCAATTTTTAGGTGTTTGGGCCAAGCCACTTACGAGGCTTGGAGCCATCGGCAGCTGCCACCAGACCCTGCTGCTCCAGCGTTTCGACAATACGGGCGGCACGATTATAGCCAATTTTTAGTGATCTTTGTAAAAATGAGGCACTGATCTGACCTTGCGACTGCGCAATGTAGATAGCCTCATCCCACTTGGGATCATCCATTTGATCAGCAAAGTTATCTCCGCCACGATCACCGCTTGAGCCAGTGCGCTTAAACTCATCTTCAATCCAGGCGATGGCATCTTCGTCATAATCGGGCTCGGAGCCGGATTGAATATTTTCCATCATGCGAACCACTTCATTATCGTCCAGAAAAGCCCCCTGGATACGTTGCAAGCGCGAGCTTCCTGGCTTGAGAAACAGCATATCACCCTTACCAAGAAGTTTTTCGGCGCCAATGCAATCCAAAATCGTGCGGCTATCACCACGCGAAAAGACTTTAAATGAACTGCGACAAGGAAGGTTGGCTTTAATGACGCCGGTGATGACATCAACCGAGGGGCGCTGGGTGGCAAGCACCAAGTGAATGCCGCATGCCCTAGCCTTCTGTGCCAGACGTTGAATGGAAGACTCCACATCTTTTGGTGCGGTAAGCATCAAGTCTGCCAGCTCATCAATGACGATGACGATAAAGGGAAGTTTATCGATGTACTCCCGGTCAGATTGCCGGCGGATGTCTTCTTTCTCTGCCGAGGAAGCTTGCTGCCAAAACTGATTGAAGCCAGTGATGTGGCGAACACGCGCCAATTCCATCAACTGATACCGGCGATCCATTTCATGGCAGGCCCATTTTAAGGCAAGCGATGCCTTCTGAGCTTCAGTAATGACTGGCATGAGAAGGTGGGGAATACCCTCATAAACCTTTAATTCGAGGATTTTCGGATCGACGAGTATCATTTTCACTTCATCGGGCTTGGCTTTTAACACGATGCTACAGAGCAAGGCATTGATTGCTACCGACTTACCGGAACCCGTCTGGCCTGCCGTCAGCAGGTGAGGCATGGATGCCAGATCCTCACAGATCGGCTCGCCACTGAGCGATTGACCCATAGCAAAGGTCAAGGGTGACTTTGCTTTTTGAAAGCTATCGGATTTGAGAATATCGCCCAGATAAACCGTGTGGCGATGCTGATTGGGAACTTGAATGCCGAGGGCTCGACTTCCTGACACTGGATGAATAAAGATCGAGTCCACCTTTAAGGCCAAGGCGATGTCTTCCATCAAGCCTGTAACTTTGGTGAGTTTGGTCCCGGCTTTTGGTTGGAATTCATAAACGGCAACCACAGGGCCAGGCTGAATGGCGACGATTTGCCCTTCGATATGAAAATCACCTAGAATCTTGATCAGTTGAGCGGCAGTTTTTTCAAATTCCTTCTGCATAGCGGCATTAAGCTTCAGATTGCTTTCTTCACTACGAAAGATCTGGATCGAAGGCGGTTGATAGGTTTTGCTTTTCGGCTCCGGTTTTTCTTCTATTTTTTCCTTGGCCTTCTGCAGCGGATCAAGATCGGCAAAGATCGGTGTTGGAGTGGGTTCGAGCGTAAATTCCGGCTGCTTCACTTCCTCAACCGCCGGCTCCTCCTGCTGTGTCTTAACCATAATACTTGGGCTGATTTCCCGTTGTTTAATCGGAATGCCGACCTCTTGGACGCTATCATCCGTATCTGTCACAGGACGGCGCTTTAAAATGCTCAAGCGCGGCATGCGACAACGCGCTTTGAGGCTCATGATGAGCTGTTGGCAGCGGCCTCCAAGCCAAATGAAGGGGCGAAAGAGCGTTTTTAAAAGGGGAATAAATATGGGACGGCGTAAGATCATTAATAAACCGCACATAGCAATGCTGGTCATAAGAATATCATGTCCGGTTATCCCAATTACAGCAATGATGGCTTGAAATGTTCGCTCTCCAACTTGTCCGGCAACCGGAAAGCTGAGTCCCTGGTAGGAAATCTCACCTTGAATCCGATGCATGATGGCAGCAGCACTAAGGAACAAGCCGAGCCAACCAAGGAGTCTGCCACGACTAAAGGGATGAGGTTTTCTCGCGACATGCAAGACAGCCATGGATAGCAAGGGCAGCGGCAAAATCATTGATAGAATACCCCAGTAATACAGCAAACTACCTGCAAGGTAGGCTCCGGCTAAGCCTCCTTGGTTACTGATACGATCAGTCGGCAAGCTGATGGACACGGGCGAGGGATCGATGGGCGAAAAGCTTAGGAGTGAGACCATACAAAATAGTGAGAAGGTGCACGTTAATACGAGCAAGACTTCGCGCTGATAGTTTTCTTGAAGCCCTTGAAAACGCCAGTCCGCTAAACTTTTAAAGCGCGGAAAGCTTGTCAATGAATCGATTTTTTTGGCTGGGGACACACGGGAGTCAGATGCCATGGGCTCCTCGGCAAGGAAATGAGGTTAGAACAAACTCATCTCCAATTTTACCATGGATCTGTCATTTTGTCTGTTAGTGCAGTGACTGGCGATGGCTATGCTGCCAGCGATCAAAGGTATGAAGTAAGACTTTTTTCAACGTTATCCGCTGAGGAGGCTGCAATTGCCCAATCAAGCGACGCATCTCGCTTAAGTCAGAAGCTGCCATCAATTGACAGGAAACATCACTGATTTGAATTTCCTGCTGCTCGGCTAAGGGAGCAAGACCACTTTCATCGATCAAGGTATTCTGCGGGAAAAGAATATCATGGCCCCGCATGGCTTCTTGATAGATCACCCGCCACAAAGGTGGCAGAAAACTCGGTGTTTCATATAGGTCGGCAAGAGCATCTTCCCGCAAATGCGAGGGTGATTTGGGGCGCATCATTTTTCGATTTTTCATTATCCACATCCACATTCAATCAATTTGCTACAACAGTCGGCTCAGCTGATCGCAAGAGCAAATTTGACCCCACGATCGCGGCTTTTGCAGAGCAAGCCTCATGCCCCAAATTAAATGATTGAAATAATTGTTTATTTTGAAGAATCGTGTGACCAGTATCCTGACACCTGTCACGGTTAAACCTGGCATTTTAGAACAATGTTGGTAAGTGACTGGGGTAAAGCGCTTGCACTTTCGGAGCCAGGTTTTTGAGGTGCTCCACATACTCCTTAGCGTATGGACCGAAAATATGAATCTCTTCCGGCTTAACCTGTTGAATCTGCTCTTTGAGCTCTCGCGGGTCACAGTGCGTAGGAATAGTAAACCGATCGACGACGCTGCGGAAGATTCCTGCAAAGCTAATCAGATTAGGTGATTCATCGATCGTGATGATGGGTCGATCGGGAAGCGGTTTGCGTAATTGAAAACGGCCTTTCAACATTTTGGGAAAGATGGCAATGCGCTCACGATTTTTCGCGTCGCTACCGGAATAGAGATGGTATTTTCCAAGGCTGCTGCCATACGACTCATAGATCTTATGTATTTTAAAGATATGACTATGGACTGCTACAGGAAGCTCATGATCGGTCAGAAGTTTGGTGATTTCCTGGGCCATCATCGTAGGCTCGCAGAGAATCAGGGGCAGTTCGCCACCTTTTTGCAGATATTTTGCCAGACTTTGTACCAGACGCTCTTTTTCCTTTTTGCGCGACGGAACCTTATCATGAGGATAAGGGATCTTGGCGCCAAGAATAAGAGTGTCCGCTGGCCGCAGCTGCATCTGGCGATTGACTTCGATTTTTTGTGGCTGAATATGGGGAGCATAGAGGATGCGTTTCTTATTGGTTTCCACCCATAAAGATGCTCCCCCCAGTCCCGTGCCTGAAGGAATCAGTTCAATTTTTAAGCGACCAATGGCAAAGGGGTGATTGTACTGACAAACCAAAGACTGTGGTTTTTGTCTTTGTGTTTCCAAAATTTTAATCGTTTCTTCTGTCGCGATAATACGAGAATCAAGCCTCCCATACGTCGAAGTGGCATTTGACAGAAAAGAAAGATCTCCTGTGTGCTTGGAGTCCAGCCAAAGAATCGAGCCTACCAAGTGAATGCCGTCTTCAGTGGAAACAAGCTGGATCGGATTGCTTTGTGATCGAACCGAATTCATGGGGCAGCCCATCATTGGAGACGCATTCATAGTTTGTCTTCTTATAATGCA
The DNA here is from genome assembly GCA_048816425.1 of Oligoflexus sp. FD111. GTDB lineage: Bacteria > Bdellovibrionota_B > Oligoflexia > Oligoflexales > Oligoflexaceae > JBMDZZ01. The sequence continues at coordinate 520,172 of JBMDZZ010000002.1, forward strand.
CGGGAAGCGGCGGGGTCAAGCAAGCTTAAGCCAAAAATCCTGGGTGATGATGCTTTGTCAATGCTAAAAAGGAGGCGACCCGCTGCTTTCTGGCAAAAGCAGCGATGGATGATTGGGGTAGATCGGTGAGCTTTTTTGGGGCTCCAATATCAATAGCCCACAGCAGAAATCCGATCTGGGTCAGCATAACGGTGAACATATGTTAGCCGCCAATAAAACTCCTCGAAGGTTGTCATGCCTTCAACTGAGCCTTGGTTGCAAATTTTATATAAGGCGACGTAACTTAAATAAGAATTGAGTATTTTATTGAACTTTTCCCGCGAGTGGCCGTAATCATTCATTCGAATTACCTCCCAGGAAACGACATCGGGTGAAACCGGTCGATGGTTTAGTTTTGCCCAGTCCAAGGCGGAAATTTTTTACCGTCCGCTTCTGCTCCTAGCTCCGCATTCATTTGTTAAGCTTAGGAAATCAGTTGATATTCAAACAGGAATTCCGATGTGGGTATGGGTTGCCAGTCTTCTGCTTTTAGGGCTTAGCGGCATGGCCGTCTTCCATAGCTCGCAATCGCTTCGTGGTCGCAAGATGAAATCTTATCGGCGCCTTTACTTGCAGCAGCTGGCGCGATTGGAAGAGCTTGTGGCGGAACTGAATCACTACGGCAATTTGATTCAAACGCTCAAATTGGACGAGGCTATCCTCTTGGATCGCTTCGAAGCCGCCTTACAACGGATTGAAACCCTGTTGGAATCTATTCACCGCTTGCCCCATTTTCAGTGGGAGAAAACGGTTCTTTTGCAAATCGACCCGCTGATCAACTCGTGCGAAGAGCAAATGGCGGCGTTTAAAAAGATTTTCCGACAGCGCTGTCAAAAGGCCGGAAAAAGCATTAAGGTAACAGATGAATGGTGGCGTCGAGCTCAGCCTCCGGTGCGAGGTTGCTATTTTTGCTCACGTCCTTATCTGCCCAAATCTTTCTCTGACCTGAGTATCAAAGCTAAGGAAGGTAAAAAGAAAGTCTGGGCCTGCCACGTTTGTCGAGCTGAACTCAAGCTCAAGGGTGAGGTAAAAATTCTTTATTTTCAAATAGATGGATCATCACGACATTGGTCGGAGCATCCAGCCTACGACCCTGTGCGGCATTTTGGTAGTATAGGCGAAGTTTCGCAATATCAGCCGCGGCCACAGGTCCACCTTGTCAAAACCGATGAGGATTCTGCTAAATCCTAGTGATTTTTCGTAGGTTTCATGGGTGAACGGTGGCAAAACACTTTGCCCCGGCCGCGGAAAAAGATAAACATTAGGTCCTCAATGCAATCAACCCGTGGAGGAATAGATATGTCGAGTCCTGTTCGAGTCGCGATTACTGGTGCAGCAGGTCAAATTGGATACAGCTTACTCTTTCGGATAGCATCTGGTGAGTTATTTGGTGCCAATACTCCCGTGCGCTTACACCTTGTCGAATTGCCACAGGGTATGAAGGCTGCGGAAGGTACCGCAATGGAACTGGATGACTGCGCATTTCCAACGCTTGATGGCATCGATATCTTCGATAGCCCGGAAAAAGGCTTTGAGGGCGTCAACTGGGCATTGCTTGTTGGCTCCAAGCCTCGCGGCCCTGGAATGGAGCGCAACGATTTGATTCGTGAAAATGGACCAATCTTTGTTGCCCAAGGTCGGGCTCTGGCTCGCGCTGCCAGTGATGTGCGCTGTGTGGTCGTTGGCAATCCCTGCAATACCAATGCGTTAATCGCACAACACAATTGCCGAGAAGTGCCGGCGACTCGTTTTTCTGCCATGACTATGCTAGACGAAAACCGGGCAAAAGCTCAGCTTGCTGCCAAGGCAGGAGTGAATGTCGGCGAAGTGACCAATCTGGCAATTTGGGGTAACCATAGCTCAACCATGGTTCCAGACTTTGAAAATGCCAAAATCAAAGGTAAGAAGGTGACGGACGAGATCACCGATCGCACCTGGTTAGAAGGTGATTTTTTCACGACGGTACAGAAACGCGGCGCGGCGATTATCGAAGCGCGCGGTAAGTCATCCGCAGCGTCTGCAGCTTCAGCTTGTATCGATCACGTGAAAAACTTCTTGGGCAAGACTCCAGAAGGTCAATGGTTTTCGGCCGCTGTTCCAAGCGATGGCACAGCCTATGATATCCCTGCTGGCCTGATCTATTCGTTTCCCATCCGCTCAAAAGGTGATGGAAACTATGAGATTGTTTCTGGGATTTCTCTATCACCGTTTGCTCGTGGTAAAATTCAAGGAACGACCGACGAATTATTGCGGGAAAGAGATGTTGTTAAGGATCTTTTAGGTTAAATTATTATAGACTTTTTTCTTATGACATCCTCGCCAACCCCATGGCGGGGATAAATTTTAAATTTTTAAGCGAATTATCACTTCAGCTTGTGATGCAGGGGGCCCTATGAGTTTAGTTCGATTGGGAATGGGAGTCTTGAGCCTGACGTTAGTGATCTCGTCGTCAGGCTGTGTGCGAGACCTCATTAATAAGTATCAAACAACGACCAAGCGACCACCGTCGCCGCGAACTCATGAGCAGGCCTCGCAGCCACAACGTGCGGCATCTCCGAGCCGTCCGAATCAGCCTAGTATTTATGCTTTGGATGAGCAAAACTTCCGTTTTCGCTTGCCTTTCGAGCAAGTTTGGGATGGCGCGATTGGTGTTTTGCTACGTAACTACAACCTGAATATTGTCGATCAAAACACTGGTTTAATCACAACCGAGTGGGATTCTTTCTTTCTTGATCAACAGATCTATCGCAACAAAATCTCAATGCGAATCAAAAAACTCGCTTGGGATATGGTCGATGTTACGATCTACAATAACGTTGAAATTTTCCGCACGACTGGTCCGGGAGGGATTGCCTCAGCCTGGTTACCTACCGATAAAGGTCCGCAGGAAGTGGGAAGAATTGTTCAGAATATTGCTATCGCCTTAAGGCAACCTGCCCCTGTCTTACCTAATGAAATGATCGCAACGAAACCCGACAAAGAGAGAAAAACAGAATAACGAATAGTGTTTTCTCTTAATTTTTTATCATCAGGCTTTTGACAAGATCAAAGCTGGCTTTATATTGACTCAGTGGCGAGCCATACGGATGGTTTTGCCGTAATTAATAATTATTACAGGGAGTTGCGTTTATGTTTAAACGTATATTTTTCTTTGCATTGGTCAACATTGGAGTGATCGTGACGGTTTCGATCGTCATGAGCTTACTGGGTATCCAGCCCTATTTGACTCAAGCTGGCCTAAACTATGAATCTCTGCTGATCTTCTGTTTGATCTGGGGTATGGCAGGCTCTTTCATTTCACTTTTGATTTCAAAGAAAATGGCAAAGTGGATGATGGGCGTGCAAATTATCGATCCCAATACCGGTGGCGAATATGGTGAACTGGTACGCACCGTGCATCGTCTGGCAAAAGGCGCAGGTCTGGAAAAAATGCCTGAAGTGGGAGTTTACCCAGGACAGGAGTTGAATGCCTTTGCCACAGGTCCATCAAAAAACAACTCCTTGGTAGCTGTTTCACAAGGCTTGCTGCGTAACATGACCCGAGATGAAGTTGAGGGCGTGTTGGGACATGAAGTAGCTCATATTGCAAACGGCGATATGGTAACGATGACTTTGATTCAAGGTGTGGTAAACGCATTCGTCATGTTCTTTGCTCGTATCGCAGCTTATGCAGTTCAGCAGTTTTTGCGTGGCGACGAAGAAGAAGGTCAAGGTGTTGGTGGTTTGGCTTATATGTTCACTGTCATCGTTTTTGAAATCCTATTCGGCTTACTTGGTGCCATGGTGACTGCTTGGTTCTCACGTCATCGCGAATTCCGCGCCGATGCTGGTGGAGCCCGCCTTGCTGGACGACCAAAGATGGAAGCTGCGTTGCAACGACTGCGTTCGGCAACTGGTGTGGTTCAAGATGACGGCATGGCCGTTCAAACCTTAAAAATTTCCGGCAAGCCTTCAAAGTTTGTGTCCCTGTTCTCAACTCACCCACCCCTGGAACTGCGTATTGAGCGTTTGCGTCAATTCGCCTCCTAATTTCCAGGCAGAGGAATAGGCTGGGAAAAATAACCATCAAAACCCGCTTTTCAGGCGGGTTTTTTTTCGTCCACCGCGACTTCCAAAAATTATTGGCAAGGTGTCTGAAAGTTTTGGCAAAAAACCGTTGCATAGTTTGTAGCTGGTGCTATAAGAATTCTCTCTACAGGTCTAGAATCTGGACCTTGTGCTAACAGTGTCTTAGACACATGTTCAGAGCACTAAATCTCTTTCGAGCCGCTTGACCTGCGGGCTAGTGGAGTAAGGTTTCGTTTACTTACGTTCGTTCCCAATGGGTTCGATCGTTTGTTCCTCTGACAAGAATGAATTCTGTTGGAGGGATGGCCGAGTGGCTTAAGGCGGCGGTCTTGAAAACCGTTGTGGGGAAACTCACCGGGGGTTCGAATCCCTCTCCCTCCGTTCTTTTTCGCTTCTTGGAGAGATGGCAGAGTGGCTGAATGCACTTCCTTGCTAAGGAAACGACTGGGGCAACCTGGTCCGAGGGTTCGAATCCCTCTCTCTCCGCTCCTTTTTCTTCCCTTAGATTTTTTGTTGGTTTTTCAGTCTATGTTTGGGGCTGTGTTGCTTTAATGTAGCGTTAGGCTTTTACCAGCATATACGCTTTATCGGTGTACTCCATATATTTTCTTGTTAGAATCTCCCATAGGTCTTGTTTTTTTGACTCAAGTTTTTTAATTTAATGCCGATAACAGCAATCAAGTTGTTAGGCAGCGAAATCAACCGAGGCGTGTCATGAAGTTTCAAATCCCACCATGTAAAATCAAGGACTAAGCCCGGCTGCACCTATTTCCCTAGAAAAAAGCAAACGCCCAGGCCTCTGTCCTGGGCTTTTTTATTACCATTTTTCACTCATTAGGAGTCGTATCATGGATTTCGTCAAGTCTATTGCCTATGCATTTCCACCTTCCATAAAACTGAAACAAAGGGACAAGGCACTATGCTTGAACTCAAAATGGAGCAGCTTAGCTTCCACTATGAAAATAATGAAGGTCTGCAGCAAACATTACTGACCGATATCAATGGCCTCGTTCACAGCCATTCCCGTATCGGACTGCTTGGAGCGAATGGGTCGGGAAAATCAACCTTGTTTCGCTTATTAGTTGGCGAACTCAAAGCTCATTCCGGCCAACTGATCAAGCGTGATGGTCTGAAAATTGCTCTCTTGGAGCAAGATCTACAGGCTGACCACGATGAGCTTGTCGAAGATGTGCTTTGGCAATTTGATAGCGAACTGTTTCGCCTGCGACTTGCGATCAGAAACTTTCTTCATCATGGTCAGGGTGAAGATAGCAGTATCTTTGCCAGCTTTGCTGCCTTAGATGGCTACCGCCTGGAGGCGCAAATAGATGCTTGGCTAGCGGAATTGGGGCTCAGGCCCGAATGCTTGCAGCAGACCATAGGCCAGCTCAGCGGTGGCGAGCGCACCAAGCTTACCATTCTGCGTCTTCTGCTAAAAAATGCTGATCTTTGGCTTTTGGACGAACCCAGCAACCACCTTGATACTGAAACCTTAAATTGGTTATGTCGATTTCTCTTACAAAGCAACAAACCCTTTATCGTTATCAGTCATGATCGTTGGTTTCTGGACCAAACTGTCGAGGAAATATGGCAGTTGCAAGAAGGTGACCTACGATGTTTTGCCGGCAACTACAGTGCCTATGCAGTAGCCGTTGAGGCAGAGCAGCAGAGTGCTACCCTAGCCTACCAAGTTAAAAGCCAGGAAGTGGCAAGACTTCGCCAAAGCGTCCAAGAAAAACGTCAGTCTGCGAATCGTATGGAAAAATTTAAGGCCAGTCGTTCCCGAAAAAAGAACGGCGGTCTTTGTCAGCGTGACGAGGGCTCTGGCTCAGCACGGGTCAATGTGAGTAAACCCATGCGGACAGTCAAAGCTGTGGAAAAACGTATTGAAAACATTTTGGCTGAAACAGAAAAGCCCTTTCGCAGCAAAGAAAGGCACATCGTCTTTCCTGTCCATCAGGTTTCACCGAGCCAGAACTTGTTGCAAGTCCAAGATCTTTGCAAAAGCTTTGATGAGCGGATCTTGCTGGAAAACCTGAGCTTTCGCTTAGAGCGGCAGGCACGCTTAGCCATTAGCGGCGCAAATGGGAGCGGAAAATCGACAATAATTCGTATCCTAGCCGGTCTGGAACAAGCCGATAGCGGTCTGGTACGTTGGTCGCCCAGTGCTGTGGTTAGCTATTTCTTTCAAGACGATTCCTTGGAGGATGGCGATAAAACTGCCATGGAAACTGTTTGGCAAGGAGAGCGCGGAGAAGCGGAAACTCTTGCCAGAACTGTTCTTGGTTCTCTTGGCATGTCTGCACAGCAAATCCAAAAGCCGATCAGCAGTTTAAGTCCGGGAGAGCGTAGCAAAGTACGCTTGGTCAAAACGACATTGTCTGGGGCGAATGTTTTGGTCTTGGATGAGCCGACCAATCATTTGGAGATCACGGGCAGGCTCATGCTTGAAAATGCCTTGCGACACTTTGAGGGGGCGGTAATTTTAGTGTCTCACGATCAGCAATTGCTTGAGAGCATCGGTGCCCAGCTTTTGTGCTTAAAAAATAAACAATAAGACTTTTGACTCAAGGCAGCCTCTTTGTAGTTTTGCTTAATAAATAGGCAGATCTACAAAGAGCGCGTCATATTTCACAAAATTTAGTCACAGGCTGTGGATAGCCTGTGGAAAACTTGTGGATGACTTGTGGCAGTTGAGTTTCACTGGGCATTTTCTCTAGTCAGCAAGACTGCTCGTTAAGTTTGCTTGCTGATATTTGGCAGTACATGGACTTTGTCTTTTCAAATCGACTTTCACCGTCATTTTGAAAGGAAATTGAGCCTCTCTGCAAAAACCCCCCGTCTTTCTGTTTAAATTTTAAGCACCCCCACCTATTCACAAATACAGATCTCAGCTAATCAGACCCGTGAATATTGGTGTGACTCTGCTTATAGGAAACTTTGCCTAATTTTTAAGCACCGCTATTCCATGATCAGTCAAGCCACCATAGACAAAATCAAGGGTACTACATGCCGCTGCCCAGACTTCAGCTATTACAGCGGCGTTGCAGGTTTTCATGCGAACGAATGAATCGATATCTATCGAAAAAGGCGAGATAAAATGCGGCTATTAGTGGAAAACTAAAACTTCGTTCTGATCGGCGAGCATAGCTTTGATTTCCAGTGCCGTGTTGAGCACCATATTAACCCCATGAGCGCCAGCGTAGAGATAGTATTCCTTGCTACTGGTTTTACGCATTTTCAAGATGGTCTGTTTCATCAAATCCTGGGCCTGAGATTTATTCACTAGATCGGGTGAAAAGTATATTCCGACTCTTCGCGGCCGCATGGCCTCCAAGGCCGCAACCAGTGAATCAGCCATCATTTCCGCTTGTTCCTGGGAAAAACTTTTGGGCTGATATGGCCAAAGATAAAAACCCCGCGCTGGCATCCGACTGGTATCAGCAATCAAAATCGGTTCTTGATCATTGAGGCCTTCTAGTGCCGCGCGATCATAGATCTCGTCGATTGTCTCGCACGTTAAGAGCTGAGGCGGGCGGAGTGGGCCGGGCCGAAACAGGCCAATCCAGAAGTGGCAGTTTTGAGCCTCTTCCGGTCGGGTGATATAGATCACAAGTCGGTTGGGGTTGACCTCTTCGGCAATGATATGCGGACTTGGTTCAGCAACACCGGCACTTACGGCCCCTTGAGGTCTGGACTCCACTTTTTCCACCAGTCGACTCCTTGTAAGCAATTCCTCTATCAGAGGATATTGTAGGGCGTTTCGAGGGACGAAGGGAGTCATTTTTTTCGTTTTCTGCCAGTGTGACTTGTGTCTCTAAACGCTAGCGGTTTTGGGAACCCTCGCCGCTCAGGCCTTAGCTGGATAAGCAAGGACCTTATCCACGCGATTGCCATCCATATCGACAACTTCAAACCACCACGACTTCCAGAATAACTTGTCACCAGCACGTGGAATATAGCCAAGCTCATTCATAAGAAAACCGCCAAGTGTTGAATAATCATCGGGGAAAAATTCATCTTCGGGTAAACTGAGGGCTGTGCAAATATCTTCCAATTGCATGATGCCATCGATTAACCATGAGCCATCATCACGTAATACTGCAACTTCACTAATGCCTTCTGCCATTTCTTCCGGTAGATCGCCAACCAAGGCTTCAAGAAAGTCAAGGACAGTCACGACGCCACTTAAACCACCGTATTCATCGATGACAATAGCAAAGTGTTTTCCTGAAGTTTGGAAGATCTCCAAAAGCCTGAGGGCAGGCATCACCGAAGGAACAAACAAAGGTTCTTGCAAGAACGGCCGCAAATCGCTGATCGGGCCGTCAATGGCTGCTGAGAGAAGCTGTTTGGTTGAAATGACACCAATGATTTTATCGATACTTTCCTGAAAAACAGGAAAGTAGGTATGATTTGAAGACTTGATATACTCTAAATTTTTCTCCAAAGGATCATCAATATCGATGCAAACGAGTTGAATCCTTTTGGTCATGACCTCTTCGATAGTTCGATCGCTTAAGCGGAGAGTCCGCTTGATAATCGCTTCCTCTTCCCTCTCAAATACTCCGGCAAGAGCCCCCTGCTCCATTAGGATATTGACCTCGTAATCACTGACAGCCGCATCCTCGGGTTGTTGGTAGCGTAGCAGTTTTAAAAACCCTTCCGTGGCAAAGCTCAGAAAATGGACTGCCGGACGAGACAAGACGACTAAGAAGTTAATCGGTTTGGCAATCATCATCGTAATCCCTTCAGCACGGCCAAGAGCCAAACGCTTAGGAATCAATTCACCAAACACTAAGGACAATAGCGTGATTACCAAAACGACGGAGCCTAGGCTGACACTCGTAGCATAGGGCGCTAGGAAGGGAAACTGAGCAAAAAAAGGAGTCAGCTCCCTGGCGATACTGGCTCCACCAAATGCACCGGCTAGCACTCCAATCAAGGTGATGCCAACTTGAATGGCAGCTAGAAAGCGGGAGGGCTCTTCGAGCAGTCTTAATGCGGTTTGTGCTCCCGATTGACCTTTATCGGCTTCCTGTTGCAGGCGAATTTTCCGAGCCGAAACCATTGCCATTTCTGACATGGATAGCAAGCCATTTAAGCCTATAAGAATGAGGATAACGATAAATTCCAAGCCCAACTTCGACAAGTCCATGATGACGCTTTCATCTCCGATTTTAGATGGCCACTCACATTTGTACGACCATCAACGGCGTTTTCCAAGGCCTATCGCTCGTCTTTAATCTTTGTCAGCCAGACTAGGGAGCTTGACTTGGACCTCAATCCAAATTGGATGATGTGCGGCATCATAGATTAAAACCGCCTCTCCACCATGTACTTTAGCAATTTGGCAAGCAATGGATGAGCCTAGGCCAAGGCTTGTGTGAGGGTTGGCGGGATCATCCCGGATCAGGCGTTGCTTCCGCTTTTGTCCCCAATTATCTAATTCAGAAGACTTGATTGGCCGGCTATCATTGATGATCGTAAGATGCCAGTCGTTACCAGCTTTGGTAAGCTGCAAGCTGGCCTGAGTTTGGGCGTAGCGTCTCGTATTTTCAAATAGATTGGCAAACATGCGTCGCAGAAGGTTGCGGTCGCCCCAAATCAAAGCATCTTTTCCTTCATCAAGTTGGACATCTAATACAAGGCCGTGATCGCCCTCCCAAACCGACTGCCAGACCTGTTTGATCAAGGGGACGAGGGCAATGCGTTGAAAGCTTTGCTGTCTAGCTTGGCTATCGATGGCGGCTAGGAGAAAAAGATCATCAATTAGCTTGCGAAAGTAGCTCGCATCTTGATTCAGGTTAAACAATAAGCGTTCCGTCTGTTTTGCAGAAAGTTTGTGATGGAACTCCCCAAGCGTTTCCAAACCACTGAGCAAGCTTGCCAAGGGTGTGCGAATGTCATGGGCAAGTTCGGCTAGAATACGACTGCGTTCGTCATCAAGTTGTTGGATTTGCTCGACTAGCAAAGCGACCTTATCTGCCATGCGATTGAATTCATGGACCAACTCGAATGATTGCTCCCAAGGCTTTAGAGTCATCCGGGCCTGACGATCACCACCTGCGAATCGACGCAAGACTCTAGTGGCTTCCCGCCCTTTGCGGTGCAAATACCACCAGATGCTGAAAACAACGAAAGTCATGCAGCTTGAGGTGAGCAAGAATAACGAGCTTTGTCGCTTTAGCAAAAGAGAGCGGAACACCTTGTTGTTCGGATCGTTGACGTACAGGCTCAATGCAGGGTCACATAACTCTGCTTGTTTGATCCAAAATTCCGATTTGAGAAATATCGGTTGCCACAAGTTGTTGTTAGCCAATTGATGAATCTGCTCTTCGCTATTAAATCTACTGGAGCCGCGCGCGGCTAGGAGCTGACCATGCTCATCAAACAGCAACCAATTCAATTGAGAAAGATATTCGCCGCTAAGATCAGTTTGGTTGAAAAGCACAGATTTTTTCGGGTTTTCACAGTCAATGCTATAGCGACTGATTTCCGCTATGACTTGCAGTAATGCCTGGTCGGGCCTACCAAAAGCAAGGAGGTTAAATACCACGGTTAATATCAGACCAAGCAAGGAAGCGACAAACATGGCAAGAAGAAGTGACCATATTGAGCGGCTTTTCATTCTTCCCGCCATTGAAGTTGGTAGCCACTGCCGTAGACGGAGACAATTTGCAATTCTTGGCAGCCGGCTTTTTTAAGTTTTTGCCTCAGATGGGAAATGTGTGAGTCGATGGTTCGCTCCTGGATCACTTCCTCGGCGCTCATTGATTCGACAAGCAAAGCCCGAGGATAGATCCGGCCAGGATAATTGAGAAAGATACGCAAAAGATCGAACTCACGTCGCGCTAGCTGAAGGTCAATTTGGTGATACGAGGCTCGCCTATGGTCAAGATCGAGGATTAATCCGCCCAAATGAGCTTGCGGTACTTGGCGACGCTGTTTCAAGATTAGCTTTTCGATACGAATGGCAAGTTCCTTCATACCAAAAGGTTTGCGGATATAATCGTCGGCACCCATGCTTAGTCCGGCAATGGCTGAGCGCTCATCATGCCTGGCAGTGATCATCAAAATAGGCATGTCTGCATACATTGCGCGCAAAAGCTCACAAAACGACAAGCCATCGCCATCTGGCAGTTCGATATCGAGCAGACAGGCAGCAAAACTCTGTTTTGCCAGGACAGCCTTTGCTGCCTGTAAAGATAAGGCATGTTCGATCTGCATGCCTCGTAGCTGTAGATTAAACTGGATATTTTCGCCGAGACGTTGATCGTCTTCCACTAATATGATGCGGCTCATGGATTACCTTTGGTTCACTTCGGCCATTCCCTTGCGATGAATGACTTCTTCCTGCCAGACTTCGGCTCCTTGCTTGGCTTTTGGTTTCCAGCCCGGTGCCGCAAAGCAATATAAAAAAGCGCTGCGCAAATCTCGACTTTGGCGAATATCATGGAAAATGGCCAGCCATTCTTGGAAAAACAACTTGATCGGATTCAGACTTGGCTCTTTTCCGAGCAGACCGTAGCGCTTTGTTTCCCCTGTTTTTTCCACGGCGTAAGTTCCAAAGAGACGATCAAAAATAATTAAAATACCGCCATAATTTTTATCTAGGAACTTTTCTTCAATCGAATGATGAACGCGATGATGACTGGGGGTGTTAAGGATCTTTTCCAGAAAGCCAAGTTTTGGTACCAATTCCGTATGCAGCCAAAATTGATAGATAAGATTGACGGCGAACATCAGGGTCACAGCTTGAGGTGAGAAGCCAAGAAGGTATAAGGGTACAAAAAATAAAAAGAGTCCGGAAAAGATCCCTGTAATAGCCAGGCGATAGGCACCTGCAAGAGTGATGTTTTCCGGTGAGTGATGGACGCTGTGGCTGGCCCAAATCCAGCGAATCTCATGAGCACAGCGATGCAGCCAATAGTAGGAAAACTCAAGCCCAAGAAACAAGAGGAACAAGCCCCACCAGCTATCGAGTGGCACCGTCCACAGGCGAAAGTCATACAGCCAATTAGTGAAGGGTGCTAGTAGTTTGGCAAAGCCCAGGTTGGCAAGCTGGTAAATCATAAACATGCTGATTGAGACCAGAGCTTCCTTGTAGGGAAAAAGCCACTTTTTCTGCCGGTAGAGCAGGGCTTCGCCAGCGATCAGTAGCATAAATATCGGTAAGACCGTGATGATTAAGCCAGGATTAAGCATATTTGACTCCTTTTGCTAAATATATCCCACATATGTCGACCTCTTTGACATATGGGATGGATCAGTTATCGGCTGAGAATGTTGTGGGAAGATGGAAAAAATGGACGAGTTACTGGAGCCCGGACCAGAATTGTTTGGCCGTGTCAGTCGTGAAAGCTGTTATTCGTAAAGGTGTGGTGGAAACACGTGAATGGTGTCATTCCCAGCGGTTTCTACGAAACCGCATCGGGAGTCCGGCTGAATCGCTACTTGCGAGTCAAAGCTGCAGCCGTTTAAACAAGGCTTCAGGAATTGACTTGATGGCGAGCATGATAAAGCGCCAGAAAATGGGAGTATAGAGCACATCTTTTTTTCGCTGTAGTCCATGTACCAAGTCTTTGGCAATTTTTTTCGGACTTACAAACAACGGCCCTTGTGGTAGGTGTGCGGTCATCGGCGTGGCAACAAAGCCAGGCAAGACTGTCATAACATGAACACCTTTGGCAAATAAGGCATTGCGCAGACCCGAAGAGAAAGCAGTGAGAGCTGCCTTGGAAGCTCCATAGTAAAAATTACTCTGCCGTCCACGATCTCCGGCAACACTGGAGATGACGGCAATACTACCAGAACCTTGCTGGTTGAAAGGCTCGATCAAGCGGCTGAGAAGGTCCATGACGGAAAGGAAGTTGGTCTGCATCAACTCCGTTCGAGCCTCGGCACTTTTTAGTAATTTCGCTTGATCACCAAGAATTCCATGGGCGACGATGAGGATATCGACTGGAAATTGGATCTGTTGCAGCACCTCATCGTCGATCTGCTGGCAATTGAAGTCGGTGATGCAAACATGAATATCGCTAGCCCCTCGGGCCAGTAAGTCTTTGCCAGTCGCCTCTAACTTTTCTGCGTCCCTGGCCACTAGGGTGATCTTCGCTCCCTGGCGAGCATATATTCTGGCTGTTTCGATAGCTATGGCTGATGTTGCACCGACAAAAACCACATGTTTTTTTTCCATTACGCAGTCACCCGTTGCCAAAAGTCAGATGAAAACTGGGGGTCCACATACTGACTGAATTCACGAAAATTAGGATACGACAGTTGAAAGTGATTGGCCGACATGCAGGCATCCTTTGCTGGATAGAGCCGACCACCAACGGCAAAAACGATCTGATCGAGTTCATCAAATAAGCGAAGCGTCTTGCGACCCCGATTGGCAAAGTCCAGGGCCAGGGTGTAGCCTTCGCGGGGAAAGGACAAAAGCCCAGGTGAGGGCCGGTCGGCAAATCGCTTAAAGACGACTAGCGACGTTCCCAAGCCGGATTTGCGAATGGCGGCAAATATTTCACGTAAGGCTTCAAGTTCAGAAAATGGGATCACGAGTTGATACTGGTAAAAACCCTTGGGCCCATAAAGACGATTCCATTGGGTCAGGCGATCGAGTGGATAGAAGAAGGGATCGAAATGCACGCGGCTTTGCTTGTTGCCGGAACTTTGTTTGCGAAAGTAGACTTCGTTGAAGATCTTCATCGACAGGGAACTCATCACAAAACCAGGCGCATCAAAAGGAATCGGCAGAATTGCTGGAAGTAGCTGAGCTTCAGCCAGCTCCTGCGTTGCTGGTTCTGGGTCGTGATAGCCACGGTAAAGAATTCCTCGTCCCAAATCACCGGACATACAATCAGACCAGGCAACCGTATATTCAAACTGTTGATCGGATTCGTCGGCTAGCTCCAGGTATTCATCGAGATTGTGAAAACGGATGCTTTCTTGTCTGATAAAGGGACTGACGATGGGAATTAATTGAATGCTGGCTGCACGGATAAAGCCCGTTAATCCCAGGCCACCGATGGTTGCAGCGAACATTGGCTGATTTTCTCTGGGACTGCATGCAATTAAATCGCCGTTGGAGCGCAGCAGTTCAAGCTGCAGCACATGCTGGCCAAAGGTTCCACGAACATGATGATTTTTGCCATGGACATCGTTGGCGATCGCTCCGCCAACGGTGACGAATTTGGTACCAGGCGTGACCGGAAGAAACCAGCCAGCTGGAACGATGATCTCCAAAAGTTCAGCAAGACTGACGCCCGCCTCACAGGTGATCACTCCCTTTTGCCGATCAAAGGCCAACAAGCGATTTAAACCGCGATTTTGAATCAGCACTCCCCCACTGTTCAAGCAGGAATCGCCATAACTGCGACCCAGGCCAAAGGGTAAGTATCGGTGTTGATCACTGAATATTTTTGGTAGATCGCCAAAAGCATAGGGGAAAGCGCTGAGATGTTGGCTAGCAGCCAGCCTCCCCCATGACTTGGTGTTTTGTGGAACCAGTTCGGGCATGGATCGATCTCATTTGGTGATAGCGATGTGTGCGGTTTGTTTATCGCTTTTATTATATGTCAAAATTCGGGAAATTAAAGGAGTTGACAGGAGGTGCTAGGCTTGGGTGCAAGTTCGTTTGGACAGGGGAAATAGACCTTTCGGCAAATTAAGACGGGTGTCATAGAAGAAGGCCGAGGAACTGTTATTTTGCCGAAAGGTCAGAAAGATCGTCCACAAGTACTGCCAACGGAATAGGTGATAGCATTGCTTGGGGTGAGGATGCGAAGGACATTTTCTGATTTTTTTGGGGGGCGTGATTCCGCTCTTATTCTTCATGAATTTGTTCATTTAGTCTGTAACTGACGGATCTACCTCCACCTTCATTTTGCAAGATCAAGCCTTTATCCAGTAAAGCTTTCAAATTTCGTTTTGCTGATTCAGGACTCGTTTGAGTGATACTTACATATATTCGATTCGTTAGGCCACCTTCAAAGCCATTAGGGTAGAGTTCAAGGAGTTTTTGGATGACTTTTTCCTGGCGCGAATTCAATCCTTTGCCAGCGTGACATTTCTGGAAGGCTGGAGCAAAGTCATTGGGATAGGTGTTTGGAAATGTTTCTATTTTTCAGTTACAATTAAGATAAAACGATTTTATCTTAATAAGGTAAAGTGGCTTTACCTTATGAGGTTTTGAATGACATCTTGGCGATTTTATCAGAAATTGCCGGAAAACTTGCTCCTTCAGGTGCAGGATGGATAAGCATTTTTGCGAGCCGAAGCGATAAGCGGAGGTAAGTAAATCATTCCGGTGTGCTTTGCTTTTCAATATATTTTCTAATGACATCGAGAGGTGCACCATCAAAAGAGCCGGCAAAATAACCATGACCGCAGACTTCTACCCTATAAAGCTTTTTGAAACGAAGAATATCCTTTCCGTATCCTCTGAGAAGAAGCGCCTTTCAGGATATTAACAAGCTTTGATACTGTGACTTTAGGTGATAACTAATGAGAAGATGGACGTGATCATGCTCGGCATCGAACTCGACAAGCTCACATTCAAAGGCGTTACAGACTTTATAATCTTGCATTAGCTCAGAGGCAAATGATCGACTATGGGGTGAAGTAAAGGTTCGCTCCGAGCTCCCAATTAACTATTACTATCAGGCTGCGGAGCTAAAAGGAGCTCAATTTGGCCTGACCCTATTCATGTATGGGTAGGTCAGCATATCTCTGAGTTGAAGGAGTTGATACGAAATTGGTGTCTTCCCCAGAGATAGAGTTCTGACTTTTAACCTTGAATTCACAAAGATATTGAATGCATTTCAAATTGAGCTGCTAGTTGATTCTATTCCACCCCTAGAAAAGGCGATTTTCCCAAAGGTCATGAATGAAGTCTTGATAACTCAATATATAGATTCCGTCATCCGTCACTCTTGATACGTTTTCCATCGATATCACAATTCTTTTTTGAATATCGGGATAGTCATGTCTTAGTTCTCTTAACCCTTTCAAATGATCACTATGAATATTGGCAGAAGCCTTCGCTTCGAAAGCAACTTTCATTGCTCCGACTATAAAATCTACTTCAACGCCAGTTGTAAGGCGCCAGTAACTCAATTGTTCTGATTTCCCGGTATATTCAATATAAGTAGTGAGTTCATGGAATACCCAATTTTCAAATGCTTTTCCCCATTCACTTGATTTTGGTAACACCTGACCACGCGCAGCCAAATAGTTCACCACTCCGACATCACTAAAGTAAAACTTAGGGCTTGATGAAACTCTTCTCTTTGGCCTAAATGTGTAGGCTGGGAGATATCGAGCTAATAGCGTATCGACTAGGATTTCGTAGTAGGAACGAACTGTAGGTGCAGAAACACCGCAATCACGGGCAACGGTTTCAAAATTGAGCAGTTCGGTATCACCTAACGCGGCTATTTCAAGAAATCGACTGAAAGGCTGTAGCTTTCGAACTAGTCCCTCTGCGAAAATTTCTTCTTTTAGATAGTCAGCGCAATATGATTTTAAATGTAAGGCGGCTTCTGATGAGTCATAGATAAGTGGCAAATAACCGTGATTTAACATTTTTTCCAGAGAAAAATTCTGATCGATTTCTTTAGCTATGAGTCCCGACATTGCGAAGCGCAAGGCGCGACCTCCAAGAAGGTTAGCATGGCCTTTGCGAACTTTCCGGGCGCTCGACCCGCAAAGGGCAAATACAACGCCATCTTCTTCGATTAATAGATGTACCTCATTCAAAAGCTGCGGCACACGTTGTATTTCGTCAATAATGACGAATTTCCACTTGTTCCTTCGAATTCTTTCTCGAAGTCTTTCTGGGTAACTTTGGAAGAGCGCAAACTCATCACTTTTCAGAAGCTGAATAAATGGAGCATCTGGATATGTGGTTTTCAGAAGACTAGTCTTTCCTACTTGGCGTGGTCCCCAAAGAAAAAATGAAGTATTCAATGTTTGCGGTAGGTTAAGTAATCTTTTGTACAAATCAAACCTCTACTTTTGATTTTCATGAAATACCAAAGTAAAACTTTTGAAAAGCAAAGTCCATAAAAACTGATTGAGTAGCGGAAGGTTTGTCATGAACTGAATTTATATGTGTTTATTAGTATTAGCCTATTCTCTGATATTGGCTCTTTATGTGAGTTAATAATAATGAGAATCAGCTCACAGGTTGCGGTTTTCAGTTTGGACTCCTATGTCGCCAAAAGACTTAATAATATCAGCAATTTTGAGAGTGGTTGCAAATTCGACTCATGACGGCGTACCAGAAGTATCATCGACCCAGATTTCAGAGCAAATAGAGATCAATATTAGTCCTGCTACCATCAAACGCTATCTTGATATGCTCGTCAAAAACGGACAATACCTTTTTCCCAGCCCTACGCCGCGAAAAAATCTCTTTTTTCAAAACCGATTTAACGTTAGGAAACGATGACCGTCATACTAGAGATGAGCCAATTCTGGTTAGTATTGACAGCATGCCAATCTCTTCCAATCCATGAACTGTATCGCCATTTTGCTCTTTGACAAGGGATAAGGTTTATATGGTCAAGTCATTGGGTGATTCTCTCCGTCGATTTTCACAGCTCCAAGGTCGCAATTTAAAGGATGCTTGCGCGACCGCAAAGTCCTGTATTGTCTTACCAAGCCGGGCTGTGCTAGGATATCAGAAGTTAAACTCCTATAAACCCGAACTTGGACTTCCCAAATTGTCAAACTATCAATATAAAAGGATAATATCAGACAATCTCCTACAATTGGTCAAATCATATCCAGCTCTCGTCCTGACTGGGCCGCGCCAAGTAGGCAAGACTACCTTACTCAAAGAGTTATTTCCTACATATAATTATGTAAGCCTAGATGGTGTGCTTGAAGCCAGTCTGGCTGAAGAGAGTCCAGAAGAATTTCTGCATCGCTATCCTCCCCCTGTGCTCATAGACGAGGTTCAATATGCTCCGAAACTCTTTCGTCACCTGAAGTCCGCAATCGATAATCACCGCCATGATCATGGGCGATTTATTCTGACTGGTTCACAGAAATTTCAACTGATGGCCGGAGTGAGCGAAAGCCTTGCGGGTCGTGTTGCGATTGTTGAGTTGGAAACTCTCATGCTAAGTGAAATCTTGACTGAACAACCCAGACTCTTTGACCAACAACGTCTTGAAGAAATTCTAATCCGTGGATTCTTTCCGGAACTTTGGCGCAACATGAACATGGATCCAACGGAATTCTACCGAAGTTATGTTGCGACTTATCTTGAGCGGGATCTTCGGCAGATCATTCAAGTGACATCACTCCGGGATTTTGATCGCTTTATGCGCTCCTGTGCAACTCGAAGCGGTAGTCTTCTGAATAAGAGCGATTTAGCGAAGGACTTGGGGACGAGCGCCAAGACTATACACAGTTGGTTAAATGCTCTCGAAGCTTCCAATCAGGTCATGCTCCTGGAACCTTACTTCGGCAATCTTCAAAAGCGCCTAATCAAAACGCCCAAGCTTTACTTTGCAGATGTAGGCTTGCTTAGCTTTCTGCTCAATGCATCAAGTGAGCAACTTTCTCAGCACCCCTTGATTGGGGGTATTTGGGAGACTTTCGTTTATAGTGAGATACGAAAGTATATCAAAAATCACAATATGCGGGCTCAGCTTTACTTTTATCGTGATCAGCAATCTCGTGAAGTCGACTTTGTCATTGAAACGGGAGGTTATCTCCATCTTATTGAATGCAAATGGAAGGAAATTCCACAGGCAAGCGATGCAAAAACTTTGAGTCTCCTTCAGAAAGAAATCAATCTTGTTAAATCGATACACTTGATCGGTCGATCCCAGCAGCCAGGAGTTTGGCCTGGACCTATTCATGTATGGGGAGGTCAGCATATCTCTGAGATGATGGAGTTCATACGAAGTGGGGGGCCTCATAGATAAAGTCCTGACTTTTACCCTTGAAGAAGTGGTATGAGGTGGGGTTTATTTTGGATCTTGAATAATTCGATCGAAATTGGGATTCTTGTCACTTCATAGTGGATAAATATTAAATAAAAATCGCAACATTTGCCAATTTTCGCTAACGTGTTTTCGCCAAAAAATTACATTTTGCGGAGTTGACCATGCTGCCAGAAGAGGCCCTATCACGTTTCGTCCTCTTGCATCTCTATGTTTTAAAACTACTGGATCAGGTATCATCAGTCGGGCTCCACTTTAGTGTTAACTTTGATTTTCCACTTATTATTTATTTCATCACTCTTGGTTTTAAAGGTGGGATCAAGATCAACCGGAAAAACCTTTCTTTCTTTTAAAGCATTTTCGACATAATTATCTGGCTTTTCGTGACCTAGTACTTCATCTAGAAGGTATCCTAGCCTTTGCAAGCTTGAAGTTGATACGAAAGTTTCTCGGAATATCTTCTTAGCTTTTCTCCCATCCCATTTTTCAACTAAGCTATCCAGATTGGTAGCGACATTATTTAAATATCCACATTTCCTATAGTATCTAACAATATCTACATGCCTCATCATTGCATCTATGTAGAATGTTGGGTCAGGCTCTCTGAACTGGCCCCATTTCTCCGGACATTCTGTATAATCATCATTGATTTTAGGAGGTCTCAGAATGGCAAAGAAAAAACAATCTCGCAAAAGCTACCCGTTAGAACTGAAGAAAAAAGCAGTTAAAATGACCCAGCAAGATGGAGTCTCAGTTGGAGATGTTGCGGATCAGTTAGGTATACCTCCTCAGCAGCTCTCCCAATGGCGTTCTAAATTTTTGAATGAAGAGGATGTCGAACAGGCTGAAAAACGGCTGGATGCAATTGACGAGAACCGTAAATTGAAAGAAGAGCTGAAGCAACTCAAAATGGAGAATGAGATCTTAAAAAAGGCGGCCGTCTTCTTTGCGAGCCAAAAGTAAGACGGTTTGAGTTCATAAAGCAAGAGAGTGAAACGATTCCGATATCCGTACTCTGCCGAGTCATGGAAGTTTCAACTTCAGGCTATTATGAGTGGCTCAATCCTAGACCCAGCCATCGCTTCGAGGAAAATCAGATACTAAAGGCTGAAATCGGACGAGTCTACGAGCTATCTCGTGGAGCTTACGGACGACGGAGAATTGCTGCCGCAATTGCCAATGCTTCAACAGCAAAAGCTTCTGTCAATAGGATTGAACGCAAGATGAAAGAAATGGGTCTTGCGGGTTACGTAGCGCCATCTTTCAAAAGAACCACCATACCCGACCCAATGATGGAAGACAGTCCAAATCTTATCAAGGATTGCCAAGCAAAGGGCATTGATGAGATCTGGGTTTCGGACATCACATATATACGCACTGCGGAAGGCTGGCTTTATCTTTGTACGATTATGGATCTATACAGTCGCAATATCGTGGGTTGGTCTACTCGGTCTGACATGAAAGTAGAATTAATCATGGAGGCTTTTAATATGGCTCACAAGAATCGGAATCCGAAAAACAAAACTATCTTCCACAGCGATAAAGGTGGGCAATATAAATCCCGGCGTTTCCGTCGTAAACTAGCTCGGCTTGGTTATGCACAGAGCATGACCGGAGCTAATCACTGTTTCGACAACGCTGCAGCTGAGAGCTTCTTTGGGACTCTAAAGACTGAATTAATACGAGGTAGCTCATTTCCAAGTCGAGAGTCGGCAGAGAGTGCCATATTCGAATACATTGAGGTATTTTATAATCGTGTTAGGCTTCATTCTTCGCTTGGATATCTGTCACCTGTGGAGTTTGAAAAAATCGCTTAAGGGAGTGACCGGAATTTTAGGGCTATCTCATTATCTTTGCTGATGGCCGTGAGTGTGAGGTTGGTGAGGTGGTTTACCGCTCGAAAAATTCACCGTTTCCCATGCGCGCACTGATCATGCGTTCACTTAAGCCTGGCCGTGAAAATCAGCTCGTCAAAGGCGAACAAGACTATCATTATCGCGCTTGGATCAGCAATATGTCAGAGGCCAAGACTGCCATCGAGGTCATCAAATTTTATCGAGGCCGCGGCCATGCAGAAAATTTTATCCGTGAACTAAAAAATGGACTCGATCTGCACCATTAACCTTGCCAGAAGCTTTTGGCGAATAAAGCCTATGCGCTGCTAGGAGCGTTTGCCTATAACCTGATGCGCTTTGTTGCGCTTAAAGACAACGCCACGAAGCCAAAGTTTGCCAAGTCTATCAGAAACCGCTTTATCCACCTGCCTTGCCAAGTCGTCCGCCATGCAGGGCAGGTGATATTTCGTTTTATGGATCAACATTTCAAGGAGGTCGCTTATTGGTTGGACTACATCAAAAACATAAAGCTGGGTTTTGCTTAAGCAGGCTGCTGGGAACGAGGCGGACAGCTCTTTGCCAACTGAATAAGCTCTACCCGCTGCGCTATGGGGAGAGGGGCGATGGGCTCCTATTAACTGAAATCGCGTTGCAAAACGATTTCGCATCCCATCTAGTGGCTTGAGCCGGTCACGAAAAGCAGTGGTTGCTCAGAAAGGCAGGTAGAGCTGATGCAGTAGACGCACCGATGCCCTCTTGCAGTGCCCGTGAGCAGAAAAAAATCTGTAATAGGCGCTAACGAAAAAATCTGGGAAGAAAAATTTCGGATTTGGGGTTAAGAGAGCGCACCCGGAGCGATTCGAACGCCCGACCTCCAGATTCGTAGTCTGATGCTCTATCCAGCTGAGCTACGGGTGCGTGAGTTGGGATTGATATCGTAGCCGCATTCCTTTTGCAAGTATTAATTTATATGCGCGGTTGGCGGACCCTGGCTTTTACGGTACAGACCAAAGCCGGGCTTGTATATCTTAATAAGCTCGAGCGTGAAATGGTCTTGGTCCACCTTCTCTGGAAAATTGTTTTGCCGGCTCGGTATAACAAAAAATTCAGAATCCTCACTAACCTGGCAAGATGAAATGTAGCGGTTTACGACATAAGTCAGTAAATCTTCATAATTATGTTGGTAGGCAACAAAAGGACCATTAGCAATCGACTTAAATTCAGGAGCATCCTGGCAGACTTCTATCAATCCTGAGTGAATGCCTTGAAAATTCCAGACCGTTTTTTCCTGATATGCCAAGCTGTATGGGTGGGCTAAAATGACAATGACGACTGCCAAGAAAGCTGTAGCTTTTTCACTATTCGACTTTTTAAACAACTTGGCCGAAAACATCGCAAACGGAAGCGACCAGATTAATAAGATAAATGGCACCATGAATAAGACATATTGGCGCCCAAGTATGGGGCGATTAGCTGCCAGGAAGAACATGAATTGAAAAATGAAGCTAATTGGAATTGCCAGAAATATCATTTGAATTGGACTGGTCTTTTTATTCTTAATAGAATTAAAAACTCCAATCCCGGCATAGGCCAGGCTAGTAATTATAGCAATTGCTGCGAGAAAGTGGTGTAGATCAACTCTCCAACTCGTAGGCTTAAATAAATTAACATTCATATTGAAGGTAGTAAAAATATAATTAACGGCGCGTTGCCCTGCTTCGATACCTACAGTGCGGCTTACAGATCCAGGTATATCATGAGCTTTATTAAGATAGAAGAATGCGGCTTTGGCATTAGAAAATTTCGTAACAAATTCCATTACTATGTATGGCCCTAACAATAGACCTAACATGATCAAGCTGGTTTTTGATGGGCGCCAAAGGCTTCGATCATATTTAGCAACTCTGATAAGTTGAATCGCCATCATGAGAACAAAGGGAAAAGCAACGCTCGGTGTCGAGTGGATATGTAAGGCTAACAACCAAAATGAAGTAGCATATATAAATCGGCTGGCATTAGGTTTTTCATAAAAATGGATCATGAGGGCTAAAAACAGCAGACTAAAACTTAATTGGAAAATATTGATCCACAGTAGGGTTAAAGCCCACCAATATATTTGATTCATACCTAAGAACACTAGAAATATGAATGCTAAACTAGGATTGTGTTTACGTATCTTAATGAAGGCAGGAATACATGCCAGTGTGAAGAGTATGATATGGATTTTTTGCAATTGGTCTGGATTAGCCCCTAGAAGTGATGGTATGCCGAATAGCAAATTTGGCAAAGATCCCAGAGCGTAAACAGGTGGGTTTGTTCCAGAATATACTGGTCCATATAAAAGATGCCACTCGCCTTGAAGTAAGTGAACAAAATGGAGAATTTGATCAAGTTGGTCGTTGAGAAAATAGGAATGTCCCACCTGGGGCCAGGCGCGGACAATCTGATAAACTACAAAACTTATTGCTAACAAGATTGGCCAACTACGATTCCAAGAAACTTGTCTCATAAATAACCCGTTTCAATACATGTACATTAATCTACAAAAGATCTTGTTTGCCGGCATGAATTAGACAAATATCCGCCTGATCCCAATTGCTTCCATACGAGTACAAATACTGCATAATATGTTCTTTCGTAATATGACGTGCTCTATATAGGTTCCAACCAGGCGGGTTGTGACCACTGTAGCCATTGATAGTTGGAATTTTTGTCTGAAGTGAAATCCACATTGCATCGTTGTGGGTGGCATAGTCGATATTTGGAGTTGAAAGGAAAAAAGCTTTACATCCGTTTTCGCTTACACTTTTCAGCACCAATGAGGTTAATTTTTCTATTCTAATGTTATTTTGAGATTTAGAAAAAATATAAAAATTGGTTGGTATGTTTTCTAGGAAAACTGCAACTAGCATAAGAAGTCCTAGGACATGAGCCACTAGGCGATTTTTACAGTAAACTTTAGCAACGATAAATTGGAGGGATAGACCGAGGAATAGAAGGTATAGTAGGTGAATACGGTTTAGCTGGCGAAGTGCACCAAAACCAGGAACATACTGGTATATATAGTAGTACAGGTTAAATTCTTTAGGGCTTGTTTTGCTAGCTAAAAGGAGGAGAAAAATATAGCTTAAGCTAAAATAAACGGCATACTGTTCTACCCTTGTAAGATACCCACGACGTATACGTGAAAAAAGCAACATGGTCATCAAAATAAATGGAGCTGCAAGGGGTAGAAACCCTGAAAATAGATATGGCTCCATGCCTCTAATTGTACTATTGGCCATCATGTATTTGTGAAAGCCTTGATAGAGGAAGCTATCATGTATGGGCAGTATAAGCTGCTTCCAATCTGCCATGCCCCAAAATACAGTGGGCCAATCCCGATAACCTGTGACTTCCTTGATAAGATGATATCGATAAAATAGTGGAGCTAGGATTACAATGGCTAGTGTAGCAGCAATCAATAGACCTAGTTTATGGTCCAGCAGTTTAGGAATAACGAGCCTACGTATGGGCTTGTAAGCAAGAGCGCTTATAGTAAGACCTAAATAGACGAGTAATAGAAAAAGTCCAAAATAAACGCTAGCCCAGAACTGCCATGCTGCTGAAATCGTTGCAATGTAGAGAAAACGCATTGGCTTGTCTGATGATTTAAAAAATTTGATCAATGCCCAGATGCTAATCACACTGAAGTAATGGGGCAAAAGCTGCGTATGATTAAACTGGGCGAAGCGTGGCATAGCAAAAGTAAATAAAAAAGCCACAATTGCTGCACTTATTGCAGTTCCACCGAGTTCTCTGGCCAATAGCCATGCAGAGGCAAAATTGAGGATACAAACGAACACAAACCAGAATTGGTAGGAAGAAAATGGATCGAAACCGATCAGTCGGAAGATTGCATAAAATGGAACATTACCAGCCATTGTTTCTGAAAGTGCTAGACCGTTGGAAAATGGGTAAAAAAGCCATGAAGGACTCCAAAACGTATCAGGCCAGCTTTGGAATATAAATGAATAGCTATGTTCAAGAAGGGTTATAATGAGGCGAACATCACCGTAGTCACCGGGGATGCCATCATGGGGCGCAGATACAATGGGCTTTAGGAACAGAGAGCATGCTATAAAGAAGACAAAAGAGGCAAAGGCAGCTTCAACAACGAGCTTGTTTTTTTCATTAAAATTTATTGATAGCGGTTTCAAATTTTTCATGGTCTTTATGGCTGACCTGATGGGTTTTGATGTCACTGATGCAATGATCCTTAATAAATAAAAGTTGTTACCCCTGCCATAGCTAGGGCTCAATGAAGGCTAACTATGGCATAGTATGCGTGTCATTCAATTTCATGATCAGGACTGATATACTCTGTTTTTAAAAATATTTAGCGCTTAGGATAAAGTCGCCAATTTGCACCATCAACCCGTTTCTATAACAATTAAATTCTATTATAGTGATTTTCTCGAATGGAGAAGTCAATTAACAAAGCCGAGATGTCTTATTCTAGGAAGCTATATATGACTTTGTTGCGCACATTTATTCAGTGGCGTTTGTGGAAGATGATTGATGAGCTTTGGTCTCACAAAAGACTTTGCCTTGATTTGATCAAACGTGACATCAAGTTTAAGTTTCTAGGATCTTTGATTGGTAAGTATTGGAATATCATTCACCCCTTGGCGATGATCACGGTATATACCGTAGTCTTTTCAAAGATTATGGGAGCCAAGATCGGTGGCTTAGCCAAAGAAAGCCCACTTTCCTATACCATCTATCTTTGTGCAGGATTGTTACCCTGGAATGCTTTTGTAGAAACGATTTCTCGGGGGACGAATGTTTATTTCGATCATGCTCACTTAATCAAGAAAGTTTCCTTTCCATCTTCGATTATCCATTTCGTAAGTGCTGGTTCGTCCACTTTTACGTTTGCTATCTCTATGTCTATTTACTTCTTACTTCTTCTCTTTTCTGGCTATGGGCTGAATGGACAAGCCATCCTTGTTATCCCCATCTTTCTTATTCAGCTTGTTTTTTCAATTGGTCTTGGACTTTTTCTATCTGTGCTTCAGGTGTTTTTTCGAGATACAGCTCAGATTGTTAGCATAGTCCTACAGCTCTGGTTTTGGGGAACTCCCATTGTATATATGGAGTCACGGGTTCCAGAATCCTTGCACTGGCTATTGACCATCAACCCGATGTACCACTTTGTAAGTCTTTACCACAAAGTTCTCGTTTATAATGTGCAAACCACTGCTCAGGACTGGTTTGCAGTCATCGGTTTAGCGGCGATCGCGGCAGCGCTGGGTACAAGTTTTCTAGGCTTTTTTGAAAAAGAAATTCCAGATGAGATCTAAGCTATGATTACAATCGAGAATCTCTCCAAAGCATTCAAAGTCTATCCAAAGCGAAGCGACCGCCTCAAGGAGTGGTTGACTTTTGGGCAGAAGTCTTATCACCAGGACTATTGGGCTTTACGTAACATCAATCTAAAAATGGACGAAGGTGAAGTTTTTGGATTGATTGGTATGAATGGAGCTGGAAAAAGTACCCTCCTTAAGATTCTGACGGGAACTATGTTTCCAACGCTTGGTCAATTCCAAATGAAGGGTCGAGTGGCTGCCTTGCTCGAACTGGGTACAGGTTTTCATGGTGAGTTAACGGGCCGCGACAATGTTCGATTAAATGGTCGACTGCTTGGATTAACTGACCAGGAAATCGATAGTAAGATGGATATCATAAAGGACTTCTGTGAGCTTGGCGATTTTTTTGACAAGCCAGTGCGAACCTATAGTTCAGGCATGTATGTCCGTTTGGCATTTTCACTCGCATCCAGTATCGAGCCCGATGTTTTGATCATCGATGAAGCGCTTAGCGTTGGGGACGCTTATTTTCAGCAAAAGTGTCTGCGTCGAATTGAACGTTTTAAGGAAGAAGGAACAACCATTCTTTTTGTCTCCCATGATCCCGGAGCTATCAAACTCCTCTGTGATCGAGTTGGCTTGCTTAATCGCGGACAGCTTTTAGCTGAGGGTGATGCTCAAGATATGCTCGAAGAATACAATGCTCTTTTAGCGAAGGTGGATGGCCATGGTTGCCAGTATTCAATTGATCGGAGTCATGAAATTAGCAATGAAGCGACTCTAGTTGCAGGGAATCGCCGAGCTGAAATTAAGCAGGTGCAACTTGTTAATGAACAAGGGCGATCTATAACAGCAATTGTTACGGGACAAAAAGTAAAACTCGTAGTCGAGGCCCAATTTAATAGTGATATCCAAAATCCGACCGTTGGTATTTTGATTAGAGATCGCCTAGGTTACGATATTTTTGGTACAAATACCGCTGAAATGCATATTCCAACAGACTCCTTCAGGGATCGAGACCAGGTGCGGTTTAGCTTTGAGTTTGAAATGAACATCGGGCCTGGTGATTATACGATAACAGTTGCTATGCACTCGTCCAAGACTCATGTGGAAGAGTGCTATCAATGGGTTGATCGAATTTTAACCTTTAAAGTTCTTCCTAGGCCAGACTTTCAGTTTCTCGGAGTTTCTTATCTTCGCCCCCAATTTGCCATTGACCGCTTATAGCTTGCTGAGCCTGTAAAAGCATCACAAGTCGTTGTTTTAGGGTGGTTGAGTCAAAGCGCTGCAAATTGCGGCGACCCTCCTCAATTAAATAGTCCCTGATATCCGGTTTGCGTCTAACAAGCTCCAGAGCAGTCGCTAATTCGGCTTCATCAAAGTTTTCGAAAACTAACTGCTGGTATCCTAAAGTGTCGCCGACAGCCCCGCGATTTAAAGCAATGACGGGTAGACCATGACTTTGTGCTTCGAGCAGAGGAACACAGAATCCTTCATGCTCTGAAAGGCATAAGAAAACGTCAGACTCTCGGTAATGACGTTGCAGCTCCTCCGATGAAACTTTACCCGTGAAATTGACTAGTGAAGCTACATTGAGCTCAGTGACAAGCTTTTCGATTTCGCGATAGTAAGCTGCAAATTGTCCACTGATGGATCCGACAATGTTCAATTGAATTCCATTACCATAAAGCTCTGCATAACGAGCTATCACTCGGATTAGATTTAAATGTCCCTTATTAGGAACGACACGCCCGACGAACAAAACTTGAAGATTTTTTAATTCACCACTTCTCGTCGCATGAGGCGCAAGGGAGTTTGATGACTTATCACTTAAATGAGCGAATGGTGGCAATCGGTCGATTTTTGTATATGAAATCCCATACTCATGCAACTCATTAGCCGTATATTGAGAAGTTGCCAAGTAACGAACATACGGAAAGCGTCGAGCTAAAGTTTTTAACTGCTCAAATCCCATGTGTGTCGCATAATGACTGGCGTGATCATATGGCTCAAAGAAGTGGGGAGGTGTCAGACTATGATAGCGGATCCAAGTTTCGGCTTGGCATGAGGGTAAGTAGCGTTCTAAATGCGCCCAATAAACACAATAATGATAAATGAAGACATTATGTGGATTGCTGAGGTGATCAAGGAACATACGCTCGGATATGACTTGACCCGCAAGCTCAGGATCAACGTGCTCAGCATAAAGGAAAACGGGGTTTCCGGTGAGTTCTTCGATAGCTTGCTTTTCTAACAAGATATCGTTTCCAACTGCATCGCGGGCAGCCAGGGTTGGCGCAGCAATGATATAGGTAGGCATGGCAGTTCTCCACCAGTTGAGAAATATTTGATTAAATTTCTAAAAATGGCTATGCAATTGGGCGCTTGCCGGATATGTCTGAGTCGTTTCAAATATACTCTTTTCCAATTTTTGAGCTAAGACTTCCGAGTTGAAACGTTTTAAATTTGCATAGCCCCGTTCTTTGACAAAAGAACTGAGTTCGTGGTTATGGCTAAGTTCGTGGATCGTCACCGCGATTTCATCGTAATTCGGCTCAGGATAACAAAGCTGATCTGGCCCTAAAGTATCCGAGACCGCTCCGCGGTCCAAGGCTATGATGGGTAGTCCAAGTTTCTGAGCTTCCAAAACGGGTACACAGAAGCCTTCGTGTTCAGACATGCAAACAAAGACTTGGGAGCGCAAATAGTAAGCCTTGAGAGCTGCAAAGCTTACTTGATTTTTAAACGATACAAATGATCCGATATTGAGCTTTTGTATGATCTGTTCAAGCTCTTCATAATACGACTGTAAACCTGGACTCATTGAACCCACGATCGTCAAATGTATTTGTTCACCATAAAACTCAATATGTCGGGCAATGCTATGCAATAGATGAGTGTGGCCCTTATTGGGCACGACTCGGCCAACAAAGAGCACATTTATTTCGGGATCAGCGTCACTTTGCTTTAATACGTCGGGATCTGGTTGGATATTGTCGAAATCATTAACATTGCAGAATGGCGCTAAGACTTCGATTTTATGTGATGGTGCACCGGCTTCTATGAGTTCCTCAGCATTGTAGGTGGAGGCAGCCCAGAAACCGCTGTGGATACCAGTATCGATCAGGCACTTGGTTTGATGACGGCCCATTTTGCAATAATAATAGGCCGTAGCATCATATTTTTTAAAAAACTGCGCTGGGGTTATATTGTGGTATTTCATAAAGACGCGGCACTGAGCAATTTGATAAAAACGATCAATCTTTGGCCAGTAAACACTATGATGGTAGATCAGGATATTATCTGGATCACTGATATGCTCTAAAGCCTCACGTTCACTGATACAAAGATGCCGAAGCTTAGGATGCTGATGTTCGGCGTATATATAGACGGAAGGTTTATCAGGGCTTTGCTCCAAGATTTCCTTTTGAATTCGCACATCGTTGCCAACCGCATCATGTATCGTCAATGACGGTGTCGCTATTACAATGGAAGGCATGAGGTTTAGTTCTCCTTATAGCCGACCAAGGCATAATCTTGTGATCCGTATAGTCGCTCTAAAACTTCTTTCAGCTCTGGATCTTGAGTTCGAAACTTGTCTTTCATGGGATGAAGGCGAAGAGTTTCCGTCTTCTTGAAGCCGGCAAAACTCAACATAAACTGCAAGGAAATAGGTGGTATCGGTTTTATGTGAGTCAAATCCGTGTAAAAGTTGCAAGCACCGACGATAAGGTTTTCGGGATTTGGCGTTTCAAGGATCACGATGCCACCTAACTTAACTTTCCGATAAATCACTTGTAAGAGCGGAACGAGATCCGTCTCTGGTATGTGCTCGACGACATGGAAAGCAGTTACGACTGCAAGCGAGTAATCGGGAAGACTTTTCAGATAGTCAATGGCATCTTCCTTGACAACTTCTAAGCCTTTTTGACGACAAATCTTGACCATATCTGAATCCAGGTCGACGCCAACCCCTTGCCATCCATGTTCGCGGATGATTTCTAGCCACTCTCCACGTCCTGATCCAATGTCAAGGACACTCAAACTAGAGGCCTGCTCTTCGATCGATTTGATCTGTTGAACGTAGACAAGAAGTTTTTGACGGATACTCTCCTGACTTCCCCGGTGAGCGTTTTCAAAAGCGAGGTAAAACTCTTTAAAGCTGACGTTTTGACTAACAGTAGCTGATTTGGCATTGCTCGTATCGAGCAGCTTGCGATTGGAGTCGTCAATACGTCGTTGCTGATCGAGGATCAGGTCATAGAGGTATTTTTGTTCTTCTTCGAGCCTTTTAGCTTTACCATGCAAAAAGGCAAGCTTTCGGGCCATGAGTTCATTTTGGTATTCAATATTGTCAATATAACGAGGCAGCAGAAGTAATTTATTCAAAAAACGAGCTGGGTATCCGCTCAATTTATTGGAGTAAATAAGGTGCCTCAACTTTCCGTAACTTTGACGCAATAAATTAGCGACTCGATGCTTAATCGAGGCCTTTTGTTCTTGATAAATTAAAAGCGAACGCCGCGGGAGATCATCAAGGCTTATTTTTTGAGGAGCATGCTTTCGTTCTTCTGCTTGCTCGCGAATCTGGTTTTTAATCAGAGTGATATCAATTTTAGAAGTCATATTGAGTATACTCACACTAGTTAACTTATAAAAACAAACAGCGTCAAATTAACTAATCACTCAACTCTGCTGTATGAAGGCTATTATGATAAACCTCAAGGACCTTAGGCCAAGAAAAATGCTCATAAGCCCAATTACGAGTTTGGCAAAGTGACTGTTTTTTTTGGTGATCCTGATCCCATGCATCAGTTGTGATACGTGTTAGCTGCTTGATAAATGATGCTTCGTCGCTATATGTAAAGACAGTATCGGTCGATTCAGCATAATAGCGCAGGACTTCGCAGTGTTGATTCACTAGAACCGGAATTTGTGCTGCCATAGCCTCAATGACTATCATGGATAAACTTTCAAATGGAGATGGATTGATCAGGCAAGTCGAGTTACTGATCAATTTAATTTTTTCATTTTCGTCAATGAACCCTAGATAGCTGATCTGAAGATGAGAGGGAATTTGCACATCATTTTCTTTTTTTCCCGCCAAAATCAAGCGAGTTTTCTGATCATTTGTTGCATGCAAGTACGCAAGAAAATGGTTGATGAGTTCAGGGACATGCTTGCCTCGGCTGATGCGGCCTAAATATAGGACATAGGGCTTTTGATGATCACCTTCCTTTAGCATAGATTCAAAAGGCTTGAAATCAATACCAATACCCGCGATCTGGATATGATCGCTGCGGCCAATAAAGCGCTGAATCAAATCTTTTTCCGGAACAGTATTGGCGAGAATTTGTGGTGTATTCATCAGCAAATGACGCACGGCATCCGTATAAAATGGGGGTTCGTCATGAGCTGTGGGAATGAGAATATTCTTTCGTGGGTCCAGACGAGCTGCGGCTAGTGTTGGATAGTAAAGGTAAGTGAAAAGAATAATCTTCTCGTAGCTATCAATGTGTTTTTTAAGATGGGTTACCAGACCTGGACAATAAGGACCTTGAAGGATAAACCACAACCATTCTAATGCCGCATAAATTTTATTCGACACGTGATGGCGGTGTCGTTGCAATTTAAAAAACAAACGTGAATAGACGTGAAATAGACTTTGAAATCGTGGAAACCAAGTACGGAAACGCTTGATAGTAATATGGGGACTTACCTTTTCAACGCCCGACGACCATTCGTTTCTCCATGTGCGGTAATCTTTGGCACACGACGTATATACGTCAATATGCAAGCCATAGGTTTCAGCCAAGCGTTCCGCAATGAGGCGTGCATGGCTTTCAGCGCCGCCTATGATACTTTCACCATAGCGTTGAACGACGAGTGCGATGCGTTTGGGTGATGTTTCATTTGCTTGCAAAGTCAGGCCCTTTTGTCATCTTTCTGCTTATTCTAGCAAATCGAAGACGGCTAGATAAGGCTGAGGCAATATAACCTATCCGGTTTTCTTCTACACTTTATCATGGATGGGCAAGATAAAAGCTTAGTCCATTAGCCTTTTTTAGGCCAATCGAGAAATCTCTGTGGCACAAAAAACCCCATACGATGCTCATGGAAACGCCAATGTGGCTTTGTTTCGATGCGGATACTGCAATAATGCTCCGGCGTGATGGCTTCCAAGCAACCGATATCGGCTGCAAGATCGGAATGAAAACGGAGCGTTCGTCCAGGCTTAGGAAGTTGGTATTCGGAGACAGTGAACTCTTGAACTTCACGCTCCTTACCTAACTGGTCATATAAGTAAACTTTGGCTTTTAAGGG
Organism: Oligoflexus sp. FD111; assembly: GCA_048816425.1. Taxonomy (GTDB): domain Bacteria; phylum Bdellovibrionota_B; class Oligoflexia; order Oligoflexales; family Oligoflexaceae; genus JBMDZZ01. The sequence goes on from JBMDZZ010000002.1 coordinate 552,752, forward strand.
ATAATATTCTGGCGGGAGCTCGACAAAAAACTCGACCGGATTGGATTGCAGGAGGATTTCAGCTCCTGAGTTGAACCATACACCAGGCCCAGGCGCTCCTATAGGGACATTAACGCTGACAGGAACTTGAGGTTTGCCACGTTCTTGCCAGTAAAATTCGGGAGCTCTAGGGGCATTGAAATAGTCAACTAATATACTGGTTGATAACAGTAGGGTGACAGCTGCGCCGCTTGTAATCAAAAGCTTGCGAGTCCAATTGGATTTCCAGGATTCTCGTATGGTCCAAAGAATTGAAAGGCTGACCATAAGCGCAGCGCTTTTGAATACGATGTGTATGCCAACTAGGAAACAGAATACCAAGTTTATCGTTGCACCGATGATGAAGAGGTCGAGTTTTGTTCTTTCAGAGTTTCTCAAAGAGGTGACGGTAGCTGAGACGAAAAGGATCAAAGAAGTAGTGATGATTATGATTCCTGCCAACCCTAACTCAGAAGGTAATGCTAAGTAAAGATTAGTTGGAAGATCCGAGAACTTACTGTCCCCTGGTGCAAATACTATATCCACATACATATGGTATACAAAGTGGAAAGACCCAAGGCCGGTGCCAAAAAAAGGATGATCTGTAAATGCGGCCAGCATCGTTTTCGCATGAAGAAAACGGACGGGATCAAGTCCTTGTAAAAATTTAAGAGGATCATCCAGAATAAGACTTAGGGTTGTTCCTCGTCTTTTATACAGTCGAGGTATTGCCCATAATATTGCAATTAAACTAGTCATGAGCATTAGGAAAATAGCTCCTTTATGGAGCCATTTTTTTTTCTCATTTTTTTCTTTTAAAAAAAGCATGAGTAGAAATAGAGAGAAAGAACTTAGGATAATAGCTACAAAGTATACCCTACCCTTTGTAAAAGATCCTAAATAGGCACAAAATGGTAGTAGTAAAGCAAAGATCCAGTAATAAGCGTTTTTCTTAAAGAAAATAATATATGATAAAAATCCTGCGAAAAACGTTGAAAGTACCACGGTAGAAGCACCAGAATCTTCAAGTAACCCTGGAGGTCGACGCGTACTTACAGCGGTTCCGCTTCCTTTAGTTAAAAAACTAATGTCATTAGATTGTATAAAAACTACAATAATATTAATTATATATAGCGCGACAAGTAGGTAAAAAAACTTGTTCTGATGTTGAGGTGTAACATTTTTATCAAAGATAAGCGGAATTAAAATAACAGAAGCCAAGACGATATTAAGGATATAAGTTTTAGCGATATTGAAGCTGAAGTTTGAAGAAATATTGCCTGGGAGAAGGTAATCAAGTCGAGGTGTTAAAAAATCTAAGCTTGGCATATATATCTTTGCATAGGAATGAGTCAGAACTACAATTGAAAACACAAGGAAGAGGCTAAAATTCCATGCCTGCTTTTTTGTTGATAAGGCTAACAAGATTAATTGAACGAGACATAAAGCGTAAAGAGTCGAACTAATATAGTTATTGATGCCAGGCATGCCAGCTAATTGATCTATCCGAACAAGGCTGAAGCAATATATGGTAAATAAACAAGCTATCAATACTGAAATGACTTTAGGAATAGCAGTAATTGACATTATAAAATCTTTAATTTGTTAATAAAGAAATTTGAACCCTAACAAGCCATTTAAAGAGATGTACAAAAGGCCAATGCATACGAGTAGCTTTAAACGCCTGATAACTCCACTATAGCCGAAAGCAATCGTCCTCATTGCTGCAAATAGAACTAAGCTGCGGGCACTGATAACACCTAGCCGGTATTCACTACGCCATGGTTCCGGTATCAAAAGCATGACCAAAGGGATTGTGAGAAGTAAAAAGTCAGTCGGCCCGATTTTTAGGTGTTGACGATTAATCGTTACAAAAAAATAAAGTAAACTACTAATTCCGAGGCCTATAAATATCCAATTATAGAAGGGCTGTATTTTATAAGCCTTGCTTAAAACTTCGAACTTCAATGCATTTGAATTTATCGCCGCTAGGATAATGGCGGCGGCTAGCGTGATAATGAGCACTTGAAGAAAATCATCTCGCCGGCTGGGTACGAAGAGGGTTAGTCCTACTATAGGTAGCATAATGCCCGCTGTAGTGGCGAGATCTTTCGGTACGATACCACAGAAAAAAGGGCCTATGAAGATAATGGCATAAATGCAATAGCGATTTATTGTTGACCAAGAGCGAAGCACTGTGTTGACAGATTTATGGTGCCAAAGAATTTGTCTTTTACTCGTTAAGATTCGTTTTACAATTCTTAGTGTGTTTGAGCTTCCAAACTTTATTAGAGTCATGAAAGATACGAGGAGCAAGAAATAAGCATATGGAATCCATTCGAAACCATACTCAGGGTAAGCTATAGGTAGCACGCCCATCGTAGCAGAGAAAAAAGCCATGAAATAAATAGTAAGGACTACCCGTTTTTCTTCGAGACCAAAGCTAAGTAGAATATGATGCAGATGCCCTTGATCTGGTCTGAAGGGATGTTTCTTTTCTTTTAAGCGTTTTAAAATTATAAAAAGTGTATCCAGTGCCGGGATCGCTACACAGAGGAAAACAGAGACTATCGACAATTCTGGTAGTTTCATTGCTCTAGTGATTTCGCCGTTTGAGACATTAAAACCTTCTAAGGTTAGGATAATCATGATTCCCATAATATATCCTAGCCAGTTACTACCCCCGTCACCCATAAAGATGCGGGCAGGATGGGAGTTGAACTTTAAAAAGCCGACAACGGCTCCAATAACTGAGATAGAAAGTAGAGAGAGAATCCAGGTTTGTTGAGTTAATAAGAAGTGTAAGTAACTTAGCATAACTATGCTTATAAGACATATTCCAGCAGCTAAGCCATCCATACCATCCATCATGTTGACTGAATTTATGGCGCCAACTACGATGAAAATACTAAAAATCCCTCCTAGCCATTCTGGCAAAAGGAGCTGATTTCCGAAGAAGGAAATATGTCTAATCTCCAAATTACTGCCAAAGATAAGAGTTCCAACAAACAGAACTTGAAGAATTATTCGAAAGCGCACGCTAATAGGGCGTATATCATCGGCTAGTCCAACAAGAAATAATAGGATCGAACATATATAGATAGTTGTGAGCGCACGAGACTCAATAGTCAGGACCAAGCCAGCCAAGAAACTAACGACCATCGCTAGCCCACCTATTCTAGGTATGGGGTGGCGATGTAGTTTTTGACAGCGCCCTTGCTCGCCTCTTGTGGAAGGATCTGGAAAATCAAATAAATTTAATCTATTGGCAGCCAATATCATTGCGGGCATTGAGAATAAGACAACTCCAAGTGGTGCAAATAAAGCATATAACCATTCTAGACTCATATGGTTTCTCGTTACAATTTACTGATTGAAATTTTAAGTGTATAGATATTTTGCCTCATTATCTTCAAAATATTGTAGCTTAAATATCAGTGTGTCTATATAGACAACCAAATTTGGTCTTTGAGTTTTTAATCGATATGAAATGTGTTACTCCAAAAATTTTTCTGAAGCACAATTCTTACATTACCAAGTCTGATGTTTTGACTTTTTTTGCATTTACGGAATCTCTTGCGTCAATGTCAGATTTTTTAGTCGAATTAATCAAGAAAGAAGTAGAGATTATCCCTTTCCTTTTCATGGAAGGGTGACCTGGGGCTAACTTTTTGGATACTTTCATGTTATAAAATGCAGCCTATATGACATGAGGTGACTTATGGCTAAAACTAAGTACTCAGAAGAACAAATCATCTACTGCCTCAAGCAAGTTGAGGCCGGCGTCAATGCCGGCGAGCTTTGTCGCAAGATGGGCATCAGCCAGGTAACTTTCTACGAGTGGAAGAAAAAGTATGCTGGCTTAGGCGTTTCAGATGCCAAGCGTTTACGCAACCTTGAAGACGAGAATAACCGTCTGAAAAAGCTGGTAGCTGATCTCACGTTAGATAAACATATTCTACAGGAAGTCATCCAAAAAAAGCTCTAAAGCCTGTAGCCAAACGAGAATTAATCGACTGGACGTGTCATGCCTATAAGGTCGCAAGAAAACGTTGCTGCAGGCTCTTTAAGTTGGCAAGATCTTCATCCTATTACAAGCCTGATACGTCGACGGATGACTATCTCAGGCTGCGTATTAAGGAAATCGCTGCTAGTCGGCCACGGTTTGGATATCGTAGGATTCTTGTGATGCTTAAAAGGCAGGGCTTAAAGGTGGGTAAAAATAGAATTTTTCGCCTCTATAAGGAAGAAAGCTTAGGGCTCAAGAAGCGTACGAGGAAGCGAAAATACCTGGCTAAACATCGGGTGAGGCCGGATCAGGCGACAAGGCCCAATCAAAGATGGAGCATCGACTTTATCTCGGACCGACTAGTTTCAGGTCAAGCGTTTCGCAGCCTGGTAGTTATCGATCAGTATTCCCGCAAATGCTTGTGCTCTGTCCCCCGCAAGACTTATCCATCCAGCGAAGTGGTCAAGGTCCTGACAAAGGCAGCATGGGAGGCAGGGGAATTTCCAGAGACGATAACCTTGGACAATGGTCCAGAATTCATTAGCTCTGTTTTTGATGAATGGGCGAGCGAGCACAATATTGAGTTGGATTTTATCCCGCCTGGGAGACCGAATCAGAACGGTTTTGTGGAAAGTTTTAACGGCAAGTTTCGTGATGAGTGCTTAAACGTCTCTATTTTCCAGACCATGGAAGAAGCATCCAAAGAGATTCAGGAGTGGGTTTGCGATTACAATAAGGTGAGGCCCCACTCTGCATTGGCTGACAAAGCGCCAGAAGAAATTTGGAAACGATTTCAAAAGGATTTGGATGCCAACTTGTGTATTTCAGTCTAAGTGTGTATTCGAAAGTGTCCAGAAAAACGACCAAGTTCAACAAGTTCAATTTTCTAAACTACCTCACTTAATGAGTGACCGGTTTTTCGGGACCATTCCAAGTGGTGTCTAATTCATGTAGGCATGAATTACTGCGGAGGGTCATTGCCATCGGCTCCTGTAGCTCAAGAGCTGCCACCCCATGGTCAATTCAATCGCTAACGGATATGTGATATTTTGAATCTTAAATATTCACATATCTCGAATATTCAATTGCCCCCTTTCATAATTCCATGTACCTTCTACTAAAGTCTAATAAACTGAATTCATATTACAAAATAAGCTTTTTGGGATTGAGAATTATGGAAAATATAAATCGAATTCCTAATTGGATAAAGCAAAATAAAATAATCATTCTCGTTATATTATGTGCTTTACTTGGAAATTATATTAGTTTTCAGAAAATTGGATTCCGGATTGGTAATGACGCTACCAGATTTTTATCTGGAGCGGAAAGCTTGTTAAATAGTGAAACGCTTGAAGTTCGGGAATTCAATTATATTGGATATATATTGTTGGTTTCAGTAAATAAGATTTTTGATTGGAATGCTTCGGGGATATACTTTTTTCAAATTTCATTTCATGTTCTAGCGTGCGTCTTACTCTTCTTAATTGGAAGAAATATATCAAGCTATAAAACTGGCTTGATTGTAAGTTTAGGGTGGGGCTTTTTGATTTTTCATACTTACTGGAATTTTTATATTATGAGCGATTCACTCTTTATATCTTTATTGATTATGATCATTTTTTTGTTCCAAAGGTTAAAATACAAAAGATCTATCGATATTTTGTGTTTTTTAACTGCAGTTATTTACTTGGGGATTTTCCGACCAAATGGCTTCTATCTTGCGGTCATTTTTCTGTTAGGGTCTCTATTTATTATACAAAGCTGGTTACTAAGGTTTGGGATTATCACATGTATAATGCTATTTATGGGGATTTCGCCGACATCTCCCACCGGAATTGTGTTTTGGAGTGGGGAAAGTCAAGGTTCATTCATTAAAGACTTGATTTGGGGCCAGCTTATTGATGGGACAATAATATGGAAAAAAGTTTTAATAGATATGCCGCACCCAGAGAATCAATCACCGAATAATATTATAAGTGGTTATGCGAAATATGTTTTGAACTTTCCTATTGAAACTATTGGTTTGTATTTGCAAAGAATTTTCCACTTTCTATTTAATTGGAATCCCTACTATTCTATGATGCGAAATGTCGTGAACTTTTGTTTTTTAGCCGGGTTTCATAGCATCTTCTTGATCGGATTGCTTTATGCAAAAAAGAAAGATCCTTTTTTTTGTACCATTGCAATAGCTATTTTATTTCACCTATGCTTCGTGGCATTAACACATGTAGATTATGATGGAAGATTCTTAGCGTATATCTTACCTCTTCAGGTAGTATTCGTAATGAAGGGTCTGCAGAGTATAGCTCATTTCGCGAGTAAGTTCGAACCTAGTGTAACCGCGTGGCTTGACCGAACAAAAACTAAACAGCCTAGGCTGCCCTAATATTTCAAAACAATCCACAGTGTGATACTTACTTACTCGTCTGTACGTTAATATCCTAATACTGACCTGTTGCTAATTTCTGCCCTCTGGTAAGGATTTTCGGAACGATCATTTTGTCTTCTAATGCGGTTGACATGCTGACCTTTGTTCCGCGGATCTTTATTATATTAAATTTTTGGCTTATAGGGCTTCTACATCACCGGCTAATGCTTCCTAGGGTTTTGCTTCTACAGTTATTGTTGGAGTGAATACATTAGAACTTATGTAAGCGCTCAGTAAAAGACGTTAACTAGGCAGCGAAGCATTCCAAGGCAGCAATGCCTCAAAATCCTCAATTGAAGCCGCTAGCGGAAGATAAGTGAAGACAAATCGCAGGTAATGGTGGGCTCTAGGCCGTTGGCTTTTGCAGTTTCGACAAGGCTATAGAGGTTCATGCTGGCTTCAGCACCGTTTGTTGATGCTGAAAAGAGCCAGTTCTTCCGGCCAATAGTGAAAGGTCTGATAGCATTCTCGGCCAAAGCGTTTGACAGTGGTACATCCGGATTATCAAGAAACCTAGTCAACTTTGACCATTCACTAGCCATATACTGCAAAGCTTTGCCTGTCAGTGAACTTGGGGTAATTTGATCGATGTTCGCATCGAGATATGTTTTCAGCTTTTTAATGATAGCCAGCGAGTCGGTTTTTCTCTTCTGGACTTTATCGATTGCGGATAGATCTTTAAACTCTCGCTCGATTAGATATAGCTCGCGAATTAGGCTTAAGCCTTGGGCAGCAACAACAGATTTAGAAGATTTTTCCGCCTCAAAGAATCGACGCCTAGCATGATCCCAACAGCCGCAATGGGTAATGCCATCGCTAGAAGCAATTTTATCATAGCCCTTATAGCCGTCGCTGATAAGAAAACCCTTAAAGCCAGACAATAACCTTATCGGCACTTCTGATGAGCGAGTCGGTTCATAATGAAAAATGACAAGCGGCTTTTCTGGACTACCCCGAGCCATGACCCATGCGTAACTTTTCGTGGTAGCCTTGCGGCCTTTTTCTTTTAGGACTTGCAGAGTTGTCTCGTCAATATGAACCACTTTCGATTCAATAATCGTGTCTTTCATCATATTGATAAGAGGTGTAACCAGTTCACCTGACTTTATCATCCAGCTTGCTAGGGTTGAGCGAGGTAAGTCTACTCCAAGTCGCTTTAATATCGTTTCTTGACGATGTAGCGGAAGACCATCACAATATTTAGATGCTGCAACAAAAGCTAAAGTTCCGGCTGATGCATTGGACTTTGGGATAGCCTGCTTCGGCATCCCGGCTTGTTTGATCGATCCATCACAACATGGGCACGCATACTTTTTGCGAATATGGCGAATAACTTGTACCTTGGCCGGTACAATATCGATCTGTTCTGAAACGGCTTCGCCCATTTCCTTCATCGTTTGACCACAAGTGCAGGCTTTTTCTTCCTCGGAAAGTTCGGATATTTTTTCGATACGAGGAAACGATTCCGGTAATGGCTTTCGCTTAGGCTTGGAGCGTAAGTACGGCTTGACTGGCCTTGCTTCCGCCTCTACGTCGGCCTCAGCTTCGTTAAATAAAAGTTGTTGATTAGAGTAGGATTCGGACTGCGGAGCAAAGCGTTTGTGGTTGAAGAGCCGAAGTAGCTCTTCCAAATGAGCAATACGATTGTTGGCAATAGCCAGCAACTGCTTCAAAACAGCAGGATCTTTTGGTAGATTGTCCATCGTCATCTCATTCATAGCGATGGCAAACTACCTTAAGACCGAACTTTTTTCTAGCCTAAGCAATCATACTGCCTGATAATTCAAAGTTTCATGGGGCTTCATCTTGACGATATCCTGACCGTTAATCAAGGACATCAGATCTGCTGCTGAAATTATTGGAAATTTTTCGCCCAGTGAGCTGGGCCATGCAAACTTATGTTTTTCTAGACGCATCATCCACAGGCAAAAGCCAGTTCTCTGCCAGTAAAGAATTTTTAGGTGGGTACGCCGTTTGTTGCAGAAAACAAATAATGAGCGTCGAAAAGGATCAAGCAGCATTTCCTGCTGGACAATGGCTGCCAGGCTATTGATCGAGCGGCGCATGTCAAAGGCTTTCTTATATAAATAGATATAAGCAAATTCATTTGGCGAGTGCATGACTAACCCCCGATAGCTGGTAAAACTGAGCTTAGCCATCGTGGATCAATTCCTTCAGGAATTTGAACCATGAGCCCCGATGAAGTTGATAAAGTAATGAAGCGAGGCCTGCTGGTGGTGGCTAGAGGCGGAAGTATTTCAACAAAGCTAGTTTGGCTATTTTGAGATTTTGTTTGCTGCTTTTGCTTGTAGATTTGATTTTTTAAGGTATGGATACTTAGATTATGTTTTTTGGAAAATTCTGCCGCCGTAAGCCCACTACTTCGATGAGCTTGGTCCATTGAGCTTTTGTTCGTCTTTGAACTTTCATTGCTGCCTCCATGCAAATTACTGAGGCAGCCTAGAGCATATATGGGTAGCTGAAAAGAAGTCGATAGCCGTGCGCTTACGAACTTATCGCAGCGTTTTTAAAAAAAACACCTCATGTCTCGATCTTATAAATTCGCATTGGCCCAAAAAAATTTAATTTGTTTATTGTTGATAAAATTCTCGGTACCAATCGACAAATTTTTGAATTCCAATATCCAACGGAGTATTTGGTTTATAATCGACTAATTCAGTTAAGGCAGTAACATCAGCATGTGTTTCTAAAACCTCACCTGGCTGAAGCGGCAAAAATTCTTTTTCCGCATCCTTACCGAGAACTTCTTCTAGAGTTTTAATAAATTCCATTAAACCTACAGGCTGAGAATTACCAATGTTATAAATTCGAAATGGTGCAGAACTAATTGCAGGGTTGGGGTTCCATGGATCCCAAGCTGGGTGTGCAGCGGGAATCTTGTCAATCAATCGAACCAAAGACTCTACTATGTCATCTACATACGTAAAATCTCGTTTCATATGCCCATTATTGTAGATCTGGATTGTCTTTCCTTCGAGGATCGCTTTTGTAAACTTAAACGGGGCCATATCTGGTCGACCATAAGGACCATAAACTGTAAAAAATCGCAAACCAGTGGTTGGAATGCCAAATAAGTGAGAATATGAGTGAGCCATAACTTCATTTGACTTTTTAGTAGCAGCATACAAAGTGATAGGATGATCAACATTTTGATCAATAGAATAGGGCGTTCGGCGATTTGCCCCATATACTGAGCTAGTTGAAGCATACAATAAATGTTTAACTTGAACATGGCGGCAAGCTTCTAAAATATTCGCAAACCCAACTAAATTTGAATCGATATATGACTTTGGATTTTCTAACGAATAACGAACACCAGCTTGGGCCGCTAAATGATATACTACATCAAAGTTTTCTTTTTCAAAAAGTTCAAATAAATAATCGTCCTTTAAGTCCATTTTAAAAAATCGGAAAAGGTCATTAGTCTGCAAAGCTTTTAATCGAGCTTGTTTTAACTCTACATCATAGTAGGTGTTAAGATTATCCAATCCAACAACTTTTTTATTCATCATTAACAAACGCTGGGCTAAATGGTAGCCGATAAAACCTGCCGCACCTGTAACAAGTATTTTTTGCATGCCATGCTCCGTTGCTTATTCGGCTTATACCCTGACAATAATAATTATGTGTAAATGAAATTTAATAAAAATTTAACCGCTTATAAACTTTTTAATATCTATCTTTATCAGCCGCTTATTCAGATCATTAAATTGCTTCTGTGTTTTGCAATATTAACGACATAAATCATCTAGTTGCTAAATCGTATCATGTTATATTTTCTGTCTATGAGGAATTTAGTTGCTTTGAAAATAGCGTTACTTTTGATTGATTATTCTCAACACCACACCCTCAATAATGTCACCAAGTCAAAAAAACCGGTTAATTTGAGTCAGACTAATCTCCACAAGACCAGCAAATTAATTGTTGAATACTACTTGAAAGTTGAAAAAGGGCCTTAAATAGAGGAAAAGCTCCAATTATTTATGCCGCTATATTGGGTAAGCAAACTATTAAATTATGCCATCTCCATCTCGAAGGTCCACAAATGATTGCTAACCCAAAGAGATGTTTGATATTTCTATTATTTGCCAATGTAATATGAAACTAAATGGAAATTTAGCTCAATAAACATTCCATATAGCGACAGCATAGAAATCAAATGGACTGTTTGATGAGTTACCCTCCTGAATCATACGGCTTATAAGATTAATCTGATGGTAGAAGATGGCGCATGAAAGAGCAGTTTCAGCGATGGAGAGCAAAGCGTAAAGTCGAGTTAATTCTGCAGATTATCAAAGGTGAAACGACGCTGATCGAAGTCTGCCGGTCACAGGACTTAAAGCAGTCTGAAGTGGAAGGCTAGGTGGGCATATTTCTTAAGTCAAGTGAGCGTGATCTTCGGGTCAACCCAAAGGATGAGCAGGTTATCCACGAAAGAGAACTCAAAGATTTACGTGCCAAGGTTGGCGAGCTGGAGGCCAGAAAAAAAATGGTCAGCTCTCAACCGAGATCCAGCGCCAACCTTCTGATGTTGCAGAGCGAGTTGGATGCTGAAGGTAAGAAGGTCTCGATAAGTAAGTTATGCCAGCGGTTTGGCCTGTCCCGATCGCAGTTTTACTATGAGCCTAAAGGCTGGGAGTCGAACCCAGATCGATAAACCTCTGGCAAAGGGCATCTGGAAGGTCATCCAGGAATTTTCAACTTATGGCTTGAGAAAGATCCATGCAGTATTGAAGTATCGCTAAGGCCTAAAAGTGACCGTAAAAAGGTCCACCGCATCATTAAGCTGGATAATCGGCAAAAACAGGGCCGCAGAAAAGGCATGAGGCTGCGCTTCATGCTACTACTCATGCGAACTAACTTTGGGCCATTGATACGACGAGTATCTTTTGGGGAAGAGATGGAAGGTGCTTTTTAACTGCGGTTATCGACTGCTTTGATCGCTTAATCGTTGGCTGGCGGTTGGCTCCATCTGGGAACGCGCAAATAGCTGCAGCAGTCCTAGAAGGATGCTCTGAGTAGTCGAATGATTAAAAACAAAGTATCGATGCAGCTTAGGTCAGACAACGGCCTAATGTTTGGGGCTAAGGATTTTGTCTGAGAATTACGTTATTCTTTCGCATCGGATGAGGTAGAGCATCTGAGGGGTAAAAATCTTTATGGGCCAAGGGGGCGAAAATATGAATAATGGATAGGTTGAATATTTTCTTAATCAACCCAAACAGCAATTTAAAACTGCCTCAATCTCAACAATGGCAGTATATTCGAATAGAAATAGGTAGCTGATTGTTAAAAATAGCTTTTATACGGTATAGGTTGTTATACTGACTAGCTATCTCTTATAATTACATCTTGTTCAAAATTTTCGACTATCTTTATGGGTAAGGCGATAATTAATGATTAATATTTTGTACGTCGTATCAACGCTACAAAGGTCTGGCCCAACACTCCAACTGCTAAATCTTTTAAGGTACCTAGACAAAAGTACTTTCAACCCTATAGTGCTCACTTTATCTAAAGAACCACCCGATTCGCTTATAAGTGAGTTGCACCAGCACTGTGAAAATTTTCATTCATTAAATCTAAGGCGAGTTGATAGTCTGATGTTTGGTAGCTCTAAGCTAAAAAAATACCTTGAAATGAGTCATATTGACATAATTCATACTCAAGGAATTAGATCAGATCTACTTGCGTCGAATGTATCAGACAAATACCCTCATATTGCCACTTTTCGGAACTACCCTTATGAGGATTATCCCAGTAAGTTTGGAATTCTAAAGGGGTCCTTAATGGCAAAAAAACATATCAAACTGCTTAAGAAAGCTAAGCACCCAATTGCATGTTCAAACGCACTTGGGAAACGACTACTGGAATTCAATAAGAATACCAAAGTTATTCAAAACGGCGTTTTTTTTGATTCCAGCCTGATAAATCCAGAAAACGATTCTAGCAGTCACAAGCAAGATAATAAGCGGAAGGTTTTTATTAGTGTAGGGTCACTCATCCCCCGGAAAAATAATAAACTATTGATTGAGGCTTTCAGTCAACGGACAGATCTTGATCTAATAATTTTGGGTGGGGGGAGTGAAGAAAAAGATTTGAAATCGTCTGCCTATGGTAAAGAAAATATAAAAATTGTTGGTCATGTGAAGAATGTTAGAAGTTGGCTAAATAAAGCTGATGTTTTCATATCAGCATCACAAGCAGAAGGGCTTCCTAATTCAGTTTTAGAAGCTTTATCTCATCGAGTACCTTGTGTTTTGTCAGATATCGATCCACATAAGGAAATATCAGAAACATTGTCATTTTCAAGTGGGGTATGGTTGTTTCAAAATAACTCGATAGAATCATTATTGAACACAATCCAGAATGCCGAGAACTGTAGCAAGCTGTCAGACGATCAAATGAATGTAGTATATAATTGTTTCGAAGCAAGCTCAATGTCAAAGAAATACCAACAAATGTATCAAGAGATAATAAATTCTGAGAGAAAGCATGTTGATCAATAAATTAAAATATACCGCCTTAGAAAGGCTGGGTTCATTACCAAAACTCAAGAGTCACTTGAAATTTGGATACCGTCTTATTGGGTCCATAGCCAGTAACGCAATATTTCGCCCTAAATTTTCCAGTGGCTATGAAATCCAAAAATTCGGTAAGGAAGAGGTTGAAACTTTCTTCGGTTACTATGACAAGTCGCCCCTAAATTATAGTGAATCAAAAGTTCTCTATCATAGAATAAAGACCGGAACTTGGAAAAAACCGCAACCTAATATGCCTATTGAAATTGTAGTTGAAGACTTCAACAATGGCAGAGAGTTAATGTCAATAAAATCACAGGCCTATAACTGGCAGCAAGGGAGTCGAACTCACTGGCTTGACAATAAAACATTTATATTCAACGACTTCGACAGTACAACAAATAGTTATGTATCTAAGATCGTATGCTTGGACACAGGAAAAGAAACCAGGATTGATCGCCCAATCTATGAAACATCTGGAACAAATATCGGTCTTTCTTTAGATTTTAGATTATTGATGAGATATAATCCTGACTATGGTTACTCCAATCTTCCATTTACTGACTACATACCAGATGATGATTATTTAATTCACAAAGTTAATCTATCTAACGGACATTCTCATGGAATCATTCCAACAAAGAAGGTGCGATCATTTTTACTCGATAATCATCCAAACTATAAAGGCCAGCAGATTTGGGTGAATCACATAATGGCCTCACCAAATGGAAGTCGCTTTATTTTTACTGCACGATTTGAATACAACAATCGGCGAATCGATTCACTTTTTTCTTATAGTTTCGATCAAGACTCGCTTTCACATCATCCAACAGGATCCATCGTTAGTCATTATTCGTGGCTCAACAACGAATCAATCATCGTCTATATGAAAAGCTGTAAAGGCGATAGAAGTTTTTTTAAGTACAACCTTTCTAAAGATTTATATGAAAAAATTGATCTCCCGGGCATGACAAAAGATGGACATCCAAGCACGCTTGGAAACATGATAGTTATTGATAGTTATCCGAGTTTCGGAGGATTTAAAAATTTATACCTCCTGAATATCTCTACCCTACAAGCATCGAAACTTGGAAGATTTTATGAACGGTTGCGATACTTTGGTAGTTGCCGATGTGATCTACACCCTAGATTTTCAATGAGCGGAAAATTTATTTTTTTTGATTCAGTTCATCAGGGCAATCGCAAATTATACTCTCTTAAAATGGCGAAATAATGGTAGTAGGAAACTTTTCAGTTCTTATGTCACTATACGCCGGTGAAAGACCTGAGTACTTAACTGAGTGCTTAGAAAGCTTAGCTCAGCAAACTTTATTGCCAGGCGAAGTTATTGTGGTGCTAGATGGGCCTATAGATAATGAATTGACCGACATTTTAAGCAAATACAATAATCAATTATTTATCAATATTGTCCCAATTCGCCGCAATGTAGGGTTGGGACTTGCTTTGAATGAAGGTTTAAAAAAAACTCGCTTTGATTTTATAGCAAGAATGGATACAGACGACATCTGCTTACCGGAACGATTTGAAAAACAAATCTCATATCTTACAAAACATCCAGATGTTTCAGTTTTGGGAAGCAATATTGCTGAGTTTAGAAAAGATCCTCAAAATATTTGCTCGCGACGGCAGGTTCCAATAGATCATGACTCTATTGTAAAATATGCGAAATTTAGATGTCCAATGAATCACATGACCGTTGTATTTCGCAAGTCTTCAGTCCTTTCAACTGGAGGGTATAGAGATCTTCGTGTTTCACAAGATTATGATCTTTGGGTTCGCATGCTCTTACGAGGTTATAAATTTTCTAATATTGACGAGGAGCTTGTCTTAGCAAGGATTGGGAATTTAGAGAAAAAAAGGGGTGGGCGCAAATATTTACACATAGAAAGACAAATATTCAAAAGTTTCTACCATTCTGGATTTATTACAGCGACCCAGTTTAGGATCAATATTGCACTGCGATTTTTAGCGAGAACTGCACCCAGTGAGATTCGAAAGCACTTATACCACTTTATTCTGCGAAGGCGAATCACAAAAAACTAGAACTATTCAATGGTTTTTACTCTCTTCACTTGGGGTTTGTACATGACTTCAAAAAAAAGACTAATTTTAGATTTTTTTGAGTTATTCACGGTTAGGAAGCTAGTAATTATATTTATTATGTCAGTCACAGTTAGTTTCATTATCCTGATGCTAATATTTTCTAAATCACTTAAAAAACGCATTTATTTGGATGCTGAATTATCGTTTACTAATGTTCCTCTACTAATCAAAAATGAGGGTATTTTCCGCAATCATTTTCAAAATATATTATCTGGGGATGATCGAAATGTGGCCATTAAACAAGTGGAATTTTCAGATGATGAATCAGTTGCAATTAGAGCAAAAATGTCAACCGAATCATTGCAGACAGATGAAACTCAGGCTAGAAATCTTTTGATGCAATCAATAGTAGCAAACTCCTTGAATGATAGAAGCTTTAATTTCATACTAGGGCCAAGTCTAGATTCAGTAACTACTATTGCCAATGCAATTGATGCTCAAGCATATAGTTATTTAGTTGAAATTGCATCCCAGCTAAGAAGTAGCAGAGCTACTTATTTTGAGCAGATAGAGCATATGATTTTGTTTGGCAATGAATCACCTTCGACTCATTTTAGTAAACTTCGCAAATATCTTATTTATTTTAATCTTGAGAACCACCAAAATATTGAAGTTTTTTATAAGAAAATACAAGATTTGTACCACACTCCTTTCAATAACGAAACATACTTCCGGCATTATTTTAAATGGAAAAACGTAGAGGTCAAAATCAACAGTATAAATGATGCATTTGACAAGAATTCAAAACGCTCAATTTATAAACTTGTTTTTTTAGCAGTAGGTATTGGATGTTCTATACTAGGCCTAATGATATTATCTAAGTCATTGCTACAGATCAAGAATCTCTGATGGTATATTTTTTAATCAAGCTAATACAAGCAATCAATGCTTTAGCGATAATTCTTAAGCCCAGTAGGAATTTGCTAATATGTTCATTTATTTTTCAGCTCTTCCTCTGGATTACGTTGTTATTAAGCAGAGATATTTTCGCTTCCAATGATTCTATAAATTACTTCAACATGTTTCGTCGATCGAATGATTTTTCTTACGCGATGTCTGTGTATCATAAAGACTACTTTTACTCACTATTAAATTTTCTCGTGGCTGTTACATTAGGTGATTTTGAATCACTGGTATCCATTCTAGCGATTTCCAGCTGTTTTATGATCGCATGGTCATGTGTTAAATCCGACCTTAATTTGTCGAATATATTCCTCATGTTTTTTATGTACACAATGATTTCTTCAACATCATTGTTATTTACAAATGTTTTACGCCAAGGATTAGCACAAGCTCTCTTTTTGCTATCCATAATATATCTATTGAAAAATAGGTATAGTATTTTTCTGTGTTTCGCTGTTTTAGCATCACTCAGTCATAAATCAACATTTGTGATATATGCAGTTATAGGTATATTTTACTTTCTACCAAAACTAAGTCGTAATTCTCTATACGCTCTTGCAGGGCTTGCTTTTTGTTTTGTAGCATTAGGAATTGATCAATTCTTTTTTATTGACCTTGATATTTTTGGTCAGAAAAAGCGATTTGAAAAATTTCTAATAAATCCAAATCCAAATTTTTACCTAAAACTTTCTCTTTCTTTAATTGTTCCAATTTATGCCTTGATTTATCGACAAGCTTTTTCATCATTAAAAAGCGAGAAAATATTCAGACTATATATGATCATATTATCTCTTTGCCTATTTGCATCTGGATCTGAACAATTGTCTGCACGATTTTTGTATTTTCTGGATTTTCTTACCCCTCTAATAATTTGCTATGAAATTCAAACGTTAGAGGATCGATTTCAATTAAAGCTAAGAGAGGTGGCTATATTTTTTACTGTGACTTACGGATTAGTAGTCGTAGCATACCACCCGTCAGTAATGAGTCAATTCATTAGGTAAGGGATGCTCATTATTGGAATTACTCTAATTTCCAATGTTCCCCACCTGAGTTCACTCCGGGGCCAAAGGTTAGGCGGACTGATGAACTTAAAACTCAAATTGTGAGAGCTCTTCAGCAAGCGGAAAGTACTATGCTAGCGATCGGCTGCGACTTAAAGAACTTGTATTTGGTAGGCCACCGGTAAGGGAGGCCTCTGGTGCGATCTGGAAGAAGTGCATTAGTCATTGAATGACCGAAATCTGAATCAGCTCAAAATTTTGTCTGTTAGAGCGTCAATTTTTTCAGTGATATTCGTGAGATCATCGTCTCCCAGTCCAACCCACATGGGAATTGAAAGAGAAAGCTGGTAATGTCTTTCTGTTTGCGGGGTTGCCACTTTTAACCAAAGGCTCGAATTACTCAGGTAAAAAGGCAAGTTATAAATTGGAATGTAGTGTACTTGCGTCCCAATCCCGACTTCTGCAAGGTTTTCTATTAAGGCAGCTTTATCTGCAAGGCACTTGTTTTTCAGCTCAATTACATAAAGATGATAACTGTTCTTTGATCCAGAATATTCAACTTGAGCAGGGCGAATGCGCGGGTTTTTGGAAAATGCTTCATTATAAAATGCCGCAATTTCTCGTCGCCTGGCAACGCTGTAAGGCATTTTCTTTAGCTGCGAGACACCAAGGGCACATTGTATATCAGAGAGACGGTAATTGTACCCTAATGCCTGCATTTCATAATACCAAGGCCCACGATCGCTAGCTTGGTAATGTTCAGACACAAATTTGGATTTATCCTTGGTAATGCCATGTTGTGAGTAGAGCCGAGCTTTCGCAGCTAATTCAGGATCTTTAGCCGTGATGCAGCCACCTTCACCTACAGCAATGTGTTTGACTGGATGGAAGCTAAAGCAAGCAAAGTCTGAATGATGACACGACCCAACTTTCAGCCAGTTTCCACTTTCATCCGTATATTCCGCACCGGGAGCATGACAGGCATCTTCGATCAGTGCGAGCTGGTGCTGCCGACATATTTTACTGGTGGCGAGAATTTTTCCCGGCAAACCGCCAAAGTGGACTAAGATGACAGCTTTAGGAAAAAGGCCGTGGTCCTTTGCCAAAGCAATGGCTTCTTCAAGTTGTTGCGGATTGAGGCAACGAGTATCTTCCTCAATATCAACAAATACCGGAGTGCCTCCGCAGTAAAGCACACTATTAGCCGATGCCGCAAAGGTGTTAGCTGGTAAAAAAACTGCGTCGCCGGGCTTAATATTCAATGCTAACAGTGCACAGTGCAGTGCTGCCGTTCCATTGGATACAGCGATAGCAGCCGCAGCCTGAAAGTAGTCTTTCAGACCGTCTTCAAACGTCTTTACCATCGGCCCACAAGTCAGGTAGTCACTTTTCAAGACTTCCACTACGGAGGCGATATCATCGTCTTCAATCACTTGTCGTCCATAAGGAATGAAATTTGACATAGTAGCCTATTCCTGACTAGGGCAATGGGTTTGGATCAGCTCCGATAGCTCTTCGACTGATAAAAAATGGGGATTGGTGCCACTATTATAGGAAAATCCCTCCGAACAGAACTGGCCCTTGATCTGGTTCGAATCATTGGCAAATTTGTCAATGTCCCAAAGCTTGAAGGAGGGCAAAATGACGAAATAGTTATCAAACTCTAAGGAATTGATGGCATCAGTTTCAGTTATCATTTCTTCATGTAGTTTCTCGCCGGGTCGAACCCCCACGATCTTTATTGGAAGTCCTGGTGCAACCGCCTGTGCAACATCAACAATACGATAAGATGGGATTTTGGGAACAAAGATCTCTCCGCCCCACATGCGGTTTAGGCAAGCAAGTGTGAATTCGACGCCTTGTTCCAGGGTGATATTAAATCGTGTCATATTTTCGTGAGTAATTGGTAGGTGGCCTTGCTCTTTTACCTTCAGAAAGAAGGGGATCACGGAGCCGCGACTTCCCATCACATTGCCATAGCGAACCACAGAGAGTTTAAGGTCTCTGTCACCCTTGTAGTTGTTGGCAGCAACGAAGAGCTTATCAGAGCATAGCTTCGTGGCCCCGTAGAGGTTGATGGGGGCAGCGGCTTTGTCTGTACTTAGGGCGATGATTTTCTCAACCCCTTGTGACATAGCGGCGTCGATAATGTTTTGGGCTCCCAAGACGTTGGTTTTGATGCATTCGAAGGGATTGTATTCGGCAGCTGGCACTTGTTTTAGAGCCGCAGCGTGGATGACGATGTCAACTCCTTCCATGGCCATGGTCATACGTTTTGCGTCTCGGACGTCACCGATGAAAAAGCGTAGGCGGCTCTCGTGCTCTCGGAAGGCTTGGTGCATGTTGTATTGTTTGAGCTCATCGCGGCTGTAGATGATCAGCTTTTTTGGTTTGTATTGTTTTAGGACTGTTTCGACAAACTTTGTGCCGAAAGAGCCTGTTCCGCCAGTAATGAGAATGGTTTTGTCGTTTAGCAACTCTTTTGCCTCGTGCTTGAAGGTAGTATTCCTCAAAGTCTCATACATTTCAAAATGAATAAGATTTTGATACGTTACACTGGATTTTTTCGGCAAGCAGTGTGTAACTACTTTAGCTTGTCATTCCTATATATAAAGATTAGCCTAAGCTGAGCCTTAATCAAGCCAATATTTGCATTGGACAAAGAATCAAGATAGCATTGCTTAATATTTTTACAGAAAACCCAGTATCAATATAATGGTATTTCTATTGGTCTATTTTGGTGCTGATTCGGCTGTATTGGCTTTGCTAATGCGACGTACTTAAGGCGCCACTTTTTAGTGGTTTGGATTTTGATTTAAGTGACATACGAATTGATTTGCTAGTGGTATTCAAATGACATCAAAGTGGTCCAAAGCCAAAGTTGCAATCCGGGTCGATGGTGATAAGCGAATGGGATCTGGTCACATCATGAGGATGATTTCGCTTGCTAACATACTGCAAGATCAATTTGAAATCCTATTTCTAACTCAAGAACGTGAACTGAGCTTGATCAAAAGAATCACCAGCTCAGGTTTTTCAGTCAATTTGCTACCTGTTGCCGATAATGGCTTAAATGAAGAGATTGACCTCTTAACAAATATCGTGACCAAAGAGCATGTGCTTGTACTTGATGGCTACCATTTTAACTATAACTATCAGAAAGCGCTACGCTCATTTGTTAAGAAGCTGGTATGTGTTGATGATATCAACCCGGGCCCTTTTTACGCGGATTGCATTCTAAATCATGGACCTCAAGCGCAGCAAGAAAAGTATGTAAGTCATATCAGTGCAAGTTTTTGTTTGGGTCCAGACTATGCATTGATCCAACCTGCATTCATTCCATGTACAAAACGAAGACCTATTTCTAATGAAGTCTCTGAAGTTATTGTTTGTCAGGGGGGGACTGATCCCAACAATTCCACATTGAAGCTTATAAATGGTATTTCGAAACTAGAGCGACCATTAACAGTTCATATTATTATCGGTCCGACAAATATTCACCTTCGTTCTGTAGTAAAACGGGCTAGCGAGCTGGAGTCTATCAGTGCACACAGCTTCAAAGTTCATTATGCATTAACTCATGAGTCCATGATCGAAGTTCTAAAGGGTGCTGATATGGCTATTGTAGCTGCTAGTACCATCTGTATTGAACTATGCATGCTTAGGATTCCAGTGGTTACCAATGTTATCGCAGAAAACCAAATAAAGCTTGCAAGCTCAATTGCGGAATTAGGCTGCGGAGTTAACTTAGGAAAAGTTGAAGATCTATCAGAATATTCAATTTACCAAAATTTACTTAAAATTGTTGAGAGCAAAAAATGTCGTGAAGACATGTGTAAAAGTCAAGAGTCCAACTTTGATGGCAGATCCCTTATTCGAATTCAAAGGCTATTCGATTCACTTTGTGCTTAGTATAGAGGTTAAAAATGAATTCATTCGAAATCGACGGTAAAGTGATCGGGTATGGCTATAAACCATATATAGTTGCTGAGATGTCAGGCAATCATAATCAGTCACTTGAAAATGCACTTAAAATTGTTGATGCAGCTGCGGACGCGGGTGCGGATGCAGTAAAGCTACAAACTTATCGAGCCGACTTAATGACTCTTAAGGTCGATGACAGTCGCTTTAAAGTTACGGACGAATCAAGCCCCTGGTACGGAAAAGACTTATACCAACTTTATGAAGAAGCTTATACGCCATGGGAGTGGCACGAACCTATTTTTAAGAGGTGCGAGGAAAAGGGAATTAGCTGCTTTTCTTCGCCTTTTGATCTAGAAGCAATTGAGTTTCTCGAGAGCTTGGGTTGTCCGGCTTATAAAATCGCTTCGTTTGAAAATCAAGATTTAGATCTGATTGCCGCGGCGTGTCGAACTGGTAAACCTGTGATTGTTTCGACTGGAATGGCTTCGCTCTCAATTCTAGAAGAAGTTGTTTTAACAGCTCGCGAAAATCAATGTAAAAGTCTCACTTTGCTTAAGTGCACTAGTGCTTACCCAGCAGATCCTGCCGAGATAAACTTAAACACGATTCCCCACCTTCAAAAGCTTTTTGGTGTGAATGTCGGCCTGTCTGATCATACCCTAGGAATTGGTGTTGCTATTGCAAGTGTGGCGCTAGGCGCGGTTATGATTGAAAAGCATTTTACTATAGATCGTAGAGAAGGTGGGGTAGATTCAAGTTTTTCCATGGAACCTAATGAACTATCGATGTTGGTAGCGGAGTCAGGGAAAGCTTGGAAAAGTCTTGGCCAGGTCACATACCAACTAGGGGAAAAAGAAACTAAGTCTACAGCTTTTAAAAGGAGTTTGATAGCTATTGAAGATATTCCTGAGGGAACAGTTTTTTCCGATTTAAATATTAAAGCATTGAGACCCGGCTTTGGTTTGCCGCCGAAATACAAAAGCATTATTTTTGGAAGGAGATCGAGCAAGTTCATACCTAAAGGTACATTCATTAATTGGGATATTTTAGGCTAATCATGAGCAGTCTTGACAAAGTCAGAGTTCAGGTGAGACCTGCCGGTTATTGTCATTGGTTAATATTATTAGAGTGGCGAAATGATTCTGAAACTTTGAAACAATCATTAAATCAAGAATTGGTAGATATAGAATCTCATAAGAGGTGGTTTAAAAGCATACTTAATTCAGATAAGTCTAAAATATATATTGGCTATACTGCTGATGATGAACCGGTTGGCATGGTTAGGCTTGACTTCAACCAAAGTTCAGAATGGGTAATGTCTTGGAATGTTGCTCCTGTTTGGCGAGGTAAAGGTGTAGGTAAGGAAATGGTCCGTCTTGTTGCTGAAAGCTACAAGGAGCCACTCAAAGCTTTAATTAAGAAATCAAATATTGGATCGATCAAGGTCGCAGAGTATGCTGGCTTGAGGCTCCTTAAAGAGGAGCATGGATTTTATATTTATGTCGGGCCAAAATTTAGATCTCAAACGCTGAAAAATTTGAAGGTCTAAATTAATCAAGCCGATCTTCACTTAAGATTTACAGACAGTTTCTACTACCAACAGGTCCATCCCCCATCTACAATAATATTGGCTCCGTTGACAAACGATGAGGCTGACGAAGCTAAAAAAAGAACTGGTCCACTGATTTCATGGGAACTACCAATTCTGTTCATTGGAACTTTTTCTTTTAAGCGAGCTATGAATTCGGGATTATCTTGCTGAACCTTTTGTGAAGGAAATGGTCCAGGAGAGATCGCATTAACCCGGATGCCCTCGTTTCCGAGCTCGCAAGCAGCGTATCGGGTTAATTGCAGTAAAGCAGCTTTTGCTGATCCATAGAAAGGGGGGTTTGTACTTTTTGAATCATCATATATAGTTTGAACTGGACTAACCAATGCATACATTGAAGATATGTTAATTATAGACGCGTCTCCACTTAACAAGACGGCTTTTCTCAAAGCAGTTAGGGCGATCTGAATTAGATTATGGGCTGATGTAACCGCGATATTAAAGCTAGTCAGGTAGTCGTCGCCTGTGGAAGATTGGACCGTGCCGCCTTTTCCTGAGTAGGCGTTATTTATCAAAACATGAAGCGGTAAGCCATCTCTGGATCTGAAATAATTTTCTATGTCGACTTTAGATGTGATGTCAAATATCGCTGGCTCTGCAGAATAACCCTTCGAAACAAGGTGATCAACCAGTTTATTTGCTTTCTCAGGTGATCTAGAATTTACAATTACATGAGCACCACTTTCTGCGAGAATAGTTGACATTGCTGTCCCAAGGTAACCGGTTGCACCTGTTACCAGGGCCGTTTTTTCGCGCATCGAAAAAATTTCAGTTCCAATATTCATTTTAATGAGCTCCCCAACTAGCAGGGTTGAGTGCTGCCTCACTAATCACAGGCCTTTCACTGATCAGTGTTTCGATATCAGAATCGCTAAGTTTCGGCTGCTGAAATAATCTGATATTCTCGAGCAGCTGGTCCAAACAAGTCATACCAATACAAATACCGTCAATCCAATTCATTGAATTAACAAAACTCAAGCAAAGATCTTTTACACTTTTTCTTTTAAAGGAAGTAACTCTATCTTCGAGCCATTCAATTAACTCCATTGGGTTGTCTATCCTAGCTTGCTTCCAGATACGAGGTTCTTGACTAATAAGTAATCCTTGCAAAAATGCACTTCTAATATGGATCGTCAATTTTCGGCTGCTCCGTGCTAGTTTTATCTGTGAAATTGACTTATCCCATCTCCAATCCAGTATATTATAAGGCATTTGGATGTAGCTAACATCCTTGTTGTTCAAGGCAATTTCAAGCTCGTTCGGGTCTTGGACTGAAACACCTAAATCCTTAATTATGCCTTGCTCTTGCAAGTCTCGTAGCCGATTCCAAACGGATCCATCCCACTTCTGCAAGTGTGATGTTCTATGTAATAAAAGGACTTCAATACTTTTGGTCATCAATTGAGCACAAGACTCATAGATACTAGCATCAACGAAAGCATTGACAGTATCTATGTTTGCATTTTCTGGGCAATTTACAAGTGGTGAGAGTTTTGTGATTACCTTGACTCGGCCCTGCCAACCTGATTTTAAGCTGTTACCTATAACTTCTTCGCTGTTGCCATATGCTCTAGCGGTATCAATATACTCTACCCCATTCAAAATTGCCATTTTGATTAATTTTGTAGAATCCTCTTCCGACGGTTTGCCATTTATATTTGTAATTCCATAGTCAAGACCTAATTGAGCAGCCCCTAAAACTAGGCGATCAACAGGCCCTTTTTGGGCGGATTGGTTGGTTTCATTTTGCAGCTTCTCAACCAGAATCATAGAGTGTGTATTAATAGGATCACTACAGGTAGAAAAAATATTATGAATCGTAATATAGTCATCAAAGCAATCGATTGTACAGCGATAGTGAGCCATTGATTTACTAAAATATCTCTTGAAATAATGACTTCCATATGTCCTTGAAATATATGGAGTTACATGCTCTAGGTCATACGGATCGGCAGTATTGGCTAATGCCTCACGCAAGTATCGAAGTCGAGTAACCTCAGCACTCATCCCATAAGGTAGGCCAGACTCTACTCCGATGCACTTCATGTACGATATGTTCGATTCTAAAAATTCATTTTCGATTTCGTCTAAAAGTCTTCCGTCTGGAAAAATGTTGTCGGCGGTTAATCGAAATACTATCGTTTCATCACCATATTGCTTGAGAGCTTCTACATATCTCTTTAATACATTGTCTAAGCTTCCACGATACACAGGAATTCCAAGATCTAGGATAACTCTAGTAAGTGCGTCATCAGTAGGTTCATGGGATGTTGCAAGAATGATCTTCCGGCCAGTGTTTCCAGCTCGTTTTGCTGCAAGTCCTGCGATTGGAAGACCGCCTATAGGGAGAAGAACTTTTCCTGGTAGGCGGACTGAGTTGGTCCTGGCTTGAATCACAACTACACTTTCATGATAATGATCTTGCATAGGTAGGCTCATATCACTATGTTTTTCATGGTTTGTGCCAAGTTAGAGGTTAGCAATTTATAAGTTACAGCGGCTGAGTTTTTAAAAATGTGATGCCAATATTATTAAAAAATCTGAACATGCCCTGATATATTTTCACTAGTTTGTTGAACCTCTGTTGTATGCTGAGAGGTTACCTGCATCTAATACTTATATAGTTTCAAATCTGCACTTTTGAAGGGCCATCTACAGTATAAATCGAGTGGTTGTACCAACCACTAATAAGATAAAGTCTATAAATCAGAAATCTCGTCGTCCTGCCCTTCCAACCGGATTCATTAATATTTCGTAACAAACGATTTAGTATCAAAGGCAAACCATTCCGGGAATCCCACAAACTACAATCTTTAATCTCTTGAAGTAGAGTTGGCAAATTATTCAAAACAATTGATCCAACATCGTAACTGTAACCCATCTTTCCAATCGCATCCGAATCAAGGCCAATTCCATTCTTCAAAATTGATCGTAAAATTATTTTGTTTTTTCTGGTACTTTGATCAACTAAGAGATCTAATCGAATTCCTAAAAAATACTGCGCAACTTTTTCATTTGCAAATGGCAGCACAAGATTACAACCAAATGCATCTGCAAATAATCTTGCTTTTCTAATATGAAGCTCACATGCGACAACAGATGTTAGGATATCTGTCTTGAAATCTATTACATCCCAGTTTCGCCGCATCGAAGATTCTGTTTTCCAATAGTGATAAACTGATGACGCATCTGAATACAACTTACGACTATCTGCATAACTAAAACCCATCATGCCAAACCATTCAGCAGAAGTTCTCAATAATGGGTTTAGAATATTTTCAGAGTTTACAAAATTCCTTAGCAAATGTAGTTGGGATGCTAGTCTTGTGAATGGTAATATCTTATGTTCTCTTGTAGTAAGCGGAGTTAACATATAAGAATCATTACCGCCACCATCAATTATATTCGCACCCACAAGTTCAGGCATTTGATAAACATACAAAGGATAAGCCAAAGTCACTGGATCAACACATGGAAAAGGCATCCTACTAAAAAAATCTATAACCTTAGGCCACTGCTTATCTCCCAAACGATCAATCTCTTTCAAAATTCGATGACGAAACCCAAGTTTCTTTGCGATTGAGGCTGAAATCTGACTTTCATCAAACTCCCCCTTTGATTCATGAGATATTAGAGTAACTTTGTCTTGCCAGCCTGCTTCAGCAAGTGCCAACGCAATAGTGTTACTATCTTTGCCAGCACTATGAAATAGGAAGTTGGGCTTATCGAGATTGAGGCGCGACATCGTCGCGTCAGCAATAAGTTCTAAAATCTGGCTTTCACGTGGTATTGAGCCAAATGATGATTGCCGATCGATCGTAAGAAAAGGAAATTTGTATTTAAAGTCCAAAACGATTTCATTGTTTCTACAGAACAAATCAACTTTCCAACCAATACTAAGGATATAGAGGTTTTCAAATATCGTTCTTGGAGGTGGGATAACACCATTTTGCAATAAAAATCCGACACTATCAGATCGAATATTTAGTGGCTTCTTTATTTGGTAAAAACCTAAAAGAGTAGTCAATGATGTTGAATAAAAAAGAATTTTCTTATCATGTGATAAGTATATATAAAGTGGATATTCTCCCGCTAAATCTGATCTCAAGGATTGAGGTAAATCAGCAGGTTCCAATTTACCTATCATGTGCAAAATATCCTTTTTCTCCCAGATGGTAGAAAATTTTTTCACAAATATTCTTGACGGATTCCGAAATTGTCATGCCGCCTCTAAGAGCATATGATTTATAATGGATAGCTTTAATAGATAAATTCTCTATAAATTTGTGAAAATTAAGTATTTCGTCATCTAGATCTATGTTCTTTAATTTTTGTACTTGAACTAATGCTTTTCGCAAGTCCCCTTTAGTCTTAACTTTAATAACTCTAGGCATACCTTCATACCAAGCTCGACCAAATATGATTGCAGGAGTACCCCTAATGGCGCTCTCCCAACCAATTGTTCCGCTGATTGTAATTGTTGCAATTGCCTCATCAACAAGTTTAAAGGGGTCATACTCAACAGGCGCAAAAATGACTCTATCTGAAACCTGTCTTATGCGTTTATAAAAATATAAATTTCTTCCCTGTGCACTCTCAAGGTGAGAATAAAACTGCGACTGATGCTCTTTAATAACTATCTTCACATTTTGAGGTAAAGTTTCATGCAATACTTGAAGAATAAGTATTTGATCAACGTAGCTTCCCCCAGTTGGTGATGATGTAGCCTCAGGTTGATAGTGCAAAGCAACCAAGACAAAAGGTTGGTCTATTTGAGTCGAAACTAATTCTTTGTACATCATTCGAAATTTATGCACTCGAAACCAACATCTGATCTTTAAAAAATAATACTCGATCCAACCAAATTGAGTATCTTGAGGCATCTTAGACTTTTGAACCCAATATGTATTAGGACTTGATAATATAAGTTTTGGCAGTTTGGTAGAGACTGAAAGCAACTTTGTAAATGTTTGAAAGCCAATCCTTGATTTTTTATCTTGTTCAATCATATAGAAAGGCTTTGCTAAACTGTAATCCGATTTTACTTGGTTAATACGCTTCAATATTGAGTTAGATAGAGTTCTTTTATAAGAACTGCTAGCTTGAGAATAAACTGGAAGAGCATCTAGATTATCTATCAAAATAGAGGTGTTTTCAAATGGTGTCATTTCAAATGAAATAAATTCTAAGTTTAGCAATTTACAGACAACATATAATGCATAATCAAAAACGCGATGTGGTATAGATGGTGATATGACTAATTTAATTTCAAACTTCTTCACTACTGCCAGCCAATGGCATATGAGATCATGAAAAAAATACTGTCTATTATTAAATGGAAAATTATTGCCAGTCGGATCTAGTCGATCCATCATTTTAATTGCAATTAACTCATACCAAGCAATTCTTTGTATGAGTTCTTCATCCAAAAAAATTTTACCAAAATCAGTGGGAAATCCGACTCCTTTCCAGGCGTCCTCTACAGATTGAAAAAAGCAATTAGGAAATTTATTACTAGTAAAATTTGAGCTTTCTTTGCTCCAATGAACAAAATATCGAGGTTTGATTTGATAGCGAGACATAAGTTGGTTTGCAACTTCTATCCATGGTTCTGAAATACAGCAAAGATAAATAGCATTCATATTATCATCCAGATGCTTCTAAAATGCAGATGCTCCCGTTGGTAGCTTTCTACTAGAAAACTCTAATAGCTCGACGCCGTCTGCCAATTAAATTATAGTTTTAAACTTTGATTAAAAAAGCATTAAAATTTTCTACTTCTTAAGTGAATCTATTCTTAACAGATTAAAACAGCAAAATTTTATCTCAATTAATTGCAAGTTAACACGACTGTATGAACTCAGACTTGATCATATCTTTTCATTTCGAATCGAGGTACTCCGTCATTTAAGCGCAATAATGCATCGATATGCTTGAGAGCCCCTACTCGGTGACTAACAACAATAAGAGTTGCTTTCGTTTTTAGAGTATTTAAAGCTTCGACTACCACTTCTTCTGTTTCATTATCAAGATTAGAAGTAGCTTCATCAAGAATTACCAGGTTAGCACAGCCAAGAAAAATTCGTGCTAGACAAAGTCGCTGCTTTTGACCAGCAGAAAGTCCATCACCCATTTCACTAATGTGATAATCGAGTTGATCTGAAAATTGTTTAATCACTTCATCTAGCTTTACAAGTTTTAATGCGTTCCAGATATCAACATCAGAAGGTTTCGACAATCCATAACAGATATTTTCGCGTATACTTCCTGCCAATAAAAATGGTTCAGGGCCGACGTAAGCAAGCTGAAGAGATGGACTATTCATTGTTATAATTGAAGATTGACCTGCAATTTTTATGTGGCCAGAGCATGGCTTAAGCATCCCCAAAAGTAGCATAAGAAGGGTAGATTTACCGGAACCGCTTGGACCGACAATTCCAAGACACTGCCCTGGTTGCACTTGAAAGTTTAATCCTTCAAACATTTTCCTATCATCAAAACCAAAGCTCAGATTGCAAACTTCAATCAAAGGAGGCGATAAATTTTCCATACTATTAAATATTTTTGACTTTTGACATGTTTGTTCTGGATGGATACTCAGAGCTTTAGTTCGCTCATTTTGTGGAAAAGCGAAAAAAAACTTCGCTGCCTCGTGAAACTGTGGAAGGTATTGATGAGCGAGCCCTACACACCTTACTGTCGATGCTAAACCTTGCACAAATCGTATAAACAGATAAAGAAATGACACCAATACCAGACCTGGCGTTTCCCAATAAGTTTGACTGATGGCAACGATCAAGAGTAAGAGTATAATACCAAGAAATGGAGTCCCAGCAGCTGCTGCGTTAGACCATGCCGCGGCTCCAACGCTGTTGCGCAACACCGACTCAATTTGATCGAGAAATTTTCGGTGTTCTAGGATTTGAGTTTTAAGTACCCGAATCAAAAGCCAGTTTCTGGTAACTCGCTGAATGCCTTCCACCAATTTCTTACTTGCAATAGGAACTTTTTTCGCTCTGCGACTGATCGCACGATTTCCTATATGCACAACTACGGCAATTCCCATCAAGCCAAGCATTCCAATGAATGATTCGCGCCAACTGATAGTGAACATGATCCCAAGTAGAAAAATAGATTGAAGGGCCATAGCACTTGCAGATGCTATCTGAAAAATTGAAATGCCAGCCGACTGGAAAATTGACGCATTAAGATGGTGGCTATCACTTATTATTGACCCTGTTCGATTTCGGCTATATAGAAGCTCATAACACAGTAGTCGGCTCAATCGCGAAAACGTCAAGTCTCTCGTAACTGCACTTGATAAACCAACTAAATACTGTCCTATAGATCTCAATAAGCCCAAAACGACTAGGATTATTGCCAGACCGACAGACGACACCTCCATATCTAAATAGGGTAACTGATTCGTGGTATCGACAGACAAGATTCCGAGAGCCTTTAAAAAGAACTGCAGGAAATAGGCAATCCCAAGCTCAACGGAAGCAAGTATGAGAGTGCCGCCGAATCCGAGAACAAGCCATGTTGTTGTTCGTCGACCAAGGAATCTAAACATCTTAGTCATGCTAGTTGCATAAGAGGTCAATGAAGTCACAGTTTCTCTCACGGAACAATAGTTTTCCCGCTGGCCCAATGCGTACGGAATGTCAAGTTCACAAACAATCACAGTAAATTAAGGAGTGGGTATAATCAACCAGGCTTTCAACAGCAGAGCAACTCATATGGAAAAAACCTGGCCATTTACAAGGCTAGTATATTAGAATTAAAATTTCGAACAGAAGCTCTATTCAGGCTAAAATTTTTAGAGTTTTCTTTCTCCAATATGGCAAGAAAACGGATTTATAAGCATCTACTCATAACTAGGCTTTTGAAAACAACAGTACCTTTTTAGCACGCATAGTTGGAACTGCCTTTACGAATAAAACTTAACATTGAAAACCCATCCTTTGAATCGTAACATAATAGTATACAGTAAACACGCAATTGGTAGGCAGGGCCCATGCTATACATCTTCTTAGCTTTTGCCACCGCATTAAGTCTTACGCTGATCTTCATGCCTGCTAGCATATTTGCCGCATACAAACTTCGGATCGTCGATCACCCTGATCCGAGCCTCCGAGGTGAGGCGGGTAGATGTACTAAGATTCACAATCACGAGATTCCCAGGTTCGGAGGCATCGCCATCGTCATGGGATTTTTTCTCGCAATTAACTGGATCGATTTACAGATTCCTTCTTTCGCCCTGTACGCGTCAATAGGACTTTTTGTAATCGGTCTTTGGGACGATATTACGCCAACAAGGCCATATGCCCGTCTTTTTGCGCAGATTACTATTTGCATAGCCGCCATACTTATTTCCGGCTTGGAAATTAACTCGATACAACTCTTGCAATGGCATTTACCTATGCCAAATCCTCTTGATGTACTACTTCCCCTTTTCATCCTTGTTGGAGCTATTAATGCCATCAATATGGTCGACGGTATGGATGGACTAGCAGGCGGTGTAGCCTTGATAGCCCAAATCATGCTGAGCTTTATGCTGTTTTTAGTTACCAATGAGAAATGGTTTTTTGGCCTTATGGCAATAATGATGGGGTCGATCCTAGGCTTTCTAAAATACAATTCGCATCCCGCCCGGATTTTTATGGGCGATGCTGGAAGTAACTGGCTTGGTTATATCACTGGATTGCTCTTAGTTCTCTGTGTCGGTGAAATTGACTTTGTCCAAGGCAGCACCATTTCAAATCCAAGCATCCCATTATCTTCTGCCCTTCTATGTGTAGCGATTCCTGTCTTCGACACATTTGGCGTCATGGTAGCTCGCGTCTGGCGAGGCCAGAGTCCTATGAAAGCAGATCAGAATCACTTTCACCACTTTCTCATGGACTTGGGCTTCGGCCAGAGAAAGGCTGTGACGATCATCTATTTTATTGCCTTAGCGCTCTCTACACTGGGCGTGTTTCCAATTGCATACCCTAAATATCAGTTGGGGTGGGTTCCTGATCTGGCTTTGATTACTACAGCAACGTTTCTGGTTCTTTCAAAGTTTGATCAAACTCGATTGTTTTTCGTCACCACAATTCGTCGCTTCAATATACTGGAAAAAAAGAAGCTCTTTGGTTGGAAGGCCAAGCTAGTATATGGATGGGAGACAGCACATCGATATGCAGTGTATATGTTATTACTTAGCGGTGTACTTTTACCTGCCCAGCCAACTCACGAGCTTTCCCTAATTTCTGCTGCATTAGCTGTCGGCATACTGGTCAGTATGGCATTTAAGAGTCTACCGCATGATTTTATTGGATCCTTGTTGATTGCAATTGCTGCAGCTATCATTCTAGCGACCAACAATATTTCTCCGATCAGTATCTCGCTAAATCAACGCGTCTTCGATGTGCAGCTTTTCTACAACCAGTATTTCATCGTTTTAGCTATTAGTACATTTGTATATTATGTCATTACATTTAATCGCATGCATCTCGACGTTAATCCAACAGACTTCTTGTTAATCATCATTCCTTTACTGATGCTAGCCTTTCCTGAGCCCTTTCAAACTCAATACCGCCTTGGAATCATCAGCGCTCGCGCATTCATTTTATTTTTGTGTCTCCGCACTTTCGTATTAAAACATCATGACACCATGCGTCGTGCTTCCATGCTAGCGACGCTGTCCTTGATTTACATTGCACTTAAAGGCTTGGCAGGTTTCGCTTTTGTCTTAAAATAAGCTCTAGCCAAACCATACCAAGGACAAGAGTTATAAAAATCGCAGTCGTCATCCAACGCTACGGTGAAGCAATTGTTGGAGTTGCAGATTACCACACTCGCCTTTTAGGCGAGAGGATTTGCCGGGACCTGGGTCATAGTGTAGATGTCTACCCCACGCACGCCATGGATTATCAAAATTGGAAACCTCCTTCCCAATGATAAAACGAAGCTCATCAGGAATTAGCATCTTTCGCTTTCTTGTTGCTAAACTTTAATTCGGATATTTTCTCATCTGTCCAGGATGCCATCCTTGGCCTTCAAAAAAATTAGTTTGAGGAAATCTATAAAATCAGTAACTTGAAGTTAAATTTTGTGGGTAACTGGATGGATTACCGTGCGCTTACGGAAAGCTTGTGACCTGCGCCGCTCAATCAATAGTTTGGCAACCATTGTCCAGCAAGAGATGGAAATTGATCCTGTTCGTCGCTCACTCTTCGTTTTTTGTAATATTCGACGCGCCCATCTAAAGATTCTTTACTGGCAGCTGACTATTTCACTACCCATCGAGCGATATAACTTTTGATTATGAGGGCAAAATTTCATACCATCTTCTATTACAACCATTGAGTTGATTTGGAAATATACTGCTGTGGTAAAGTTGGAGTAAAAAACTTTCCTTTAGGGATAAAGAGATTATAGAAAATAATGTGTTTCACCGCCGCAACACCATCTTTCCAAGTAATCTTCTTTCCTTCCATATAGCTGCGGGGGAAATATGATATCGGCACTTCAGCTACTTTGACTCTTAATCTAGCGATTTTCGCTGTGACTTCCGGCTCAAATCCGAACCGATCTGACTCTAGTTCAATATTTTTTATAATTTCTGCTTTGAAGAACTTATAGCAGGTTTCCATATCCGTGAGGTAAAGACCTGAACAAAAATTACTTAATATGGTTAAAAAGCGATTGACCATGTAATGGAAGGTTCGGTGGACTTGATAGCCACTTTTTTTAAACCGTGAACCATACACAACATCAGCTTTGTCTTCTAAAAGTAAGCGGACGATCTGAGGAATGTCAAAGATATCGTATTCAAAATCAGCGTCTTGGATTCCAATATACGAGCCCGTAGCCTTTTCAATGCCTAGGCGTAATGCTGCACCCTTGCCTCTGTTTTTTGTCTGTCTGTGATATTGGTATTCACTCTTAAAAGCGAAATCTTCAACTATTTTGTGTGAGCCATCAGTTGAGCAATCATCAATAATGACAAGCTCTTTTGCGACTCCAATATCAAAGCCATCTATTTTTTCTAAGAACTCTTTAAGATGGAGTTTCTCGTTGTAAACAGGGATGACTAAGCTTACTTTTTGTGTCATGACTTACCCAAGATGAAAAAGCTGTTAAAACCGAATTGAAATTTAGAGTAGTGCTTCATCTGCCAACCGCCTTTCTCACAAACGGATTGCAGATGTTTTTTATCATAATAGACTTTGTGATCTCTAATTTGCGAAGAATCAATCAGCCCTAGTTTGTAGCTTAAAAATTCCAATACTGGCTTGGAGCTTGGAGTTGGAACGGTGCCAACAATCTGACCGTTATCGGACGTGATTCTATGGAGCTTTTCCAAAATAAGTGGGAGTTCTATTGGCTCAATATGCTCGAAACATGCCAATGAAACTATGGTGTCGACTCTAAGTTTTATATCATCGAGAGATCCATACACATCGATTTGCTCTACTCTTTGAGTAGGGAGATCCTTGAATAACAGGTCGTAGCCTAATGTCTTATCAGCGATCTTTTGAATTGCACGCGAGGCCTTCAAGTGTTCACCACAGCCGAAATCGAGTACCACTCGATTTTTTACAAAGGGAACAATTTTTTTAACCCTCAAATAAGTCAGGAGTGTTTCCAGAGGTGCATTTTGCGTTGTTTGTTTGGGGTTTGTCGCAATTAATTCAAAAGCCATGCTATTCTCTATCATCTATGCTGAATGAGGGGGCAATACCTACTTTGTGCATATGTTCGCATAAAAGAATAATAGAACAATTTTTGAGCCGATGTCATAATAACTTTCTTTTTTATTGGACTATATACACCTTGCCGCCATAGTAGCATTGCCTTTTGGCTGTGGCATAAATTTAAGATCGGCTTTCGATTGACTGTTGATTTGACATATATTGGTCTGAAGTTGAAAATGACTGAATGTAATATCCTAAGAAAGAGTTAACAAAAGATCGGATGCATCCTCAGCTCACTCGGCAGTTTTTCGTGAATATATAAATATTTTGACGCATCTGAGTAACTTCCAGATCCGCTAGTTTTATTATACGATTAATTAATAGTTTATTTTCCCTTTATAGTCTCCGACCGCTCTGGGAGCAAAATCGTGTCAAAATTGAAAAATTCGAGGAGCTTATTTGCTCTTGGCTTCTTTTTTTGCTTTTATTTACCAGCAATTATCGTTCGTACATTTCTATTGAAAGAGCAAGGGTTAGTTGATCACCCTTTTGATTATATGGGAGGATATTTATCCGGAATAATTGCTTCTTCCCTATTCGCCCTTTTTGTTTCGATTTTGGTAAAATTTCGATTGATTGGGCACTGCTTCTCGTATGCCTTAGTGGTCATATATCTTATGTTAGTATACGGGAATTACGAGCATGTGAAGGCTTTAGGTCACTCGGCACACTATTATTATTTATACTATCTATTTGACCCAACTTTCTTTAAAGGCTCACTTCTATCTCTTTCAAACTTACCGCTCTTTGTCTTATCATTCATTTTTCCTATCATAATTGCACCATTTGTCTTCTCTCGATTGAGGAAAATGCAATACAAAGCAATGCTAAGCATTGTGTGCTTTTGTTTTGTTGCACTGGGTATTCATATAAGTTTTGATGCCTCGAGCCAAACATCAGCTTGGCGAGCTTATGACATGATCCACTCAAATGTACTATCCATGTATCTTGACATCAGTTTCAATACAGTTGACGAGAAGCTAGTGACAATTCGCCCTTTTGAATTAAATGGAGTAATTCTAGAGCATGCGGAAAGAGAAGAATTGAACCAGCTTATAACCGCTGATTTAAGCGGAAAGACTACTTTCTCTAAAGTAACTGACAAGCCCAATGTTCTTATTATCATAGTCGAAGGCCTCTCGGCGCAGTTATTTCCAAGTCTAAGTGGAAAGAAATCAGATGTTTATCAATTCAATGCATTTGATAACTCTTTGCGTAATTTTAGTCGGTATCGCAATTTCTTTATTCATTCGACGCAAACGAACAGAGGCACTTACTCACTTTTATGTTCAGATTATCCGACAATGACTACTTATGAAAAAGCTGCAATTTATCAGTTTGCTTCTTCTGCAGTGTCAGCACCCAAATGCATTCCTCAAGATTTTACCGAAAATGGCTATCATACTGTCTATTTGCAATCAGCCAATTTAAGTTTTATGAGTAAAGATATGTTTATGGATAACGCTGGTTTTGCAGAGTCATATGGTGTCAACTGGTTTCAATCACCTTACTCACTGAACGATTGGGGGGTTGATGATAGAAGTTTCTTTGAGCAGTCACTGAAAATGATTGATCAACTTGAAGATAGCAGCAAGCCTTGGTTTTTAACTTTATTGACTTCAGGTACCCACCACCCTTACAACTTGCCTGATGATTGGGCTACAAAGCACGGACACAGTCTCGAGTCCGCTTATAAGTATCTCGATAAATACTTTCCCTTGTTCATTGCAAAGCTAAAGAAAAAGGGCGTTTTTGATAATACCATTGTCATCGTCACCTCAGATGAAGTTAGGGGAAATATGGTAGATGAATGGCTTGAAAATGAACTGTCGCGCCGTTGGGGACCATTATTTATCTCTTTACCTAATGAAGCATCCAGAGAATTCGACCAATTGTACAGCATGAATGATGTGGGTACTGGTTTATTAGATTACCTTGGTTGGATTAAGTCTACTTCCAGACACAATGGGCGAAGTATTTTTCGAACTTACGACACACCACGCATAGTTCCATTTGGTGAGCCATCCAAATATGTTGGTTTGAGACATGAGAATGGCTCAGTTGATATCTGTAACAGTCGGATAGATGATTGCAGGTTATTCCAAAGTAAAGAGTCAAACAGAGACAGGATTGTTCATGATAATTGGGCTAAAGAAGTACCTTCTGATCTTCATCAAATTAATCTACTGCGGGGGTTTTTAGCTCACAATGAAATGAAAATCGATGATAGTAGTGCGAGTCGATTTGTTCAGCTTGGGAAACTGGGTCAATTCTTGTTAAAAGAGAAAAACGCAAGAGTTACTCCTGTAGGATATCAGTACCTTACAATTCCTACAGATCATGCATTGATTGTTTCGTTTCGGATTGAAGTTAAAAATGGAACATTAGAATTATTTCAATGGATGAATGCTGAATCGGGGCGCAATAATATTTTTGCGTTTGAGCCAATTCTGTTGGAAAAAGGGCAGACTTATTACTCAACATTCCGCTTCAATACAAAGCAGGAGTATGAAGATATGGAGTTTGGTATTACCGTTACATCAATTTCAGATGAAGTAGAGCTGGATTTTCAAGAAGCGGAGCTTGAAATTTTTACAACCAAAACCAAGACTGAGGACGTCGTTTTCCATAAACAGTTGGTTGTGGATGCTAGTTGACCTATGAACTATTGCGGTCCCATTGTGCTGTCCGGGCTCGTTCGACCCACTTTGGGTAAAAATTTAAGATAGGTTTCTGTGACTTTACCCCCCTAACTCCCTGTAATCACACTTGGCTCCAGTCTTCTCATCGGAGGACCGATATAATGTCAATAAGGAGCCGTTATGACCTCGACACGACAAGAAAAACCAGCCAAGAAAAGACGAGCCCGCCGCAGTCCGGAAATGATAGCCGAGCTGATTTTGGAAGCCCAAAGAAGATAGTCTCGAAGTAAGTTCCAAGCCAGCTCGTAGGTGAACTCACATGCTTGGATAGTACCTTGCTTTTCCAGATCGCTTAGCGGACGCTGCTCCATTAGGCTCAATGCATTGACAAGCTGCGCATGTGCTTTTTTGAAGTTGGCAAATCGTTGCTGCCAACGAATATCCTGATTGTCCATCTGTTAAACCCCCTAAAGTGCGATAGATTAGCAATCCACTCCAGAACCGCCACTTACAATGTGCAATGCCATTTCTGTATGGAAAGCACCCAAGTCTAAGTCTGTTCGATTCCTCCGCCGCTTAAATAGTATTGGGCTATTGAGCAAGCAAATCTTCAAATGTCCGCATTGGCTTGTAAATGTCCCCAGACAAAAAACATTTGTTTAGCGATATTTAAGTTGATGAATGAGAACACGACTCAAAATGAATTACGCTTAACACTCGAGTTTGATCGAGGAACCATAGTCATTAGTAATATAACGGCATGTATGGCAGCTTCAATACAAGATCTTATGAAATGGGATAAGCGTATCAATGCCTGGCGAGCACCAGCTCATGTGTATGCATCACTCAAAGCGCGAATTCGCAGCTTGCCTGGCAATCCTATGGATCAAGTGAGACAAATACAGTTTCCAGAGAATAGTTGGACTCCGGTGGACCTAAGAACTTATCAAGAAGCCGCGTTATTAGCTTGGAGAGCTGCGGGAGGCAGAGGCTTAATCTGTTTACCCACGGGATCGGGGAAAACAAGGATTGCCTTAGCGGCAGCCCAGAGGTCGAAGAAGTCGGTATTGTGCCTTGTGCCGACCCGGGTATTGCTCCATCAATGGCTGGATGCGATTCGTGAATTCTATTCTGGTGAGCTAGGAGTATTGGGAGATGGACAGCATCTGATCAGACCCATTACAGTCGCTACATTCGAAAGCGCATACCGCAATGGCTGGTCATTTGGCAATCGCTTTGATTTACTGATTGTTGATGAAGCCCACCATTTTGGGGATGGAATGCGGGACGAAGCACTTGAGGCATGCTCAGCACCCTTTCGACTTGGGCTTTCAGCAACTTTAGATGACTCCCGCTTGCAGCGACTAGAGGAATTAATAGGCCGTAAGGTGTTCGAGCAAAGGGTCAACGATCTGGCAGGTAGTGTCTTGGCAGAGTTCGAGGTGTCCTGTCTTCATTTGCCGCTGACGCAAAAAGAGAATTTAGTTTATCAAAGTGATTATCAAGCGTTTAGGCAGTTCTTTGACAATTTTCGAGCAGCTAAGCCGCAAGGTCTGTGGCAAGAATTTGTCCGAATAGCAAGAAAATCAGCATCAGGTCGAGCAGCATTAGCTGCACATAAGCGGGCCAAACGAACATTAGCGCTGACAGATCGTAAACTATTTATGCTCTGTAAGCTATTGAATCAATATGCAGATCAACGGAAGTTGATTTTCACAGCCGATTCCGCAACAGCCTTAAGCATTGCACGCAAGCTACTCATTGCGCCAATTACAGCAGAAATTGGCAAGCGAGAGCGTGATGCGCTGCTGACGTCTTTCCGTGTAGGGACTATAAAAACACTTGTTTCATGCAAAGTTCTGAATGAAGGCTTTGATGTTCCTGAAGCAGAGGTCGCAATTATCGTTGGCGGCTCAGGTTCCGGTCGAGAGCACGTCCAGAGAATTGGCCGAGTTCTCCAGCCAGCAAAAGGTAAAAGGGCCAAGGTCTATGAACTCCTAGCTGCCAATACCCTCGAGGTTCAACAATCCCGACGTCGCGGGCAAATCCTGAAGGAGCGAAGACGTGAGCACGGCTCAAGATAAACTAGAGAAGTTTAGGCCGCGATTTCTTGACGATCGAGATGAACCGTGGATTGTGGGACTGATTGAAGAATATCGACGATTTGCAGGGAAACCTGCGCGAGAGTGGCTAGAGCGCCTTCAAGAGCCGTTTCCATTTTACTGCCCAGTAAGTAAACTGCGAATTGTGTTAAAAGCATTAAAAGATTTTGTTCAAGAAAGACCACGGTATCCAAAGAAAAAAATTCAGGATCTTAGACAGGCACTTTTTTTCTGTTCTGAGTCGGAATCTTGGCCAAGTGCAATGAACGATTTGGCTGCTGAAATTCGGACTCGTCGTGAGCAAATTCTAGGGCGTGTTAAAAACAGTTTTTTGAATGAAGAGCTTGCCAGTGACCAAAAACTTGATTCTATTTTATTCTCTGACCTAGCTTCGGAAAGTCTTGTACCCGATGTCCGAGAAGATCTTTCCATTTCTGAAATTATGCTGATAGCAAATACTTATCTGGTAAAGAGCATCATCCAACGAAGTCAGCAATTAGAAATACTCATGCGCGGCCAAATTCGCCCGATTGTCAGGCAGGCCCAATTAAGGGGTCTGGTATGTGTCGTTAGTCCTCTTCAGAATGATTTCAAAGATGAAGCCCGCCTATCCTTGTCTGGACCTCTTAGTATTTTTAGACATGCGCGACTTTATGGGCGATTGTTGGTTGAAGTTTTGCCTTTTCTGCCAAATTGTAATCAATATTGTTTGACGGCGATCGTACCAAATGGTGAGCGTCTGCAAGCATGGACGATTCGTTCAGGCGATCCTATCAAACCTGCTAAGTGCTCTATATATGACAGCAAGATTGAACAAAGATTTACCCGCGATTTTCTGAGAGCGACGGCTGATTTTGATCTCATTCGTGAGCCGCATGCGATTAAGGCAGGGAGGCATCTCATCTTTCCGGATTTTGCGATAAAACATCGCACGAATAGGCGCAAGGTTTGGTTGTTGGAGATTGTTGGTTACTGGACGACGACTTATCTGCAAAAGAAAATTGAAGGCCTTAAGCGTTCAAACATACAGAATCTGATTATTTGTGTGTCCAAACGCTTAGCGGCGAGCGATGATTGGCCCGCTAATGCGCGCCTTGTATATTTTGATCGATGGATTGATCCGAGAGCAGTTATCGATCTCCTCGGTTAATGGTCTGAGAATTTCTCAAGGGCAGCAACACGTTATTTTATTAGTCTTACAACAATTATTTCTATCAGAGATAATTGTTGGTAGTAATCATTACGTTCTGCCTTAGCGAGAGTAATATGTGGAATTTGTTAATAGATACAAAGAGATAAAGAAAATATCTCACTCCACATCAAATTTGCTAGTTATTTTTGGCAGGCGACGCATTGGGAAAACGGCCTTGATTCTAAAGTGTCAGAACCACACCGAAAGAAAAGTTAAGCTATATTATAGCCAAGCCATAGAAGGTTCGGAAAGTTTGCAGGTCGCGCAAATTTGTCAGGACATTGCTCCTCTCATTCCGGAAGTTGAAATATCGAGCTGGCTTGATTTTTTTCGCCTACTGAGCCGAGTTACCGAGCCTGCCATATTGGTTTTGGGTGAATTCCCTTATCTGGTAAAAGCCCAAGCCTCATTGCCCTCGATTTTGCAAAAATTTATCGATCATAACTGTCCTCCT
Source organism: Oligoflexus sp. FD111 (assembly GCA_048816425.1). Taxonomy (GTDB): domain Bacteria; phylum Bdellovibrionota_B; class Oligoflexia; order Oligoflexales; family Oligoflexaceae; genus JBMDZZ01. The sequence goes on from JBMDZZ010000002.1 coordinate 593,447, forward strand.
AACTTGCGCATCATACTCTCAGGTTCGTCGCAAAACATGATGCATAGCTTATTTCTTTCCAGCAAATCGCCACTTTATGAGCGAGCTGGCGAAATCCTTCATATTCAACCAATGAATTATGAATACTTTTGCAGCGCAAAAAATCTCGATCCAATGGATCAGAAAAACTTTCTTCGCTATGCCCTGGTTGGAGGGGTGCCGAAATATTGGGAATTTATTGATGCCGAGAGTTCCCTTATTGAAAGCGCTGACACTCTTTACTTTGAAACTGGAGCGCGACTTGAGTGCGAACCAGATCGACTCATGAAAGATGAAAATATCTCAGGTGAACAAGCAAAATCCATTCTTGAACTCGTTGGTCGCGGGGTTTATCGACCTTCAGAAATGGCAAGTCGCTTGGGAATCAAACAGACTTCACTTTCCAAGCCGCTCGAAACTTTGCTTCATGCCTCACTTTTGACCCGCGAAATTCCCTTTGGGAAAAGCACACGGTCAACGAAAAGGACGCTATATTCAATCGCTGACCCTGTCTTGTTGTTTTGGTACTCTGTCTATTCGCCCCACAGAACCTTGTGGCGACAGTATGACAATGAGCAAAAAATGAAACTGATCCATGATCATGCTTCCCATGTTTTTGAGGCTGAATATCGACGACTCTTTTATGAATCTCAGCGTTATTGGGAAAGCAGCTGTAAATTCGACTGTGTGCGTTATGCCGATGGTTCAGGAAAGAATATCATCATCTCAGAATTGAAATTCAGGGACTTGAAAAAAGCGGAGATTGAGTCTCTCAGCAAGCAGCTAGAGCTAAAGTTCCTGCGCTCCAAATTTGCGCAGAACTATTCTGCTAGTTTTGAAATTGTTGATCTGAAGCAAGGTCTATCCCAGTTTGGAGTGCACGAGAGCTTAGGTTAAAACGAGAAGCATGCCGATTTCTAGGATCTGATGATAAGGCAAATACGATGCCTTGATTTTCAACTAACCAGTGCACTTCGTTTAGCAGGATCGGCAGCATTTGAATTTTATCAATGGCGCATAAGTCACTTCGTTTCAGCAGAGCGGTTACTTCGGATCTGAGCAACGAAAGGTCGCGTGCAAATCGACCATATATATCGGTATTGAGAAGGTCAATCCACAGCGCATTCGTATATTGCCGTTTCCATAGGGTGGACTTTCCGGCTTACCTTGGCCCCCAAAGGAAAAAGCTTTGAGATGGTATATTGTTTAATAATAACAATCGTTTATAAAAATTTTAACCACTGATTGAAAAATACATGAAAATTTCAAGTCATGGTTGTTGTAATGTTTTTCTAAAAGATATCAGCAACTAAAGCTATCCAGAGCAGACAAAAATTTGCGGACTGAAGGCCGGACGCTAATCATCAAAGATAAGAAACCTTTCATACGCATTTTGATTCATCGTACGGCCTATACTGTGACTCACTCTGTTCACTTAGTCTGAACTTATCGATCTAAAAAATATCGGTTTTGAAAATTTTTGCTAGATTCTTCCGCTCAATGGCAATGAATGGCTTGTCTTGCTCTGGCGCTGGCAAGAGGAAAGTGTTGTTCGGAAGCCACTTGTGAAGAATTTGAGCACCGTCTGTGTCACGGAAAAAGATCTTAAGCTGATCTTTTTTCCTATTATAAAATAGAAAGACTTTGCCAACAGTAGGCTCGATTCCCATCTCTTCACTTGCTAACTGACAAAATTTCTTATCGCCCCAGTTCATTGGAACTGGTTTCGGGTACATGTACACCTTTTTGACGTTTGGGATGCTCATTGGTGGAAACATCTGGAATCCTCGACTAATATTAACCGTTAAAATAGTGGACAAAAACTTACTTCTCAGCGTTTTACAATCAAATTCAAATATCTTCCCATGAAAAGCACGTATTTCAGGATTTGTTTTCTATTTCTTAAAAAACAGTCCTTTAATCGCTATGCGTCTTGGCCCAGGGACTTTGCTTTATGTGCCCCAGCAGTTCCAGAGGAGGATCATTCAAGAATTATAGCTCGGCAAAAAATCGGTGTAATCAAAGCTTATGGTCTTGATGAGCTTGTGGCGGGTACGGGGCGCGAATAAGTCCACATTAGAATAAGTCACAAACGTACACCTTGTTGTGCATAAATTATTTATTTGCACAACAAAGCGCCGAGTGCTACATCCTTGCCGACTAAGGAGGTGCCTATGGCTTATGTCCGTCAAAAAGGTCAGCAAGTAGTGATAGTCCACGGCGTACGGGAAGCTGGTAAAGTGACTCAAAAGGTTTTATTCACCTTCTATTCGAAGGCCGAAGCCTTCAGAGCGATAGGAAAAGGGCATAAAAACCAGAAGCAAATGTTTCAGGCGCTTCTTGAAGAGGAATATCCTAACATCAGGTTTAATTGGGAAACGATACATCGATCAATCGCAGATCAATTGCATATTCTTCCTGATTTAGCTGATTACCGGCAGCAACGTCTCGATACAGGTTTTAAAGAAAGTTTTTTTAATTTTGCCCGACAACTGATCGTAAACACCCCAGAGTCGAAGCCGACGGCTGGTCAGATCATTTCCACGCACCGACACAGTTGGAATTTCTCAAATCAATTATCGACTTGAGAATCCGAGATATCGATTCCGCTAGCAAGAGTGAGACGCCAGATAATGAGTTTTACTGGTGGCAGACGATGCAAGCCAAACATATTGATCCGCAGGTTGAATACTTGGCGGAAGAACTTTTCCGTAGTAAAAATTTTGCCTCAGCTGAAGCGGCGTTTCACCTTCTATGTAATAGTTTCCCGAATTATGCGGAAGGTTACAATTATCTTGGACTAATTTATTTGAAAAGATCACTTCCTATGGAAGCTGTGGCAAGTTTTCGCAAAGCCGTGGAAGTCGGTCGAAAGCTGTTTCCCAAAAGACTGGCGAAAAGCCAGTATTGGTTGGACTTGCGCACCAGACCTTATATCCGGGGACTTAGTAACTTGTGCCTTAGTTTAATTCGTGCCGGCTTATATGAGGAAGCTTTGGACTGTTGTGATCTGCTCGAAAAAGAATGCCAGGAAACTGCCCGCGCTTCGTATTATCGAAGCTGCATCTATTTAAACCTCAGAGAGTGGCAATGTGCGGAGATAGCTGCAGTTGCCAATAGTGAAGCGCTTGAGCATGTTCTTATCGCGTTCGCTCAATTTGAACAGGGTAAATTTCAGACTGCGAGAGTGAATTTTATTTATGCTCTATCCAATCATCCTTTCGCAGTTTTGGAATTAATGGCAGAAAGAGGACTTCAACGATCCAGTTTCTTTGAAGAAGAAGACTTTGAGCAGGGACGTGAGTCTGCCTTAAATATTGCTCATTACTTGGCTCGCCATTCAAGGAAATCAAGGGATTTTTTTAAGAAGATCATGGCCAATCCGGTCATCAGGCATCATTTAGATAATCTCATTACCTGTTCAAGAAATCATTTCAAACACGATGATGGACTTGCTCACAAAGACAACTTTACACTTTGGAAAACTCTCAAGTCCTATGATCACGCCTGTAAAATTGCGGCCAGCAGCTTCAGGCAAGCAGAAGTCCCGGATAGTCAAGTGCAACAGGTCTAAAATAAGATGGATTTATATTATTTTTATCGTAAATCGATGGCATTATCATGAGCCTCTTAAAAAATTTTCGTCAATATTTTTCTTACCCAATCATCACTCGTGGTCAACACTATTATCACAAAGGGCGGGTTAAAATCATCAGCGAGTCCGCTGATCGTATAGAATTCAGTGTTTTTGGAACCAAGCGATACACTCTCCAGTTTTACTGGGTTGATGCTCGGACAATCGCCGCGCAATGCAATTGCCCATATGGTGAAAGCCAGGGCTATTGCAAGCACCTTTGGGCCAGTTTGATGGCGATAGACGAAGAAGGTAGTCCTTTTATTGCTGGCGTACATCATCAGCGTAACTTACGACTTATTGATGAATCTGAGCTAGTCGAAGGGAAGCGTCATTCTTATGTGAAAAAAGGATCGAACCTGTTCGGAAAAAGAATTGAGACGCATGTCGCCAAAAGCTTCGAGTCGGAGCTAAGACAATTGCCGCAGGTTGATGGCTGGCAGCGCTACTTGCAACGCATGATGGATTTGAGCTCCACCAGACTTCCAGCCAAGCGTGACGCTGAGGAAAACAAAAAGTCAAAAGTGATTTATTTTGGCCTTGCCTCTGAATATAAGGACCTTTTGCAAATCAGGTTTTATCAAATTGTTGATAACAAATGCGTGGCGACGCACCTTCCTCAGAATCCTGAGGAATGGTCGGATTATGCTGAGCAAACCCTATTGCGGCGAATTTGGGCTAGTCGCTACAAAGATAAAACTGTGGAGAGTCATGACTTCGCTGAATCTATCGGTCAACAAGTAATCTCCGATATAAGATTAGATCCTGCTTTAGCCAGTAATATGCTAAGGGAGCTTGCTGCTAGTGAACGTCTTTTCCTTATCGATGAAGACTTCAAAGACTTAGCAAGCCAGCAAGCCTTGGCCTGGGATGGAGATGAATCCTGGCAGTTTATGCTCGAGATTAAGCGTAGTGGCGTGGGAGGCCGAAGAGCGGCTTACAGTTTGCATGCTGGATTTCAGCAGGGGGATAAACAGTTAGCAGCTGAGAATCTTGAATATTTGCAGATCGATGGTTTTGCCATTTCTGCCGGACGAATCATCCATATACAAGATATCGATCGTTCCCGCTTCGAATGGATTTGGCATCTGTATCAAAACGAGCCACTTCCTATATATGCCAGAGATATTGATCAGTTTATCTATGAGCTGCATCAAATTCCTTCATTGCCATCATTGCTCTTACCCGATGACTGTCCTTGGCGTTATGTCAACGATTTGAGTCCTAAAGCCCGTATAATCATAAAAAACCCTGAGGTCTTGGGAAAAAGTGTCGACTTGCAGGCTGAGCTAAGATTTGATTATGGTGAATGGGCTAGTTTTCGCTGGGGAGAAAGGAGTTCGGTTGCTCCTGTTCGCAGCGATCGTCTTTTAGTGCAACGCCAGGAGCAAGAGGAAAGGGCGTATGTTCTTGACTTGCTTGATCAGGATGTTGTTTTTAAAAAGGACGGTATTCTGGTGTTTCCGACGAGTAGACTCAAGGATCTTTGTCAAAGCTGGCTTCAACAAGGCTGGATCATTGAGGCAGAAGGTCGTCAATTGAAAGTTGCGAGCCACCTGAGAGCTAAGGTAGAAACTTCAGGTATAGACTGGTTTGAGTTGGATGCGCAGGCAGACTTTGACGGTAGCTTGATTGATTTGCCGCGGCTGCTTCGAGCGATGGAAGAGGGTCAGTCACTGGTTCTACTGGATGATGGTAGCTTTGGCCTGTTGCCTGAAGAATGGGTGAAGCGTTTTGCACCTATAGCCCGCTATGGACGACGAAGTTCCGCAGGTTCAGGTCGATTGGCTTTTCATAGGTCCCAAGGTCTCATGTTGGATTCTATATCCGAAGACTTAGAAGTTGATCGAGGTTTTAGTCTATTCCGGAAAAACCTGCGTAGCTTTCAGGGGATTAAACCTGTGAAACCAAATGCCAGCTTCCAAGGCGAATTGCGCGACTATCAAATGGATGGTTTGGCTTGGTTGAACTTTTTAAGGGAGTTTGGCCTCGGTGGCTGTCTTGCCGACGATATGGGCCTTGGCAAGACGGTACAAGTTCTAGCCATGTTGCAGACCTTTCACAGCCGACGAAAGCGCCAAGACCCTAAACCCTCGCTCGTCGTTGTGCCAAAGACTTTGATGTATAACTGGAAGCAAGAAACCCTGCGCTTTGCACCAAAGCTAAAATTAGTAGCTTTTGAGGGCAGTGAGCGACATGTCCTTTTGGAGGCCTTCCAGTCATTTGATCTGGTATTGGTAACGTATGGAGTTTTGCGTCGTGATTATCATCTGCTACAAGACTACCCATTTGCTTATGTGATACTTGATGAAGCTCAAACGATTAAAAACTATAAGGCTGAGACGGCTCATGCTGCGAGGAGTTTGCAAGCAGAGCATCGCCTAGCCCTTTCCGGAACTCCGGTTGAGAATCACCTAGGTGAGTTGGGTTCGATATTTGAGTTTTTAAACCCAGGCTTATTTGGCTCCAAGGGTGTGCAGGATTTAGCTCGCAGCCGAGACGCTCAAGAAGTGGAGCCATTGATCCGTAGTTTACGCCCGTTGATTTTAAGGCGAACGAAAGAGCAGGTATTAACCGAGCTGCCGGATAAATTTGAACAGACGGTCTATTGCGAATTGAACGGAGCGCAGAAGAAGGAATACAACCAGCTTCGGGACTATTATCGGGCGAGTTTGCAGGAAAAAATTTCTGAGCAAGGCTTCGAACGATCATCGATGCATGTTCTAGAAGCTTTGCTTCGTTTGCGTCAGGCAGCCTGTCACCCTGGTTTGCTTGATGCAAAACGGGCTGGAGCATCAAGTGGCAAGCTGGACTTGCTGATGCATCAGATCGAGGAATTGATAGAAAGCGGTCATAAGGCTTTGGTTTTCAGCCAGTTTACCAAGTTGCTCGGTATAGTTCGGTCGCAACTGGAAAAACGTGGTGTTTTGTATGAATACCTGGATGGTAAGACGCGTAAACGTGAAGACAAGGTGCATCGCTTTCAAACGGATTCGCAGTGCAGGGTGTTTCTTATCAGCCTGAAGGCTGGAGGGGTTGGTTTGAATCTGACTGCGGCCGACTATTGTTTTATTCTTGATCCTTGGTGGAATCCAGCTGTTGAGGCTCAAGCCATTGATCGGGTTTATCGTATTGGGCAAGAAAAGCAAGTTTTTGCTTATCGTCTTATTGCCAAAGGTACGGTGGAAGAAAAAATTTTGGAACTGCAAAAGCAAAAGAAAGAGCTGAGTGATTCTGTGGTTTCGGCAGAAGGTGGTTTTTTGCGGTCGATGACTTCTGAGGACTTGGAGATGCTGTTATCTTAACTGGATGCGAGAACGACTTTTTGATGTGGTACCAAGTCACTTTCCGTCTTTCTATTTTTATTACCCTTTGTTCAATAGCTCAAAGTCTAAGCACCTTGGTCAAAATAAGAGGCCATTCCAGAGTTCATTTATAAAGTCACGATGATTGATAACCCGAATTCCATCTTCCTTAACTAAAGCATCACCCTCAAAAGTGACCAATATTCTTTGTTGAACATTAGGAAGATCCTTTGTTATCGCCCGTAAGCCCCGAAAGTGTTCATCCCGCAAGCGCGTAACCCCTTTTGCTTCAATAGCGCAGAGGCCATCCCCGATTATGAAATCAACTTCATCACCGGAATTCGAACGCCAATAGCTAAGTTCCTGAAAACGATCTTTATATTGATTATAACAACGCAGCTCATGGGCAATCCAGTTTTCAAAGGCCTTACCGAACAACTCGGACCCTGGAATTAATTCCCCGCGTTTTGCCAAGAGGTTGACGATGCCAACATCACTGAAATAGAGTTTGGTACTCGCGGCGGCTTTGCGTTTGGGACGTTTCCGATACAGGGGCAGGTACCATGCAATCAAGGTATCGATCAGTATATTGAAGTATTCTTTTGCAGTATGAGCAGAGACACCTAGATCTCGAGCGAAACTGCTAAAGTTGATGGTTTCAGAGTCAGATAGCGTGGCCATCTCCAGGAAGTCTGAAAACATGGTCAGATTACGAACTAAGCCTTCGGATGCTATTTCTTCGCGGAGATAGTCTCCCACATAAGATAGCATCAAACGCTTGATGTTTTCGTCACTGCTATCATAGTGGTTTGGTAAATAGCCGCGATTCAATATTCGAATTAAATCAAATGAAGAACCAATTTCCGCGCCACTAAGTCCATAGAGTTCATATCGAAGTGCTCGTCCTCCTAGTAGGTTTGCATGGCCGCGTTTCACTTTACGAGCACTTGAGCCACATAATCCAAAGACTAGTTCTTGATTTTCAATGCACCAGTGAACTTCGTCAAGCAGCTCGGGGATTTTTTGGATTTCATCGATGATGATGATTGCGGCTTTAGTATCGATCTCTCGAAGGCGACTGGGATTCCTTGTGTATTGCGCAAATACATCTGATTTCAATAAATCGATGTAATAGGCGTCCGGGTAGAGGGTACGCAATAGGGTGGATTTGCCAGTTTGGCGTGAACCCCAGAGGAAGAAAGATTTGTCGACATTTTTTTTTAGTGAAATCAGTCTATTGTAATTCAATGAAGTTCCTATTCAAATTTATGGCAGTTATTTGAACCATGACTTCAATATCTCAATAAGTACTTGAAAATGCAAGTTCTTTCAAATTTGGGGAAATACATTATCAGCTTTATGGCCATATTGGGAGAGGGACTTACACCGCAGCTATCGCACTCTTTATGTAACGCTTATGATCAGAGTTCGATTTGAAAAGTGCATTCTAAATTTTAGAATATCATTCTAGATTTTAGAATGACGCATTACTTTTAAGGGGTGAGACAATTTCGTCCACGACCACGACCACGACCACGACTACGACCACCTCTACGTGATCGTGGTCGTGGTCGTGGACGAAATGTTATTTGACACACATTTTCGAGAGCATCGAGACTATACGATGGAGAAGTTGCTGACCTTCCCTTATCCTTTGCTGATCACCAAATTCCAAAACTTCCAGGACATCAAGGACAGCGCTGCATTCCATAGCAGACCCTCGAGAGATGCTGTAGTGCTTAGCACTGTCAGCTCTTGTTCTTCGCCCAGCTCCTTCACCAATATTTAATGGCACGGAAAGGGATGCACGTTTTAGCTGATCAACTAGTTCAGCATTGCCTCGTGGAAATTCTTTGGTAAGTTGCCAGGCCAGAGCTAGAAATTTGATCGAACATTTGTAAACATCCAATTCTTTATAGCGCATAGTTACCTCCTCCGTTATCAACTATGAACGCTACTTCGAATCAATATTCGGCGGCCAGTGACATCCAAAGATGTCATGTGATTAAGCAACCATGATCAGTTTTACGTGTACGTGTTAGAAGGTGGTTGTTTAAAATGGACGGTGTTGAGAGATTTTTTCGACCACGACTACCTCTACGACCACCTCTACGACTACGTGGTTAGAGGCTTTTTGAAATAGATCTGTCCCTTAATTTCTCCAAGCTTTCAATAAGCCAAGGAAAACGAATACGCTCCTGCTCCAAACGAAGATGCTGGCCAGGAATGGCCTCCTGCAGATATTGAAACACTTCTTGCTCATCACCTGTCAACATTTCCCAGGGAAACCCACTAAGCTTCGGACTAGGCTCAGTTCCCCAGGCATCCCGGTGTGAGTCCAGTGTCTGGCGATCCATTAAGATCGATTTCGTTTTCGGCAAAAACTCCCGCAGTCTGGCAAGAATGGCAAATCCGTGATTATCAAGATCACCCCAGTAATAAATATGCTTATCTTGCAGCCATTCGACTGATCTGAGGCAATCAATTCCCCCACCAAGTCCAAATATCACCATCGCTCGGGGAAATTCGGGAAAGGCAAGGCCCTTGACTTTATTTTTCGTTAAAAAAATCTTTCCAATGCTTTTAGCATCTCAGCCAATTCGGCATCAGTCATTGGCCCCAAATCAGGTAGGTCATCCTCCTCTGTCAATTCCTCATGAAACACGTAATTCAGTGTTCCCTGTAAAGCACCCAGCAGAAATTTCTGCTCTGCTGTATCAGGTAGCGGATTTTTTATCTCAGGTACTTGAATCAAGTTGCTAAGCTTGAGCTGATTGTCATACAGTACATGGCGAACTGCTGCCAGCGGATCGCTGAGTATTTCGAACGCCTGACGAATCTGACTGAATCGTTCAGGAAACTGTTCAACCGGATAACGTCGGGCCATCTTATGAAAAGCTTGTTCCACATCATGAGTACTGATATTTTGCTCAGGATCTAGTCGTAGAATTTTTCGAGCTTCCAATTCAGTCATATTTTAAAGTCCTTTTTATATCCAAAAATCATCCAGAGAGCTTTGCGGTTTGTGACGTTTTCGCGGGAGGTGATTTTTTTGTATTTTTTTTCTTGGTTGGATCCGGCTCAAATAATCATTCCACATACCGCTGGCTACTTGCGTCGACACTCGATATTCCAATATCCTCACAAGCGCTGCATGAGTCTTTGGGTCCGAGAAGGTTTGATGGATTTGAATCAATCGCGGTGCCAGCGTTTGGGGATGACCTAATGACGTCATCTTTGTCATGAGCTCAAGGAGGATTGATTTACCTGCTTCGTGATAAAAAAGCACATCTTGATATTGCAAAAGAAAATCAAGGAAAGTCGGCAGGCAATCAGGGTGTATGTTCTCGAAGTCTAGAGAATTGTGCTTGTGCAGATAGACCAGACTCCAAGCGACGAGCTCGGGCTCCAGATGAGTTGCCGTGAACAGTTCTTTAACTGGAAATTGTTGCGGTTTCAGTAGTTTCAGGCATAAGTCCCGTCTTTCGCTAAAATCTGCCCGATAGGAAAATCCATCGATATCTCGCTTGGGTAGCTTGGAGTGGTATCTCAGCCACGGTATTAGAATTTCTCGCTTAGCCTCACGAGGTAAACGATCAAAATAGAGTTCAATGAATTCCGGACGCGTTGCCAACCCATATTGGTTCATGAGGGTGAGAAATACATCTGGATCCATCGATGGGGAACTTGACGGCAGGTCTTTTAGTAGCTTACGCTCACGAAACCGACTTTCGGCATAAGCAAGCCAGGTAAAGACCGGATGCTCCGGGGCGAAGTCGTGGAAAACTTCAATTTCTTTCTTCGATAATCGCTGTTCTGGGTTTCTTTTAAGCCGATGCAGGCAAAAACGTAGCATTTCCGCTTTGACAGATTCGGCGAAGGCTTTCTGATCTGGGCGAACCCCCCGGTTCAGTGCCGACCAAAGGTTTGAAAAGGCTAGCTTGTTTTCCTGTCCTCGCTTGACTTCTCTTTGTTGGCTGACAAGTCGCCAGTGGATGAGTAGGGATAAGATATGCTCTTGATAGTTTTGAATCGACTTAGATTTCTCCATCAGCTTTTTTAAAATTGGCGCATCGATATCTTGCACGTCGATAGTATCCGGCTTGTCTGTGGATTTTTCTGGAAGTTCGTGCTCAAGGTAAATGGAGCGAAGTCGTGGAAATTTGTCAAAGACTTTTAACTCGATCTGCCTTAGGCGGCGTTTGATAAACTGTTTGAAAAAAGGCTGAAGTAATTGTCGGGTCAGTGGATAATTGTGATAGCGTTCCAATACCATTAAGGTCTGTTCGAGAGATTTCAAACTGGCTTGACTCGGCTTGCCCCGTTTGTAGAAAAAAATTTTGCTGAAATCGAGCTCTTTTCCCTGTGGTAGATCTGTCAACCAGTCATTAATTTGCTCAAAGAAGTATGTCGTGGCTGGATGCTCTTCCGGCAGCTTGTTCTCGAGAATAAGTAACGCCAGTGCTGGAATGTCCATTGTGGCAAAGTTTTCCGCGGAGCGATTCTGGTAATAGTCAAATAGAAACTGAGTTAGATCAGCTTGCTGAAAAGCTTTTGCATAGAGTTGGATCTGACCTAAATTTTCAGCAAATGAGCTTGATACAAAAAGTTCATAGAAGTCTTTAACCGATATGGATGGGCTAGTCGGTTGAGGTATTCGTCCCTGGATGAGTAGCTCACTTAACTGCCTTTGAAATGACCAGACCGGACTGGAGTTGTTTTCGTTGATCTGATGAATCTCGGCAAAGACCATATCAGGATGATAGGCTTGGGGGTTTAAGCTGAAATTTGCCATCAGCTCCATTGTTTGCAAATTAAGCATCTCGTTTTGGTTTAGCGCAGGGCTGCGACTACGCCCTTTGCCACGTCCAGATTTTCGCTTCTTTTCTTTGCGTCTAGCCTGATTATTCCGGCCCATGGGGTACCTCAAAGCTTTCTGTTTTCTCGAGCCAGTCGTATAGTTGGCTTTCCAGCTCATCCAGGCGCTCATCGTCTTGCTCAGATAATGCTTCGCGATAAGCACTCACCTTGGCTCTTACCTCGGATTGTTCGCTAGCGCTAAATTTTTGCAGTTCGGATTCAATTTTTTGGAGTAAATAATTGGAAACCTGTTGGTCTTCATCAACACCTGAGGCTTCCGTATCCAAGACGAGATCTTGATCGGTAGGAATAGAAGGCTCTTCGCTATTCCAAGCAACTGATTTATTTGTGTTCATCGTATATTGGCGAAGCTGTTGCTGGCCATGATGTTGCGATACGGAAATTTGAATGATGCCATTGATGTCATAAGAAAAACTAACATGAAAATCTAAATCTGAATTTCGCTCGAGGGGGCACATAAATCGACCAATCAACTTATTGTCATCCGTGCGAGCCGATTCACCTTGCAGGACAACAATCTCCACGGTCTCTTGCAGCGGAGCGATCTTGTAAAAAGTTCTTGTCATTTTTGCTGGAAGCCGGCTATTGCGCTGAATCAGCGGCGCAAAAGTTAAGGGGTAGTCGCGATCAATCATACTTTCCGGATCGCTATCCATTTCGCCAAGAGTTGCAATACCAAGGGTATGGGGGCAGATATCGACGACTATTTGTTGACAGCTTAGACCTACAACCAAGGCAGCCTGGATACAGGCGCCCATGGCTACAGAAAGATCTGGGTCCACATAAAATTCGGGGCTGATATTCAGTGCGGTGCGTAGCTTTTCTTGCACTAGCGGGATGCGGGAGGAGCCTCCCACAAGAATGACGCGATCAATCTGACTTTTGTCGAGTTTAGCATCAGAAAGCGCTTGTTCAACCTTGTTGATTGTGGATTCAATCAAATCCAAGATCATTTCTTCGAACTCAGATCTTTCTATGGTCATATCGATGAGAACGGGCTGTTGATGGACTTGAATCGTGGCTTTGAGCTCAAACTCCGCTTCAGTTGAGAGCGCTATTTTGCATTGTTCTGCTTGATGGCGAATCTGTGCCATCGCAATTTCATCTTCGTTCAGATCCAGGTTTTGGCGATCACGAACTTGTGTCACAATGTGTTGGACGAGAAGCCGATCGAAGTCATCACCACCGAGGAAGGTGTTTCCTGCTGAAGCTAGAACCTCTTTATAATCACCGGAGACTTGCAACACCGAAACATCAAAGGTGCCGCCCCCTAGGTCATAAATAAGCCAATGCTCCTTTGTTGGCTGGGAATTGCTGCTATGAGCCAGTTGGTAAGTCAAACCAGCTGCGGTGGGTTCGTTGATGATGCGCAGCACATCCAAGCCAGCAACAGTGCCTGCTTCCATGGTCGCTCTTCGCTGCTCGTCACCAAACCAGGCAGGAACAGTGATGACAACTTTTTTGACCTCTTCTCCAGTGGCTTCTTCGGCCTTGTGCGCGGCATAACGCAAAATTTCTGCTGAAATATCGATCGGGGATAACTGCCGATCGCCGAGTGTCGCTCGAAAATCTAGCTGTCCCATTTTGCGTTTGATGGATCGAACAGCTGATTGAGGCGACAAAAAGCTATAGTTTTTGGCAGCAATCCCGACCAGGATTTGCTCTCCATCCCAGGCTACAATGGAGGGAAAAGTCGGTGCATTGTCGATGGTGATCATTTCTGGTTTGCCGTCGACGAAGGTGCTGATACAGGTGTTGGTGGTGCCAAGATCGATTCCATAGACCTTCATAAATATTGTCCCTTTTATGAGTATTCCTGATAGGGATTACTTTGCAGTTGTTCGACTTGCTCGGCCTCAAAAGGTCGTCGGGCGATGACTACCTTGGCTTTGCGAATGCAGTTTTGATTATGATCGCGATAGCCTTGCTGGACTACGGACATGATCTGACCAGCTTCGACTTCAGTGGTATTAATGGCCTCCACAATCTCACAGTCGATCGGATGATAAGCGCTTCCAGCGTGGGCTATTTCTGACCAGCCAATCATAGAGAGAATCTTGTGACTATCACTGGAATGACTGTTGATACCAGTTACTTGAGAAAGATGATCTAGCATGGTTAGAAATACTGAAGGCGAAAGCTGTAATTTTTGTTCATCTTGCCTTTGGGCTGGGGTGCTGAGTTTAGCTTCGACAGCGGCAATGGCAATTTGCATTTCCTTCAATAACTTTCCGTAATGATCCAGGCTTAAATGCATACGCCGCATACTTTTCTGAGACGCAGCGCTCGTTTCGCCAATCTCCTCAAGCTGCTCGCCCAGTGATTGGATTCGGCCTTCGAGCCGTTCTTCTAAGTTGGCAATTTGATGGACAGTTGGTGCGGTGCGGAAATAATTGCGGATTCGACTTAACATACTCTCGACCAGGCTACGGGGGTTAGTGGACTAGCGACAACCTTGTTGTCATATACGCACTTTTTGGAAAATTCTAGCTTTGGATTCCTTGAGGGCAAATCTGGCGATATCACTCAGCTGTAGACTGTAAATAATGTGATAAATCGTGCAAAAATCCCTCAACGTCTCGGACCTGAGAGTACTTAAGTTGCGAAGATAAGATCAGCTTTATATCAAAAGATATCATTTTCGTGAAATGCTCCTTGTATTTTTAAAGTTGTGTTTTTAAAATACATGTAATTCTAAAGTTAAACTTTAAGGATCATTAAGTTGCTGAAAAGGATGATAAAAATAGATGCTGGACCTGAAGAAAGCATCTTCCTTTGGGGGCCTCGGCAAGCTGGTAAATCAACTTTGTTGGGCCAGCTTTTTCCAGATGCCTACATCGTTGATCTTTTGCAGGCAGATCAGTACGTTAGTTTGACCGAGAAACCACATCTTTTAAGAGAAACACTGCTGGCTCTAAGCCCACGGCCTGAGCGGGTTTTCATAGATGAAATTCAGAAAGTACCAGCTTTACTGGATGAAGTGCATCTCATGATAGAGCGTTATGGCTTTTCGTTTGCTCTATGTGGATCAAGTGCTCGAAAGTTGAAACGTGGCCATGCTAACTTGCTTGGCGGAAGGGCTTTGCGATTCGAACTCACGGGATTGGTGGCCGCAGAGTGCGGTGATGCATGGGATTTGGTACGGATGCTGAATACAGGATATCTCCCACGACATTACCTTAATCCGGATCGTGCGCAAACATACCTTCGATCCTATGTGAATGATTACCTAAAAGAGGAAATTGCTGCAGAAGGATTAGTACGCAATCTCCCTGTTTTTTCGGAGTTTTTGCGGGTTGCTGCATTAAGTGATACGGAAATAGTCAACTATTCGACGATCGCCAGAGATGTTGGGGTCTCGAGCCCCACCGTTAAAGAATACTTTCAGATTTTGTCAGATACTTTGATAGGTAGAGAACTTCCAGCATTCATTCGGCGTCCAAAGAGACGAACAATTCAGTCGCCAAAATTCTACTTTGATGATGTAGGTGTTGTTAATGCATTAAGTCGCCGAAAAAATCTGGAACCGGGTCAGGAGGCATTTGGGAAAGCATTTGAAAACTGGGTCTTTCACGAACTCCACGCCTATAGTCGCTATTTCGGTCAATGGCACGAGTTATTTTACTGGCATCTTTCCAGTGGTATCGAAGTCGACTTCATAGTTGGAGATATGGAACTTGCAGTAGAAGTAAAATCGTCACAAAAGATTAAGACAGATCATTTAAAAGGATTACGGCAGCTAAAGGTGGAATATCCTGAAGTGCAACAGCTAGTCGTCGTTTGCCTTGAACCCAAAGCGAGACGCACAGACGATGGAATCTTGATTTTGCCATACCACGACTTTGTTGAGCGTCTATGGAAAAATCAGCTCCTCCATTAAAGATTAAAAAGGGTATAAAACAGTCATTTTGAATTATGTATATATGACCTTAATTTTTTTATAAATTTTTCTCACATTTTGGGTTGACGGAAAATAAGTAGCTGCGTATAAACCATCCTCACGCCGCTGATGACTTCCAGAAAAAATCGGGAGTTAAGAAGCCGGAAGACCCAAAAGGGGTGAACGGCATAGGTGGTCTGCTCTTTGAAAACTGAATAGCAAGACGCAAACGAATTAAGATTACGTAACAGTCA